>CAVPDA010000011.1:0-71873 GCA_963702495.1 uncultured beta proteobacterium | reverse complement strand
CCCGTGCTGTGCTGATTGTGAAATGGAGAGCGATGAGGATTTGCATACAGTACTGCGACCTTCTCCGCGTATTGCTCGGGGTCGAATCTGTCAACTACATTCCGTCGTGCAGCTTCACCCAGCCTAGCGCGCAAGGTTGAATCCATAGCTAGAACGCGGAGCTTGTCCGCAATGTCTTGTGGGTCTCTGGGATCGACGATCATTCCAGTAATACCATCCTGCACAATTTCCGCACCCGCTCCCAAGGAGGAGGCGATGACTGCTTTGCCAGCGGCCATTGCTTCGGTAATCACCAGGCCGAAGGGTTCCGGCGCGACTGATGTATGCGCAACGACGTCGCAGCCTGCGTAGATTGAAGCAGCATCCTTTTGGTATCCGGTAAAAGTGACCCGCCCTGTGAGGTGGTGGTCTTCAACAGTCGCAATCAATTCTCTCAAATACTCCTCTTGCGTAGGGTCCTTGTCGGCGCTGCCAACGATAAGCGCGTGCAAATTGTGTTTAGTGGTGTCCATACGCGCGAGAGCCAACAGGAACTCTAACTGACCCTTCCAGGGCGCAATTCGACCGATGTGTGCGATGACGATTCGGTCCATTGGAATTTCCCATCGAGTCAGCAGCTTGATTCGTGCGCCGGGGTCAGGCACAAGATGCAGGGTGAGGGGGTTGTATAGCAGTACGACTTGATGGGGGTCGATACCCTTCGCCAGTACCGACTGCTGGATGAAACTGGAAATTGCTATGACGTGCGTTGCGCGGCGCAGGGCCCACCTCACAACTCCTCGAACTTCAGTGCCAAGTTCACCGTGCAAGTGATAAATGAAGGGAAATCCCTGTAAGGCACAAGCGAGTGCGGTTATGGTGCAGTGATGGATATGAACCAAGTCAATACGTTCGCGCTTTACAAGATGTCTGATATCGATCGCGAACTTGAAGGTCGATACCAACCGTGCCAACTCAAAAGCAGCAAAGACAAATGCCCGCAACCAGCGCGGCCAGCGCTCCAGCAGACGCGCGAGATTCATCTGATGCTGATACGTGATAAGCGGCTTGCAGTGGTGGTAGGTGCATTGCTCAAGGACTTCGTTGAGTTTCTCGCGCTGAAGAGCGAGCGCCATGACGACACGAACGTTCCTGCGAACCAGGTACTTCGCAAGGGTCGTCATCAACACCAGCGAGCCGCCGTTGCTAAGTGCTTGATTAACGTGCAGAACGGTAATCAGGCGTGACGCACCGCGGGCTTCGCCGGAGGTTGCGAATGTCATGGAATGGGCGCCTCAGCGTCCGGCCCACACGGTGCAATATGCAACGCACGTCATACAGGTAATTCCCGCCAGCGTCGCAGACCGCGGTTGACGGGCGGATGTTCTGACCGCACGTACTCAGTGGTCCTTTGGATATCGTTCGACGTTATTGGCTTGCTGGAGCCTGATATCATCCGCTGTCGGTTCCAGGCGAGAAGTAACGTGGTCTCCTGTTACACCACTGCGGACTTACACCACGTCAGGGGACGCAAACCTCTTCTTTGGGTAGTACGCAGCAATAAACATAAGTCCTGTTTGAACTTCACCACCGTACACCATTTTGTCCGGTCGTATCCATATATAGCTTGGTACTATTACACATGACCCTAAAATGATTAGCTGAATTTTCATTAATATAAACCATAGAATCGGGCCAATGACCAAAACCGGGAGGATCGACCTGTGCGATGGTAATATGCAGTTGTTTCCACGGATTGGTCAAATTAAGATTATGGGTAACAACAATAACACCAGTCTGGCTCTGCTTGAAAACGGTCCAACCGGGCGGCCCGTCGAACGGAACAGGCGCATTGAAACCTTCACCACTTTTAATGTAACCGCTAAACACTTGCATGATGTTACCTCCTTTCGGATGTGTGTATTGCCCCCTTGCTCTGTCGCATCATTGAGAGGGTTGCTGGGCGACTGGATTGAGAGCATGTATTACCCTATGCTACAAACCTTTCCTCGTACGTTCTGCCAAACGCGACCGTCGCCGGCGGGAAAACACCCAGATTTCGGAACACCCTGGGGGGCGTACCTTTCTAGTTGACTAGCCCCCGCTTTCCCGAGCTCGCCACATCATTTCGGAAGACCTGGAAGGTTCTGGTTTCAAACCGGTACATATGCCAATATAACGCAAAAGGCCGCCTGAGTACGGCGCTGTGAATTTGCGGGCTATTGGAGCCAGCGATTTGCGGCGTAATGGTGCCAGTGCGAGTGGTCGTTTTTCGGTCTCGGACGGGTAGCGTATTAGCTGGTTTTTCTCCGCTTAGCAATCTTTCATTTTCAGCATTGGCATGCGATGCGCATCGCTGGTCGTTGGCGGTGGTGAGGCGATGCGCAGGGTTATCCACAGGCGGCCGCCAGCGCGCCTCTAACGCTGGCGGGCGGCCGCCTGTGGGGAACCCGTGTTAGCAGGCACACGGGCCGCTTTCGGGGCGTCGGGGAAGGGTCGGGGCTTGCGCCGCGTCTCGCCGTCGAGCACCACGCGATAGGCCCCGTCGCGCAGCCGATCCAGGGTAGCCGCGCCGAGCAGCTTGTTGGGGAAGGCGGCGCCCCATTCGTCATAATCGAGATTGCTGGTCACCAGGGTTGTGGTGCGCTCGTAGCGCTCGGAGATCAGGTCGTGGAAGTCCTCATCCTGGGGGGAGCGCATCGGGCGCAGGCCGAAATCGTCGATGGCGATGACGTCGATCTTGGCCAGTTGCGCGAGCTTTCGCTCATAGGCGTCGGTGGCGCGGGCGGCGTGCAGCTGAGCGAGCAGCTTGCTGTGGGTGATGAACAGCACCTCAAAGCCGGCGCGCAGCGCACAGTGACCGAGGGCTTGCACCAAGTGCGATTTCCCCGTTCCAGTGGGGCCGGCGATTAGAACTGGGGCATGCTCGGTGACGAAGCGGCAGGTGGCGAGCTCGGCGATCAGGGCGGCATTGACCGAGGGGTTATGGGCCATATCGAAGCGCTCGATCGTCTTGTCGGTCATCACCTGCGCGCGGCGCAGGCGCTGGGCGAACTGGCGCTGGTCGCGCCGGGCGATCTCATCGGCGATCAACAGGGCGAGGAAATCCGTGTAGGCGAGCTTCGATTCGATCGCCTGGCGGTTTCTGGCCTCGAGGGATTCGAGGATGCCGGACAGGCGCAGTTGCTTGAGCATCGGCTCCAGCGGGGGCATGGGATTCATGAAGCGCTCCTTGAGAGGTAGGTTGGGGGGAACAGCGGGGTGCAACACAGAAGTCAGTGCAGAAGCTCGGAGGGGTCGCGGCTAAAGCGTCCTGCGCCGCGATACGGGGCCTCCAGTTCGACGATCTCGATCAGCTCGGGTTGGCGGTCCAGACCGTCCTTGAGGATTTGCTTGACGGTGCGATAGGTGGGCGAGCCGAAGTTGAGCGCACGGGCGCAGGCGGCCTCGAGCCGAGGGGCGCCGAATTGATCCCCCAGACGGATCACGCCCTGGGCCGCGCGCAGATGATCGAGCACCCGGTGGGCGAACAGGCTCTCGATGAGCGCCAGGCAGGCGGGCCCGACCGTCTTGGCTTGCGCCAGGCACCACTGCGGGTCGCGCATGAAGTAGGCCTGGGCGTCCGGCGGCAGGTGATCCTGCACGGTGGAACGGTTGCCGGGCTTGAACAGGCGCGGGTGAATGGCCACCAGTTCGTGGCCCAGATAGATGCGCAGGGCCGCCGGCGCGATCTCCAGCCACAGCGTCTGGCCGATCAGGCGAAACGGTGCCGAGTAATAGCAGTATTCGAACTGGACGTGGCAGTTGCCGTGCAGCTTCGCCTTGGCCCAGACCGGGCACTCGGGGGCGATCGGCGGCAGTGGTTGCAGCAGCGTCTGCTCGGTCTCGGCGAAGCGCTTCAACGGGCGCTCGCGGGTGCTGCCGTGGATGCGGTTTCCCGCCTCGCCCAGAATCCAGGCGCGCAACTGGTCATTTCCCTGGGCCAGACTGTGAAACTCGCGCAGCGGCACGAAGCTGCCTTTGACATATTTGACGCCGGCCTCCACGCGTCCCTTCAAATGAGCAGCCAACTGCACCTGATGCAGTTGATCGGGAGGAGCTTTTTCGTGTAACGCATCCCTTTCATCCGCTCTTCGGTCGCGAGTTCGCCCTGATCGAGCGGCGCAATGCCTGGGGTGAGGAACGGGTTTACTTTCACGATGACGCGGGTCGCTTGCGGCGCCTGCCCGCCGCATGGACCAGTGCTGCGGCACCGGACCTGCTAGCGGCACTATCGGCCGGACGCGCGCATTTCCGGGTAGGCGATCTGCTGCACCTGGTGGCGCTCATTGCACGTCAGAACGAAACCCGGCGGACCAGCAGGGCAAGTTCTTCCGCGCGCAGGGTGTCAAGCAAATGATGCCGCACATGTTAAGTGAAATATGCCGCGATCGGCGACTGGCCTTGTGCCGCCTCTGGCGAATAGTGAGCGCGATGGCGCATCCGGTCGTTATTCTGAGCATGCAGTCGCTCGCTACCGCACAAATAGTCCTTGACACGATGTCGCAGATAGGCATAATTATAATTACACATGGCCCGCACCACCCCACCCGACTCCAAACTTGCCGCCCTGGCTGCCAGTGGCACCGTGAACCCGCATGCGCAAGACGTTCAGGATCCGGCCTTCCTCGACAACGATTTCTTCGATCGCCGCGATCTGGTGCAAGTGCGTTACGAGATGCTTCGCCGCGTGCGCACCGAAGGCCAGAGCATTGCCGATATCGCGGCGCGTTTCGGGGTCTCCCGGCCGACGTTCTACAAGGTGCAGGCCGACTTCGACCGCGGTGGTCTGGCAGGACTGCTGCCGGTCAAGCGCGGGCCGCATGGGCCGCACAAGATCACCGACGAGGTTCTGGCATTTATCGAAGCGGCGATCGCGAAAGAAGAAGGGTTGGATGCCCCGCTGCTGGTCCAGAGAATCGCTCAGCACTTCGGGGTCGCGGTCCATCGGCGTACGGTGGAACGTGCGCTGGCACGGCGCAAAAAAAAACGCTAGCACCCCCCGTCACGGTTGCCGCGGGCAAATGCCTGACCGCGCATTACGAGGCCTTGCGGCAAGACGCAGGCGATTCGTCTCAGTGCAGCCGAAGTGTCTCTGGCCGGGCACTCCTCATGTTCAAAGGAATGGCGGCCTGGATGCGCTGCATGGGCGAATCGGTCCCGCAGCCTGCTTCTGCCATGCCCGGCAGTGAGCTGCGGTTGCCGGCCGGAATGGAACAGAACCTGATCAATATCGTCGCGAGCATGACGCTCGCGACAGCACGGGAGATCCAGCCATGATGGGCGAGACCAACACCAAAGTACAGGCACGACACCTGAAGCGGAATGCCTACCTCTACGTCCGGCAGTCGACGCTGCGGCAAGTGCTCGAGAACACCGAGAGCACCAAGCGCCAATACGCTCTGCGCGAGCGCGCCATGGCTCTGGGATGGCGGCTCGATCAAGTCGTCATCATCGATTCGGATCTCGGGCAGTCGGGCGCCAGTGCGGTGGATCGCGAAGGATTCCAGCGCCTGGTCAGCGAAGTGGGTCTGGGACGCGCCGGCATCGTCATGGGACTGGAAGTATCGCGTCTGGCACGCAATTCAACGGATTGGCACCGCCTCCTGGAAATTTGCGCGCTGGCCGACACGCTGATCCTGGACGAGGATGGTGTGTACGATCCCGCCTACTTCAATGATCGTCTGTTGCTCGGTATGAAGGGGACCATGAGCGAGGCCGAGCTGCACATTCTGCGTGCCCGTCTGCGCGGCGGCATTCTCAACAAGGCGCGCCGCGGCGAATTGGAAATCCGATTGCCCATAGGATTTGACTACGATCCAGGCGGGCGTGTGCGTCTGGATCCGGATGTGCGCGTGCAGGAAAGTGTTCGCCAGTTCTTTCGCACGTTCCGTCGCACCGGTTCGGCCACCGCGACGGTCAAGGCGTTCCATGCGGAAGGGCTGACGTTTCCGCACCGGATTTATCGGGGACTCCAAGCCGGGGAACTGGTATGGACCGAGTTGGAGCACTCGCGTGCGCTGTGGCTGCTACACCATCCGCGGTATACCGGCGCCTTTTGCTTTGGGCGAACCCGTACGCGCAAACTGCCGAATGGTTCCCACCAGCATCAACGCCTGCCGACCGAGGAGTGGATCGCGCTGATTCGTGATGCCCATGCGGGCTACATTACGTGGGATGAGTATGAGCAGAACCTTCAGATCCTGCGCGATAACACCCAGGCACCTGCCTCAGGGCGCGAACAGGGCCCGGCACGCGAAGGTCCGGCGTTGCTGCAAGGTCTGGTGATCTGCGCCAAATGCGGTGATCGCATGAGCGTGCGCTATCATCAGCAAGGTAGCCGACGCGTGCCGGATTATGTGTGCCAACGCCATGGCATAAGGCATGCGGAACCGATCTGCCAGCACGTCGTTGGCGGTGAACTCGACGCCGCGATCGGTCGGCTGTTGGTAGAAGCGGTTACCCCGGTAACGCTCGAGGTCGCCATGGCGGTACAACAGGAACTGGACAGTCGCTCGGCAGAGAGTGACCGCTTGCGCCACCAAGCCGTTGAGCGCGCACGCTATGAGTCCGACCTGGCCCGGCGTCGCTATATGCGCTGTGATCCCGACAACCGCCTGGTTGCAGACTCGCTCGAAGCGGAATGGAACCTGGCGCTGCGGGCCCAGACGGCCGCACAGGAACTCTATGACAAACAGAGTCAAGCCATGACCGGCATCAGCGACGCCCAGCGCGCCAGCATACTGGCTCTGGCCAGAGACTTTCCGCGGCTGTGGAATGACCCCCATACCGCTGACCGGGAGCGCAAACGCATGGCCCGGCTGTTGATCGCCGACGTTACCTTGCTCAAGGAGACCGAGATCAGGGCGCAGGTGCGCTTTAACGGCGGCGCGACCCACACGCTGCACCTGCCGCTCCCCAAGCCGGCTTGGTTGCTGCGGCAGACCCCCACCACCGTGGTCGCCGAGATTGACCGACTCCTGGAAGAGCATACTGACGGGGAAATCGCAGAGTTGCTCAACAACCGCGGTCTGCTTTCGGGCGATGGCAAACCCTTCCATCGCTTGATCGTTCGAAACATCCGTATTGCATACGGCCTGAGCAGCCGCCACGATCGGTTGCGCTCGCGCGGCTACCTCACCTTGGCAGAATTGGCACAGCGTCTCAACGTTTCGACGGCCACCCTCAAATATTGGCGCCGCGCCGGCTTGCTCAAAGCGCATAAGTATGACGAACGGAATGCTTATTTGTTCGAGCAACCTGACGCCGACACTCCGATCAAGCATCGACATCAAGGCAAGACTACCGGCAGATCACCCACCGTCGCGGCAACTTTATCCACACATACCATATGAGGTGCAGTATGCAGCCCAATCCTTCTTGGCGGGGTCGCGCACCGGGCACGGGTCGATCAGGAAGCCATATCCCAGGGCCAGATCGCCATAGGCGCGCTGCACCGTCGGCTCGTAGTAGCAGGCGCGGGTTATCGCGCACTTGGGGTTGTCGATCTTTTGTGCCCGTTTTGGATTTGTGCCCAGGCCGAGGCAACGTCCTGATTTAGCGGGGTAAGGGTTGTGGAGAAGGACACATAATATTTCGTTCGATGGATGATGACCTCCGGCATTCTGCCGAATGAATGGAGGTTGTCATGCTCGAACTGTATTACCTCAAACCACAGACGATCGATCGTCTTCGTGCATGTTGGCTTGGCGAACCGATCGAGCAGTACGTAGTGTGGCTCACCGAGAACGGTTACGCGGCACGCAGTATCTTTCATCGAGTTCCGATACTCGTTCGGTTTGCGAAGTTCGCCGAAGCGCAAGGTGCAAAGAGTATTGATGACCTGCCTGCTCAGGTCAGACCGTTCGCCGAAGATTGGTTGAAGCAGCGAGGCGCAAACTGTCGCGACGAGGTTGCTCGCCGGGGCATGTTTGACGCGGCGAGAAATCCTGTTGAGCAGATGCTTCAATTGGTGCTCCCCGAGTATGCTGCCGGCAGCGCGCGCCGAGACAGGCCTGACCCAGAGCCTTTTTTCGAACATGCGCCGCAGTTCTTTTCGTACTTGCGGAATGAGCGTGGATTGATGGAGTCTTCCATTACTCATTACCGCGGCTCGTTGCGCGCCTTTGAGTCATATTGTCAGGAACACGGGATATCCACGTTCGCCGGAATCTCTTCAGTTGTTCTGAGCAGCTTTATCACCACGCACGCGCCGCACCTTAGCCCTACGGGCAGACGCGACCTTTGCTTTACGTTGAAGGTCTTTTTGAAATACCTGTTTCGGGAAGGGCTAGTCGGTAGCGACTTCGCCGAGAGCGTCGGCGCCCCGTATGCCTACCGGCTCGCGGAGATTCCACGCAGTATTTCGTGGGAAGAAGTCCGTCGCATGCTTGAAGTGGTGGAGCAGCGCACGGCTACGGGCAAGCGCGATTACGCAATCTTGCTGCTGCTCGTGACCTATGGTCTGCGCGCGCGAGAAGTGGCCGCGCTTACTCTGGACGACATCGATTGGAAACGCGAGCGCCTGCGCATACCGGAGCGCAAAGCAGGCCACTCGACGGCCTTTCCCCTCTCGCCGCTGGTCGGCAATGCGATCGTCGAGTATCTGCAGCACGGCCGACCGGAAACGGATGAGCGCCGTTTGTTCTTTCGAGCGACGGCTCCTCAAAGGCCACTGGAGCGCAATTCTATCGGGCAGCGCGCTTCCTACTATCTGCGCAAAGCTGGGATCTCCGTGGCCCGACCGGGTTCACACACCCTTCGCCACACTTGCGTTCAGAGACTCGTGGATGCGGAGTTTCACTTCAAGACGATTGGCGACTATGTGGGACACGCCGATCCGGCATCGACCCAGATCTATACCAAAGTCGCCATCAAGGCCTTGCGTGAGCTCGCCATGGGCGACGGGGAGGCGATCCTATGAACACGCGCTGGACCGGCTACCATAGCCCATTCGCTTCCGTGATCGAGCGCTATCTCGCATTCAAGCGCGCGCTCAGTCGGCGATATGACAACGAAGAGAAGGCACTACGCCTGTTTGACCGCTTTCTGGTCGAGCAGAAGATTACTGAGGTACGTTCCCTTACGCCGCAAATCATCGAGGCGTTTCTTGCCTCCCGTCCGAGAACACGCCCGAGAAGCTACAACCATCTGTTGTACGTTCTACGGCACTGGTTGAGTTGGGCGGCACAACAAGGAGCGATAACGGCACCTCCTGTATGCCCACGTCCCAGGCGTGCGACTTCCCAGCGCATTCCATTCCTCTTCGACCAAGCCCTTGCAAAGCGGCTTCTGGAACTTACCAGCGAACTCCCCGATCGTCCAAAGGGTCCCGACCGCGCGGTTACCTACCGGATGATCTTCGTCCTGCTTTATGGTCTCGGCCTGCGGGTGGGTGAAGTCACGCGCCTTTGCTATGACGATGTTCACTTCCGGCGCGACCTGCTGATCATCCGCCAGAGCAAATTCGGCAAGAGCCGCTTGGTCCCCTTCGGACCGAAGATGGCCGAGGAACTGCAAGGCTACATGCAATGCCGCCCGGCGCCCACACGAGATCTGTCACAAAGCAGCCCGCTGTTCTCATTCAATCGAAATCTACCGGTAAACCCCGATACCGTCAGCCTGACATTTCATCATCTCCTGCCAAAGCTCAAACTCGATATCCCCCCTGGTGTGAGTGCTCCCCGTCTGCACGATTTGAGGCATGCCTTCGCAACAGGAACGCTGCTTCGTTGGTACCGCAGCGGGATTGATCCGGGTGCGCGCTTACTTCAACTCTCGACCTTCCTCGGCCACGTGAATCCCGCCTCCACGGCTGTCTATCTGACGATGACGAGCGATCTGCTCGATACCGCCAGCAAGCGCTTTGAGCAATTCGCCTGCAACAACAGGAGCCCCCAATCATGAACCCATCGCTCGGTCCGATTTTGCTCGCTTTCTTCGAAGATCACCTGAAGGTACAAAAAGGCCTGCGACTAGGGTCCATCAGAAGCTATCGCGACACGCTTCGGCTATTCTTGAAGTTCGTCTCCGAGAGAACCAAGCATCGGCTATCCAAGCTGGCGCTGGTCGAACTCACCTCCGATCAGGTTCTGCAGTTTCTGACCTACATCGAAGACGAGCGCCATAACCACCGGCGTACGCGCAATCAACGCTTGGCTGCGTTGCATTGCTTCTTCGAGTATGCGGCAATCCAGGCACCTGAGATGCTGCATGAGGCGGCGCGTGTTGCAGCTATTCCAGTCAAGCGTGTCGCCCCATCGGAAACGTTCTACCTGGAACGCGATGAAGTGCAAGCCGTGATCGGCGCAGTCGGCACCGACGGCAAAAAGGCTCAACGTGACGGCGCGCTGCTGCTCTTCTTGTACAACACCGGGGCGCGAGTTCAGGAGGTGGCAGACTTGCGCTGTGCCGATCTGGACTTACAAGACCCCTTCCGGGTGCGCCTGCACGGCAAAGGCGACAAATGGCGAGCCTGTCCACTTTGGCCAGAAACCGCATCGCTCCTCAAAGCGCTGGTTTCTGGCCGCACCCCAGATCAGCCAGTCTTTGTATCGCTGCATCAGCAGCCGCTTACTCGTTTCGGCATCTACAAGATTGTCCGGCGCCGTACAAGCCAACTGCCCCCCAGACAAGTCGAACGGCAAGGCGAGATACATTTCACCGCACGTGTTTCGACACGCCACTGCCGTTAGCCTTCTGGAATCCGGTGCTGAGCCAAACCTGATTCGGGGCTGGCTTGGACACGTAGGCCTCGGGACCACTAACCGCTATACCGAAATTACCATTCGCATGAAGGAGGCGGCCCTGCGAGCTTGCGAGCCGCCCACGACGTTGAGTTCTTCGTTGGCACACCCGAGACACCCAGTCTGGCGCGACGACGAAACCCTGCTGAATTGGCTGCAATCTCTGTGAATATTATGTTGCCCACCTCGCGCGGCCCGCCCTCAAATACAACGCCCTAACGCGGATTGGCCACAAAATCGCAATGGGCACAAAAGATCCATTTTGTTCCCGGGAACAAAATCGATCCGAATCTTCCGGGGCACGCCGTTGAACCATTCGAAGGCGTGCCGGTGGCAGGCCAGCCACGTTTCCACCGTCTGATTGCGCACGATCTCGGCGTACTGATGCCGGCTCCACGCCAGGGTCATGACGAAGATCCAGGTCTTGATCGGCTCGCCGGATTGGCGATCCGTGATCAGCGGACCCGACCCGAAATCGACCTGCGCCAGCTCTGCAACCGCAAAGTCCAGCATGACCGTGGCGCTGGGCCGCGATTCGACCTCGCGATTCAGAAATCGGTAAATGGCGCTAACGCTGCCCGTGTAACCGTGCGTGCGCGAGAGCGCCTGGCGCATGGTCGTGGCCTGGATGCCCTGCGCGTGCCAGGCCAGAATCTGCTCACGAAACGGCTCGACACTCGATACGTTCTGGGGGGCCGTGCGAGGCTTCTTGAAAGAGGCCTCCAGCGTCGCATCGTCCGGAATCGGCACGGCTGGATCGAGACAGCCATGCTCTGCCGCCATGCGCTCGATCGTGCCCACGCTCGGGCGCCCGACGCGCTGCGAGCGGGCAATCGCGCGATGCGATTCACCCAAGCGCAGCCGTTGGATGATTTGTCGAACTTGGTACATCTCGAACCTCCTGTTGGCCATTGCGTCTGCTCCCGGCAAAAACGCCGGAAGGTAACGCAATCAAGAAGTCCGAGACCGCAAAAAACTCTACTGCACTGGCCTCATTACGTATTTTCCGCAGGTCGACGTTACAATTTGGCGCGAATTTCCCGCCTACTCTGACGGGCGAAAAGCTTCCTCCGGGACGCCGAGCAGGCCGAGCAGCTGACGCTGCAGGTCCGTGAGCTGAACCTCGAAGACCTGCACGGTGTGGCCGTCTTGGGTCAGTTTGTGTCGCTCGGTGAGGCTGTACAGACGCAAGATCTGTTCAGTGGTGGGGTGTGCGCACTGACGCTGCTCCGGATACAGGGGAAGTTCCTCGATGCCCTCACGCTTCATGGCAAGACGCAGCTCGCGCTCGATGAGGGCCTGAACGAGCAGGGCAAGGAAATACAGGGTGAAGAGCGCCTCAATGCGGCCCTCGTTCTTCAGGAGCACGGGAGCGATCTCGTGCACCGTCTTGATCTGTTCGAAGCGCTTCTCGATCATGGGTTGGCCCTTGTGGGCCTGAAGAACCTGGGCTGCTGACAGGCTGCGATCGTTGGTCATCAACGGGTACATGCCATCGCTCCTGTGGTCGTAGGCGATGGCCTCCTCGTCGGTGCTCCACTCGATATCAAAGCGCCGCTTGGTGATCTTGCGGTAAGCGGTCTCGGGCCCTGGGCGGCCGCGGCGTGTTTGCTTGTACACATGGTCTTCACGCACGATGCGCTTGACCTTGAGGTAGCGGCCGACGTGGTGCGTCTCAAGGATCATTTTGAGCTTGAGATCGATCTCGGCGGCGCCCCGTAGCCGGGCCTTCGGGCCGGCCAGGCGTTCGTGCAGCTGCGTGAGCTGTTCCGTGGCTGCGGCGATGTTCCTGCGCCGCCGGGCCTCCTGGTGCAGGGTGAGCAATGCGCTCCAGACCCAGACGACCGACCAGACTTCCGCGGAGGGAAGCGGCGCCCGCCAGACGTACCAGCAGTCGCGCGGCCCGTCGCTGTAGCGCGGGTTGGGCCGGTCCCAGACACACTGCCAGTCCGGGGTGTTGGTCTGGATCCACTGGCGGAACTCTTCGTCTTCCAGGCGGCTGCGCGGCATCACGGTGACGAAGCGCCCGCCGGCGCGCTCGATCTCCTGCATGTTTTGTCGCGAACAAAGTTTACTGTCCGCCACATACAAGAAGTCCGAGCGGCCCGCCACCGCCCGCAGCGTGTTCCACGTTTCGATGTGGCTGCGCGACTCGCTCGCATTGCCGTCGGCACAGCGAAAGGCAACGGGGATGTTGCCGTCGGCACTCATGGTGAGAAAGAGCAGCAACTGCTTCAGGTCAGGGCGGTGCGCCTTGGAGTGCCCGTAGGTGATCACCGGGGCGCTTCGGCCGCGAATCTTTCGTCCCGAGGCGGCGCGATAGCTGCCGCAGAAGCTCACCGAGGTGGCGTCGTTATGGAATTCATCGAAGCGCACGCCAAAGCGGCTCCCGACCGCCAACGCCACCTCGGTGAGCAGCCCCGCCCGGTCGGCATCAAACAGGTGGTCCAGAGCGCGCCCGAGCCGATCGTCAGACAGACATTCCATCTGCTGGGGACGGATGCCGAACATCCCGCTGGCGAACCCGTGCACGCTCTCCTGCTGACGGTATATCGGCTCTCGCTCGACGATGATGGAGCGCAGCAGCACACCAAGAGCACGCGCATGGGGGACGGTGCAGCGCGCGTCGGAGGGAACGTATCGATCGAGCAGCTCTTCCAGACCGACCCGGTCGACGAAGTGATTGACGAGGGGTAAGGGACCCAGACGCTCGCTATGCAGGCTGAAGCGGGCGCGTTGCGGAGGAGATTGTTGCGTTGGCGCCATTCCTACGCTATTATCGTCGTAGGATTCCTAGACAGTCAAGTACCTTGTCCAAACGCAACCCAGAAAAAACAGCCGCTCTGGCACGCGAGCACCTCACTCGCATCCGCCACGCCCTAGCCGAGATCGACACCCTGTGCTCCGGCACCCTGCTCAAGCGGATGATGAAGTGCGGCAAGGCGAGTTGCCGCTGCCAGCAGGACCCAGCAGCCCGCCATGGGCCCTACTACGAGTGGGGGCGCATGAAGGCCGGCAAGCTCGTCCACCGCTACGTCTCGCCTGCGCAGGCCGTACTCCTGCACCAGGCGATCGCGAACTACCGAAAAGTGAAGAAGCTCCTGCGAGCGTGGGAAGACGAAACCGAGCGGCTCATCGACGCTGAAGCGCCCCGCAAACCCTAATCGCCCGACATGCCGGGGAAATTACGCGCAAATTCGACCGTCGACCTGCGGAAAGTACGTCATTACGCCGCAGATCCACTGGCTCTATCTGGCCGCAAATCTCCTGGCTCCATTACGCCGCAAATCCTGTGGCTCCATTACGCCGCCAGCCAAATGGCTCTATATGGGCGCCGATTAACAGGCGCAGATTAACTTGCATTTCGCCGGCACAGATCGGAGTGTAGAGAGCTATCTGAGTGAGGACAACAGAGCTGCAGCTTTATGGCTGCCTGAACCCTCTGACGGTCCCAAACGTTGGAGCCGTCAGCGGAGACTACTTTCTTACGGAACTACTCGGAGGTTACTGGGCGGCATCAGAGGTGCGGTGTCAAGACATCCGACTCTACGGGTCGAGACTACGATATTGTCGAATACCCTGCCTTGCAGCCGGGGCGACCCCGTATTCCAGTAGTTCTCGAAAAACACCACATTGATGCCGTAGGAACCATAAGATCTTACAAAATTCAGATCGTTGCGATTGACCTCGAGTTGCCCGTCAATCCAAAACTCCTGCACTCCATTTGACACACCGGGATCATTCAGTTTCACATGGTGCTCAACGCAAATCCATTGCCCACTGTGTTGAGAATCGAAAATCGTCGTGCGGCCACTCCGGGCGCCGAGCCAAGTCATGTGCGAGAAATCGTTGTAGCCGATGCACGCGGGTCGGTTATCGGTGCCGACACATTGAACGGGGTCGATCAAGAGGTGGCTCTGCGCATCGCTCCAAAGATGAGCGATCATGGCCTGGGACCAGGAGGCGTCGGTGATGATCGACGCACGCGAAAGCTTTGCCGGGCTGCCTTGCCACCCGGAGTCCATCTTAAGATACATCCGATAGAACACCTCCTTGAAATCTTCATTGGACCGGATGCCCTTGTTCATGTATGGATTTGGATTTCGTCCGAACCCCAGAGACAAATGGCCAGCGTCGATTTCGCCGACTTGCCAAAGGCCACGCATACCTCGGGAGTTGGCCATGCCCGCCCCATCAACGACAATGAAATCACCACCATTGTTGTCATATTCAAAATAGCGACCTTGTCGTACCAACGCAGTCGAATCTTCGAAGTCGTCGCAGAAGATCCATTCTGGGTGCAAAGTCTGCCAATTCGGGCATTCGCTAGCCGAAGCGAGGTGGTATGAAAATAGTGAGACTAAAGCCAGGCTCCAGGAAATGGAAGCGAGCTTAATATTGAATTCTCTCGAAATCATTGGTTGCTCCTTTCGTTCAACGGGACTGTTGAATACTGCGAAGACGGCTAATGCACTCTATAAGACAACTTCGGGTCGGGTACTGGTTATCGTACCGTTGGCGCCCAGGTTACAATCCGCTCGCCGCGCAGGTACCTCACCCAAGCTACCAATATCGAGTAGTTAACACTGACAAAATAGCCCGCGATTCTGAACGCGCCGATTTCATGTCCACGCTTTGTCGCGAGGCCCGTAATCGCAAGTAGATACAGCAGGACGTGGGCTACCCAGAGCAAAAGATAGAATTGAGAACGGAAGGCGAGAATGGTATTTGACGCGATCGCTGTAATCATCACGAATGGAACACTCCAGCGAATCAGCTTATGGCAGAACAGTTGATACGAGAATAAACCATATCTCATCACGTTCAGTAATTCCAGATGGCTGAAGAACACAGTAATTCCTCTGACAACCGTACGTATCTTGCGGTCCCATTCCCGTTTTGGATCAGCGAGATCCTGATATAGGCCGACGGCAAGGGGATCACTCACGCCTCGCAAACCCATCTTCATGCTATTCAGGACGGTGCGAAAATCACTTGGCAAATTGGCGGAAAAGTCCTTGCAAACCGCTTTCCGGGCTGCAAACAGCGATCCGCTCAGGCCCACCAGGGAACTGGATCGAGACTCCAGCCGCCGGAGCCACATTTCATAGCGAACATAAAGTCCCTCGCCACTAGGTCGTCCGTCCTTGCCGATCAGCCGGTCTTCACTGCTCACGCATCCAACGGTTGAGTCCGCAAAGCTAGACACCAATTCGCGTAGGCCTCCGGGATTCAATGTGGTTGCCACGTCACTGAAAACAAGGACGTCGCCACTGGCTGCTGCGACAGCCGCAATCTGCGCGCTTTCCTTTCCTTTGCGGTCAGATAATTCAACTAATCGAACACCTTGGTCGGAATATTTTTTAACAATTTCGGTCGTCCGATCGGTTCACCCATCAGAGGCTACCAGAATCTCCAGGCTGTCTTTCGGGTAGTCGAGGCAGAGTGTATTTTTCAACTTGCTCTCGATTCGGGTTTCCTCGTTGTGAACGGTGATTATGAATGTAACTCTTGGAGTGACTGGGGCACGCTTTACTGGCTTTCCTGTAAACCATCCGACGATAAGCAACGTCAGCGGATAGCCAAAATAGGCAAAGAAAATCAGCGACAATGAGGCGATGAAAACAAACTCCCACATGGTGGGTCCTCTCTCAGTTTGGTTCTAACCATTCGCGAAAACCTTCGGTGGCGTGGAAGTCAGGGTTTGCACGGATTGTGTTCTGTCTGGATACATCGACCTAACAGGAACATTCCTTGAAGCCGGATCGACGTTGAAGGGTCTTTTTCGGGACGGAGACCCGTATCCCTAACTGATTCGGCGCACTCGTTAGCGTGGATTGTGTACTGGCATCGTACGTTGCATACGGGATGACCGGCGGGCCACCAACCATGGCGTGATGAATGGGGCTGCTATCGTGCACCGCGTAGATCATCCTCGATCTCCATATAAAGATTCAGGTATTGGCGCACCATTCGTTGTGTCGAGAAGTCCCGGGTTACTCGTTCTCGCGCTGCAATTGACATGCGCTTCCAGAGGATAGGATCCGCGTGCAGTTGAAGACAGCGCTCGACGAAGTGCTCCGGATCTCTGGTATCGACGAGGAATCCTTCTTCTCCGTCCGTTATGATCTCGCTGAGTCCGCCAACACGCGGAGCAATGACTGGCAGACCGTAGGCCATGGCCTCGAGAACACTCAAAGGGATTCCTTCGTGCAATGATGTGTTCAGGTAAGCATTCAGGCCACGATGGAACGTTGCGATCTCATCACAGAATTCGCAGATGCAAAATGCCGGCCCGAGATTGGCCTTGGTAACCGCCACGCTGATGTCCTGGCGCATAGGCCCTTCGCCGACAAGCTCGAACCGGATCTGCTGGTTTCGCTCGCGGACTCGGCGGGCAATCTCGACCATCAGGAGGTAGTCCTTCACTGGTACGAAGCGTCCTGCAGAGCCAATGACGAACGTGGAATCTGGCCTGCCGAGAATGGCCGATTGTGGAATGCTTACCCCGTTGCGGATGACTCGGACAGATTTCTCCGGGAGGGAGTGATTTCGAACCAGAGCATTCCTGACATCTTCCGAGACTGCGACTACGGACTGAAACTTGGACGCGAGCAGCCTGAAGTTGAGCATGGACACCAATTGCCTAATCACTCCCGCGTGTCCATGCAATTCTGGGAGCCCGTGCTGGGTTCCGACTAGGTAGGTATTGCCCTTCAGAACCCTGGATCCGAGGTACCCGATCAGGTTCTCCTTATATCTGTGTGTATGGACGATCGATGGATTATGCCGATTCAGGGCAGCCACGACATCCGACATGATCCTGGGCAGGGAAAGGCTCGTTTCATCAATCACGCGAACAGGTATGCCCAGGACTTGTAACTCCGCTGCCAGCTTGCCGCGGTTCAGTACGATAACGGACAGATCGATGTTGGGCTCGATGGCGATTCCTGCAAGCAGGTTGCGAACCATTACCTCCGCTCCAGCCCACAGGTCGCCTGAGGCGATGTGGCATACCCTCAGTGACATTGCACATCGTCCGCTTCTGGTCCAGCGAAGAAGAACGAAGGTACCACTGTCAGGCTAGGCCAGCGATTCGCGATGCAAACATGGACTTGGATTCCGACACATCCTGATGAAGACCGACACGCCGCAAACAGTACAAATCCTCCCCGAACCGGTTCCATCCTCTTCTCGTGGTTACTGCCATGTGATAACCAGTCTCCCGCACGAGGTCCATTAGTCGGTCTGAGTAGTCGCCGTTCGGATAGCAGAATGGCATGAACTCTCCGGTCATCAATCCCCGCGATATCAACGCATCGCGAGATCGGGCCAACTCGGAACGCGCTTCGTCTACCAAGAGCGTAGTGAGTATCGGGTGCCCGGCGGTGTGCGATCCATAGGAAACCAGACCGCTTTCCGCCATTTCCTTGGCCTCGTCCCACGAAAAAAAAGCCCGATTCGCTGGGCCGGACTCCGTGCCCGCGGCTTCCGATAATCCAGCCAACGCGACATCGATTTCCTCCAGGCGTCGGCTTTTCAATAAGGAAATGGCTCTTTCCAGCCTTGCCTCACCAGTCCCAAATTGGTGCAAGATTTGTGACACCAATGGGTTGGTGCTGGACTCCCTGTCTAGCTTCGTTGGCACGTTTGTTCCAATACGATCAAGCAGGTAGCCCAGCTGATCCGGCCAAGGCCACCGGTCTGTCCCAATAAAATCTGTGGGGAGGAATACGGTAACCGGCAGCCGGAAATTCTTGATTATAGGGTTCGCGTACAGAAAGAAATCGTACCACCCGTCATCGAAAGTGATGGCGCACAATGGCTTGGTCCTGGCAACCGCCGAATGGCCAAAAGAGGCTGACTTGAGGTGGGCCAACGGAACAACGTCAAAATTTCTCTTCAGGTACTCGAAATGACAGGCCAAAGTCTCCGGCTGCACGACCATGCCGGGCTGAACTGCTCGTGTGATGTCTCGTGAGGGCAGTACTCTGTGATACATCAGAATTAGGAATCCGTTGCTCGACGCCGCCCTGATTCGACGTTCCACGAGTCCGCACAAAGAAGCCATTGAGGACATTACACCTCTCAGCATTGCGCGCGCGGTCACGATCTTCTCTCTTCACGTGAGTGAATGACGTGCCGAATGGCTCTTCCTAAGTCTTTCCACCTTCCACCCGACACCGCGTTCGCTCTACGGCGGTTTTCGGCATCATTCTCAGCCCTGTGAGATCGGGATGCGGCGTTACTTGGGCGAATCGCGTCTAGCCGCATTGGGACTGCTCGCCAAGATGCGTCTGGAACGAAAATCGACGGCCTACAGTGGCGATCCTCTCGAGGTCTCTTACACTGAGCATTTCGTGGGTGGGAAGCGTCACGATTCTTCGGGATACTTCGCTCGCAACCGGAAAATATGTATCTGAGAACTGGTCCCGAATTTCCGTAATCTCATGAATCGCCCTCGGATACATCCCGCTGAGTCCCAATCCTTGCTGTTTAGACGAAGACAATGCCTCATCTCTGGATCTGGGGCTTCTGCTGAAGACGGGAAGCCTGAGGTAGCAAACTCCTTCCGGTCTGTTCGCCAGCTTGAGCGCCTCAATGAACCACCGGGCCACCCTCGTTCTCGCTTCATTGGATCTCAAGAGTCGTCCTTCCCAATCGTGCAAGAGGCCGGCCTGCACGCCGGACAGCCTCTGGATCGAAAAATCCGGGCTGAAGATCGTTTCACCAAGCCTTAGGAATGTCAGTCCTGCAGGGAACCAATGGAGGGATGGGCGAAGAAACACCATAAGGAGGATCGCCTCGGCTAACTGTCTGAGGTTGCCGCGAATACCTGGAGCGCGGACCGTCCGAAAGACCTCGGACACTGCTGCGCCAATCGCGTCCGAGTTGGTGATGACGATTCCCCCGGAGCCGCAGGTAACGTTCTTACCTCGACCGAGACTGAAGAATCCGACGTCTCCAACGGCTCCAAGTGGCAGCTTCCCATATCGTCCCCCCATAGCCTGGGAGCAGTCCTCCACCAGATAAGCGCCTTTGTCGCGACACAGTTGCGCAATTCGATCCATGTCAGCCGGAATTCCAAAAAGGTGATCCGGCACCACTGCGAGCGTGTTCTCTGTTATCGACCGTTCGAGTTGACGACGATCGAAATCAAAAGTGATCGGGTCGATATCGCACAGGCTGATCTCGAGGCCCGCCCTTAGAATGGAAGAGGGGACCGAATAGCACGTATACGCAGGAATCAGAACCCGGTTGCGCGACGGGTTCAATAAACGAAGGGCCGTGAGTATGGTGAAGAGGGCAGCCTTGCCGGAGGACAAAAGGAACGCATGCTTCGCACCAAAGCGCGCACTAACTGTCTCCTCGACGCGTCGCAGGTATTTGTGCCCAAATGCAAGACCGAACATTCCGTGGACTAGCGGCATTGCGCCAAGCGGTGCGGCGCTGGGTGGAATTGTGCGTGCGATTCTCACGGGAGGTACTTCACAAGGCGAGGACCGATCACGCGTGTGACTCGCACCGGGAGATGTTTCCAGACGCGAATCGCCAATTCGAATCTTGGGTTGTTGGGGTTAAGTTGGGGCAGATTTCCATCCTTACCCATCCAGTAGTGCCAGTAAAGCGTCGTGGGTCGTGCTCCCCACTGCTCCTTGAACCGATACGTTCCCTCACCGATCGACGACCGTCCGAAATCGAAAACGCGAAATCCCTGATTGCAGCAGAATTCCAGAACGCTCCAATAAAGCAACATGTTCGAACCAAGCATGTTGAACTTTCGGAGGGATGAGGCCCAAGGAATCTCGAGGATTTGCTTGAACCCCACCAGGAATCCTGACGCTATCGGCATGCCGTCTCGCGTTGACACGGTGCAGATCCATGTCGAATCAGGAAAAGTGTCGAGAATAGTCTGAAAAAACGACACGCCGTACACAGGTGTTCCGAGATCTCTCATATTCTCGGAGAAAACGGAGTAGAAGTTGGCAAGTTCTTCCGATCGCCCGATCGTGACGGTCAATCCCTCCTTTTGTGCTCGCCTGATCTGGCTGCGGAGCTTAGATGGGAAGGATTTGAACAACTCGGTCGAATCGGATGGGACCGGCAGTCGCATGCTTGCTTTTGTCGTTTTGGCGGGAAGTTCATCAACTATGTTTTGTTCATGCCTGAACTCTATGTAGTCAGCGCCCGTTTCACGGGCCACCTGTCGTGCGTCGGTTAACAATCGATCTACGATGCTGCGATTTGCCGCACATAACCCTCCATAGTTGAAAAATGGCATGGAGCTGAGAAAATTTCCAAAAATAAAGCTCCTCAAATGTACGAGTGGCAGGATTCCATCAATGCTTCCGGATGAGTCTTCGGATATTAGGTAATACGTGGGATGGCCGAAGGCCCTTTCGACTACATCCTTCCATCCCGACTGGTGGTAGCAGTTGGACACATCCGAGGCGCGGACGAAGTTGTCCCAGCGCTGCTTGTCATGCTCCGATAACATGTACATTCGATAAAATCCAAACGGAACGGGTGTCCGCCACCAAATCTACGCAGAACGGACTGCGGTTATGTTTCCCGGTATAACCAGAGGTGGTGGGGCGCTCGTACAGACCTGAATCGTACCCCGGTCATTACTACAACTCGTGCCCCAAACAAACGTATATTGCCGTCCGTCGAGTGTCTCGCTGAATGCACAGTCGGTATCGCTGAGAGCGGACGGTGCACCGCGCTCGCCACATGCCGGTCGTCGCATTGTCGCAAACGGCTCAATGGTAGCGAAAGGAAGAACGTCACGGCATCACTAGCAGCTTTGAGTTGAAAATTTCCAATGTGGGGTTAGGCGCTTAGTGAGGTGCTTCGCAGGTCTTCGGGCGCACTCTGCAGCGCAAACGGTTCCCCAGCACCACACAGGTTTCCTTGGTAGTGAGTGAGTATGGTCATTGCAACAGCGCGGCAGGCTACACGGTGGGGCGACTCCCGGTGCGGTCATTGCCAAATTAACAGCTTGTCAGAGTTTGGTCGGAGGTAGCCGGATGCGCTTCTTTTCTGTTGTCATTCCAGCATTTAATGAGGCGAAAGTAATTCGTCAGTGTCTTCAGTCGCTGAGGGGTCAAAGTTACCCGGAGAGCCAGTTCGAGATCGTCGTCGTGGACAATGGATCCAGCGATTCGACCGTCTCGATCAGCAAGGAATACACGTCGAAGGTGTTTGTGCTCCCCCGGGCGACGATCGCCGCAATGCGCAATTACGGAGTAGAGCAGGCGATCGGGGACACATATGCCTTCTTGGACGCGGACTGTGTAGCGGATCGGGATTGGCTCAGCAACGCGGCCGAGGCATTGGACGTCGAAGAGTGCGTCGTTGGATCAAAGTATGATGTCCCTGATGATGCCCACTGGATCGAAGCGGCTTGGTTTGCGCAAAAACCGAAAGGACGACAGGCTGTTACCTATGTCAATTCCGGAAATATGATTGTTCCGGCTTGGCTTTATCGGACAATTGGTGGGTTCGATGAATCGCTCAAGACCGGCGAAGACTACGAGATGTGCCTCAGGGCACAGAAAGTTGCCAAAGTCATGTCTGACGACCGGGTGCGCGTGACCCACCTCGGCAACCCAAAGAGCCTCCAGGCTTTTGTAAAAAGAGAAATCTGGCATGGATTGGGGGGGCTCGATTCGCTCCGGCACAAATGGACCGATCTGCCACTTTTTGGGACCTTCGCCTTCATTCTCCTGAGCGGACTCCAGGTTGCAGGGCTCGTACGTCTCGCCTTGATCGGGACCGGCGATCTGATCGCCGGCGCAACGGCAGGTATCATTCTGCTGCTCGCCGCGACCGCCTTTTATCGATCCGCGCAGATGAGAAACTTCAGGAGTTTTGCACAGCTTGCTGTCTTGTACTATGCATACTACCTCGGCCGCTCAATCTCACTCTTCTATATCTTGAAGAGACAGCACTATTTCAGAGTGAAGTGACGTGCTCCTGCCCAGAAGTCCGGGCAGGAGCAGTGAGTAGCGCCGGTCAGGCTCCGAATGATTACCGGACGATCAAATTGCTGGGCGGTGCAACGACCGGCGCGTCGCTGAGCGGACCAATCATGTAGTTGCCTTTGGCATCCCGGGCTGAGGGTCTGTCAGTCGTATAGGTGAAATCATCCAAATACGCAACCTGGTTCTGGGGACCCCCCCATTCCAGTAGCTGAAGATATAAGACATGTCCGCGCGATCCGTCGAGCTTCTAAGCGTCTTGTGGGTGGTATCCTCAATCAATAGTTGCCCATTCTTCCAGATTCTGAAGATGGGGGCAGTCGCTGAAAACTTGACGTACATCTCGATGCTTTGCCACGTGCCGATGTCAAATTTGGCCGATGTGCTTGGTTGTGTGTCCCCCGCTTCATTGGACAACAGAATGGTTCCATTGCTATCTGCGAATACAGAGAGGTACCCAACATTTGCCCCGCTCGACGTCTGAACGTGGGCGCCGCGGAATATCTTGATTACGGGACTGCAGGTCCATGCCCAAGGAGACTTGAAGTAGAAGTAGCCTCGCGCCCAGAGTTCTGCGCCCTCTCCAAGGGTTGTGGGAAAATTCAAACCTGCCCCCGATTGGGCAAACGTATCGCTCCCCTGACTGAATGTCACCTTGGCTGATTTCTTTCCCGAGTTCGCCATGTCTGCGGAGTACAGGGTCTGAGTGAATCCATCCGTAAAGCCGCTAAGACCCTCGGCTTGCGCTCCGATCGTGCCCTGCTCGAAATCGGAAGTGATCGTCCATGCGTGAGCACTGCAAGTGACAAACAGTCCTGCTAGAAGGGTGGCAAGGAAAAGATGCTGGTTTCTCATGATGCCTCCGAAAATTATTTCATCGTGCCGATAGGCGCCGAATCAAGACAAAGGTTCAGCCGTTATGTGCGAAGTCGAAGGGCGGTACAGCCAAGATCATGCAAACCGTCCTGCACCGCTCCGTTCTCCGACTTGGACGCGCCCTTCCTATTGAGCTGGCTTGAAGACCACGTTTACCCAGTAGTTGCTCGCTCTGTAGGTGGAGTTCGGGAATGCCGTACCCGTGGCGTACGCATAGACTCCGTTGCCTCCGGCCGCTCCGTTGCTCAGCGCGTGCAGCGTTCCATTGTCGACGCCGGAGGTGGCGAAGTAGTTGTTATCGCCCGCATAGCGTCCCCTGGGAGCGAAATACGAAGCCACATAGACCGTGTTGGCGGTGATGGGGATGGGTGTGGCAAAGTTTACCTGTTGCCAGCCTGAAGCGGTTTCATTCGCGAATGTCGCAGTCGCCAGACGCGTGCCGCGCGACGTCCAGAGTGCAGCGACGTGTGTCCCGGTATTGGCAGAGCCTTTGTAGAACCGAATGCCGGTAATGTAGCCGCTCACGTCCGACTTGAATTTTACTCCAAGGTTGACCGGCGCTGTGTCGGGGTCGCTTGCAGTCACCGGCCTCGCTGTTGCAGCCCAAAGCGTCTGGGCGGTCGACGCAGGCGCCGGCGGAGATGCGGCGGCCGGTTGCGTCACTGTGACTGTTACGGAAGCCGGTGTTTGGTCGGCCATGCCCTTGGAATCTGTAACCGTAAGACGGGCGGTGTAGGTTCCGGCGGCTGCATACGAATGCAAAATGTTAGCCCCGGCGCCTGTAGTGTTATCGCCGAAATTCCAGGCGTAAGTAAATGTGTCGCCATTCGGGTCGCTACCGGTGCCTTGGAAGGCGACGGACTGCCCTTGTGTGACTGGCACCGCTCCGGCAGGTGCGGTAATGGTGCCATTGGGAGCTTGGTTGGTCGGCGTCGTGGGAGTGGTCGCCGCTGCAGCAACCGTAACCGTGCCGGTCCTGGTGCTGGTTCCGCCCGGCCCCGTCACGGCCAGCGAAACCGTGTAGGTCCCGGGCGTCGTATAGGTGTAGGACGGACTCTGGAAGGTGCTGGTGGCAGTGTTCCCGAATTTCCACGAGTACGTGAGCGCTCCGGTGGAAGTGCTGGGGGAAGGGCCGGCGAAGGCAACGGTACGTGGAGCAGGACCCGACGCGCTAAGGGGCGTGAAATTTGCGACCGGCGGAGCTGCTGATACGGTAATGGTCTTGCTCGCCGTGGTGCTGCCGCCCGAGCCGGTTGCCGTGAGCGTCACGATGTACGTTCCAGGCGCGGCGTAGGTATGAGATGTACTGGCCCCGGTACCGGTCGTGTTGTCACCGTATTTCCAGGAGTAGCCGGTGACCGTACCCGTAGTCGTGCTCGTGAACGTGACGGTGACGGGGGCGACGCCCGTGGCGACGCTCGACGTGAAGCTGGCCGTCGGCGCCGCCGCAGCTACGCTGGCGCTTACCTGGTTCGAAAAGGCGCTCTCCGTGCCTGCAGCGTTGTAGGCCTTTACACCGAAGAAGTAAGTACCGGCCGCTAGATTGGTGACGGTAGACGTGGTTTGCTTGCCGACGTCCACCTTTGTCGCCAAGTTGCCACTGGTTGGCCCGTAATACACTGAATAGCCGGTTACTGCGGTGTCGGGGCTCGGGTCCCATGCCAATGTGACTTGGCCGGCGAACGCACGCACGGCAAGCAGCAGTAGAAGCAGGAAGACCGCGCCCAATCTGAGCGCGCTAAAGGGGGCCGTCGACGGACGTGGGGCGTAAGCTGCTGACATCATGATTCCTCCCAGAAACTTGCGTAAGTCTTGCTCGGCCCACAACACGCATCCTTCGGTGCGGCCCGCTGGATGCTACTTGCGGGAACCTGCCGCCCTTGAGATTCGGGCCTGCTCTTATGGTCAACCCTTGCGGGCGAGACTCAGTTTTCGGCGTCGGAAAACAAAACTTAACCCGTATTGCGATTTCCATGCCAGAAAACCCAGAAAGCAAAATCGACAACAAAAACAGTGTGCTACGCAAAACCTGTTGCAGTGCTGCTGGACGACGGACGTCGTCGTTCGGCGACACAGGGGCTTTCCTTAGACGTGGAAACTGTCTGATTAGTAACCATATTCGGTTGTCGCAACACGACGACGCACATTCCACGAATGACTCCCTCCTGCGGGAGTCTTCTGTTGGGGCAGGCAGAAGCGAGGATGGTGCGTATCGAGGCGGACGAACAGGCAGACTCAGCGCCAAGGCCTGGGCCCGACCGAACATCGTCATCGGGTAGGGGGGATAGCGAGCCGGCGACACGATCTGCAGCGTACGGATCAGGTCGAACGTATTTCCGCGTCGCATGTTGCCAATTCGACGCTTGGATCGAACGTGTTCCGAAACGGCTCTCGAATCTGGCAATCCCGCTATCGTGTAGAATGTGCCTACAGACCGGTGACTTTGCGCCCCCGACTCGCGTCGGGTTTGCCCTTTTCAGACTCCGTGACCGCTGATGCAAGGACCGTTCCAAAATATCGCGAAGTCAATGCAAGACGTCACAGATCTGTTCCGTGAACCGATAACCTGCGTTTCCCGGATGGCTCAAGGGACCGGCAAGGATTAATCAGTTACGGCAGGGGGGCCACGATCGGGCTGGTTCCCATCGGATTCGAATTCGGTGTCGCATTCGCTGCTTCCAATTCGGCTGGACGCCGTGGGGATGAATTCGGTTAGATTGGTGGGTCTCGGCCGCCATGAATATGACGAAATCTGTCACAGAGTGACGTCGCGAGTCAGATGTGTGCGGGCAGGAGTGGTCGCGCAAGACGTATGTCCCGGCTCGATTGGTTTGACAAGAAAGTGACGCGTCGGCGACTTCGGAGCGGCGATCAGTCTTGCCGCACGCATGGCATGAAAGTGCCGCCATCAGGGCAAGTGCCGTGAAGTTGTTCCTGACCGTGGCAGGGAGTTCGGGTATGATTAGATGGATTTTTGAGACCGAGATTTGCTTCGGATTAGCCCAGGGGAGATGCCATGCTCGGCAGATTTGAATGCGGCTTTGCACTTCGTGCCTTGCGGATGATCATTGCGCTGGCGGCGGTTGCAATCGCGGGCGGTTGCAGTTGGACCAGCAAATACGAACCTGCGCCGCGCAATGCGGCATCGGCGGACTACAGCTACCTGATCGGACCCGGCGACACGATCAATATTACCGTCTGGCGCAACCCGGAGCTTTCCATGTCGGTGCCGGTACGGCCGGATGGCAAGATCAGCACGCCGCTGGTTCCGGAACTGGTCGCGATGGGCAAGGATCCGAAGACCCTGGCGCGCGACATCGAGCAGGCGCTCGCCAAGTACATCCGTGACCCGGTGGTGACGGTGATCGTGACGACTATCGTGGGTTCGTCGAGTGAACAGATTCGCGTGGTGGGCGAAGCCACCAAACCGCAAACCCTGCCCTACAAGCATCAGATGACGCTTCTTGACGTGATGATTTCCGTAGGCGGGTTGACCGACTTCGCCGACGGAAATGCTGCAACGATCCTCCGCACGAGCGAAGCCAACAAGCAATACTCGGTGCGGCTGAGGGATTTGGTCCGGCGCGGCGATGAATCGGCGAACGTCGAGATGAAGCCGGGGGATGTCCTGATCATCCCGCAAAGCTGGTTCTGACTCGTCCCCGCGGCGAAGCAGTTACGTCGTATTGCCCTCGATCGGATGAACGCCCGTCCTGCAGTGTTTGGCCGCGGCGACAATTCGGCCCCGCGCTGCCCTTGTCGGCAACCGCAGAGTCCTCTCGACAATGGATGATCTGATCCATCAGTTGAGCACCATTCTGCGAGGCGTCTGGCAGCGCCGCTGGATCGGGATCGGTGTCGCGTGGTTGGTCGGCGTGATCGGCGCGGTGGTGGTGTTGCTCACGCCCGATCGCTTCGAGGCTTCAGCGCGCATCGCGGTGGATACCCAGTCGTTGCTCCGGCCGTTGATGCAAGGTATGACGGTGGAGCCGAACATAGACCAGCAGTTGGCGATGTTGAGCCGCACCCTCATCAGCCGCCCGAATGTGGAAAAGCTGATCCAGATGGCCGGGCTCGATCGACAAGTCCAGGGAGGAGAAGGACGCTCTGGTCAGCGACGTCATGCGGCGCCTCGAGATCAGGACCGCGGGCCGCGACAATCTGTATATCCTGAGCTTCCGTGATACCGATCCTGCGCGGGCCAAGCGCGTCGTGGAGGGGTTTGCATCGATCTTCGTTGAAGCGAACAAGGGTCAAGATGCCAAGGATTCTGCCGAAGCCAAGAAGTTTATTGCGGACCAGATTCAGGAATATGAGAAGAAGTTGGAACAGGCCGAGAACCGGCTCAAGGAGTTTCGGCTGCGTCACCTGGGTCTGTCCGAAGGCGGGATGGACCATGCCGGGCAAATGAGCGACGTGAGCACGCGCCTGAACGAGGCGCGTCTCGAGTTGCACGAAGCCGAGAACTCGCGGGACGCGCTGAAGCGGCAGATCAGCGGCGAAGATCCTGTCGCTGTCGGTCGCGACGGGAGCAGGTGTCGGAGATCGACGCCCGCATCGACACGCTCAAGCGCAACCTCGACAACCTGCTGCAGCGATACACAGAGGAGCATCCCGACGTCACGGGCACGCGGCGGATCATTGCGGAGCTTGAGGAACAAAAGCGCAAGGAGGCCGCAGCGCGCGCCAGGGGCGGGCCTGCGAAGCCGGCAATCACCTCGAGTGCGAATCCGGTCTATCAGCGACTCAGGGTTTCCCTGGCGGAAGCGGAGGCGAACGTGGCGTCGCTGCGGGCCCGTGTGGCCGAGTACGAGCGGCGCAGCCAGCAACTGAAGGATTCCGCGCGGTTGGTTCCCGAGATCGAGGCCCAATTGGCGCAACTCAACCGGGACTACGAAACCAACAAGAAACAATATGAGCAGCTCGTGGCGCGGCGCGAATCAGCCCACATTTCGGGTGAACTGCGGGCGGTTTCAGGTAGCGCCGAGTTCCGGGTAATCGATCCGCCGCGCGTTCCATCCACTCCGGTGGCGCCGAATCGCCTTGTCCTGATGCCATTGACGCTGCTTGCTTCGCTTGGAGCCGGACTGCTTGCGAGCTTCGCTGCATTCAGACTGTGGCCCACGTTTGTCGATCGTGCATCGCTGAAGGACGTTACCGGATTGCCTGTGCTCGGCTCGGTGTCGTTCCAGCAGACCGCAGAGAGCAGAAAGAAATCGCGCCTTGCACTGATTGGCTTCGTCTCTGCGCTGGGCACCCTGATCATCGCCTTTGCCGCAGCAACCGCGATGCTTTTTGCATTGTCCCTGCGTGTGGCAGCCTGAGGCAATACGGTCGTGAGCGTCATCGAAAGAGCCGCCAAGAGGCTGGAAGAACTGCGCAAGGCCGGAATAACGGTACGCAGTCCCAAGCTCGCCCAGGATGTCGCTTCGGGTTTCCCGTCGGCCGGCATCGAGCCCGCCGAAGCGCTGCCGGAGGATTCCAGGGTTGCGGCGGATGCACGGCCGCGGGCTGCAACGGACCAGGAACAATTGCCGACGGCAGTATCGAAATCCGTATCCATCGATCTTGCCCGATTGGCCGCCTCAGGATTCGTGACGCCCGAAGACCCGCGTTCTCAGGTGGCCGAGGAATTTCGAGTCATCAAACGGCCTTTGATCCGGAACGCGATGGGAAAGACCGCCGCCCCGATCAGGAACGGCAACCTGATCATGATCACGAGCGCGTTTCCAGGCGAGGGCAAGAGTACTTGTTCCGTGAACCTCGCAATCAGCATCGCGATGGAACTACGACAACAGGGTCCTGCTCGTGGATGCGGATGTGGCGAAGCCGTCGATTCCTACGCTGCTGGGCCTTTCGCCGGAACGCGGTCTGCTGGACATCCTGATCGACCGGAAGATCAGTCTCAGCGACGTGCTGCTCAAGACCAACGTCGAACAAGCTTTCGCTGCTCCCGAGCGGAAGAACGCATCCGCGTGCGACCGAACTGCTCGCCAGCGACGCGATGGCCCGACTGCTGCAGGAAATGGCGGACCGCTATTCGGATCGAATCCTTATCTTCGATTCCCCACCCTTGCTCCTGAGCAACGAAGCCCGTGCCATTGCGAGCCACATGGGACAGATCGTGGTGGTGGTGGAGGCCGAGCAGACCACGCATGCGGCACTGAAGCAGGCGCTTGCAACGATCGAATCCTGTCCTGTCAAGCTGCTGATGCTCAACAAGAGTCGGTTAAGAGGCGCCGGTAATTACTATGGCTATTCCGGCCATGCGGGACATGCGTATTACGGCTATGGCGGCTAGGCTCTGGCCGTGCTCCCTGCGCTGCGCACTTGCAGCGGCAGTTGGTCTGGGTGCCATGTCGAGCGCATGGGCGCAATGGCGGATCGTTCCGTCGATTTCGGCCAATCTGACCTTTACCGATAACGTCTCGCTCGCTCCGCAGGAACAGGCTCAAAGCGACGTGATCACCGAGGTCGCTCCCCGAATTCAGATCGGTCACGACGGTGGGCGCTTGAGGCTGGATCTGGATTACGCGTTGCGGGGATTCTGGTATGCGCAGGAATCCGATCTGAACTACACGCAGAACAATCTGTTCGCCGTGGGCACGCTGGAGGCGATCGACCAATGGTTGTTCATCGACGCGCAAGCCACGATCGACCAGCAGCCGATCTCGACTTTCGGCCCCCAGGCATCCCAGAATGGCACGGCAAACAGCAACCAGAGGGAGGTTACCACCTATCGGGTGAGCCCCTACATCCGTGGCCGGTTCGGCGCGACGACGGATTACGAACTCCGGTACGCGTTTACCGATCAAAGATCCAGCACCGATCCGGTTTTCGGCGTCTACCCTGTCCGACGAAAACTACAGCACATCGACCTGGTTTGGAACCATCCGCGGCAGTACGGCCATCGGAAGCCTGGGCTGGTCGCTGGAGGCATTTCAGGAGAGTGTCTATTACGAGCAGGGTCGCGACCTCGAGTTGGACCGGGTGCGTGGTTTCCTGATCTACCAGATCGATCCCCAGTTTCGCCTGCGCGGCTCGGTCGGTCGTGAAAGCAATAACTTCACGACGGTGGACAACGAAGCGAGTTCCACCTACGGCTACGGTCTGGACTGGGCGCCGACGGAACGGACCAACCTTTCGACTTTTCGGGAGAAGAGATTTTTCGGCACGGGCTACGCGTACAGTCTGACGCATCGCACTCCCTTGGCATCGTTGAGCATCACCGACACCAAGACTCTGACGACCACGGCAGACAGCCAGATGAGCGCCGGCGCGGGAATCGCGCAGGATTTGTTTTCCACCGCATTGACGACGCAGTTTCCCGATCCGGTGCAGCGCGAGCAGGAAGCTCGTCGTCTGCTGGCGCAATCCGGCACGTCGCCCGATCTGGGTCAGTCCGGATCGTTCGCCACCAACCGCGTTACGGTCGAGCACAGACGTGGTATTGCGGTTGCGCTCTTGCGGGTCCGCGACACGGTCGCGTTCGCCGCCTATCGAACTGACCGCGAGGCGATAGGAGAGGGATCTGGTAGTGCGGACGACTTCAATTTGTCGAACAACATTACCGAAACCAGCTTCAATGCCAACTGGAGCCATCGGCTTACAGGGTTCTCGTCGCTCAACCTGGGTGCCGATCTGCTTCGCAGCAGCGGCGACAACGACCTCCAGAGCGACGATTGGACATTGAGGCTATTGTTTTCCACGCAACTCGCTCCACGAACCTCAGGCAGCATCGGTCTGAGATACCGGGATTTCAACAGCAATTCGCAGAGCGACTTTCAGGAAACGGCGGCGTTTGCCTCGATCAATTATCAGTTTTGAGGTTGCGACGTTGAGTCTCGCGCATTTCTTCTGGATGAATTCGGACAACTGGCCGCATTCGCCCTGAACCATGTGGAATTCCTGCGATGTCCGCCGCTGACCTCCGGGGATAGACCTGATGTATGAGTCGTTCTATGGTCTGAGCGGGAAGCCGTTTCAGCTCAATCCGGATCCGTCGTTCTACTTCGGCAGCCGGCAGCACCGGCGTGCGATGGCCTATCTGGAATATGGGCTGCATCAAAGCGAAGGGTTCATCGTCATTACCGGCGAGGTCGGGGCGGGAAAGACTACGCTGGTACGCAACCTGCTCGACCAACTCGATCCGAGCAAGGTTGTTGCCGCACAGCTGGTCAGCACCCAGCTCGAAGCCAGCGACATGCTGCGGATGGTGGCCGCCGCATTCGGGCTGCAGACCCAGCATCTCCAGAAATCGGATCTCCTCCTCGCACTCGAGGCTTTCCTCCTCACGCTGACCGAGCAGGGCAAGCGGGCGCTGATCATTGTTGACGAAGCGCAGAACCTGGCACGGGACGCGGTGGAAGAGTTGCGCATGCTGTCGAACTTCCAGATCGAAGATCATGCGCTGCTTCAAAGCTTCCTGGTGGGGCAGCCGGAGTTCCGACTCATGATGCAAAGCCCGGAGATGCAGCAATTGCGGCAGCGCGTCATCGCGTCCTGCCATGTGGGCCCGATGGATCCACCGGATACGCGCGCCTACGTGGAGCACCGTCTGCGATTGGTGGGTTGGAAAGACAATCCCCAGTTCGAGCCGGAGGTTTTTGACGAAATCTACGCTTTCAGCGGAGGAATTCCGCGACGAATAAACTCGTTGTGCGATAGGGTGCTGCTGTCGGGGTTCCTGTCTGGCAAGCACAAATTCTCGGCGGAAGACGTGCGCGAGGTGGCAATCGAGATCAACCAGGAGACCCATGGCTCCTCCCGCCTGGCTCCCGGTGCGGCAGAGACCGAAGAGAGACGGCCCGAACGGAGTCGATCTCGGACTTGATGTCCCAAACATGCTCGAATCTGCAGCTGGATACCGAGACTGCGGCCCACGCTACGCAACTCATCGCCGGCGTCAGGGTCAACCAGCTTGAGGATCGCCTGATGCGCATGGAAAAATCCGTCAATGCCATGCTGGCGCTGCTGCAGCAGCTCGTGGATACTGCGCGCCGCAAGTCCGAGTAGGTTCGAGGGTCTTGCCGGGCCCATCCCGGGACCATGAAGGTGTGATACTGGAGCTGGCGTGGAAAACCGCAAATCGGTGGTGAATGCACTTTCGATCGACGTGGAAGACTACTTCCAGGTGGCAGCGCTTGCTCCCTACATCGCTCGGAGCGAGTGGGAGGTGCGGCAGTGCCGGGTCGAGCAGAATGTGGACCGGATCCTCGAACTGCTCGATACCTTCGACGCCAAGGCAACCTTCTTCACCCTGGGCTGGATCGGGGAGCGCTACCCCCAACTGGTTCACCGCATCGTTCAAAACGGCCATGAACTGGCGAGCCACGGCTATGGTCACCAGCGTGCCAGCGAACAATCGCCGGAGGGTTTTCTCTCCGATATCCGGCTGGCGAAGGTCCTGCTGGAGGATACTTCTGGTGTCGAGGTCAAGGGATATAGGGCGCCCAGCTTCTCGATCGGCGAGGGGAACCCCTGGGCGCTCGAATGCATCGAGCAGGCCGGGTACCGCTACAGTTCGAGCATATACCCCATCCAGCACGATCATTACGGCATGCCGTCGGCGCCCCGTTCCGCGTTTCGTCCGTCGAGCGGCCTGCTGGAGGTGCCGATCGCCACAGTGCGGATGTTCAATCGCAACTGGCCGGCGGGAGGTGGTGGATATTTCAGACTCTTGCCGTATTCGGTTTCGCGCTGGGCGCTGCAACGGCTCAACCGGGTGGACAGCCTGCCGGCAATGTTCTACTTTCACCCTTGGGAAATTGACCCGCACCAACCCCGAGTTCCCGGATTGAATTTCAAGACCCGCTTCCGGCACTATGTCAATCTGGGTCGAACGGAGGCCAGGTTGCGGCTGCTATTGAGCGATTTCCGGTGGGGCCGGGCGGACAGGATTTTCCTCGAAGCTGCACAGGACGATGATGCCCTGATGTCCGCAGCACATGAGGTTCCCGCGAGCTGCTGAGGAACCCGAATCCATTGCAGCACGCGATGTCACTCTGTCGCCGATGTACGGCGTATCTGCAGGATTCTCCATTCTCGATTGCCAGACGCATGACGATCGAGTGCTCGTACGTAGCGGACCAGATCGATCTTGGAAGGCTCTGAGGTCAATACATATCTGGAAGCGCCCGCGATTTGCAGTGCGGCAGCCTCTTGCGTAGCCAAGAATTGGGAGTTAGCCGAGGTGTATGACGTTGACTGCGTTGTCATCGGTGCAGGAGTAGTAGGGCTTGCGGTCGCGCGGGCGATATCCGCAGGCGGGCGGGAAGTCCTGGTGGTGGAAGCCGAGCGCGATTTCGGCACGGGATCAGCTCGCGCAACAGCGAGGTGATCCATTCCGGTATCTACTATCCGCAGAATTCGCTCAAGGCAAGGCTGTGCGTGAGGGGGAGGCAGCTCCTCTATTCCTATTGCGCGAGACATGGCATTCCCCACCAGAACTGCGGCAAGCTGATCGTTGCCAGCGAAGGTGCGCAGTCTGGTGCGCTGACCGCACTCCATGAAAAGGGCAAGGCGAACGGTGTCGAGGATCTCGAGATGCTCGACGCAGGCCAAGCCGTCAAGATGGAACCGCAGTTGCGCTGCAAGGCGGCGCTCCACTCACCATCGACGGGTATCTTGGACTCGCATGCGCTCATGCTCTCGCTGCTTGGCGATGCTGAGCGTTCAGGTGCAACGATCGCGTACCGTGCTCCCGTGGTCGGCGGACGGGCCGAAAGCGGCGGGATCGTGCTTGCGGTCGGAGGCGAGCAGCCGACGGAATTAAGTGCGCGGACGGTCATCAACTGCGCCGGCCTCGGTGCGCGACGGGTGGCGCTCGGAATCGATGGGGCTGCTGTACAAGCGATTCCGCCACTATATCTGGCCAAGGGAAACTATTTTTCGCTGTCGGGACGGTCGCCGTTTTCGCGGCTCGTCTACCCCCTTCCCGAGCCCGGTGGCCTAGGCGTTCATCTGACCTTGGACCTCGCAGGACAGGCCCGGTTTGGGCCGGACGTTGAATGGATCGAGGAAGAGAATTACGACGTTTCGCCAAGTCGCGCTGAGAAGTTCTATGCCGCGATCCGGCGTTACTGGCCAGGATTAGGAGATGCAGCGCTCAATCCGGCATATGCGGGAATCCGGCCAAAGATCTGCGGCCCTGGCGGAGGTGACGCGGATTTTGTTTTTCAGGGGGCCGAGCAGCATGGCGTCCCCGGCCTGATCAATCTATTCGGGATCGAGTCTCCGGGCCTGACCGCATCGCTGGCGATAGGCGAGGACATTGCTGGTATTGCAGGAGCCCTGTGAGGCGCCGGCAACGGGAGAGAAACGGTAGGTAACGGCATTGTAGATTCCCGTACGTTCCCCCCCATTGGTTCAAATGAGTGCGGTCACCGAAACGGAGAACCGATTTCCTTCAGTACGGACGGGCCCGCATCCAGTCAGCAGCGTCCTGTCGCGAGACCTCCTGAGCATCGGCCCTCTTGGATGAAACCCAGAATGCGCCGACCAAGAAGCCGACATTGAATGTGACGAGACCCACGATAATTGTCATAGTGTCCATTGCAAATCCCCCCAACCTTCTCAATGAACTGAACAACCCGCCAGGTTGTCGTGGCGGGTTGAACAGACTGCATCGCTGCTCTTAGATACGACCCAATCACTGGGTTTTGACGGCGACGCTGGTCGCTCCGACCACGACGCCGTTCGCGCTGTTGCGGAACCGCAGAAATACCCGGTTGCTCGCAGGATTGAACGGCACGGCAGCACCGGTTCCTCCGATGAAGACAGCGAACGTCGGCGTTGCGCCTGCGGCGACGGCTACGGGTACGGAACTGGCTGCCGGCTGAAGACAGCCGCCGTTGCTCGGGTTCGTCTGACAGACCGACAGTGCTACCGGGACGGCCGTGCCGCCGGTGTCGGCGGTGACGGTTACTGCCCCGGCGCTGCCCACGTTGGCGGAGGCGACCGCGAACGTGCCGGTTCCCGAAGTGCCGGGGATGGTCACGATGCCGTCTGCGCTCGTCGTCGCAGTCAGCGCGATCACGTCGGGTGTCGGCGTGGTGGAGGCGGAGAGCAACAGCGTGTTGATGCCTGTCAGTACCCCGGCAGGGCTGGAATTCGCACAACTGAACGTGAATTGTACGTCCGTGGCGTCGATGGGCGCGGAAGGCGTGAGACTGAGCACGAAGCTTTGGGAGGCGCCAGGCACGAGGTCCACCGGGGCATTCGGGGTTCCAGACAAGGCGTTGGTCGAGGGATTCGTGGTCTGGTAGCCGAATGTGGCGGGTACATTGCTGTTCAAGCCGATCGAGCAGCCGGTGCCAACCGACGATCCGGCGTTGATCATGGTGGCGAAAATGGTGAGGGAAGATCCGACCTGCACGGCACGACTGGATGGCAGCGTGGCACTCGTCAGTACCGTACCCAGGACCGGTCCTGAAACCGCCATGAACGCGCTTGCTTCATTGGACAGGGCGCTCTCGGTTCCCGTCGAATTGTGCGCCGCAACGGCAAAGAAGTAGTTATGCCCCTCCAACAGATTGGGAACGGTATAGCTGGTCTGGCTGCCGACGTTGACTGTCGTCGTGTAATTCCGGCTAGCTTCCCCGTAATACAGCACGTATCCGGTTACGGAAGGATCCGGGCTGGGATCCCAAGCCAGCGATGCCTGGGACGCGGCGGCACGAATGGCCAAGAGCATGAGAAATCCAAAAAGGACGGACGAACTGCGGAGGCGAGTTCTCCCCCGTGCGCTCATAGCTGCAATCATGAAATTTTTTCTCCCAGAATCGTATTGGCCGAACCCAGCCGAGGGTTCCGGAAGGTGCACGGTCCATCTCCGGGTACCGCCCTTCCTTGTGTTATCAAGCTGGGATTGCGGCTGCAGGGACGTTCCCTTTATGGGGCATCCCGGCTCATATATGGAAAAACTCAATCCACGCTCCAAAGCGATTTTCGTGCCAACATAACCTTCCATGAAATCATGCAAATAGGACGCCCGCTTGGACAAGGAACTGTCGCTGATAAGCCGACGCTTTGTTCGGACGTCTTCTAATAAGTGCTTCTATAACAATTACTTACGATGTCTTGGAATGGCGACAGCATGATTCCCGGGCGCGCTCAGACCATTTCCCCGTTCGAAGGTACGGTTGGTGTTGCTTGACACCGGCCCGCCGCGCTCGCGCCCAGAGCACCGTCCCGGCGCCCCGATATCGACGCCTTGGGCGGGTGGCGATCTCTGCGGACGAGGAATCGAAGCGGCGGACATTGCGGCGAGGTAGTCAAGAAGGGGCGCATTGCCACTTAATTCACGCTACTTTCCTGGCGATGGCGATACGATTCGGCCGCGTCGGTGGTTGGTTGGAACTGGATTGGAGTCCGGCCTGGGTCCGGAACCGGTGAATTGGCCGAGGACAGTCATCCGCTTGTCCTAGTCTCTTGGTCTTATTGATCTATAAGTGTTTGTCGATACAATGAAAAACTCCCCTCATAGGGAATGGGATTGCGATCGGTCAATGCGGGAAATTGCGAACGGGAGATAGACTCCGCACGAATGGCAAGTAGGCGCGTGACCTACTTCACGGTAAGAAAAAGTCTGACGCGGTAAAGTGTTTCAACTAAGAAAGGGGGTGGAAGTTTCGCCTCCGGACAGAAGAAAGGGCCGCTGCAAGTCGCTTGCGCCATCGAAGGTCGGAAACGGACGCACAGCGAATTGCGGTAGCTCGAGAAAAACAATACTCCTCGCGGAGGTCAATAATATGGTTCGGCTGTTCAGCCACTGGTTCCCCTCGAACACGATCTTGCACGTCGTGCTCGATACCTTGCTCCTCTTCCTCTCCGTAGTTCTGGCGGCATTGTGGTTCTACCATGGCGACGTACCAGGGATGGAAGTGGTCATTCCCTCCGCCCTGCTGTTCGCGCTGACGATGGTGGTGCTTAACACTGCGCTCGGCCTTTACCGGGGCAACTGCCGCCGCACCCGGGCCCAGACGATGGCGCGGGTTTTCACGTCGTGGCTGCTGGCGCTACCGGTGGCCTATGGGATTTTCGAGGGTCTCCCCTGGGGTGAGTTTCGGCTGGAGGCGCTGAAGCTGGCGTCGCTGCTGGCGCTGAGTGTCCTGGTGGTGGTCCGCGGCCTTGCCGCCCATGGCGGAGCGGCGCCGATGCTGGTGCGCCGCGTGCTGGTCCTGGGTACGGGAGCCGAGGCGGCGGACGTGGAACAGTCGCTGAAACAGTTCGGCTCGGACGTACGCATCGTTGGATTTCTGGGTGTGTCGAATGGTGACCCGAGTCATGTTGCGGCCGAACGGATTTTGCCGAGCGGATCGTCCCTGGCCGATACCGTTCTCCGCAACCAAGTTGACGAAGTCGTCGTCGCGGTGCGGGAACGCCGCGGCAGCGGGCTGCCACTCAATGATCTCCTGGCCTGCAAGCTGGCCGGGGTACGGGTACTCGACGTTTCGAGCTATTACGAGCGTGCCACTGGTCAGGTGCGGCTCGATTCGCTGCGGGCGAGCTGGCTGATCTTCGGCGAGGGATTTCGCCAGGGGACGGTGCGCGTCGTGATGAAGCGCCTGTTCGACATCGTGTTTTCGCTGCTGCTGCTGTTGGCGGCGTCGCCGACGATGATCATCACTGCCGTCCTGATCGCTCTGGAAAGCGGGTTCCCGGTGCTGTACCGCCAGGAGCGCGTGGGGCAGGGCGGGCGCGTCTTTCGCGTGCTTAAATTCCGCAGCATGCGCACCGATGCGGAGGGGGACGGCAAACCGCGCTGGGCGGCGTCGAACGATGACCGTGTGACGCGGGTCGGTCGCGTGATTCGCAAGCTGCGCATCGACGAGCTGCCGCAACTCTTCAACGTACTGAAAGGCGACATGAGCCTCGTCGGCCCGCGGCCCGAACGGCCGTTCTTCGTCGATCAGTTGTCGGGGGAGATCCCGTTCTATGCGGCGCGCCATAGCGTGAAACCCGGTGTTACCGGATGGGCCCAGGTGCGCTACCACTACGGTTCAACCGTGGAAGATGCGGTGCAGAAGCTTCAGTACGACTTGTACTACGTGAAGAATCACTCCCTGTTCCTCGATCTGGTGGTTCTGTTCGAGACAGTGGGTGTCGTCTTGACGGGGGCGGGAGCCCAGTGACTCGTTTCGCGGGCAGACTCCCGGGCCACGGCCGGGGTTAGAGAAGGGCTCCCGCCTGCTCGACCGTCAAAGACCCCGGGGTCGTAGGGAGGACGCAATGCTGTCCGATCCGGAGACGGTCATATCGGTGAAATATCCCCGGCGCAACGCCCAAGAGCGTCCGGAACGGCGTTTCACCAAGTTTCCGCAGGTACATCCGCTGCGTCCGCGCTCGTTCCGCCTCGAGAGCACCTGCGGGGCGATCCGCAGCGTTTTCCATCTCGTGGCCGTACTGCTTTCCGGCTCATCACGGCGCGCGAAGTGCAGCGCGAATCCGGTCAGCGTAATGGTCCCCGTGTTTGCGATGCTGATGAGCTTTGGTGCACTGGCTCAGGTGGATAATCCGGATGCGACCCTGGCACGTCCCGTTGCATTGCGCAAGCAGGCAATCGCCTACGAACATGGCGAGGGAGTGCCAAAGGATCCGGCGCGGGCAATCGCCCTGTACTGCGAAGCCGCGCGGTTGGGGGATGCCGGCGCCCAGTTCAATCTCGGGTGGATGTACGCCAATGGCCGGGGGGTAGCGCGGGACGATGCGCTAGCGGCGTATTTCTTCCGGGCAGCGGCGGCGAAGGGTGACGAACACGCGCGCAACATGCTGCGTCGGGTCGGAGAACCGGTCGCTCGAACGCCGCAATGCATGCGCGAAAAGGCGCTGGCGCAGATCGGCGTTGTGCGGGAGTTTGTGGCCACCTCGGCCGGGCAGAAGAAGGTGGTCGATCTGGTCAAGAAGCTGGCGCCGGAATACCGTGTCAATCCTCACCTCGCGCTTGCGGTGATCCGCACGGAATCCAACTTCAATGCACAGGCGAAGTCGCCGAAGAACGCCCAGGGCCTGATGCAGCTCATACCCGAGACCTCGGCCCGCTTCAATGTCAAGAAACCGTTCGATCCGGTCCAGAACATCCGCGGTGGGCTGGCCTACCTGAGATGGCTGCTCGCATACTTCAAGGGCGACGTGGCGTTGGTGGCTGCGGCGTACAATGCCGGCGAAGGCGCGGTCGATCGCCACCGCGGTATCCCGCCCTACGCCGAGACTCGTGCCTACGTGAAGCGCATTCTGCAACTGTTCCGGGAGGATGCGCATCCGTACGACGCCAAAGTCACCGCTCCGTCGCCAGAATTGCCGCGGATGCGCAAGGTCGAGTTGGCAAAATTGGATTGATGCGCCGACACCGCCCAAGTCGCGCCTGGTTCCGGCATTTGGAGTGGTGTCCCGGGTGCTACCTTCGATTGCACCGCTCGACTCACTCCGGCGCATTTGGAATCCCGCCTGTCACCGGAGGGCGTCGATAGCCTTGTACGGTGGGACCAGGCCGCGCCCTTCGTCACCGGCGTTCGTCCTTCCGCCGCTGTCTGCCATCGCTTTAGCCTGAGCCCATCTTGATTCTCGCCGGCCAAAGGCAAGCATGGCCGAGTCCTGACGAGCCATTGGCTGGAGACCGACGCCTTGGGTAAGGTGCGGGCGGGACCGTCCTGACCGTCCTCGCATCCGGCTCGATTTTCGAATGTGCATGCGGAACATCTAACGGGTTGGTGGCGAGCAGTCGGGCGATCATGGATACAATTGGATTGTGTCTGGCAAAGGGCCGGAGATCCGGGCGCTGCCAACGGATCATGCGCTTGATCCACGCCCTGCATCGGGTCCAGGCCGGGCAGCAGACAAACTGAATTCGTGTCTCTGGAAGGAAAACAATGACTACGGTTGGAGTTGTGGGTTTGGGCTATGTCGGGCTGCCGCTTGCCGTCGAGTTCGGCAAGAAGTTGCGCACCATCGGCTTCGACAGGTCGCACGAGAAGGTGGCGAATTATCAACGTCATGTCGATCCGACGGGCGAGGTCTCCACGCAGGACCTCAAGGCGGCGACGCGACTGACCGTGGGCACCGATGCGGCGGCGCTCGGTGATGCGGATTTCATCATCATCGCCGTACCGACGCCGGTGGACGATGCGCATCAGCCGGATTTCGGCCCCCTGATCGGCGCCTCCGAATCCGTCGGCAAGCACATGAAGCGCGGAACGACGGTCGTTTTCGAGTCCACCGTCTATCCCGGTGCGACCGAAGAGATCTGCATCCCGATCATGGAGAAGTACTCGGGCATGAAGTGGAAGCAGGATTTCTTTGTTGGCTACTCGCCGGAGCGCATCAACCCGGGCGACAAGGAGCGCACTCTCACCCGGATCACCAAGGTCGTTTCCGGCGATACGCCGGAGACGCTCGACCGGGTGGCGCAGATGTATGGCTCCGTCATCACGGCCGGCGTCTATCGGGCTTCGAGCATCAAGGTGGCCGAGGCGGCGAAGGTGATCGAGAACACCCAGCGCGACCTGAACATTGCGCTGATGAACGAGCTGGCCATCATCTTCGAGCGCCTCGGCATCGACACCTTGGAGGTGCTGCAGGCGGCGGGCACGAAATGGAATTTCCTGCCGTTCCGTCCCGGTCTGGTCGGCGGGCACTGTATCGGCGTCGATCCCTATTACCTCACCCACAAGGCGGAGATGCTCGGCTATCACCCGGAAGTGATCCTGGCCGGACGGCGCATCAATGACGGCATGGGCAAGTTCGTCGCCGAGCAGACCGTGAAGCACCTGGTGCGCAACGGCTGGATGGTGAAGGACGCGCCGGTGATCGTGCTCGGCCTCACCTTCAAAGAGGATTGTCCAGATCTGCGTAATTCCCGCGTCATCGACGTCATACGGGAGCTGCAGTCCTACGGTGCCGACGTGCACGTGCACGACCCGGTCGCCGACCCGGCCGAGGCTGCGCACGAGTATGGCGTCCAGCTTACGCCTTGGGACCAGCTGCCTCAGGCAGCGGCGATCGTGGCAGCCGTCGCGCACCGGCAGTTCAAGGCACGGCCGCTCTCCGACTATCTCGCCAAGCTGCAGCCGAAGGGCGTGGTGGCCGACGTCAAGAGCCAGTTCGACGCCGTCAGCCTGGGCGGCGAAGGCGTCACCGTCTGGCGTCTCTGAGGTCTGCCCATCCATGAACTCAATCGAAGACGTACGGCAGCGACTGGTTGGCGAGCCCTTGCGCTGGCTGGTAACCGGCAGCGCCGGTTTCATCGGCTCGCATCTGGTCGAGACACTGCTCAAGCTCGGCCAGACGGTGGTCGGGCTCGACAATCTGGCCACCGGCCATCGGCGCAACATCGAGGAAGTCCAGGCGGCGGTGCCGCCCGCGCAATGCAAAGCCCACCGCTTCCTGGAGGCCGACATCCGCGATGCGGATGCCTGCCGCGAGGCGTGCCGCGATGTCGATGTCGTGCTGCACCAGGCGGCTCTGGGCTCGGTGCCGCGCTCGCTGGCGGACCCGATCACCACCAACGGTTCGAACATCGACGGCTTCCTCAACATGCTGGTGGCGGCGCGCGATGGCGGCGTACGCCGTTTCGTCTATGCCGCCTCCAGTTCCACCTACGGCGATCATCCGGCGCTGCCCAAGGTGGAGGAGGTGATCGGCCGCCCGCTGTCACCGTATGCCGTGACCAAGCTGGTGAATGAGCTGTATGCCGATGTGTTCGGCCGCTGCTATGGAATGCAAACGATCGGCCTGCGCTACTTCAACATCTTCGGCGCGCGCCAGGATCCCGAGGGCGCCTACGCCGCGGTCATTCCGCGCTGGGTGCGCGCGATGCTGTTGGGTGACGAAGTGGCGATCAACGGCGACGGCGAGACCAGCCGCGATTTCTGCTACATCGACAACGCGGTGCAGGCGAACCTCCTGGCCGCGATGGCCGACGACCCGGCGGCGATCGGCCAGGTCTATAACGTCGCCGTGGACGATCGCACCTCGCTCAACCGGCTGTTCGAAATGCTGCGCGATGCGCTGGCGCCGAGCGCGCCCTGGGTGAAGGCGGTGACGCCGGTCTACCGTGAATTCAGGCCGGGGGACGTGCGCCATTCGCAAGCGGACATCACGAAGGCGCGGCGGTTGCTCGGCTACGCGCCGACTCACCGCCTGGACGAGGGCATCCGGGAGGCCATGCCCTGGTACGTGGCGCGCTTCGGTGCGGACCTTCGCGGTTAAGCCGGCGCGCCGCAGGGTGAGCATCCGGGAGCGGTTCTGAATGAGTCAGACCGAACGCGTCTACAAGATCGACCAGCTTCTCACCGACCGCCGGGTGGTGAGCTTCCAGGGGCTGCAGGAGGCGCTGGAAGTTTCGCGCGCGACGCTCAAACGCGATCTCGCCTACATGCGCGACCGGCTCAATGCGCCGATCCTCTTCGACCGCGATGTCAGCGGCTACCGTTTCGACGGCGCGGCGCCCAGGATCGGCGGCCAGTACGAGCTGCCCGGGCTGTGGTTCTCTGCGGCGGAGATCCATGCCCTGCTGACGATGCAGCACCTGCTCGCCAATCTCGATCCGGGCGGCATCCTCGCGCCGCACATCCAGCCGCTGATGGCGCGGCTGAACGCGCTGCTCGGTACCGCGGAAAACACCGCGGACGAGATTCGCAAACGCATCCTCATCGTCGGCCAGGGCAAGCGCCGCCTGCGCCTGGAACATTTCGAGCGCGTCGGATCGGCCCTGTTGCGGCGCAAGCGGCTCCACATCAGCTATTACGCCCGCGGCAAGGACGAAGTCACCGAGCGCGAGGTGTCGCCGCAGCGCCTGGTGCACTACCGGGAGAACTGGTACCTCGATGCCTGGTGCCACGTGCGGCGCGAACTGCGCAACTTTTCGGTGGATTCCATCCGCCGCTGCGAGGTGCTGGAGAAACCCGCGCGCGAAGTCGCCAATCGCACCATGCAGGAAGTGCTGGGGCCCGGCTACGGCATCTTCGGCGGGCGCGAGCTGCAGTGGGCGAGCCTGCGCTTCAGTCCGGAGCGGGCGCGCTGGGTCGCCACCGAAGCCTGGCATCCGCAGCAGCGCGGCCGCTTCGAGGCGGACGGCTCCTGGGTCCTGCAGCTTCCCTACGGCGACGACCGCGAGCTCATCATGGACATCCTCAAGCACGGTCCCCACGTCGAGGTATTGGAACCGGCGCGGTTGCGCGACCGGGTGAAGGAAGCGCTGCGGGCCGCCATGCTGCACTACGCGTAGCGTCTTTCCGCGCGGACGTCAGGTGTTGGCGATACCGCTGGCCGCATGGCCGGTTGGTCCGGGAGCTAATGCCAAGTCTGGTGTATGGCATGCCCTGGGCATTCTCGGGTCTTGCGGGCATCTGCCGCCGGACCAGTGCAACGTCGGGCACCGGAAACCCATATAGATCAATGCCGATCGCTCACACTCATTCCATTCCTACTTAATTAGCGCAACTAGCTCATCCACCGCGCGTAGGTCGCTTTGTCGGCCGCCTAGCACGCGCAGGATGCGGCCTCCAGGTCGCCGCGGTCGAGAATCCTGACATCCCCGCGGCTATAGCTCATCAGTTTGCAGTCTTGCAGCGAAGCGGCGGCCTCGGTGACGCCGGCGCGGCGCACGCCCAGCATGTAGGCCAGGAATTCGTGCGTTACATGAAACGCGTCCGAGTGCGCGCGGTCCTGCGTCATCAGGAGCCACCGGGCAAGGCGCGCCTCCACCCCATGGAAGCGGGTGCAGGCGGCCGTTTGCGCAAGCTGGCCCATGACCACATAGAGGTAGCGCTTCAGCTCCCGTTGCAGCGCAAGGCTCTGTTCGAGTTCGCCGCGAAACGGTGCAGCCGCCATGCGCAGTGCCGGGCCTTCGCCCTGCACCAGGGCGTGCAGCGGCGAAACATCCACCCCGAGTAACAGGGAGATCCTGAGCATGCCTTCGTCGCCGACCAGCCCGGCCTCCAGGCTGGTGCGCTCGTCCATCGGTACGGCCAGGGAAATGAAGCCCTGCGGGGGAAAGTAAGCGTGGCGAATGCGCTCCCCGGGTTCGGCCAGGACCTCGGCAAAGACGAGATCGACCGGCTCGCAGCGCGCCAGGAAACGCTGGCGGTCCTTGCGCGGCAAGGCCGCAAGCAGACGATTGGCGGCAGGGGCAGGCTTGGTGGACGGCACGCGGACCCTCCTGGTCTTGGCGAAACGCGGCAAGCGGCACACGGACAGGTGGCGATGAAATTTCGATTTCGGATGCGCTTCAGGGGCGAACGGCTTCCCCGTGGTGGAAGCTTCGTAGCCTGGAGCGGAACCGGGCTCTTATCCGGGCGCTGGCGCACAGAACACGCTTGCCGGGCGCGGGGGTACGCCCCAATGGGACGGAGTGCGACGGCGCCCGGCCAACCGCACTACGGCACGATGACCCCCGGCAGCAGGCGATCGAATTCCTTCTTCACCACCGCGTAGCACTCGCAGGTGCGCGCCTCCAGCCCCGCCCGGTCGAGCACGGTGATGCGGCCACGCTGGTACTCGATCAGACCGGCCCGCTGCACGTTGCCGGCGGCCTCCGTGACGCCCTCGCGGCGCACGCCGAGCATGTTGGCGATCAGCTCCTGCGTCATCACCAGCTCGTCGGCGGGCAGGCGGTCGAGGGAGAGCAGCAGCCAGCGGCAGAACTGCTGGTCCAGGGAATGATAGCGGTTGCACACCGCCGTCTGCGCCATCTGGGTCAGCAGCGCCTGGGTGTAGCGCAGCAACAGATGCTGCAGCTCACCGGAGCGATTGAATTCCTGCTTCAGCAGCGCCCCCTGCAAGCGGTAGGCGTGGCCGGCGCTTTGCACCACCGCCCGGTTGGGCATGGTTTCGCCGCCCATGAACAGGGCCACACCGAGGATGCCGTCGTTGCCCACCACGGCGATCTCGGCCGAGGCGCCATCGATCATGACGTAGAGCAGGGACACGATCGAGGTGGTGGGGAAATAGACGTGACGCAACTCGCTGCCGGACTCGTAGAGCACGTGACCGAGCGGCATAGTCACCCGTTCCAGATACGGCAACAGGCGCTCGCGATCCTGCGCCGGCAGGGCGGCGAGAAGGTGGTTCTGGCGGGGGTTGTGCGGGTCAGGCATGAGTGTCTCCCAAGCGTCAGTCAGGGTCGTACGAACTCATCCGGATACGGAACGCCATCGGCGGATTATTGTAGCCAATCCCACCCTGTTCGGGAGCGCACAGACGCAGCCGGGAATTCGGCGCAAATTGCCTGCGCAACTTGCCACTTTGGCGCTCGGCGGGAAGTGGGTGCGGGTACGGCACGCCGCGCCAGCGGATGGGTTGGTGCTGCAATCGAACCGTCACCTGGGACTTCCCGTGCTGGCCACAAATCAGCGAGGCGTACTTTGCTATTTCCAGGATCCGTCAAAATTGCTCAAGCCTCATGCCCTCTGGTTGCGGGGGACGATCACCCATCGCGGAACCCTGGACGTGGACTTCTGGGCTTCCCGGCGCGCGCCGCAATCCCGGCAGCCGCCCCCCTCGGCGCTCGCGATTCCGGCCCCGCTGGCGAGTCTCCGCGCATAGTAGCCATGGTTCGCGTATTCAGTCATTGGTTCCCTTCGAATACCCTGTTCCAGATGGTGTTCGACCTGGTTGTGCTCGGCCTGTGCGCGATCCTGGGCCTTGCCTGGCTCGGCCGCGGCGAGCCGCACGGCGTCATGGCGGCGCTGCCCTATGCGCTGCTGTTCGTGCTGGCGATGATGGCGGTGAATGCCTTGCTCGGCCTGTACCGGCGCGATCCCGATCGATCCGTGGTCCGGACCTCGGTCCGGGTCGTCTTCTCCTTCCTGCTCGCGGCGCCGATGGCCTATGGCGTGTCCGGCCTGGTTCCGGGTCCCGCGGCGTGGCGCGAGGAAACGGAACTGGCGGTGCTGCTCGCCCTGGGCGTCCTGGTGGCGCTGCGCGGCTATGCCGTGCACGGCGGCTTCGCCCCGCTGCTGGCGCGCCGCGTCCTGGTGCTGGGCACCGGTGCACAGGCGGCGGTGGTCGAACAATCGCTGCGGCGATCGGGTCCGGACGTGCACGTCGTGGGCTTCTACCCCGTGCGCTCGGACGAGGCGATGCACGTTGCCCGCGAGCGCGTCCTCGCGCCCGGCCCCTCGCTGGCGGAGGCGGCACGCCGGCTCGAGGTGGACGAGATCATCGTCGCGGTGCGCGAGCGGCGCCGCGGTGCCGTGCCGCTGCGTGAGCTGCTCGACTGCAAGCTGGCCGGCGTGCGCGTGCTGGACCTGTCGAGCTACTTCGAGCGCGCGCTGGGGCAGGTGCGCCTGGATTCGCTGCGCGCCAGTTGGCTGATCTTCGGCGAGGGTTTCCGCAAGGGCCCGCTGCGCACGGTGGTCAAGCGCCTGTTCGATATTGTCGCCGCGGTGCTGTTGCTGGGGCTGTGCTGGCCTCTGATGCTGCTGAGCGCACTCCTGATCGTGCTGGAAAGCGGCTTGCCGATCTTCTACCGCCAGCAGCGCGTGGGCCAGGGCGGGCGGCTGTTCCGCGTGCTCAAGCTGCGCAGCATGCGCAGCGACGCCGAGCAGCGACGGTACGCCGCGCTGGGCCGCCCGCGACGACGCGCGGGTGACGCACGTGGGCCGCGCCCTGCGCCGGCTGCGCATCGATGAGCTGCCGCAGCTCTGGAACGTGCTCGCCGGCGACATGAGCCTGGTCGGTCCGCGGCCGGAGCGGCCCCACTTCGTGGCGCAACTCACGCGCGAAATCCCCTTCTACGCGGCGCGCCACAGCCTCAAGCCGGGAATCACCGGCTGGGCCCAGGTGCGCTACCGCTACGGCGCGTCGGTGCAGGATGCGGCGCAGAAGCTGCAGTACGACCTCTACTACGTGAAGAACCATACCCTGTTCCTCGATACCGTCATCCTGTTCGAAACCGTGGCCGTGGTGCTCGGGGGCGCTGGGGCTCGCTGAGGGCCCCCGCGGGGCCTCGCTGATCGCCCGACATTCGGGATCGCGCCGTAGTGTGCGCAATCGAACAGACCGGGCAGGGGATCCGGCGCAGCGTCCACTTGCCTGCAGGGGGAATGCGCACCGGCAAGACCATTAACGCTGGTGGGGGGCGACGCCGGGCCTGGCGTACCGGCACAGTCAGGGTTGGGTCGGCCCATGGATAAGGGGGCTGTCGGTGGCAGCGATTGTTCGCATTCGGCAGACAACCAACGAGGATCCGGCCATGCATTGGGTGATTCCTCGGGAACACGCGCCTCTGTCGTAGAAAATCGACGAGAAGCCTAAGCACATGACAATCGAAGGTGCCTGATTCTCAATGGTTGCCAAATGGAGAAAAAAAGGGAATGTTATTCAGGTTTGATCTTCGGAAGCGATCTTTCGGGGCGGGGATACTTGTTGCCTGCGTGAGCATACTCGTTGGGACCATTGGCTTGGGGCCCGCGGCCTTGGCTGCGCCCGACCCCAATCAGGGACCCGGCGGGCCGATCCTCGTCGTTACTTCCCCGTCTTCTACGTTCGGGACATATTACGCAGAAATATTGCGCAACGAAGGCCTCAATGCGTTCAGCGTTTCCGACATTTCCACGGTGTCGGCTACGACCCTCTCAGCCTTTGACGCGGTGATTCTGGCCAAGATGCCGCTCACCGAGGAACAGGTCGCCCTCCTGTCGGACTGGGTTACTGGCGGTGGTAACCTGATCGCGATGGCGCCCGATCCGAAGCTTGCAAATCTTCTAGGCCTTACGCCGACCGGATCGACGCTCGCAGACGGGTACCTGCTCGTCGATGCATCGACAAGAATCGGCAACGGGATCGTCAATCAAACGGTCCAGTTCCATGGCAGGGCCGACCTCTACACGCTGAGCGGCGCATCGAGTCTTGCCACACTTTACCTGACTGCAGCCAGCGCAACGCCACACCCCGCGGTTACGCTGCGCAGCGTCGGGCCAAGCGCAGGCCAGGCAGCAGCATTTGCGTACGACTTGGCGAGCTCTGTCGTCTATACGCGCCAAGGCAATCCTGCCTGGGCCGCCGAGGAGCGTGACGGGTTTACGCCGATACGTCCTGACGACAAGTTTTATGGCCCTGCGGTCGGCGATCCTCAGCCCAATTGGGCAGACCGGAACAAGGTGACGATTCCTCAGGCGGACGAGCAACAGCGCTTGCTCGCGAATCTCATCTTGAACATGAATCTTGGCAAGAAGCCGCTACCGCGCTTCTGGTATTTCCCCAACGGCAAGAAGGCCGTCGTAATCATGACGGGTGACGATCATGCGAGAGGGGGCACCGCGGGTCGATTCGGCCAATTCATCGCCAGTAGTCCCGCAGGTTGTAGCGTTGCGAATTGGGAATGCGTACGTGGAACATCTTACATGTTCCCCAACACACCGCTAACGGATGCCCAGGCCGCCACATTCAATGCAGCCGGATTCGAGGTCGGCTTGCATATCAATACTGGTTGTGCTGACTTCACCCCCGCTTCACTCGAGGCCTCTTATGTTCAACAGATTGCAGCCTGGACGGCCGCTTTCCCGGGCATCCCCGCTCCAACAACGCAGAGGCACCATTGCATAGCGTGGAGTGATTGGGCGACGGGGGCGAAGGTACAGTTGAAACACGGAATGCGCCTGGATACCAGCTATTATTATTGGCCGCCGGGCTGGGTCAATGATACGCCGGGGCACATGACTGGCTCGGCCATGCCCATGCGTTTCGCAGACCTCGATGGAACGATGATCGACGTCTATCAGGCTGTGACCCAGATGACGGACGAGTCTGGTCAGAGATTCCCATTTACGATCGACACGCTTCTGACCCGGGCATTGGGGCCGGAGGAGCACTACGGTGCCTACACGGTCAACGCCCACACCGACGTCAATCCCTCGGCAGTTTCTGACGCCGTCGTCGCGTCGGCGCTCTCGCGCGGCGTTCCCGTAGTCTCCAGTCGTCAGATGCTGACTTGGCTCGATGGTCGAAATAGCTCATCGTTTTCTTCCATAGAGTGGGGCGGCGGTGCCTTGCGCTTCACGGTCGTACCGGGTCGCGGCGCGATTGGGCTTCAGGCCATGGTGCCCCTTCACGTATCCGGCGGTGTTCTTCGTTCGATTACGAGAGGTGGAGCGCCAGTCCCTTTCGCTATCGGAGCCGCGAAGGGCATCGAGTACGGTACTTTCCTGGCGGTCGCGGGCGCATACGTCGCCACCTACGCAGCCGACACCACGCCGCCGACGCAGGCCGCAAGCGTTCCGCACAACGGGGTGACCGGGATTGGCGTTACCACGAGTGTCATGGCGACTTTCAACGAGGCAGTAGATCCGGCAACGATCAACTCCACCACGTTCGAATTGCGCGATGCCTCGAACGCCGTGGTGCCCGCCACGCTCGCCTACAGCGCGCTGTCACGCACCGCAACGCTCACATCGAGTGCCCCGCTGGTTCCCGGGGTAACCTACACTGCCACAGTCAAAGGTGGAGCCACGAATCCGCGGGTCAAGGACTTGGCGGGCAACGCCCTGGTGGCCAACATTTCCTGGTCATTCACAACCGCGGACGCAGCTTCCTGGCCGTGGAGTATCTGGGCTCTGGGCGCCAGCAGCATCCTGCTCGCATCGGCGCTCTACTTCAGACTTGGCCGGCCCGGGCCCGGGCCCGGGCCTGAGCCTGAGCCTGTACCAGCTGCCGGCCTCGCTTTTCCTGTTGCTTACCCGCGGATCAGTTCCCGGTTCCTGACGAAGGCGGCGCTGCACCCGGAACTGAGTCCGGCGCGGCCGCAGGCGAAACACTGGCAGGGCGAGGACCCGAACGCAGCGCCATCATGACGAAACAAGCCGCGCTGCAGCCTCGGTGGTGCGGTCTGGGCTGCGCAATTGTTCGATCTGGTGCGATCGAATTGATCACGACGCGCATTGCTTTGGCATGATCTGGACGTGATCGCCTGTGTTCGGATCGTCCGGCGCTTGCTCGCCGATTGGGTCGCGCTGGCCGTGCTGGCAAACAGACCTCGGCGATCGCTGGAATCCGAGAACTTGGTCCTACGCCGCCAACCCACCCTTGATTGAAGCGCGTTGCGCGGTGCTGCCATCCTGCCTGCTTCTTGTCGAGCAGTGTTCTGGGTCGTCCGCCGGTAGTAAAAATGGCGCCGCTGTGTTGGTCGGGATCTTGATTGGTTCCCTGGACTTCGGATTGAAGCCCTTGCGCGGCTTTCGCGTCGCCGTCCAAGACGCCCCGAAGCCGGTGCTCTGCACCTTGCAGCCGCGCGTGATTGAAGTGCCGATGGCGGTGAGTGCGGAATCGATAGAATGTCAACTTTGCGCTCGAACCCTTCGAACACTTCCACAAGCGCGTCTTCGCGGTCGCTGCGCTCCTTGATAAAGCACAACAAATGGTCCAGCGCTCTACCGCCAACGCGCGCGTTGCCTTTTGCCGCGCCGACTCTCGCCAGACGTTCCGTGGACCAACCTAAAGTTGCAGTCTCTCGCAAATGCAACCGCCTTGTGCCAGGAGGTAGGCCCGACGTTCACCTCGGTCCGACCGGTCTTATCTGGAAAACCGACGTCAGTATACTACTGCGTATGTCATGCCTGTCATGGTCTTGTGTAAACCTACCAGAGGAGCCGGCGCGGTTTCGCGACCGGGTGAAGGAAGCGCTGCGGGCCGCCATGCGGCAATACGGGTAGCGCTCGTCCGCCCGGATGTCAGTGGTTGGCGATGCCGCTCGCCACATGGCCGGTCGGACCGGCCGTCGCGGCGGATTGACAATGGCCGGTCTGGTCGTCGAAGAAGAAGTCCGGCTCGAATTCTTTCAGGAAGGCACCCTTGTCCAGGCCGCCGAGAAACATCGCCTCGTCCACGTCGATGTTCCAGCTCATCAGCGTCTTGATCGCCCGTTCGTGGGCCGGCGCGCTGCGGGCGGTGACGAGCGCCGTGCGGATGCGCATCCCGACTTCGTGGCCGGCCAGGGTCTGCAGCCGATGCAGCGCCTCCAGGAAAGACTTGAACGGTCCCGGTTCGAGCGGCCGGCTCGCCTTCTCCGCCTCGTGGTTCTCGAAGGCCTTGAGCCCGTCGCGGCGATAGACGATCTCCGCCTCGTCGCTGAACAGCACGGCGTCGCCGTCGAAGGCGATGCGCACTTCCCCGGGGTGCGACTCGGCGGCGCGCGCCGACTCCGGATAGACGCGTGCGGCGGCGAAGCCGGATGCCAGCGCGCTCTTCACGTCCTCCTCGTTGGCGGAAAGGAACAGGTCTGCCTGCAACGGCTTGAGGTAGCGATAGGGGGAACGCCCCCGGGTGAATACGCCGCGCGTGAGGGCCAGTCGGGCGGCGTCGGCGGAGCGGAAGATGCGCAGTCCGCTCACCGGGTCGTTGCGCGACAGGATCACCACCTCGACCCGCGGCTGGTCCGGCGTGTTGAATTCGAGCAACTTCTTGACCAGCGGATAGGCGACGCCGCCCGGCGCCGGCACGTCCAGCCGCGACAGTTGGAGTTCGCGATAGGGGCCATCGTCGGCGGGGTCGAAGACCCGGTTTTCCTGCTCGAAATCGAACAGGGCGCGGGAGGCGATCGCCACCACCAGGAGACCGTCGAGGGATGCGGGCATGGGCGAGAGGACGCGGCGGGGTGCTCCTATTCTGCCATAGGCAGGAGCGTGGCCTGCGGACGGACGCCACTCGGGCTCGCCCGCCACCGCATCACGTTGCGCTCGTCGGCTCCGCGCCAGCTTGCCGCATGCGGTCGATCAGGCCGGCATGGCGCAGCGTGGGGCGGGCGCAGGCCGCGCGAAACACTTCGGCCGCGCCGATGAGGGTGACGGCCTGCGCGGCGCGCGTCACGGCCGTATAGACCAGTTCGCGCGTCATCACCTTGCCCGCCTGCTCCGGCAGCAGCAACAGGACGGAGCCGAACTGCGATCCCTGGGACTTGTGCACCGTGCTGGCGTAGGCGGTGTCGTGCTCGGGCAGTCGCAGCGGCGCCAGGCAGCGGAAACCGGACGCCGCCTGTGCAAACCAGACCATCAGCTCATCGTCCTCACCAGGCAGGCAGATGCCGACATCGCCGTTGTACAGCCCCAGCACATAGTCGTTGCGCAGGATCATCACCGGCCGGCCCGGATACCAGGGCGAGGGGGCGCCGGGGTCGAGCGGATGGTCCAGCGCGGCTCGAACATGGTCGCTGACGAGGGCGTTGAGGGCATCGACCCCGCGCCCGGTGTCGCGCACGGCGCACAGCACGCGGAAGCGATCGAAGGCGGCGAAGATCGCCGCCTTGTCGCCGGCGCCGAGCCGCAGGGCGTCGAGGTAGGCGCCATAGCCTTCGATCATGCGCCGGCGGGTGGAAGGCGCGGGCTCCGCCGCCCCATCCTCGATCCACGATACGGACGCATCCGCACCCGCGACCATCCATTCCAGCGCCCGATCGGCCGCGCCGGCGTTGATGTCCGCGGCGAGGCGGCCGATGCCCGAATCGGCGGCGAAGCGGTGGCTCTGCGTGAGCCACACCACCGTGTCGGCGAGCGGCGAGGGCTGCGTCGGCGCCGGCGGCAGGATGCGTTCGGCCGGGGTGCCCGTCGCCTGCGCCAGCCGTGCCACGCAGCGCGGCGACAGGGTCGGATCCGCGGAAAGCTCGGCGAACACCGCGCCCGCTTCGACCGCAGCCAGCTGGTCCTTGTCGCCGAGCAGGATCAGTCGGGCCGGATCCGGCATCGCCTCCACCAGATGCACCGCCAGGGCAAGATCCAGCATGGAGGCTTCGTCCACCACCAGCGCGTCCAGGGGCAGGAGGTTCGCCGCGTGGTGACGGAAACGGCCCGGTTTCGCCGTCGCGCCGAGCAGGCGATGGATGGTGTAGGACTCCTGCGGCAGGCGCTGCCGGATTTGCGGCGGGAGATGCTGCGCGCGCTCGCGCAGCGCCTCCAGCATGCGGGCGGCTGCCTTGCCGGTGGGAGCGGCGAGGGCGATGCGCGCATCCGGATTCTGTTCCAGCAGGCAGGCAAGCACGGCTGCCACGGTGGTGGTCTTGCCGGTGCCGGGGGCGCCGCTGATGACGGTGAGCGTGCGTTGCGCGGCCAGCGCCGCCGCCAGTTTCTGCCAGTCGGGCCGGTCGCCGAGGCGCGGGGCATTTGGAGCGAACAACGCATCGAGCCGGGCGCGCAGGGCGGGCACTGCAACCGGCCCGGTGTCTGCCGCCGCGCGGCGCAGGAGACTGGCGGCGAGGCGCCGCTCGTAGTCGAAATAGCGCCGCAGATAGAGCCGATTCGCCGCGTCGAGCACCAGCGGCAGCACTTCATTCCTGTCCGGCGTTCCGACCATTCCCGAAGCGAGCAGGCTGCTGCGAAGTTCGTCGATGGAGTGCTCGGGGAAAGCGGCGGCGATGTCGCCGAGCAGGGCGCAGACGTGGCCCTCGGCGGTGGCGAGGCTGGCCTGCGCCGCGGCCGTCTCGAGCACTGCCAGCGATGGCGCCGGGGCGCCGCGCCTACGTGCCCATTCCACGACGTGGGTGGCGAAGCCCTGGGCGAGATCGATCTGCGGCGCGTGGCTCGCTTCCAGGAAGTTCATGTGGCAATGGCCGCGGCAGAGCCGGCGAGCAGGGCGTCGAGGGCGGCGATGGCAGCCGCGGCGGGCCGGTGGAACCAGGTGCCGAGCGCCCGGCCCGCGCCGTCGGTCCAGCCCGGCCGTACGCCGCGCACGAACAGATAGAGAGCGCCGCCGAAGTCGCGCTCGTAATCGTAGTCGGCAAGCCGGCGGCCCAGGTATCGGTGCAGTGCCACCGCATACAGCAGGTACTGCAGGTGATAGCCATGCTGCTGCATCGCCAGGGCCAGCCTGTCCTCGGCGTAGTCCTCCCGGGCGTAGCCCAGATGATTGGATTTCCAGTCCAGGATGTAGTAGCGCCCGGCGTCTTCGAACACGAGGTCGATGTAGCCCTTGAGATAGCCGTCGAGCGGCGCGAAGGTGAGCCGCGGCATGGGGTAGCCGTGGTCCTTCAGCCAGCCATTGAGCCGGGCCGCCGTGATTTCCCCGGCGGACAGGTTGAAGCCGAGTTCGGTCAGCCGGCGATTGCCGGGCACATCGCGCAGCACGACGCCGTCGTGCACAGGCGTGGCGAGGACGTCGGCGAGCATGCCGCGCAGCATCGCCCGCTGCAGCGCAGCCGCCGCGTCCCCGTTGATGCCGCGCAGGCGCTGGGGGTAGACCGCCAAGGCGCGCTCGATGGCGCCGTCCCAGCTCGCCGGATCGGTGAAATCGGCGCGCTCGAAGACGGCGTGCAGGCAGTCGCCGGCGGACGGTCCGCGCGCAAAGCGCAGGATGTCCTGCGCCGGCAGTTCCGGTGCCGGTCCGGCTTCGGCACGACCCTGAGCACGCGCGTCATGGTCCGCCGCGGCGGCCTCGTGCTCGGCGCCGTGCTGCAGGCTGCTGAAGCTGCCGATGCGCCAAGCTTCCGGTAGGCGCGACGGCGGGGGCAGGGCGCTCAACGCCTCGGGCGAGGGAACATCGCCCGCCACCGGCTCAGCGGGAGCATCGGGTAGGTCTGCTCAGCGCGACATGGGGCGCGCCCTCTTGGGCGATGCGCTGCCAGGCGGCCTCGATAGTGTCGGGCCCGAGCTTGTGGGACCACCATTCTTCATGGGACAGATCGCTGCCGGCAACGAGCCAGTTGAGCAGGCTGCGGGTGCTCTGGGTGAGGCTCGGGTCACCCCGTCCGGCCTTGAACAGGTAGCAGCCGGCGACCAGGTAGCAGCGGTGCACCGCCCGGGTGAGGGCGACATAGGCGAGGCGCACGAACTCGGCGTCGGCCTCTTCGCGGCGGCGGCGCTTGATTTCCTCGTCCGCGGCCGCCTCGGGACGGAAATCGATGATGCCGTTGCCCGCGTCGTCGTGGTACTCCCGTCCCTCGGACTCGCCGCGCGCGGACCTGCAAGCCGTCCCACAGGAAAGGGCAGAACACCACTTCGTATTCCAGGCCTTTCGCCTTGTGGATGGTGACGATCTGCACCAGATTGCGGTCCGATTCCAGCCGCAGTTGCGCGTCCTCGCTGCTCACCGCCTCCCTGCGGCGATCCGCCAGCCAGCGCAGCAGCGCTTCCGCCCCGGCGTGGGACACGGCGGCCTGGTGCAGCAGTTCGCCCAGATGCAGGAGATTGGTCAGGCGGCGTTCCCCGTCGGCGCGAGCGAGCAGCCGCCGGGCGACGCCCTCGGCCTCCGTCCATTGCCTGAGCATGAAGCCGAAGCCGCGTTCGAGCCAGGCGTCGCGATAGCCGGTGAAGCGGGCCACCGCCCGCAGCAGCTCGCCCTCGTCGCGGGACAGGGCCAGGACGGCCTGCGCATCGCGGCCCATCAGTTCCGTGGCGAAGGCGGCGAGCAGGCGCACGGGATGGCCGGGCTCGGCGATCGCCAGCAGCACCCGCTCCAGCTCTTGCGCGTCCGGCGTGGCGAAAATGCTCTCGCGCGAGAGCTCGACACTGCCGATGCCGAGTGCTCCGAGTGCCTGCTTGATCAGGCTGCCCTGGGCATGGCTTTTCACCAGCACCGCGATATCGCCGGCGAGCAGGCCGCGGCCGTCCACGGTGATGCGCTGGGCGGCGCCTTCGCGCACCAGCCGCGCCACCTCGGCGGCGGTGGCCTGCACCGCCCGCTCCCGCGCCTGGTCGCGCAGCAGATAGCGGCCGTCCGCGTCCCGCGGCAGGCGCCAGATGCGCAGCGCCGCCGGGCCCGTGCCGGCTTGGCTGCGGTCGACGAAGGGTGGGCGCGGCTTGGCGCCGAGATGGACCTCCTGGTAGTCGATCCCGGGCAGGATGAAGCCCCTGGGGTTGCCTCCGAACAGGCGGTTGCAGGCGAGGATCAGCCCTTCGACCGAGCGTTGATTGTCGGCCAGGGTATGGCAGATACCGGCGCGACGCTTGGCCTGCAGATAGGTGTGCAGATCGGCGTTGCGGAAGCTGTAGATCGCCTGCTTGGGATCGCCCACCAGGAACAGCGGCCCTGCGCTGCCGCTGCCGCTGCCGCTTCGCCGGCGCTGCCGTAGATGGCGTCGAAAACGGCGAACTGCAGCGGATCCGTGTCCTGGAACTCGTCGATCAGGGCCGCCGGATAGCGCCGGCGCAGCGAGGCCGCGAGCCAGGGGTGGGCGCCGCCGCGCAGCGCATCGAAGGCGTTGTACAGGATGTCGTCGAAGGCGGCCAGGCGCCGCTCGCGCTTCTTCGCCCGCAGCCGGGGGCCGGCTTGGTCCAGCATGTCGCGCAGCAGTCGCAGGCGCAGCCGTTCGAGCCGCGCTTCGGTCTGCTCGCGCCGCGCCAGCAGCGCCTCCGCGGCATCGAAGAAGGGGTGCGTCGGGGTGGTCTCGTTCTTCTTCGTCCTGGCGGCGAGAAAGCCGGCGCGGAAGAGCTTGGTCTTGCCGTCGAGGGCGATCTCCGGCGCCAGCGGGTCGCCGCCGGCAAACCAGCGCTCCCATTCCGTCTCTCCCTGGCGCACCGCGTCCGCCTTGTAGGAGTTTGCGTTGAGTGCCGCCAGGCGGGCGAGGATCGTGGCGGTGGCTGCGCTGCCGTTCGCTGCCCAGATCTCCCGCGCGGCTTCGAAGGCGGCGGCAAGGCCCGCCTCATCCGGATCGCCCATCTCATCCGGATCGTCCGGCCAGATCATTTGCGACAGGGGCTTGGCCTGCACCCGGGCCAGCAGTTCCGACCAACTCTGGGGCGAATCCCCGCTCCGTGCGAGCCAGCCGGCGAGAGCGGGCGAAAGGGGCGCGGCGGACACGTTGCGGCGCCAGAAGTCGGCCACCGCCTCGCGCCGCAGCTCCGCGTCGTCCTCGACCAGCTCGATGCCGAAAGGCAGTCCCGCGGCGAAGGGGGTCTCGGCCAGGGCGCGCTGGCAGAAGCCGTGGATGGTGAAGATGGCGGCCTCGTCGAACGTCTGCAGCGCCGCTTCGAGCAGCGCGCTCATCTCTGCGGGAGCGCGAGCCGCGTTTTGCGACACCGCCTCCACCAGGGCGGGAACGAAGGGATCCGCCGCTGCTGTGCGCTGGACCAGGTACGCCAGGGTTTCGACGATGCGGGTGCGGATGCGGCTGCGCAGCTCGGCGGTGGCGGCATTGGTGAAGGTGACCACCAGGATGCGCTGCACTTCGAGCCGGCGCTCCAGCAGCAGCCGCAGGTACAGTGCGCAGATGTTCCAGGTCTTGCCGGTGCCGGCGGAGGCCTCGATCAGATTGATGCCGTCGAGCGCGCAGGAAAAGACGTCGAGCGGCCTCATCGCACCGGCGAGCCTTGGCGGGGCGGCTCATTGGGGCACCCTTGGCGCTGCGCGTCTTCCCTCCGAGAGGGAGCCTTCGCCCACGGGGCGGCCCGACAAGTCTCATTGGCGCGGATCCTCCAGGTGCTCGCGCAGCGGCTGCAGCACCGTCGCCGCAAGCTCGACGAACTGCTGGTCCAGGGGGTCGGCGATGCCGCGCAGTGCGAGCCGGTAGGCCGGATCGCGGTCCTCGCCGAAGGGCCGCTCGCGGGTGCTTCTCCAGCGACTGCGCGCCTTGCCCAGATTGCCGTCCGCAACCACATAGTCCCATGCGCTCTTGGGAAAGAAATGCAGCGGCTCCGACAGCCCCTGCCGGTACAGGCTCACCAGTTGCGCGAGACGGGCTCGGGCGTCGCTGCAGGGCTTGAGGCGATAGATGCCGTCGCGCGAGTGCCATCGCGTCTCGACCCGGGTGCCGTGGGGCAGTGTGGCGCAAAGGAAGAGGTGGTCGATCCAGCCGGCGAGGTAGTCTGCGGCACGCGCCTCGTCATAGCGCCAGCGCACCAGAGCGCCGGAGCGCAGTTCGGCGATCGCGCCTTCGATGCGCCACGCTTCGCCCGCGATCTCGAAGTCCAGCGCGGCGGCATGGGGCGGCTGCGGCGGTTCGGCGAGATCGGCCTGCAAGGCGGACGCGAAGCGGCGCAGGATGCCGATCTCCGCGGCGAGGGCGGTGTCGCCGAGCGTCCCCGGCGGGTAGTCGGTGCCGGCCCGCGCCAGCTCCAGCAATTCGGACGCGCCGCATCCGCTCAGCAGCGCCGGCAGCAGGCGCTCGGCCAGGGCCTGACGGCCGGGCCAGTCCGGCAGGAAGGGCTCTTCGTCGAGCAGTTCCTCCTCGGGCCGCGGCAGGGCGATGCCGAGACGCTCGCGCAGCAGGAAGCGGCAGGGGTTGGCGAAGAAGCGCGCGAGCTGATCCAGCCGCAGCGTATGCCATTCCGGCTCCGGCGCGGGGAGGGGCCGGGAAAAGAAGGGGAGCGCGGCGGCTGCCGTGTCCTCTTCGTCCTCCGCGCCGTCCTCCCCATGCTCGGCGGCCGCGCGAGCCGCGTCCACCGGCACCGCGCCTAGCGACGCGCGCAGGGCCTCGCAGTATTCGGCATTGAAACTGCGCAGCCGGGGCTGCGCCGAAGATGCGAGGAAATACTGCGGAGAAAACGCCTGCAGCGGGTGCTCCACCACCAGCCGGCGCCGCACCGCGGACTCGGCGTCGGCGCCGCAGCCGCAGGCGCGAGTCACGTAGTCGAGCAGCTCGGACACCAGCACCGACGGCGGCTGCGCGCTGTTGTCGCGGATGCTGTGTCCGGCGTAGCTCAGGTAGAAGCGCTCGCGCGCGGCGAGCAGCAGGTCGAGGAACAGGTTGCGCTCGTCGCTGCGGCGCTGCCGGTCGCCCCGCTGCGGCTGCAGCGCCATGAGATCGAATTCGAGCGGGCGGGCGGCGCTCGGGAAGGCGCCGTCGTTCATGCCGATGACGCAGACGATGCGGTAGGGCAGGCCGCGCAGGCTGCTGATGGCGGAAAAGGTCACCGCACCGGTCGGGACTCCGCCTCGCGCCGGGTCGTCCAGCAGTTCTCCCAGCGCCGCCCGCACCACCTCGAGCGGCACGGCGCCACGCAGTCCGCCCCGCGCCATGTTCTGCGCCATCTCGCCGATGGCGGCCTGGACGCTGCGACTATCCTCGGTCCATTGGGTGGATGGGAAGACGAAAGTTTCCACTGCGGCGGCGAGCCGCGAGCGCCATTCCGCGGCCGCCGCCGGCCGCTGCCAGGTGCTGCGCAGCGCACGCAGCGCCTCGACGTAGCGCCAGAAGCGGCCCGAGCGCGAAGGCGATCTGGCCCTCCGGATTGCCGCTGCCGACGCGGCCGTCGATGCAGACCGGCGCTTCGCCCAGGGCGTAGGCCAGATAGAGGCGCTGCAGGCCGTCGCGAAAGGTGTGGCGCTCGTCCGCAGGCAGGCCGAGGGTGCGGCGCTCGTCGCCGTCCAGCCCCCAGCGGATGCCGGCTTCCCGGATCCAGTCGTGGATCGCATCCAGTTCTTCCGCGTCGAGGTCGAAACGCTGCGCCACCGGCGCCTGCTGCAGCAGATCGAACACCGCACTCGCCGCGTGGCGGCCGGCGCTCAGCGCCATCAGCGCGTCCAGGGCGCGCGCCACCGGGTTGATGCGGCGCTGCGCCTGCCCGGTAATCCGGTAGGGAATGCGCCGCTCCGGCGGCGCGGTGCCGAACACGGCATCGATCAGCGGGGCGGCCGCTTCCAGGTCCGGCGTCGCCACGAGAATCTCGCCGGATCGCGGCGGATTCGGGCCGGCGAACAGGGCGAGCAACTGGTCCTGCAGCACTTCCAGTTCGCGCGTCAGCGAATGGCAGACATGGACCTCGATGCTGCGATCGTCGTGCATCCAGCGAGACGCTGCCCGGTGCCGGTTCTTCGAGGTCGAGGATGGCGTCCTGCACCCGCGCCAGCAGCGTCGTTGCACCGCTGGGCACGAAGGCGCTGTCCGACTCCACGATGGCGTCGTCGCTCGGCGAGCAGGAGATCGATGTGGGCCTGGGTCTGCTTGCCCCAGGAGGCCAGCAGGCTGTTGCCGATTTCGTGATAGTCCGTGCTGCGGCGGGCGGCGAGATAGCTCAGGCGCTTCGGCTCCACGATCTCGAACCAGTACTCGCGGCAGGGATTCAGGACATAAAGATGGAGATGCGTCCAGCGGCCGAGCTGGCGCAGGATTTCGAGGTAGAGCGGCGGCAGCGCGGGCAGGCAGAAGACGTGGGCCGATGGTGGCAGTGCCGCCCGCTGCGCCGCGTCCGCACCCATGGCTTCGATGCGGCGGAAGAACGCTGCCGCCGGATGCTCGCGGGCCGTGCCGAGTTCCGCCGTGATGCGGCGCCACAGCGCCGCCTGCCAGGCTTCGTCCTCGGCGCCGGAGGCGTCGAGCGCCGGGATTCCGGCCGGCTTCTTCTCCGACCAGGCGGCGAGCCACTGCGGCCGGTAGGTGATGTAGTGTTCGACGAGTTGGGCGATGCGGCGCGCGAGATCCAGGCGCATCACCGGGTCGGCGCCGGCCAGGTAGCGGGCCAGCCGCGGGTGGTCCGCCGTGAATGCGCCGTCGCCCAGCGCCTCGAACACCCGCCACGCCAGCAGGTCCGGAGCGAAGGGCGAGACATCCTGAACCGGCACCACCTGCCCGATCTGCGTCCACAGCCATTGCGCGAGATAGGTGAAGCGGACATGGGCGCAGATCCCCTGCCGGTCGGCGAGTGCCAGTTCGATGCGCCGCTGCAGGGCCGTGCTGGGCACGATGACCTGCTGCGCCTCGAACGGTCCCGGCTGCTCTTCCCCCATCCGATCGAGGAGCCGGTCGAGCAGGATCTCGAAGCGGTTGGACAGGGTGAGCTGGAGCATCGGAAGCGGCGGTGGTCGGGATTCTTGGCGATTCGGTCTGGTCGGCGTTCGGCGGCGCTAAGGGGTGTCCGGCTGTCGGTCTGGTATTGGCGCGCGGAAGCGCGGCCCACAAGCCGCATTCTCCCGACCGCCGGGCTCAGCAGATGAGCCCGCGGGCGGCTGCAGATCGGCTCTGCCCCTCGCTTCCGGTGTGCCGCCGCTATTGTAAGGCCCGGGCGCCGGCCCCATCTTCGATCGACGGTATCCTGCGTGGCGCAACGAAATCCGGTAGCGTTTGGGGTGGTAGATGCATCCGCCGTAGAACAAACAGCGCCGAGGTAGAGCAACAGAATGAGATGGCTCGACAAGATTCCCCTGCCGCTGATCGCCGTGATCGCGGCGTTCATGACCTTCGCACCATTCACGCCCGAACCGCACCTGTGGGAAAAGCTGAAAATGCTCCAGGCCGGCACCCTGACGCGGCCGATCGACATCTTCGATCTGTTCTGGCACGGCATCTGGCCGATCCTGCTGGTGCTCAAGTTGGTGCGCATTGCCCAGCAGCGCAAGGCCGGCTGACGCCGAGGGCAGGTTTCGATCGGTATCTGTGACGGCTGCGCTGAATCGAGTGCGGGACAGCACTGCGGCGGTGTCCCGCATCGACGCTTCGCATGGTCGCAGCAGACGCCACAACCCTGTCAAGCACAATTCGCCGACCGTGTTGACTCGCGCCTGGACAGCGGCCTGGATCAGCCGCGGCCACTTCCGCCATTCATCGGCCGCAGACGACTCCGAACGGCCAGGATCGATGTTGCGGAAGATTTTCCGCGGACGAGTCCTGGCCAGGTCTGAACCTTCGGCGGACTTGCCGGCACGCATGTACTAACGATTCTGTCTCCACACCCGTAGTGGGCAGTGAGCGGTGGCCCGGACAAAGTCGTTATCGGTCGTCAGGAGCGTCAGTTCGTGACGAATGCACAAATGCGCGAGCAGTGCGTCGATCGTGCCGACCTGCACGCCGGCGCGACGGCAGCGATTGCGCAGGTCTGCGGCGTCAATGTGATCCTGCCGATCGGGAGTAAGGAAAGGCAGTGAACTGAATCGTTCGATGATATCGGTGCGCGCTCGCGGGCCGGCGAATCCCTGGAGCAGTTCCTGCAGGACCAGTCCCGTGGTCACGACGATGTCGCCGCCCTCGATGGCATGGCGCAGCGCTTGCACCTCGGGCGACATCGTGTCTCCGTCGCGACGCAGGGCGAGAGACCAGACGCTGGTATCGACGAACAGGGTCACCGACGAGAGCGCTCGGCCTTGTAGTCGAATGACTTATCCCATTCGAGCTTGCCCATCAATTCGACAATGCTCTTCTGCCTGCGGCGGGCGATGAACTCTTCCAGTGCGCGGGTAACCGCCGCCTTCTTCGTCCGCTCACCGCTTACCTTCAGCGCGCGTTCGATCAGATCCGGGTCAAGCGAAAGGTTTGTGGCCATGTGTAACTCCTTACACATGAGTTTATACAGCGGGCGTTCCGACCGCAACGCGCGAAGGCCGACCCGCTTCAACGGTCGGCCGCTTGAGTCGGATTCGGCCATCTGCTATTGTAAGGATTCCTTACATTCCGCATGACGGAGATCCTCGTGCTTGCCAAGATCACGGCGAAGAACCAGTTGACCCTGCCCAAAGCCGTCACCAACGCCGTCGGTCCGGCCGAGTATTTCGACGTGCAAGCCCGCGACGGCCAGATCATCCTGACGCCGGTGCGCATTCAGCGTGCGGACGCGGTACGTGCCAAGCTTGCCGAACTCGATCTCAATGAGCAGGACATCGCGGATGCCGTGGCCTGGGCTCGCCAATCCACCGCCCCGACCAGGAAGTGATTGCAGTCCCCGAGGGTCGTGCTGGACACGAATGTCGTGCTCTCAGCCCTGGTGTTCGCACAGGGGCGACTCGCCTCGTTGCGTCACGCCTGGCAGGACGGGCGATGCGTGCCCCTGGTGTCCAGGATCACGACGGAGGAATTGATACGCGTGCTGGCATACCCCAAGTTCAGGCTCACCGCGGCGGAGCAGCAGGAGTTGCTGGCCGACTACCTGCCTTACTGCACCACCGTGCGTGTGCCGGCAAAGTCGCCGCGAATGCCGGTGTGTCGCGATCCGTTCGATGTACCCTTCCTGGTACTCGCGGCAGCCGGCAACGCGGACTACCTCGTCACTGGTGACCACGACCTGCTGAGTCTCTCGCCCAAAACGACCTGCCCGATCGTGACCCCGGACGCTTTTCTCGCTTTGCTTGCCAGCGCCTGAGCCACGACAATCCTGTGGGCACCTGCTCTGCCATGATCGCCTGACCGCAACAGACACACCCGGAGCACCCATGAAGAGAATCATCACCTTGCTTGGCGCAGTCATCGCTGTGAATGCCGCTGCGGAGGAGATCGGCTCGGTGGACACCGCGTTCCAGTGGCTCGGCCCGGATCACAAGATCGTGGTCGAGGCCTTCGACGACCCGGCGGTGCAGGGCGTCGCCTGCTACATCTCGCGCGCCAAGACCGGCGGGTTTTCCGGCGCGATCGGCGTCGCCAAGGATCCTTCCCGCTTTTCCGTGGCCTGCCGTCAGGTGGGGCCGATCCGCTTCGCCAGGCCCCTGCCGCTGCAGGAAGAGGTGTTCAAGCAGGGCGCCTCCTTCATCTTCAAGCATGTGCGGGTGGTGCGCATGATCGACGTCAAGCGCAATACGCTGACCTACCTCACCTACTCGGACAAGGTGATCGAGGGCAGCCCGGACAATGCGATCACGGCGGTGGCGGTGCTGGATCAGAAAATCCCGGTGAAGTAGCTCTCGCCAAGCCGGCGAACACGGGGACTCAAGAGCATCGAGGCTGTCGCAACGTGGAGGCTTCCGCCGGCGGCGAATCGGAGAGTGCCGCGCGGGTAGTTTTCAGAGGTGCGGTAAGGGGCAGCCCTGAGAGGCGCTACGGCCTCGGCGTGACGTGGCGCTCGTGATCGTCGAAATCGACGTGCGGTACCCGGTAGGTCGGGAGATTCAGGAGATGAGGAGGTATCAGAAGCCTGGCGATGGGCCTGTTTTTGCATGGGCGGCGGGCCTTTGGCCATGCTGTCTCCTATCCGTCCGCGCCTCAATCGTTCTGGGCAGAGAAAGCGATCAGCAGGCTTTCAAGTTCCGGCAGGTTGTTCTTGACGGTGGTCCAGACAATCGCCGCGTCGACCCGGAAATACTCATGCGTCAGCACAATGCGCATGTCGTAGGCATCACGAAAATGCTGCCAGACCGATGGGTAGTTCTGCTCTATCGACGGATCGAGGCGCATGACGTTGTTGGCGGCTTCGCCGATGACAATGATGCTTTCGATTACGGCCCGCTGGGTCTTGCCGTCCGCCAGAAATTGCTCCTTGCCAAGATCGCCGATGTCCGACCGGGCATTGCGGATGGCTTCCAGCATGTCGCGAACGCGATCCAGCACTCTTCGAGGGATCCTGCTCATACCGGGATAGCCTCCTGGAGGACCGCCTGCCTGAATCGCTCATGAAGCGACATAGGGGTCTGAATATCGGCCCTGACCCCCAGGAGTTGTTCGAGTTCGCGCTTGATCCTGACCAGACTGACGAGTGACGTTCTGCCGTCGATGGGGTCAACCAGGATGTCAAGATCGCTGCCATCCGTATCATCACCGTGCAAGACAGAGCCGAAAATACGTGGATTGCAGGCGTCGTTGCGTTCGATGACACGCCTGATCGCGTCTCGGTGCAGTCGAAGGGCTTCAGAGGGCTTCATTGTTCTTGCGCGGTGGGCCGGGTCCTTGAGTCCGGGCAGCGGCGCCGGACAGACCGAAGGGTGTCCCTCGGCCCGCTTTCCTTTCTCGTAGCAATCCGAGCCGATCATAGCCATAGCCGTCTGGGCGTTGCAAGGGGTGGCAGTGGCGGCAAGAAATCCCTTGCACGCATCTGTGCCCCATCTGAACGCTGGCGTTGACGGCCCGCTTGGCGCCTCGGCGGATCAGCAGTACTTTCAGGGCCTAAAGCTGCATCGCGATCGAGCTTCCCGCCGGCGGCGGATCGGAGAGCGCCGCGAGCAGGGCGGCGAGGCTCAGGATGTCGTCCCGGTTGTGCCGCAGCACCCCCGGCAGTAGCTCGGAGCGTGCGCCCGACACGAGCTGACGCCACGCCAAAGGCGCCATCTCGCCGGGCAGATCGTCGCGGCGGGCGAAGCGCAACGCCCGCGCCTCGGCGGTTTTCAGGCGGCAGTCCGGCCACTGCTTGCCATGGCGCCGGCGCGCCGCGTGCAGCAGATCGATGTGGCACGCGCCGTTGATGGGCGATTCGATGCCGTGGAGCCGGGCGCGGGTGGCGATCAATGGTGCGTCGAAGGACTTGCCGTTGTAGGTGACGATGCCGGCACGCCCGGCCAGATCGCGGGCAAGCCGCGCCAGCATCGGGGCTTCGGCGCAAAAGCGCGTCATCAGGTATTGGCGCAGCAGGAAACCTTCCGCGGTGAGCCAGCCCAGCCCGATCAGGAAGGCGACGGTTCCCGTGCCCCCGGCAAGGCCGCTGGTTTCGGTGTCGAGGAAAACGAGTTCCATCGGGTCGGTATCGCCCTCCAGCCGGAGCTGCGGTCCGGCGCGCAGGCTGCGATAGCAATCCCGCAGCGCCACGCAGCCGTGGCGGTACCAGAGCGGGTAGCGCCGCTCCACCAGCAACAGCCCCGGCGCCACTTGCGCAGCTCCCAGTTCCTCCTGCAGGGTGCGCCCGGGTCCGGCCGAAACCGCCGTCCGCTGTTGCGCTCGCCCGCGCAGCTTCTCGATCCGCTCGATGAGCTGAGTCAGGGAGCGCTCGGCGCCGGGCCGCGCAACCGGTTGCGGGGAAAGGAGAGCGGGACTCAGACGGCCGAGCCGGCTGGCCAGCGTCCCGTTCATGCCGACCGGCCCTGCGGTGGTGCCGGCGCCAGGAAGAGTTCGAGCACGCGTACCGCGGCGGCCTTGGGCGTCATGCCGCGCCCCTCGCCGCGGGGGAGTACCGGTCCGACGCAGGCCGGGCAGCCCTCGGGGCACGGGCAACTGGACACGAGTTCCCGTGCACGCTGCACGATCTCGTCGCGGCGCTCGTGCAGCGGCGCCGCCAGCCCGATGCCGCCCGGGTAGTTGTCGTAGAGATAGACCACCGGCCGGAAGCGCCGTCCCGGCGCATCGAGGTCCACGCGATTGCCATCCAGGGTGCGCGCCGTGCCCCGCCCATCGGGCCCGGTGACGGCGGACCAGCTTGCACCGCCGTCGCCGACGGCGCGCCCGAGATCGCGCAGTTCGGACAGCGATACGAGCGCCGCGACATGGTGCAGGGCATAGGCGGCGCCGAGAAAACCATCGAGGGCCTGAGCGCGGTCGGCGAACGCCCGCTCCAGCACGGCCTCGTCGAGCTGCCACCAGAGGGCGCTGGTGTGCATCTCGTGATCGGGCAGGCTCACCGCGCCATATCCGACGTTCTCGTGGCTGTAATAGCGGATCTTCTTGTAGCCGGCGACGCGGCGCACCACATGCACTTCGCCCTGGGCGCAGGTCGCGCCGGCGCGGCTGGCGGATTCGAACACGTCCAGCGGCTTGAGCTTGGTGTAGTCGATCGCCTCGGTGTAGTAGTCGGCGCCGGTGGCGCGCACGAAGGCCTTGCGGCCGACCCAGTCCAGCCGCTCCACCTGCCACGGCCGCGCCTGGATGAGGTAGATGGCACCCTCGTACAGGGTGAGGGCGGCGCCGGCGTAATCGACTTCGGCGATGACCTGCTTGCGCCCGTCGGTGATGTCGATGACCGTGAAGTTGCCGTCCGCCACCGAGCGCAGGCTCACCGCATTGGCCGGGTAGCTGTCGGCGATCCAGTGCCAGCTTTGTCCCTCCCGATGCACCACGCCGTTCTGTTCGAGATAGGCGAGCATGGCCGGCAGTTCCTCGGCGCCGAAGAGCTCGCCGTCGTGGAACGGCAGCTCGAAGGCGGCACAGCGCACATGGTCCATCAGGATCAGCAGCTGGTCGGGAGCGATGCGGGCATGCTCCGGGCTGGCGCCGAAGAAGAACTCGGGTTGGCGCGCGATGTACTGGTCGAGAAGCTGGCTGGTGGCCACCAGCACCGCCAGCGCCGGACGTCCGCGCCGGCCGGCGCGGCCGATGCGCTGCCAGGTCGCGGCAATGGTTCCGGGATAGCCGTTGAGGATGCACACGTCGAGGCCGCCGATGTCCACCCCGAGTTCCAGCGCCGAGGTGGACACCACGCAGTCCAGGTCGCCCGCCCGCAGCTTGCGCTCGGTGTCGCGGCGCTCCAGCGGCAGGTAGCCGCCGCGGTAGGCCGCCACCGGCGAGGGGCGCACCGGATCGGTGTCGAAGACGTCCCGCAAGTACTTGGTGAGCACCTCGACCTCGAGGCGGGAATTGGCGAAGACGATGGTCTTCAGGCCGCGCTTCAAGGCATGGCGGGCGAGGCGGGTGCTCTGGGAGCGGGCCGAGGCACGAATCCCCAGCTCCGGATTGACCAGCGGCGGGTTCCACACCAGCACGCTCTTGCGGCCCTGCGGCGCACCCGAATCGAGCACCGCCTCGACGTGCTCGCCCAGCAACTGCTCCGCCAGTTGCTGCGGATTGGCGATGGTGGCCGAACACAGCACATAGGTCGGCCGTGCGCCGTAGAAGCGGCAGACGCGCTGCAACCGCCGCAGCACGTTGGCGACATGGGAGCCGAACACGCCGCGATAGCTGTGCAGTTCGTCGATCACCACGTAGGCCAGCGCTTCGAAGAACTGCGCCCATTTGGTGTGATGGGGCAGGATCGCCTGGTGCAGCATGTCCGGGTTCGACACCACGATATCGGCCTGGGTGCGCACCGCCCGCCGCGCATCGCCGGGGGTGTCGCCGTCGAAGGTGTGCGCCCGCACGCCGAGACCGCCGGCGGCGTTCAGTTCGAGCAGTTCCGCCACCTGGTCCTGGGCCAGGGCCTTGGTCGGAAACAGGTACAGCGCCTTGGCGCGCCGCGCCAGCACCGACTGCAGCACCGGCAGGTGGTAGCACAGCGACTTCCCCGATGCGGTGGGCGTGGCAATGACGACGTGGCGCCCGGACTGGGCGTGCTGGAGCGCCTGGTACTGGTGCGTGTACAGCGCTTCGATGCCCCTGGCCTGGAGCGCACGCCACAGGCGGACATCGAGATTCTCGGGGAAATCTGCGCATCGCGCGGCGCGGGCGGGAAGTTGGAATTCGGCAACGATGCGCTCGCCGAAGCGCGCCTGGAGCGCACGGGCGAGATCCGACGCATCGCCGCGAACGGCTCGCGGCAACGAAGCGGCCGCCCGCCGCGCATCGGGAAATTCCTGCTGGAACAAGGACAGATCGGCATTCACGGGATTCTCCAGGCGCATCGGACAGTCGACGGTCGCAGACGACGGGCTCACAGGGTGAGCCTTCGACGGCGAAGTCGGCTGTGCCGCAATTGCCCGCTGCGCTCGCGCGCGCAAGGCCCCGCTCGGCTATGCTCTCGCCCGCCGTCTTGTCGCGGACCAATGCGTGACGACTCCATGCTGGATGAACTGATCGAACTCGAACGCATCATCGAGGAAGGGTCGCCGCATCTGCGGGTGCGCAGCCTGTGCCGGGTCGAAACCGGCGCGCACACTTTCCCCGTCTATGCCCTGAGTCTGGGCAGCGGGGATCCCGGCGCGCCCGCGGTCGGCTTCTTCGGCGGCATTCACGGCCTCGAGCGCATCGGCACCCATGTCCTGCTGGCCTATCTCGGCAGTCTGGTGGCCCGCCTGCGCTGGGACAGCGTGCTGCACCGTCAATTGGAGCAGGTCCGCCTCGTCTTCATGCCGCTGATCAACCCCGGCGGCATGTCGCGCCGCATGCGCTGCAACCCCAATGGCGTGGACCTGATGCGCAACGCGCCGGTGGACGCGTTGGGAAGGGTGCCGTTTCTGCTCGGCGGGCAACGCATCAGCGCCCGCCTGCCCTGGTATCGGGGCGCGGCGGATGCGCCCATGCAGATCGAGAGCCAGGCGGTGTGCCGCACCGTCGAGCAGGAACTGCTGGGCGCCGAGTTCAGCATCGCCCTGGATTGCCATTCCGGGTTCGGCCTGGCTGGACCGAATCTGGTTTCCCCACGCCCACACCGCGACGCCGATCCGGCACCTGGCGGAGATCCACGCCCTGAAGGACCTGTTCGACCGCACCTATCCGCATCACGACTATCTTTTCGAGCCGCAAAGCCGGCAATACCTCGCCCACGGCGACCTGTGGGACTATCTCTACCTGAAAGCGCTGGACGAAGGCCGGCGCGTTTTCCTTCCCCTGACGCTGGAGATGGGATCCTGGCGCTGGGTGAAAAAGAGTCCGCGGCAGATGTTCTCCCGGCTGGGCATATTCAATCCGCTGCCGCGGCACCGCCTGCACCGGGTGCTGCGGCGCCACCTGGTGTGGCTGGACTTCCTGACGCGGGCGGCGAGCGCCTGGCGCAATTGGGTACCACCGGCGGACGCGCGATCGCAGCACCGGCAGGCGGCCCTGCAGCGCTGGTACCGGGACACGGCGCCATGAGCACCTGGGTTTTCCTGCGCGGCCTGATGCGCGAGGCGCGCCACTGGGGTTCGTTCCCCGCCGTATTCCGCGACTTCGTCCCCGATGCCCGGGTGCTGACGCTCGACCTGCCCGGCAACGGGAGCCTGCATGACCAGGCCAGCCCGCTGCGGGTGGAGGACATGGCCGAATACTGCCGCTCCGCGCTGTCCGCCCAGGGCCTCGCGCCGCCCTACCAGGTGCTGGCGCTTTCCCTCGGGGCGATGGTGGCGGTGGCGTGGAGCGCCCGCTACCCGGAGGAGGTGACCGCAGGGGTTCTGATCAACACCAGCCTGCGGCCCTTCAGCCCTTTTTTTCGGCGCCTGCGGCCTCGAAATTACCCTGCGCTCCTGGCCCTGATGCTGGCACCGCGGGATGCGGAGCGGCAGGAGCGCCGGATCCTGCGCCTGACGAGTTGCCGCGGCGCGGCGCAGCCGGAGGTGCTCGCGGCCTGGAGCGAGTATGCCAGGCAATACCCGGTGAGCCGGCGCAATGCTCTGCGCCAGATGCTGGCCGCGGCGCGCTATCGCGCTCCCGCCCGCAATCCGCTGCGTCACTTGCTGTTGCTGGCGGCAGCGCAGGACCGGCTGGTCGATGCGCGATGCTCGCAGCGGCTCGCCGATTGTTGGCATGTTCCCCTGGCGATCCATCCTGACGCCGGCCACGATCTTCCCCTGGACGACGGGGCGTGGGTGGCACGCCAGGTGCGCGACTGGCTGGCCGCGATCCCGCAGCCGGCGGTGAGGCCGGCAGACGTAGCGGCGCCACCCGCACGCCGAAATGACTCCGGGGACTCGACTGTAATGCGGCCTTAACCTTGGTGCCGTAGATTGGCGGCCGAGATGAGGCGATTCGAGACTCCATACCCGGCATCCGGGCACTTCGATCGCCTCGGGAGATCGCCAACATGTCTACACAATCCGCCATCGAAACCATCACTCCCGCCCGCGGCGGGCGCGCCACGATCTTCGCCTCCGAAGCCGGACCGGCGAGCGTTCCGGCGCGCTGGCTGCACGAGAACATGGGACGTTCCCTCGATCCGCTCTGGTCCCTCTTGGTGGAGCGGGGAAGCGGCGTGCCCGGGGGCGAACTCAGCCTGCTCGATCACGCCCTGCGTACCGCCACTCTGGCCCACGATGCGAACGCCGACGACGAAACCGTCATCGCCTGCCTGCTGCACAACGTCGGCCACCTGATTCACGCCGAACTGGCGCCGCGTCAGGGCGCGGAGCAACGGGACCGCCACCATGTCTTCGGCGCCGGCTTCGTCAGTCTGTGGTTCGGCCCCGGCGTCACGGAGCCGATCCGCCTGCACGTCGCCGCGAAGCGCTATCTGTGTGCCGTGGAATCGGGCTACCGCAGGCGCCTGTCGCCGCGCGCGAAGCGGAGCCTGATGGCCCAGGGTGGGCCGTTCGACCGGGAAGAGGCCGCCGTCTTCCTGTCCAGCCACCATGCGGCGCGGGCGGTCGAACTGCGCCGCCACGCCGACCTGGCGCACCGCTGCGCGCCGGATCTGCGCACGCTGCGCTTCTTCCGCAGCATCGCCGAGCGCCGCCTGGCGTCGCCGAGCGGCGGACGCTGAGGTGTCGGTCCGGCGCACAAGCGCGGTGGCTGCAGGATTCTCCGCGCCTTGACAGGGGATATCGCATGTTCTCCACCGCCGAGCAGACACCCCTCGATCCTGCGGCAGCGCAGTGCCCGCCCGGCCTCGCGCCGCAAGCCCGCGACGAGGCGGGGTATGTCTCGCCTGCCGAAGGCGCGATACGGACCGTGGGCGCGCACAGCGCAAACAACGACTATCCGCGGCGCTGGCGGCATGCCTACATGGAAGCCTCGATCGATCCGGTGTGGAAGCTCCTGCTGGGTCGCGGCCGGAATCTGCAGGTGGAGCCGGGCGTGAGCGTGCTCGACCACTCGCTGCGCTGCGCCACCCTGGCCCTCGAGTCGGGTGCGGACGCGATGATGGTCACGGCCTGCCTGCTGCACGACATCGGACACCTGCTGCGCGACGATTTCACCCCTGGCGTCGGGCGC
>CAVPDA010000010.1:0-489023 GCA_963702495.1 uncultured beta proteobacterium | reverse complement strand
GCCTCCGCAACGCCTTTCTCATGAGGCAGCTGCTGGCCAACTGCTGCGGTAAATCGTTCCCGCTGCGCAGCAATTCGGGGGCCGCTTCACCCGGAAACCTGCCCCTGATCGCCCGCGTGACCGCCGACCTTACCGCGGAGGTGAAGCCGGACTACCGCGTGGGCAATCTTCCGCGAAGGTGGGCGGCAAGGGTGGGGGGCGGCCAGCTATGGTTCAAGGCGTTGGCACCGACCCAAGCCGCTCGCCCGAGGCTCTGGAGTCGACGAGCGCCTGGGTGGCGGAGCGAATCCAGGGTTCGCCGGCACATATTCCGGACTCGCGCCGGTGCCGCGTACGCACATACGGGGTCTGGAGCGTTAAGGACTATGACCGTCTGACCTGCAGACGGAAGGACCAGGGAGGAGCCGTCATGACCCCGATTTCAAGGAAGTCCCTCTTGCTCGCCACGGCCAGCCTGCTGTTGCTCCAGTCCTGCGCCACGCAGCCGCCACCCCCGCTTCCCGATTTTTCCCAACTGGACAAGATGATGAAGGGCGGGGAGTGCAACCCCGCTACCGCGGCGCTGATCGGCGCCGCCCTCGGGGCGATGATCGCTGATGAGAGCCGCACCAGGGGCGCAGCTATCGGTGCCGGTCTGGGGGCGCTGGCCTGCTACATCATCAACGCCCAGTCGGAGCAGACCCGGCCGCCGGCGGACGTGGAGGGCCAGTACCGGGCCGAGAACCAAGGGACGCTGCCCGAACAGCCGCTGGTCACCGCCTACGACACCGTCTTCAACGCCGGGGGCGGGGTAAAGGCCGGGCAGGAGGCGCGGGTGGTTTCCAGCATCACCCTCGTGCAGGGCTCTCTGGAGCCGGTCAAGGACGTGGTGGAAGTGCTGGAGGTGTTTGAGTCCGGCGACCCCGGAAAGGTGCTGCTGCGGGCGGAAGAAGGCCGATCCGGGGATGACCGCCGGTGGCATCCAGAAACCTTCACCATTCGTCTGCCAGAGGGCATGGCGGCAGGAAGCTATCCTGCCCGCACCGCGCTCTACGTGAACGGGAGACCGGCCGGGGAGAACCGTGGCGCGTTGCGGGTGCTCGGTACGGGCCGTGTGGTGCAGAGTAGCCGCTTCGCTTATATCGGGCGCCTTGAATCGTCCGTTCCTCGACAATCTGCGCTGACGGACGCTTCAAGGATGCAGCCGAACAGCGCGACGAATACAACCGACTGCTCGCTGGGCGTGATCCCGTCACCGCGGTGCATTCCTGCGGCTAGTGCGTGAGCGCGCGCCACAAAATCTTCACCATGAAGATGATCGGGTTCGACAGCGCGCTGACCCATTGTCCGGGGTCCTGGAGCGAGTGGTGCAGTGATTCCGTTCGCCCGATCGCCACGGGCGATGAGGCCGGTCGCTGGGGCCGCACTAGCGATTCCAGGGCGCGGGAGAGTCGGCGTCGATTTCGTAGCGCTTGACGGCCGCCGCGACAGCGCTGCGCGGAACCGAGCCGACCAACGCGAGCTCGTGCAAGGCGGACACTACGACGTGGTGGCGATCCACCTCGAAGAAACGCCGCAGCGCATTGCGCGTATCGCTGCGACCAAAGCCGTCGGTGCCCATGGCCACGAAGCGGGCAGCGACGAAGGACCCGATCAACTGCGGATAGGCGCGGACGTAGTCGCTGGCCGCTATGATCGGCGCGGCGCCGGAGAGGCACCGCTCGACATGGCTTACTCTCGCCGGTGCTTCCGGGTGCAGCCGGTTCCAGCGCTGCGTCTCGCGCGCCTCGCGGGCAAGCTCGCTGTAGCTTGTCACGCTCCAGACCTCGGCTGCCACTCGCCAATCGCGGGCGAGCAGCTCGCCGGCGGCGATGACTTCGCGCAGGATTGCCCCGGAGCCGAGCAGGCGGACTCGTCCCTGCGCGCCTTCCGCCTCGTTCGCGCCGAGGCGATACATGCCCTTGACGATGTCCGCTTCGACCCCGGCGGGCAGCGACGGCTGCGGGTAGCTCTCGTTCATCACCGTGAGGTAATAGAAGACATCGTCCTGACGTTCCATCATCTGCCGCGCGGCGAAATCGATGATGACGGCCAGCTCGCAGGCGAAAGCCGGATCGTAAGCGCGGCAGGTTGGAATCGTCGCGGCGACGAGCTGGCTGGAGCCATCCTGATGCTGCAAACCCTCGCCGCCGAGCGTGGTGCGCCCGGCGGTCGCGCCCACGAGGAAGCCGCGCGATCGCTGATCGGCCGCCGCCCAGATGAGATCCCCCACCCGCTGAAATCCGAACATCGAGTAGTAGATGAAGAATGGCAGCATGGGCACGCCATGCACGCTGTAGGACGTCGCCGCGGCGACCCACGAGGACAGCGCGCCCGCTTCGGTGATGCCCTCCTCCAGCAATTGGCCGTCCGTTGCCTCGCGGTAGGCGAGCAGCGAGCCGGCGTCTTCGGGTTCGTAGAGCTGTCCCACCGGCGAATAGATCCCGACCTGGCGAAACAGATTCGCCATGCCGAAGGTGCGCGCCTCATCGGCGACGATGGGCACGATGCGCGGTCCCAGCGTCGCATCCTTGAGCAGATTGCTGAACAGGCGCACTACGGCCACCGTGGTGGACATCTCCTTGCCCTGCGCCGTCAAGGCGAACCGTCCATAGTCGGCAAGCGGCGGCACGGCGACGGCCGGCGCCTCGCGCCGGCGCGCTGGCAGAAATCCGCCCAGCGCCGCGCGCCGCTGCCTGACATAAGTCACCTCGTGGCTATCGTCCGCGGGCCGGAAAAATCGCATCTGCGCCAAGTCCTCGTCGCTCAGCGGCAGATTGAAGCGATGGCGAAACTCGCGCAAACCTTCCAGGTCGAGCTTCTTCTGCTGGTGCGAGGTCATGCGCGATTCGCCCGCTCCCCCCATGCCGTAGCCCTTCTTCGTCTTGGCTAGAATGACAGTGGGCTGGCCGACATGGGCCTTGGCGGCGCTGAAGGCGGCATGGAGCTTGCGGGAATCGTGGCCGCCGCGCTTCAGGGCATCGATCTCCGCCTCGCTCATCTGCGCCACGAGCTGCCTCAGCTCGGGCGCGCGGCTGAAAAAGCGCTCGAAGTTGTATTTGCCATCGTTGGCGCCCAGCGTCTGGTATTCGCCGTCGGGCGTTTCGGCGAAGGCACGCAACAGCGCGTGCGTCTGATCGCGCGCGAAGAGAACGTCCCAGTCGGAACCCCACAGGACCTTGATGACATTCCAGCCCGCCCCGGTGAATAGCGCTTCCAGCTCCTGGATGATCTGGCTGTTTCCGCGCACCGGACCGTCAAGGCGCTGCAAGTTGCAGTTGATGACAAAGGTGAGGTTGTCGAGATCCTCGCGCGCTGCCAGAGTCAGAGCACCGATCGACTCGGGCTCGTCCATCTCCCCGTCGCCGAACACACCCCACACGTGCCGCTCGCCCATGGCGGCGATCCCGCGCCGCTCCAGGTAGCGCATGAAACGCGCCTGGTAGATCGCGCTGATGGGACCGATACCCATGGAGCCGGTCGGGAATTGCCAGAAATGCGGCATGAGCCAGGGATGCGGATAGGAGCACAGCCCCTTGCCGCCAACTTCCTGCCGGTAATTGGTGAGCTGCTCCTCGCTAAGCCGTCCTTCCAGAAACGCGCGGGCATACACGCCCGGCGCCGAGTGGGGCTGGAAGAACACGAGGTCGCCGCCGTGGCCGTCTCCCGCCGCGCGGAAGAAATGGTTGAAACCGACCTCGAAAATCTCGGCCACCGAGGCGAAACTCGCGATGTGGCCGCCCAGCTCGCCATACGCCAGGTTGGCTCTCACCACCATGGCCAGAGCGTTCCAGCGAATGATCGAGGTGATGCGCTCCTCCAGCGCCAAATCCCCCGGATAGGCGCCCTGCTGCTCCAGCGGTATCGTGTTGCGGTAGGCGGAATACGGTGGCACATGGGCCACGATCCCCAGCTGCTGCGCCTGTTCCTCGAGCCGCTTCAGCAGGAACAAGCCGCGCTCGTGGCCAGCCTCCCGCACCACGGCTTCGAGCGCTTCGAGCCATTCGCGTGTTTCCTCGGGATCGCTGTCATCTATCGGCGCGGCCGAGGAGTGCGGCAGATGATGGGACGGATCGAAGGTGCTCATCTTGGGCCCACGTCGCCGCCTGGGTCGCTGGCAGAAGGCAAGACCCGACCCCTTAAGTCTTGACCTTTACGTAACGGCCCGGCGCGGGCTCGATTTCCGCGTACTTCCCGTTGCCGGGCCGGCGCGGGGCGTCGATCTCCTTGCCGCTGCGCTGGCGGAGCCATTCGACCCAGTGCGGCCACCAGCTACCCTTCCTTTCCGCGGCGCCAGCCAGCCACTCCTCGGGCGTGGCGTTCGCCTCGGCACGGTCGTTCACCCAGAAGTTGCGCCGGTTCTTCGAAGCCGGATTGATGGAGCCAGCGATGTGGCCGCTGGCGGCGAGCACGAAGGTAGTCTGACCACCGAGGATCCTCCGCGACAGATAAGCCGCGTTCCACAGTACTAGATGGTCTTCGCGGGCCGCCATCAGGTAAGCCGGCACCTCTACCTTGCCCAGGTCCAGCTTCTGTCCGAGCACCTGCAACTTACCCGGCACGCGCAGGCTATTGGTGAGGTAGGTATTGCGCACGTACCAGGTGAAGGCTGGCCCGGCGATGTCGGTGCTGTCGGAATTCCAGTACAGCAGATCGAACGGCGCCGGCTTCCCGCCCTTCAGATAGCTGCCGGCGACGTACTGCCAGATCAGATCGTTGGCGCGCAGCGCCGAGAACACGGCGGCGAGATCGCGCCCGCGCATGATGCCGCCCTTGCCGATCGTCGCCTCGTAGCTCGCTACCGTCGCCTCGGTGACAAGCGAGCCGATTTCGCCGGGCTCGGAATAGTCGAGCAGCGCCGTCATCAGCGTCAGGCTTTCGGCCGAGTCCTCCCCGCGTGCCTTCAGCACCGCCAGGGCCGAGCAGATGAGAGGGCCGCCAATGCAGAAACCGAGCACGTTGGGCTTTTCGACACCCGTGACCTCGCGCACCACGCGCATCGCCGTGATCGGACCCATCTCGACATAATCGTCCCAGGTCAGGTGGCCCACCTCGGCGGTGGCGCTGCGCCAGGAGATGAGGAACACCGTGAAACCCTGCTCGACGAGGTAACGAACGAAGGAATTCTCCGGCTGCAAGTCCATCAGGTAGTACTTGTTGATGCAAGGCGGCACCAACAGGATGGGACGTTCGGCCACCTTGTCCGTCACGGGCGTGTATTGGATGAGCTGAATCAACTCGTTTTCGTAAATCACCGCGCCCGGGGTCGTGGCGATGTTGCGGCCGATCTCGAACGCGGTCTCGTCCGTCATCGAGACGCGGCCTTTCTGCAGGTCCTCGAGCATGTTCTTCAGACCGGCGGTAATGCTCTCGCCCTTGGTATCGAGCGCCGCTTTGAGGAATTCGGGATTGGTGAGTGCGAAGTTCGAAGGCGCCATGCCTTCCACGAACAGCCGCGTCAAGAACTGCATGCGGGTCTTGGCGGCGCCGTCGGCGATCGGCAGCGCCTCGGCGAGCTTGGTCAGAAAGGTGGCGTTGAGCAGATAGGTTTGGCGCAGGTAGTCGTATGTCGGCAGTTCCCCCATTCAGGGGCGCTGAAGCGGCGGTCGCCGGGTTCCGGTCTGACCACCGCCTCGGCCGGCGCGCCTGGTTTGCGCTGCATCATCGCCTGCCATAACTGCATGTGCTGGGTGGCGAGTTCGCGCTGCAGGTTCGCGAAAGGCTCCCAGTCCGGAACGGACATCGGCATGGATGGAACGGGCGCGGCCGCTCCAGGTGTGGAAAGCGCGGCTTGCTGCTTTGCGACGAACTCCATATAGGTTCTCGCGAAGGCTTGGCTGGTTTCGACGAGGCCTTTGAAAAACGCAGCGGATTGACCTGGAGTCATGGGAGGGAACCCTTCATGGCCGGTATTCAAGCAGCGGACCCTTGCGAAGCATAGGAGATCCAACGCCACTTCCACAAGAGTCGCGGGGATTCCGGATCGTTGCAGGACAGTGTGAGCAGTCGTCACGCGGGGACTGTATGCTGATGAAGCCTGAGAACCGCCCCGGAATCACCTCCCGAGTCCTACCATGGATCGGCGGGGCCACCGAGCAGGCTGTTTCGCCGACCCATGGCACGAGCGCTGCCCGCCGAGAGAGGTTGGATCCTGATCGAGTCTGGCCTACCAAGCAATGCGCTCATCGAAGTCGCAATCGGGTGCCGGTTGGGTGTGGGGGTCGAAGCGTTGGGGGCGGGTGTCGGTGTCGCCCGAGTTGGTTTCGGCCATCGCCCACAGCGGCGAGCCGCGGGACGGTGCCATGCGCGGCGGTAATGTCGGGCTCGCCCCGGTACGCGAGGATCCCGCGCACAACCATAGCCGGGTTGAACGCAAGACTGCGCATCTCACCGCAACACTTCACGCAGACTTGCGGGAATAGGTCATGGGACCGCGCGAACAGTTACACGCCCAGGCGTAACGGGTGGCCGGATAGGTATTGCCGATCGGCAGCCTCCGAGATGCGCTGCATCTTGGCAGCGCCCGACTTCGCGCCGTCCCAATACCAGAATGATGGATGGCAGCTGTACCTCAAGCCTCGGACCTTCGCCAGCCGGACGATCGTGCGTCGGCTTTGGGTCGGAACCTGCCTTCCATAAAGAACAGGGTTATTTCCGGCCACGCCGTGATAGAGAGCGCCCAGGGCTGCTCAACTCCGCGCGGGCCGCACCGGAAGGAGATTCTTGTTGATACACTGGCTTCCCCGAACAATCAGGAACCGTGACGTGAACAAGAAGGAATTCATCGACGCCATTGCCGCCTCCCACGACCATCTCCCGCGTGCCGAAGTCGCTCGTATCGTGGGGACCCTCATCGACACCATTGGCAACGAGATCAAGCGCGGGCGCACGGTGCAGATCACCGGCTTCGGAACGTTCTCCACCGTCAAGCGCAAGGCGCGCAAGGGCCGCAATCCCAAGACCGGCGAGCCGATCAAGATTGCGGCCATGACCCTGCCCAAGTTCTCCGCCGGCAAGGCCTTGAAGGACCTGGTCAGCAAGAAAAAGTAGCGGTGGATCCATCCCATTCATCCTCGCTGATGAGGACAGTGGGCGGTCAGGACATCGGCCATCCGCACCGAATCGCTGAAAGGTCGTTCCATGGTCGCCAGGTTGACACCCGACGCGGCGCTCGGGGCAACGGGAGGCGGGGGAGTCGACGCAAGGAGTCCAGCGCAGGCTTCGGCGAGTCCGTCCGATCGCCTTCCGGCGCCGATCTACACGCGCTGGTTCTCGGCCAGGAGGGCGCCGTCACGCGAAGGCTGGTATGAGGTCATGCGCACCGACGGTGGCCAGCTGATGGGGGATTGGCGCAAGATCGGCGGCGAGGCTGCCTTCTGGACGTACGCAGAGTTTGGCGCGATCCCGATTTGCAGGAAGATTGCCAACGTCAAGAAATGGCGCGGTACGCTTGCGAGCGAAGATCGGTCCATGGAGGAGTAGGCCCGATACCGGCGATGATGTGGGGGAGGGCAGCAGACGAGAATCAAGGCAAGTAATGGAGGACTACAGCTCCGATCGTTCCGTACGATTGTTTGGGGCCACCTATGACAACGGTACTTTCGCCACCCGATGCAAAACCTAGCTAGAACAAGGCCCTAAAATTGGGAAAAACGGCAAAGTGGCGAAAGTGAAACCGCGCTAACGCATTGTTAACAAAGGAATCGCCCGATGCCTGCAAAGCCGTGGACGCCGGTTCGATTCCGACCCCCGCCTCCAATAATTCAATAACTTAGAGTAATACGTTGCTTGTGGGGTGCGAATTCGCAAATCTTAACGCACGGCATGTTTTCCGTGCAGTCTTGCGCAGGATGCCAGGGGTGATAGCGTTCACTCCATGCGCGATCTGCTCGTCCTCGCGGTTCACCTTCTGGTCACCGCCGTAAAGCTCCTCCGCCCCGGCGGGGTCCGTGCTGTCGCGGCGGAATCGGTGCTGCTGAAACATCAACTGCAAGTCAGCAACCGCTCCAGGCAACGCGCCCCGAATCTGACTTCGTTTGATCGCATCGTGCTCGGGCTGGCAACGCTGTTCGTCAACCCCCGGCGCATCCCCAAGATCGCCGCGATCCTCAAGCCGGCCACGCTGTTCAGGTTCCACAAGGCCCTGGTCGAACGGAAGTACCGCCTGCTGTTCTCGTCCTCGGCGCATCGCCGCAAACCCGGCCCCAAAGGCCCATCGCTGGAGCTCATCACGGCGATCGTCGAGATCAAGAGGCGCAATCCCAGGTTCGGATACTTGCGCGTCGCCCAGCAGATCTCTCGTGCCTTCGGGGTCAACATCGACAAGGATGTCGTTCGCCGTGTGCTGGCCAAGCACTACCGCCCCGATGATTCCGACTCCAATGGTCCGTCCTGGCTCAGTTTCCTCGCCCAAACCAAGGACAGCCTCTGGAGTGTGGATCTCTTCCGCTGCGAATCGATCCTCCTGCGCAGCCATTGGGTAATGCTGGTCATGGACGTCTTCACCCGCCGCATCATCGGCTTCGGTGTCGAACCGGCTGATATCGACGGCGTGTCCGTGTGCCGCATGTTCAAGCACGCCGTGGCGGGACAGCTTCTGCCGAAACGCCTCAGCAGCGATCACGACCCGCTGTTTCGCTTCCACCGCTGGCTCGCCAACCTTCGCGTGCTTGAGATCGAGGAGATCAAGTCGGTCCCCTGGGCGCCGGCTTCGCATCCGTTCGTTGAGCGCCTCATCGGCACGATCCGACGCGAGTACCTTGATCGGGTATCCTTCTGGAACGTGGTCAACCTCGCGCGGAAGCTGGATGATTTCTGGACCTATTACAACGCGTATCGCGTTCACCGCCCCCTCGGCGGTGTCACCCCGGCACAGCGCGGCGGTGCGTCATCACCCGTGTCGGCTAACTTCGCCTCCTACGCGTGGAAACCGCATTGCCGCGGTCTGTGTCTGACACCGATGCCCGCATGACTACGAATTCGCCCCCAACAGGCGGGGAAGCGGACGGTCAGTGGCACGCGTCAGCGCAGGCCGCGGCTTCTTCGCGGGTGTAGAAGCAGCCGTCGCGGACGAATCCGGAAACGATCGAGTTGCGCAGCAGGATGGCGCGTCCTGCGGTATCGCGCTCCGCGACCGCCTCGTCCGGCAGACCGTCGAGCAAGTGAAAGGGGGCCGGGCGGCCGTCGGCGAAGCGCGACGGATAGACAGTGCTGGTATGCGTGTCGAAGAACGCGGGGGCGAAGCCCAAGCAGCGGTTTTCCTGGCTGATGCCGCCACTGCCGCGAAATGCCTCGGTCTCGCGTTCGAGGATGTGTTGTGTGAGTTGGCGCGCCATGATCTTCCCCTTGTTTCGGATACCGCAGCATCTGGCCGCTGTTACGGCAGCTTGCGAGAGGCGACTTAAGCTCTTCTTAGCAAACTGCGGGCCAAGCCGACGAATGGCGGAGGAAAATTCAAGTACCTGTTTTTACATCGCCTGATCGGGTGCCTCAGTGCATTAATTGAGAAAGCTTCTCGCGTGTGGGAATGAGGCGCGGGATTTCCCCCGTTTCTCCCAGCGAATTGCCCCAACCCTCCCCAAGAGTGGGGCAGGCAAGTCGCGGCTTGCTCGCAGAGAGTGGGAACCCGGGCGCGATCCTGATACAATCGACCCTTTTCAAGAATCTTCGCTTTCTGTTTTAATCTATTATTTTTTCAGGAGTTTTCTGATGGCTGTCGAACGCACTCTGTCGATCGTGAAACCCGATGCCGTGGCCAAGAACGTGATCGGCAAGATCTACTCCCGCTTCGAGACCAATGGTCTGAAGATCGTCGCCGCCAGGATGGAGTGGCTGTCCCGCGCCGAGGCCGAAGGCTTCTACTCCGTGCACAAGGGGCGGCCCTTCTTCAACGACCTGGTGGAGTTCATGATATCCGGACCGGTGATGATCCAGGTGCTGGAAGGCGAGGGGGCGATCGCCAAGAACCGGGATCTGATGGGCGCGACCGACCCGAAGAAGGCCGCGGCGGGTACCATACGCGCCGATTTCGCGCAGAGCATCGACGCCAACGCCGTCCACGGTTCCGACGCGCCGGAGACCGCCGCCACCGAGATCGCCTACTTCTTCCCGGCGATGGAGGTTTTCTCCCGTTGAAGCGGTGCGTAGCGCCGGCGTGGCAAGGTTGAACGCGAAATCGAGCGAACGATCCAATTCCTTCGTGGCGACGGAATGCCTGACCCGGATCTCATGCCCCTGAACCTCCTCGACTACGACGCGCAAGGGCTCGCCCGGCTTTTCACCGATCTGGGCGAGAAGCCGTTTCGCGCGCGACAGCTGCTGCGCTGGGTGCACCGTTTCGGCGAATCCGATTTCGGAGCCATGACCGACGTGGCGAAGAGTCTGCGTTCGCGGCTCGCGGCGGAGGCCGTGATCGCGGCTCCCGCCGTGCTGCGCGACGAGACCTCGGAGGACGGCACGCGCAAGTGGCTGCTGGATGTGGGCGCGGGCAATGCCGTCGAGTGCGTCTTTATCCCGGAGGAGAACCGCGGCACGCTGTGCGTTTCGACCCAGGCCGGTTGCGCGCTCGATTGCGCCTTCTGCTCCACCGGCAAGCAGGGTTTCAGCCGCAATCTGACCACGGCGGAGATCGTCGGGCAGCTCTGGCTCGCCAATCACATGCTGGGCGGCTTCGAGGCCCAACGCGACGGCGGACATGTCATCAGCAATGTGGTGCTGATGGGAATGGGCGAGCCGCTGGCGAACTTCGACAACACGCTTGCGGCGCTGCGCCTGATGCTGGACGACAACGCCTACTGCCTGTCGCGCCGGCGCGTCACCGTATCCACTTCTGGCATCGTGCCGGCGATGGACCGCCTGCGCGAAGCCTGTCCGGTGGCGCTGGCAGTTTCCCTTCATGCGCCCGACGACGCGCTGCGCGATGCGCTGGTGCCGATCAACCGCAAGTACCCGCTGCGGGATCTGATGGCGGCGTGTGTCCGCTACCTGGAAAAGTCGCCGCGAGACTTCATCACCTTCGAATACGTGATGCTCGACGGCGTCAATGACTCGGACGATCATGCCCGCGAGCTGCTGCGCCTGACGCGCGACGTGCCGTGCAAGTTCAACTTGATCCCTTTCAATCCGTTCGCCGGTTCGGAATTCCGCCGCTCGCCGCCGGAGCGCATCCGCGCCTTCGCCGAGATTCTGATGGCGGCGGGTGTCGTTGCTACGACGCGCAAGACCCGCGGCGACGAGATCGACGCCGCCTGCGGCCAACTCGCCGGCCAGGTGCAGGATCGGACGCGCCGCTCCGCGGCGCGGCGCACGATTCCGATCGCGCAGGTCGGCACGCATGTGTCGGTGGAGGCCACGCCATGAAGCGAATCCTGTGGTTGATGACCATCCTGCTGGTTGCCGGTTGCGCCGGTAATCCCTTGCGTCAGCCGCCTCAGCCCCAGGTCGGGGAGACACTGCCCTCCTCGGCTGATGCCAGGCCCAGCGACGCGCGCACCCGTGCCAAGGCCCATACCGATCTCGGCATGGCCTACTACCAGGGCTCGAACATGGCGACGGCGTTGCAGGAGGCGCGCATCGCCCTGCAGGCGGACTCCGAGTACGCCCCCGCCTACAACCTGCTCGGGCTGGTGCAGATGTACCTCGGGGAGAACGCCGAAGCCGAGATATCGTTCCGGCGTTCCCTCAGCATCGCACCCGGCGATCCGGACGCGAACAACCACTATGGCTGGTTCCTCTGCCTCAACGGCCGGGAGAAGGAGGGCATTGCGCACCTGATGACGGCGGTCAGGAATCCGCTCTATCGGACCCCCACCAAGCCTTACACCAACGCCGGTCTGTGTTCCCTGCGGCTGAACGACGAGGCGGCGGCGGAGGACTACTTCAAGAAGGCGGTGATCGCCGACGAGAGGAACAACCAAGCGCTCTATCATCTCGCCAACCTGAGCTACAAGCGCGGCGACTACCGGAACGCGCAGCGCTTCATCGGCGCCCTGAACGAGCAGATGGAGCCCAATGCCGAGTCGCTGTGGCTGGCGCTGCGCGTCGAACGCAAGCTCGGCGACCTCCAATCCGAGGCGAAATATGCCAATCAGTTGCGGCGCAATTTCGTCGGCAGCAAGGAATACCAGGCCTTGACCCAGGGGCGGTTCGAGTGAGCGAGATGGTGGACTACGCCGAGGCGGATCCGGCGGCGCTCCATCCGGGAGCCATCCTGCGTCAGGGCCGGGAATATCGCGGCCTGTCGATCGACGAAGTGTCCCAGGCGCTCAAGCTGGCCCCGAAGCAGGTGGCGGCGATCGAGAACGAGGAGTTCGATCTGCTCCCGGGCAACACCTTCGCCCGTGGCTTCGTGCGCAACTACGCACGCTTCCTGCAGATCGACCCGGCGCCGGTGCTGGCGGCGGTCGAGCGGCGACTGTCGCAGGGGGAAGTCGACCTGAACCCGCCGTCGAACGCCGCCGGCACCATGCCGGTGGGTTCGGGCTCCCAGGGCGTGCCGCGCGTGCTGCTGGCGATCCTGATGCTGGTCGTGGTTGCGCTGGCCGTGGGCGTTTATTTCGAACGCTTCCGGCCGGGGTCCATGGGGACATGGCAGTTGGGTACATCGCCCGCGCCGGAAAAGGGTGCGGACATTCCCGCAGCGGCAGGCGACGCGGTCCCGCACGTCGTGGAGTTGCCGGCGCCGGGTGGCCCGGCCCCGGCAGCGAATCCGCCTGCGGTCCCGCCGGCTCCGGTGCAGGCGGTGGTGCCGGCGCCCGCTCCGGCGGCCGAGCCGCCTGCGGCAGCGGCGCCTGGAGTTCCGGCTCTGGCGCCGGGCGCGCTGCGGCGGCTGCAGTTCAGCTTCGGCAAGGAATCCTGGGTTGAAGTCAGGGACGGTTCCGGCAAGCTTCTGGTATCGAAGCTCAATTCGACAGGTTCGACGTTGGCGATCGAGGGCCAGCCGCCGTTCGCGCTGGTGATCGGCAACGCCGCTTCGGTGCGGCTCAAGGTTGACGACCGCGCGGTGGATATGCAGCCCCACATCATCGGCTCCGTTGCGCGGTTGAAGCTGGATTGACCGACGTCATGGAGGCCAGAGCGAGCGGCGGCCAGCCCGCCCAACGTCGCGCAGCCCGCAGCGTGCGCGTGGGAAAGGTCGTGATCGGCGCGCCGGCACCCGTCGTCGTGCAGTCGATGACCAACACCGACACCGCGGACCCCATCGCCACGGCGATTCAGGTGGCGCAACTGGCGCGCGCCGGCTCCGAGATCGTGCGCATCACGGTTAATACACAGGAGGCGGCGCAGGCGGTGCCGCAGATCCGCGAGCAGCTTCTGAAGATGAATGCGGACGTGCCGCTGGTGGGCGACTTCCATTTCAACGGCCACAAGCTGCTCGCCGACAATCCGGCGTGCGCCGAAGCGCTGGACAAGCTGCGCATCAATCCGGGCAACGTCGGCAAGGGCGCCCGGCGCGACGAGCAGTTCGCGCAACTGATCGATATTGCCTGCCGCTACCGCAAGCCGGTGCGCATCGGCGTGAACTGGGGCAGCCTCGATCAGGCGCTGCTGGCGCGCATCATGGACGAGAACGCGCAGCGCGCGCAGCCGCGGGACGCGATCGAAGTGATGCGCGAGGCGATGGTGGCCTCCGCCCTGGAGAGCGCGCAGCGAGCGCAGGAGCTGGGTCTCCCGGCCGATGCCATCGTCCTGTCCTGCAAGGTGAGCGGGGTGCAGGACCTGATCGCCATCTATCGCGATCTGGCGGCGCGCTGCGACTACCCGCTGCATCTCGGCCTGACCGAAGCCGGCATGGGTTCGAAGGGCATCGTCGCCTCCACCGCGGCGATGGCGGTGCTGCTGCAGGAAGGCATCGGCGACACGATCCGCGTATCGCTGACGCCCGAACCGCACGGCGACCGCCGGCAGGAAGTGATCGTGGCTCAGGAGATGCTGCAGACCATGGGACTGCGCGCCTTCACGCCGCTGGTGGCAGCGTGCCCCGGCTGCGGTCGCACCACCAGCACCTACTTCCAGGAACTGGCGCAGCGGATTCAGCGTCATGTGCGGGAGCAGATGCCGATCTGGCGCGAGCGCTACGACGGCGTGGAGAACATGACGCTGGCGGTGATGGGCTGCGTGGTGAACGGCCCGGGCGAGAGCAAGCACGCCAATATCGGCATCTCGCTGCCGGGCTCGGGAGAAAAACCGGTGGCACCGGTATACATCGATGGCGAAAAGACGGTGACGCTGAAGGGGGAGAGCATCGCCGCCGAGTTCCAGTCCATCGTTGACGAATACGTAGCGCGGAAATATCCGCGGCGGATGCCAATTTGATTCTCAGCGCACGCAACGCCGGGGAGGCGCGGATGGCCTGGATCGGCGGCCCGCGCGCGCCTCGCGCCCCAAGCGATTCATGACATCGACCATACAAGCCGTGCGCGGCATGAACGACATCCTGCCGGACGAGGCGGAACTGTGGGAGGAATTCGAGGCCGCGGTGCGCGACTGGCTGCGCGGCTACGGCTACCGGCCGATCCGCATGCCGCTGGTCGAGCCCACCCCCCTGTTCGCGCGCGCCATCGGCGCCGTCACCGACATCGTGGAGAAGGAGATGTACTCCTTCGTCGACGCGCTGAACGGCGAGGAGCTGACGCTGCGTCCGGAAGGCACCGCCTCCTGCGTGCGCGCGGTGCTGCAGCACAACCTGCTCTACGGCAGCCCGCAGCGCCTGTGGTATGCCGGGCCGATGTTCCGCCACGAGCGGCCGCAGAAGGGACGCTACCGCCAGTTTCACCAGTTCGGCGTGGAAGCGCTGGGCTTTCCCGGTCCCGACATCGACGCCGAGCACATCCTCATGTGTGCGCGGCTGTGGGACGACCTGGGCTTGACCGATGTCCGTCTGGAGATCAACTCCCTCGGCAGCACCGAGGAGCGGCTGCGCCATCGCGGGGAACTGATCGCCTACCTGGAGCGGCACCGCGACGCGCTGGACGCGGAGGCGCAGCGCCGCCTGCATGCCAACCCGCTGCGCATCCTCGACAGCAAGAATCCGCAACTGCAGGACATCATCGACGGAGCGCCGAAACTGATCGACATGCTGGACGAGGCCTCGCTCAAGCATTTCGACGAACTGCAGCAACTGCTCAAGGATGCGGGCATGCCGTACCGCATCAATCCGCGCCTGGTGCGCGGGCTCGACTACTACAATCTGACGGTGTTCGAGTGGATCACCGAGCGCCTCGGCGCCCAGGGCACGGTGTGCGCCGGCGGGCGCTACGACGGCCTGGTGGAACAACTGGGCGGCAAGCCGGCGCCGGCCTGCGGCTTCGCCATGGGGGTCGAGCGGCTCATGGCCCTGTGGCGCGAAGCCTATACCGACCTGCCGCGGGAGATGCCGGACGTGTATGTGGTGCACCAGGGCGAGGCGGCGCAGCGCATGGCCTTCCGCGTGGCGGAAGAACTGCGCGGCAACGGTTTTTCGGTGGTGCTGCACTGCGGCGGCGGCGGCTTCAAGTCGCAGCTCAAGCGCGCGGACGGCTCCGGCGCCTTGCTTGCAGCGATCATCGGCGAGGATGAAGCGGCGGCCGATCAGGTGACGATCAAGCCGTTGCGCGAGACGATCGGCCAGCATCGCGTGGCGCGCGCCGATCTCACCGACCATGTTGGACAATACCTGTTTGCTGAGGAAGAAGATGGCAACGTATGATCTGGAAGAGCAGGAACAGCTGTCTGCGATCAAGACCTGGTGGCAGATGCATGGAAACCTCATCACGACGATCGCGGTCGCGGCCGCGGTGGCGGTGGTGAGCTACCAGGGTTGGCAGTGGTACCAGCGCGGCCAGAGCGCGCAGGCCTCCGCCGTCTACGCGGCGGTGCAAAAGGCGGTGACCGAGAAGGACGCCAGGAAGGCGAAGGAGGCGGCGGGCACGCTGCTCGAAAGCTATTCCGGCTCCTCCTATGCCGGCATGGGGGCGCTGCTGTCGGCCAAGGCCCAGGTCGAAGCCGGCGATCTCAAGACGGCCCGCGCCCAGCTCGCGTGGGCGGCGGACAATGCGCGCGATGCCGAACTCAAGGATCTGGCGCGGTTGCGCCTGGCGGCAGTGCTGTTCGACGAGAAATCCTACGACGAAGCGCTGAAGCAGCTCGAACGGGAGCCCCTGGAGCCCTTCGCCGCACGCTACGCCGAAATGCGTGGCGACATCTACGCCGCCCAGAACAAGCGCAACGAGGCAAAGGCGGCCTACCAGAGCGCCATCGCCAAGATCGCGGCGCGCCCCAAGAGCGGCCCGGAGTCGACGGCCAACGCGGCCTATGGCGAATTGCTGCAAGTCAAGCTGGAAGCCCTGGGGGATGGTCAGTGATGCGGGGTTCCGCGTTATTGCTGGCGTTGTTTCTGATTGGCGGTTGCTCGACCCTGGACAGCCTCAATCCGTTCTCCAGCAGTCCCAAGGTCAAGATGGCGGAACTGACGACGCTCAGCCCGAGCGCGGACCTGCGCTTGAGCTGGAAAGGGGCGCTGGGCGAGGCCGGGATCTATACTTTCGTCCCGGCGGTGGTCGGCGATTCGGTTTATGCGGCGGCGCGCAACGGTGCCATCGCGCGCTTCGACGGCGGCCGCGAGGCGTGGCGCATCAACGCCGGTCAGAGCCTTTCCGGCGGGGTGGGCGCCGACGCGGCGTTGGTCGTGGTCGGCACGCCGAAAGGCGAAGTCCTGGCTTTCGACACGCGCGGACAGCCGCTGTGGAAGGCGCGCGTCAGTTCCGAGGTGCTGGCGCCGCCTGCCTTCGCCGACGGGGCGGTGATCGTGCGCAGCGGCGACAGCCGCATCTTCTGCCTCGACGCGCGGGACGGCAAGCAGCGCTGGGTGTATCAGCGCACCACGCCGCCCCTGTCGCTGCGCGGGCCGGCGGGGGTTGCGGTGGCGGACAAGTTGATCCTCGCCGGATTTCCCGGCGGCAAGCTGGTGGCGATCAGCAGCGCCAACGGCGCGGCGGTGTGGGAAGCGACGGTGACGCTGCCGCGCGGTTCGACCGAACTGGAGAGGGTGGCGGACGTGACCGGCACGCCGGTGGTGAGCGGACGCGCCGTGTGCGCGGCGGCCTATCAGGGCCGGGTCGGCTGTTTCGACCTCAGCGGCGGCAACGTGCTGTGGGCGCGCGAGCTGTCGAGCGACGTCGGCCTCGATGTGGACGACCGCTATGTCTACATCACGGATGACAAGAGCGCCGTGCATGCTCTGGACCGCAGCAACGGCGCCAGCATGTGGAAACAGGACAAGCTGTTCATGCGCGGCGTGAGCCGTCCGGTCGCCGCGGGGCCGTACGTTCTCGTCGGCGATGTGGCCGGCGTGGTCCATGCGCTCAAGCGCGAGGATGGGTCGTTCGCCGCGCGCTACACCACCGACAGCAGCGGCGTGGCCGGCGAGCCGCGGAGATTTGCGTCCGGTGCCGCCGTGCAGACCCGCGACGGCGGGCTCTACGCCCTCACCGTGCAATAGCTTCGGCTCGATCGTGCTGCCCCTGAATTCGCGGTGTGACAAACCAGGCGCGGAACGGCGCCGCGAATGCGGGCGTCGGGGATCCACTAGGGGGCTTCCCCCTGGTGCCCGCTGGGGGGATAGGGAATCTCCCCTTGTTCGTAGCGCTTGGATTTTTCCGGCCGGCCAGAAGGCGAAAGCCTCTTTGGGCTTGGGTCGGCCGGCCTAAGTGAATCCCACCCTGGTCCTGGTCGGCCGGCCCAATGTCGGCAAGTCGACCCTGTTCAATCGCATGACGCGCAGCCGCGATGCGCTGGTGGCCGATCTGCCCGGCCTGACGCGCGACCGCCACTACGGACACGGCCGCCTCGGCGCGCGTCCTTACCTCGTCGTGGATACCGGCGGCTTCGAGCCCAAGGCCAAGGACGGGATCATGCGCGAGATGGCGCGCCAGGCCGAGCAGGCGATCGCCGAGGCCGACATGCTGCTCTTCATGGTGGATGCGCGCGACGGCCTTACCCCCCAGGACAAGGACGTCGGCGAACGCCTGCGGCGCAGCGGCCGGCCGGTTATCCTGGTGGTGAACAAGGCCGAGGGCATGGCGCGGGACATGGTTGCCGCGGAGTTTCATGAGTTGGCCTGCGGCCAACCGCTGGTGATCTCGGCGGCGCACGGCGAAGGCGTGCGCGAACTGGTGGATCTGGCCCTGACGCCGTTTCCGGAAGCCGAGCCAGAGGCCGAGGAGGACAGCGGCCCGCGAGTGGCGGTGGTGGGGCGGCCCAACGTCGGCAAGTCGACCCTGATCAACGCGCTGCTGGGAGAAGAGCGGGTCATTGCTTTCGACCAGCCGGGGACCACGCGCGACGCCATCAGCGTGCCTTTCGAACGGCACGGCAAGCGCTACACGCTGATCGACACGGCGGGACTGCGGCGCCGCGGCAAGGTATTCGAAACGGTCGAGAAGTTCTCGGTGATAAAGACGCTGCAGGCGATCGAGGAGGCCAACGTCGTCGTACTGCTGCTGGACGCGCAGCAGGACATCTCGGACCAGGATGCCCACATCGCCGGCTTCATCGTGGAGGCGGGGCGGGCATTGGTGGTGGCGATCAACAAATGGGACGAGGCGGACGCCTATCTGCGCGAGCGCCTCAAGCTGGATTTCGGGCGCAAGCTCAATTTCCTCGGCTTCGCCCGCCTGCACTACATCTCGGCCCTGCGCGGCGAAGGCATCGACGCGGTGATGACGTCGGTGGATGGCGCCTACGCCGCGGCGATGACGCGGCTGCCGACGCCGAAGCTGACACGCCTGCTGCAGCAGGCGGTGGCGAAGCACTCGCCGCCGCGCCATGGCATTTTCCGCCCCAAGCTGCGTTATGCGCACCAGGGCGGCACCAATCCGCCCATCATCGTGATCCACGGCAATGCGCTGGAGCACGTTCCGGACGGATATCGGCGATACTTGGAACGAACTTTCCTGGAGGCGTTCAAATTGCAGGGAACGCCCTTGCGGGTGGAATTCCGGACCTCGCGCAACCCGTTTGCCGAGAGACGAGGATAGGGCGCCGAGCGTCTGCCGCAGTGCGGCATGCCTTGGCACGATAATTGGAAATCGATTACAGTACGGCCTCAAACAAAAGAACAGAGGGGGATCCCATGAGTACCAAAGGGCAATTGCTACAAGACCCATTCCTCAACACGCTGCGGCGCGAGCACATTCCGGTGTCGATTTACCTGGTGAACGGCATCAAGCTGCAGGGACAGGTCGAATCGTTCGACCAGTACGTCGTCTTGCTGAAGAACACGGTGACGCAAATGGTATACAAGCACGCCATTTCCACCGTCGTGCCGGCACGTCCCGTCAATATTCCCCACGAACACGGCGATAGTTGATGAATTTTTGCTGGGGGGTGAGCGCGCAATTCGCGCTTCCTGTTTGCGCCGTCTGTTTGCATGCTTGACACGGCGGTCGCGCACTCCTCTGCCCCGCAGCAGGGCCGGACCCAGGCAGGATCGCCCAAGGCGGTTCTTGTTCAACTCGATTTCGGCGACGGCGGGATCAGCGAGCAGCTCGCCGAGTTCCAGTTGCTCGCCGGCAGCGCCGGCGTGGCTCCGGTCGGGCTCATCCAGGGCAGGCGCCAGGCACCGGACGCGGCGACCTTCGCCGGCAAGGGCAAGGTCGCAGAATTGGCGCAATCCCTGCGCGATCACCAGGCGGAAATCGCCATCTTCAATCACGATCTGTCCGGCGCCCAGCAGCGCAATCTGGAGCGGGAACTGGGGTGCCGGGTTGTCGACCGCACCAGCCTGATCCTCGACATCTTCGCGCAGCGCGCGAAAAGCCACGAAGGCAAGCTGCAGGTCGAACTGGCCCAACTCGAACACCTGGCGACGCGGTTGGTGCGCGGCTGGACCCACCTGGAGCGACAGAAAGGCGGCATCGGTCTGCGCGGACCCGGTGAAACGCAGTTGGAAACCGACCGCCGGCTGCTCGGCAAGCGCGTCAAGGTTCTCAAGGACCGCCTGGCGCGGCTGGAGCGCCAGCGTGCCGTGCGGCGCCGGGCGCGCACGCGGCGCGAGCTGCTGGCGGTTTCGATCGTCGGCTACACCAATGCCGGCAAGTCCACCTTGTTCAATGCGATGACCCACGCCGGCGCCTACGCCGCAGACCAGTTGTTCGCCACCCTCGACACGACCTCGCGCCGGCTCTATCTGGGCGATGCCGGCCCGATCATCGTTTCGGACACGGTAGGCTTCCTCCGCGATTTGCCGCACTCCCTGGTGGCGGCATTCCACGCCACCCTGGAGGAGACGGCGAGCGCCGATCTCCTCCTGCACGTGGTGGACTCGTCCAGCCCCGACCGCGAACAGCAGATTGCGGCGGTGAATGCGGTGCTGAAGGAGATCGGCGCCGCCGACGTGGCCCAGATCGTGGTCTGGAACAAGATCGACGCTACCGGTGCCGACCCGGGCGTGGAGCGCGGCGAATATGATAAAATTTCGCGCGTTCGTTTGAGTGCACGGACCGGAGAGGGCGTGGAACTTCTGCGCCAGGCCCTGGCCGAAGAAGCCCGAGCCCATGCCCTTCAGTCGTTCGTCAACAGCGACGCAGCCTGATCTTCCGACGATTCCGTCATACGCAATCATCACTCTCAGACTCCTGCCCATGTTCTGGAAAAAGCTGTTCGCCGGCATTCGCATGTCGCTCAACGATCCGCAGTGGGGCAACCGCGGCAGCGGCGGCAATCGCGGTGGCAACCAGGGACCGCCGGACCTGGAAGAATTGTGGCGGGATTTCAATCGCCGCCTGTCGAGCCTGTTCGGCCAGAAGCGTGGCGGCAGCTCAGGAGATGGCGGGGAGGGCGGCGGACGCCCGCCCCTGAATCTGCGGCAGTTTGGCGGCGGCATCGGCCTGCTGGTCGTCCTGATCGTGGTGATCTGGCTCGCCAGCGGCTTCTACATCGTCGATGCCAGCCAGCGCGGGATCGTGCTGCAGTTCGGCAAGTTCAAGGAAGCCACGGAACCGGGCCTGCGCTGGCGTCTCCCCTTTCCCATCCAGAGCAATGAACTGGTCAACCTCACCGGCGTTCGCACCGTCGAGATCGGCTACCGCGGCTCGGAAAAGAACAAGGTGCTGAAAGAAGCGCTGATGCTGACCGACGATGAGAACATCATCAACATCCAGTTTGCTGTGCAGTACATCCTCAAGGATCCGCAGGACTATCTGTTCAACAACCGCAATCCGGAGGACACGGTGATCCAGGCCGCGGAAACGGCGATCCGCGAGATCGTCGGCAAGAACAGGATGGATTTCGTGCTCTACGAGGGACGCGAGCAGGTCGCGACGCTGGCGGCCAAGCTGATCCAGGACATCCTCGACCGCTATTCCACCGGCATCCAGATCAGCAAGGTGACGATGCAGAACGCCCAGCCGCCGGAGCAGGTGCAGGCGGCCTTCGACGATGCGGTGAAGGCGGGGCAGGACCGGGAGCGGCAGAAGAGCGAGGGCCAGGCCTATGCCAACGACGTCATCCCGCGCGCTCGCGGCACGGCTTCGCGGCTGATGCAGGAGGCCGAAGGCTACAAGCAGCGCGTGATCGCCACCGCGGACGGCGACGCCAACCGCTTCAAGCAGATTCTGACCGAATACAACAAGGCGCCGGAAGTGACGCGCGAGCGCATGTACCTCGACACCGTGCAGCAGGTGATGGCCAACGTCAGTAAAGTGATGGTCGACGCGCGCGCCAGCAACAATCTGCTGTTCATGCCCCTGGACAAGCTGATGCAGGCCGCCAGCGCGGCGCCCGGCATCACCGTGCCCCCGTCGCCATCGAGCGAGGCGTCGGTGGCGCGCACGCTGCCGCCCGACCAGCAGGTGGCGCCGCCGCGGGCCGACGTGCCGGCGATACCGGCCGACAACCGATCGCGGGATTCGGGCCTGCGCTCGCGCGAGCGGGGAGAACGATGATGCGCGACAGACTTCCCCTCGCGGCCGGGTTTCTCATCGCGGTGCTGATCGTGTTGTCGATGTCCATGTTCACCATCGACCAGCGCCAGTTCGGGATCGTGCGCCAGTTCGGCGAGATCAAGCAGGTTCTCGGCGAGCCCGGCCTGAACTTCAAGTGGCCGCTGATCCAGGACGTGCGTTATTTCGACAAACGCATCCTCACCTTCGATACGGCGGAACCGGAGCGCTTCATCACTTCGGAAAAGAAGAACGTGCTGGTCAACTTCTTCGTCAAGTGGCGCATCATCGATGCCAAGCAGTACTACATCTCGGTGGGCGGTGACGAGGCACGCGCCCGCACGCGCCTGGAGCAGACCGTCAACGCCGGTCTGCGCGAGGAGTTCGGCAAGCGCACGGTGCACGAAGTGGTATCGGGCGAGCGCGACAAGATCATGGAGGACATCCGCGTCAAGGCCGACCAGGATGCACGCAAGATCGGGGTACAGATCGTGGACGTGCGGTTGAAGCGCGTCGATCTGCCGGTCAACGTTTCGGAGTCGGTGTACCGGCGCATGGAGGCCGAGCGCAAGCGGGTGGCCAACGAGCTGCGCTCCCAGGGCGCGGCGGAGGCGGAAAAGATACGCGCCGACGCCGATCGGCAGCGCGAGATCATCGTCGCCGAAGCCTATCGCGACGCCCAGCAGATCAAGGGCGAAGGCGATGCGAAGTCGGCCGGCATCTATGCGCAGGCCTTCGGCCAGAATCCCGAGTTCTATGCCTTCTACCGCAGCCTGGAAGCCTACCGCCAGAGTTTCCGCAGCAAGAGCGACGTGCTGGTAGTCGATCCCAGCTCGGATTTCTTCAAGTACCTCAAGGGCGCCGGCTCGGGCGGCAAGTCCGCAGGCAAGTGAGAGGACCGTGGTTGCAACCCTGCTCACGGCGCTGGCGCTGATGTTGGTGCTGGAAGGCGTGCTGCCGTTCGTCGCCCCCGGCTTGTGGCGCGACACGTTCCGCCGGGCGACCGAACTCGCCGACGGCCAGATTCGCTTCATCGGCCTGTCGTCCATGCTCGCCGGATTGCTGCTCCTGCTGCTGTTCCTCTGACGACGAGATCATGCGTCGCTGGCTTCTGCCCGAGTCGATCGAAGATATCCTGCCCGCCGCGGCGCGGCACGTCGAGGTGCTGCGCCGGCGCCTCCTGGACGTCTTCGGCAGCCACGGCTACGAGCTGGTCATGCCGCCGCTGCTGGAGTATCTCGACTCGCTGCTGACGGGTACGGGGCGCGATCTCGACCTGCGCACCTTCAAGCTGGTGGACCAGATCTCCGGCCGCACCATGGGGCTGCGCGCCGACATCACGCCCCAGGTCGCGCGCATTGATGCCCACCTGCTGAATCGCAGGGGCGTGACGCGGCTGTGCTATTGCGGCAGCGTCGTGCATACCTTGCCGGCCAACTTGACGGCGACGCGCGAACCGCTGCAGATCGGAGCCGAACTCTACGGTCACGCCGGCATCGAGGCCGACGCCGAGATCCTGCGCTTGCTGGCCCTCGGCCTGGCCGCCGCGGGGGTGGCCGCCAGCCGCATCGACCTCGGCCATATCGGCGTGTTCAGGGCCCTGGCGGGGCGCGGCGGCCTCGACTCCGAACTGGAGGAGGAACTGTTCGACGTGCTCCAGGCCAAGGACCTGCCGAGCTTGCGCGAGCTTACGGCGGGCGTCGCCGATCCGGTGCGCTCGGCTATGCTGGCGCTGCCCGATTGTTACGGCGGGGCGGAGGTGCTGGAACGTGCGGCGCGGCTGCTGCCGGCGGACGCCGAGATTTCCGCCGCTCTCGACGACCTGCGCCGTCTGGCGGAGGCCTTGCGCGATCTGCCGTTGAGTTTCGATCTTGCCGATCTGCGCGGCTATCACTATCACAGCGGCGTGGTGTTCGCCGCCTACTGCAATCGTCATTCCAGCGCCATCGCGCTGGGCGGACGCTACGACAAGGTCGGCAAGTCCTTCGGTCGCGGCCGGCCGGCCACCGGCTTCAGTATGGATCTGCGCGAGATTGCGCGCATCGCGCCGACCGCCGGGGCGGCTCGCGCCATTCTGGCGCCCGCCGGCGGCGACGGCGCGCTGCAGGAACGCATCGGGGCGCTGCGGCAGGCTGGGGAGCGCGTCGTCATCGAACTGCCGGGCCACGAGGGAACGTGGGAAGAGACCGGTTGCGACCGGCAGCTGATTTTGCGGGACCGTCAATGGCAGGTCGTCCCGCTCCAGGGAGCATGAGAATGGGGAAGAACGTGGTCGTCGTCGGCACCCAATGGGGTGACGAAGGCAAGGGCAAGATCGTCGATTGGCTGACGGAAAGCGCGCAGGGCGTGGTGCGGTTCCAGGGCGGGCACAACGCCGGCCATACCCTCGTCATCGGCGGCAAGAAGACCGTACTGCACCTGATTCCCTCGGGCATCCTGCGCGAGGGCGTGGCCTGCTACATCGGCAACGGCGTGGTGCTGGCGCCGGACGCACTCATCGCCGAGATCGACGAACTGGAGGCCGTCGGCGTCAGCGTGGCCGACCGGCTGCGCATCTCCGAAGCCTGCCCGCTGATCCTGCCCTACCACCAGGCGCTCGACAATGCGCGCGAGGCCGCCAAGGGCGCGAACAAGATCGGCACCACCGGCCGCGGCATCGGCCCCGCCTACGAGGACAAGGTCGCCCGGCGCGCCATCCGGCTGCAGGACTTGCTGCGGCCGAAGCGCTTCGCCGAGAAGCTGGCGGAACTGCTCGATTATCACAACTTCGTGCTGCAGCACTATTTCCGCTGGCAGGCGGTGGATTTCAAGAAGACCCTGGACGATGCCCTGGCCATGGCGCCGCGGCTGGAGAAGCTGGTGGCGGACGTGCCGCGCGAGCTGTACGAGGCCCACAAGAATGGCGCCAACCTGCTGTTCGAAGGGGCGCAGGGAACGCTGCTCGACATCGACCACGGCACCTACCCCTTCGTCACTTCCAGCAACTGTGTGGCCGGAGCGGCGGCTGCGGGTTGCGGCGTCGGGCCGGGCATGCTGCATTATGTCCTGGGCATCACCAAGGCGTATACCACCAGGGTCGGCAGCGGTCCGTTCCCGACCGAACTGTGGGACGACGTCGGCAAGCATCTGGCCACCCGCGGCAACGAGTTCGGCGCCACCACTGGGCGGCCGCGGCGCTGCGGCTGGTTCGACGCCGCCGCGCTCAAGCGCTCGATACAGATCAACGGCGTCTCGGGCCTGTGCGTCACCAAGCTCGACGTGCTCGACGGCGTCGAGGAACTGAAGGTGTGTACCGGGTACCGGCTGGACGGCAAGGTGAGCGACATCCTGCCGGTGGGCGCGGAGGAGATCGCGCGCTGCGAGCCCCTCTACGAGACCATGCCCGGCTGGACCGAGAGCACGCTGGGGGTGAAATCCTTCGACGGCCTGCCGGCGAACGCGCAGCGCTATCTGCTGCGCCTGGAAGAGCTGTGCGGCGTGCCGGCCGACATCATCTCCACCGGCCCGGACCGGGAGGAGACCATCCTGCGGCGGCACCCTTTCCAGTGAATGAGAGGGCTGGCGGAGGCATGGAAAAAGGCGGCTCGACGGCCGCCTTTTTTTCTTGACTTGGTGCCCAGGAGAGGACTCGAACCTCCACAGTGTTGCCACCGCTAGGACCTGAACCTAGTGCGTCTACCAATTCCGCCACCTGGGCAAGAGGCGCGCATTCTATAGGAACTTCCCGGAATGTCAAACAAGAACCCCGAAGCCGCGCGGCTGTCCCGAGTGCGCCGCGCCGACCCGTTTTTCGAGCGTGAATGCGCCAAGTACGCGGAGCCGCTGCCGAGCCGCGAGTACGTGCTGCAAGTCCTGGCCGACGAGGGCGTGCCGGTGTCGTTCGACCGCCTCGTCACGCTCCTGGACATCGCCGCGTTCGAAATCGAATCCTTCCAGCGGCGGCTCGGCGCGATGCAGCGCGACGGGCAGCTGATGCAGAACCGGGCCGGCGACTTCCTGATTCCGGACAAGGCCGATCTGGTGCGCGGCCAGGTCGAGGGACACGCCGACGGCTACGGCTTTCTGGTGCCGGACGACGGCAGCCCGGATCTGTTCCTCGGCCCCCACGAGATGCAGAAGGCATTGCACCGCGACCGCGTCCTGGCACGCGTAGTCGGCGTCGATCGCCGCGGCCGGCGCGAGGGCAAGATCGTGGAGGTGCTGGAGCGCGCCAATTCGCGCGTGGTCGGGCGCGTCTTCGACGAGCACGGCGTGCTGTTCGTCGTCGCCGAGAACAAACGCATAAACCAGGACATCCTGATCGCGCCCGGCACCAAGCCGCGGCCGAAGGCAGGGCAGGTGGTGGTGGTCGAGATCATCGAGCAGCCGAGCAAGCACGTGCAGCCCATCGGCAAGGTGGTGGAGGCGCTGGGCAACTATGCCGACCCGGGAATGGAGATCGAGATCGCGCTGCGCAAGCACGAACTGCCGTTCGAGTTCTCGAAGGAGGCACTAGGGGAGACGCGGCGCCTGCCCGCGGAAGTGCGCAAGACCGACGCCAAGGGGCGGGAGGACATCCGCCATCTGCCGCTGGTCACGATCGACGGCGAGACCGCCCGGGATTTCGACGATGCGGTCTATTGCGAGAGGCAGGGGAAGGGATTCCGCCTGCTGGTGGCAATCGCGGACGTGAGCCACTACGTCAAGGCCGGCGGTGGACTCGACCGGGATTCGATGGAGCGCGGCAACTCCGTGTATTTTCCGCGCCGGGTCATCCCGATGCTGCCGGAGAAGCTGTCGAACGGCCTGTGTTCGATCAATCCCGAAGTCGACCGGCTGGTCATGGTGTGCGACATGGCGATCGCCGCCAGCGGGGATATCCAGAGCTTCCGTTTCTATCCGGCAGTCATGCACTCCCATGCGCGGCTGACCTACACCGAGGTCGCGGCGGCGCTCTACGAGCCCGGTTCGGAGGCGCAGGCGAGGGTCGGCCCGCTGCTGCCCCATCTGCGCAACCTGGATGCGCTCTACCGCGTGCTGGCCAAGGCGCGCGCGAAGAGAGGGGCGATCGACTTCGAAACGGTCGAGACGCAGATGATCTTCGATGACGACGGCAAGATCGCGCGCATCGCGCCCTACGAGCGCAACGATGCCCATCGCATCATCGAGGAGTGCATGCTCGCCGCCAACGTGTGCGCCTCCGATTTCCTGAAGGAACACCGGCACCCGGCGCTGTACCGCGTTCACGAGGGGCCGACGCTGGAAAAGCTGGCCAAGCTGCGCGAATTCCTGAAGGAGTTCGGGCTCGGCCTGGGCGGCGGCGACGAACCCCACGCCTCGGACTACGCCAAGCTGCTGGCGAAGCTCGGCGGACGCCCCGACAAGCAGCTGCTGCAGACGGTCATGCTGCGCTCGCTGCAGCAGGCCGTGTACAGCCCGGAGAATGTCGGCCACTTCGGACTGGCCTACGAGTCCTATACCCATTTCACGTCGCCCATTCGGCGCTACCCGGATCTCCTGATCCATCGCGCCATCAAGGCCGTGCTGGCGCACGACGCCTACAAGCCGGGCGACTGGGAGGCCATCGGCCTGCATTGCTCGATGACGGAGCGTCGCGCCGACGATGCCACCCGTGACGTGGAATCGTGGCTCAAGTGCTTCTATATGCAGGACCGTGTCGGCGAGAGCTTCGCCGGCAGCGTGTCGGCGGTGGTGCCCTTCGGGATTTTCGTCGCCCTGGACGACGTCTTCATCGAAGGACTGGTGCATATTTCGGAGTTGGGATCGGACTACTTCCACTACGACGCCGCCGGGCATGTGCTGGTCGGGGAGCGCACCGGCAAGCGCTATCGCCTGGCCGACCGGGTGCGGGTGCAACTGGCGCGGGTGGATCTCGGAACGAGCAAGATCGATTTCCGCTTGGCCGACGGTGAGGCTCGAACCGAGTCGTCGCGGGGGCGCCGCCGGTCGAGTTGAACCGTGCCATAATCGCCGGCGATTCCGGTTCTTCCAAAGGGTTGTTACTTGTGCGATAGTTGCGCGACTCAAGTCAAGTCGCCTTCGCGCTGCGCCAGTTGCTGGGAATCGCGTGCCGCACCATGCAGGACCGCGGAAACGACAGCGACACGAGCGCCGATCGCTCTCCCGGCGTGGGCAGAATCCGCTAGAATCGGACAACAGCCGTTGCACGGTGTTGTGACCAAGAAAAGCAGATAAGCATCTGATGCAGAATAAGAAATTTCATATCATCAGGACAACCAAGGGAGATTCCAAGTTTTCTGCAACATCCCAATAATTGCGCTGCAGCGCAGCAATGCCATTAAATCAAATGGATATCGATGGCACGGGCGTTGCATTCGATTGTCCGGGTTGTTGCTGCAATGTTCGACGTAGATCCCTGCCGCAATCAACGTAAATCAGGAGGAAACCATGGCTGCACTATTTTCCGATGACTGGATGGTTGACTTCGGCAACGCCTGGAACGACGAGAAGGATTTGGGCGACGCGCTGGCCAAGATTGCATTCAACTCCACCATCGGCTACGGCTTCGAGGGCGAGGACAAGCCGCGCGGCTTCATCAAGGTAGAGAACGGCTATGTCGTTTCGGCCGGCGGCTACAACGGCGAGGCGCTGAATTGGGACTTGCGCGCCAGTGCGACTGATTGGGAGAAGTGGTGCCAGAAAGGCCTGGGCATGGTATCGCTGGGCATGGCCTACACCACGGGCAAACTGAAATTCAAAGTTGGGGATTACGGCGCGATGATCAAGAATCCCGCGATGGCCGGCCCCTTCATCAAGAGTTTTTCCGTGATGGGGACGGTGCCGCGCACCTAGAAACGCGACCAGGGTGCTCCCGCCATGCTTTCCAAACCAGTTGTGTTTCTTCTTGCCGCCCTCGTGGGCGGCATTTTTGCCTGGATGTTCAAGCCGGGCGCACCCGCCGTCAAACCTGGAGTCGCAGCCGGCCAGATGCAGCAGCCGGTTTTCGCCTTTACGCCGCAGGTCGGAGTCACTGACGTCGGCCAGCAGGCCCTGGCGTCGCGGGCGAAACTGGCCGGTTACGTCGAGGCGAGGCACTCCGTGCGGCTGACCGCCCAGGGACCGGGGCGCGTGTCCTACATCGCGGCGCGCGAAGGCGAAGCGGTGATGGCCGGGCAGGTCGTAGTGGGCCTCGACGAGGACTCCCTGTACCCCGATTACCGCGCCGCGTGGGCGGGTCTCGCCGGCGACATGGCCTCCACCCAGAACGCCCAGGTTCAGCTCTACAACAAGCTCTACGGCCCGCAGACTTCGCCCTTGGGCGGCCCCGGCTACGACGCCTACGAACGCACGACGGTGCCCTTCTACAATATGGCGCAGGGTCTCATGGGAAATATGTTTCCGGGAGCCGCGGGCGGCCCCAACAGCCCCTTCGGCGGATCGGGGCAGCCCATGATCACCCAGTCGCAGCAGCAGCGCTCGTATCCGGCGCTCAACACCGCCCGCACCGACTACGAGCGGCAGATGGCGGCCATGGTCGGCGCGCAGTCGCGCATCGACTCCCTCGAAGCGCGCATGCGCGACCGCCGCGCCATCGCCATGTTCCCGTCGGTGGTGGTGGCGAAGCACGTCAGTCTCGGTGACGTGGTGCAGCCGGGCCAGCCGCTCGTTGACTTGGCCGACTTGAACCAGTTGGACGTCCGTATCGAGGTTCCGACGCGTCTGGTCGGCCAGCTCAAGCTCGGCGACACGGTGCCCGTCACCCTCGACAGCAATGTCACGGTGCAGGCCCAGGTGGCGCAGATCTTTCCTGCCGCCAACCAGGTGCAGCGCACCGTCACGGTCAAGCTCGCCCTTCCGCCGGGCGCTCCGGCGGCACCGGGCATGTACGTGCAGGCGCTGCTCGCCGAGCCGCCGGGAGCCGGGGAAGTGCTGGCCTCGCCGGTCGTTCCCACCTCCGCCATCATCTATCGCGGCAGCCTGCCATCCGTGTTCGTGGTCGGTCAGACCGGCAGCGTCGAGTTGCGCGTGGTGCGACTGGGCGAAACCGTGGGCGACCGGGTCGTCGTGCTGTCGGGTCTGCGCCAGGGCGAAAAGGTGGTGACCTCCCCGACGCCGAACATGCGTTCCGGCGATTCCCTCTTCGGCAGGCAGCCCCAGAGCTGAGGGCGCGACCGACGGTGACGAAATGGCCGAAATAACCAAAGAGAACGCCGGCAGCCAGAATCCACCGGAAGGGCATGCCCACGAAGGGCAACATCCACTGCGCAGGCACGGGCTTGCCGGCTGGATGGCGCGTGCCTTCATCGAGTCGCCGCTGACGCCGCTGCTGCTGGTGGCGTCGTTCCTCGTCGGCCTGCTCGGCATGATCATCACGCCGCGGGAGGAAGACCCCCAGATCTCGGTGCCGATGGTGGACATCATCGTCGCCTACCCCGGGGCCTCGGCGGAGCAGGTCAAGAATCTCGTGTCCGAGCCGCTGGAGCGGCTCATGTCCGAGCTGTCGGGGGTCAAGCACGTCTATTCCCGCTCGCAGGACGGCATGTCCCTGGTGGTCGTGCGCTTCCACGTCGGCGAGCAGATGGAGCCTTCGCTCGTCAAGCTCTACGACAAGCTGCAGTCGCACATGGACGCCATCCCGAAGGGGGTGATGCCGCCGCTGGTCAAGCCCAAGAGCATCGACGACGTGCCGGTGGTGACGATCACCCTGTCCTCCGGCGACCATGACATCGTCACCCTGCGCAAGCTGGCGCTGGATGTCATGCAGCGCTTCAAGTCCCTGCCCGATACCGGCCAGAGCTTCATCGTCGGCGGCAGTCAGGAGCAGGTGCGGGTGGAGGTGGATCCGGCGCGGGTCGTCGGCCACGGCCTGACGCTGGCGCAGATCGCCCGCGTCATCGGCGCCGCCAACCAGCGTACGGAAGCCGGCAACGTCGTGGACGGCAACCGTGCGTTCACCATGTTTTCCGGCGAGTTCCTGCACGACGCGCGCCAAGTGGGCGATCTCGTCGTCTCGGTGAACCAGGGGAAACCGGTCTTCCTGCGCGACGTGGCCACCATCAGCCAGGGCGAATCCGAGACCAAGACGGCGGTCAGCCACACGCAGCGCCTGTCGGAAGACAGCTTCACCACCCATCCCGCCGTCACCATTGCGGTGGCGAAGCAAAAGGGCACCAACGGTGTCGATGTCGCGCGGGCTCTGCTCGCCGAACTGGAAACGATGAAGGGCTCGCTCATTCCCGGCAATGTGCTGGTGAGCGTGACGCGCGACTACGGCGCCACCGCGCACGATAAGGTGTCCGGGCTGATCTTCAAGCTGTTCCTGGTGTCGGTGCTGGTGACGCTGCTCATGTTCGTCACCATGGGCAAGCGGCCGGCGATGATCGTGCTGATCACGATTCCGGTGGTGCTGCTGATGTCCTTGGCGGTGGCCTACCTCTTGAAGTTCACCATCAACCGGGTGTCGATGTTCGCCCTGGTGTTTGCCATCGGGATTCTCGTTGACGACGCCATCGTGGTGGTGGAGAACGTGTACCGGCGCTGGCTGCAGGCGCGGCGCACCGACGATGACCTGACCGTGGACGCGGTCGATGAGGTCGGCAACCCGACCATACTCGCGACCTTCACCGTCGTCGCGGCCCTGCTGCCGATGGGTTTCGTCAGCGACATGATGGGCCCCTACATGCTGCCGATCCCGGTGTTGTCCTCGGCGGCCATGATCTTCTCGCTGCTGGCCGCATTCATGTTCGTGCCGTGGCTGGCGGCGCGCATGAAGCCCAAGATGCGCGAGCTCGAAGTCGCCACGGAACGCGAGCACCGTCAGGGCAAGGCCATCGCCGGCTTCTACGACAAGATGATCACGCCGATCATGGATTCGCGCGTGCTGGGTGTGCTGACGCTGCTCGCCATCATCGGCGCCATGATGGCGGCCATGTCAATGTTCTACTTCCAGGCCGTGCCGTTCAAGATGCTGCCCTACGACAACAAGTCGGAGCTGCAGGTCGTGATCGACATGCCGGAGGGCACCGACCTGATCGTGACCGCAAATCTGGCGCAACGCCTGGGCGAGGAGCTGAAGAAGGTGCCCGAGGTGATGGCGTTCCAGACTTATGTCGGCACCGCCTCACCGTTCAACTTCAATGGCCTGGTACGGCATTACTTCATGCGCGTGCGTCCGTGGCAGGGCGACATCGCCATCCAGTTGGCGGACAAGAAGCTGCGCAAACGATCAAGCCACGACATCGCCACCGACGTGCGGGAGATCCTGACCCCGATCGCGCATTCCGTGGGCGCGCGGCTGACGGTTGCGGAAGCGCCGCCGGGTCCGCCGGTGATCGCGCCGGTCGTCGTCGAACTGTACGGGCCGAACGCCGAGGTGCGGCGCAAGGTGGCGTCGGACATGATGGGGATCTTCTACAAGACCCCCAACATCGCCGATGTGAACACGATGATGGAAGCGCCGCATGACGAGATCGTGTTCGAGGTGGATCGGCTGCGTGCGTCGATGTTCGGCCTCAATGTCGAGGACATCAACCGCGAAGTGATGATGGCGATGGGCGGCTTCGAAGTGGGTCCGGTGAAGCTGGTGCACGAGCTGGAGCAGACCATCATCGTGCTGCAGGTGCCGCTCGCCATGCGCGCCAATCTCGGCAATCTGCTGGTGCTGCCGATACGCCTGCCCAACAACGCTCTGGTGCCGCTGGGTGAACTGGGGCGTTTCGTCAAGCGCTCGGTCAGCCCGGTCATCCACCACAAGGATCTGCGGCCGTTGGAGTACGTCACCGGCGACGTGATCGGCAAGCTGGGTGCGCCGCTCTACGGCATGCTCGACATCGACGCGCGTCTCAAGTCCTATACCACGCCCGACGGCCAGGTGATGTCGGGCCACTACTTTGGCAAGCCCAACGACACCAGCGTCTCCGGCTTCAAGTGGGACGGCGAGTGGGAGGTCACCTACGTCACCTTCCGCGACATGGGACTCGCCTTCATCGCCGCGCTGGTGTTGATCTACATCCTGGTGGTCGCGGAATTCAAGAACTTCATCCTGCCGCTGGTGGTGATGGCGCCGATTCCGCTCACGCTGATCGGCATCGTGCCCGGCCATTGGCTGTTGAACGCCGACTTCACCGCCACGTCGATGATCGGCTTCATCGCGCTGGCCGGCATCATCGTGCGCAACTCCATCCTGCTGGTCGAGTTTGCCAAGGACCGGGTGGAGGAGGGCATGAGCGTGCGCGACTCTGTCGTGCTGGCGGCCGAGGTGCGGATGCGGCCGATCGTCATCACCGCGCTGGCGCTGGTGATCGGCTCGATGGTGCTGCTGACCGACCCGATCTTCCAGGGCATGGCCGTATCCCTGCTGTTCGGCTCGCTGATCGCGACCTTCCTCACCCTGGTGGTGATTCCGCTCGGGTGCCTCTCGGCGCAGAGCCAGTTCTGCCGACTGTCGCCGGAATGCGGTGCCCCCGGCATGCCGCCGGCGGGTGGTGTCCCCCCGGCGGGAGGCATGCCGCCAGCGGGCGGAATCCCGCCCTCCGGCGGCGGTGCGCCGGCACCCGGCCGGCCGACGCGCCTGGCGAAGAGGGGCGAATTTCCAGAAGGCGGCGTGGCAGCCGCAGCGGCGGCGGCTGCTGCGGCGGTGGCGGCTGTCGGCCCCGGCGAGGCAGAGGCCGCGCCCGGTGCTAGACCGCCGCGTCTGGTCAAGCGCATCGAGCCTGCGCCTGCCGCCATGGAAGCGCCGCCGGCAGCGCCGCTCCAGACAGGCGGCCGTCCGCAGCGCCTGATGAAGCGAGCGGAGTTGGAAGCGCCAGCACCGCCGTCTCAGGCCGCTGTCGCGGCTCCCGCCGCGGAAGGCGGGGGCCGCCCGCCCAAGTTGTTGAGGAGGGTCGAAGTCGCGCCGGCAGCCGAGCCGGAAGGCGCGGCAGAGGTCCCGGGCCGGCCGCCGCGGCTGCTCAGGAAGCCCGCGGAACCCGCTATCGCGCCGCCCGCTGCCGTTGCACCGACTACGCTGGAAGTGCCGGCGGCGCCGCCGGCTCCACCCGCCGCCGCGCCGGGCCGACCGCAGCGACTCGTCAAGAAGGCTGCTGAACCGGAACCGCAGGCCTTGGTGGCTCCGGTTATGCCGGAAATGCCGGCAGTGCCGCCCCCGCCTGTTGCTCCGACTCGTCCGCCGCGGCTGAAGAAGACAGCGCTCGCCCCGGCCGCGCCCAAGGCCGCTGCCAAGCCCGCGCCGGCGCCGCTTGCCCAGACGCCGCCGCCGGCTGTCGCGGCCGAAGGGGAGCAGCGCGAGCGCAAGTTCGTCGCCCGCCCCAGACAGGCCACCGAACAGGGCGAAGCGAAGCAGGCTACGATGAAGAACGGCGACAAGGCTGCCGAGCCGGCCACGCAGGACAAGTTGTCGGCGCTGCAGACCGGCAAGAAGAAGCTTCGGGGCATCCGGATCAATCCCGATCTCGAGTGAGCATATTGGAAGGACGGAGGAATCGATGGGAACGCGTCATCTTGCTGCGCTAGCCTGCTTGCCGCTGATGGCGGCGACGGCGTTCGCGGCGTCCTATGGCGAACTGGCGCAGATGCAGGGGCGGCAGCCTTGGGAGCGGCAGTTCGCACCCGGCATGCCGAACTGCTGTCCCGGCCCGAACGGCGGCCAATCCCTCTATCCGGGATATGCGGGCGGCCCGATGATGGCGCCGGGTTATGGCCTGGCAGGCGGTTACAACAATGCGCCGGCGGCCGGGCGCATGCCGACCGCCATGCCCTATCTGCCCGTGGGTACCCAGGGCCTGCCGACCAATCGCCAGACGCGGTGGACCTATGGCCAAGTGAATGCTTCGAGTGATCCCTACAACGCATGGGGATTGAGCACGCCTAACATGTTTGTGCCGTGGAGCACGCCGATGTCCGGCTGGACCAATGCACAGACGTGGGACTGGTGGCGGACGCGTGCCGGTGATCCCGGTCCGCCGCTGCCTTTGTGGTAGGGCTTCGACTCCTGGCCCATGTACGGTCTGCGTCGCACAACGTCGTGGGCCGGGTTTATGCGAGCGAGCCTGTGTGTAATGCTGTTCTTCTTGGGAGAAAGTAATGAAAGCAGTCTTCAGTAAGGTAGCGCTTGCCCTCGCAGTCGGCGCGCTGGCCGGCGGCGCGCTGGCGCAGCAGCAAACACCGCCCCCGCCGTCGGGTCCGTACATGTCCGGTCAGCAGGGTGGCCCCGGTGGAGCCCAGCGCGGCGGCCCGGCGGGTCAGCAGTACGGCGGTCAGCAGTATGGTGGTCAGCAGTGGGGCGGCCCCGGCTACGGTGGCGGTGACCCGTGGGGCGGCGGCTATGGCGGCGGCCCGTGGGGCGGCGGTCCCGGCTATGGCGGCGGCCCGTGGGGCGGCGGTCCCGGCTATGGCGGCTATCCTGGCGGCTACGGCGGCTATCCCGGCTACGGCGGCTATCCCGGCTATGGCTATGGCGATGGCTACGGCTATGGCCGCGGCTACGGCCGGGGTAGGGGTAGCGGTCGCGCCAGCGGCAACTTCAGCTTCGGCGGCAGCGGCGGCGGCGACCTCGATGGCCGCGGCGACGGCTACGATCGCGGCGGCTGGGGGTGGTAAGTCCCAATTAGGGGCTTAGGCGTGGCGCCTGCTTCCGGAAACGGCGGCAGGCGCTGCCTGAAAGGGAGCGGCATGCGCTATGTGCCGCAGCGCTCATGGCGTGTGCCGGCGGTGATGTGTTCGCACGCGGAGAAACCTTATGGATCGCATCAAGAAGTCTTTGGCGATTGCCTCGTTGGCGGCAGCGGTGCTGGCACCGGCTGCAACCGATGCTCAGGCCTGGGGGGGTTATCCAGGTTGGGGACCTTACGGCGGCTATCCGTACGGCGGCTATCCGTACTACGGAGCCGGTCCGTGGGGTGGGCACCCCTATTACGGCGGCTATCCCTACTATGGGCGCCGCTGGGGCCGTGGTCCGTGGCGGCGCGGGTGGTGGTAAGGCACGCCGCGTAGGGTTTCAGGTCTGCCCGTGGCCGGTGACGGCCGTAGGTACGGCCTGAAGGTGGGGGGTCTGCACGCCGGGGATTAGCGACGTTCCCGTGCGGGAAGCAGGCAGTGTCTCAAAACGCACTTGGAGGTTCATCTATGCGTCAATTCAAGAAGCAGTTGGCGATCGCCTCGTTGCTGGCAGCCGTGCTGGTGCCTGTGGCAACCGATGCCCAGGCCTGGTGGGGCGGCCCGTGGGACGGCGGCGGTCCATGGGGCGGTGGCCCGTGGGGTGGCGGTCCCGGCTATGGCGGCGGCCCGTGGGGCGGTGGCCCGTGGGGTGGCGGCCCGTGGGGCGGTGGTCCCGGGTATGGCGGTTATCCCGGCTATGGCGGCTATCCCGGCTATTACGACGGCTATGGCTACGGCCGTGGCTATGGCCGTGGCAGGGGCAGGGGCAGGGGCAGCATGACCTTCTCCACCGACATGAGCGGTTGGGGTAACGGCCTCGGCGACAACTGGGGGGGCGGCAACCCGTGGAACAGCTGGTGGTGGTAAGCCAACGGGTTTGAATCCGGACACGGGTGGGCCTCGGCCCGCCCGGCCGGCTTCTCCCGTGACGTAAAAACACAACGCACCCGCATTTCGATTTCAGGAGAGTTTTCATGATCAGCAGGCTTGCGAATTGGATACTGTACGCGGTGATTCTGGCTGTCATCGGCGCCTTGATCTACTACTACACCGACTGGTTCAAACCGGCGACGCAGAAGGCAGTGAGCACGGCGAAGAGCGTGGTCGAATCGATTCCGGTCGGACCCTTCAGCAAGAAGGCCGCCGACGAACTGCTCAACCAGGCCCGCGAAGCCTACGCCCGCAACGATTCCGATAACGCCGTCAAGGCCTACAAGGAATTCCTCGGCAAGAATGCGGACAGCATCGACGGCCATGGCGAGCTCGGCAACGTTCTACTACATGACCGGCCGCCTGCAGGAAGCGGCGCAGTCCTACTACGAAGCGGCCAAGCGCATGATCGACCAGAACCAAATGGATCGCGCCCAGGGTCTGCTGGCCCCGATCGGTCAAGGCAATCCCGCTTTGGCCGGCGAACTGCAGCAGAAGATGGCGCAAGTGCAGCAGGCCCAGCAGCAGGCCGGGGCGCCGCAGATGCAGGGCCAGATGCCGCAACAGATGCCCGAACAGATGCAGGGCCATCCGGGGGCACCGCAGGCGCAGGGCCAGATGCCGCAGCAGATGCCCGAGCAGATGCAGGGCTATCCGGGGGCGCCTGCGGGCGGTCCGATGGAAGGCCCGATGGGCGCGCCGCAGGGGCAGCAGCCGCCCCAGAGCGCAATGCGCTATTACTGATAGCGGTGCCAACCTGTCCTGGCGGGTGAAAGGGGGGAAACCATGAGCGCTGTGAGAACTAGCTTAGCTTTGGCCCTGCTGGCATCGACCGTATGCGTTTCGGTGTTGGCGGGTCCGCCCCCCGGCGTTGCGACGCCCTGGAACGGACCCTGGGGCGGCGGGTATATGACGAAGGAGCCCTTCGTGCCGTGGGAGAGCCCCTATTACGCTGCGGGGTACGGCTTCCACTACCCCAGCGTCGTACAGGGGCTGGAGTCGCCGTTGCCCTACGTGCCGGGTCAGGGCGGGGCAGGGCCGGGCGCGCAGTACCTGCCCGGCGGCGGGTATATTCTGATGCCCGGTGCGTCGCCGCAGATGTCGCCGGGTGCGGGAAGGGGGTATTGACAAATGCGTAGATCGATCGGGGCCGCATTGCCCGTTGCTCTGGGTTCGATGCTGATGCTCGCCACTGGGGCGGCGTCTGCCTTCTGGGGAAGCCCGGCGGGTGGCAGTTCGCCCTGGTACGGCGGCAATCCGACCAGTTGGGGCAGCGGCATGAACCCCATGGGCAACCAGATGAACCCCATGGGCAACCAGATGAACCCCATGGGCAACCAGATGAACCCCATGGGCAACCAGATGAACCCCATGGGCAACCAGATGAACCCCATGGGAAACCAGATGAACCCCATGGGCAATACGATGAACCCCATGGGTAATCCCATCAGCAATCCCATGAGCCCGATGAGTCCCATGAGCCCCATGAGCCCCATGGGCAACACCATGAACCCGATGGGAGGCGGCTACAATCCGTGGGGCGGTGGCGGTAACCCGTGGGGGGGTGGCGGTAACCCGTGGGGGGGTGGCGGTAACCCGTGGGGGGGTGGCGGTAACCCGTGGGGTAGCGGCATGAATCCCTGGGGTGGCGGCGCGAATCCATGGAGCAGCGGCGGTTACAACCCTTGGAGCAGCGGCGGTTACAATCCTTGGGGCAGCGGCATGAACCCGTGGGGCGGCAATCCCTGGGGCGGCGGCGGGGATCCCTGGAACAGCATGAATCCGATGGGCGGCGCTTTCAACCCGTGGGGTGGTGGCGCGGACTCGTGGGATTCCTGGTAAGCATCAACGGAATGGCGTCGGGGGAGGCATGATCACGGTCATCGGCAACATGAAAGGCGGCTCAGGCAAGAGCACGGTCGCGTTCAATCTCGCCGTCTGGCGCGCCATGCAGAACAGGACCGTCAGGCTCGTCGACCTGGACACCCAGCGCACCCTTTCCGACTTGGTGGCGATTCGGACCGAGGAAGGGTTCGTCCCGCACCTGGGCCTGCTGCCGGCTGATTCCAATCTGTCGCAACTGCGCAAGGATTCCGCCGACATCATCGTGGATGTCGGTGCCTCCAACTTCGAGCGCATGCTGGAAGCGATCCGCCATGCCGATTCCATTCTGATTCCGGTGGTTCCGGGGCAGGCGGACGTGTGGTCCACCCAGCGCTACCTGAAGATCGTGCAGGGCGAGCGCCGTCCCGAGTGCGCCGTCATGCTGTTTCTGAATCGGACCGACGCCCTCGGCGGATCGAAGGAGACGCGAGAGGCTGCGGTGGCGCTGAACGTGCTCATGAACATGCTGGAAGGCGTCACGGTATTGCCGGGCCGTCTCGGGCAGCGGGTCAGTTTCTGCCGCAGCCTGAGCGAGGGCCTGGCGGTATTCGAACTGGACCCCAGGTCCAAAGCCACACAGGAATTTTTCGATCTGGCGAACGCGATCGATGCGACGCGCTAACCGGTTCCCCGAACAAGGTCACCTACAATCGGAGTAACTCAAAATGTCAGAACTCACGCATGATGCAGCGCCGCGTCGAAGCTTCTGGGGGGTTGTCGGTTTCTTTGTGCTGGCGGTGCTGGCGGTCCTGGTCGGTCTGTACTTCTACAATGCCGACGCGAAGCGCGTCGGCGATGGGGCTCTGGATCACGCCCGAGCCTACAAGCGCACCATCGTGACGGATTATGGTCGCTTCTACGAATGCCTGCGCGGCAGTGCCGCGACGACGACGGCAGCGGCGTCTACGGGCGAGATCAAGCCGGCCGGCGGCATGGCGTCGCGGCCGGCCGAGGCGGCTGCGCCCATCGTTGTGTATCCGCCGTACCCGGACTATCCGACCTATCCGGCCTATCCGGAAGCGACGGGGGCGGCGCAGCCGATGCCGCAGCAATACGCCGCCGCACCGAGCGTCTCGTCCTACCAGCGCATGCCGGAAAACCCGCAGCAGGCGATGGCGGGGCCGGCGCCGGGGGCGATGCAGGCCGGACCGGGCATGCCTCCCGGAATGCAGCCCGATCCCGGGATGCAAGCGGGCTACGGCATGCAGCCGCCGCCGGCTTCGCAGGAAGTTCCTGCGATGCAGTCCGGGCCCGCAATGTACCCCGGCCCGACGATGCAGTCCGGGCCCGCAATGTACCCAGGCCCGACGATGCAGTCCGGTCCGACGATGCAGTCCGGGCAGGCTATGCAGCCGGGGCCGGCCATGGAGCCCGGACCGGCTATGCAGCCGGGACCGGCCATGTACCCCGGACCGAGCATGCAGGCTGGGCCGCAGACACTGCAGCCGGGGCCCACGATGCAACCGGGACCGGCCATGCAACCGGGACCCGCCATGTACCCTGGACCGAGCATCCAGGCTGGGCCGGCGATGCAGCCGGGACCATCGATGCAGACCGGGCCGGGAATGTACGGCGGTCCCGCGATGCAACCCGGGCCGTCAATGCAACCCGGGCCGTCCATGCAGGCGGGGCAAGGCATGTATGCTGGGCCGGCCATGTACCCCGGACCGGGGATGCAGCCGGGCCCGCAGGCGATGCAACCGGGACCGGCCATGCAGCCTGGAATGCAGCCGGCTCCTGCGGGGCGGTCGCCGAACTACGGACCTGTGCCGTCCTGGCAGGCGCGGGGGATGGCTCCGGGCGGAATGCCTCCTGGCACCCCGTACGGCCCGCAGGCGATGATGGCCCAGCCCTCCGCAGGCGGCACAGCGCCCGTGCCGCGTATGGCGCCGATGCAGCCGCCGCAGTCGGCGGGGGCACCGATGGCCGGGGCGATGGGCGGAATGCCGCCACCCGCAGTCGCGCCTCAAGCATCGGCATATCAGCCGGCGCCAGCGGTGCCGCCACCGGGTGAGCCGGCTCAATTGGATCCGCAGATCGTGGCGGCGCGGCAGGCGTACGCGAATCGGCAATACCAGGATTCGATTCGAGTCTATCGTGGCTACCTCGCGCGGAACGACGATGATCCATCGGCGTTCGGCGAACTGGGCAACGTGCTGCTGTCGGCGGGCCGACCGCAGGAAGCGGCGCAGGCCTACTACGAGGCCTCGTCGAGGCTCATCGATTTCGGTCAGCCGGGCTCCGTCTATCTGCTCTTGCCCCATATCGAACAACACGATCCGCTGCTGGCAGCGGTCCTGACACGCCGCCTGGCCTCGCTGCCGCGATCGGTCTACTAATCGACGCAGGGGTTTTCCCCGATGACTGAAAAAAGGGATCGCAGCGCGACCCGGATCGAAGACGACTACCCGGCAGGGCTCTATCCGCACCGGGGTGATTACAAGCCGCCGGAGTACGTCGTATACATGGAGCGCGCGGCGGCGGCGCTCAAGACGGTGCGCATCATCGCCTACAGCGGCATGGTTGCCTTCGTCATTCTCGCTGCCTATGGTTTCTTTCTGATCTACCAGCTCACCACCGATGCCCATCGCATGACCCAGCACATGGACGAGATGCGCGGCACCATGCTGGGCATGCGCTCATCCATGTCCAACATGGATAACTCCATGCAGCTGATGGACCCGATGGTGAAGCACATGGCGAACATGGATGCCACGACCCAGCACATGGCCGGTACCGTGTCGCTGATCCAGCATTCCGCGCGCAACCTCGACCGCAGTTTCGGCCCGATGATGGGCACGATGAACAACGTCATGCCTTTCATGGGCGGCGGCAACCGCGGCTACCAGGGGTCGCCGCCATACTCGCCGCCCCCGCCGCCGCTGGTTACGCCCTATCCGACCCAGTCGATATCGGCGCAGCCGATGGCCGCGGCGCCGCGGCAGCCTGCCCAGCCGGTGCAGCGCTACGCTGTTCCGGCTCGGCAGAACTACTATCCCGCGCCCAATCCGTCACCTCCTGCGCAGCCGCCCCAGTCGGGTCGGCGCTGAGTTTCCGCGCTCGGAGCGGCAGCCTCCGGAGCGCGAGCCGAAACCTATCGGAGAACCCTTGATGCGAAAGATCAGGCCTGATTCGCGCGTTGCCGCATTCGTCGCGATCGCGGCGGCCTTGCTCGGCGGATGTGCCCATACTTCGCCGACGCAGCCGGCGGCGCCGGTGGCCCGCGCGCCGGAAGCGGCGCGCGCCGCCGCAGCGCAGAAGACGGTGGCAGCGCCGATCGCCCAGACTGCTGTTGCGGCGCCTGCGCCACCGGCGGCGGCGCCCCCGGCGCCCGCCGTCCCCGAGGTCGAGCGGTCCGTGGGCCTGCCCAAGCCCGACACCTATGTCGTGCAGGCGGGAGACACGCTGGCCCTGATCGCGCGCCGGCCGGAGATTTATGGCGATGCGTCGATGTGGATGATGCTCTACCGCGGCAACCTGTCCCAGATCGCCAGCGTGGACTGGCTCTGTCCCGGGCAGGTGCTCAGCGTGCCGCGCAATTTCAGTGAAGCGGACGTGAAGGCGGTGCGCGAAGAGGCGCTGCGCCGCGCGCCATGGCCGCCCGGCGCGAAGGCCACGCCGACCTATTTCTGCCGCGGACTGCCAGGGTCGTCCGCCGCCACGGGGGCACCGGCCGCGGCGGCGGACGCGGCAGCGGGAAAATCGACGGGCGGGGTTTCCGGCAAGGCGCCGGCGTCGGCGGCGCCCCAGCCCGCCGCAGCGGCTGGTTCGCCGTCTGCGGACGGCCCGGCGAAATCGTCAGGCGCGACGCCGTCCCGGGCACCGGTGACCGAGGCGACGGCGACGATGAAGACACCGGCGGGGCAGGCGCCCGCCGTGGCCGCCGTCAATGGCGCTGCAGCAGCGCGTGCGGCCGGTACTGGCAGCGGGCAGGCTGGCGTCGGCGCGGCTTCTTCCGCCGCTGCGCGCGGCGAACCGGCCGCGGCGCCGGCCACGCCCACACCGGTGACGGTCGGGTTGTCGCGCGACGCGTTTCGCGATGCGGCGCGGCGGGCCTACAACGTGGGCGATATTGCGTGGGCGACCTACTACTACCGCCAGCATCTGCTGAAGTCGCCGCGCGATGCCGAGGCGCTCGGCGAACTCGGCAATATCTACTACCGCGCCGGAAACCTGGCCGTGGCGGCGGGCCTGTACTATGACGCTGCCCGGGTTCTGATCGACCGCGGCAATCGTTCCCGCGCCGCGCAGCTGCTGCTGGCGGTGTCGGAGGGCAATCCGGCCTTGGCCGATGACTTGCATGCGCGCTTGGTGTCTCCGGCGCCGCGCTGATGGAGCAGCGATGCAGATTCATTCGCCCTGGCGCAGTGCAGCCTCGCAGGGCGATTTTTTGACAGGACGGTTGCGGTTGGATTAGGTTTTCAGGGCAGGCGCGGGGGCGCGATCGGGTAGCCGTCCATCGACATGAGCACGAGGCAGGAAAAGTCCAACAGCGGGTTCGACAAGTTCGCCGGGGAGCAGGACCCGCAGCTGTTCTGCGACGTCATGGAAACCGTGATCGACCAGGTCAATGAGGGCGTGCTGGTTGCCGACGCGGACGGGCGCATCCTTTTCCACAACGCTGCGGTGCGCGATCTGTTCGGCATCGCCGATGAAGTGCCGCTGCAATTCCTGAAGCAACTGGGCAGGCCTGGCTGGAGCAAGCGGGTGGTGCGGGCCGCGCTCGATTCAGGCGAGCAGGATCCGCTCGCCAAGAGCTCGGACCGCCTTCTGCGCTTCGACGAGAAGATCAATGCCGGGGGGAGCGTGCGCTTTCTCGAGTTCGCCGTGCGCCGCCTGCGCCGGGACGCGGCGGGAGGCGAGATCCGGGTCGTCGTCGTGCGCGATGTCACGGTGCGCCGCCAGCTCGAAGCCACGTTCGAGGAGACCGATGCCTGCGGCCTCATCACCGCCAACGCCGAGATGCTCAACCTCATCGAGCGCGCCCGGCAGGTGGCCAAGTCCGACGCCTCGGTTTTGCTGCAGGGCGAGTCCGGGGTCGGCAAGAGCTGCTTCGCGCGCCTGATCCACGAGCAGAGCAGCCGCGCGCGTTTCCCGCTCGTGGAAGTGAATTGCGCGGCGATTCCCGAGGCCCTGATGGAGTCGGAGTTCTTCGGCCACGTCCGCGGTGCCTTCACCGGCGCCATCGACAACCGCGACGGCAAGTTCGCCGCCGCCAACCACGGCACCCTGTTCCTGGACGAGATCGGCGAAATTCCGATCCATCTTCAGGCGAAGCTGCTCAACGCACTGGAGGAACAGCGCTTTCACCGCCTCGGCTCGAACGACACGGTACGCGTCGATGCGCGCATCGTCAGCGCCTCCAACATCGATCTGCGGCACGCGGTCGATATCGGCACCTTTCGCCCCGAGCTCTATTACCGGATTGCGGTGATCCCGCTGCGCATTCCGCCGCTGCGCGATCGCATCGGCGACATTCCGGTGCTGGTGGATCATTTTCGCGAAAACCTGCTGGCCAAGGGCGGTTGCGAAGAGGTGCAGATATCGAAGGAGGCGTGGCAGGCACTGCTGAATTATCCCTGGCCGGGCAATATCCGCGAGCTTTCCAACGCGGTGGAACATGGCGTGATCTGCGCCGACAAGGGCCGCATCACGCTCGACAGCCTGCCCCAGGACGTGCGGCTGTACTGCCGGGAAGTGCCCCGTGCGGTGGAGCCGATCCTGGCCCGGCCCGCGCCCGGTCCGGCGTCGGAGGAGGAAGCGGCGGCGGAGCAGAGCGAACTTGCCGCCGCGCTGCGCAAGGCCCACGGCAGCAAGGCGATCGCCGCCAAACTGCTCGGCATCGACCGCACCACCCTGTGGCGGCGCATGCAGCGTCTGCAAATGTCCTGATGCGCCGCTCCGGAATGCCTCACGCTTGCCCGACCAGCGTGCCCTTCGCATGAGCGAAACGCGCCTGATCTACGGCTTCCACGCCGTCACCGCCAAGCTGCGCCAGGATCCGGACGGGATCCGGGAGATCTTCCTGACGCATAGCCGCCAGGACGCGCGCGCGCGCGACCTCGCCCGCGTCGCCGAAGCCAACGCCGTGCGCCTGGTGCAGCTCGAAGCGGCGCGCCTCGATGCCCTCGTGGGCCACCATCGCCACCAGGGCGTGGTCGCCCGCGTCACTGCCGTGCCGCGCCACCTCAAGCTCGACGAGGTGCTCGATGACCTGCCCGAGGCCGCACTGCTGCTGGTGCTGGACGGCGTGCAGGACCCCCACAATCTGGGCGCCTGTCTGCGCGTGGCGGACGGCGCCGGCGCCCATGCCGTCATCGCGCCCAAGGACCGGGCCGTCGGCCTCAATGCCACAGCCATCAAGGTGGCGAGCGGTGCGGCCGACACGGTGCCCTATGTCGTGGTCACCAACCTGGCGCGCACGCTGCGCGAACTGCAGGAGCGCAACATATGGACCGTGGGTGCCGACGCGTCCGCGGACCGGGATCTGTATCAGGCCGAGCTGCAGGGCGCGCTGGCCTGGGTGCTGGGCGCCGAGGGCACGGGGCTGCGCCGGCTGACGCGCGAGACCTGCGACCAACTGCTGCGCATACCCATGTTCGGCAGCGTAGAGAGCCTCAATGTCTCGGTCGCCAGCGGCATCTGCCTGTTCGAGGCGCGGCGTCAGCGCCTGGCGCGAGTCTGAGCCGTGTGCGGCCGCATCGATCTGCACACGCCGGCGCAGGAGATCGCGCTGCGCTTCCAGGCGGTTCTCGGCTTCGACTGCGATGCCGTTGCGCCGGGCTGGAACATCGCCCCGGCGCGCAAGATCCTGGCGCTGCTCGGCAGCGATGGCGGGCGGCAGCTGGTGGGCCTGAGCTGGGGCTTCGTCCCGCGTTGGGCGCGGGACCTGGAGGGGCCGAAGCCGATCAATGCCCGCTCCGACACCATATTCGCCAAGCCGATGTTCCACGATGCCATCCGGCACCGCCGCTGCCTGATTCCGGTGGACGGTTTCTACGAGTGGCACCGCGACGGCAGCCGCAAGCAGCCCTATTACTTCCGCATGGCCGATGGCCATCCCTTCGCGCTGGGGGGCATCTGGGACACGTGGGCGGGGCGGACAGCGGACGAAGAGGGCTACACGCTGCGCAGTTGCGCCATCCTGACGACCGCGGCCAATCAACTGATGGCGCCGGTGCATGATCGCATGCCGGTGATCGTTCCCGCCGAGAGCCACGACCGCTGGCTGGCACGCGACCTGACCCGCGCCGATCAGATCGAAGGGTTGTTGCGGCCGCTGGATTCGGCGCGCATGGTGGCCCACGCGGTCAGCACGAACGTCAACAAGGCCGCCAACGACGGCCCGGAGCTGATCGAATCGCTCTAGCTCGGCGTCGCTCGGTGTGTTCGTTGCGCGGTTTGATCGGACGCGCGCTTCGTCGTATAATTGCGGGCTTTTCCCACCTTGCCCCACCGGAATCGCATGCCGGGGGGCTGCATTGGCGCCATCGGGCGCACAACCAACCACAAGGAGCCTGCATGCGACATTATGAAATTGTTTTCATCGTTCACCCGGACCAGAGCGAGCAGGTGCCGGCAATGATCGAGCGCTACCGGACCCTCGTGGCCGGGCGCAGCGGCACCATCCACCGCCTCGAAGACTGGGGCCGTCGCCAGATGGCCTATCCGATCCAGAAAGTGCACAAGGCGCATTACGTGCTGATGAACATCGAGTGCGACGGCGAAACCCTGGCCGAACTCGAGCACGCCTTCAAGTTCAACGATGCGGTGCTGCGTCATCTTGCCATCAAGATGAAGAAGCCGGTGACGACGCCTTCTCCGATGATGAAGGAGGAGAAGGCGAAGTCCCTGATGCCGGCGCCGGCTGTCGAGGAGAAGCCGGCCGAGCAGCCCGCAGCCGTCGCCTCTGAGTGAGCGCGGCCGCCTGCAACGAGGTGTGCATCGGCGGCGAGCTGATCGAGCGTGAGGCGCTGCGCTATACTCCGGCCGGCGTGCCGGCCCTGAGCTTCCGGCTGAGGCATGCTTCGCGGCAGGTCGAGGCTGAGGCGCCGCGCCGGGTCGAATGCGAGATCCAGGCCTTGGCGCTCGGCCCGATCGGCCAACTGCTCGCGGCGGCACCCCTGGGCAGCGCGATCCAGGCGACCGGCTTCCTGGCGGCGAAAAGCCTGCGCAACGCACAACTCAGACTGCATGTGACGAACATCGAATTTCTGGAAGGACACGAAAATGGCATTCAGACCGAAGAAACCTCTCAGCAAGGATAAGAAGGACCGCGGTTCGCGCGGCATGTTCAAGCGCCGCAAGTACTGCCGCTTCTCGGCGGAGAAGATCGAATGGATCGACTACAAGGACGTCGATCTGCTCAAGGATTTCATCACCGAGAACGGCAAGATCATGCCGGCGCGCATCACCGGCACCCGCACCGGGTTCCAGCGCCAGTTGTCCACGGCGATCAAGCGGGCGCGCTTCCTGGCGCTCATGCCCTACACCGACCTGCACTGAGGAGCCGGCACCATGCAAGTGATTCTCATGGAAAAGGTCGTGAATCTGGGCAACCTGGGCGACGTGGTGAAGGTGAAGCCGGGTTATGCGCGCAACTACCTCATTCCCCACGGCAAGGCGAAGCGCGTCACGCCGGACAACATGGCGGAATTCGAGAAGCGCCGGGCCGAACTGGAGCAGGCCCAGGACGACCGTCTGGCCGCAGCCCGAGCCCTGGCCGCCAGACTGGAAGGCATGACGGTGCAGATCACGCGCAAGGCGGGCGTGGACGGCCGCCTGTTCGGCTCGGTGACCAACTTCGACATCGCCGAGGCACTGGAAGCCCAGGGCGTGCAGGTGGACAAGGCGGCGGTGCGCCTGCCGCTGGGCCCCCTCAAGCAGGTGGGCGAGGCCCAGGTGCAGGTGGCGCTCCACACCGACGTGCTGGCCACCATCACGGTTACGGTGCAGGGCGAGCAGTAGGACCCGTAGGCCCGATTGGCGGGCCGCTTCGCGCCCGAAAGTCTCCAAAGCAGGGGCCGCGTTTGCGGCCCTTTCTGCGTTCGTCCACAGGATCTGCACAGCCTTTCCACAGCTTGTCCCATCTACAAGCGTGAGGCGGGCGTGTAAACTCTCGCCAGCCAAGGGGAGGGCAATCAATGGCACAGCCGCGCACGTTTTCCGTCGCTTCCGGTTCCGATTCGCAGATGGCGCAGCTCAAGCTGCCGCCGCATTCGGTCGAGGCCGAGCAGGCGCTGCTGGGAGGACTGCTGCTCGACAACTCGGCCTGGGACCGGGTGGCCGACCTGGTGTCGGGAGCCGACTTCTATCGCGACGATCACCGCCGCATCTTTCGTCACATCAGCAAGCTCGTCGAGCTCGGAAAGCCGGCCGACGTCGTCACCGTGTTCGAGTCGATCGAGAAGAGCGACGAGGTGGAGCAGGCCGGCGGGCTGGCGTATCTGGGCGAGATCGCCAACAACACGCCTTCCGCCGCCAACATCCGGCGCTACGCGGAAATCGTGCGCGAACGCGCCATCCTGCGCAAGCTGGTGACGGTGGGCGACGAGATCGCCGCCAGCGCCCTCAACCCCCTGGGCAAGGACGCGAAAGTCCTGCTCGATGCGGCGGAGACCAAGATCTTCGAGATCGCCGAGGCGGGCGCGCGCAACACCCAGGGCTTCGTGCCGATCCAGCCGCTGCTGGGGCAGGTGGTGGATCGTATCCAGGAGCTCTACGACCGCGAGAATCCCTCCGACATCACCGGCGTGCCCACCGGCTTCACCGATCTGGACCAGAAGACGTCGGGCCTGCAGCCGGGCGACATGATCATCGTCGCCGGTCGCCCGAGCATGGGCAAAACGGCGTTCTCGCTCAATATCGCCGAGTACGTCGCCGTCGAACTCGGCCTGCCGGTGGCGATCTTCAGCCTGGAGATGCCGGGCACCCAACTGGCGATGCGCTTCCTGGCGTCGGTGGGCCGGCTGGACCAGCATCGGGTGCGCACCGGCCGCCTCAACGACGACGAATGGCAGCGCCTCACCTATGCATTGGGCAAGCTGCACGAGGCGCCGATCCACATCGACGAGAGCGGCGGCATCAACGCCGTGGACCTGCGGGCGCGCGCCCGCCGCCTCTACCGCCAGTGCGGCAAGCTGGGCCTGATCGTGATCGACTACCTGCAGCTCATGTCCTCCACCAAGGAGGGGGAGAACCGCGCCACCGAGATCTCCGAGATCTCGCGCTCCATCAAGTCCCTGGCCAAGGAACTCCATGTCCCCGTCATCGCTCTGTCGCAGCTCAACCGGCAGCTCGAGTCGCGGCCCAACAAGCGCCCGGTGATGTCCGATCTGCGCGAATCCGGCGCCATCGAGCAGGATGCCGACCTCATCCTGTTCCTCTACCGCGACGAGGTGTACAACCCGGACTCGCCGGAGAAGGGCAGCGCCGAGGTCAATATCGGCAAGCACCGCAACGGCCCCACCGGCACGGTGCGTCTCACCTTCCTCGGCGAGTACACGCGCTTCCAGAATTACGCCCAGCCCGGGGGGTATTGACGAGCGTGGGGTGCGCATTCCCTCACCCCCGTCCCCTCTCCCGGTGGGAAAGGGGAGGCATTTCCCTCCTCGCCCCCTCTGGGGGAGAGGTCGGGAGAGAGGGCTGGCGCACCATTGCGTGACCCGGTGCGCACGGCGCACCCTACGGGGTCAAGGGGCGCCGCTCCGGTCGCGCTCGACCCCCTTCAATCCAGGTTCACCACCCGCACGTTGGTGAGGGTACGGCCGAGGAAGCGCTCGCCGATGGTCTGGAAGCGCAGCGGCACGTCGGTGACGTAGAACTCGTAGCGCGGCGGCGCGTGGGAGGTGGTCGCCAACTGCTTGGAAGCCAGCAGCGCGGCGGTGCGCTCGGCCATGCTCTCGGCCGAATCCACCAGCGCCACCCCGGGCCCGGCCACCTGCTGCAGCAGCGGTTTCAACAGCGGGTAGTGGGTGCAGCCGAGCACCAGCGTGTCGATGCCCTCGGCCAGCACCGGCTTCAGGTACTCCCGCGCCGTGAGGCGGGTCACCTCGTGGTCCAGCCAGCCTTCCTCCACCAGCGGCACGAACAGCGGGCAGGCATGGGAGAAGACCCGCGCCGCGGCGTCGTAGCGATGGATGGCGCGGGCATAGGCATTGCTGTTCACCGTGGTCGGCGTGCCGATGACGCCGATGCTGTGCGAGCGGCTGCGGCCGGCGGCGGCCCAGGCGCCGGCGTCGATCACGTCCAGCGTCGGCACCGGCGACAATTCGCTCACCCGGTCCGCCGCCACGGCTGCCATGGTGTTGCAGGCGATGATCAGCAGCTTGACCTCGCGCGCCAGCAGAAACTCGGCGATCTGGGTGGTGAAGCGGGAGATCGTTTCCACCGACTTGACGCCGTAGGGCACCCGCGCCGTATCGCCGAAATAGATCAGATTCTCGAACGGCAAACGCTCCATCAGGGCGCGCACCACCGTCAGGCCGCCGACGCCCGAGTCGAAGACGCCGATGGCATCGTCGGTGCGTGTAGCAGTCACGCCCATCGCCCCGAAAGCGGCCGTGCCGGAACCAGGCAGGTTTGCCGGCTTCCAGCCGCCGGAAAATCCGCCATGTACGAACAAGGGGAGATTCCCCTTGTAGATACCCCGAGCGGGAACAAGGGGCGAGCCCCCCTGTAGATCCTTCCAACCCGCGGTCCGAGCATTTCTTGGTCAGAATTGTCACTATTGCACCCAAGGGCCTAGAGCACCTCGGCGGCGTGGTCCGCCAGGCGCGAACGCTCGCCGCGCTGCAGCGTGACGTGGCCGCTGTGCTGCCAGCCCTTGAAGCGATCCACCACGTAGGTCAGGCCGGAACTGCCTTCCGTGAGGTAGGGCGTGTCGATCTGGGCGATGTTGCCCAGGCACACCACCTTGGTGCCGGGGCCGGCGCGGGTAACCAGGGTCTTCATCTGCTTCGGCGTCAGGTTCTGCGCCTCGTCGATGACGAGGAATTTCTGGATGAAGGTGCGGCCGCGCATGAAGTTGAGCGACTTGATCTTGATGCGGCTGCGGATCAGGTCGCGGGTGGCGGCGCGGCCCCATTCGCCGCCTTCCTCGCTGGTGCCATTGAGCACGTCCAGGTTGTCCTCCAGCGCCCCCATCCAGGGCGTCATCTTCTCTTCCTCGGTGCCGGGCAGGAAGCCGATGTCCTCGCCCACCGGCACCGTGACGCGGGTGAAGATGATCTCGCTGTAGAGCTTGGCCTCCAGCGTCTGCGTCAGGCCGGCGGCCAGCGTGAGCAGCGTCTTGCCGGTGCCGGCCTGGCCGAGCAGGGTGACGAAGTCGATGTCCGGATTCATCAGCAGGTTGAGCGCGAAGCCCTGCTCCCGGTTGCGCGCCGTGATGCCCCACACCGCGTTCTTTTGGTGGCTGTAGTCCTTGAGGGTTTCCAAGACCGCGCTGCGGCCCTCGCGGCTGCGCACGATGGCGTGGAACGGCCGCTCGTTCTTCTCGTTCCTGTCCATGAACACGAACTCGTTGACCAGCATGTCCTGGCACAGCGGGCCCTTGAGGCGGTAGAGCGTGTTGCCGTCGCGCTTCCAGGACTCCATGTCCTTGCCGTGGCTGTCCCAGAAGTCGGTGGGCAGTTCCAGCAGGCCGGTGTACAGCAGGTCGGTGTCCTCCAGCACCTTGTCGTTGAAGTAGTCCTCGGCCGGCAGCCCCAGAGCGCGCGCCTTGATGCGCATGTTGATGTCCTTGGACACCAGGATCACCTGCCGCTTGGGGAACTTGCGCTGCAGATGCATCACCACGCCGATGATCTGGTTGTCGCCCTTGGCGGTGGGCAGGGCCGCCGGCAGGTCGGCGTTGATAGCCTCCGTCTGCAGGAACAGCCGGCCGCTCGCCATCTCGCGCGAGGGTTCCGACAGCGCGATGCCGTCGGCGATGTCGTGCTCGGCATGAGTGACGATGGAGTCGAGCAGGCGACTCGCCTGGCGGGCGTTGCGCGCCACTTCCGACATGCCCTTCTTGTTGTTGTCGAGTTCCTCCAGCGTCATGATGGGCACGAAGATGTCGTGCTCCTCGAAGCGGAAGACGCTGTTCGGGTCGTGCATCAGCACGTTCGTGTCGAGGACGAAAAGCTTGGTCTGGGGGGTGCGTTTGGCATTCATCTTCGAATGGGGTCTGTGGCCGCTGAACGGCGCGGCGGATCAAAGGGTACGGACGAACTCCAGCACTTCCCGGGCGTGGCCGTCGGCCTTCACGCCGCGCCATTCGCGCCGCAGCACGCCCGCGCCGTTCGACGACGAAGGTGCTGCGCTCGATGCCGCGCACCTGCTTGCCGTACATGTTCTTCATCTTGATGACTGCGAACTGCTGGCACACCTTCTCCGCCTCGTCCGAGAGCAGCTCGAAGTTCAGTCCCAGCTTGCTCTTGAAGCCCTCGTGGGACTTGATCGAGTCGCGGGAAATGCCGAGCACCGGCACGCCGAGCGCGCGGAACTCTTCGTGCAGGTCGCGAAACTGCAGAGCCTCGGTGGTGCAGCCGGGGGTGTTGTCCTTGGGGTAGAAGTAGATCACGAGCGGCTTGCCGCGGAAGGCTGCGAGCTGGAAGGCGGCGCCGCCGGTGCTCGGCAGCGTGAAATCGTCGATGGGTTGATTGAGCATGGGGATGACCAGGACATGGATGGAGAAACAAGCGATCCGGGGATAGCGCAGGCCGGTCGAACGGCCCACCCCTCCCGGGACGTTCCGCCGTTTCCGGTGCGAGCGATTCTATCAGCAGCTTCTGGCTGCGGTTGCGACAGGCACGTCGGGCGGAAGTTGCGGACTGCGCGCCCCTTTTCGGTTTTCAGCTTGAAGGGCGGTCCCGCCTCGCCTAACGGTCATGGAACGCCAGCCGCCCCGAAATAGTGAAAGGCCTCGCCATGACCGTTTCCCTCACCCCCAGCCCCTCTCCCGGCGGGAGAGGGGAGCTTCGAGAGTCGCTGGCGCGACTTTCAGTTTAATCTGTGGCCTTGATCCCGGCGGAATCCAGGCCATGGCCTCCCTCGACCATATCCGAACTCGCGGCTTCCGGCGCTGGTATGAGCGCCAGTTGATCGAGTGCCACGCCTGGCTGGTGAGCTGCTTTCTGGCCATCATCGGCTTCGCCAGCGGCATCGAGGTCTTCGGCCAGCACACCGCCGAAACGCGGCTGTGGGGCGGGCTCCTCGCCCTGGCCGGAGTCGGCACCGCCCTCTTCTCGTGGCGCCGCTACAGCAGCATGCTGGCCATCGCCGAACGCCTCGGCGAACGGGCGGTCTGCCCTTCCTGCGGCACCTACTCGAACTTTCGCGTCCTCGACTCCGGGCCGAAACCGATGCCCGACGGCGGCGACGCGGACATCGAGCACCTCGGCGCCAGCGTCTGGCTGCGCGCCCGCTGCAACAAGTGCCAGGCCGACTGGGTACTCTGAGCGCCGCGTGACGTTCCTCTCAAGGAAACGCCGGGCCGCCCCAAGTTTCCTTGACCCCCGCGGGGGGCGGGCTGGGCGCAGCCCGGCCCTGGGGGCGCTCAGAACCGCCGCGGTTCCTCCCCCTGGAGGTCGATCGGCTGGTAGCCGAACAGGGCGTTCAGGTGATGCAGGAAGGCGTGCTCTCCCTCCTCCTGCCAGGTCCGGGTGACGGCCTGATTCACCTGCCGGTAGAAGGCGACTGTACGATCCAGGTCCGGCGCCTCCTCCTGCGGTGCCGCGGCGCGGGCGTGCTCGTCGATCAGGCGCAGCCACATCTCGCTCACGCCCATGATGTAGTGGGGCCAGGCGCGCTGCAGTTCGGGCGACCATCGCGGGTCGCTGCTGCCTTCCACCAGCCGCTCCCGATCGGCCGCGAAACTTTCGCATTCGACCCTGTCCAGAAGTCCGGCCTGGGTCATTTCGGACACCAGCGGGTCCGTGCGCAGCGTGCGGCATATCGAAGCGTTCAGCGCCGGCGAGGCATAGGTCAGGAGGCTCAGGGAATGACCCGCCGCATCGTCGGCGGCGCGGCGATGGAAGCGCCACAGTCCGATCGAGGCCCGTTCACGTTCCACCAGCGGCCCGGCGACACGGTGGGCCAGCAGGGCGTCGAGATGCCATTGCGGCTGCTCGGCGCGGTTCCAGCGGATATGGATGCGCACGCGCTGCCATGTCGCGTCGGCGATGGCGCTTGTACCGGGGGCGTGGCCCGGCACGAGTGGCGGTTGGAACGAGCCGCAGCCGGCGAGCGCCAGGACCGCCGTCAGCGCAACCGCGCAGCGCTTGTACCGGGTTGCAGGCATACGGAAGGAGCGGAGTAGGGGCGGAACCAGGGCCAACGCCCGACGATTCGCCACTTTATTCCATTGAGCCAGACCACGGAGGGACTGTCGCGCGGCGATGGGCGGCACGTTCCGCGGCCGGCGCTAGCCGGCGCCAGCCCGGGCCAGGAACTCTTCCCCCTGCAGCATCAGGGTGCCGGAGCGGCCGGGGATTTCGCCGCGCACGACCTCGTGGCGCGGCAGCAGGTCGAGCAGGAGATTCTCGTAGAGGGCACGCGTGCTCCACAGCTCGTAGCCCTGGGCGCGCCAGCCTTCTAGCAGGCGCTCGAACGCCGGCAAGAGGCGCATGCCCTCGAGTTCGGCGTGCAGCGTGTAGACGTGGCCGTAGGGCGTGGCCTGGTCCGTGAGCCGGAGCACGTGTTCGTGCACGTTGTCGGCCGTGATACCTTCGCAGCCGATCAACTCGTCCAGGGTCGGCAGCGTCGTCGGCAACTGGGGGCAATGGATGAGTTCGGCGCGCTGCACCGGCATGAAGGGATGGACGCCCCGGGTGTCCGAGCAGTAGTCGAAGCCCAGCCGCTGCGTCAGGCGCAGGGCGTGGGCGTTCATCTGCCAGCCGGCGGCGCCGTGGGTGCGCGGCGCCTCGCCGAATACCTCCCGGAAGCGCTCGCAGGCCTTCTCCATTTGTTCCCGGGTCCAGGCCGCATCCGCGTGCTCGACCCCGTCCTGCCACTTGATGTGATCCCAGGTGTGGATGCCGACCTCGTAGCCGGCGTCGCGCACGCCGCGCAGCAGGTCGGCGCACTTGCGGCCGATGTCGGGGCCGGGCAGCAGGGTGCCGTAGAGCAGCGTCCGGATGCCGTAATGTTCGACCACCGAGGTGCGCGACACCTTCTTCATGAAGCCGGGCCGGAAGATGCGCTTGATGGCGCGACCGGTGTGATCGGGGCCGAGGGAGAACAGGAAGGTGGCCTGCGCCTCGTGTCTCTTCAGGGTTTGCACCAGGCGCGGCAGGCCTTCGCGTGTGCCGCGGTAGGTATCGACATCGACCTTGAGGGCCAGCCAGCGCCGCATTCTAGGTTGCGCTCCCGAGGTCGCTGGTGTGCCGGGTCGACGCCACGCCGGGACCGTGCCGCGGACTCACCGGCATGTCGACGCGAGGCATGGCGCGTGCCGTGATGGCTATTCGACGAGGCTGCGGGCGTCGGCGACGTGGCCGCGATAGGCTTCGAAGATGTGGCGCAACGCCTCTTCCATCGTCACCCTCGGCTCCCAGTCGAGGTCGCGCCGCGTGTTGGCGATCATGGGCACCCGGTTCTGCACGTCCTGGTAGCCCTTGCCGTAGTACTCGCCGGAGGTGGTCTCCACCAATCGCACCTGCGCCGCGGTGTCGCGGTACTCGGGATACTCCTGGGCCATGTCCAGCATCATCGTCGCCAGTTCGCGCACCGAGTAGTTGTTGCGCGGGTTGCCGATGTTGTAGATCTGGCCCGAAGCGATGCCGTCGCGGTTGTCGATGATCTTCATCAGCGCGGCGATGCCGTCGCCGACATAGGTGAAGGCCCGCTTCTGGCTGCCGCCGTCCACCAGCTTGATGGACTCGCCGCGCACGATCTGGCCGAGAAACTGGGTGATGACGCGGGAGCTGCCTTCCTTGGGGGTGTTGATGGAATCCAGCCCGGCGCCGATCCAGTTGAACGGCCGGAACAGGGTATAGTCCAGTCCCCGCTGCTGGCCGTAGCCGGCGATCACGCGATCCATCAGCTGCTTGGAACAGGCGTAGATCCAGCGCGGCTTGTTGATCGGCCCGTAGATCAGCTCGGAATTGTCGGGATCGAACTCGTCGTCGCGGCACATGCCGTACACCTCGGAGGTGGACGGAAAGACCAGCCGCTTGCCGTGGTTGACGCAACTGCGCACGATCGGCAGGTTGGCCTCGAAGTCCAGTTCGAACACGCGCAGCGGGTCGCTGACGTAGGTCGCCGGGGTGGCGATGGCCACCAGCGGCAGCACCGTGTCGCATTTCTTGATGTGGTAGGCGATCCATTCCTTGTTGATGGTGATGTCGCCCTCGAAAAAGTGGAAGCGCCGGTGGTCCATCAGGTCGGCGACACGCTCCGTCTGCATGTCCATGCCGTACACCTCCCAGTCGGTGGTTTCGATGATGCGCTGGGACAGGTGATGGCCGATGAAGCCATTGACGCCGAGGATGAGGATCTTTTTCATGATGGCAGGGGTCAGGAGTGAGGGGGCAGGCGCAGACCGGCGCGCATCCCCGGGCTGTCGGGCGCGAGCGGCGCGCCGTCCAGTTCGGCTTCGACGATGCGCAACAGCAGTGCGTCGCCGCATTGAGCATAGAGCCCGGCGCCGCGGCCGAAAAGCACCGGCGCCGAATGCGGGCCGCGTTCCCCGGTAGGGTGCAGCGAGCGCAGCACGCGCAGCCGTCCGCCGGGCAGATCGGAAAAGGCGCCGGGGTAGGGCGGCGCGACGCCGCGAATCAGATTGTGGACGTGCGCGGCCGGATCGCGCCAGTCGATGCGGCCGTCTTCGGGCTTGCGGCCGCCGAAATAGGAGCCAGCGGCAAGGTCTTGCGGCAGGCGCGGCGCGCTGCCGTCGATGAGCGCCGGCAGCCAGCGGTCGAGCACCAGCTCGGCGGCTACCGTGACTTTGGCGAACACGTCGACGGCCGTGTCGTCGGGCAGGATCGGCACCGCCTGCTGGCCGACGATCATGCCGGCGTCCGGCTTTTCCACCATCTCGTGCAGCGTGGCACCGGTCTCCCGCTCGCCCTGTATGACGGCCCAATTCACCGGCACCCGGCCGCGGTACCTCGGCAGCAGCGAGCCGTGCAGGTTGAAGGCGCCGCGGGCGGCCAGCGCCAGCAGATACGGCTTGAGCATGTGCCGGTAGTAGAAGGAGAACAGAAAGTCCGGCTGCCGGTGGGCGATGCGCGCGAACGTGGCGCTGTCGTTCGGATCGTCGGGGCTGGCTACCGCAATGCCGTGCATCTGCGCCAGCTCGGCGACGCTGGCGAACCAGATGCGCTCCTGCGGGTTGTCCTCATGCGTCACCACCAGTGCCACGTCCACGCCGTGCGCCAGCAGCACCGACAGGCAGCGCACGCCGACGTTGTGGTAGGCGAAGACGACAGCACGGGGCGCGGCGCGGCTCATTCGGCGCGCGGGGTGAACAGCGAGCGCAGCGGCGTGAGCGTCAGGGCTTCCGATCGTCCCTCCAGTTGCGGCGCGCCGGCCCCCTCGTCGGCCTCCAGCACCGCCTGGACAAGATAGCGGGGCCGGTGGCGCACCTGCTGGTAGATGCGTCCGACATACTCGCCGAGCAGGCCGACGGCGAACAGCAGGATGCCGAGCAGGAAGAAGGCGATGCCGAACAGCGTGAACAGGCCCTCGGCCTCGGGGCCGACGACGAGCCGGCGGATCGCCAGGAACACCACGAACAGCGCGGACAGCAGCGACAGCACGATGCCGGCCATGGACACCAGCTGCAGCGGTATCAACGAGAAGCCGGTCAGCAGGTCGAAGTTGAGCCGGATCAGGCTGTAGAGCGAGTACTTGGATGTGCCGGCCGACCGTTCCTCGTGGGCCACCTCGATCTCGGTCGGCCGCTGGGCGAAGGTATAGGCCAGCGCCGGCACGTAGGTATTCACCTCGTGGCAGCTGTTGATGGCGTCGATGACGCCGCGCCCGTAGGCTCGCATCATGCAGCCCTGATCGGTGATGCGGATGCGCGTGGTGCGCTCGCGCACCCAGTTCATGGCGCGCGAGGCGTGGCGGCGCCAGGCCGAGTCCTGGCGCAGCCGGCGGATGGTGCCGACGTAGTCGTGGCCCTCGCGCATCTTGGCCACCAGATTGGCGATCTCCTCGGGCGGGTTCTGCAGGTCGGCGTCGAGGGTGACCACGATGTCGCCGCGGCAGTGCTCGAAGCCGGCGAGGATGGCCACGTGCTGGCCGAAATTGGCGCTGAACAGGATCACCCGCGTCACCTCCGGCCGGCGCTGGAACTGCTCGCGCAGGATGGCGGCAGAGCGGTCGCGGCTGCCGTCGTTGACGAAGACGATTTCGTAGGGCGTGCCGAGCGCATCGAGCGCCGGATAGAGCCGCGCGAACAGCTGCGACAGGCCGGCCTCTTCGTTGTATACGGGAATGACGACAGACAGTTCGGGGCGGCTCATTTCTTGTGCTGTTGGATGATTTCCGACACGGCCCCGACGACGCGCTCGACATCGGTTTCGGTCATGGCCGGGAACAGGGGAAGTGTAACGATTTCGCGTCCGATGCGCTCGGCGCGGGGAAACTGGCCGTCACGGAAGCCGAGGCGCCGGTAAGCGGAAAACAGATGCAGCGCCGGGTAATGCACGCCGACACCGAGCCCGCGCTGCGCCATGGCGCGGATGAAGTCGCCGCGGGAGAGCGTGAGATCGGAGAGGGGCAGCGTGATCTGGAACATGTGCCAGTTGCTGTTCTCGAAGTCCGCCGGCGGCAGGCCGCAGCCGAGCGCGGCGCTGACCGGTGCGAAGCACGCCAGGTAGTGCCGCGCCAGTTCGCGCCGGCGCGCATTGAAGGCGTCGAGCCGCGGCAACTGGCCGAGACCGATGCGCGCGGCGATGTCGGTGAGATTGAACTTGCCGCCGAACACGGTCGCATCCATGCCGCCGTCGGCGTCGCGCACCACGCCCTGCAGCCGCAGTTGCTCGCACAACGGCGCCTCCGCCTCGCCGGCGAGCACGAGGCAGCCGCCTTCGCCGGTCGTCATGTTCTTGTTGGCGTGGAAGCTGAACGAGACCAGGTCGCCGAAGCTGCCAATGCGCCGTCCGCCCCAGCTCGCGCCCATGGACTGGGCGGCGTCCTCGATCACGCGCAGGCGGTGGCGCTGGGCGATGCCGTACAGGCGGTCGCGGTCCACCGGCAGGCCGGCGAGGTCCACCGGCAGCAGGGCGCGGGTGCGGGGGGTGATGGCCGCCTCGACGTGGTCGAGATCGAGATTGCGCGTCGCCGCATCCACGTCCACGAAGACCGGCACTGCGCCGGCGCGCACGACGACATTGGCGGTGGCGACCCAGGTCAGCGGCGTGGTGATGACCTCGTCGCCCGGCTTGACGCCGGCCAGGGCCAGCGCCACCTCCAGCGTCGCCGTGCCGGAGTTCATGGCGCGCACCGGCCTGCCGCCGAAGTAGGCGGATAGGGCCTGCTCGAAAGCCTTCACCTGCGCTCCGCTCGTGATCCAGCCGGAACGCAGCACCTGCGCCACGCCGGCGATGGTTTCCTCGTCCAGGGAGGGGCGGGTGAACGGCAGGAAGGGCGGCTGCGCGGTCACGAGCGGGCGACGATGAACACGCCGAGGACGATGACGCCGATGCCGACCAGCCGCATGACGGAAACCTGCTCGCCCAGCCAGTAGTAGGCGACCACGGCGTTGACCACGTAGCCGATGGAAAGCATGGGATAGGCGACGCTCACCGGCACCCGCGACAGCGCCATGATCCACACCACCAGGCTCACCACGTAGCACACCATGCCGCCCACGATGTGGGGTTCGAAGGCGAGCTTCATGCCCACCGGCAGGACGTTGTCGAGGTGGAACTCGAAATGGCCGACGGCGTTGGTGCCGGCCTTGAGCAGAAGCTGGGCGGCGGCGTTCAGCAGAACGCCGGTGAGGATCAGGGCGAAGGACAGGGCGCTCATGGCTGTTGCGGTTTCCTCACGATGATGCGGCGTGGGTCCTCGGCGACGACATCCATCGGCAGGCCGCGCTGCGCGAGTTCCCGGAAGCGGTCCTTCTTCATGACGGCGAAGGCATCGGCATCGCGGCGCCAGCGCGCTTCGAACTCCTCCTGGGTCGGAATCCATTTTTCCGGCTCCTGCCGCAGGCCGAATTCCATCTCATCCGCGTAATCGACGAGGGTGACGGTGCGCCGCAGGTAGAACGGCAGCGTCTGCTCGTACATGTTCACCGAATAGAACGGCACGCCGGGCGGGAGCATCGGCTCCACCTGGCGGGCGATATGGTAAGCCGAGTTGGAAAGGGCGAGTTTCTCGTGACCCTGCAAGTGCAGCGTACTGCCGATGAAGGCGGCGACTGCGAGGCAAAGCAGGGCACGTTGCGGGCGCTGCTTCGACGCCAGCAGCAGCGCTCCGAGCGCGCCGGCAAGCCAGATTGCCGCACCCCAGGCGAGCCAGCGGGAGTAGTCCAGCAGCAAGGCGTAGGGCGTTTCCTCGTCGGCGTAGCGGGTGATCTGCGGCAGGAATCCCAACGCTGCCAGCGCGAGCGCTAGCACGACGGCGAAATGGATCATCAGGGCGCGCCGCGTCCAGCCCGGGGCGGCGTCGGCGGCGAGCCAGGCGAGGGCGGGAAACAGCGGCAGGATGTAGGAGGGCAGCTTGGAACTGGAGAGACTGAAGAAAGCGAACACCACGACGATCCACACGCCGAGGAACAGGCGCGGGCGGAACGCGGAGCGATCCGCGTCGCGCCAGGCGGCGGCCAGTCCCTGCAGCACCATCAGCGTCCACGGCAGTGCGCCGAAGGCGAGGACCGGCGCGAAGTACCACCAGGGCTGGGTGCGGCGGTGCACCGGGGTGAGGAAGCGCTCGAAATGCTCGTGGATGAAGAAGAAGCGCGGAAACTCCGGATTGACGAGCGAGACGGCGATGAACCAGGGCGCCGTAAGCAGCAGGAACAGGGGCAATCCGCGGGCCAGTTCCAGCCTGCGCCAGGGCGCGAAGTCCCGCGCCAGCAGCGAGTAGGCCACCAGGGTGCCGCCGCCCAGCACCAGTGCGACGATGCCCTTGGAGAGAACGGCCAGCGCCAGCCCCGCCCAGGTCGCGAGCATCCAGCGGCGCGCCGCGGCAGGCGGCGTGTCCCGCTGATTGGCCATCAGGAATCCGCACAGGGCGAGGTGAAGGAAGAAGGCCAGCCCCATGTCGAGGGCGTTGAAGTGTCCCATGGCAAGGTAGAACAGGCTGCTGGCGAGGATCGCGCTTCCCAGCACGGCCGTGTCCGGACCGAACAGCCGTCGCCCCACCAGCAAAGTGAGCAGCACTCCGGCAAAACCGGTCACGCCGGTCCACAGGCGGGCGGTCCATTCGTTCTCGCCGAAGGCGCGGAACGCCGCCGCCGTCATCCAGTATTGCAGGGGCGGCTTCTCGAAGTACTTGATGCCGTTCAGCCGCGGCGTCACCCAGTCGCCGGAAACGGCCATCTCGCGGGCGATCTCGGCATAGCGGCCCTCGTCGGGCTTGATCAGCTTGCGGTAATCGAGGGTGGAGAACCAGGCCACGGTGAACAGCGCGAACAGCACCAGGAGCCAGCGCCGAGCCACATGGGTGTCGCCGGACATGGTTGCGTTACCCACGGCGTCGCGAGGGCGGCGTGCGGCCGCTGGCGCGCAGGATCGGACGTGAACTCAATCGAAAAGCAGGGCAGCGGCGACGCGGCGCCCTTCGCCCATGAGGATGTTGTAGGTGCGGCACGCCGCCTGCAGGTCCATCACCTCGAATCCGATGCGCGCCTCGATCAGCGGCCGCAGCAGCGCCGGTTGCGGAAAGCGCTGGCGCGCGCCGGTGCCGAGCAGGACCAGTTCCGGGCGGAAATCGAGCAGGCGCCGCAAGTCCGCCTCGGTCAGGGCCGCGAATCCGCCGCAGACCCAATCCGGGGCAATGCGGTCGGGCAGGAGGACGAGACTGACTTCGTAGCGCTGCCGGTTGATCTCGATGTAGCCGTCGCCGTAGCCGGTGACCGTGTTCTGGACGCCGTGCTGTTCCAGATGCAGTTTCATTCTAATCGGCTAGCCCATTGATTGCGGGCAGTTTTTGGGTCAGGTACCATTATACCTTTTCACCACGCGCACCGGTCGCCACGACCGTTCCGGGGCGCCGGTCGCAGACAATCGAGCATGAGAGAGTTCCAGCGCATCCAGCGCCTTCCCCCGTACGTCTTCAACATCACCGGCGCGCTCAAGATGGCGGCGCGGCGGCGCGGCGAGGACATCATCGACATGAGCATGGGCAATCCCGACGGGGAGACGCCGCGCCACATCGTCGACAAGCTGGTGGAGGCGGCGCAGCGGGAGAACACGCACGGCTACTCGCTCTCCAAGGGCATTCCGCGGCTGCGCAAGGCGATCTGCGACTGGTACCTGCGGCGCTATGGCGTCGAACTGGATCCGGAGACCGAGGCCATCGTCACCATCGGCTCCAAGGAAGGCATCGCGCACCTGACGCTCGCCACGCTGGAGCGCGGCGACATCGTGCTGGTGCCGAACCCGAGCTATCCCATCCACATCTATGGTCCGGTCATCGCCGGCGCCGACATCCGCCACGTGCGCATGACCTCGGGCGTGGATTTCATCGCCGAGCTGGAACGGGCGATCCACGAGTCGTTCCCCAAGCCGAAGATGCTCATCATCAACTTCCCGAGCAATCCGACGACGCAATGCGTCGAACTCGGATTCTTCGAGAAGATCGTGGCTCTGGCGCGACAGCACGACATCATGGTGGTGCACGATCTGGCCTACGCCGACATCGTGTTCGACGGCTGGCAGGCGCCCTCCCTTCTGCAGGTGGCGGGGGCGAAGGACGTGGCGGTGGAATTCTTCACCCTGTCCAAGAGCTACAACATGGCCGGCTGGCGCATCGGCTTCATGGTCGGCAATGCGGAAATCGTGCATGCCCTGGCGCGCATCAAGAGCTACCATGACTACGGCACCTTCACCCCGATCCAGGTCGCCTCGATCGTGGCGCTGGAGGGGCCGCAGGACTGCGTGCACGAGATCGCGATGAACTACCAGAAGCGGCGCGACGTTCTGGCGCGGGGCCTGCACGAGGCAGGCTGGCAGGTCGAGGTGCCGAAGGCAACGATGTACATCTGGGCGAAAATTCCGCCGCAGTACGAGAAAATGGGCTCGCTGGAGTTCGCCAAGAAGCTGCTGGCGGAGGCCAAGGTCGCGGTGTCGCCCGGCGTCGGCTTCGGCGAGTTCGGCGACGACCACGTCCGCTTCGCGCTCATTGAGAACGAAGCGCGGACGCGGCAGGCGGTGCGTGGAATAAAGGAAATGTTCAGAAAGGACGGACTGCTGTGAACGAACCCAAACCGATCGCTCTTGCTCCGGAGGCCGCCAGGCGCCCGGTCCTCAAGTCCGCCAAGCTGGCCAACGTCTGCTACGACATCCGCGGCCCGGTGCTCGCCCGCGCCAAGCAGATGGAGGACGACGGGCAGCGCATCATCAAGCTCAACATCGGCAATCCGGCACCGTTCGGCTTCATGGCACCGGACGAGATGGTGCAGGACGTGATCCGCAATCTGCCCGATGCCTCCGGCTATTGCGACTCCAAGGGCCTGTTCGCCGCGCGCAAGGCGGTGATGCACTATACGCAGCAGAAGAAGATCCGCGGCGTGCAGATCGAGGACATCTACATCGGCAACGGCGTGTCGGAGCTGATCGTGATGACCATGCAGGCGCTGCTCAACAACGGCGACGAGGTGCTGATCCCGTCTCCCGACTATCCGCTGTGGACGGCGGCGGTCAGTCTGGCCGGCGGCCTGCCGCGCCATTACCGGTGCGACGAGGGGGCCGGCTGGCTGCCCGATCCCGACGACATCCGCGCCAGGATCACGCCCAACACGCGGGCGCTGGTGGTGATCAATCCCAACAACCCGACCGGCGCCCTGTACCCGGCCGAGTTGTTGCGCGAGCTGATCGAGATCGCGCGCCAGAACCACCTCATCCTCTACGCCGACGAGATCTACGACAAGGTGCTGTACGACGGCGTCCAGCACACCTCGCTCGCCTCGCTGGCCGAGGATGTGCTGTGCCTCACCTTCAACGGCCTGTCCAAGAACTACCGCTCCTGCGGCTATCGCGCCGGCTGGGTGGTGGTGTCGGGGGAAATGGCCCACGCCCGGGACTACATCGAAGGGCTGACCATCCTCGCCTCGATGCGCCTGTGCGCCAACGTGCCGGCGCAGCACGCGATCCAGACGGCGCTCGGCGGCTACCAGAGCATCGACGATCTGGTGCTGCCCACCGGCCGGCTCGGCAAGCAGCGTGATCTGGCGTGGCAGCTGATCACCCAGATCCCCGGCGTCAGCTGCGTCAAGCCGCAGGCCGCGATGTATCTGTTTCCGCGGCTCGATCCCAAGCTCTATCCGATCGTCAACGATCAGCAGTTCGTGCTCGATCTGCTGCTGGAGGAGAAGGTGCTGCTGGTGCAGGGATCGGGCTTCAACTGGCCGGAACCGGACCATGTGCGCATCGTGTTCCTGCCCCACGAGGACGATCTGACCGAAGCGATCGGGCGCATCGGCCGTTTCCTGGATCGCTACCGCAAGCGCCACGCCGCTTGAGGAACAGCGGACGGATGCAGATCATCGCCGTCACCAACGACCGGCACGAGATCGTCGAGCCGCTCTGGCTGCGGCGCGCGGAGAGCGTGCACCGGCAGTTGCGACCGCACCTGCCGCCGGACTATGCGGCGAAGATGCGCAGCGTGCTGGCGGGCGGTGCCGGCATGGCCGTGGCGGCCGAGGGGCAAAGCGTGTGCGGCGTGGCGGTGTATCGCTGGCACGAAAACACCGCGGAGGGGCGCAAGTTCTACATCGACGATCTGGTGACCGATGAGGCGCTGCGCAGCCGCGGCCTCGGCCGCGTGCTGCTGGCGCACCTGGAGTCCGAGGCGCGGCGCCTCGCCTGCCATGCCGTCGTGCTCGACTCCGGCACGCAGCGCACGCGTGCGCACCGCTTCTACTTCCGCGAAGGCTTCTTCATCACCTCATTCAACTTCAAGAAACAACTGACATGAAAGCGATCAACGTAGGTCTGCTGGGCATCGGTACCGTCGGCGGCGGCACATTCACCGTCCTGCAGCGCAACCAGGACGAGATCGCGCGCCGCGCCGGCCGGCCGATCCGCATCAGCGTCGTCGCCGACCGCGATGTGGCGCGGGCGGAACAGGTGACGCGGGGCCAGGCGCGCGTCACCGACGATGCCTTCGCCGTGGTCGCCGATCCCGAGGTGGACATCGTCATCGAGCTGATCGGCGGCTGCGGCGTCGCCAAGGATCTGATCCTCAAGGCCATCGACAACGGCAAGCATGTCGTCACCGCCAACAAGGCGCTTTTGGCCCAGCACGGCAACGAGATCTTCGCCGCCGCGCAGAGGAAGGGCGTAATGGTTGCGTTCGAGGCGGCCGTGGCCGGCGGCATTCCCATCATCAAGGCGCTGCGCGAGGGCCTCACCGCCAACCGCATCGAGTGGATCGCCGGCATCATCAACGGCACCACCAACTTCATCCTGTCGGAAATGCGCGACAAGGGCCTGCCCTTCGACGCGGTGCTGAAGGAGGCGCAGCGGCTGGGCTATGCCGAGGCCGATCCCACCTTCGACATCGAAGGCATCGACGCGGCGCACAAGCTCACCATCATGAGCGCGATCGCCTTCGGCATACCGATGCAGTTCGCCAAGTGCTACACGGAGGGCATCTCCCGGCTGACCAAAGAGGACATCGGCTACGCCGAAGGCTTCGGCTACCGCATCAAGCTGCTCGGCATCACACGCCGCACGCCGCGCGGCATCGAACTGCGCGTGCATCCGACCCTGATTCCAGCACGGCGCCTGATCGCCAACGTCGAAGGCGTGATGAACGCGGTCCTGGTGCAGGGCGACGCCGTCGGCGCCACCCTGTATTACGGCCGCGGCGCCGGCGCCGAGCCGACCGCCAGCGCGGTGGTGGCCGACCTGGTGGACGTCACACGCATGCACACGGCCGACCCCGAGCATCGCGTGCCCCATCTCGCCTTCCAGCCGGACCAGATCACCGATCTGCCGATCCTGCCGATCGAGGAAGTGGAGACCTCCTACTATCTGCGCCTGCGCGCCTTCGACCGCCCGGGCGTGCTGGCGGACGTCACGCGCATCCTGGCCGACGGCGGCATCTCCATCGAAGCCATGCTGCAGAAGGAGCCGGCCGAAGGCGAGGAGCAGGTGGATATCATCATGCTGACCCACCGGGCAATCGAGAAGAACGTCATTGCCGCGCTGGAACGTATCGAGAAGCTGCCGACCATTTCGGGCAAGGTGACGCGCATACGCCTGGAAGAGCTGGGTGCGCGCTAAACCCCGGGTAGCGCCGACAACGACACCGCGGTCGTGCTGATGCGGCGTGGGTGACGGGGCGTGACGGCTCGTCCGCGGACAATGACGCAAGCGATGGGCCGCACAGAGTCCGACCTCACCGGTTCCGCAGACGCCGTTTTCCCGCTGCTGCGCCTGCACGTGGAAAGCGAGCCGGGGGTGGCGCCGCTGCTGCTGTTCTGCTCCTCGTCCGCGGTCGTCGCCGAACTGCAGCGGCGCCTCGATGGCGTGCTGCGCGATGACGCCCGCCGTCTGGAGACGCTGGCGACGGAGTTGACGGCGAGCCTGCTGGGGCCGATTCTGCGCATCCTGCTCATGTCCGAGGAGGAGCGGCCGTCGAGCATAGGCGGCGCCTTGTGGCTGGACCTGCATCGCCATGGCCGCGATTCGGCGTGGCGCCAGGCGCGCCGCACGCTGCTCGAACGCCTGGTCGAGCGGGAGGCGGAAGCGCGCAGACGCACGCGTCGTCCGCTCGTGATCGTCCTGCCGGAGGGAGAATACGAGCAGGCGTCGCAGGTTCTGGGCGATCGCTGGCCGGATCGGATCGTGGTATCGACCGCGGGCGCCGGGGCGGACGCGATGGCGGAAGCCGGTGCGATGCCGGAGCAGGCTGCGCCTGTCGCGGCGGCGTCGTCATCCGGCGCCGAAGCTACCGCTGACGAGTGGGAGCCGCCGCAGGTCAGACACTGGCGCGTGCTGCTCGGCCAAACCCAGCGCGCGCCGGTTCAGGTCACCGCCGGACTGGCCGCGGTCGATGCCGCCTGTGCCGCCGGCAGCCTGCGTACCGCTCTGGCCGTGGCGCAGGAGGTGGTGGACCGCTCCCGCCGCCAACCGCGCGAGACCGCCGGGGAAAAGCGGCTGCTGGGGGCGGCCTACGACCGGTTGGGCGATGCCGCGCTGCGCCTGCGCCTCTTCGATCGGGCGCGGGATGCCTATCGCGAGGGGTTGATGCTGCGGCAGTCGCTTCACGCCGCGGCAGCCGGGGAGGAAACGGCGCGCGATCTGGCGGGCGCGTGGACCCGGGTCGGCGATCTGGCGCTGCAGATGGGCCGCTTCGACGATGGCCACGACGCTTATCTGTGCGCCCTGGATTTGCGCCGCGAGCTGCTCGCCGCCTCCCCGGCGACGTACAACCTGCACGATCTGGGGGTGGCATGGCACCGCGTCGGCGATGCCTGCCGCAAGCGCGGCCACGCCCGGGAAGCGAAGCGGGCTTACGGGGAAGCGGTGGAACTGCGACAGCGTCTGCACGCCGAGGCTCCCGCCGAGCAGCATGCCCGGGACCTGTCGGTGTCCTGGGAGCGGCTGGGCGAGGTTGCACTGGCGCTGGACCAGCTCGAAGCGGCGGAGCGGGCGGCCGTGGAATGCCTGAACCTGCGCGACGATCTGCACCGGCGGCTGCGCTCGCCGCGCAGCGCGCGCGATCTCGCGGTGGCGTGGGACCGGCTGGGGAACGTCGTGCGCCGGCTCGGCCGCATCGACCAGGCGGCGCATGCCTACCGCCGCTGCGTCACGCTGCGCCGGCGGCTGCTGCGCAGCGTCCAGCGCGCGGACGCTGCGCGCGATCTGGCACTGGCCTGCGACAAGGTGGCGGAAGTCGCGCTGGAGAGCGGCAGCCTGGAGGAGGCGGACGAGAGCTGCCGCAAGGCGCTCGATCTGCACACGCGCCTGCACCGCAGCCTCAGCCTGCCCCGCAGCGCGCTCGACCTTGCCACGGCGTGGGAGCGCACCGCCGAGGTGGCGCGGCACATGGGGCGCGCCGATGCGGCGCGGCGGGCTTACGGGGAGAGCCTTGCGCTGCGCCGCAAGCTCCAGGCCGACGCGCCTTCGGCGCAGAAGGCGGCGGATCTGGCGGCGGCGTACGATCGACTGGGCGACATGGAATGGCAATTCCAGCTCCCCGAGGAAGCCAGGGTGGCCTATCTGGAAGGATTGGCGCTGCGGCGCCGGCTGCTGGAGCAGACCGGCGACGCGGCAGCCCGGCGCGATCTGGCGGCGGCGCTGCGCAAGATCGGTGACCTGGCGCTGGATCAGGGCCAGATCGAAGCCGCCGAGAGCTGCTATCGCGAAGGCCTGGAAGCGCTGGAGCGGCTGGCGCAGGATGCGGGCGAAAGTCCCGACCTGCTGGCGGCCGTATCGGATATGCTCGGACGCCTCGGCGACGTGAAGCGACGCCACCTGCGTCCCGGCCCGGCCGATGGGCCGGCGATCCCGGAACGTACTGCGGCGGGCGCCGGAGCGATGGCGGCCCTGGATGCGGCAACCGATCGGCGGGAGCGGCACCGCAAACTGCGCGCCAAGCGCTTCGACAAACCATTCAGCTCCTTGAGCAAGACAACGCGCATGCGATACATCAGCACTCGGGGCGGAATGCCGCCCAGGACCTTCCGTGAAATCCTGCTCGGCGGCCTGGCCACGGACGGCGGCCTGACGCTGCCCGAGCGCTATCCCCGGGTCAACGCGGCGGAACTGGCACAGTGGCGCGGCTACAGCTACGGCGAGCTGGCCTTCGCGATCCTGTCGAAATTCGCCGACGACATTCCTGCCGCCGATCTCAAGGCCATCGTGGAGCGCACCTACACCGCCGCCGTCTACTGCAATGCGCGGCCCGGCGGCGACGCGCGGCAGATCACGCCCCTGCGCACGCTGGAGCCGGGCCTGCATCTGCTGGAGCTGTCGAACGGCCCGACGCTCGCCTTCAAGGACATGGCGATGCAGCTGTTGGGCAACCTGTTCGAGTATGTGCTGGAGGAGGCGGGACAGGACCTGAACATCCTCGGCGCCACCTCGGGCGACACCGGGTCCAGCGCCGAATACGCCATGCGCGGCAAGCACCGCATCCGCGTCTTCATGCTCTCGCCCCACGGCAAGATGAGCCGCTTCCAGACGGCGCAGATGTTCTCGCTGCAGGATCCGAACATCTTCAACATCGCCGTGCGCGGCGTGTTCGACGATTGCCAGGACATCGTCAAGGCGGTGTCGAACGACCTCGAGTTCAAGACGCGTTATGCCATCGGCACGGTGAATTCGATCAACTGGGCGCGGGTGGCGGCGCAGATCGTGTATTACTTCAAGGGCTATCTCGCCGCCACGGACGCCGACCGCTGCGCCGCCGGCCAGCCGGTGTCCTTCGCCGTGCCGTCGGGGAATTTCGGCAACATCTGCGCCGGGCACATCGCGCGCATGATGGGGCTGCCGATCCGCAGGCTTATCCTCGCCACCAACGAGAACGACGTGCTCGACGAGTTCTTCCGCAGCGGCGTCTATCGTCCGCGCGGGACGGCCGAGACGCAGCAGACCTCCAGTCCCTCCATGGACATCTCGAAGGCATCGAACTTCGAGCGTTTCATCTTCGATCTCGCCGAGCGCGACGCGGGCAAGGTGCGCGAACTGTGGAGCGCGGTGGATCGGGGCGGGGCCTTCGAACTGTCCGCCACGCCATTGTTCGCGCGCCTCGCAGACTTCGGCTTCGTCTCCGGCGCCAGCTCCCATGCCGACCGCATCGAAACGATAAGGCGCGTGCGGCGCGCGTACGGCATCACGATCGATCCGCACACCGCGGACGGCCTGAAGGTCGGCCTGCAGCACCGCGAGGCAGGCGTGCCGCTGGTGTGTCTGGAGACCGCCCTGCCGGCGAAGTTCGAGGAAACGATCCGGGAGGCCCTGGGACACGAGCCGGAACGCCCGGCCGCCTGCGCGGACATCGAGACCCTGCCGCAGCGCTTCGAGGTCATGGCGGCCGATGTCGCGGCGGTGAAGCGCTTCATCATCGACACGGTGGCCGCTTAGTCTCCAGGCCGAGAACGGACCATGACCTTTCCCGATCCGCAATCCTTCTGGGACCAGCGCTTCACCCAGCCCGGCTACCTCTTCGGTACGGAGCCGAACGTCTTTCTCGCGTCCCAGGCCAATCTGCTGAAGCCGGGCGGGAAGGCGCTGTCCGTCGCCGACGGCGAGGGACGCAACTCGGTCTGGCTGGCGCAGCAGGGGCTCGATGTGGTGGCCCTGGAGATCTCGCCGGTGGCGGTGGAGAAGGCGCGACGCCTGGCGGCGGAGCGCGGCGTTGCGGTCGAATTCAACGTGGCGAACGTTCTGGAGTGGAATTTCGGCGCCGCCAGCTACGACGTGATCGCCGCCATCTTCATCCAGTTCCTGGCGCCGCCGCAGCGCTCGCTCGTCTTCCGCCGCATCGTCCAGGCCCTGCGTCCTGGCGGCTGCGTCATCCTGCAGGGGTACACACCGCAGCAGATCGAATACAAGACCGGCGGTCCGCCTCTGGCGGAGAACATGTACACGGAGGCGCTGCTGCGCGAAGCGTTCGCCGGCCTCGAGGTGCTGCACCTGCGCGAGCATGAGGCGCACGTGGCGGAGGGCACCGGCCATCTCGGCTGGTCGGCCCTGATCGACTTTGTGGGACGTATGCCTTCAGCGTAGGACGGATCGCCGCATCCGGCGGCGGCGGCGGGCGCGCCGCGTCGCGTCGTCGGGAACTCGGCGCCGCGGCGTTCGCTGCTACAGATAGATGACGGCGGGGAAGACGGTGACGGCCAGTGCCAGCACCAGCCATTCGAGATTGCGGCGGGCCAGAAAACCGGTGAAGTGCAGAACCAGAATCGTGATCGCCGCAATGTAATAAAGGATGAACCACATCTTGTTCTCGCTCCCCGGTTTGCAGCGGTTGTTTCCCGGCGCCAGCGCTTTATAGCGGTTTTGCCGCGCTGCGACAAGTCACTTCTCGATGTGCCGCAGGGACAGGTCGACCGCCCGCACGTCCTTGGTCAGGCCGCCGATGGAGATGCGATCGACGCCCGTTTCGGCGATCAGACGCACGCGACCCAGATCGACGCCGCCCGATGCTTCCAGTTCGGCCCGCCCGGCGCAGATCGCCGCCGCCTCGTGCATCTGCTCCAGACTCATGTTGTCGAGCAGGATCATGGTGCCGCCGGCGGCCAGGGCTTCCCGCAGTTGTTCGAGGGTTTCCACTTCGATCTGGATGAAGACGTTGGACGGTGCGATCTCCCGCGCCGCCTTCAGGGCCTGCTTGACGCCGCCGGCGGCGATGATGTGGTTCTCCTTGATCAGGATTCCGTCATACAAGCCGAGCCGGTGATTGGTGCCGCCGCCGACGCGCACGGCGTACTTCTGCGCCAGCCGCAGTCCGGGCAGCGTCTTGCGGGTGTCGACGATCTTCGCCCTGGTGCCGGCGACGGCATCCACATGCTGGCGCGTCACCGTCGCGGTGGCCGACAGCAGCTGCAGGAAGTTCAGGGCGGGGCGCTCGGCGGTGAGCAGGGCGCGCGTCTCGGCGGAGATGTCGCACAGGGTCTGACCGGCCGCGATGCGATCGCCGTCGTGGGCGTGCCACTGGATGGAGGCGCGCCGGTCGAGCGTGCGGAAACAGGCGTCGAACCACGCCGTCCCGCACAGCACCGCATCCTGGCGCGAGATCACGGTGCCGCGCGCGCCATGGCCGGGTGCGGTCAGCAGCGCCGTCAGGTCGCCGGTGCCGATGTCCTCGGCGAGCGCGGCGGCGACGTTGTTCTGTACCTCGACACGGAGCTGATCGGATAAATCCATGATGCGTTGCCACGGTTGTTGAATGCGCCCGATTCTACCATCCGCGCCGAGCGTCCAGCTTGGCGCGATGGAGAACCCGTCACGCTATGGGTGGGTCGGCGTCCGGCTCTCGATCGCAGGAGCAGCGGAGTTTCGGCCCGCAGGCGGCGAACCCCTTATCGATCGTGACGGCCGGACGTGCCGCCAAGGCGCTCGCCGACGGCGATCCAGAGGCCGCTCGCCGCGATCACCGCCATGCCGGCGAGGGCCCAGCCGTCGGGCAACTGGCCGAACACGAGCCAGCCCAGGGCCGTCGCGAAGATGAGTTGCACGTAGAGGAAGGGGCTGAGGGTCGAGGCCGGCGCCAGGCGGAAGGCTCGGGTGAGGAGGAAATGGCCGGTGCCGCCGTAGATGCCGAGGGAGCCGATGAGCAGGGCCTCGGCCGGGTCGGGCATGGGCCCGCTCCAGTACCATGGCAATGCCAAAGTCATGGTCAGGGTGCCCACCAGTGCGGTGTAGAACACCATGGTTACGGCGCTTTCCGTGGCGGCAATCTTGCGGGTGAGAATCTGATAGGCGCTGTAGGACAGGGCAGCCACCAGCGCCAGTGCGACGCCCGTGCCGGCGAGCCCGCCGCCGGGCCGGGCGATCAGCAGGATCCCGATGAAGCCCGCCGCCACCGCCGCATAACGGCCCGGCGTCACGCGCTCGCGCAGCAACGGCACCGCCAGCACGGTGACGATCAGCGGCGTGATGAAGACCACCGCGGTGGTCTCCGCCAGCGGCATCCGCTTCAGCGCGGCGATGCCGAATCCTGTGGTGGCCACAAGCGTGAGGGCGCGCACGACCTGCGTGCCGGGATGCCGGGTTCGGATCAAGCCCGATCTGAGCGACGGCGCGAGGAACACCATCATCAGCAGGAAGTGGAAGGTGTAGCGCGCCCACACCAGCATCGGCACCGGAAAAGTGGCGGCGAGATGCTTGGCGGTTGCATCGAGGGTGGCGAACAGCAGCATGGCCGCGAGAAACAGCGCGATACCGCGCAGCGGGTGGGAATGGGCCGTCGGCAAATTGTTGTCCCTTGTTTCGAGCGATGTTTGCTCGCGCGGCGGCGCGGATCAAGCCCTGCGCGATATGGCGCATAATGTTCGCAGGAGGAAGGCATGGCGGCGCAAGTGCTGCTCTACATCGGCGAATCCCTGGCGAGGTATCGCTTTCCGGACGGCCACCCGTTCGGCATCGACCGGCAGCGCGCGTTCTGGAACGAGGCGCAGCGCCAGGGACTGGACAAGCGGGTGGCGCTGTGCCCGCCGCGTCCGGCACAGCGCGCCGAACTCTCCCGCTTCCACACCGAGGAGCACATCGAGCGTGTCGAGTCCCAGTCCCGCAGCGGGCAAGGCTATCTGGATTACGGCGACACGCCTGCCTTTCCCGGCATGTTCGAGGCTGCCTCCGCCGTGACCGGCACGGCCCTCGACGGACTCGAGCGCATCATGGCGGGGGAATTCCGGCGCACCTTCCAGCCGGTGGGCGGCCTGCATCACGCCCGGCCCCATACCGCCGCCGGGTTCTGCGTGTTCAACGATCTCGGTCTCGCCATCCGCACGCTGCGGGAGATTCACGGCGTGCGGCGCGTGGCCTACGTCGACATCGACGTGCACCACGGCGACGGCGTTTACTATACGTTCGAGGACGATCCGGAACTCATCCTCGCCGATATCCACGAGGACGGTCGCTACCTCTATCCCGGTACCGGACACGCCCACGAGACGGGGATCGGGCGCGCGCAAGGCACCAAGCTCAACCTGCCGCTCGCGCCCGGCGCCGGCGACCGCGATTTCTTCGCGGCATGGGAGCGGGTGCTGGAGCATCTGCGCCGGCACCGGCCCGAGTTCATCCTGTTCCAGTGCGGCGCCGACAGCCTGCAGGGCGACCCGCTTGCCCACCTGCGCCTGACGCCTGCTTCCCATGCCCACGCCGCGCGCACCCTGTGTCGCCTGGCCGATGAGCTGTGCGGCGGCCGCATCATGGCCTTCGGCGGCGGCGGCTACGATCTCAAAAATCTCGCCGCGGGCTGGTGCGCCGTGCTGGGCGAAATGGTGAGCGATGGGTAGGGCGCTGCGGCCGAAACCTGTGCCGGTTCCCTGGGCAGCATGCGGGTCCGGACTTGCGGCTGAGGCCGGGCTGCGTGCGGGCCCGGACGTCGCCGGGAGTCCGGGAGGCCGTGGCCTTGCCTGAGCGCGGCGACGGGGCTGGAATCGATGCGCCGCGGTCCTCCGCGGCCGGAACGCCCGCCGTCAACGACAGGCTGCAGTTCCTGCTTTCGGCGGCGCCGGTGATGCTCTACGCCCGCAGGGCGTCGGGGGACTTCGCGCTGACTTACCTGAGCGAGAACGTCGCCGCGCATTTCGGCTATCCGGCGCGCCGGTTCGTCGAGGACGCGGGCTTCTGGGCTGCGCGCGTCCACCCGGACGACGTGACGCTGGTGCGGGAGGGCCTCGCGGCGCTGGCCGAAACGGGCCACAGCCTCCATGAGTACCGCCTCCTTCACCGCGACGGTTCCGTGCGCTGGGTGTTCGACGAAGGGCGGCTGATCCGGGGTGCCCACGGCGACGCGGCCGAGATCACGGGCTACTGGATCGATATCACGGAGCGCAAGCGCACGGGGCAGGCGTCGCTGGAAATCGAGCAGCGCTTTGCCCTGTTCATGAAGTATCTGCCGGGCGTCGCCTTCATCAAGGACGCCGCCGGGCGCTACCTTTATCTCAGTGACGAGTCGCGCCACGTCTATCAGCGGGACCCGAGCGAGCTGGTCGGCAAGACCGACGAGGAACTGTGGCCGCCGGATACGGCAGCCCAGTTTCGCGCTCATGATCAGGTGGCGCTGGCGCTCGGCGGACAGTTGCAGACGATCGAGACGGCGCCGCAGAAGGATGGGCTGCACCACTGGCTGGTAAGCAAGTTCGCGATACCCGATGCGCAGGGCAGGCCGGAGTGGGCGGCGGGCATCGGCATCGATATCACGGAGCAGACGCGGGCCGAAGCGGCACTGCGGGAATCGGAGCGCTTTGCGCGCGCCACCATCGATTCGCTGTCCGCCCACCTGTGCGTGCTGGACGAGAACGGGCGCATCGTCGCCACCAACAGGGCGTGGCGGGAATTCGCAGCCGGCAACGACGCGGTGCCGGAGAAAGTGAGAGAGGGCATCGACTATCTCGCCGTGTGCGATGGCGCCAGCCGGTCGGTCCCGGTCGCCGCCGAGTTCGCGGCGGGCATCCGCGCCGTCCTCGGCGGCGTGCGCGACGAATTCTCGACGCAGTACGACTGCCATTCGCCGACGCGGCAGCGCTGGTTCGCGGCCCGCGTGACGCGTTTCCCGGGAGAGGGACCGGTGCGCGCGGTGATCGTGCATGAGAACATCACCCAGCGCACGCTCGCCGAAATCGCATTGCGGCGCAGCGAGCAGAGGCTCAACAGCATCCTGGCGTCCCTCAACGATGTCGTCTGGTCCCTGTCGCCCGATACCTACGAACTGCTGTACCTGAACCCTGCGGCGGAACAACTGTATGGCTATCCGGTGCGCGAGTTTTTCACGCACCGCAATCTCTGGCTCGACGTGATCCATCCCGACGACCGGGAGCGCGTGGTGGCGAACCTGCCGGAGTTCCTGAAGCAGGGGGCATGCGAACTGGAATACCGTGTCGTCCGCCCGGACGAAAGCGTGCGCTGGGTGCGCGATCGTGGGCAGGTGATCCATGATGACGCCGGGAGAGCGGTACGGCTCGACGGCATCGTCACCGACATGACCGAGTTGAATCGGGCGCAGGACGCCCTGCGCGAGAACACGTCGCGGCTGCACCGGCTGACCGCCCACCTGGAGTCGGTGCGCGAGGAGCAGAGTGCGCGCATCGCGCGCGAGGTGCACGACGATCTGGGCGGCACGCTGACCGTGCTGCGGCTTGGGCTGGCGTCGGTGCTGCTGAAGACCGGCGAGTCGCCGCAGGTGCGGGAGAAGATCGAGTCCATGCTGCAGCTTTCCGACGCGGCGATCCAGACGGTGAAGCGCATCTCCTCCGCCCTGCGCCCCAGCATGCTCGATAATCTGGGGCTGGTGGCGACGGTGCGATGGCTGGCCGGCGAGTTTTCGCGCTTGACGGGCATTGAAGCCGAGCTTCGTCTGCCCCAGCGTGTGCGCTTGTCGAAAGAGCGCAAGATCGCGGTGTACCGCATCATCCAGGAGGCATTGACCAACGTTGCGCGGCACTCGGACGCCACGAAGGTCGCCATCCGCTTTCGCAAGCAGAAGGGCGACCTGATCGTGGAAATCGCGGACAACGGCAGAGGTGCTTCCGAGACCAACCTCAATCGACCGGACTCGTACGGCATCCTGGGCATGCGCGAGCGCACGCAGTATCTGGGCGGGGAAATCGACATCCGCAGCGTTGCGCAAAAGGGCACGAAGCTGAGTCTGCGCGTGCCGATGGATCAGGTGGAAGGAGCGCGATGAGGAGGATACTGATTGCCGACGATCATGCCGTGGTGCGCGGCGGACTGAAGCAGTTTCTGTCCGACACGCCCGACATGATGATCAGCGGCGAGGCGGCCACTGCCCGAGAGGCGATGGCCATGGTGCGTGAGGGGGAATGGGACCTCCTGCTCCTCGACATCACCCTGCCGGACGCCAGCGGGCTCGACCTCCTGAAGCGGATCAAGCGCGAGAAGCCCGAGCTTCCGGTTCTGGTGTTCAGCATGTTCTCCGAGGACGAATACGCCATTACGGCGCTGAATGCCGGAGCCTCCGGCTATCTGGCCAAGGACAGCCCCCCGGATCAGATCCTGGAGGCGATCCGCAGGGTCACCGGAGGCGGCCGCTACGTGAGTCCAGCCCTGGCCGAGAAACTGCTGGCCGGGACCGTTGCGCCGGCGCGCAAACTGCCTCACGAGAGGCTCTCACCGCGCGAGTTCGAAGTTCTGCTCTCCCTCAGCCGGGGCATTCCGCTGACCGAGATCGGCGATCGCCTGCATCTGAGCGTGAAGACGGTCAGCACCTATCGTTCGCGGGTGCTGGAAAAGCTCGAGCTGAAGTCGAACGCCGAGCTCGCCCGCTACGTGATCGAACACAAACTCGATCGCTAACGACCGGCGGGCGGCGAACTGCGGGTGCTTCGCCGGCCGGTGCGCTCCTGCCGTTTGTAGGCTTAATCCTACACACTTGCGCCGGAATTCCTACGGCCGGACCGACGGGGACCGATAGCTTTCCCGGCCGGCAAGCGTCATTATGCTTCGCACGCGCATGGCCGGCGCACGGGTATCACCGTGCGGTGCGCGATACCTACAGAATCGGCATCCCCAAGAGAACTGAATTCGACGACGCGCGAAGCGCGAGGAGCGGTTGCCCGCCCCGGTTGCCGGGATAGGATCCCGGTCAGAGCGGACATGCACGATGGGATGGATTGAGGATTTCAGGATGTCCCCGGTCGAACAATTCGCCGCCATGTACCGGACCAACCAGGACGCGGCGCGACGCTGTGTCGTGGTCGCGCTGGAGGGCGCCGACAAACTTTTCAAGCTGGAAATTGAGGTCACGCAGGAACTCATTGCAAAGAGCCACGATCAGGCGAAGGAGATGTGGTCCCGGTTCGACCCGTCCCCGACCTCTGTGGATTGGCCGGCCGTTTTCCGCAACACTTTCCAGAGAGGTGTAGAGATGACGCGCACTTGTTTGCAGGCCGTGACCGAGTTGCAGAAGGGATTTGCCCACATCGTCGAATGGCAGGCGCCGGCACTGAGTGAAAGCATGAACGATGCGGCGCAGGGCGTGGTGAGTATGGACTGGGCACGCGCAGTAGGCCGCAGCGAAGGTGCAGCCGAGATGGTACAGCAGAGGAAGAAAAGAGCGGCGGCATAGTCGCGACGGCGGACAAGCAAGCTCAACCCTCAACCCTCAACCCCAAACGGGACCGGGTCCTCCCCGGTCCATGGCGGAGGAGACGAACTGTGCAGGCGAGGCGAAACGATATCGTCCGCGTGGTCGATGGTGCTGTTGCTATGGCCATCAACCACGGGCGCCATCAGGAAACGGCGAATCGTAGACCGCTCCCGCCCGGCCATTATTTCGTTCTTTGGCCGGCCCGGGCGCGTTCGGCGCAATTCGGTCGGTCCATGCGGTATTTCGGACCCTTCGTCCGACGCGCCCAGGCAGAGATCCTCAGGACCAGCGCGCTGTACCTGGGAATCGTGCGGGGAACCTCCGGCGAGCGCATATCCGCCGGCCGGGGCGCGCCGCTTCCGCACACCCCTTCCGCCATGTGCCAAGGCACCGCATCAAAACTGGCGTGCGCGGCGCAACTGGAGGGCGTCGCCGCGGCTGATCCGTCGCCTTGAACCCCGCCGGCAGGCGCGGCGCTGCCGGGTGGGTGCAGGAATGACGAAGCGCCGGCCGGACCTGCCGGTGCTCACCGGGTCGATATGGGCCCGGCGTTGCGCTTGGCTGCCGACCGCAGCGACCCACGCGAGGCGATCCAGGCGTTGAGCAGGCGGCGCGCCGGAACGATCAGATCGCCGGCCGCCAAGCCGCTGGGACCTTCGCCGCGCGCGGCGAGCGCGTCGGCGGCGGCACCGTGCACATGCACCGCCGCGAGCAGGGCCGGGAGTGCGCTCCAGCCCTGCGCCAGCAGCGCCAGCGCGATGCCCGTAAGCACGTCTCCCATGCCGGCACTGGCCATGCCGGGATTGCCGCTGCGGTTTAAGAACCAGGGGCCGTCGGGCGCGGCCACGACGCTGCCGCAACCCTTGACGACGGCATGGCAGTTCAGGCGCCGGGCCAGTTCGCATGCCGCAGCGACACGGTCGGCCTGCACGGCCGCGGTCGTCGAACCCAGCAGGCGTCCGGCTTCCGCCGGGTGGGGAGTGATGACGGTCGGCGCCCCGCGCTGCGCCACGTGCTGCGCCAGAGCGGGATGGCTGGCGATCAGGTTGAGCGCGTCGGCATCCAGCACTAGGGGAACCGGCCGCGCCATCGCCGCCTCCAGCACGGTGCGTGCATCCTCGCTCTGGCCCAGCCCGGGTCCGAGCGCCAGCGCCGATGCGATGTCGACCACTTCCTGCGCGGGGCGCAGCATGAGCTCGGGCTGCTGCAGGTCGACGGCCGGTCCGTCGGAAACGAGCAGGCCGACGAAGACGCGGCCGGCACCGAGCTTGAGGGCGGCGCGCCCGGCGAGCAGTGCGGCCCCCACCATGCCCGCCGCACCGCCCACGACGCCGGCATCGCCGAGCATGCCCTTGTGGCAGTTGAGGGGCCGCGGATGCAGATGATCGGCGAACAGCACGGGCGCCACCGTGAAACCATCGGCAGTGCTTTGCGGCGGCAGATCCAGATCATGTACCGAGATCCTGCCGCACAGGTCCGGTCCGTCGCGGGTGAGCAGACCGGGCTTGAGTCCGATGAAGGTCGCGGTGTGCGTGGCGCGCACGGCGCAGCCGAGCACGCTCCCGGTGTCGCCGTCCACGCCGCTGGGAACGTCGATGGCGAGCAGCGGGCAGGCGAGGCGATTCAGCCATTCCACCCATTGCGCATAGACGCCCTCGATCGGCCGCTGCAGGCCGATGCCGAAAAGGCCATCCACCGCCAGGGCAGGCGGCGTGGGCTCTTCCATGGGCGGTTCGGTTACGATTTCGCCGCCGCCCTCCAGGTAGGCCCGCAGGGCCGCGCCGGCGTCGGCCGGCAGGCGGTCCGCGTCGCCGCGGAACATGGTCGTGACGCGATGGCCCGCCGCGCGCAGCAGGCGCGCCACGACGAAGGCATCGCCGCCATTGTTCCCCGGTCCGGCGGCGACCAGCACCTCGCCGCGGCCGGGGCCGATCACATCCAGCGCCACCTTCGCCGCCGCGGCGCCGGCTCGCTCCATGAGCGGCGGATCGGCTTCGGCCAGATAGCGTTGCTCGATGCGGCGGATGCCGGCGACCGTGTAGATCGGCTGCGCCGGGGATGATGTGTCCTCGTCCATGATGTCGCTCGTCAAGTCTGACGCCCGGATTCTACGCCGACGCGGACGGGCGGTTCGACTGCGCCGGCCGGCTGCGGCGCGCGGGCACGTGCGGACCGTGATTCGGTTGCGCAAGCCAAGCCGTCAGGGACGTAATAGAATCCCCGGGCGTGATTGACCGTTGCGGAGGGTGCCCCGTGAAAGCGCTGTTCCTTTGTCTGTCGCTCGCGCTGGCGGCGTCTGCCGCTTCGGCGCAGGAAGATCTGAGGGTTCGCTCATGGGCGGCGGGATGCAATTCCTGCCACGGTCCGGGCGGCCGCTCGGAAGCCGGCATGCCTTCCCTCGCCGGACGCGACAAGGAGGAGATGTTCAAGCTCGTGAGCGAGATGAAGGAAGGCAAGCGCAGCGCCACCGTCATGCACCAGATCGGCAAGGGATACGACGACGACGAGTTGCGCCGCATTTTGGATTACTTCTCGCGCTTGCCCAAGTGATGCCGAAGCCGAGCGGGAATCGGACGGGAGATGGGAATGGATCGACGTAAGTTCCTCTCTGCCCTGGCGGCTGCGACGGCGGCGGGCGTGGTGCCGGCAGGCGCCTTCGCGGCACCTGCGGCGCCGGCCCGGGGGCCCCGGGTGGTGGTGCTGGGTGGAGGCTTCGGCGGCGCCACGGTGGCGAAATACATCCGTCTTTGGGGACCGAACATCCAGGTGACGCTGGTCGAACGCGACGACAAATTCCTGTGCTGCCCGATGAGCAACCGCGTTCTGGCCGGCACCATGAGCATGCACGATCTCGAGCGCGACTACGACGCTCTGCGGGCGCGCCATGGCATCCGGGTGATCCACGATGCGGTGACCGATATCGATGTCGCCCAGCGTGAACTGCGGCTGGAGAAGGGCGGGAAGCTGCCCTGGGATCGGCTGGTGGTGGCTCCGGGCATCGATTACATGTACGAGAAAGTGCCCGGCCTGGAACGGCCTGAGGCGCAGGGGAAGGTTCCCCATGCCTGGAAGGCGGGACCGCAGACCATCGCCCTGCGCAAGCGCCTCCAGGCCATGCCCAGGGGTGGGTTGTTCGCCCTGCACATCCCGGCCGCGCCCTACCGCTGCCCGCCCGGCCCCTACGAGCGCGCCACCATGGTGGCCTACTACCTCAAGCGTGCCAATCCCGGCGCCAAGGTGCTGGTGTTCGACGCCAACCCCGATATCGTGGCGAAGAAGGATCTGTTTCGCGCCGTCTTCGAGCGGCTCTACAAGGGCAGTATCGAATATGTGCCCAATGCCGAGTTGCGCCAGGTCAACGCGGAGAACATGACGCTGCAATTCGACTTCCAGGGCAAGGTCAAGGCGAATGTCATCAACGTGATCCCGCCGCAGCGGGCCGGCGCCATCGCCCGCAAGGCCGGGCTGGCGAGCGACGGCGATCGCTGGTGCGAGGTGGATTTCCTGACCTACGAATCGCGCGTGGCGAAGAACGTGCACCTCATCGGGGATTCCATCGCCGCGGCTCCGGGCATGCCCAAGTCGGGGCACATGGCGAACCAGCAGGCCAAGATCTGCGCCGCGGCGGTGGTAGCGCTGATCAACGGGCAGCCGATCAACGAGCAGCCTATCGTCACCAACACCTGCTACAGCTTCGTCAATGATCGCGATGTGGTCCATGTCTCGTCCGTGCATCGCTACGACCGGGAGAAGAAGACCATGCTGCCGGTACCCGGCGCCGGCGGCGTGTCGAAGGAACCGTCGGCCGAGGAAGGTTTCATGGCTTTGGCATGGGCGTTCAACATCATGAACGACATGCTGGCCTGATGGGCGGCGGCTGACCCGCACCCGTGGCCGGCTCCGTGCCCCCGCCGCCGGGCAGGTGGCAGTTCTGGATCGACCGCGGCGGCACTTTCACCGACATCGTGGCGCTGCGCCCCGACGGCGCAGTGCTGACGCACAAGCTGCTTTCGTCCAATCCGGCCCGCTACGACGACGCGGCTCTGGCCGGCATCCGCCATTTCCTGGGCGTGGCGCCGGGTGCGCCGATCCCGGCGCAGCGCATCGCGGCGGTGAAGATGGGCACGACCGTGGCCACCAACGCCCTGCTGGAGCGCACGGGCGAGCCCACCGCGCTGCTCGTCACGCGCGGCTTTCGCGACGCCCTGCGCATCGGCTACCAGAACCGGCCGCGGCTGTTCGACCTGCACATCGTGCTGCCGGAGCTGCTCTACGGCCGCGTGGACAAGGTGGACGAGCGCATGTCGGCGCGCGGCGAAGTCGTGGTTCCGCTCGACACGGCGCTCGCGCGCTCCCGCCTGCAGGCGGCGTGGGATGCCGGCTTTCGCGCCGTTGCCATCGCCTTTCTGCACGCCTACCGCTATCCGGAGCACGAGCGGCGCGTTGCTGAATTGGCGCGCGAGATCGGTTTCCCCCAGGTGTCGGTGTCGCACGAGGTGAGTCCGCTGATGAAGCTGGTGGGCCGCGGCGACACCACGGTGGTGGATGCCTATCTGTCGCCGATCCTGCGGCGTTACGTGGATCGGGTGGCGGGCGAACTGCGCGGCGTGCGCCTCATGTTCATGCAATCCAACGGCGGACTCGCCGGTGCCGAAGTGTTTCAGGGCAGGGACAGCATCCTTTCCGGGCCGGCCGGCGGCATCGTGGGCATGGTTCGCAGCGCCCACGCCGCGGGCTTCGAGCGGGTGATCGGCTTCGACATGGGCGGGACGTCCACCGACGTATCCCATTTCAGCGGCGAACTCGAACGCACCTTCGACACCCTGGTCGCCGGCGTGCGCATGCGCGCGCCGATGATGAGCATCCACACGGTGGCGGCGGGGGGCGGTTCGATCCTGCACTTCGACGGCACGAAGTACCGCGTGGGCCCGGATTCGGCCGGCGCCATGCCGGGGCCGGCGTGCTATCGCAACGACGGTCCGCTCACGGTCACCGACTGCAATGTCCTGCTGGGCAAGATCCAGCCGGCGTTCTTTCCCGCGCTCTTCGGGGCGAATGGAAACGAGCCGCTCGATGCCTCGGTCGTGCACCGCAAGTTCGCCCAACTGGCCGAAGAAATCGCCCGCGCCGGCGGCGGCATGTCCACGCCCGAGCAGGTGGCGGAAGGCTTCGTCGAGATCGCGGTGGCGAACATGGCCAATGCCATCAAGAAGATTTCGGTGCAGCGCGGCTACGACGTCACGCGCTATGTCCTGAACTGCTTCGGCGGCGCCGCCGGTCAGCATGCCTGCCGGGTGGCCGACGCGCTGGGCATGACCCGCGCTCTGATTCATCCTCTTGCCGGCGTGCTTTCGGCCTACGGCATCGGGTTGGCGGACATCACGGCGATGCGCGAAAAGGCGGTCGAACTGCCCCTGGCCGCGGATGGCATCGCGCCCTGCGAGGCGCTGCTGGCGGAACTGGGCCGGGCGGCGCAGGCGCAGGTACGGGCGCAGGGCGTTGCCGCGGACCGCATCGCCCTGCTGCGTCGCGCTCATCTGCGCTACGAAGGAACCGATGCGGCGCTTCCCCTCGCCTGGGGCGGAGCGGCGCAGATGCGTGCGCGCTTCGAAGAAGCCTATCGCCAGCGCTATGGCTTTCTCATGCCCGACAAGGCCCTGGTGATCGAGGCTGTGTCGGTCGAAGCCGTCGGCGCGGCGGATGCAGACGAAGCCGCGACGGCTGTCCCCGAGCCGGCGCCTGCTTCGGCGCCTGCAACGGTGATGGCACCGCGCGAAGCGGGCGAGGCGGCCGCGAGTTGTCCCATGTTCTGCGGCGGCAAGTGGCAGTCGGCGCCGGTTTTCCTGCGCGACGCGCTGATCCCCGGCATGCGCATCGCCGGCCCGGCGATCATTGCCGACGCCAATGCCACGACGGTCATAGAACCGGAATGGCATGCCGACATCCTGGCCCGCGGCGAGATCCTCCTCGGCCGCGCGGTGGCGCGCGCCGTGCGCCATGCGGTCGGCACCCGGACCGATCCGGTGATGCTGGAGATCTTCAGCAATCTGTTCATGTCCATCGCGGAGCAGATGGGCGCGACGCTGGCCAACACCGCCCATTCGGTGAACATCAAGGAGCGGCTGGACTTCTCCTGCGCCCTGTTCGACGGGCAAGGAAACCTCATCGCCAATGCGCCCCACATACCGGTGCATCTCGGCTCCATGGGCGAAAGCATTGCGACCGTCATCCGCCGCAACGCCGGTCAACTGCGACCGGGCGATGTCTATGTGCTGAACGATCCGTACAACGGCGGCACCCATCTGCCGGACGTGACGGTGGTGACGCCGGTGTTCGACGAGGAGGAAGTGTCCGGCGCAGCGCCGCAGATCCGCTTCTTCGTCGCCTCGCGCGGCCACCACGCCGACATCGGCGGCATCACGCCCGGGTCGATGCCGCCGGATTCGAAGACGGTGGAAGAGGAAGGGGTGCTGCTGGACAACTTCAAGCTGGTGGAAGGAGGCCGCCTGCAAGAAGCGGAGCTGCGCGGCCTCCTGGCGGGTGCCACGCACCCGGCGCGCAATCCGGAGCAGAACCTGGCCGATCTGCGCGCCCAGATCGCGGCCAACGAGAAGGGCGTGCAGGAACTGCGGCGCATGGTGCGGGAGTTCGGCCTCGCCACGGTGCGCGCCTACATGGGTCACGTGCAGGACAACGCCGAGGAAGCGGTGCGGCGCGTGATCGGCGTGCTCAAGGACGGAGCCTTCGAGTACGCGATGGACAACGGGGCCGTGATCCGGGTGCGCGTCACGGTCAACCACGCCCGGCGCAGCGCCCGCATCGATTTCGGCGGAACCAGCGTTCAGCGCGCCGACAACTTCAATGCCCCCCATGCGGTTTGCATGGCGGCGGTGCTCTACGTTTTCCGTACCCTGGTGGCGGACGAGATTCCGCTCAACGCCGGCTGTCTCAAGCCGCTGCAGGTGGTCATCCCGCCCGGCTGCATGCTCAGTCCGAGCCCGCCTGCGGCGACGGTAGCGGGCAACGTCGAGACTTCCCAGTGCATTACCGACGCGCTGTACGGGGCGCTCGGGGTGATGGCGGCGTCCCAGGGCACGATGAACAACTTCACCTTCGGCAATGCGCGCCACCAGTACTACGAGACCATCTGCGGCGGGTCGGGGGCGGGTCCCGGCTTCGACGGCACCGCTGCGGTGCACACCCACATGACCAATTCGCGCCTCACCGATCCGGAGGTGCTGGAGTGGCGCTTCCCGGTGCTGCTGGAGGAGTTCTCGATCCGGCGCGGCAGCGGCGGCCGCGGCCGCTGGTGCGGCGGCGACGGCGTGCGGCGGCGCCTGCGTTTTCTCGAACCAATGACGGCGTCGATCCTGTCGAACCGGCGCGTGGTGGCGCCCTTCGGCCTGGCGGGCGGCGGCGACGGCATGTGCGGTCGCAACTACGTCGTCCGCGTCGATGGCGGGCTGTTGGAGCTAGGGGCCACGGCCGCCGTCGAGATGAGCCCGGGCGACGTCTTCGTCATCGAGACGCCGGGCGGCGGCGGCTACGGCGCGGAGCCCTAGTCGCGGAATGCGCAGAACGGCCGTCCAGCCCGAATTGAAAGCGCGGCCCGGACGTGTAACATGGTGCGCAATGCGGGGCGGCGCGGCGAGCATGGACGTCACCGGCGCGCGAATCCTGCCGCGGCCGCCCGTACGAACTGCAGCGTTTCGCTATCCGCCTTCGGCCGTCCGCCAGAAAGAAGCTGCTGCCGTGGTCCTTGAACGCATCCGATCCATGCAGGCCGAACTGACGGCGCTGCGCCGTGAGCTGCACGCCCATCCCGAAACTGCCTTCGAGGAAACGGCCACCGCCGAGGTGGTGGCGCAGCGGCTGGCACAGGCCGGCATCGAGGTGCATCGCGGGCTGGCGCGCACCGGCGTGGTCGGGGCGCTGCGCTCTGGCAGCAGTGCGCGCGCGATCGCCCTGCGCGCCGACATGGACGCGCTGCCGGTACACGAGCGCAACGTCTTTCCACATCGCTCGCGCCACGACGGCAAGATGCACGCCTGCGGCCACGACGGCCATGTCGCGATGCTGCTCGGTGCTGCCGAGTACTTGGCGCAGGCGCGCAACTTCGACGGCACGGTGTATTTCATCTTCCAGCCGGCGGAGGAGGGCAAGGGCGGCGGCCGGGTGATGGTCGAGGAGGGACTGTTCGAACGTTTCCCGGTCGAGGCGGTGTTCGGCATGCACAACTGGCCGGGGATGAATGTCGGGCAGTTCGGCATCCTGCTGGGGCCGGTGATGGCCTGCTCCGACGAGTTCGAGATCACCATCCGCGGCCGCGGCGGTCACGCCGCCATGCCGCACCAGGCGATCGATCCCGTCGCCGCCGGCGCGGCGCTGGTGCAGGCCTTGCAGACCATCGTCAGCCGCAACATGCACCCGCTCGATGCGGCGGTGGTGAGCGTCACCCAGTTTCATGCCGGCGACGCCTACAACGTCATTCCGGACGAGGCGGTGCTGCGCGGTACCGCCCGCGCCTTCAAGCCCGAGGTGCGGGACCACATCGAGACCGGGCTGCAGCGCATCTGCAGCGGGGTGGCGTCGAGCTTCGACGTGGGCGTAGACCTGCGCTACGAGCGGGGCTATCCGCCCACCATCAACCCGCCGGCCGAAACCGCGATCTGCCGCCAGGTGGCGTCCGAACTGGTGGGTGCCCAGAACGTGTTGACCGACCTGCAGCCCACCATGGGTGCCGAGGATTTCGCCTTCCTGCTGCAGGCGAAGCCCGGCTGCTACGTGTGGATCGGCAACGGTCCGGGCGAGGGCGGATGCATGCTGCACAGCCCGCACTATGATTTCAACGACGAAATCATTCCGCTGGGCGCCTCCTACTGGGTGCGTCTCGCCGAGCACATCCTGGCCGACGCCTGAACTGCGCCGGCATCCCGCGGGCAGCTCAAGATGTTCCGGCTGGCGGCCGCTAAACCTGGCCGTGACCCAAATGAGCGGGTGCAGGACCAATGCCGGATAGCGACAGCGAGCCTTCGATCGCGCGGCGGGTTGTTGCCGAACAGGTCGATCTTCTTTACCGCCTGGCCCCCGTCGGGGCGGTCATGGCCATGCTCGCCGCAACCGTGGTCTGGGTGGTATTCATTCCCTTCACCCCGGCGTATCAGATCCATGGCTGGTTCGCGGCGGTCATGGCCAGCTACGCCAGCCGCTTTCTGCTGCTTCGTTCGTACCGGCGCCGGCAGGCGGGTCTGGAACAGACGCAGCGCTGGGCACGACACTACCTGGTTGGAGCGATCGCCTCGGGTCTGAGCTGGGGCGTGCTCGGCAGTCTGCTGTTTCCTCCGGACGGCAGTCCCTATCAGAGCGTGACGGCGGTGATCATCGTCGCCGTGTCGGCGGGCGCGTTGTTCTCGCTTTCCTCCTGCTTCCGGGTCTATGCGGCGTTTACGCTGACGGCGGTGGTTCCCCCAGTCATCTATTGCGCCTCCAGGGGCGAAGCCGATCTGCAGGTCCTGGCTCTGGCGATCACGCTCTACCTGATCATGGCTCTGGTCAATGCGCGCCGGATCGCGCAGCGGGCGGCGGACTCGCTGCGTCTGCGCTTCGATCTGGAAGGAGCCGTCGCGGACCGGGAGCGGGCCCTGCAGGAGCGGGAGCTGGCTCTGGCAGAGCGGGAGCAGGCCAGGATGGTTGCGGAGTCGGCGAGCAAGGCCAAGTCCCAGTTTCTCGCTGCGATGAGCCACGAGATACGAACGCCCATGAACGGTGTCCTGGGGCTGGCGGAACTGATGCTTGAAACGCCGCTCGATGCGCGCCAGAGAGGCTACATGCAGACCCTCTATCGTTCGGGCGAGAACCTGCTGGACATCATCAACGACGTGCTCGACCTCGCCAAGATCGAGGCCGGCAAGATCGAACTTCACCTCGTCGATTACGACCTGCGGCTCGCTCTCCACGATGTAATGGACCTGCTGGCGCAGCGTGCGAGCAAGAAGGGCCTGTCCCTGGACATGCGCATCGAACCCGATGTGCCGGCGCTGGTGCGGGGAGATCCCGGGCGCCTGCAGCAGGTGTTAACCAACCTGATCGGCAACTCGATCAAGTTCACCGAGCGGGGATCGGTCACCGTGCGCGTGAGTTGCTCCGCATCGTGCGGCGATTCGACCGCGCCACGGCAGGACGGGACCGCGAGCGTGTGCCCGGCACACCCCGTAGCGGGAGTCCGGACGGTACGAATTTCGGTTGCCGACACAGGCATCGGCATCACGCCGGAGGATCAGGGGCGGCTGTTCCGCGCCTTCGAACAGGGCGGAGATGCGGAGCTGGCGCGACGTCTCGGTGGCACCGGTCTCGGGCTTGCCATTTCTAAGCAGTTGGTGCAGCTGATGGGGGGACGCATCGGCGTGAGCAGCGAGCCGGGCCGGGGGGCGACTTTCTGGCTCGCCATCCCGGTCGAATCCGTCGCGAACTCGTCGCTGCCGAGCGCGAAGCCGGTCCCGGCTGGCGGCGCGCAATCGTTGCCGCCTGCGCACGTGCTGCTGGTGGAAGACAACGTGGTCAATCGCGAGGTCGCTCGCGTCATGCTCGAGTCATTGGGATTGAGCGTCAGTGTTGCCGAAGACGGTGCGCAGGGCGTGGCGGCGTTCCTGGCGGGAAGCTTCGAGGCCATCCTCATGGATTGCCAGATGCCGGAGCTGGACGGTCTCGAAGCGACGCGCCGCATCCGCCACTGCGAAGGCAACGGATCGCGCAGCCATGTGCCTATCATCGCCCTGACCGCCAACGCCGTGGAGGGCGACCGCGATCAGTGCCTCGCCGCCGGCATGGACGACTACCTGTCCAAGCCGTTCAAGCGCTCGGATCTGCGCGACGTGCTGTCGAAATGGATCCGCCAGGCTTCCGCCCAGCCGGCATGACCTGGCGCAGCGGTGGATCCGGCGATGCGGGCACGCACTCGAGCGCGGTGCGGGACTACAGGCGCAGGACGCCCTCGGCGCAGGTGTGTGACTGCTCCAGGCGCGCTATGGTCGGCAGCAGGTTGAGCCCGGTAGCGTTCTTGAGCGAGCGGGCCGCAGACTTCATCTCCCCCAGCGGGTACGCGATCTGATTGCCGGTCGCGGCGAACGCAATCGCATTGCCGGCGTCGCAGGAGGGAAAGACCAGGGCGCGCCCGGCGAACGCGGTACGAATGCGCTCCACCGAGTCGCGGAATCCGCGGTTGCGGCCGAGCAGGTTCACCACCAGCATTGCCTCATCCTCCAGCCGCGCGCGGCATGCCTGGTAGAAGGGCTGTGTATCGAGGGCGCCGGCGCGGGCCTTGGCATCGAAACCATCGATCAGGATCAAATCGAAGCGGTCCATGCCGCCGAGCACGAAGTGCGCGCCTTCGCCCACCACGATGCGCAGACGCGTCTCATCGTCCGGAAGCTTGAAATGCTGTCGCGCCGTCGCGACCACCCGGGGATCGATTTCGACCACCGTCAGTTGCGCCTGCCGGCGGTGGCGGTAGAGGAACTTGGTGAGCGAGCCGGCGCCCAGGCCGATCAGCAGCGCGCGGCGCGGCCAGTCCGGCTCCGGATGAAGCAGGAGGCAGGCCATCATCTCGCGCGTATAGTCGAGCTCCAGCGCCCAGGGCCGTGCGATGCGCATGGCACCCTGTACCCAGCTCGAACCGAAGTGCAGGTAGCGCACCCCGGCTTCTTCGCTCACTTCGATGTCGTGGCGCGGCACCGGGAGGTCAGTGCAGGGTGTCCTTCCGCTCCTCGTCGAACAGAGCGGCGATCGCACCTGCGTCGAAACGGTACTCGTGGTTGCAGATGTCATCATGCACCACCACTTCGCCGCGCTCCTCGATGATGCTGTTCACTTCCTCCGCACCGAGGGAACGCAGCATGTTGCGCACCTTGTCCCAGTCCTCCGGACACTCGTAGTGCACCGGTTTGGGCTTGAACAGCCGCACGGCCTCCTCGGGAAACACCCGCAGCAGCAGGTCGGCCACGGCAAGCTGTTCGATCTCCGCCGCCCGTATCGTGCCGGCCAGTTGTTCGACGCGCGCCCAGCCGTCGGGGTCGCGGGCGTCCGCCTGCGGCAGCTTTTGCAGAAACAGTCCGCTCGCCGCATCCTCGCTGGCGAACAGCCAGAGGCGTGCCGGCTGCTGCTCGGACTGGGCGAGATAGTGCTCGAAGATCGCGGCGATGTTGTCGCCGGCGAGCGGAACCAGGCTCTGATAGGGGCGCACCGTAGCCTCGTTCTGCAATGTCAGCGCGAGGCGACCATCGCCGAGCAGCGTGGGCACGCCGGCGTTTTCCGGGAGGTCGGTGAATTGCGCCATGCCGCGGAAAGCGAGCTCGCGCGTGCAATCCACCACCATGAGGGACACCGGTCCGTGACCCTGCACCTGGAAAGTGAGCCGCCCCGGCTGCTTGAGGTTGACGCCGATCAGCAGCGCCACCGCCGTCATCTCGCCGAGCAGGCGCCGCACGGCGTCCGGATAGCCGCGCCCGGCCTGCATTTCGCGCCATGCCGGGCCCAGGCGTACGATGGCGCCGCGGATGTCCAGCTCCTCGAACAGGAAGCGGCGCACCAGGTCGCCGCGCATCTCCGGCTCGCTCATCGCGGCGTGTGATGCATCAACGCGGAATGAAGCTGGCGAACATCTGCGGGTCGAAGCCGACCAGGAGCTGCTGCCCGGTCTCGACCACGGGGCGCTTGATCAGGCTCGGATATTCGACCATGAGGGCGACAGCTTTCGCCTGCGTCATGTCGGCCTGCTGCTGCGGCGTGAGCTTGCGCCAGGTGGTGCCCTTCGCGTTGAGCAGGGTCTTCCAGCCCAGGTGCTTGACCCACTGCTGCAGCCGCGCCTTGTTCACGCCCGCCTTCCGGTAGTCGTGGAAGGTGTAGGGAACCTGGTTCTCCTCCAGCCAGGCCAGTGCCTTCTTCATCGTTTCGCAGTTCCGGATGCCATAGATCGCGATCATGCCGCCGTGCTCCGCCAGGAGGTTGATGGTCCCGTGGTGGGCAGGAGCGGCCCCGCCCGACAGGGGTCCGGCTCAGTCAGTTCAGTGCCGCCGCCAGCCGGCTGCGGTACTCGCGCACGAGTGCGCTGTCGGACCCGAGCAGGTTGAACAGATTGATCAGAGTCTTGCGCGCGGCGTCATCGCGGAATCCGCGCTCGCGGCGCACGATCTCCAGCAACTGTTCCATGGCGGGGCCGTAATCCTGATGCAACGCCAGAAGGTTGGCCAGTTCGAAGCGCGCCGCCAGGTCGGCGGGGTCCGCCGCGATGTTACGTTCCAGACTGGAACGGTCGGCTCCCGAACCGCTGTTGGCCACCAGTTGCAGGCGCGCGCGCTGGGCGTCGATCCGCACCGCATCGCGCGCCCGGTCCGCGATCTCGTCGAGCAGGCGCTGGGCGTCTTCGAGGTCCTTGGCGTCGATCATGAGATCCACCAGATCCAGGCGCGCCGCCTCATGCCGCGGATCGAGCGCGATCGCCTGCAGCAGCAGCTTGCGCGTGGCGTCGGTCTCGCCGCGGGCCTTGGCCGCGAGCGCCTGCTGGCGCAGCGGCTCGGCGGGGGAGGGCAGCAGGCGGTCGATGAATTCGCGCACCTGGGTTTCCGGCAGTGCGCCGGTGAATTCATCCGCCAGTTCGCCGTTGGCGAACGCCTTGACGCTGGGAATGCCGCGCACGCCGTATTGCCGGGCGAGGGACTGGTTCTCGTCCGAATTCACCTTGGCGAGAATGAAGCGGCCGCCGTATTCCGCGGCGAGCTTTTCCAGTACCGGTCCGAGGGCACGGCAGGGGCCGCACCAGGGGGCCCAGAAATCCACCAGCACCGGAACCTTTTTCGAGGCCTCGATCACCCCGGTCTGGAAATCCTTGTCGGAAACGTCGACGGCATGCGCTGACATGATTGCTTTCCTCAACAATTGACCAAGGTTTTCAATTGGGGCGGCAGGGGGAGAAATCAAGCGCCGGGAGCGGCGAGGGGCTTCCGCTATAATCGCGCTTTATCCGCTGCGACCCGATCATGGCCGAGATCCTCACGCTGCGCGGCGGCGCGGCGTTTTCCCCGACTCGACTCTCCCGTCTCACCGAAAGCGCAAGGACCGCGCTGCCCAAGCTGAAGAGCCTGGCCGCCGAGCACTGGTATTTCATCGAGCTTGCCCGGCCCTTGGCGGCGCAGGAACTGGACCGACTCAAGGATCTGCTGAGCGCCCACCCGGCCGCGGACGCGCTTGCCGCGGGGACGATGCTGCTGGTGACGCCGCGGCTCGGCACCATCTCGCCCTGGTCGTCCAAGGCCACGGACATCGCGCGCCAGTGCGGCTTCGACGCCGTGGTGCGCATCGAGCGCGGCACCGCCTTCACGGCGGACCTGCGCGGCAGCCTCGACGCGGAGCAGCGCGCACGAGTGCTGCCTGTCCTGCACGACCGCATGACCGAGTCGGTGCTGGAGTCGGCGGACGCGGCCCAGGCGCTGTTCCACCACTATCCGCCGCAGCCGCTGCGGACCGTGGATGTGGTGGCCCGCGGCCGCGCCGCGCTGGTGGAGGCGAACGGCGTGCTCGGTCTGGCCCTGTCGGAGGACGAGATCGACTATCTGGTGGATGCCTTCGCTCGCGCCGGGCGCGATCCTACGGATGTCGAGCTGATGATGTTCGCCCAGGCCAACTCGGAGCATTGCCGCCACAAGATTTTCAACGCCGACTGGATCATCGACGGCGTGGCGCGGGACGAAACCCTGTTCGGCATGATCCGCGAGACCCACCGGCGCAATCCCGGCGGCACGGTGGTGGCCTACTCGGATAATGCCGCCATCATCGAAGGGGCGCGGGTGCGCGGCTTCTACGCCGGCAGCGAGGGGATCTACGGCTATCACGAGGAGCAGACGCACATCCTGGCCAAGGTCGAGACCCACAATCATCCCACCGCCATCTCGCCTTTCCCCGGCGCCGCCACCGGCTCCGGCGGCGAGATCCGCGACGAGGGCGCCACCGGCCGCGGCTCCAAGCCCAAGGCCGGCCTGTGCGGGTTTTCCGTGTCCAACCTGAAGATTCCCGGTTTCGCGCAGCCGTGGGAGACCGATTACGGCAAGCCGGGGCGCATCGCCTCGGCCCTGCAGATCATGATCGACGGGCCGCTCGGCGCCGCCGCCTTCAACAACGAATTCGGACGCCCCAACCTGGCCGGCTACTTCCGCACCTACGAGCAGGAGGTGCAGGGCGAGATACGCGGCTATCACAAGCCGATCATGATCGCCGGCGGTATCGGCAGCATCCAGGCAGCCCACTCCCACAAGGCGAATTTCGCGCCGGGGACGCTGCTGATCCAGCTCGGCGGTCCCGGCATGCTGATCGGCCTGGGCGGCGGCGCTGCCTCGTCCATGACGACGGGAACCAATACCGCCGATCTCGACTTCGCCTCGGTGCAGCGCGGCAACCCCGAGATCCAGCGCCGTGCCCAGGAGGTGATCGACCGCTGCTGGCAGATGGGCAGGCCGCAGGGCGACGGCTGCGAGCCGGGCGACGGCAATCCGATCCTCTCGATCCACGACGTGGGCGCGGGCGGCCTCTCCAATGCCCTGCCGGAACTGGCCCACGGCGCCGGCTGCGGCGCCCGCTTCGAACTGCGCGCCGTGCCCAACGAGGAGCCGGGCATGAGCCCGCTCGAAATCTGGTGCAACGAGGCGCAGGAGCGCTACGTGCTCGCCCTCGCGCCGCAGCGGCTGTCGGAGTTCCGCGACCTGTGCGAGCGCGAGCGCTGTCCCTTCGCCGTCCTCGGCGCGGCGACGGACGATGGCCGCCTGATGGTGGCGGACCGTCACTTCGCCAACAACGCGGTGGATATGGACATGGAAGTGCTGCTGGGCAAGCCGCCGCGCATGACGCGCGACGTGTCCAGCCGCGGCAAGCACCTGCCGCCCTTGGACGTCACCGAGCTCGACCTGCGCCAGGCGGCGCATCGCGTGCTGCGCATGCCCAGCGTCGCCTCGAAGAATTTTCTCATCACCATCGGTGATCGCAGCGTCGGCGGGCTCACGGCGCGCGACCAGATGGTCGGGCCGTGGCAGGTTCCGGTCGCCGACTGCGCGGTGACCGCCATGTCGTTCGACGGCCATCGCGGCGAGGCCTTCGCCATGGGCGAGCGCACGCCGCTGGCCCTGCTGGACGCGCCCGCGTCGGGGCGCATGGCGATCGGCGAGGCGATCACCAACATCGCGGCCGCGGACATCGACGATCTGTCCCAGGTCAAGCTCTCCGCCAACTGGATGGCGCCGGCCGGCCACCGCGGCGCCGACGTCGATCTGTTCGAGACGGTGAAGGCGATATCGCTGGAGTTCTGCCCGCAGATCGGGGTCAGCATTCCGGTGGGCAAGGATTCGCTTTCGATGCGCACCACCTGGAAGGAGAACGGCGCCGAGCGGCAGGTAATCGCGCCGCTGTCGCTCATCATTTCCGCTTTCGCGCCGGTCCAGGACGTGCGCCGCAGCGCGACGCCCCGGCTTGTCATCGACAAGGGCGTGGAAACCGATCTGCTCCTGATCGATCTCGGCCAAGGCAGGAACCGCCTCGGCGGCTCGGCCCTGGCCCAGGCCTGCAGCGCCGTCGGCGAGCATGCGCCCGATGCCGATGCCCGGCTGCTGACGGCCTTCTTCGCCGCCATACGGCGCCTTCGGCGCGACGGCATGCTGCTGGCCTACCACGACCGCGCCGACGGCGGCCTTTTCGCCACCGTTTGCGAGATGGCCTTCGCCGGACATTGCGGCGTCTCCCTCAATCTCGACACGGTCTGCTACGACCCGATGATGAACGATGTGGACGGCATGGAACGGCGGCCCGAAATCGTCAAGGGACGCCTCTCCGACCGCGTCTTCGCCGGCCTGTTCAGCGAGGAACTGGGCGCTGTCGTCCAGATCCGGCGCGAGCATCGCGGCCGCGTGATGGACGTCCTGCGCGAGGCGGGACTGAGCGGCTGCACCCACTTCATCGGCAGCCCGAACGACGCCGACGAGATCCGGGTCTGGCGCAACGCGAAGCCTCTGTTCAGCGAGAAACGCGCGGAGTTGTGGCGCATCTGGTCAGAGACCAGCTATCGCATCGCCCTCCTGCGCGACGACGCCGACTGCGTCCAGCAGGAATTCGATCAGCTGCTGGATGCCGCCGATCCCGGCCTTTCGCTGCAGGCGAGCTTCGACCCAGCCGACGACGTGGCGGCGCCGTTCATCCGGTCCGGCATCCGCCCCAGGATCGCGATCCTGCGCGAGCAGGGCGTCAATGGCCAGGTCGAGATGGCCGCCGCCTTCGAGCGTGCCGGCTTCGCCCCCTACGACGTGCATATGACGGATCTGCAGCGCGGGCGGGCGAGACTGAGCGAATTCCACGGCCTCGCGGCGTGCGGCGGATTCTCCTACGGCGACGTGCTGGGAGCGGGGCAGGGATGGGCCAAGTCGATCCTGTTCAACGACCGGCTGCGGGAGGAATTTGCGGCCTTCTTCGGGCGCGGCGACACCTTCGCGCTCGGCGTGTGCAACGGCTGCCAGATGATGAGCCATCTGGCGCAGATCATTCCCGGCGCGCAACACTGGCCGCGCTTCGCGCGCAATCGCAGCGAGCAGTTCGAGGCGCGCTTCGTCATGGTGGAGATCCCCGACAGCCCCTCGATCTTCTTCACCGGCATGGCGGGCAGCCGCATGCCGGTGGTGGTGTCCCACGGCGAAGGGCGTGCCGAGTTTGACGCCGCCGAGGCGCAGGAGAAGGTTCGGGTGGCAATGCGCTTCTTGGACAATCGCGGTCGGACGGCCGCGGCTTACCCGCTGAATCCGAACGGTTCGCCCGCCGGCATCACCGGCGTCACCACGGCGGACGGCCGTTTCACCATCATGATGCCGCATCCGGAGCGCGTGTTTCGCACGGTGCAGATGTCCTGGCATCCCGCGGGCATGGGCGAGGATTCGCCCTGGATGCGCATGTTCCGCAACGCGCGCTGCTGGATCGGGTGAACGGCGTGCCGCGGCCCGACCCCTGCACGGCATCCGCGCCGACCGCGACCCCCGGCTCCGAGGCGGCCATGGGCAACCTGCTCGAAATGCGGGACGTGCATTTCGCCTACGGCGACCGCCCGGTGCTGAAGGGGGTCGATCTCTCGGTGCCGCGCGGCAAGGTGGCCGCCATCCTTGGCTCCAGCGGCTGCGGCAAGACCACGCTGCTGCGCCTCATCGGCGGCCAACTCGCGCCCGCGCACGGCAGCGTCAAGGTGTGCGGCCAGGTCGTGCATGAACTTGGTACGAGCGATCTTTACGCGCTGCGCAAGAAGATGGGGATGATGTTCCAGGCCGGCGGGCTGTTCAGCGACATGTCGGTGTTCGACAACATCGCTTTCCCGCTGCGCGAGCACACCGACCTGCCGGAGCGTCTGATCCGCGATCTGGTGCTGATGAAGCTGCATGCGGTGGGACTGCGCGGCGCGCACCGCCTGATGCCGAACGAGCTGTCCGGCGGCATGTCGCGGCGCGTGGCGCTGGCGCGCGCGATCGCCCTCGATCCGATGCTGGCGATGTACGACGAGCCCTTCGCCGGCCTCGATCCGATTTCCCTCAACGTCATCGCCCAGCTCATCCGCCGCCTCAACGATGCCCTCGGCATCACCTCGATCGTCGTCACCTACGACGTCAGCGAGTCCCTCAAGGTCGTAGACTACGCCTACTTCGTCGACCGCGGCATCGTCGTCGCCGGCGGCCCGGTGGCGGAAATGCGCGAGTCCGACGACCCCTTCGTGCGCCAGTTCGTCCACGCCGAGGCCGACGGGCCGGTGGCGTTCCACCTGCCGGCGCGGCCGCTCGACGCCGATCTGCGCCTGACCCGCGAATCGCCCTGACACGGCGGGCGCGGCCCGCCCTACGAGGCGGGCAGAGAGGGGGCCAGCATTCCCGCTCGTTCGACGAAGGCGATGATTTCGGGCAGGCCCTGGCCGGTCTTGAGGTTGCTGAAGACGAAGGGGCGCTCGCCGCGCATCTTCGCGGCGTCGCGCTGCATGACTTCGAGCGAGGCGCCCACCAGGGGCGCCAGGTCGATCTTGTTGATCACCAGCAGGTCCGATTTCGTGATGCCGGGGCCGCCCTTGCGCGGAATCTTGTCGCCGGCGGCGACATCGATGACGTAGAGGGTGAGGTCGGAAAGCTCCGGGCTGAAGGTCGCGGCCAGGTTGTCGCCGCCGGACTCGACGAAGATGAGGTCGAGCCGCGGGAAGAGCGCGTTGAGCCGCGCCACCGCTTCGAGATTGATGGAGGCATCCTCGCGGATCGCCGTATGCGGGCAGCCGCCGGTTTCGACGCCGATGATGCGCTCCGGTGCCAGCGCCTGGTTGCGCACGAGGAACTGGGCGTCCTCCTCGGTGTAGATGTCGTTCGTCACCACGGCGATCTCGTATTTGTCGCGCAGCGCGCGGCACAGGGCCAAGGCCAGCGCCGTCTTGCCGGAGCCGACCGGGCCGCCGATGCCGACGCGCAGGGGGCGGGATCGTGTCATGTAGTCCTCACGAGCGGAACAGGCGGGTGTATTGGGTCTCGTGGCGGCTGCAGGCGATGGCGAGTCCCGGCGCGAAGTTGCTCAGGGCTGCGTCGGGCAGCGTCAGGGCGCGGGCGGCAGCAGCGGGAATGCGCGCGCCGAGTCGCGACAGCAGGCGCTGACCGGCCGTCTGGCCGAGGGGCACCAGCTTGACCGCGGCCGTCACCTGATTCTCCAGCCATGACCAGAGATAGGCGGACAGCGCATCGTCCGGGGCGACGCTCCAGGCGCAGGCGGCAAAGCTCCAGACCGCCGGAAACGCCGGTTGATCGAGCTGGGCCAGCGGCGCCAATTGATCGTCGGTGAACTCGCCGAGGTCGCGCAGCAGGCGCGCCAGCGAGAATCCCATCTGCAGCGTCTCGGCGCGCAATTCCGCGGTTTCGCGGCTGGCGAGGAATTCCTCGTTCAACCGCCGCATGCTCGGGCCGTCGGTGTCATTCCACGCCGCCATCATGCGCGCCAGCAGCGGTGCCTCGAAGGAGGCGACGGCGGCGTCGAACACGTCGCCGATCCAGGTGCCCGCGCCCGCCTCGTCGCCCACGCTTCCGGCTTCCGCCGCCCATTCCAGCCCCTGCGAATAGGTGTAGGCGCCGACGGGGAGCGCCGGGCTGGCCAGTTGCAGCAGTCGCACCAGGGCGGTGGTGGTCATCCGGCTCGCCGGTACTGATGGATCTTCGCGCCGCCGCTTTCCGCGCCGCGGGGGTGGCGGTGGGAGTAGGCGCCGGATTCGGGCTCAAACGGCGCGGTCACTTCGGCGACGTCGGTGCCGAGGCCGATCACCATGTCGCGCAGCACGTGGTCGGCGGGGAAGCGCAGCCAGCCTTCGCCCATCTGCACCGCCATGTGGCGGTTGCCGAGATGGTAGGCGATGCGTGCGAGATTGAGGAGCGATGCGCTCCACACTTCCATCAGCCGTTGCGGCGCCGCCACCACCGCGATTACGCGTCCGTCGCTGCCTTGCAGCTTGTCGCCGCCGCGCAGTACCGTGCCCGGTTCGAGAAACAGCCCGACCTCCTCACCCGATTCCAACTGCGTGCGCAGCCGGCTCTTGCAGCGTTCCTCGAAGGGGAGGACCAGTCGGTCCGTCGCGGCCGCGCGCGCTTCGCAAATCCTGTCAATCACCAGCATCGGTCACCTCTGCCAAGAAACCACGGAATCGCAGGTCTCCGCTCCATGTCCTTTGGTGTAGAAGTGGGCCGCCAATTATTGATTGTCAGAACAGAAAGTAGCGCTGCGCCATCGGCAGCACGTCGGCCGGCTCACATACTAACAGGATGCCGTCGGCGCGCACCTCATAGGTTTCCGGATCGACGTCGATCTTCGGCTGGTAATCGTTGTGGACCATGTCGCGCTTGGTGATGCGGCGCGTGTTGCGCACCGCTTCCAGCGGTTTCCGGAGGCCGAGATCGGCCAGCGCCGGATTGGCCAGGGCGGCCTGCGAGACGAAGGTCACGGAGGTGCGCAGGCCGCCGGCGAAGGCGCCGAACATCGGACGATAATGCACCGGCTGCGGCGTGGGGATCGATGCGTTCGGATCGCCCATGGCGGCGGCCGCGATCATGCCGCCTTTCAGGATGAGCGCGGGTTTGACGCCGAAGAACGCGGGCTTCCACAGCACCAGGTCGGCGAGCTTGCTGGCCTCGACGGAACCGACGAGGTGGGCGATGCCGTGGGTCAGCGCGGGATTGATGGTGTACTTGGCCACGTAGCGCTTGGCTCGGAAGTTGTCATTCCGATCCTGTTCCTGCGCAGCGGGACTCGACGCTCCCCTCGCCTCCGGGGAGAGGGGCAGGGGGTGAGGGCTGGGCGCGAGCCAGCCCCTCTGCTGCTTCATCTTGTGCGCCGTCTGCCAGGTGCGGATGATCACCTCGCCGACGCGGCCCATGGCCTGGGAATCGGAGGACATCATCGAGAACGCGCCGAGGTCGTGCAGGATGTCCTCGGCGGCGATGGTCTCGCGCCGGATGCGCGATTCGGCGAAGGCGATGTCCTCGGCGATGGCGGCGTCCAGGTGGTGGCAGACCATGAGCATGTCGAGATGCTCGTCGATGGTGTTGACCGTGTAAGGTCGGGTCGGATTGGTGGAGGAGGGCAGCACGTTGGCCTCGCCGCACACCCGGATGATGTCGGGCGCATGGCCGCCGCCGGCGCCCTCGGTGTGGAAGGTGTGGATGGTGCGGCCCTTGAACGCCGCCACCGTGGTCTCGACGAAGCCCGACTCGTTCAGCGTGTCGGTGTGGATCGCCACCTGCACGTCCATCTCGTCCGCCACGGACAGGCAGTTGTCGATCGCCGCCGGCGTCGTGCCCCAGTCCTCGTGCAGCTTGAGGCCGATGGCGCCGGCCCGCACCTGCTCGCGCAGTGGTTCGGGCAGGCTGGCGTTGCCCTTGCCGAGGAATCCCAGGTTCATGGGAAACGCATCCGCCGCCGCCAACATGGAGTAGATGTGCCACGGCCCCGGCGTGCAGGTGGTGGCGAAGGTGCCGGTGGCGGGCCCAGTGCCGCCGCCGAGCATGGTGGTGACGCCGGACATCAACGCCTCCTCGATCTGCTGCGGACAGATGAAGTGGATGTGGCTGTCGATGCCGCCGGCGGTGACGATCATGCCTTCGCCGGCGATGATCTCGGTGCCGGCGCCGATGACGATCGTCACTCCGGGCTGGATGTCCGGGTTGCCGGCCTTGCCGATGCCCGCGATGCGTCCGTTCTTGATGCCGATGTCGGCCTTGACGACGCCCCAGTGATCGAGGATGAGGGCGTTGGTGATGACGGTGTCGGCGACGTCGGCGGCATTGCGCTGGCTCTGGCCCATGCCGTCGCGGATGACCTTGCCGCCGCCGAACTTCACCTCCTCGCCGTAGATCGTGAAGTCCTTCTCCACTTCGATCCACAGGTCGGTGTCGGCGAGGCGGACGCGGTCGCCGACGGTTGGGCCGAACATTTCGGCATAGGCCCGGCGGGAGATGGTCTTGGTCACTACATTTCTCCGAACGTCATGTTGGTTTGCTTCGTAGGTCGGATCGCGCCGCGCGGCGGCGCATCCGACGCGGGATTGCGCCCGTGGATCCGGGCTCCACTGTGCTCGACACGACCTGCCGGGGACTAGAGTTCGCCCATCACCTTGCCGGCGAAGCCGAACACCCTGCGCTCCCCCGCCAGCGCCACCAGTTCCACCGTGCGCGTCTGTCCTGGTTCGAAGCGCACCGCGGTTCCGGCCGCGATATTGAGGCGATAGCCGTAGGCCTGGTCGCGGTCGAAGGACAGCGCGTCGTTGGTCTCGAAGAAATGATAGTGCGAGCCGACCTGGATCGGCCGGTCGCCGGTGTTGGCCACGGTGAGCGTGACGGTGGTGCGGCCGGCGTTGATCTCGATCTCGCCGTCCTGGATGACGAATTCGCCAGGGATCATGAAGTCTCCAAATCAGCCACGGAGAACACGGACAGGTCGATGAGGAAATCCGCTCGTTGCATTCTCTGTGTTCTCTGCGGCTCAGATTATGGGGTTGTGCACCGTCACCAGCTTGGTGCCGTCGGGAAACGTCGCCTCCACCTGGATCTCGGGGATCATCTCGGCCACCCCTTCCATGACGTCGTCACGGCTCAGCAGCGTCGCGCCCCAGCCCATGAGATCGGCGACGCTGCGGCCGTCGCGGGCACCCTCCATGATGGCGGCGCTGAGAAGGGCCACCGCTTCCGGGTAGTTGAGCTTGAGGCCGCGCGCCTTGCGCCGCTCGGCGAGCAGGGCGGCGGTGAAGATCAACAGCTTGTCCTTCTCTCTCGGTGTCAGCTCCATTTCTTGGTCCTTGCTTCGGTGGCGGGCACGGCCCGCCCTACGGCGTCGCTGGGCACTTCGTAGGGCGGCCCCGCGGCCGCCGGATCCGTGCGTAGGGTGCGCCAGCCCTCTCTCCCGGCCTCGCCCCCGGGACGGGGGAGAGGAGGGTCGAGCCTCCCCTCTCCCGCTCGGGAGAGGGGTCGGGGGTGAGGGAATGCGCACCCGACGTTGCTACGTGTTCCATATGCGGGGCGGAACCGCCTCGCGTCCGGTGAATGCCGGGCGCAACAGACTCCACAGGCGCGTGAAATAGTCTCGCGCCGCCTCCGCCGCGGGCCCCAGATAGCGGGCGACCACCAAGCCCGGCAGACGGGTGACGCCGCAGTCGCCGGCCCGCGGCTGCACGCGGCGCATCGCGGCGATGAGATCGGCGTCGGCCTCGGCACCCGCGGCGAGGAGCACGCCGCTCACCGCGCGCCCGCCGAGTCCCGGCGCCGCGTCGAGCAGCGGCGCGCCGCCGGCGATCGTGCCGCGCTCCATCCAGGCGACGCGGCCGTCCACGACCACGCGGCTGCGCATGCGCAGTTGTCCGCTGCGAAACCTCTCTCCCGCCGCCGTGCGGCCGAAGCACAGCACTTCCCATCCCAGGAAGCGCCCGCCGGCCGCGATGTCGATCTCGGTCTCCATCGTCGCGCGCGCTCCGTCGAACAGGATCGTCTCCTGCGGCAGCCACTCGCACACCGCCCGCGAACCGACTTCGAAGCGCATCCGCTGCGCGCTCTCGCTACCCTCGCTGCGGTACCACTTGCCGGCGCCGGGAGTGGTGAGCTGGACGTGGGCATCGGCTCCGACGCGGCAGTTCAGATCGAGCGCGTCGCCTCCCGCAATTCCACCCGGCGGATGGACCAGGATCGACTGGCAAACCTGTGCTCCTTCCGGATAGAGCGGCTTCTGTACCAGCAGCGGCCCGCTATGGCGGCGCGAGGCGAGTACGGTGGCCTGGTCGCGTCGTACGTAATCGAGTTCGAGGCGGGCGTGCCAGCCGCGGGCGACGACGGGTTCGTGGAGCAGCATCGGCGCATCATACCGCCAGCCGGTCGCGCACGTTGTCCTTGTCCATGTTGACGCCCCTGCCGCGCAGGACGAACTCGCCGCGTTCCATCACCAGATACTGGTCGGCCAGAGAGCGGGCGAAGTCGTAGTACTGCTCCACCAGCACGATCGCCATCTCGCCGCTCTGCGCCAGGGCGCGAATGACGCGCTCGATGTCCTTGATGATCGACGGCTGGATGCCTTCGGTGGGCTCGTCGAGAATCAGCAGCTTGGGTCCCATTGCCAGCGCGCGCCCGATGGCGAGCTGCTGCTGCTGGCCGCCGGAGAGGTCGCCGCCGCGGCGGTTCAGCATCTGCTTCAGCACCGGGAACATGTCGAAGATGCGCTGCGGGATCTGCGTGCCGCGCGGCTGCGCCGCAAGGCCCATGAGCAGGTTTTCCTGCACCGAGAGGCGGGGAAAGATCTCCCTCCCCTGCGGCACGTAGCCGATGCCGGCCCTGACGCGGGCATGGGAAGGCTGGCGCGTGATCTCGGTGCCGTCGAAGCTGATGCGGCCCGAGGCGGCCGGCACCAGGCCCATCAGGGTCTTGAGCAGGGTGGTCTTGCCGACGCCGTTGCGTCCGAGCAGCGCCGTCACCTGGCCGGACGGCGCCTCGAAGCTGACGTCCCGCAGGATGTGGCTGCCGCCGTAATACTGGTTGAGGTTGGCGACGGCGAGCATGTCAGCGGCCCAGATAAACTTCGATGACGCGCGCATCGTTCTGCACCGCTCCGAGGGAACCCTCGGCCAGCACCGAGCCTTCGTGCAGCACCGTCACCTTCTTCGCGATGGATTCGACGAACGCCATGTCGTGCTCCACCACGATCAGCGAATGCCTGCCCGCCAGCGACAGGAACAGCTCGGCGGTGCGCTCCGTCTCTTCGTCCGTCATGCCCGCCACCGGCTCGTCGAGCAGCAGCAGCCTGGGATCCTGCATCAGCAGCATGCCGATCTCCAGCCACTGCTTCTGGCCATGGGACAGCAGCCCGGCGGGGCGCCGGGCTTCGCCCTGGAGCCGGATGCGCGTCAGAGTGTCGGCGATCAGCGCTTCCATCTCCTCGTCGGACTGCGCGAACAGGCTGCGGCGCACCCGCTTGTCGGTCTTGAAGGCGAGCTCCAGGTTCTCGTACACGCTATGAGTTTCGAACACCGTCGGCTTCTGGAACTTGCGCCCGATGCCGGCATGGGAGATCTCCGGCTCGGTGAGCTTGGTCAGATCGAGAGTCTGGCCGAAGTAGGCGGTGCCGGCGTCGGGGCGCGTCTTGCCGGTGATGACATCCATCATCGTGGTCTTGCCGGCACCATTGGGGCCGATGATGCAGCGCAGTTCGCCGGCGTCCACCGCCAGGGTGAGCTTGTTCAGCGCCTTGAAGCCGTCGAAGCTGACCGTGATGTCGTCCAGGTAGAGGATTACGTTGTGCGACAGGTCGAGTTCGCCCGGCTTGACGTGGTGGGCCAGGCCGGCCCCGCCGTCCTCGTGTTGCCGCTGACGCTCCTGTGCCTCCGGCGCGATCACCAGCCCCGGCGGTGCGATGCCGAACGCAGGCGGAAGCAGAAACTCCCGCATCATGCCCATCACGATTTCGCGCCTCTGGCGCCCGCGACACTCCCCTCTGCTCCCGCGGGAGAGGGGCGGGGGGAGAGGGGAGTGCGGGACGCGGGCATCCGCCGCGCGCCACGACTGCGCGCCGAAAAGGCGCCGGGGCAGAGGCGGAACAAGTTCTGGAGTCTCATGCCGCCGCCTGGCGCAGGGCGGGCGCCGGCTGACGCAACCGCTGCGTGAGCTTGCCGTAGAGCCCGACGATGCCCTGGGGCAGCCACAGCGTCACCACGACGAACATCAGACCGAGGAAGAACAGCCAGTACTCGGGAAACGCGACGGTGAACCAGCTCTTCGCCAGGTTCACCAGCGCCGCCCCCAGCACCGGGCCGATCAGCGTTCCGCGCCCGCCTACCGCCACCCAGATGGCGATCTCGATCGAGTTGGCGGGGGACATCTCGCTCGGGTTGATGATGCCCACCTGCGGCACGTAGAGCGCGCCCGCCACCGCCGCCATGACGGCCGACAGGGTCCACACGAAGAGCTTGTAGTGCAGCGGGTTGTAGCCCATGAACATGACGCGGGACTCGGCATCGCGGATCGCGGTGAGCACCCGCCCGAATTTCGAGGTCACCAGATACCGAGCCAGCAGCAGCGCCAGCATCAGCGCGAATGCGGTGGCGGCGAACAGCGTTACCCGCGTTTCGGGCGCGGTGATCGGGTAGCCGAGGATGCGCTTGAAATCGGTGAAGCCGTTGTTGCCGCCGAAGCCGGTCTCGTTGCGGAAGAACAGCAGCATGAAAGCGAAGGTCAGCGCCTGGGTGATGATGGAAAAGTACACGCCCTTGATGCGGGAGCGGAAGGCGAAGTAGCCGAAGACGAAGGCGAGCAGCGCCGGCACCAGCAGCACCAGCGCCGCTGCCCACAGGAAGTGGTCGCTGCCCTGCCAGTACCAGGGCAGTTGCTTCCAGTCGAGGAACACCATGAAGTCCGGAAGGTCGCTTTGGTACGCGCCGTCGCGGCCGATGCCGCGCATCAGATACATGCCGAAGCCATAGCCGCCGAGGGCGAAGAACAGGCCGTGGCCGAGGCTGAGGATGCCGCCGTAGCCCCAGATCAGGTCCATCGCCACGGCGACGATGGCATAGCACAGGATCTTGCCCAGCAGCGTGATGACGAAACTCGATGCATGCAGCGGATGCGACGCGGGCAGCAGCAAGTGGGCCGCCGGCATCAGCACCAGAGTCAACACGGCGAACAGGCCGAGGGCGATCCAGCCGGCGCGCGGCGTGGCGCTGAGAAAGCGCACGATCATCGGGGTGCGCATGGGATCTCCAAAATGGCAGGGTATCGAGCCGCGAAGAAACCGTCTCGAGCGCGCCGAGGCTGGTGCGAGAAGCGCGGCCGTACGGGCAGTACGGTGAGCATCGCTGCTCCAGGATTGGCGGGCGCAGCAGGTTTGTTCATGACTCGACGAAGCGCCCCTTGAGGGCGAACAGTCCCTGGGGACGCTTCTGGATGAAGACGATGATGAATACCAGCACCGCGATCTTGGCGATCACCGCGCCGGTCCATCCCTCGAGGAACTTGCTCGCCACGCCCAGGCCCAGCGCCGCCCACACCGCGCCGGCGAGCTGTCCCACGCCGCCCAGCACTACCACCATGAAGGAATCGACGATGTAGCCCTGGCCCATGTCCGGTCCGACGTTGGAGATCTGGGACAGGGCCATGCCGCCCAGTCCGGCGATGCCGGCGCCGATGGCGAAGGCCAGGGTGTCGATGCGGCCCGTGGGCACGCCGACGCAGCTCGCCATGGCCCGGTTCTGGGTCACGGCGCGCACGAACATGCCGAGCCGCGTCTTGTTCATCAGCACCCATACCAGCAGCAGCACCGCCAGCGAGAAGCCGATGATGACGACGCGATTGAGGGGCAGCACCACGCCGCTCATCACCTCCACGCCGCCGGACATCCAGGAGGGATTGGCGACCTCGACGTTCTGCGCACCGAAGACCATGCGCGATGCCTGGATCAGCATCAGCGACAGGCCCCAGGTGGCGAGCAGCGTTTCCAGCGGCCGGCCGTAGAGGAAGCGGATCACGGTACGTTCCATCAGCACGCCGACCAGCGCGGCGCAGGTGAAGGCGACGGGAATCGCCGCCACCAGGTACCAGTCCTCGGCGCCGGGAAACCAGGCGCGGAACAGCGACTGCATCATGAAGCTGGAATAGGCGCCGATCATCAGCAGTTCGCCGTGGGCCATGTTGATCACGCCCATCACGCCATAGGTGATGGCGAGCCCCAGCGCCGCCAGCAGCAGGATGCTGCCCAGCGACAGGCCGGAGAAGATCTTGCCGACATTGTCGGCGAAGGCGAGCCGCCGCTCCACCGCCTTGAACGCAGCGTGGGCTTCCAGGCGCACGCCGGCGTCGGGCTCGGCGAACTCGCCGCCGCGCTTCTCCAGCAGCGCCGCCAGCAGCGTCTTCGTGGACGGGCTGCTGCTCTCGCCCAGGGTCTTGATCGCGGCGCGGCGCAGCTGCGGGTCCGGACTCTTGAGGCCGGCCTGGGCCTGAGCCTGAGCCAGCCGCTGCCGGATGCCGGCGTCGCTTTCCTTCTCCAATGCGCGGACGATCAGCGGCAGTTGCTCCGGCTCGGCGCCGCTTTCCAACTCCTTGGCTGCGGCGAGGCGCACGTCGCGCTCCGGCGAGAGCAGGCGCAGACCGGCCAGCGCGCCGTTGAGCGCGCCGCGAATGCGGTTGTTGATGGAGATGCCTTCCCGATTCTCAGGCGCCGCGGGGAGCGCCGCACCGCTGGCGGCGTCGACGGCAGTGTCGCCGTCCATGACGATCAGCGCATCGCCGGCCCGGTACAGCGCGTCGGCGGACAGGGCGTTGAGGACGCGCGCCGCGGCCTCGTCGCCGTTAACCGCCAGGGCGTTGATGGCCGCGATCTTGGCGTCGGAATCGTCGCCGGCGAGCCCCTTGACGACATCGGGATCGAGGGCTGCGTAGGCCGGGGCCAGCGCCATCAGGGCGACCACCACCAGCACCTTTCTTGCAAAGGCGATCATGCGAGTCCTCGGGTGGAAGCTGCCGGCGCGCCTGCGCCGGCAGCGGTGCCGGTCTTACTTGCCTTCCGGCTCGTCCTTCTTCTTGTCGTTGCCCGGGATGTAGGGGCTCCAGGGCGCGGCCTTGACCGGACCCGGCGTCTTCCAGACGACGTTGAACTGGCCGTCCGCCTTCACTTCGCCGATGAACACCGGCTTGTGCAGGTGGTGGTTCTTCTCATCCATCTTCACCTCGAAGCCGGAAGGCGCGTTGAACTTCTGGCCGGCCACGGCGGCGATCACTTTGTCGGTGTCGGTGCTCTTGGCCTTCTCCACCGCCTGCGCCCACATGTGGATGCCGATGTAAGTGGCCTCCATCGGGTCGTTGGTCACGACCTTGTCGGCGTTGGGCAGCTTCTGCTTCTTGGCCCAATCCTTGTACATTTTGATGAACTTGTCGTTCTCGCCGTTCTTCAGCGACATGAAGTAGTTCCACGCCGCAAGGTGGCCCACCAGCGGCTTGGTGTTGACGCCGCGCAGTTCCTCCTCGCCCACCGAGAACGCCACTACCGGCACGTCGGTGGCCTTGAGGCCGGCGTTGCCCAGTTCCTTGTAGAAGGGCACGTTGGAGTCGCCGTTGATCGTGGAAATCACGGCGGTCTTCTTGCCCTCGCCGGCGAACTTCTTGATCTTGGCGATGATGGTCTGGTAGTCGGAATGGCCGAAGGGGGTGTAGTCCTCCATGATGTCGGCCTCGGCCACGCCCTTCGATTTCAGGAAGGCGCGCAGGATCTTGTTGGTGGTGCGGGGATAGACGTAGTCGGTGCCCAGCAGCACGAAGCGCTTGGCGGAGCCGCCGTCCTTGCTCATCAGGTATTCCACCGCGGGAATCGCCTGCTGGTTGGGCGCGGCGCCGGTGTAGAAGACGTTCTTCTCCAGTTCCTCGCCTTCATACTGCACCGGATAGAACAGCAGGCCGTTCAACTCCTTGAACACCGGGTTGACCGATTTGCGCGACACCGAGGTCCAGCAGCCGAACACAACCGCCACCTTGTCCTTTGTCAGCAACTGGCGCGCCTTCTCGGCGAACAGCGGCCAGTTCGATGCCGGATCCACCACCACCGGCTCCAGCTTCTTGCCCATCACGCCGCCCTTGGCGTTGATCTCGTCGATCGTCATGAGGGCGGTTTCCTTCAGCGCCGTCTCGGAGATCGCCATGGTGCCCGACAGCGAATGCAGGATGCCGACCTTGATGGTGTCGGCCGCGCCCGCCGTCAGCGGCAGGGTGCCGATGGCAGCCAGAGAAGCGGAAAGAGTCAGTGCTTTGACGAAGGATCTGCGTTTCATCGGGTACCCCATGAGAGAGAAGAAAGTAGGCGGAGCGATGTGCTCTCGGGATTACCCTTTAGCGAGGGGCGTGCCAAGCACTGCGGCGACTCGATCTGCCAATGCCCCGGGCCGTTCGACCGGCGCTGGCGGCATGAGGAAAAAGGCTATGTAACAGTGAGTTGGTTGGGTCGGCGCATGGCAGTTCGACGCTTTCGGTTATGCGGCGGCGCCAGACGCAGGCGAGCCGCCGGGGAAGCCGGGCGCCATGCTGGTGCGTCGCAAAATTCCGGAATCACCAAACTGGTGCCACTGCGATGACGCCTGTCGCCGTGCTCGGCCGGGCGGACAGTCAATTCAGCTCGGGGAAGCGCTCCAGCCACATCCAGGCGGCACCGAGAACGACCACCATCACGAACGTCGATGTGCCTGTCATGAAGCAGCAGGCGGCGGGCACGACCCACTCGAAGCCGCGGTCGAGGACGCTGCCGAAGGCGAACCAGCCACCGCTGACCAGGGACCACTTGAGGATGAAACCGGGCAGGAACACGCGCATGGCCCGGTTGTGGCGATAGTTCTGCTGGCGTTCCAGCGTCGAGCCGCGGCTGACGTCACGGAAGTACTGGAACGGCCACAGGAAGCGGTAGAGCAGACGCCACAGCGGTTCCATCGTCCGGTGCACGCGCGCCATCTTGTCCCGGTCCTTCCGTCAGCAGCAGCAAACGTCAGAGTGGCGAAAGACTATAGCGAACCTGCGGCGCAACGGATATGCGCATTGCAGCATGCGCTCGCCCCAACCGCCTGCGTACGGACCGGGCGGGCGCACCAAAAAAATACGGGGGCAGCGCCCCCGTGTGGAGAGTTCGGCAGCCGCCGAATTCCTTACTCCACCTTGGCTTTCTTGCGCAGATCCGCGATCTGTTCCTGGACGGCCTGCTGCTGCAGACGCTGCTGCAGGCCCGGCTTGGCTTCCTCGATACTCGGCAGTTTCATGTCACGCACGTCTTCCTGCAGGATCACGTGATAGCCGAAGTCGGTCTTGACCGGCGTCTCGGTGTACTTGCCCTTCTGCAGCCCGGTCAGCGCGTCGGCGAAGGGCTTGACGTAGTTGGCCGGGGGCGCCCAGCCGAGATCGCCGCCCTTGTCCTTGGAGCCGGGATCCTTGGATTGCGCCTTGGCGAGATCCTCCATCTTTTCGCCCTTCTTCAGCTTCTCGATGACCGTCTTGGCTTCGTCCTCCTTCTCCACCAGCACGTGGCGCGCCTTGTATTCCTTGTTGCCCAGCGCCTTGACGATGTTGTCGTATTCCTTCTTGATCTGCTCCTCCGACACCGGATGCGTCTTGATGAAATCCTGCAGGTAGGCGCGCACCAGCACGGCCTCGCGCGCCAGATCCATCTGGCCGACGATCTCCGGCTTCTTGTCCAGGCCCTTCTTCTTGGCTTCCTGCGCCAGCAGTTCGCGGCGGATCAGTTCTTCCTTGACCTGCTTCTGCAGATCCGGCGAATCGGCCGTGCCTTGAGTCTTCTGCTCGGAGATCATGGCGTCGGCGCGCACCTGGGGAATCTTGACGCCGTTCACCGTGGCGACGGTGGTGGACTTCGGCGCGTCCTTCTTGGTCTCGGCGGCGATGGCAGCTACGGGCAGGGTAGCGGCGATCAACAGCACGAGCAGGGAATTGGGTTTAAGTTTCATCAGACATCCTCTTAGTCAAAAAAATTGGGCTTCGTCCGGAGTCTGCGCCCGCATGGTGAGAGCGTGGACCTCGCGGAGCATCAGCCCGCCGAGCGCATCGTACACCATGCGGTGGCGTTCAAGGGTGGATTTTCCAGCAAATATGGGGGCGACGATGCGCAAGCGGTAGTGGCCGCCGCCGCCTTTCGCCCCCTCGTGACCGGCATGGCGCGCACTTTCGTCCTCGATTTCCAGCGCTGCCGGTGCCAGTACGGCCAAGCGCCGCTGCATTTCCTCGATCACGTTCATGGCGGCAGCACTTTCTTGAACGGTCGTGCCGTAGCGCGGGCGAAGACGCCGGCGGCGACGTAGGGATCGGCGTCGAGCCAGGCCTGGGCCTGCGCCAGGGAGGGGAACTCGGCGACGATCAGGCTGCCGGCGAAGCCGGCCGGGCCGGGGTCGGGGGAATCGATGGCCGGCATCGGGCCGGCCAGCACCAGGCGGCCTTCCGCCTGCAACTGCGTGATGCGGTCCAGATGGGCGGGACGGGCGGCGAGGCGCTGGGCGAGGGTGCCGGGCGCATCTTCGCCGATGAGGGCGTAGAGCATTACTTTCCTTCCTCGATGTACTTCGCCAGGAACATGCCCTGGCCGATGACGAAGGCGAACATCAGACCCATGCCGCCGAAGAGCTTGAAATTGACCCAAGTGTCGGTGGAGAAGCTGAAGGCGACGAACAGGTTGGCGAACCCCATGAAGGTGAAGAAGACGATCCAGGCTGCGTTGAGCTGACCCCAGACCGGCTCCGGCAGCTTCACCTGCTGCTCCATCAGGGTGCGGATCAGATTCTTGTGGAAGGCGACGGAGGATACCAGCAGCGTCAGCCCGAACAGCCAGTAGAGTACGGTCGGTTTCCACTTGATGAAGGTGTCGTCGCGCAACAGGAGGGTGGCGCCGCCGAACACCACGATGATCCCCAGGCTTACCCAGAGCATGGTGTCCACCTTGCGTCCGCGCAGCATGAGCCATCCGATCTGGCCGAAGGTGGCGACGATGGCCACCACCGTCGCCAGCAGGATCGGCGCCTGGGCCGAGGCCACGGCACCGCCCAGGCTGCCCAGCATGCCGGAGGCGAAGGCGACGGCGGACTCGGGATTCTTCTCCGCCACCTTGAAGGCAACGAAGAACAGGATTACCGGAAACAGATCGAAGAGGAATTTCATGCGGCGCGATTATACCGGGGCCTGGGGCTTGCGGTGCGGCGGCGCCGGGCGGCACCCGCCAAGGACGGCCGCGGGAATCAGGACCTGTCCCTGTCCAGCTTGAGCGAGGCCGAGTTGATGCAGTAGCGCAGGCCGGTCGGCTGCGGACCGTCGGGAAAGACGTGGCCGAGATGGGCGCCGCACTGGCTGCAATGCACTTCGGTGCGGCGCATGAAATGGCTTCCGTCCTCCTCGGTCTCGATGTTGGCGGATTCCTGCGGCTGCCAGAAGCTGGGCCAGCCGCTGCCCGATTCGAACTTGTGCTCCGAGCCGAAGAGCGGGGCGCCGCAGCAGGCGCAGCGATAGGTGCCGTCGTCGTGGCAGTCCCAGTATTCTCCGGTGAAGGCGCCCTCGGTGCCCTTGCGCCGCGTTACCTCATATTGCTGGGGGCTGAGTTCGGCGCGCCACTCGGCGTCGCTCTTGACGATTTTCGGCATGGATGGGGGCAGTCCTGGCAATCACGGGTGCGCGACGGAACACGCATCCCGGGGGACGCGGGTGGGCTGCACCCGCACCGACCCGTCGGCGCATTCCGTGGCGCTTTGAACCGTGTTGTTCGGCTTTGGTTCCGGCGCAGCGTCAGCGCGCCGTGTAGCCGCCGTCGATCACCAGTTCGGTGCCGGTGATGAACTTCGCTTCGTCCGAGGCGAGGAAAAGCACGCCATAGGCGACGTCGGCCGATTCGCCCATGCGGCCCAGCGGATGCTCCCGCGACATGGCGTTATGGACCATCTCCTGCGCCTGCCCGTTCGACTCGGCCATGGCGTCGTTCCAGATGAAGCCCGGCAGCACGGCGTTGACGCGGATGAGATCACCGGCGTAGGCCAGGGCGTCGGACTTGGTCATGATGCGCACCGCGCCCATCGAGGCGTGGTAGGGCGCGAGGTGGGGCGAACCCACCAGGCCGTAGATCGAGGAGATGTTGACGACGCTGCCGGCGCCGGCGTGGCGCATGAGCGGAATCGCATGCTTGGTGCAGAACAGCACGCCCTTGACGTTGATCGCCATCACCGAATCCCACTGCGCCTCGGTCACCGAATCCGTCGGGCTGTCCGGGCCGCCGACGTTGGCGTTGTTGACGAGGACGTCGACGCGGCCGAACTGGGCGCGGATCTCGCCGAAGACCCGGGTCACGTCGTCCTCCTGAGATACGTCGAGATGCCAGTAGCGGGCATTGCCGCCGGCCTGCTTGATCTCGGCGACCGTCGCTTCGCCCGCTTCGTCCTCGATGTCCAGCACCGCCACCGCCGCGCCCTCCCGCGCCAGCAGCAAGGCGGTGGTGCGGCCCACGCGCAGTGCCCCACCCGTGACTACGGCAACCTTGCCCTGCATCCGATTCATGTTTTTCCTCCCGGTGATAAGTCAATCCAGCGGGATCCCGCTCCGATCCCGCAGCAACCTCGAATGCTAGCAGGAAACGCGGGCCCGCATGCTGCGTCCGGCTGCCTCCGCACTCTGCGCGTCACCCTCCTGCGTGTGCTCGACGCGAGTCATCAATGCAGATGCACCGGCGCCGCGTCGTCCTCCTCCGGCAACTCGGCATGCTCCGGCTCGCCGTCGGGGTTGGGGTAGAGCGGGGCGCCGCAGTCGTCGCAGTATTCCAGAGGGAAACGGTGATCCAGCGCCATCACCTCCGCCACCCCCGCCTCCTTGAGCACGGCCTCGATCTGGCTGGTGACGTCGGCGCTCTCGTCCTCCGCATCCAGCAACGGCCAGACCACGCCGTGGATCACGCCGGGCTTGTTGCGCAGGGTGAAGCCGATGCGGTACTCCTCGAGACGGTGCTCGTGAAACGGCGCCACCACCGCGCGCAGTCCGGACGGCTGGACGTTGAGGGAGGTCTTGAGGAACAGCACCGACGCACGCAGGGAGTAGGGGCGCGCCTGGCGGTCCGCCTCGCGGCAGGCGGCGTGATAGCCGTCGGGCAGCAGCAGTTCGAAGGCACAGCCGGTCAGCAGTGGCTGCAGGCCGGCGCCACCCTGGGCATGCCACTGGGTGGCGGCGCTCTCGCGCGTACCGTCGGCTTCCTGCCAGCGGAACATGGCCTTGCCCCGGGGCGCCACCACCAGGCCCACCACATAACGCATGTCGGACAGGAACTGGGCCGTCTCCGGCAGATCGGAGGGGTCGAGATGCAGATTGTTCGACTTCAGCGCCGCGTCGCGCAGTTCCTGCGCCAGGCGGTAGGTGTCCACATAGGTGCGCGGCAGATGGTCCGGACTGAACAGATAGTCGGCCAGGGCGACGCGGGTGTCGTCGGCGAGGACATGGGCCCCGATCTGGACGCGGATATTGTCCAGCGTGTCCGCCGGGATCGGTCCGGCCGGAATGGAGTAGCGCGACCAGGCCAACAGCGGGGCGGCGATCAGCAGGGTGTCGAAGGTCTCTCCGGCAGCGGTGGCGGTGCCGCCTTCGACGCAGTATTCGATGGTGTCGGCCAGTTCGTCGTAGGCCCGGCTGTTGGCCCGGTACAGATGGTCGAGGGCGGTATTGAGCGCATCCTCGTTACCGGCGGCGAGCAGTCGGTCCAACTGCGCGGACAGCCGATCATCCCAGAACCGGTCTTCGACGCGGCTGCCGGAGTGGCTCAGGCCGGTGGCGAGCAGCGTCAGTTGTTCGGCCTCGCGGGTGAGGCGGGCGCGGGAACCGAAGCGGGAGCGTTTCATGTGCGCAAATCCAGTCGGGGAGAGAAACGCGCATTTTACTCCGTTGCTTTGCACGCCGCTTCGGTCACCGAACGTTGCGGAAGAACCCGCCCGGATAGCTCAAGCCCAGGGCGTCGCAGGCGCGGATCAGCACCACCCGCGCCAGGCTGCGCCAGACTCCCATCTGCACGAATTTGCGCGAATCCGTGACCACGACGAGGGGCAGGAACACCGGCCTTGCCTTCTTGCGCAGAATGTCGCTGAGGGCGATGTCTTCCATCAACCGATGCGGGAAGCCGCCCGCGGCCAGGAAAAGCTCGCGGCTGACGAATAGGGCCTGGTCGCCATAGAACACCTGGGTCAGGCGGCAGCGCCAGTTGTGCAGGCGCGAGATGAGCCGCAGGCGCCAGTCGGCGGCGGAAAAGAGGTGGCGGAAACCGCCCCAGCACGGCTCTCCCGACGCCGCCAGGCTTTCCAGGGCCGTCATGGCGCCGGGAGGAAGCAGCGTGTCGGCGTGCAGGAACAGCAGCAGACGGCCGCTGGCGATGCCGGCGCCGGCGTTCATCTGGCTGGCGCGGCCGGGCGGCGCGGCGACGACCCGCACCTCCGGATGTTGCGCCAGAACCCGGCGGCTGCCGTCGCCGCTGCCGCCGTCGACGGCGATGACTTCGAACCCACCCGGCTGGGCGAACAGCGCCGCCAGGGTCGCCGGCAGCGCCTTCTCTTCATTGAGGAAAGGGATGATGACCGAGACCGTCACGGCTCGGAGGGCACCACCGAAGCGGCTCCGTCGTCGAGGGCGAAGCGGCGGATGAAGCGGCGGTCGATGCGATCCTTCCAACTCCAGACCCAGCGCCCCTCCCAGGAGAATGGACCCCACAGTCCGACCGCGTACTTGTCGCCGGCGCTGATGAGCGCCAGGGCGCGGCTTTGCGGCCGCCAGGGGGCGGGTGCCGCGCCGTTCAGGGCGGCGCGCAGGTTGCGCGCCAGGGGCGGTCCGGCGCGCACCGCGTACACGCCCGACTTCGGCCGCGGCGCGCCCGCCATGGTGGCGATGTCGCCGGCGGCGAAGATGTCTTCGTGGGAGGTGGAGCGCAGGTGCGCGTCCACCAGGATGAAACCGCGGTCGTCGCAGGCCAGACCGGCGGCACGCGGCCATTCCGGCGCGCTGCTGCCGGTGGCCCAGACGATGAAATCGGCGGTCACGGTCGTGCCTTCCGCAAGCAGCAGTGATCCCGCATCCACCCGCGCCGCCCGCTTGCCCGCCAGCACGCGCACGCCGCGCGCTTCCAACTGGCGCTCGACGCGTCGGCGCACGCCCGACGGGAATCCGGGAAGAATGGTGTGCGTGTCGGTTGCCAGGGTGAAGGTCGCGGGCCCGGCGCGGTGCTCGGTGCGCAGCCGGTCGATCCGGTGCTCCAGCGCCAGGATCACCTCGCAGCCGGCGGCGCCGGCGCCCACCACCGCGACGGCGGCGCGGCGGTCCGGCGCAAGTCCGGCGCAGAACGCGTCCAGATCGAGAACGAAGTGGTCGATCGGCTTCACCGGATGCGCGTGCTGCAGGACACCGGGCAGGCCGAAAGTGCCGGGGGTGGAACCGGTGTCGATGGAAAGCAGGTCGTAGTCGAGGGCCTCGCCGTCATCGCACTCGATGCGCCGGGCGGCGGGGTCGAGGCGCGTCGCCCGCGTGCGCAGGAAGGTGCAGCCACAGGCATGGCACAGGGGCAGCAAATCGACGCAGCCATCCTCGTAGCGATAATGGCCGGCGATCACGCCGGGCATCATGCCGGAGTAGGGGGCGAGCCGCGTCGGGCTGACGAGGATCAGTTCGACGCCGGCCAGCGGCGCCCGGACGAACGCCTCCAGCACGAACAGATGGGTGTGGCCGCCGCCGAGGAGGATGAGTCGCTTCACCGCGAACCTCCATGCACCGTACGAAGGGACGTTCTCGACCGCAATTGCGAGGCAGGTGGCAGCGAGGTAGCATGTGTATGCATTGCAGAGGAGATACACACTATGCGCACCAATATCGTGATCGACGACAAACTCATGGAGGATACGCTGCGGGCGACCGGATTGAAGACCAAACGCGAGGCCGTCGAACTCGGACTGCGTACCCTGCTGCGCCTGCGCAAGCAGGAAGCGATCCGCCGCTTTCGCGGCAAGCTGAGCTGGCAGGGTGACCTCGATGCGATGAGGTCCGACCAGTGATTCTGGTCGATTCCAGTGTCTGGATCGACTACTTTCGCGGCGTGGCGACCCCGCAGGCGGACCGGCTCGACTCGCTGCTGGGAAGCGAGCCGATCGCCATCGGCGATCTGATCCTGACGGAGGTGCTCCAAGGATTCGTCAGTGACCATGATTTCCGCCAAGCGACGACACTGCTGACGTCGCTCCTCATGGTCGATCTCGGAGGACGGGGAATCGCCATACAGGCGGCGAAGAACTTCCGCACGCTGCGGTCCCTCGGCGTCACGGTGCGCAAGACGATCGACACGGTGATTGCGACGCGCTGCATCGAAAGCGGGTTCGCGCTCCTGTACAGCGACAGGGATTTCGACCCGTTCGTGGAACACCTCGGACTCCGCCCGGCGGATTGAGGGGCTTGATTCCAGTTTTCTTGTCCCTTCTCGTCTGCCTGGACGCTCGAACTAATCGGTGACAAGCGTGACGACAGCCTCCCCCCTCGTCTTGTCGATGCTGAGCCGCATTTCGCAGTACTCGTTTTGCGGTTCGACCGGCGTGGGGTCGTCGGCGCAACTGCATCCCGCGATGATTCCGGAGAAGAACACACCGAGCTTTGCCTCGATGAATCCGGACGCGTCGGTCACGCTGATGACCATCACCTGGAACGGGCCGTCCAGCGCATAGCTGGTCGTGCTCACACCCTGCTGCAAGGGAAGCTGGCTGGAGCCCAGTTGCTCGATCTCCTGCTTAAGGACATCCTCGAACCGGGAGGAGTTCCAGGCGCGCAAGGACTGGGGAAGATGAATCATGGTCTCGTCATGGCCACTCGCAGCCTGCATTATCCGGCAATCCCGGCGAAGCGCCCAGCGACGGCCGGGATGGGTTTCAGCCCGCTTGGCATTGGCGCCCGATTTCGATCAATTCCGCCGCCAGTCTATCGCGCGCCGCGCAACGTGATATCGCCGAAGTAGCTCACCGCCTTCTCGCGCGTGTTGTCGGTGTCGGTGGCGACGATGATGGCGGTGATGGGCGGCGGCTCCTCGCCGTAGGCCTTGCGGTAGTCCTCCACGATGTCGTGTTCCTCCCGCACCCAGCGGCCTGTTCCGGAGGCGGCGTTGGCGGCGACGATCATGCGCAGGCGACGGGTGTAGGCGCTCCAGGCGGTGTATCCCACAGCCTGCCGGTTGTCCCAGACGTAGCACAGGCCCGCCGTCGGGATCGGGTCGCCGTAGATGAGGCGCGCGGCGGTGATCTTGGCACGTTCCAGAAAGGGAAGCTTGCTGACGTCGTAGTCGAACAGCACATAGACGCGCGCGACGTAGTCGTCTCCCTCCTTGGTGCGAATGTCGGCATGGGCGAGGGTGCTCTCCGTGCGCCAGGACCACGACAGCCATGGGCTTGCCTTCGGGTCGGCGCGCAGCGGATGGATCAAGGCCGATACCGAGGCGTCGGCCTCGGCCTTGAGCACCACCTTGCCGTCCAGTTCGACCAGGGAATACCGGGTGACGCGCTCCGGCTTGCCCAGGGTGTAGCGCTGCCAGCCGGCGGGTAGTTCGTCGCCGGGCCGGACTTTCGAGAAAGCGGCGATGTCGGGTGCATCGGCGGCCAGTGCGAGGCCGGTGCAGGCGAACAGCAGCGCGCTAGCGAGTCGCTGCCGGCGCATGCGCGCTGTCGTCGAAATCGACCAGTCCAGCCGCGGCGAGCCGCGCCAGGTCAGCCGGCCGGTCCACATCCCATAGCGTGCGCAGTTCACGCCAGCGCAGGCCGCGGGCAGCCAGGCGGGCGCGCTGCTGCGCCAGCACCGATGCCGTGCCCCAGGCGATGCCGTCGAACAGATCCGGATGCAGTCGGCCGATGCCGATCAGCACGTAGCCGCCGTCCTCCGCCGGTGCCATGACCGCGTCGCAATCGGCGCCGAGCGCCTGCGCCGCGTCGCGCAGATCGGCGGCAGCAAGCGCCGGACAATCGGTGCCGATCAGGATCACCGGGCCCCGTACCAGCAGGCGGGCGCAGGCATGCGCCATGCGCGCTCCGAGGTCGGCGCCGACCTGCTGCGACAGGGCGATGGCGTAATCCCGGGCGCAGGCGCGAAAGAACGGATGGTCCGCAGCGGGCGTGCAGCACAACTCGACCGGGCCGACGCCGGCGGCGAGCGCCGTGGCCAGCGCCTGGCGCGTCAGCCGCGCTTGCAGCGCGGCGGCGCCGGCCGCGCCCAGGGCCGGAGTCAGCCGCGTCTTCGCCAGCCCGGGTTCGGGCGCCTTGGCGAGGACGACGACGGCGCAGTCAGCGGCGCGCGGCATCATACAGGCCGGCGAGGCGGCGCGGGTCGGCGCCGAAGAAGTAGGCCAGCCGCAGGCGCCACATGAGCAGGATGGTGCGCAGGGCGCCGTGGCGCTCCCAGCGCCGGCCGGAGGTGGCGATCCGCTGTTCCAGGCGCAGCGGCCGGCTGCCGCGCTTGAGGACCTTTGACAAGGCGATGTCCTCCATCAGTGCGATCGGCGGAAATCCGCCGCAGGTGCGGAAGACGTCAGCCTGCACGAAGATCCCCTGGTCGCCGGTACAGATGCCGCTCAGCCGCGAGCGCAGGTTCATGAGGCGGGCGACCAACGGCAGCAGGGGGTGGCGGCCATCGATCGCGATGTCGAAGCGGCCCCAGGCTCGCCCCGATCGCCGCAGGGCGCCCAGGATCAGGAGGTCGGCGTCGGCCGGCAGCCGCGAATCCACATGCAGGAACAGGAACACTTCGCCCCGGGCGAACTCCGCGCCGGCGTTCGACTGCGCCGCCCGCCCGGGCGGCGCCTCGATCACCACGTCGGCATGGGGCCGCGCCAGCTCGCGCGTGCCGTCGCGACTGCCGCCGTCGGCGACCACGACCTCGCAGCCGCGCGCGCGCAGCGCAGCCAGCCGCTGCAGGGCCGGCGCCACCAGCGCTGCCTCGTTCAGCACCGGCACGATGATCGAAAGCGGCGCGAGCGCCATCTATTTCATCGGAAAGAGCACGCGATACGCGCCGTAGCCTTCCTTTTCCAGGTCCGAGGCGGGAATGAAACGCAGCGCCGCCGAGTTCATGCAATAGCGCTTGCCGGTGGACGCCGGTCCGTCGTCGAAGACGTGGCCGAGATGGGAGTCGGCGTACTTGCTGCGCACTTCGGTGCGCAGGCCGAAGAGGGAACGGTCCGGCTTGAGGCTGATGTTGGCCGGCTCCAGCGGCCGCGTGAAGCTGGGCCAGCCGGTGCCGGAGTCGTACTTGTCGAGGGAACTGAAGAGCGGCTCCCCCGAAACGATGTCCACGTAGATGCCGGGCTGTTTGTTGTCGGTATAGGCGTTGGTGAATGGCCGCTCCGTGCCTTCCTTCTGCGTGACATGGAACTGCTCGGGCGTGAGCTTCGCCCTGAGTTCCTGCTCGCTCGGCTTGCGGTAGGCGCTGGCGTCCCAGGCATACGCCGCGCTGCCGCCGACGGCCGCCAGCAGCGCCCACGCCACCCCCCACACGGTGCGTCGAACAAGTTCAAGGCTTCGCATCGTTCAACCCCCAGTTGTAATCGAGGAATTTCAATCCTGCCTTCTGCTCGCGAATGATCTTCTGCTGCGCCGGATCGTCCGCCAACCGGTCCGCGTACCGGGCCAGGAACTGCTCGACGGAGTGGTAGCCCTTCCAGCCGCGCGAGAAGTCCTTGCCGTACCAGTCGAAGATGCTCGACAGCTCGAGCCTGCCGCTGGCCGCGCTGTAACGGTTGCGCGAGCGGTCCGACAGGAAGCGCACCGTCTGCTCCTCCAGTTGCCGGTCGAGGCGGGGCGCGACGAAGGCTTCCTCCCGCAGCATGGGGCAGCCGATCGACGCACAGTTGCACCGCGAAGTGGATGCGCGGTTCATCGAACGCGCCCGGAGCGCGGATGGTGTCGTGCTCGATGTTGTCGAGGTGCGCGGGCTTGCCCAGAAGACGGAAGAACTTGTCCTTCCACGGGTTGCCGACGAAGCTGCCGAAATCGCGGATCGACTTGAGCTCGGGATAGCGCTGCAGGATCTTGTCGATAGTGAAGGCGTTGTAGGCATTGAGCAGGAAAGCCAGTTGCTGGTCCTTGCTCCAGCCCTGGTATTCCGTCTCGGTTACGGCGGACAGGCTGTCGAGGTAGGCCTTGAGCGCGGGGCGGTCGCGGGCGAAGCCGGCGTAGCGCACCTGGGATGCCTTGCCGCCGTCGATCACGACCACGTGCTTCTTCAGCAGTTCGGTCCACGCCGGGTGCTCGTGATCGAAGGCGGCCCATGCGCTGCCCAGGGGCAGGAGCGTCAATAGCAACAGCAGAATTCGATTCATTGCGCCTCCTGCGCGGCTTCGGCGGGCACGGCCCGCCCTACCAAGACCTCTTTGTAGGGCGGGCCGTGCCCGCCACTCGTGCTACCCCCGCATCCATGCGTGATAGCGCTCCACCCAGGCCAGCAGCCGCCGCGGCGCGTGGGCGCGCTTCCACACGCCGGCGGCGTACTTGTTGGCCTCGGCCAGTGTCGGATAGATGTGGATGGTGCCGAGGATCTTGTTCAGCCCGAGGCCATGCTTCATGGCAAAGACATATTCCGCGATGAGGTCGCCGGCATGCTCGCCGACGATGGTCACGCCGAGGATCTTGTCCTTGCCGGGAACCGTCAGCACCTTCACCATGCCGTGCGCCTCCTCGTCGGCGATGGCGCGGTCGAGATCGTCGATGGGGTACACGGTGAGTTCGTACGGGATCTTCTTTTCCTTCGCCTCGGTTTCGTTCAGGCCGACGCGGGCCACCTCGGGTTCGGTGAAGGTGCACCAGGGGATGACCGAATAGTCGGCCTTGAACTTGCGGAAGCTGCCGAACAGTGCATTGACCGATGCATACCAGGCCTGGTGCGCCGCGGTGTGGGTGAACTGGTAGGGGCCGGCGACGTCGCCGCAGGCATAGATGTTGGGGTAGAGGGTCTGCAGATACTCGTTCGTCTCGACCGTGCGCGCCTGGGTGAGGGGGACGCCCAGTTCCTCCAGCCCGTAGCCCCGGGTGTTGGCGACGCGCCCGACGGCGCACAGCAGGGCGTCGAAGGCGATGGCGACGGTCTGGCCGCCGTGTTCCGCCAGCAGGATCTTTTCGCCCTTCTCGACCAGGAAGCGCTTCGCCTTGTGATTGACCAGCACGCTGACGCCTTCCTCGCGGAAGCGCTGCGCCACGAGTTCCGAGACGTCGGGGTCCTCGCGCATCATGAGGCGGGGCAGCATCTCGACCTGGGTCACCTGGGAACCGAGGCGGGCGAAGCATTGCGCCAGTTCGCAGCCGATCGGCCCGCCGCCCAGCACCACCAGCCGCCGCGGCAGCTGGCGCAGTTCCCAGATGTCGTCGGAGGTGTGGTACCCCACTTCCTCGATCCCCTGGATCGGCGGCACGAAGGGCCGGGCGCCGGCGGCGATGACGATGGCGCGGGTGGTCAGGCTGCGCCCGCTGCCGTCCGCCAGCGCGATATCGACCTGGTACGGGCTGACGATCTTCGCCTCGCCCTGCAGGCATTCCACGCCGAGGCCCGTGTAGCGCTCCACCGAGTCGTGAGGTTCGACGGTCCGCACCACGCGCTGCACCCGTTCCATGATGTCGGCGAAATTGAAATTGGCGTTCGCCTCGGCGATGCCGAACTGCGGCGCCCGCCGGATGTGGGACAGCAGCTTGGCGGAGCGGATCAGCGCCTTCGACGGCACGCAGCCGGTGTTGAGGCAGTCGCCGCCCATGCGCTGCTTCTCGACCAGGGTCACTTTCGCCTTCACGGCGGCGGCGATGTAGGCCGTCACCAGGCCGGCGCTGCCGGCACCGATGACCACCAGATTACGGTCGAAGCGCCCGGGTTTCGGCCATTTCGCCAGTGCCTTGCGGGCATGGACCAGTTCCAGCGCCTTCTTCGCCGCCAGCGGGAACACGCCCAGCAGGGCGAAGGAGATCAGCAGTCCGGGGAGAGGATGCCCTGCAGCGAGTCGATCTTGGCGATCTGGGTGCCGGCATTCACATACACGATGGTGCCGGCGAGCATGCCGACCTGGCTCACCCAGTAGAAGCGGCGGGTGGCGATGGGAGTGAGGCCCATCACCAGATTGATGACGAAGAACGGGAACAGCGGCACCAGGCGCAGGGTGAACAGGTAGAAGCCGCCTTCCTTCGCCATGCCGTCGTTGACCGCCTTCAGCTTGTCGCCGAAGCGGGCCTGCACCCAGTCGCGCAGCAGGAAGCGCGACACCAGGAAGGCCAGGGTGGCGCCGATGGTCGAGGCGAAGGAGATGACGATGGTGCCTACCAGCAGGCCGAACATGGCGCCGCCCGCCAGCGTCATGATGGCCGCGCCGGGCAGCGACAGGGCGGTGACGGCGACGTAGATCGCGAAGTAGATCAGGATGGTCTGCAGCGGATGCGCCCCGTAGTACGCATCGATCGCCGCCTGCTGAGACTTGAAGAAGGCCAGGCTGAAGTACTGGCCGAGACCGAAGGCGAAGAACGCGGCGACCGCCGCGGCGACCGCGATCAGGACCACCCATCGCGTCGTACTCATTGTGGACTGGGCGCCGCGGCGACGCAGTGGCGGGGGAAATCCGCGGTGTCTGACTGCGGGTACGCCAGTCGGATGGAAACGGCGGCCCCGCCGGGAAACGCGCAGTGATGGCTTGGCGCGCATGGCGCCTTGGCGGTGCGAAGTGCCGTTCTCATATTCGTCGGGTAGTCAGGCATCGGCGGCCGGTCCGTCGGGTCTCGCCGTCAACTCCGGTCGCCCCCGCCGCGCTCATTCCAGAGCCTGGTCGATGAGCGGGCCGGCGGCGCCCAGGTTCTTCACCAGATCGTCCGGAATGCCGTGGCGCTGCTTCAGGTAGTCGGGGCTGTTGTAGGCGACCCAGACTTTGCCCTGCTCGTCCTCCCATACCAAGGCCTTCAGAGGCAGGTCGATGGCGGCGGACGGGGCGGCGTTCATCACCGGCGTTCCGGCCTTGGGATTGCCGAAGACAAGAAGCTGCGTCGGGCGCATCTTCAGCCCCGCCTTCTCCGCCTCCGCGCTGTGGTCGATGCGCGCGAAGACGGTGACGCCCTTGGCCTTGAGCGCGCCCTCGATCCGCGTCACGGTCTCCGCTACCGGGTACTTGCTGGGTTTGCTGACCATGCCGTTGCCGGAGGCCTGCAGCGATGCGGCGGACAGAGCGAGGGTTGCGGCCAGCAGGAGCGGCTTCATGGTTGCCTCCGGGTTCGGGTGGGAAGGAAGTATCTTGGAGTTCTTGCTGCCGGGCCTACGGCGCCAGCGCGCCGCCGCAACTCGATCCCTGTCCGGCCGTGCAGCCGTAGCAGTGTTCCATCACGACGATCGGATTGCCGTCCAGATCGACGCCGCTCAGTTCGGCCAGATGCAGGCGCGGCGTGCCGTTCACGCGCAGGGGCAGCCCCAGCATCTGGTTGAAGTCGCAGTCATAGAGGTAGCCCTGCCAATCCACGCTGAGCAGGCTGCGACACATCACCGTCTCCAGATTCTCGTCGCGGTGGGAGGCGCGCAGCAGCCTCATGTAGTCGTTGAACTGGCCCTTGGAGATGAGGGTCGAGCCGAAGCGCTGGATCGGCATGTTGGCCAGAGTGAGCAGCTTGTCGAAGACGACGCCGTAGCGTGCGCCCAGTTCGCGCCTGTAGTCCGCCTCCAGATTGCATTGTGGCGGCGGCAGACTCGCCCCCTGGGGGTTATAGACCAGGTTCAGCACCAGGCCGGAGTCGCCCCGGCCGTAGCCGAGCGCATTGAGCCGGCGCAGGGCGCGGATGCTCTTGTCGAACACGCCGCTGCCGCGCTGGCGATCCACGTTCTCCTCCAGATAGCAGGGCAGGGAGGCGATGACCTCCACCCGCTGCGCCGCCAGGAATTCCGCCAGGTCCTCCTGGCCGGGCTCTTCGAGGATCGTCAGGTTGCAGCGATCCAGGACATGCACGCCGAGGGCGCGCGCTTCCGCCACCAGTCGGCGGAACTGGGGATTCAGTTCCGGGGCGCCGCCGGTGATGTCCAGCGTCGGCACGCCGAAGACCCGCAGATGGTCCAGCACCGTCTGCACCGTTTCCCGCGTCATCTGTTCGGTCCGGGTCGGTCCGGCATTGACGTGGCAGTGCAGGCAGGACTGGTTGCACTTGTAGCCGAGGTTGACCTGCAGCGTGTCGACGCGCCGGCGGCGGATGGCGGGGAAGTCGGTGGTCTGGATCAGCGGCAGGGTGGCACGCATGTCGGGGCTCCGGGTGGTCGGGGGCGAGGCAAGTGTGCCCCGGGATCGATCGTTAGTCGCGCATTATCGCGTTTGGGCTGCGAACGCGGCGTTCAGTTCCCGGGGCGCCATTGCTGTTGCCGTTGCCGCGGCCAGTCGCGCCGCCCCGCGCAGGCCGCCCGTCACAGTCCGAGCCGGCGCAGATCCAGCATGCCGCCGGCCACCGGCGGGCACCAGTAATAGCCGCCGCTCACCGGACGGGAGAACGAAAACAGGGCGTCGGCGACGCCGTCCTCCAGCCCCACCATGCGACGCAGGACGCGCTCGTAGCGATCGAGAGATTCGCCGTAGGCGATGAATTCCAGGCCCTGTTCGAGCCGTGTGGACCAGGGGATCGAACGCCGCACCATGAAGGCCGGCGGATCGTAGCTTTCCTGCGCCGTGCGCTTGACGTGGGCCGAGGGCGGCGCATCGTCCATCTCTTCGTTGGTGTCGATGCGCCGGCCGAAAACCGCGTTGCGCCGATCCAGGGGGAAGCCGTGGAAGCGATGCAGGTCGTGCACCCAGCGCTGCACGGCGACAAAGCTCGAACCGGTCATGCCGTCGCCCTGGCGGACCAGGGCCGCTTCTGCCGCCGCGTCGTTGACCGGGTTCTCGGTGCCGTCCTCGTAGCCCGTCAGATCGCGGCCGCCGGCGTACATGAACGCGTCCAGCACGTCGTCGAGGATGAGGGCGTCCTCGACCAGCGACCGGACGCGCTCGGTATGGTCGAAGAGAACGCCGCGCTCGTCTGCGCGCAGAAAGACCCAGAGCGCCTGCTGGGTGGAGGGCACCGCGGCCGCTGGTCCGGACAGGCCGGGAAAGGTGCGCAGTCCCGGCACCGTCCGGCCCAGCACCTGCGCCAGGGGTTCGCCGACTCCGATCACGCCCCAGTCGATGACGAAGTCCTTGCGCAAGCGGCGCAAGGCAGGGGCCGGTTCGGCTTCGGGCGCGAGGCGGAAGCTCAGGGATCGACCCAGGGGCGGCACGGGCGCCAGGATGCCAGGCTGCGGGAAGGGCTTGTTCATGGAGTTGTACTTTCCGTCGAAGGGAACGCGATCGCGACCTGTAGCGAGATTCTAGCGCGATCGCGCCGCGGGACGCAGATCGCAGCGCCGGCGCACGCCGCGTAGAGCAGGGCGGGCCGCGCCCGCCGTTGATCCGGAGACCGCCGCGCGCGCGGGCGCCGCTCCGTTTCCGGAGTCGCGCCTGCGGCGAAGCGGTCGATCAGAGGTTGCGACGGGGATCGAGGCGCCGTCGGCGAGAGGTCCCGCCGCGCCGCGAGAGTCCCGATCAGTTGAAGGCGATGATGAGGTCGGAGCGATCCGGCGCCGGCCCGGTCTTCTCCGGTTCCTGCAGGATCTCCAGATGCACTCGCGCCGTGCCCGAGCGGAGCATGTCCAGTTCGGTGGCGGCGGCGCGGGAGAGGTCGATGATGCGGCCGCCGTAGTAGGGGCCGCGGTCGGTGATCTGGACCACTACGCTGCGGTTGTTGCGGACGCTCGTCACGCGCACCCAGGTGCCCAGGGGCAGGGTGCGGTGGGCGGCGGTCATCGCGTCCTTGTGGTAGGGACGACCGCTGGCGGTCTTGCGGCCGTGGAAGCGATTGGCGTAATAGGATGCGGAACCGGCCTGGGACTTGCGCGCCGTGCGCGGCGCGGCAGCGGCGGCAGAGGCAGAGTGATGGCTTCGTTTTGACGAAGGTGTGTGGTGCCAGGGCTGGCGTGGTTGTCTCGATCCTTCGGCCCCGAACGGCGACCCGGCCTGCCGTGCATCGGCGATCGCCGATGCTGCGACCAGCGCTAAGACAGCGCCGGTCGCGCCCAATCGAATGAGCTTGGTCATGGTTGTCTCTCCGGTAGTTGAGCGGGTTTTTATATATTAGTAAGTGATAATATATGAAAAACAATATGTTGGCAAGCCGACCCCGGCGGACCCCCTTTGCCACCCGCTGCGCACGCGCCCGGATCGCCCTTGGGCGGCGGGTGTGGGGGCGCTGCCGCTTCGGGCCTGATAGGATTGCATCCGAGGCGACATGCTCCCTGACTTGAGGCCATGCTGAGTATCGGCACCCAGTTCGACGCCGGCGCGATCGAGGTCATCACGGCCGCGGATCCGCTGGACATCCGGCTGCGTCTGCGGCCCGACACGGCCGCGGACATCCGCCAGTGGTTCTGCTTCCGCCTGCAGGGCGGGGCGGGAACGGCCTGCCGCCTGCGTATCCTCGATGCCGGTCGGAGCGCCTATCCCGACGGCTGGCGCGACTACCGGGTGGCGGCGTCCTACGACCGGAAGCGATGGTTCCGCATCCCGGACACTTTCTACGATGGCGAAGTCCTCACGATCGAGTGCACGCCGCGCACCGACTCCCTGTACTTCGCCTATTTCGAGCCCTATTCCTGGGAACGCCATCTGGATCTGCTGGGCCGCATCGGCGCTGCGCCGCTGGCGCGGGTCGAGCGCCTGGGCAGCACTCTGGGAGGCCGGGATCTGGATCTCGTCACCGTCGGCACGCCGGGGGCGGACAAACGCAGCGTGTGGGTGATCGCGCGCCAGCACCCGGGCGAGACCATGGCCGAGTGGTTCGTCGAGGGCATGCTGGAACGTCTGCTGGACGCCGCCGACCCGGTGGCGCGGCGCATCCTGGAGCTTGCCGTCCTGTTCGTGGTGCCCAACATGAACCCGGACGGCGCGGTGGCGGGCAACCTGCGCACCAACGCGGCGGGGGCGAACCTCAACCGCGAGTGGCTGAACCCGAGCCTGGGGCGCAGCCCGGAGGTATATCTCGTACGGCAGCGCATGCGTGAGACCGGTGTCGATCTCTTCCTCGACATCCACGGCGACGAGGCGCTGCCCTATGTGTTCGTGGACGGCGGTTCGATGCTGCCGGGTTTCACCCCCGTCCAAGTGCAGCGCGAACGGCGATTCACCGACTCCCTGCTCGCCGCCAGCGCGGACTTCCAGACCGGACATGGCTACGCCCCGGACCGTTTCACCGACGAACTGCTGACGCTGGCCTCGAAGTACGTCGGCCACACCTTCGGCTGCCTGTCGCTCACCCTGGAAATGCCGTTCAAGGACAACGCCGATCTGCCGGACCCCGAGTGCGGCTGGAGCGCGGCGCGCAGCGCCCGGCTGGGGGCGGCGATACTGCAGCCCATCCTGGCGCATTTGCAGTCGGAGCGGATGGAGGCTGGGCCGTGAGCACAGTGAGTTCGGGCAGGAGATCGCACGCCGCGGCCCGGAACATCGTGCTTGCCGCGATCGTTGCAGCGGCGTTCCTGGGCGCCTGTTCGGCACCCCGGTCCGACGTCTATCCCGGCTACGCCGAGGGCGAATACGTGTTCGTTGCCTCGCCCTCCGCCGGAACCCTGGAAAAGCTGGCGGTGGCGCGCGGTCTGCAGGTGGCGGCGGGTGCGCCGCTGTTCGAACTCGAGCATGCCGCCGAGCAGGCGGCGCTTGGCGAGGCCGATGCCCGGCTGAGAAGCGCCCAGGCACGGCTTGCCAATCTGCAACAGGGGCGGCGCAAGCCGGAACTCGATGCCCTGCGCGCGCAGGAGGCGAGCGCGGCGGCGGCCCGCAAGCTGGCCGCATCCCAACTCGAGCAGCAGAAACGGCTGGCGGCCTCCGGATTCGTTTCCCGATCACGGCTGGACGAAGCCAAGGCCGCATTCGACCGCGATACGGCCCAGGTCGCGGAGGCGGAAGCGCAGATTCGCAATGCCCGTTCCGGCGTCGGGCGCGAAGGGGAAGTCGAGGCCGCCAAGGCGGAGGCGGAAGCGGCCCGCGCCGCCCTCGCCCAGACCCGCTGGCGTCTGGAGCAGAAGTCAGGCGCCGCCCCGGCCGCGGCGCTGGTGCAGGACACCTTCTTCTCCCAGGGGGAATGGGTGCCGGCGGGCAGTCCCATCGTCAGCCTGCTGCCGCCCGGCAACATCAAGCTGCGCTTCTTCGTGCCTGAAGCCGTCGTCGGAACGCTCAAGGTCGGCCAGGCGGCGAACGCCTCGTGCAGCGGCTGCGGAGCGCCGATCCCGGTCCGCATCAGCTTCATCGCGACTCAGCCCGAATACACGCCGCCGGTCATCTACAGCAAGGAGTCGCGGGCGAAACTGGTGTTTCTGGTGGAAGCCCGGCCCCGGCCCGAGGATGCGACGCGGCTGCATCCGGGGCAGCCGGTGGATGTGGTGCTGGAGCCGTGAGGGCAACGCGGGCCAGCGCAGAGCCCGGATCGGGAAAACGCGATTGAACCGCCAAGGCGCCAAGATTGCCGAGCAAGGTCACGACGCAGACCCTGTGTCCTGGCCGTGGCTGGCGCCGCGCCAACAGGAGAAGTGCCGCATCCTCGTGACGTGCCTGGCGGCTTGGCGGTTGCAGCTTCCGCTTTCAGGATGACCGCGATCGATCTTGCCATCGACGTCCGCGCGCTGAACAAGTACTTCGGCGACAAGCATGTGGTGAAGGATCTGTCGCTGCAGGTGCGCCAGGGAGAGATCTATGGCTTTCTCGGTCCCAACGGCAGCGGCAAGACGACTTCGATCCGCATGCTGTGCGGGCTGCTGACGCCGGATTCGGGGGAGGGCACCTGCCTCGGCTTCGACCTGATCCGGCAGACCGCCCGGATCAAGCGCGAGGTCGGCTACATGACGCAGCGCTTCTCGCTGTGGGAGGACCTGACCATCCGCGAGAACCTGGAGTTCATCGCCCGCATGTACGGCATGAAGGAGCGGCGGCAGGCGGTGAGCGAGGCGATCGACCGCCTGGGGCTGGCCTCGCGCCAGAACCAGCTTGCCGGCGCCCTGTCCGGCGGCTGGAAGCAGCGTCTGGCGCTCGCCGCCTGCATGCTCCACAAGCCGCGCCTGCTGCTGCTCGACGAGCCCACCGCCGGCGTCGATCCCAAGGCGCGGCGCGATTTCTGGGAGGAGATCCACCAGCTGGCCGCGAGCGGCATCTCGGTGCTGGTGTCCACCCACTACATGGACGAGGCCGAGCGCTGCCACCGGCTCGCCTATATCGCCTACGGCAAGCTGCTGGTGACCGGCACCGCGGACGAGGTCGTGGCGAGCCAGAAACTCACGGCCTGGGAGGTGAGCGGGCCGGACCTCTGGTCTCTCGCCGAATCCCTGAAAGGCCTGCCGGGGGTGGACCAGGTGACGCCCTTCGGCAGCACGCTGCACGTGACCGGACGCGATGCGCGAGCCCTGCTCGACAGCATCTCCCGGTTGAAGGAAGGCACGCCGCATCGCTGGGAGCCGATCGAACCGGGTCTGGAGGACGTCTTCATCAGCCTCATGGAGCGGGCGCCGGAAGCTTGATTCTGCGGCCACCGATCGGGCGCGGCGTCGCTCCAGATGTCGGGCGGCGTGGGCGGCGGTCCGATGCCGCGCCTTGTCCCATTCCCCGTTTCGGGCAGCGATTCCGGTCGTCGTTGATGACCGTGTTCCTCCGCCGACACCCCGAGCCAAGTCGGTTCATGTTCGGCTCCATGTCGATTCGCGTCAGCTTCGCCGGCCTCGTCCCGAACCCGGCTCGCAGCTGGGGCGAAGCCGCGCGCGAGGAGGCGGATCCCGTGGTGCGCGCGGGGCGCGAAACGTTTCAGGGCCGCCTGTTCGACCGGCGCCGTCCGCCGCACGTAATGCAGACTCTGCTACGCTCTCGGCTCGCCGGCGCAAGCCCCCTGTCTCTGGTGGGCCGGGACGCACGTCCTCTACCGGAGTCGAGCCTGAGCACCGATGCCAGAACGAGAATGCCGTGGCAGCGGCGGTTTATTGTTCCCGGCGAAGTTCGGTTATCCTTGGGTCGAAGCGCGCGGATAGGCGCAAGGTGCCGCTCGTTCGAGGCACGCCTTGCATCGCTTCGTGATGAGGCCAATAAGAACACACATGCTCGGGGACTGGGAATGACAAGAGGAATGGGATTGACCGGGCCGATGGCCGGCAGCCTCGACAGTCGCGATTTCGCGATCGCGATCAGTTCGGAGCTGTTCGCCGACATCAGCCCTCCCTTGCTGGAACTGATTCTGCCGCGCACGCGCATGATCAAGCTCGATCCCGGCGAAGTCCTGATCGAGCGCGGCGCCCTCAACGACTTCGTGTATCTGATCCTGGAAGGATCATTGCACGTTCATCTCGACGATAGCCAGGCGCCGCATTCCTTTGCCCTCGGACCGGGCACATGCGCCGGCGAGATCTCGGTCATCGACGGCGGTGGGGCGACGGCAAAGGTGGTGGCGGCGGAGCAAAGCCGCCTGCTCAGCATCGACGGCCGGACCTTGTGGTACCTGGTGGCGAATACCGACGCCGCCGCGCGCAATCTGCTGCTGATCTTCTCCGGCCGGATGCGTCGCGACAACGAGATGCTTCTGGGCAGTCTGCGCGAGCGGCAGGCGTTCGAGCGGGTTTCCAGCGTTGACGCCTTGACTGGTTTGCACAACGCCAGATGGATGCAGGCCACGTTCAGCCGCCAGTTGGCGCGTTGCGCGCACGACGAAGCGGCGGCATCCCTGGTACTGGTGGACGTGGACCGGTTGCGGGAATTCAATGCGCAGCATGGGCAAGTCAAGGGTGACCGGGCATTGCAGCAGATCGCCGCGTCGATTGCGGGCTGCATCCGCCCGTCGGATCTGCTGGCGCGTCACGCCGGCGACGAGTTCGCCATCCTGCTTCCGTTTGCCGGCTTGCAGCAGGCGAAGGGTGTTGCCGAACGGGTGCGGCAGTCCGTCTTGCGCAAGGCGGTGGCCGCGGACGGCCCGGGGCAGAGCACACAGTCGCTGACGGTATCCTTGGGCGTCGCCGAGATGAAAACGGACGACACCCTGGATCGGCTCCTCGGCGCTGCCGGCGCCGCGGTGCAGCAGGCCAAGGCGGAGGGGGGCGACCGCGTCCATCTCGAGCCGTCCTGAGCGGGACTGGCGACGGCAGCATCGGCGGAGGCGCGCCGCAGCGAACTGCAGCGCTCGCGGCCGGCAAGGCGCCGGGCGCTCCGGTGCGGCAGGACGCCGAACTTCAGTCCAGGACGTGCGACACCATGCCGTCGGCCAGTTTGGGCTCGAACCAGGTCGACTTGGGCGGCATGATCTGCCCCGCATCGGCCACCGCCATCAGGTCCTCCATGGTGGTCGGATAGAGGGAAAACGCCGCCGCCATCTCGCCCGAGTCCACCCGCTTCTGCAGTTCCGCGAGGCCGCGGATGCCGCCGACGAAATCGATGCGCCGGTCGCGGCGCAGGTCATGGATGTCGAGGATCGGCGCCAGCAGATGGTCGGTGAGCAGGCTGACGTCGAGGCGTTGCACCGGGTCCTGCGGCACCAGGGCCGTTCTGACCGTGAGCCGGTGCCAGTGGCGCGCAAGGTAGAGGCCGAATTCGCCGTGCCGCGCCGGACGCACCGGTGCATCGCTCGGTTCGAGGGAGAAGCTCGCCGCCACCCGCCGCAGGAAATCTTCCCGGCTCATGCCGTTGAGATCGGCGACCACGCGGTTGTAGTCGAGGATGCGCAACTGGTGATGGGGGAAGACGACGCTGAGGAAATAGTTGTAGCTTTCCTCGCCGCTGCATGCTGCCGCGGCGCCGCGGCGCGCGGCGCAGACCCGCGCCGCGGCGGCGGAGCGGTGATGACCGTCGGCGATGTAGAGAGCGGGCAGGGCGTCGAATGCCGCCGTCAAGCGGGCAATGGTGTCGGGATCGCGCATCACCCACAGCATGTGGCGCACGCCGTCGTCGGCGGTGGCGTCTGCATCCGCGGCGCCGTCCGTGGCCGCCGCCAGGATGGAATCGATGCCGGGGGCGGCCGCATAGGCGAGCAGCACCGGCCCGGTCTGGGCGTTGAGCGCATCGATCTGATGCACGCGGTCGTCCTCCTTGTCGGGGCGCGTCAGCTCGTGACGACGGATGCGGTTGCGCTCGTACTCGGCGACCGACGCCGTGGCCACCAGCCCCGTCTGAGCGTGGCTTCCCATGACAATGCGATAGATGTAATAGCAGGAGGCGGTGTCGCGCGCCAGCGTTCCGGCCGCGAGCATGCGCCGCAGACTTGCCGCCGCCGTGGCATAGACCTGCGGCGCATGGGGATCGGTGGCGGGCGGCAGATCGATTTCCGCCTTGGAGATGTGGAGGAAGCTCCACGGCTTGCCGGCGGCGCGCACGCGGGCTTCGTCGGTGGACAGCACGTCATAGGGCGGCGCAATGACCTCGGCGGCGCGCCCGGCGGCCGGGCGCAGACCGGTAAAGGGACGGATGAGTGGCATATTTTCAGCTGTCGAAAATTGTACGGCCTGGCGCGGCGCCGGGATGCGCCCCCGGCCGGGACAAAGGGCGATCTGCCGTCGCGGTCGTTCAGTGTCCGCGCGACGGCAGCACCTCGCGCAGGATTTCCCTCGCCTTGCGGATCATGGCCTCCGTGGTCGGCCAGTCCACGCACGGGTCGGTCACCGAGCAGCCGTAGCGCAGTTGGGACAGGTCGTCGGGGATCGGCTGGTTGCCGCCCTCGATGTTGCTCTCGACCATCAGACCGACGATGGACCGGTTGCCTTCCCGCACTTGGTGCACGCAGTCGCTCATCACCAGCGGCTGCATGGCCGGGTCCTTGTAGCAGTTGGCATGGGAGCAGTCGATGACGATCAGTTCGGGCAGGCCGGCCTTCGCCAGCGCCTTCTCGACCAGGGACACGCTCACCGTGTCGTAGTTCGGCCGTCCGCCGCCGCCGCGCAGGACGACATGGCCGTAGGCGTTGCCGCGGGTGCGCACGATGGCGGTGTCGCCCTGCGGACTGATACCGAGGAAGGCGTGGGGCTGGGCGGCGGACTTGATGGCGTTGATCGCCACCTGGATGTCGCCGTCGGTGCCGTTCTTGAAGCCTACCGGCGAGGACAGTCCCGAAGCGATCTCGCGGTGCGTCTGGGACTCCGACGTGCGCGCGCCGATGGCGTACCAGGAAATCAACTCGCCCAGGTACTGGGGGGCGATCGGGTCCAGCGCCTCGGTGGCGGCGGGAAGTCCCAGTTCATTCACCTGCATCAGGAACTGGCGCGCACGCCCCATGCCCTCCTCGATGTGGAACGAATCGTCCATGTAGGGATCGTTGATGTAGCCCTTCCAGCCGGTGGCCGTACGCGGCTTCTCGAAATAGACGCGCATGACGAGATAGAGCGTATCGCTCACCTCATCGGCCAGGCGCTTGAGCCTCTGCGCGTAATCGAACCCGGCCACCGGGTCGTGGATGGAACAGGGACCGACGACGATGAAGATGCGGTGATCGCGGCGATCGAGGATGTTGCGCAGCGTTTCGCGCCCGCGCAGAACGGTGTCGGCGGCGGCATCGGTGAGCGGTACCCGCGCCTTGATATCGTCCGGCGAGGGCATGAGCTCGAAGGCGGCGATGTTGAAGTTTTCGGTCTGGGGTGCGGTCATGTCGTGGTCGTGGCGGAAGGGACGGGTCTGTCGGCCGACAGGCTGTGGATCAGCTCGCGCACGCCGGCCGCGCGCTCGCGCAGGCTGGCCGCCTCGCGCTTCACCAGCAGCCGGTCGGGGCCGGCCAGCTTGAAGTTGCGGTTCTTCTGGATGAGCTGAATGATCCGCGCCGGGTCGATCGGCGGATCGGGCACGAAGTGCAGCTGGATCTGCGAGGCGGTGGCATCGATCTTGGCGATGCCGAGCGGTTTCGCCAGGATGCGCAGGCGATGGGTCTCCAGCAGCGCCCGCGCCTGCTCCGGCAACTCGCCGAAGCGGTCGATCAGTTCCTCCTGCATCTGCTGCAACTGCTCGCCGGATTCGCAGTTGGCGAGTCGCTTGTAGAGCGTGAGGCGCTCATGCACATCGCTGCAATAGTCGCTGGGCAGCAGGGCCGGCGCGTGCAGATTGATCTCCGAGGTGATCTCCAGCGGCTGCGTCAGGTCCGGCTCCTTGCCCTGCTGCAGGGCGCGCACCGCGGTCTTGAGCATCTCGGTGTACAGGTTGAAGCCGATGGCCTGGATCTCGCCGCTCTGGGATTCCCCCAGCACCTCGCCGGCGCCGCGGATCTCCAGGTCGTGCATGGCGAGGAAGAACCCCGAGCCCAGCTCTTCCATCGCCTGGATCGCCTCCAGCCGCTTCATCCCCTGGGCGGTGGGCTTGGCGTGGGCGTCGGTGAGGAGATAGGCGTAGGCCTGATGGTGCGAGCGGCCGACGCGCCCGCGCAGCTGATGCAGCTGGGCCAGGCCGAACTTGTCGGCGCGGTTGATGACGATGGTGTTGGCGTGGGGGTTGTCGATGCCGGTCTCGATGATGGTGGTGCAGAGCAGCAGGTTGTGCTTCTGCTGCGTGAACTCGCGCATCACACGTTCCAATTCGCGCTCCGCCATCTGGCCGTGACCAACCACGATGCGCGCCTCGGGCAGCAGCCGCGCCAGCCGGTCGCGCATCGCTTCGATGGTTTCCACCTCGTTGTGCAGAAAGTAGACCTGGCCGCCGCGCTTGAACTCGCGCAGCACCGCCTCGCGCACGATGCCTTCGGAATAGCGCGTGACGAAGGTCTTGATAGCGAGCCGCTTCTGGGGCGCGGTGGCGATCACGGAGAAGTCGCGCAGCCCCTCCAGCGACATCCCCAGGGTGCGCGGAATGGGCGTGGCGGTGAGGGTCAGCACGTCCACTTCCGCGCGCAGCGCCCGCAGCGTCTCCTTCTGGCGCACGCCGAAGCGGTGCTCCTCGTCCACGACGACGAGGCCGAGGCGGGCGAACTTCACGTCCTTCTGCAGCAGGCGGTGGGTGCCGATGACGATGTCGATGCGGCCGGCGGCCAGATCCTGCAGGGCGGCGGCCTGCTCCCTGGCGCTGCGGAAGCGCGACAGCTCGGCGATCTTCACCGGCCACTCGTCGGCGACGTGGGCGAAGCGGTCGTTGAAGGTATGAAAATGCTGCTCGGCGAGCAGGGTGGTGGGCGTCAGCACCGCCACCTGCCTGCCGTCCGCCACCGCCGCGAAGGCGGCACGCAGCGCCACCTCGGTCTTGCCGAAGCCGACGTCGCCGCACACCAGCCGGTCCATCGGCTTGCCCGACTGCATGTCGCCGATCACGGCGTTGATCGCGCCGAGCTGATCCGGCGTCTCCTCGAAGCCGAAGCCGTCGGCGAAGGCGTCCAGGTCGTGCGCCTTGACGGCAAAGCGGTAGCCCTCGCGCGCCGCGCGCTGGGCATAGAGCGCGAGCAGTTCGGCGGCGGTGTCGCGCACCTGCAGCGCCGCCTTCTTCTTCGCCTTCTCCCACTGGCCGCTGCCCAGCTTGTGCAGTTCCACCAGCTCCGGCTGGGCGCCGCCGTAGCGGCTGATGAGGTGGAGCTGCGCCACCGGCACGTAGAGCTTGTCGCCCTCGGCGTACTCGAGATGCAGGAATTCCGTTTCGCCTTCGCCCAGGTCGAGATGCACCAGACCCAGATAGCGGCCGATGCCGTGCTGCACATGGACCACCGGATCGCCAATGCGCAGCTCCGTCAGATCGCGCAGCCATCCCTCCATCGTCGCCCGCCGCGCGTCGTGGCGCTGGCCGCGGGGTCGGGCCGTGGCGGCGTACAGCTCGTTTTCGGTGACGAAGGCGAGGGCCGATTCGCGCAGCAGGAAGCCGCCGGCGAGCGGTGCCACGGCGAGCATGAGGCGATCCGCGGCGCCGAGGAAGGCGGCGCTATCGGAGCAGGCTGCCGGCTGCAAACCATGTTCCTGCAGGTATTCCCGGATCGTCTCGCGCCGGCCCGGCGATTCGGCCACGATCAAGACGCGCCCGTCGAAGCCGCCGAGGAAAGCCCGGAGGCGATGCAGCGGATCGTCGGCGCGCCGCTCCACCTTGATGTCCGGCAGGCGCTGCACCAGCGCGTCTTCGCCCGCCGCAACCGCGTCGGCGGCAGGGATGGCGACGCGGCCGAGGTCGCGGGCGGCGAGGAAGAAGGCCTCCTCGTCCAGGAACATTTCGCGCGGCGCCATCACCGGGCGCGTGCGATCGCCCTTCAGCAGGTCATAGCGGCTCTTGGTGTCGCGCCAGAACTCGCGGATGGCCAGCGCGACATCCCGCGCCTGGCACAGCACGGCGCCCCGCGGCAGATAGTCGAACAGCGTCGCCGTCTCGTCGAAGAACAGGGGCAGGAAGTACTCGATTCCGGCCGGCGCTATGCCGCTCGAGATGTCCTTGTAGACCTGGCAGCGCGACGGGTCGCCTTCGAAGGTCTCGCGAAAGCGGCTGCGGAACTTGGTGCGGCCGGCCTCGTCGAGGGGGAATTCGCGCGCCGGCAGCAGCCGGATCTCGCGCACCGGGTAGAGGGTGCGCTGGGTATCGACGTCGAAGGTGCGGATCGTCTCGACCTCGTCGTCGAACAGCTCGATGCGGTAGGGCAGCGCGCTGCCCATCGGGAACAGATCGATCAGGCCGCCGCGCACGCTGAACTCGCCGGGCGACACGACCTGGGTGACATGTCCGTAACCCGCCGTCGCGAGTTGGGCGCGCAGCGCATCGGCGTCCAGCCTGGCGCCCTGCTTCACGAAGAACGTGAAGGCGGCCAGATAGCGCACCGGCGGCAGGCGGTAGAGGGCGGTGGACGCCGCCACCAGCACCACGTCGCAGGCGCCGCGGCTCATCTCGTGCAAGGTTTCGAGGCGCTCCGACACCAGGTCGTGGTGGGGCGAGAAGCCGTCGTAGGGCAGGGTTTCCCAGTCGGGGAGCAGATGTACCTTGAGCTGCGGCGCAAACCACGCGATCTCCTCGCGCAGCCGCTGGGCGTCGAGCGGATTCGCCGCCACCACCAGCAGCATGCGCCCGCGGCTGGCGAGGCGCGCCAGCGCGAGGGCGTCCGCTCCGTCGGGCAGCGCGGGCAGATCGAGCCGCGCCCCCGCCGGCGGCAGGTCGGAACGGTCGAACTCCGGCAAGGGCGCCTGCGCGGGGTCGGTCATCGGGGAAGAGGTGCGGCTGCGGCCATGGGCGGGAAGCGCGAATTATAAGGTAATCGGAGAAGCCGGGCCGCGGCGCGGCAGCGGCCTCACGATTGCGAATTCTCCTTGCGACGCGAGCGCGCAGGGTCGATAAATAAGCAGCGTGGCGACGCGGAGGCAGGCATGTTATTCACGGACAGAATCCAGGCGGCGCAACTGCTGGCGCAGCGGCTGGTCGATTACGCCGGCAGGAATCCGCTGGTGCTGGCGATCCCGCGCGGCGCGGTGCCGATGGGGCAGGTGATTGCTGCGGCGCTCGGCGGCGAACTGGACGTGGTGCTGGTGCGCAAGCTGGGGGCGCCGGGCAATCCGGAATACGCCATCGGCGCCATCGACGAATCGGGCTGGGCCTATGTCACGCCCGATGCCCGGGCCGCGGGCGCCGACGCCGCCTATATCGAGCGCCAGAAGGAGGCGGAACTCGCGCGAATCCGGCAGCGCCGCACCCAGTATTCGCCGCTGCGTCCGGCCCACGATCCGGCCGGGCGCATCGTCATCGTAATCGACGACGGTCTGGCCACCGGCTCCACCATGATCGCGGCGCTGCACGCCCTGCGCAACCGCAATCCGCAGAAGCTCATCTGCGCCGTTCCGGTGGCGCCGCCGGACACGCTGGAGCAGGTGGCGCAATACTGCGACGAGGTGATATGCCTGGAAGCGCCGGACGACTTCCGCGCCGTAGGCCAGTTCTACCTCGACTTCGGCCAGGTGGAGGACGACGAGGTGATCGAGATTCTCGGCGCCGCGCCGGGCTAGGCAATCGCGGCTCGCGACGGTCGCGCCGCGAACCAGCGCTCGAACCAGGCGGCGGCGTGGCGCGCGGCCTGCTCCAGGGTGCCCGGCTCTTCGAACAGATGGGAGGCGCCGGGCACGATGACCAGTTCCCTGGTGCATGCGACATGGGCCGCCGCCCGGCGATTGAGATCGATGACGACGCCATCGTGGCTGCCGACGATCAGCAGCGTCGCGATGCGATTTTCCTGCAGCACCCGGGCGACGTACACGTTGCGCGGGCTGAACCGGCTGCTGCCGCTGCCGTGGGCGAAGGCGACCACGCCGCGGGCGCCTTCCGGCAGCACCAGCGTGCCTTCGAGCCGCAGGTCGCCGCCGGCCGGGATGCTTATGCTCGCCTCGCCCATGGGCAGGAGCGCGCTCTCAGGCGGCGATGTTGACGCGAACCGGAACCCGGTGGCGGCCGAACTGCCCTTCGAACTTGCCGAAGCGGCCGGCGATGGCGGTGCCGCACTGTGCGCACCGGCCATCCGCGGTGAGGTCGTAGGATTCGATCTCGTACCAGTCGCGTTCGATCACCGGCTTGCCGCAGCCCGGACAGAAGGTGGTGCCGCCTTCCACGTCGTGCACGTTGCCGGTATAAACGTAGCGCATGCCTGCGGCCAGCGCGATGCGGCGCGCCTGGGTCAATGTGGCGGGAGGCGTGGGCGGGATGTTGGTGAGCTTGTAGTCGGGGTGGAAGGCGCTGAAGTGCAGCGGCACGTCCGTGCCCAACTCGCGCACCAGCCATTTCGACATCTGCTCGATCTCCTGGTCGGAATCGTTCCTGCCGGGGATCAGGAGCGTGGTGATCTCGAACCAGACGTCGGTCTCGTGTTTCAGATAGACGAGCGTATCGAGGACCGGCTGCAGCCGCGAGCCGGTGAGCTTGACGTAGAAGTCGTCGGTGAATGCCTTGAGGTCCACGTTTGCCGCGTCCATCTTGGCGTAGAACTCGCGCCGCGGTGCATCGTGCATGTAGCCGGCGGTCACGGCCACGGTCTGGACCCCCAGTTCATGGCAGCAGTCGGCGGTGTCCATCGCGTATTCGGCGAAGATGACCGGGTCGTTGTAGGTGAAGGCCACGCTCTTGCAGCCGTGCTGGCGCGCGACGCGGGCGATCGTTTCCGGAGAGGCCGCGTCCATCAGCGTGTCCATCTCGCGCGACTTCGAGATGTCCCAGTTCTGGCAGAACTTGCAGGCCAGGTTGCAGCCGGCGGTGCCGAAGGAGAACACGCTGCTGCCGGGGTAGAAGTGATTGAGGGGCTTCTTCTCGATGGGATCGATGCAGAAGCCGGACGAGCGGCCATAGGTGGTGAGCACCATGCGGCCGCCTTCCATCTTGCGCACGAAGCAGGCGCCGCGCTGGCCCTCGTGCAGGCGGCAGTCGCGCGGGCAGAGGTCGCACTGGATGCGGCCATCCTCGCAGAGGTGCCACCAGCGCCCCGGGTAATCGGATTCCGTTACGTTGCCCATGCCGCCTCCGGCTCCTTCCACTTGGTCACCTGATAGCGCGCCACCATCACGCTGTCGTGCCAGAAATCCGGCGCCAGGCCCGCCTTGCGCTTGAGGTGGGCCATGAACTGCCGCGGGTCGGTCAGGCTCTCCCAGACCTGGGGCAGAAAGGTCGCGCGCTGACAGTTGTAGACCAGGATCACGCCATCCACGTTCGGGCGCAACTGCGCCAGGGCATCCTTCTCGTCGGCAAAGCTCATGAACTCGGGGGACGTCAGCAGCGACACTTCGATGCGCGTGCCCGGCAGTTCCTCGCGCCCTAGCGGCTCGAAACGGGGATCGCGGAAAGCCGCTGCGATGGCATTTTCGCGCACGTCCACGCCGAGGGGTCGATGGGCTTCGAGGGTGCCGATGCAGCCGCGCAGATCGCCGTTGCGCGTCAGGGTGACGAAGGTGGCGCCGGGACGTGCCAGGGCCTCGTGCTCGGGTTCGGGCGCTGCGGGCAGTTCGAAGCGGCTGCCGATGGCATTACGCGCAATGCGCAGCAGCACTTCGCCCAGGTCAGCGGACATCATGGCTCTCGTCATAGAAGGCGAGCGAGGCGTAGCCGACCACCCGCGCGCGATCGCCGGCCGTGTCGCCAGAGTTGCGCAGATCCAGCAACTGGGGCGTGAGCCCGTGGTGGCGGGCGCACAGGATCAGACCGGTGATCGGCGTGGCGCCGCAGGCCTGCTCGTGATCGAGTTGCGGATTGAGCGCGAGTATGGCGTCCGCGGTGGCGCGATCGAAGGCCTGCGCCTCGCGGTACGGATGGTAGTGCGAGAGGTCGGAGCTGATCAGGATCAGGGTTTCCTCTCCACCCCAAAGCAACTCGATCACTTCGGCCACTTCGGCCGCCTCGGCGAAGCCGACGGCGAACGGCACCACGCTGAACTCGCCGAGCACGCTCTGCAGGAACGGCAGCTGCACTTCCAGCGAATGCTCCAGGGCGTGGGCGCGCGGGCTGAGCACCACCTGCGGCAGCGATTGCACCTGCGCCACGGCATCGGCATCGACCGGTACCCTGCCCAGCGGCGTCTCGAAGGCCGCGGCGTCCGGCAGCGCCAGACCCTGCACCGCCACGCGGTGGGCCGGGCCGAACATCACGACGCGCCGGATCGTGTCGCGCCACGGCTTGAGCCGCGCATAGGCGCTGGCCGCGACGGGACCGGAATAGACATAACCGGCGTGGGGCACGATGAGCGCCTTCGGCGGGTGCTCGGCCGTAGCCGGCGGAGCGTGCGCTGCCGCGAGCATGGAAGCGACGTCGTGCCTCAGGGTTCCCGGATCTCCCGGATAGAACATGCCGGCGACGGCGGCGGGGCGGATCTCGTTCATGGCGCTTTGGGCATCCTCAAGATCGTTATGGGGAACGCGGCGGTTGAATCGATTCCCCACAAGCATTATAGATTTCGGCTCGCAGCGCGAGTATTGCGCCTCGTCAAGATGCCTTCCAGCCTGTCATGGCGCCGCAAGACGGCCGGATGGCGCGCCGGCGCAAGCTTGCCGCCATCTTGGGCGATAATCCCGGCCGGCGATCGAGGATTCGACCCAAACGATGAGCAAGCATTTCGCGTTGGTTCCCGCCGCGGGCAGCGGCTCGCGCATGGGAGAGGCACAGCCCAAGCAGTACCTGTCCCTGGCCGGGCGGCCGCTGCTGTACCACGCCCTGGCCGCATTGTGCCGCGTGCAGGCGGTGAGCCGGGTGTACGTGGTGCTGGCGGTGGATGACGGGCAGTGGCAGCGGCACGACTGGACGCCTCTGGCGGCCAAGCTGCGGCCGCTGTTTTGCGGCGGAGCCAGCCGCGCCGAGACGGTGCGCAACGGCCTGCGCGCCATCGCGGGCGAAGTGGGCGCCCTCGACTGGGTCCTGGTGCACGATGCGGCGCGTCCCTGCCTCGACGATCACCATGTCGAGCGCCTGCTGCGCGAGGTCGGCGAAGATGATGACGGCGGGATACTAGCGGTGCCGCTCGCCGACACGCTGAAGCGTGCCGACGCCGAATCGCGCATCGCCGCGACCGTGCCGCGCGAGGGCCTGTGGCAGGCGCAGACGCCGCAGATGTTCCGCTACCACAGCCTGCGCCGGGCGCTGGACCGCACGCGCGATGTCACCGACGAGGCCTCGGCGGTGGAAGCGTTTGGGCTGCGGCCGAAGCTGGTGGCGGCGGACGCGACGAACCTCAAAGTGACCTATCCGCTCGATCTCAGGCTGGCCGAGTGGATACTTGCCAACCGGGAGAGCTGAGGTGGCGACGGATTTCAGGATCGGCCAGGGTTTCGACGTGCATGCACTGGTGCCGGGGCGGCGGCTGGTCATCGGCGGCGTCGACATTCCGTTCGAACGCGGCCTGCTCGGCCACTCCGACGCCGACGTGCTGCTGCATGCGGTGACCGATGCCCTGCTGGGGGCGGCCGGCCTGGGCGACATCGGCCGGCACTTCCCCGATACCGACGCACGGTTCTGCGGCGCCGACAGCCGCGTCCTGCTGCGGGAGGCGGCGCGGCGCGTGGCCGAGGCCGGATTCGAGGCGGTCAACATCGATGCCACGGTGATCGCCCGCGCGCCGAAGCTGGCGCCCCACGCGCCGCAGATGGTCGCCAACATCGCGGCCGACCTCGGCGTCGATCCGGACCGGGTCAACGTCAAGGCCAAGACCACCGAGCGGCTCGGATTCACCGGCCGCGGCGAAGGCATCGCGGCCCAGGCGGTGGCCCTGGTCGCGCGCAGGCGCCCGCGTGCCGACTGAAGCGGGCACCGCGGGGACGGGCACGCAGCGGCGCGTCTTCTTCGCCATTTGGCCGGATGCGGGGGTCGCGGGCGCGCTGGCGGCGGCCGCGCAGGCCGCTGCCCGCCGCTGCGGCGGCCGCCGGATGCGCCCGGAAACGCTGCATGTGACGCTCGCTTTCATCGGCGCGGTGAGCGAGGCGCAAGTCGCCGAGCTGCAGGCGATCGGCGCCGCTGTCCACGCCCCGCGCTTCGAACTGGCCCTCGACCAGACCGGCTGGTGGCGCCATAACCGCATCGTCTGGGCGGGCGCGAGCGCGCTGCCGCCGGCCCTGGAACTGCTGGTCAGGGAGTTGAACGGCTCGCTGCGGGCGGCGGGCTACCGGCTGGACCATCGGCCTTTCGCCGCCCACGTCACGCTGCTGCGCAAGGCGCAATGCTCCCAGGACCCGCCGCGCATGCCGTCCCTGCCGTGGCCGGTGAGCGAGTTCGCGCTGGTGGAATCGGTGCTCAAGGCGGAAGGTGCCGACTACCGGCCCCTCATGCGTTTTCCGCTCCAAGAGTAGGCGCGAGCGTCGTCAGGCGCCCGTCGTCACCGTTCCAGCCGGATTTCCCCCACATAAATATGGGCCGCATGGTCGAGGCGGTACGCGAACAGGACGATGCCGCGGATGCGGCTCAGGTCCATCTCGCGGCCCGCGGGCGCGCGGCGAATCTCTTCCAGGGGGATGGTCAGGCGGTTGGCGCCGGGCATCACCATCAACCGCGTGTTGAAGCGGTCGCCATAGCGGTCGTCGTGCGCGGCGTCGTGCACTCGCAGCGTCAGCGGGATCGGCCCGTCCAGGTCCGAAACGATGGTCAGCACGAGCCGCTGGTAGCCGCGCCAGTCCGGATAGGGTTCGTCGATGGTGAGGCCGGGATAGGTTGCCGGCTGCAGATCGAGGCGGGCGAGTCCGGAGGGCATTCCCGGCGGCGACGGGGTGAATGTGGCGGGTGTCAGTACGCTATCCCCGGTCTCGATGAGCGCGCTCTCCCACCAGGAACCGTCGAAGCGCGCCAGGACCGGGAAGGCGCGGGCACGCTCGGCGAGCACGGCCAGGGTGAGCGAAAGCTGCGCAGTCGCTCCGAACAGCAATGCGATGGCGGCAACCGCGAAGGCGGTGCGGACCCGCCGCGACCCGGGCGCGCCGGACCACGTCCCGCGGCGATGTGCCTCGCGCGCCAGGAGAAACGCTCCCGCCCCCGCCGCATCGCGCAGCAGATCGGTGAGGGATGCCTCGCGGCCGGGCTGGTACGTTTGCAGGAACTCCGCGAAGGCACCGACGGCGACGGTAATGGCGAAGGAAAGGAGCGCAGGTCGCCATGCACCGGAGCGCGGCCACCTTGTCGCTAGCAGGTCGTGCACGAGCAGGGCCATGAGGCCGAACAGCGGCACATGGCCGGCGTCGAAAAGCGCCTGCCACATCATCGTCCGCTCGGGGGTGTCGCCCACGGCCAGCGCCAGGAGCAGCAGCAGGATCAGAGCGATGTGAATCACGGCAAGGTGGAGCAGGGGCGGCAGGTTCAGGGGATCCGGGTCGCGCGCGACCTGGCCGGAATTGCCCCTGCTTCAGTCAGCGGGCTGCCCGCCGGCATATCTCGCCACGCGCCGAACCGGCGCCGCGGGCGGTTTGAGCCTGCCGTTACGAAGATGGGGAGCGGGTCGAGCGTCGGGACATCGCGGGGGCACGGACCGGAATGGCCGGCGCATATGCCCCCACAGGATTCAGTTTGAGTTTGGCGAGCCGCCTGTCCCGTCAGAGGAAGATGCAGGATTCGAGGTGGGCGGAGAGTTCCTTCTCGTTCGCCTTGGTGTAGTCCTTTTCGAAGCGGTCGCTCACGATCTGCGACGTCGGCCCGTCCAGCAGGCCGTTCAGCAGTCCCATGAAGCTGGGCGGTGCCACCAGGATGGCGCGGTTGAATTGATTGGTGCTGCGGCCGTGGATGAGTTCGCGCGCCAGTTCCTGGGCAAAGCTGTGAGCTTCATGCTGCTTCGGCTCCGTCGCCGGCTGGCGGGCACCGTGGCCATTGCCGCTGCCCTGCATGAAACCCGCACGGTCGGTCACCAGTTCGGCATTTTTCTGACGACTCTCGGGATGTTCGACCTCCTTCAGCAGTTGCAACCCCTTTTTCGGGCCTTGATTGGTGTACAGCTTCGCTTTGCTGGCGTTCGCGACGAGAATCCACGTGGTTTGGGCCATATGCATCCCTTTCGATGATGGTCGCCTGAAATCGGCTGAGAAGGGTACGTTTCGTCCTGTTTTGACGCGCCGCCCCTGACGGAGTGCCGGGGCGGGTTCAGAAGGTATCGGCGCGAATCGTTGCGCCGAATCAAGTATGCCCCCTTCGCCAGGCCGCGACAACTCGGTTTCGTCATGCAGCATCGGCACGGCCGCCGCGCTTCAGCCCGGGAACTCGGCGCGATTGCGCATGTGATCGGCGAGGTCGGCGAGGGCGCGATACAGTTTGTCGCGCAACCCCGTGTCGCCGACCTGCTCCTCCAGGGCGCGGCGCATGCACATCAGCCACTGGTCGCGCTCCTGGGCGCCGATGGAGAACGGCAGGTGGCGTGCCCGCAAGCGCGGATGCCCATGGCGCTGCGCGAACAGGGGCGGGCCGCCCAGCCATCCGGAGAGGAACATGAACAGCTTTTCCTCCGAGCCGGAAAGGTCCTGCGGGTGCAGCTTGCGGATGCCGTAGGCCTCCGGCAATTCGTCCATCAGTTGATAGAAGCGCTGCACCAGCGCGCGCAGGCCGGCCTCGCCGCCGAGGATCGCATAGGGCGTCACCGGGGTTTCCGATTGGGTCGTCATGGATCAGATAAACGCTGAAAAATCAAATGGTAACATGCGTCTTCCGGGCTCGGGGAAGGGCCTTGAGCGACATTGCCGGCGCGCTGCCCATCATGGACCAGCGGGCGCCGCAGCGGTGACCGGAAGCATGACGCGAGCGATCAATCCTCCGCCCGGTCGCGGCAGCAGGGCCAGGCTGCCGCCGTGGGCGCGGCAGATGCGATCCACGATGGCCAGTCCCAGCCCGGCGCCGCTGGCGTCGCTGCGGGCCGCGTCGAGCCGCGTGAACGGGCGCTTCAGCCGCTCCGCCTGATCGGGAGGAATGCCCGGACCCCGGTCCCGGACTTCCAGCAATACCTGATCGCCCTCCCGGCGGGCATGGAGTTCGACCGGCTGCGCGCTGCCGGCATAGCGCAGGGCGTTGTCCACCAGGTTGGAGAGCAGGCGGCGCAGCGCCAGCGGCCGCACCGCCATCTCGGGCAGGGCGGATGCCTCGGCCTGCACCGGCGCGCCGCGCCGACGGTAGCCTTCGGCAATGTCGGCGACCAGGGCACCGATGTCCAGCGGCTGTATCGGCTCACCGGAAGTCTCGCGGGCGAAATCGAGGAACTGTCCGATCACCTTGTCCATCTCGTCGATGTCCTCGCCCATGCTGTCGCGCGTCTCCTGATCGGCGCCGCTCATTTCGACGCCGAGGCGCAGCCGGGCCAGCGGGGTGCGCAAGTCGTGGGAGATGCCGGCCAGGATCAGGGCGCGGTCGGCGTCGAGCTGCTGCAGATCCCGCGACATCTGGTTGAAGGCGCGGCCGACGGTGCCGATCTCGCTGGCGCCGCGTTCCGGCAGCGGCGGGGGGGTTTCGCCGCGGCCGATCGAGGTCGCCGCCGCGGACAGGGCCTTGAGCGGCCGCGTCACGCCGAACACGATGAGATAGGCGCCGACCAGGGACAGCAGCAGCGCGGCCGTGGCCCAGCCGATCCATTGCTGCGGGATGGTCTGTTCCAGCCGCTCCCGCGGCAGCATCACCCAGTAGTCGTCGTCGTCGATGCTGAAGCTGACCCAGAACCCGTCCTCGCCGTTGAGCGCCAGCGTCAAACGCGTTTCCGGCCCCAGCTGGCGCTGCACTTCGTCGCGGATCAGGCGCAGGGTCGGATCATCGGGCAGCGGCGCCAGCTTCTCGTCGTCTTCGGCCGGGTATACGCGGATGCCTTCGCGGTCGGACAGGTCCAGCAGCAGGTCGCGGCGCTTGTCCGACTGCGCCGAAACCAGGGCGGCGCGGGTGAGGTTGACCACGCTCACTGCCATCTGCGCCGATTGCATGGCACGCGGCTCGCGCCCGAACTGGGCATAGATGGCGAACCACGCCAGCACCGACAGCAGTTGCAGCAGACCCACCAGCAGGAAGGTACGCCACAGCAGCGTGCGCGGCAGCAGTCTCATCGAACGGGAAGGGGCACTGCCGCCCGGTCACTTCCTGGCCGGGGCGGGGCTGCCATCCGGTATGAAGACGTAGCCGAAGCCCCACACCGTCTGGATGTAGCGCGGCTGCGAGTGGTCGTCCTCCACCAGCTTGCGCAGGCGCGATACCTGGACGTCGATGGAGCGGTCGAACACCTCGTATTCGCGGCCGCGGGCGAGTTCCATCAACTTGTCGCGCGAGAGCGGCTGGCGCGGATGGCTCACCAGCGCCTTGAGCAGGGCGAACTCGCCGGTGGTCAGCGCGACGTCGGCACCGTCGCGCTGCAGGGAACGGGTGGCGAGATTCACCGTGACGCGGCCGAAGCTCACGCTCTCGGTGTCGGTGCTGGGGGCGCCGGGCGGTACGGGGGGAGGACGGCGACGCAGTACGGCATGGATGCGCGCAACCAGTTCGCGCGGATTGAAGGGCTTGGGCAGGTAATCGTCGGCGCCCATCTCCAGGCCGACGATGCGATCGACGTCGTCGCCCTTGGCGGTGAGCATGACGATGGGCACGGTGTTGCCGCCGCCGCGCAGGCGCCGGCAGATGGACAGCCCGTCCTCGCCCGGCATCATCAGATCGAGCACGACCAGGTCGTAGAGCTCCCGCGCCAGGGCCCGATCCATGGCTTCGCCGCCCTCCACCGCCTTCACCGCGAAACCCTGCTCGCCGAGATAGCGGGTGAGCAGGTCGCGCAGCTTGCGGTCGTCGTCGACGACCAGGATCCGGTCTTTGTCTTCCTTGTCCATGGCGCGCATCCTAGCGGCATCGCAGGCGCAGCGCCAGCCGCCGCCCGGCTGCCGAAACAATCGCTTACAAATTGGCTGCGGCGGGACACAGACGCCTTACACACGGCGCGCAGAATGCCATCCACGCAAAAGGGTGACGCTCGTCGCAGCGGCGTTGCGCTCCCCGATCGTTCCGGCTATCTGCCAAAATCGATGACAGGAAAACTGGTGAACAAGTGGTCGATCCGCGCCCTGACTGCCGCCCTGGTTGCAGCGGCGCTTCCCGCCGCGGCCGGGGGCCGCGCCAACGACGCCGGCGTGATCGCCCGCCAGCAGCGCCAGCAGGAGCGCATCGTCCACGGCTTGCGCTCCGGCGACCTGACCGGGCGCGAGGCGCGCTGGCTGGAGAGCGAGCAGCGCTGGATCCGGCGCAAGGAAAATCTGTACCGGTCCGACGGTGTGCTCAGCGAGGCGGAACGGCGCGATTTGCGGCGTGACCTCGACATCTCCAACCGCAACATTTACATTCGAATGCATGACGCCGAACGGCGCCACTGAGCGGGCCGCCAAGACGCCCGAGAACGGAATACGGAGCACACCATGAAAGCGGCCCCCCTCGTCCTGGGCATCCTCATCGCCCTGTCGGTCTCTCCGTCGGCGCAGGCGCGCAAGGGAGACGGCGACGGCTTCCGTGGGCAGCGCGCCGAGGATCGCGTGGTGCGGGAGGATCGCTTCACGGCGCCGCAGCGCGACTTCGGGCGCGAGCGCCCGGACGAGCGGCGATTCCAGGACGAAGGATCGGGCGGAAAGCGCCGTCTGACGCCGGAAGAGGCCCGTGACCTGCGGCGCGACATCCGCGACGCGGGGCGGGACATCTACCGTCCGGACAACCGCCGTCGCTCGCGCGACTGAGGGGTGGCGGGGCCTGCGCGACACGCCGTTGCGGCGCTAGAATTCCATCTTCACGCTGCGGGAGGATGCCGTGGAAATGAAGAAGGTCAACGCCGGCAAGCTGCGCGCCATCGGCTATGACGCTGCGAGCCGTACCCTGCAGGTAGAATTCGACACGGGCGCGATCGTCCAGTTCGGCGGGGTGCCGCAGGAGACGTTCCGCCGCCTCAGCAGTTCCGGCTCCATGTGGAGCTACTTTCGCGACAATATCGAAGAGGAATATGCGGCGAAGCGGGTAAGATAACCGCCCGTGACTCAGACCCGGGTCATCCGGAGCATCAGACCACCGTGGGAGCGACTGCCCAGGCAGCGGGGATAACTGTGGAAAAAACAGCAGAAAAGGCAGCGGACAAGGCAGCAGTCAAACCAGGAAGCAAAGCCGGGGATCAGCCTGCGAAGAAAGCAGCGGCGGGCTACAGCTTCGCCGACATCGAGGCGGTTTTTGCCGCCAACAAGAAGGAATTCAAGCGCGAATACGGCGATGTTTACAAGACTGCTTACCTGACCGCGGTCACGACCTGGCTGGTGGTGGTGTTTCTGGCGTCGAAAGGCTGCTGGGAGGACACCTGCGGCCCCAGTCTGCTCATGACCACCAGCGCCTTCGTCTTCGTCATGGCCTCGCTCGGCATTGCCCATTGGGTGAGCAAACGCTCCTTTCCGATGAACAATCGGTGGGTTGACATCGTGGGTCGGGTGGACGGCTTGTCGCCCTACACCATGAGCTTCTACCGGCTGTGGCTGCGGCGCAAGGGCTATGTCACCTTGGACGAGGCGAGCCGCTTCATGGTCAGCGAGCGCCGGCACCAGAAACAGGCGCGGAAGGAAGAGGCCTGGCGGCCCCTGAAAGCCAACGTGTAATCGGTCGCAAACGCGCCTGCGGTCGCTTGTCACTGAGATCGGATCGATGCGTCTCGTCCGCGCTGCGGGTCGGCCGGCGCGGCCGTTCCGGTAAAATGCCGGGCGATGAAACTCCTGGCCCTCGAATCCTCCTCCGACCGCTGCTCCGTCGCCCTGTGGTGCGACGGCATCCTCTCCAGCCGTTGCGGCGACGGCGCCCAGACCCATTCCGAGCTGATGCTGCCATTCGTCGATGCCCTGCTGGCGGAAGCCGGACTCCGCGTGAGGTTGCTGGATGCGCTGGCGTTCGGCGCCGGACCGGGCAGCTTCACCGGCCTGCGGCTGGCCTGCGGCGTGGCGCAGGGACTGGCGCTGGCGGCGGATCTTCCGGTCATCGCAGTCGGCAGCCTGGAGGCGATGGCTCTTGGCAGCGGCCGGGAGATGGCGTACGTCTGCGTCGATGCGCGCATGAACGAAGTGTATTGCGCCGCCTACCGCGTCGAGGGCGATCGGCTGCATGCAGTGCTGGATCCGGTGGTGGCGGCGCCGGGTGCGGCGCCGTTGCCGCCGGGGCGGGGTTGGCACGGCGTCGGCAGCGGCTTTCTCGCCTGCCCCGAGGCGCTGCGGCAACGCCTCGGCGAGCATCTGGTGGCGGAGGACGGGCATGTCATGCCCGATGCGCAGCACATCGCCATGCTGGCGCTGCAGCGCTGGCAGCGGGGCGAGCGCACTGACGCGGCGAGCGCCGTTCCGTTCTATGTGCGCGACAAGGTGGCGCTGACCACCGCCGAGCGCTTTGCCGGCATCACCAAGCCATGAGTGCCGTTCTGTCCGAGCAGTTGCGATGCATGCCCATGAGCGAGGGCGATCTGGACACGGTCGCGGCGATGGAGAACACGCTCTACGAGTTTCCCTGGAGTCGGGTCAACTTCAGCGACTCCCTGATCGCCGGCTATAGCACGTGGACCTTCCGCCTCCGCGGCGCGCTGCTCGGTTATGCCGTGATGATGCTGGTGCTGGACGAGGCCCATCTGCTCAATATCAGCATCCATGGCGCATGGCAGCGGCGCGGTTACGGCCGGCTGCTGCTCGGTCATCTGGAAGCGGTCGCCCGCTGCAGCGGCGCCCACTGCGTATTCCTGGAAGTGCGCCCGTCGAACGTCTCCGGCCGCGGCCTCTACGCCGGCAGCGGCTACCGCCAGATCGGCGTGCGCCGCGGCTACTATCCGTCGGCCTGGGGACGGGAAGATGCGCTGGTGCTGAAGAAGGATCTATGAGCAGCCGGCGCGCCAGCGTGCTGCGGGAAATGGGCCTCGCACCGCTGTGGCGGCTGCGCGCTGCGGAAGGAGGCCCCGATGCCGCCGCGACAGCCGATGCGGCGCAGATGGCGGCGGAGCGGGAGCCGATTTCGCCCGCTGCGCCGCCGCCGCCGAGCGTGCCGCAACCGGCCCCGGGAAGCGACCGGCGGGAGCGCATCGCGCGCATGGACTGGGCCGAGCTGCGCGAGGCGGTGGCCACCTGCCGCGCCTGCAAGCTGTGCGAGCAGCGCAAGCAGGCGGTGCTGGGGGTGGGGGATGAACGGGCGGACTGGCTGTTCGTGGGCGAGGGGCCGGGCGCGGAGGAAGACGAGAAGGGCGAGCCCTTCGTCGGCCAGGCCGGCAAACTGCTCGACAACATGCTGGCGGCGATCGGCATCCGGCGCGGCCAGAACGTGTACATCGCCAATACCGTCAAGTGCCGGCCCCCCGGCAACCGCACGCCGGAGGCCGAGGAAATGGCGACCTGCTTCCCCTACCTGGCGCGCCAGATCGAACTGCTGCAGCCGAAGCTGATCGTGGCGCTCGGCCGGCCGGCGGCGCAGACGCTGCTCGAGGGCGAGGTGAAGATCGGCGCCGCGCGGGGACGGTTGTTCGAGCACCAGGGTCGAGCGTTGATCGTGACCTACCATCCGGCCTATCTGCTGCGCAGTCTGCCGGACAAGGCGAAGGCGTGGGAAGATCTGTGCTTCGCCCGGGCGACCATGCGGCGCCCGGCGGGGCGGGACTGAGAGTTTGTGAATAAATCTACTGCGCGTCCCGAGTGCTGCGTTGCGCGGTGCTCGCTCCTCGCCTATCTATCTGATATGTCTCGTCGCTGCGCTCCGTGCGCCTTGCCCTCGGGCCGCTCGCTACGATTTCTTCACAAGCTCTGAGCGGGCGCCGCTCGAACATCATGAGAAAGGACAGTCCTTGATCGAACTGCTCGCGAGTCCCGAAGCCTGGATCGGCTTTCTCACCCTGACCGCGCTCGAACTGGTGCTCGGCATCGACAACATCATTTTCATCTCGATCCTGGTGGACAAACTGCCGCCGCGACAGCGCGAGATGGCGCGGAGGCTCGGCCTGTTCATGGCCATGTTCATGCGTATCGGCCTGCTCCTCGTCCTGTCCTGGATCGTCGGCCTGACCGGGGTGCTGTTCACCGCGCTCGGGCAGGAGATCTCGGGACGCGACCTGATCCTCATCGGCGGCGGCCTGTTCCTGCTGTGGAAAAGCACCAAGGAGATCCACCAGTTGCTCGAGGGCGAGGAAGGTGACCAATCGCACGCGGTGCGCGCCACCTTCGGCGCCATCATCCTGCAGATCATCCTGATCGACCTGGTGTTTTCCCTCGATTCGATCATCACCGCGGTCGGCATGGTGAGCGAGGTCGAGGTCATGATTGCCGCCGTGATCGCCTCGGTCGGGCTGATGATGCTGTTCGCGGGTCCGGTGGGACGCTTCGTGTCGGAGCATCCGACGGTGAAGATGCTGGCGCTGGCGTTTCTGCTTGCCGTGGGCCTGATGCTGATCGCGGATGGCTTCGGGCACCACGTGCCGAAGGGCTACATGTACTTCGCGATGGCCTTCTCGGTCTGCGTCGAGATGCTCAACCTGCGCATGCGCAGGCGCGCGCGGCAGCCGGTGCACCTGCACGAGCCCTATGCGAGGGAGCAGCCGTGGCAGCGCGATTGAGAATTCGGCGCGCTGCCGCTGCCCTGTCCGGCCGCGCCAAGCGGCCCCGTTTTCGGATCCACAGATCGAGGAAGAACATGCGAACCAAATTACTTGGAGTGCTGGCGCTGGCGGCGACCCTGCTCGGCGGATGCGGTTACAACCAGATTCAGACCAACGACGAACAGGTGAGCGCCGCCTGGTCCGAAGTGCTCAACCAGTACAAGCGCCGCGCCGACCTGGTGCCCAATCTGGTTTCCATCGTCCAGGGCTATGCCGCCCACGAACGCGAAGTGCTGACCCAGGTGACGCAGGCCCGCGCCAATGTCGCCGGCATGAAAGCGACGCCGGAACTGGTCAATGATCCGGAGGCCTTCGCCAAATTCCAGAAGGCGCAGGGCGACCTGTCGAGCGCCTTGTCGCGCCTGCTGGTGGTGGCGGAGAACTATCCTCAGCTCAAGGCGGACGCCAGCTTCCGCGATCTGCAGGCGCAGGTCGAAGGTACCGAGAACCGCATTGCGGTGGCGCGCAACCGCTACATCAAGGCGGTGCAGGAATTCAACACCACGGTGCGCGTCTTTCCCAACAACCTGACCGCCATGGCGTTCGGCTACAAGACCAAGGCCAACTTCGCCGTCGAGGACGAGAAGGCCGTGTCGACACCGCCGGCGATCGACTTCGGGCAGAACCGGCAATCGCCGCAGCCCGCCCCGGCCGGACGTTGATCGCTCGCGCGAGCCCGGCCGCGGCGCCGCGCAGGCGCCCGACCCTGCCCGGGCTGCGATCCGGAATCTTGGCGGGGGAAGCGTTGTCACGTGGACTTCGGCTGCTGGCTGGTTTGTGGCTGGCGCTGCTGGCCGTCTCCCTCTGGGCGGAAGATCCGGTCCCGGTACCGCCGCTGGCGGGGCGGATCACCGACACCACCGGCACGCTCAGCCGCGAGCAGACGGCGAGCCTCGATGCGCAACTGGCCGCCTTCGAGGCGGCCAAGGGCAGCCAGATCGCGATCCTCATCGTTCCCACCACGAAGCCGGAGCCGATCGAGGCCTTCGGCATCCGTGTCGCCGAGAGCTGGAAGCTGGGGCGCAAGGGAATCGACGACGGCATCATCCTGATCGTGGCGAAGAACGACCGGCGCCTGCGCATCGAGGTCGGCTACGGCCTGGAGGGCGTGGTCAACGACGCCGTCGCCAAGCGCATCATCAGCGAGACGATCACGCCACTCTTGCGGGAAGGAGATTTCTTCGGCGGCCTGCAGGCCGGAGTGCGCCAGATTGTCAAGGTGGTGGAAGGCGAGGCGCTGCCGGCGCCGGATCGCGGCGGGAAGGTTGAGGTGGTCGGCGACGCGGGCGCCATCCTCTTCGGCGCGGTGATGGGCGTGGCCTTCCTGGCGCCGATGCTGCGCGCGGTCTTCGGTCGCCTGCCGACCGCCGGCCTGGCCGGCGGTGCCGTTGCCGCGCTGGGATGGTTTCTGGGTGTGGCGCTCGCCACGACGCTGCTGCTGGCGGCATTCGGCTTCGTCGTGGCGCTGGCCGCCGGCGGCAGGCCGGGCCGGGGCGGCTGGCCCGGGGGCGGCCCGGGCGGTGGCTTGGGGGGTGGCGGCTGGTCGGGCGGTTCCTCCGGCGGGTTCTCCGGCGGTGGCGGCGGATTCGGCGGCGGCGGGTCCTCCGGGAGCTGGTAGATGGGACTGACGCGGATCATTCGGCACCTGGTATTGCCCGACTGGTGGGTGCGGCGCCCCTTGTCGGCGGCGGCCCGCGCTGCCATCGAGCGGGCCATCGCGGATTCCGAGGTGTCCCACCGCGGCGAACTGCGCTTCGTCGCCGAGACCGATCTGCCGCTGCCGGCGCTGCTGCGCGGGGAGAGTGCGCGCGAGCGGGCGATCGAAGTTTTCTCGCGCTTGGGAGTCTGGGACACCGAGGAGAACAGCGGCGTGCTGATCTACGTTCAACTGGTGGACCGCCGCGTGGAAATCCTGGCCGATCGCGGCATCAACGCCCGTGTGCCCCAATCCGAGTGGGACGCCATCTGCCGTCGCCTGGAGCAGGCCTACCGGCGCGGCGCCTTCGAGGCCGGTACGGTGGCCGCGATCGGCGAAATCAGCGCGCTGCTGCAGCGCCACTTCCCGGCGGCGGCGACCAACCCGAACGAGCTTCCCGACCGGCCGCTGGTGTTGTGAGCCGGCCGTCGCCGTGATGGAGACCGCAGCTCCGGCGCCCGTCAAAGCGGTGTTCCTGTGGTCGGAACGCTTCCGCAATCGCGGCTACGGCCGCAATCATCCGCTGGCGATTCCCCGCGTACCGCTGACCTTCGACCTGATCCGATCCTACGACGCCCTGAGAGGTGGCGAGCTGGTCGAAGCGCGGCAGGCCACGGCGAGCGAACTGGCCTGGTTTCACGCCCCGGATTACCTCTGCGCCTACGCCGCGGCGCAGCGCAGGCAGCGGGTGGAAATGGCGGATCGCGAGCGCTATCGGCTCGGCACGCTGGAGAATCCGTATTTCGAGGACTTCTACACCGTGCCGGCGATCGCCGCCGGCGCCAGCATCCAGGCCGCGGAGTGCGTGCTGAACGGCCAGGCGGCCTTCAATCCGGCCGGCGGCATGCACCACGCGCGACGCGACCGCGCCAGCGGCTTCTGCTTCCTCAACGATCCGGTCCTGGCCATCCTGCGCCTGCGCCGGGCGCACTGGCGCGTGCTCTACCTCGATATCGACGCCCATCACGCCGACGGCGTGGAGGAGGCGTTCCGCGACGATGCCGGCGTGCTGACCCTGTCGCTGCACATGAACACCGGCTACGCCTATCCCTACGCCCATGGCGCATTCGAGGACCAGGGCAGCCGCGCCTCGGGCTACACCACGATCAACGTGCCGCTGCCGGCCGGCGTGCACGATGCGGAGTACGAGACCGTGTTCGACGCCGTCTGGTATCCGGCGCTGGAGCGCTTCGCGCCGGACGCGGTGGTGCTGCAGGCGGGGGCCGACGCCCTGTTCCTCGATCCCCTGGCCCGCTTCAAGCTCTCCACGCAAGGCTTCGCCGCGGTGGTCGAGAAGATCGTGAACGCCGTGCCGCGCCATGCCGACGGCACGCCGCGGCTGCTGGTCACCGGCGGCGGCGGCTATCACCTTCTCGGCGTGGCGCGGGCGTGGACGGCGGTGTGGGCCCTGCTGTCGGGGCGCGACCTGCCCGATTCCATTCCCGCAGCGGGCGCCGAGGCGATGCGCGCCACGGGCTGGGACCTGGACGAGGACGAGCCATGGTACCCGGGCCTGTTCCTGTCGCGCTTCGACGCTCCCACCGCCCTGCCGGTGCGCAGCGAGATGCGGCAGATCGCAGGCACGATCCGCCGCCACCGCTACTTCGCCTCCTGGTAGCGGCCGCAACGGCGCGCCGCCGGCGCAGTCCGCGCCTCAATGCCTGCTGTCGTCGAGCAGGCTGACCGAGTCGAACTCGCGCTGGTTTCTTTCGTGCCGCAGCTGCACCAGATACATCATGCCGGCCATGAACACCGCGAACAGCAGAATAATGATGTAGATGGACAGGTCGGCCTTGATCAGGGCGGCGTAGAGGCCGGTCATGATCAGTATGGAGAGGTTTTCGTTGAAGTTCTGCACCGCGATGGAATGGCCGGCGCCCATCAGGATGTGGCCGCGGTGCTGCAGCAGGGCGTTCATCGGCACCACGAAGAACCCGGCCAGTGCCCCGATGACCACCATCAACACCAGCGCCACGGCGGGATCGCGCACGAAGATCATGCCCGTCACCACCACTCCCATGACGATGCCCAGAGGTATCACCCGCACCGAACGCCGCAGCGAAATCATGCGCGCCGCCATCACGGCGCCGATGGCGATGCCGATTGCCACCACGCCCTGCAGCATGCTGGCCTTGGACAGATCAAGATTGAGGGCGGCCTCGGACCACTTGATGACGATGAACTGGAGCGTGGCGCCCGCGCCCCAGAACAGGGTGGTGACCGCCAGCGAGATCTGGCCCAGCTTGTCGCGCCACAGCAGTTTGAGGCAGTGGTTGAAGTCGTGGAACAGGTAGACCGGGTTCTTCTTCAGCACCTTGTGGTCCACCCCCGTATCCGGAATGTAGAGGTTGAACAGGGCGGCGATGAGATAGATGCCTCCGATCACGGCGATGCTCATCTCGGCCACGGTATCGACGCCGGTATCGATCAAGGGGAACTCGAATCCGAGCAGGGCCTCGGCGACCCGGGGTTGGATGAGGGCGCCGCCGATCACCGTGCCAAGGATGATTGCGCCCACAGTCAGACCTTCGATCCAGCCGTTCGCCGCCACCAGCAGCCGGTGCGGCAGATACTCGGTGAGGATGCCGTACTTGGCGGGCGAGTAGGCCGCCGCCCCCAGTCCCACCACCGCATAGGAGAGCAGCGGGTGCACGCCGAAGAACATCATGCTGCAGCCGGCGACCTTGACCGTGTTGCTGATGAACATGACGCGCCATTTCGGCATCGAGTCGGCGAAGGCGCCGACGAAGGCGGCGAGGGCGACGTAGGACACGGTGAAGAACAGTTTGAGCAGCGGCTCGTATTCCTGGGGCGACTGCATGTCGCGCAGGACGGCGATGGCGGCAATGAGCAGGGCGTTGTCGGCGAGCGCGGAGAAGAACTGCGCCGCCATGATGATGTAGAAGCCGCGATTCATGCAGACCGCCGCCGGGCGGCTAGATTGACAAGAGCGGGCGTTATACCACGAAGACGTCACGCGATTGTTGTCGCGCCCGACGGACAAAGAGTTCCACCGCGGCACGCCGGATGCGGCGGCGAGCGGCGCGGGCGCGCCGCGTCGCTCATCAGACTATCTAATGCAAGCAGTTTGTGATTGAATATCGGCCCATAAGAAGATTCAGGGGAAAGCCGTTATGGCCGATCGCAGACTTCAGGTATTTCACGCCGTAGCCAAGCAATTGTCGTTCACCAAGGCGGCCGAAGTGCTGTTCATGACCCAGCCGGCGGTGACGTTCCAGATCAAGCAGCTGGAAGAGCACTTCAACACCCGGCTGTTCGATCGCGGCCACGGCAAGATTACCCTCACACCGGCCGGGGAAATGGTCCTGGAGTATGCCGAGCGGATTCTCAACCTGTCTGCCGAGCTGGACATCCGCCTGTCGGAGATGACTGGCCAGATCGGCGGCCCGCTGCTGGTGGGCGGCAGCACGACCATCGCCGAATTCCTGCTGCCGCGCATCCTCGGCGAGTTCAAGTCGAAGTACCCGGCCGTCAAACCGCGGCTGATCGTGGGCAACTCGGAGACGATCGAGACGCGCGTGGCGGAGCACACGCTCGACATCGGACTCATCGAAACGCGCTCCCACCAGCAGAACCTGCAGAGCGAACTGTGCTGCGAAGACGAGCTGCAGGTCATCTGCAGCCCGAAGTTCCCCTTGGCCAGGTTCAAGGAGCTGAGCGCTGCCCAGTTGCTGGAGCACCCCTATATCAGCCGCGAACCCGGCTCTGGGACGAAGGAGGTCACCGACGACTATCTGCGCAAGTCCGGCGTCTCCCCCGATTCGCTCAACCTGGTGATGGAACTGGGCAGCCCCGAGGCGCTCAAGGGGGTGATCGAGACCGGGCTCGGCTTCGCCATCGTGTCGCGCGCCTCGGCGATCAAGGAGAAGGCGCTCGGCACCCTGGTCACCATCCCGCTCAAGCCGCGCCTCACGCGCACCCTGGCGATGGTCTATCCGAAGGAGAAGTTCCGTTCGCGGCTGGTCAACACGTTCGTCGAGTTCGCCGCCGGGCACCTCAAGCAGGCCATCGCGATTTCGGCCGACTGATCGGCTGACTGATCGGCTGCGGCGGTCGGCATGAGCCGTGATAACGAGCGGCTGCTGCGCCTGCTGGAGCGGCTGGACCCGGAGGCGCGGCGCAGCCTGTTCGATTTCGCCGAGTTCCTCGCCAGCCGCAGGCCGGCCCACCGCGCCGCACCCGACGTCGCGCCCCGCGCTCCGGGAGAGACGGTGATCCAGGCCATCAGACGCCTCAACCGCGCCTATCCCGCGCTCAAACGCCACCGCCTGATGCCGCAGGTGGAACGCCTGCTGGCCCAGCACATGATGGAAAGCCGTCCGGCCGCCGAGGTCATCGATGAGCTGGAAGCCTGCTTCGCCGCCGAGTACCGCGTGGCGAAGGGAGACTGAAGCAGGCGGCCGCGGCTTCTCCGACGTTCCACCGACATGCCCCGTCCCATCCTCGCCACGATCGACCCCGATGCCCTGCGCCACAACTTCGGCATCGCCCGCCGCTACGCCGGCGGCGCGCGCCTGTGGAGCGTGATCAAGGCCAACGCCTACGGCCACGGCCTGCTGTGCGCTGCGGAAGCCTTGCGCGATCTCACCGACGGCTACGCTCTGCTCGACCTGAGCGATGCGGTCCGGCTGCGGGATGCCGGCCTGCGCCATCCGATCCTGCTGCTGGAAGGTTTCTTCCAGCCGGACGATCTGCCGCTCATCGCCGAATACCGCCTGACGCCGGTGATCCACAGTCGGGAGCAGATCGAGATGCTGAAGCGGGCCGGCTTGCCGCTGCGCATTCCGGTGTATCTGAAGCTCAATACCGGCATGAACCGGCTCGGCTTTCCGGCGCAGCAGTTCGTTCCGGCGCTGGCGGCGCTGGAGGCGATCCCGGCGGTGGGCGAAATCACCCTCATGACCCATTTCGCCGATGCCGACATGGACCGCGGCATCGGCGAGCAACTGGCGCGGCTGCGCTCGCTGATCGGGGGCCGCCGTCATGCCCTGAGCCTGGCCAATTCCGCCGCGCTGCTGCGCTTTCCCGACGCCGTCGGCGACTGGGTGCGCCCCGGCATCATGCTCTACGGCGCATCGCCGTTCCCCGGCCTGAAGAGCGCCGTGGCCCTGGGCCTGCAGCCGGTGATGACCCTGGCGAGCGAAGTCATCGGCGTGCAGGATCTGCAGGCCGGCGACCGCGTCGGCTACGGCGGCATCTTCATCGCCCAGGCGCCGATGCGCATCGGCGTGGTCGCCTGCGGCTATGCCGACGGCTATCCGCGCCACGCTCCCAACGGCACGCCGGTCCTGGTGGAGGGCAGCCGCAGCGCCACGGTCGGGCGGGTGTCGATGGACATGCTGGCGGTGGATCTGTCCCGCCTGCCCCAGGCGGGCATCGGTTCCAGGGCGGTCCTCTGGGGCGAAGGCCTGGCGGCGGACGAGGTGGCGGCGGCGGCGGGCACCATCGCCTACGAGCTGTTCTGCGCCCTGGCGCCGCGGGTGCCGGTGAAGGTCGGCAGCGCCTGAATGGCCAAGTCCAAAACCGTATACGTCTGCACCGAATGCGGCGGCCAGTCCCCCAAGTGGCAGGGGCAGTGCCCCCACTGTTCGCAGTGGAACACGCTGGTCGAGTCCGTCGCCGAAAGCGCGCCCGCCAGCCGCTTCGCCGCGGTCGCCGGCAGCGCCGCACTGCAGGTCCTGTCGGAGATCCAGCCGCGCGAGGAAACCCGCATCGCCACCGGCATGGAGGAGTTCGATCGCGTGCTGGGGGGCGGCCTGGTGCAGGGCGGGGTGGTGCTGATCGGCGGCGATCCCGGCATCGGCAAGTCCACCCTGCTGTTGCAGGCGCTGGCGCGGCTCGCGGCATCCCACCCCGTGCTCTACGTGAGCGGGGAGGAATCGGCGGAGCAGGTGGCGCTGCGGGCGAACCGGCTGCAACTCGATGCCCGCGGCCTGCTGCTCTTGACCGAGATCAACCTGGAGAAGATCGTCGCCGCGCTTAAGGCGCGCCAGCCACGGGTGGCGGTGATGGATTCGATCCAGACCCTCTACTCCGACGTCCTCCAGTCCGCGCCCGGCTCGGTGGCCCAAGTGCGCGAGTGCGCGGCGCAACTGACACGGCTCGCCAAGCAGAGCGGCATCACCATCGTCTTCATCGGCCACGTCACCAAGGAAGGAGCGCTGGCCGGCCCGCGGGTGCTGGAGCACATGGTCAACACGGTGCTCTATTTCGAGGGCGATCCCAACTCCACCTTCCGGCTGGTCCGCGCCTTCAAGAACCGCTATGGCGCAGTGAACGAGTTGGGCGTGTTCGCCATGACCGAGCGCGGCCTGAAGGGGGTGTCGAACCCTTCGGCGCTGTTCCTGTCGCAGCACGACCAGCCGGTGGCGGGCTCCTGCGTGCTGGTGACCCAGGAAGGCACCCGGCCGCTGCTGGTGGAAATCCAGGCGCTGGTGGACCCTGCCCATTCCCCCAGCCCGCGCCGCCTCTGTGTCGGCCTCGAACAGAACCGGCTGGCGATGCTGCTGGCGGTGCTGCACCGCCATGCCGGCATCGCCTGCTTCGATCAGGACGTCTTCGTAAATGCCGTGGGCGGCGTCAAGATCGGCGAGCCCGCGGCCGATCTGGCGGTGTTGTTGGCGATCATATCTTCAATGAAAAACAAACCATTGCCTGACAAACTTATTGTATTCGGTGAGATCGGACTCGTTGGTGAAGTCCGCCCCGCGCCGCGCGGCCAGGAGCGCCTCAAGGAAGCCGCCAAACTCGGTTTCACCCGCGCCCTGATCCCCAAGGCCAACGCCCCGAGGCATGCCATCGCGGGGATCGAGATCGTAGCCGTGGATCGGGTCGAGCAGGCGCTGGAGCGGATACGGGAGATGTGAGCGACCGCATGACGAGGGGGCGGCGAAGCAGGTCGGGTCAAGCTCAGCGGACCCGACACGCTGCGGCTTCACGAGTGCGCGTGTGTCCGGCGCTTTCTGCCTGAGTTGATCTACCGATTTGAACATCGATACAGATTTCTGTATTCTGGATGCCATGAAAACGACGCTCGATCTCCGGGACGACCTGCTGGCCGAGGCGAAAGCGCTCGCAGCCAAGGAGCGCACGACCCTCACGAAGATGATCGAAGAGGGACTTGCGCTCAGGATGCGGCGGCAGCGACGACAAGATGTCGGGAAGTTGGCGGATCTTCCGGTGTCGGCTCGGCGCGGAGGCGTTCGGCCCGGAATAGACGTCGCCAGCAACCGGTCGCTGCTCGACGCGGCCGACGAATGACCCCCGACGTCAATGTCTTGGTCGCTGCATTTCGCGCCGACCATATCCACCACGAATTAGCGCTTACCTGGCTTTCCCAGGCGAGGCAGAACTGCCTTCACGGCAGCGACACGCTGACGCTCCTGCCGATGGTGGTGACGGGATTCCTCCGGCTCGTCACCAGCCCGCGGGTCTTCATCGACCCGGATCACATCGACGACGCGATCGGGTTCATCGACGCCCTTCTCGAAACGCCCGGTGCGCAGCTGCGCACCCTCGGAGACGAGTGGCCGCTCCTGCGCGACAAATCGCTCAAGCTGGACTTGAAAGGAAATCTGCTGACCGACGCCTGGATCGCCTCAGCCGTCGAAACACACGCAGAGCATCTGGCGACCTTCGACCGTGACTTCAGCAGACTGCTGCCGGTTCGAGATTTCACTCTGCTCGGGGCGGCGAACTGATGCCTCACGATCGTGGTAAGTCCGCGCAGACGGGGATCACAGAGAATACTTGAGTCCCCCTCAAGGTTGTGGGCGGCGACAATATCGGCGAGACGGCGGCTGATCCGGCGGGTTGCGTGCGATAATATTATCATTTAAAAACAATAAATTAAACAATAAACTTATAGTATTATGTGAGGTCTGTCGCGCTGGGGAGGTGCGCCCGGCACCGCGCATCCAGGAGCGCCTGAAGGAAGCCGCCAATCTCGGCTTCGCCCGCGCCCTGATCCCCAAAGGCCAACGCCCCGCGGCACGCCATCGCGGGCATCGAGATCGTTGCAGTGGACCGGGTGGAGGAGGCGTTGCAGCGGATACGGGAGAGGTGAGCCGAACTTACCCGGTCGGATCGGTGTCCAGCAGGCGCACATGCAGCGGAGTAGGTAGGGTCAAGCGCAGCGGACCCGACGTCCGGGGGCTTGGTGGGTGCGTCGTCGTCGCGCTTCATCATATGATTGACGGTCCGACGCCCTGAACGCAGCCTGAAGGAGCGCGTGCCGTGACTATGAACTATCAGCCCTACATTGCCCGCGATCCGGCGATATGCGGCGGCGAGCCGGTCGTGGCCGGCACGCGAGTCAACGTGCGTACCGTGCTTTCCAGTCCGGCCGAGGGCATGACACCGGACGAAATCATCGCGGACTTCCCGACCTTTAACGAGCCTGCCGTGCGGGCGGTCATTGCTTTCGCCGCCGTGTCGGCCGCGGAAGACCTGCCGTTCCTCGCGATTCCGGACGTGGCGTGAAGATCAAGTTCGACGAGAACCTGCCGGCGCGTCTGGTGGGTGTGTTCGCGCGCCACGGACGCGACGTTCATATACGGTGATGGATGAAGGTCTCGTTGGCCAGCCGGATGGCGACGTCTGGCAGGCAGCGAACGCCGAAGGGCAAATGCCCGTTACCCAGGACCTGGATTTCTCCGACATTCGCCAGTTTCAACCCGGCCCCTTGCCGGATTGCTCCTGGTTCGTCGGCGCGAGCCGGGAGCCAATGAACTTCTGAGAAAGCTCGCCGCCGTGGCGGGCGAAGTCTCGAATTGGGCTGGTTGCTTCGTGGTCCTGACCGACCACAAGATACGGATCAAGCGGCCCTGACCGGCGAGTTGCGCCGAATCGGCCCTTTACATGTAGCATTCTTATGGGCTTCCTGTGGGGAATAACGTGGTACGTCCCCGATTGTTGGAAGAATGGCGCGCAACTGGCAAGGGTGAAGGCGGTGCAGCCGGGCCATCCGTCGCGGCCCGCCTCCTGACAGATGCGCTCCACGACATCGCCCACCACACCACCTTGGCTTCGGCGATCGCCTCCAGCGCCGCCCGCTTATTGCCCGCGTCCACCGTGTAGCGGCTCGGTCTCCGGGCTGCGTCGATTACCGCCAGCAACCAGTCAAACTGGTGAACACTGCCGGGCCGATTGCCGTGATCGCCGAAGCACGGAGGCCGACGGCAGCGCGTCCAACCCGGTATCGGAGCCTGTGCTCATCTTGGGCGATAATGGTATGTGACAGGGGGATGAACCGGGACAATTTGCGGTGATCGATCAGGGAAAGTCATGAGCCAAAGGATCGGCCGCTTCGAGATCTTGCGGTTGCTGGGCAAGGGCGCGCAAAGCGCCGTCTATCTTGCATTCGATCCGCACCTCGAGCGTGAGGTGGCGATCAAGACGCTGCATTTCGCCCGGCCGGACGAGGCGCAGAACCGCCGTCTGCTGCAGGAGGCGCGCACCGTGAGCAAGCTGCGCCACGCCAATGTGGTGCCTATCTTCGAGGCCGGCGAGCAGGACGGCGATCCCTATCTGGTATTCGAGTATGTCGAGGGCAGGACCGTTGCAGAGTTACTGCGCGAGGAGGGGGCACTGCCGCCGCCGCGGGCGGTGGAGTTGATGATCCAGGTGCTGGATGCCGTCGCCTACGCCCACCGCTTCGGTACCGTCCACCGCGATCTCAAACCTTCGAACATCCTCATCGATGGCGCAGGGCTGGCACGGGTGATGGACTTCGGCATCGCCTCGCCGGTGTCGCACGGCGGCGAAGGCGGCGACGGGCTCATGGGCACGCCGGCCTACATGGCGCCGGAGTACATCGTAGAGCGTATCGTCAGCCCGCAGTCCGACATCTTCTCCGCAGGGCTGGTGCTATACGAGATACTGTTCGGCAGGCGTGCCGTCGCGGTCCAGGACGCCACACAGGCCATGCGGCAGATCGTCGATGGCGAGATCGCCTTGCCGGCACACGGCGCCGAGCACGTCGATATCACGCTGCGCGATGTCATCACCAAGGCGACGTCCAGGGATCTGCACGTGCGCTACGGTTCGGCGCAGCAGATGAAGAATGTCCTCGAAGAATATCTGAAGCCGGCGGACGAGGGGGCGCCAGGCGACGAAAGGGAGGGGGCCCCGAGCACCCTCGAATTTCTGCTCCGGCGTATGCGGCACAAGAGCGATTTCCCAGCCTTGTCCGAATCCATCAGCTCCGTCAACCGCCTGGCGTCGTCGGATCGCGAGAACATCAGCACCCTGTCCAATACCATCCTCAAGGATTTCGCACTCACCAACAAGATTCTGCGGCTGGTGAATTCCGCCCACTTTCGCAGCACCGGCGGCGGCCATATCAGTACCGTGTCGCGGGCGATCGTGGTTCTCGGCTTCGATACCATCCGCAACATCGCCGTCTCGCTGATCCTGTTCGATCATCTGCAGAACAAGGCCGACGCATCCGATCTCAAGGAGGAGTTCCTGCGCGCCAACCTCGGCGGCATGCTGGCAAAGAACCTGTCGGCCAAGCTGCTGCGCGACTCCGAGGAGGTCTTCATTTGCGCCATGTTCCACAACCTCGGGCGGATGCTGGCCCGCTACTACTTCCCGGAGGAGACGGAGGAGATCAAGCGTCAGATGCAGCAGACGGATACCAGCGAAGAGAAGGCGGCGGCGCGGGTGCTCGGCATCACCTATGAGGAACTCGGCACGGGCATCGCACGCAATTGGGGTTTCCCCGAGCCCATCATCCACGCCATGCGTTCGCTGCCAGCGGGCAACGTACGCGCGCCGGCGAGCCGGGAGGACAAACTGCGGGTGCTGGCGATATTCTCGGACGAAATCTGTCAGGCCATCGAGCGCAGCAAGCCGGAGGACCGTGCGCGCGAGATCGAAAAGGTACGGGGGCGCTTCGGCGAAGCCGTTGCGATTACAGAAGGGCAGCTCCGCGGCACGGTCGAGAAATCCATCGACGAGGTGGCCGAGTTCTCCCGCGTCATTCGCGTCAATCTGCGCCAGACACGTTTTGGCAGAAATCTGCTTCAGAGCGGTTCGGCGCCGCAGAAGGCCGTCGCGGCGGCAGCCGCAGATCGCTCCGACTGGAGCGTGGGGGGAGCGGCGCTCGGGGCGCGGCAGGCTGCGGTTGCGGAGAGTCAGGCGCGCGATGCGACGGCGGCAGACGATGCGCTGATGGGAATGCCCGACGCGCAGGCCATTCTCGCCTCCGGCATTCAGGACATCAGCAACTCCCTGGTGGACGATTTTTCGCTCAACGACGTGCTGCGGATCATTCTGGAGACGATGTATCGCGCCCTCGGCTTCAAGCGCGTCCTGCTCTGCGTGCGCGACGCCAGGAGCAACACCATGGTCGGGCGATTCGGCTTCGGGCCGGACGCGGAAGAGGTGGCCCGCCGCTTCCGTTTCGCCCTCGGCGGCGTCGCCGACCTTTTCAATGTCGTGCTGGGGAAAGGCGTCGATGTGCTGGTGCATGACGCCGGCGAAGAAAAGATCGTCGGCCGCATTCCGGACTGGTACCGCAAGGCCGCGGGCGCGCCGACCTTCATTCTGCTGCCGCTGATGATCCGCGGCGCCCCGGTGGCGCTGATTTATGCCGACAAGGACAAGGCCAATGAAATCGTGATCTCGGAGAAGGAACTCAGCCTGCTACGCACGTTGCGTAATCAGGCGGTGCTGGCGATCAAACAGTCGAGTTAGCCGGCCGATGCAAGACCCAGTGAACCGACAGCCGAATACTTGGTCATAGCGCGTATTCTGAACTCCGCGGGCGTGCAACGATGCGCGGTCATGTCGATCCGCAAACGGCGATGTTTCACTGCCTTCCGCCGATTTGCGAGTGCCGGCCGAACATCCGCTGCGCCAGATCAAGAGACTGTCCGAGCGCGCCCCCGGGGAGCGATTTCCAAGGACATCGACGTGCCGTACTCCGACACGGCCCGGCCGCCAATTGCACCCGCGCCGCTGCTGAGAGGGTAATTGCTGGTCGCGCTGTATTCGACCGGCTCGGATCGCCTGCTGTGCGAGCAACTCGACTACATCATTGTGTTTCGGTGTTTCTGGATATGGACTTGGAGAGCACCGGGCTCGACCCGTCGAACTTCAGCCGGCTGCGCGGGCGGCTGGTGAGTACTGTTATGGCCCGGCGCTTTCTCGAAGAAGTCGTCCGTCAAACGGGGACAGGCACACGACAAAGCCGGACATGGATGCGCGTGGTCTTGCATCCGCCTGATCGCGCTCGCCCCGACGGTCCTATGCGGGGCGTATCGGATACACTGCACATTGCCGACATGAAACCTCCCCTCCTTGCCTTTTCCACAGTGGTAACTCATCGCGTCGCTGCCGGCCAGATGACCGCGGGAGGCGCGGCATGACCCTCGCCTGGCGCATGCTGCTGCGCGATCTGCGGGCCGGCGAACTGCGCCTGCTCGGGATCGCCATGATCATCGCGGTGGCGAGCCTGACCAGCGTCAGCTTCTTCACCGACCGCCTGGCGCAGCGGCTGGAGCGTGAGGCCAACCAACTGCTGGGCGGCGACCTGCTGCTGGTGGCCGATCATCCGTGGCGTCCCGAGTTGCCGGATGAAGCGAAGCGGCGCGGGCTCGATGCCGTGCTGAGCTACAGCTTCACCAGCATGGCGAGCGCGAAGGACAGCGCGCAACTGGCGGGGGTGAAGGCGGTGCAGCCGGGCCATCCGTTGCGCGGCGCGCTGCGCATCGCGCCGGGCCTGAACCAGCCCGATGCCGAGACGCGCGACATTCCCGCGCCGGGCACGGTTTGGCTGGACGAGAGGCTGACCTCCGCGCTCGGCGTGAGCGTCGGAGACGAAATCGGACTCGGCAACAGCCGCTTTCGCGTGGCGGCCGTGCTCACCTTCGAATCCGACCGCGGCGCGAACTTCTTCAGCCTGCTGCCGCGGCTGATGATGCATGCCGACGATCTGCCGGCGACGGGGCTGATCCAGGTCGGCAGCCGCGTCACCTACCGCCTGCACATCGCCGGCGAGACGCAGGCGGTGGGCCGCTTCCAGAAGTGGGCGCAGTCGCGGCTGCAGCGGGGCGAGTCGCTGGAAGACATCAGCAACGCCCGGCCCGAGGTGCGCAACGGGCTGGAGCGGGCGCAGAAGTTCCTGCGCCTGGCGGCGCTGCTGGCGGTGGTGCTGGCGGCAGTGGCGGTGGGTCTGGGGGCGCGCCGCTTCATGCAGCGCCACATGGACGGCTGCGCCGTGATGCGCTGCCTGGGCGCCCGGCAGTCCCAGATCTCGCGCCTGTTCTTCATCGAGTTCCTGCTGTTCGGGCTGATCGCCTCCGCCCTCGGCTGTGCCCTGGGCTACGGCACGCAACTGGTGATCGAGCGCATGCTGGCGGGCCTGCTCAACGGCCAGTTGCCGGCGCCGTCGGCCTGGCCGCTGGCCTACGGCTTCGGCGTCGGCCTGGCGCTGCTGGCGGGCTTCGTCGCGCCGCAACTGGTGCGGCTCGCCAACGTGCCGACGCTGCGCGTGATGCGCCGCGAATGGAGCGGCGCGGAGCCGGTGACGCTGGTCACCTACGCGGTGGGCATCGGCACCCTGGCAGCATTGATGTTCTGGATGGCGGCCGACCTCAAGCTCGGCAGCTTCGTGCTCGGCGGTTTCGCCGCCGCGCTGGGCGTCTACGCCGTGGCGGCGCGTCTGGCGCTGGCCGCGGCGGGACGGGTGCGCAGCGCCGGCGGCGCCGGCTGGCGCTACGGCATCGCCAGCCTGCGGCGGCGCATGGGCAGCAGCCTGGTGCAGGCGGTGGCCCTGGGGGTGGGCATCACCGCGCTGCTGCTGCTGACCCTGACGCGCAACGAACTCCTCGCCAACTGGCGGCAGACGGCGCCGCCGGACGCGCCCAACCGCTTCGTGATCAATATCCAGCCCGATCAGCGCGAGGCGCTGCGCGCCTTCTTCGAGAAGCAGGGGATGGCGCCGCCCGCCCTGCTGCCGATGGTGCGGGGGCGGCTGGTCACAGTCAACGGCAAGCCGGTAACGGCCGAGGATTTTCAGAACGATCGCGCCCAACGTCTGGTGGAGCGGGAGTTCAACCTTTCCTATATGACCGAAATGCCCCCGGGCAACTCGGTGACCGAGGGCAGATGGTTCGCGGCTGCGGACGCGGGCAAGCCGCAGTTCTCGGTGGAGAAGGGGTTGGCCGAGACGCTGGGCCTCAAGCTCGACGACCGGATCACTTTCGACGTCGCGGGCAACCGCGTCGAGGCACAGGTCACCAGCCTGCGCAAGCTGGACTGGGATTCGATGCGGGTCAATTTCTTCGTCATCGCCCCGCCGGGTGTGATCGACGACTTTCCCACCAGTTTCATCACCAGCTTCCACCTGCCGCACGAGAAAAACGCGCTGATCAATGACATGGTGGCGCAGTTTCCCAACCTGACGGTGATCGACGTCGCCGCCGTCCTGCGCCAGGTGCAGAGCGTCATGGACCAGCTGGCGAAGGCGGTGCAGTTCGTGTTCCTGTTCGCCCTGCTGGCGGGCGTGGTGGTGCTGTTTGCGGCGCTGGAATCGACCCACGACGAGCGCGAATACGAGCTGGCGATCATGCGCACACTCGGTGCGCGCAACCGGCAATTGCGCGCGGCCCTGCTGGCCGAGTTCGCCGCCCTGGGCGCGGTGGCGGGCCTGCTGGCGGGCGTCGGCGCCAGCGCCATCAGCTTCGCGCTGGCCCGTTACGTCTTCAACCTGGACTACACCCCGAGCCTGCTGACGCCGCTGGCCGGATTCCTCGGCGGCATGGCGGGGGTCATGCTGGCCGGGTATCTCGGCACCTTTCGCGCGCTGCGCGTGCCGGCGCTGCAAAGCCTGCGCGCGCTGTCCTGACCTCAGCCGTGTAGGGCGGGCGACGCCCGCCGTGGGTATGGATCGACGGGCGGGGCCCGCCCTACACATTGGATTTGCCTCCCCACTCCGTCTCGCGAGAGGGGTCGGAGGCGCGGGAATGCGCACCCTGCGGTCCTGTCCTGAACGCAGCGGCGAGCCCCCCGGGATGCACCTTGCCTGCGCATCGCGGCTGATATACTCGCCGCGATGGTTTCCCCGTCCGAACACGATCTTCTGCTCGCAATCGCCGCGCTGACGGCGACGGTCCTGCTCGTGCTGCTGTGGTTCGTGATTTCCAGCCGGCGCGCTGCGCGGCAGGCCGCCGCCGACACTGCGGCACAGCTTGCGGAGCAGCATCGGGCCATGCTCGGCGATGTGTATGGCGCCTTGCAGCAGCAGGGCGACCGGGTGATCTCCCAGGGCGGGCAGGCGGCGGAGCGATTGCGCCAGGCGGTGGGAGGCGACATGGGCGCCACGCGCGAGGCCATGCATCAACTGCGGCAGGCCATGCTGGGCGAGACGATGAAGATGCTGGCGGAGCAGGGGCGGGCCGACCGCGAGCTGTTGCAATCGGGCATGGCGGCGTCTTCGCAGCAGCTTGCCGGCAGCATCGAGTCGCTGATGCGCGCCGTCAACGAGCGGCTGGAGCAGATCAGCGGCCACGTGAACGAGCGGCTCGACCAAGGCTTCCGCAAGACCAACGAGACCTTTGTCAATGTCATGGCCCGGCTGGCGACCATCGACGAGGCGCAGAAGAAGATCGACGGGCTCACCAGCAACGTCGTCAGCCTGCAGGAACTGCTGGGCGACAAGCGGGCGCGCGGCGCCTTCGGCGAGGTGCAGCTCGAAGCGCTGGTGCGCGGCATGCTGCCGCCCGGCAGCTTCGAGTTCCAGTACACGCTGCCGAACGGCACCCGCGCCGACTGCGTGCTGAAATTGCCCGAGCCCACCGGCATGGTGGTGGTGGATTCGAAGTTTCCGCTGGAGAACTACCACCGCATGTTCGATGCGTCCCTGTCCGACTTCGAACGCAAGCAGGCGCAGACGGTGTTCCGCAGCGACGTGCGCAAGCACGTGGACGTCATCAGCGCCAAGTATCTCATCGCCAACGTGACCTCCGACGGGGCGGTGATGTTCGTGCCGGCCGAGGCGGTGTTCGCCGAGATCCACGCCTACCACGCCGAGGTGGTGTCCCACGCCCTGCAGAAGCGGGTGTGGATCGTCTCGCCCACCACGCTGATGGCGGTGCTCAACACGGCGCGGGCGGTGCTCAAGGACGTCGAGACGCGCAAGCAGATCCATCTCATCAAGGACGCGCTGGGCAAGCTGGCCAAGGATTTCGCCCGCTTCGACGAGCGCATGCAGAATCTCGCGCGGCACATCGAGCAGGCCGGCAGGGACGTGCAGGACGTGCAGACCACGAGCAAGAAGATCAGCGGTCACTTCTTCCGCATCGAGCAGGCGCAGCTCGACGAACCGCCCGGCGACCAGCCGGTTGCGGCGATCCGCGGCGCGGCGGACGCATAGAGCCATGACTGCGGTGCATCTCGTGTCGTGTCATGAGTGCGACCTGCTGCAGCGCGAGGCGGTGCTGCCGCGCGGCGGTATCGCGCGCTGCCGGCGCTGCGGCGCCGAACTCTATCGCAGTCATCCCGACAGCATCGACCGCACCCTGGCGATCACCCTGGCTGCCGCGATGCTTTTCGCCATCGCCAACGCCTACCCCATCGTCGGCCTCGAGGTTCAGGGCAATCGCACGGCAGCCACGCTGTTCGGCGCCGTGCGTGCCCTGTGGGACCAGGGCGCGGAAGCCGTGGCCGGGCTCGTATTCGTGACCACGATCGTCGTGCCCCTGCTCGAGATGAGCATCACGCTGCTGATCCTGGTGCCAATGCGCTTCGGAGGCACCGCGCCGGCGACCGGGCTGCTGCTACGCATCGTGCAGGCGGTGAGGCCGTGGGGGATGGTGGAGGTCTTCATCCTCGGCGTGCTGGTGTCGCTGGTCAAGCTCGCCCACCAGGCGACGGTGATACCGGGAATCGCGCTCTGGTCCTTCGCCGGCCTCATGCTGCTCTTCGCGGCGGCGGCTGCCTCCTTCGATCCGCGCGAAATCTGGATGCGCATGGACCAGTCCTCGCCGCGAGCTTCTTCATGACCGGGGCGGGCGTGACTACGGCGCAGGCGGGACTGCTCTCCTGCCACGTCTGCAGCCTGGTCTGCGCGCCGGTCGCGCATGCGGGCGAGTCGCGCTGCCCGCGCTGCGGTGCCCGCCTGCATCGGCGCAAGCCGGACAGCGTCGCCCGCACCTGGGCCTTGCTGATCGCCGCCTACATCCTTTACGTTCCCGCAAACCTGCTGCCGATCATGGAGACGCGCTCCCTGTTCAGCGCGCAGCAGGACACCATCATGAGCGGGGTGGTGTTCCTGTGGGTCTCGGGTTCATGGTTGATCGCCGCGATCGTTTTCGTCGCCAGCATCGTCGTGCCGCTGGCGAAGATGATCGCGCTGACGCTGCTGACGGCGTCGGTGCAGCGGCGCTCGGCGTGGCGGGCGCAGGAGCGTACCCGCCTGTACCGGCTGGTGGAACTGGTGGGACGCTGGTCGATGCTCGACATCTACGTCATCACCATCATGGTGGCGCTGGTGCAGATCCAGTCCCTGGCGTCGATCAAGTCGGGGCCGGCGGCGGCCGCATTCGGCGGCGTGGTCGTGCTCACCATGTTCGCCGCCATGACGTTCGACCCGCGCCTGATCTGGGACCCGGTGAGCGACGGCAACGAAGATGACTGAAACGCCGCCGGGCCCAGACCTTCCCGAATTCCCGGCTGCGGTGGCCGTGCCGCGCCGGCGCTGGTCGCCGTCGCTGGTGTGGCTGATTCCGATCGTCGCCGCGGTGATCGGGGGCTGGCTGGCGGTCAAGGGGATCATGGAACGCGGCCCCGTCATCACCATCGGCTTCAATACCGCGGAAGGCCTGGAAGCGGGAAAGACGAGGATCAAGTACAAGGACGTGGAAATCGGCCTGGTGAAGAGCATCGCGCTGGCGGAAGACCGCAAGGGCGTGGTGGTGACGGCGGAACTGACCAAGCAGACGGAGGGCTTCCTGGTCGAGGATGCGCGCTTCTGGGTGGTGCGGCCGCGGGTCGCCGGCGGCAGCGTGTCGGGGATCGGGACCCTGTTCTCGGGCGCCTATATCGGCTTCGAAGCCGGTAAGTCGGCACAGCAGCGCCGGGAATTCACCGGCCTGGAGACCCAGCCGGTGGTCACGGCAGGCCTGCCGGGCCGGCACTTCATACTCGCCAGCGAGGATCTCGGTTTCCTCGACATCGGCGCGCCCATTTATTTCCGGCGCATCCCGGTCGGCCAGGTCGTGGCCTTCGAACTCGACAAGGACGGCGCCGGCGTGACGTTCAAGGTTTTCATCAACGCGCCCTACGACCGCTACGTCACCGGCAACACGCGCTTCTGGCAGGCGAGCGGCGTGGACGTGACGCTCGACGCCAGCGGCTTCAGGGTGAACACCGAATCGCTGGCCTCCATTCTGATCGGCGGCATCGCGTTCCAGACACCGCTCGATTCGACGCCGGCGCCGCAGGCCAGGGAGAACACCGCCTTCACCCTGTTCGCCGACCGCGCCCTGGCGCTCAAGCATCCGGACACGGTGGTCGAGACCTACCGGCTGGTATTCAAGGAGTCGGTGCGTGGGCTGTCGGTGGGGGCGCCGGTGGATTTCCGCGGCTTCGTCATCGGCGAGGTGGCGGCGCTCAACATGGAACTGGATGCCGCGACGAGCGAGGTCGGTATGGTGGTTCATGTCTACCTGTATCCCGAGCGCTTCCGCCGCCGCAATGCGGGCGCGCAACTGGCGATGGATTCGAAGGCGACCCTCGACGCCATGGTCGCGCGCGGCCTGCGCGCCCAGCTCCGGACCGGCAATCTGCTGACCGGGCAGCTCTACGTGGCGCTCGATTTCTTCCCCAAGGCGCCGAAGGCGAAGCTCGACTGGAACAGCAAGCCGGTGGAGCTGCCGGTCATGCCCGCCAGCCTGCAGGAGCTTCAGGCGACGCTGGCGGAGATCACGAAGAAACTGGAAAAAGTGCCGTTCGAAGGCATCGGCACCGATCTGCGGCAGACCCTGCAGTCCCTCGACCGCACGCTGCAGAATACGGACAAGCTGGTGCAGCGGGTGGACAAGGAAGTGGCGCCGCAGGCGCGCGCCGCGATCGAGGAGGCGCGGCGCACCTTCGCCGCGGCCGAGCGTACCCTCGCCGCCGACGCGCCGCTGCAGCAGGACGCGCGCACCGCGCTGCGCGAACTGACACGGGCCGCCGAGGCCCTGCGCGTGCTCGCCGACTACCTGGATCGCCATCCCGAGGCGCTGCTGCGCGGCAAGAAGGAGGAGCAACCGTGATGCGCCGGACTATCGCCATCGCCGTGCTGTGCGTGGCCGCCGCCGGCTGTGGCACTACGCCCAAGGCGCGCTTCTATACCCTCTCCGCCGTCCCGGCCGCGGCGCTCGGGGCTGCGCCTAGGGCCGTGGCGGGCTATGGCGTCGCGGTCGGCCCGATCAGCGTGCCCGAGGCCGTCGATCGGCCCCAGATCGTCGTGCGCCTGTCGCCGAGCCAGGTGGAAATCAGCGAACTGCACCGCTGGGCCGCGCCCCTGAAAAGCGAGATTCCCCGCGTCATCGCCGAGCACCTCACACGCCTGCTCGATTCGGCGCGGGTCTGGGCCTACCCGAGTGCGGCCGGTCCAGAAACGGATTATCGGGTGCTGCTGGACATCGAGCGCTTCGATTCCGCGCCGGGTGATACGGTCGCCATCGACGCCTTGTGGACGGTGCGCCGAGTATCGGGCGGCGCGCCCCGCAGCGGGCGATCTTCGGTGCGCGAGCGCACTGCGGGTGAGGGTTACGACGGCCTGGTTGCGGCGCACGAGCGGGCGCTGGCCGCCGTCAGCCGCGATATCGCGCAAGCGATTCGCGAGCTGCGCGCGGCGCCCTGAGCGGCAGCCGGAGGCGATTCAGCCTTGAAAACGCCCTTGACCTCCCCCAACGCGGAGATCGCAGAGCCGCAGAGACCGCGGAGAAACGAATTCGACGCTCACCCGTTGGGTGAGCACGCCCTGATCTGAAGCTCTTCGCGTCCTCACGGTTTTCTCTGCGAACTCTGCGTCGAGTGCGGTTTTCAGGTTCAGACCAATCCCTCCATCACCTGCACCGAGACTGCATCGCCCGGGTTCACGCTGCCGCGTTCGTGCTCCAGCACGATGAAGCAGTTGGCCTCGGCCATGGAACGTAGGATGCCGGAACCCTGGGCGCCGCTGGCGCGCACCTGCCACCGGCCATCTTCCCGGAACAGGATGCCGCGCTGGAATTCGGTGCGGCCCGGATTCTTCTTCAGCGGCGTGACGCAGGGCACCTGCAGCAGCGGCAGCGGCACGACGGGGGCGACGCCCATCATCTTGAGCAGCGCCTCGCGCACGAACTGGTAGAAGGTGACCATCACCGCCACCGGATTGCCCGGCAGGCCGAACAGATAGGCGCCGCCGATCCGGCCGAAGGCCATGGGGCGGCCCGGCTTCATGGCGATCTTCCAGAACAGCACTTCGCCCAGCCGCGCCATCAGACCGCGGATGAAATCGGCTTCGCCCACCGACACGCCGCCGCTGGTGATGATGGCATCGGCATTGCGCGAAGCCTGCACCAGGGCCGCCTCCAGCGCCTCGGGGTTGTCGCGCACCACGCCCATGTCGAGCACGTCACAGCCGAGCCGGGTGAGCATGCCGTAGAGGGTATAGCGGTTGCTGTCGTAGATCTCTCCCGCGCGCGGCCGGGTGCCGATGGACACCAGTTCGTCGCCGGTGGAGAATAATGCAACCCGCACGCGGCGCCGCACCGTCAGTTCGGCGATGCCCAGGGATGCGAGCAGGCCCAGTTCGGCCGGGCGTACGACGCGTCCGGCGGGCAGGGCGGGCATTCCGGCGCGCAGATCCTCACCGGCGCGGCGCAGGTTCTGCCCCTGCCGCTGGCCGGGCGGGACGACGACCTCGTCGCCGTCGAGGCGCACCGCCTCCTGGATGACGATGGTATCGGTGGCGGCGGGCACGATGGCGCCGGTCATGATGCGCACGCACTTTCCGCTACCGACGTCCCCAAGGAAGGGCTGGCCGGCGAAGGCGCTGCCGGCGAGCTTGAGGCGGGTCTCGCCGTCGGGTCGCAGATCGGCCGCGCGCACGGCGTAGCCGTCCATGGCGGAATTGTCGTGAGCCGGCACGTCGATGGGGGAAATAACGTCCTGCGCCAGCACGCGGCCCAGGGTGTCGCGCACGAAAAGGCGCTGGGTGCCGTCCACCGCCTCCACCAGGTCGCGCGTGATGGCCTTCGCCTTGTCTACATGCAGCGACTCCGGGTCGTAATCGTCGAGGCAGTTCACCGCCTGCAGGATCGAGCTCATGTTTTCCCTTTGCCGAAGGCGTCTAGTTCTTCGAGGGTGTTGATGTTGGCGAAGGCGTCGGCCTCGTCGTCGAACGCCACTTCCGCCACGGCGAGGGAAGCGTACCACGCATCGATCTTGCGCCCGCCGCCCTGCAGGAATGCGGTGAGGCCGGCGAGGACTTCGCGCCGGCACAGGGTGAATACCGGATGCGGCTGGTCGCCGGTGCGGGCCACCGCCACCTGGGCCTGGTTCGATTCGAGGCCCGATCGCAGGCGGCTCACGAGATCACGCGGCAGGAACGGGGAATCGCAGGGTGCGGTCACGAGCAGCGGCGTGGCCGCCTGCGCCAGGCCGGCCTGCAGTCCCGCCAGGGGACCGGCGAAGCCGCCGATCTGATCGGCGATGACAGGATGACCGAAGCCGGCGTAGGTCCGCGCATTCTGATTGGCGTTGATGAGCAGCGTGTCAACCTGCGGCCGCAGCCGCTCGATCACCCATTGCACCAGAGGCTTGCCCCGGAAGTCCTTGAGGCCCTTGTCCACGCCGCCCATGCGGCGGCCCTGGCCGCCCGCCAGGATGAGGCCGGTGATGCCGCCGGCGCTCATGCCGCGGCGGCGGTATTCGCGGGCGCCGGCTGCTGTCGGCTGAAGCGCTGACCGCCGGTGTACAGCAGGTAGTGCCGGCCCTGGGAACGGCCGATCATGGTGATGCCGACGCGCCGGGCGATGTCGTAGCCCATCTGGGTCAGGCCGGAGCGGGAGACGAGGAACGGTATGCCCATCTGCGCCGCCTTGATCACCATCTCCGAGGTGAGCCGGCCGGTGGTGTAGAAGATCTTGTCGCCGCCGCCGACATCGTCCAGCCACATGTGGCCGGCGATTGCATCCACGGCATTGTGGCGGCCGACGTCCTCGACGAAGTAGAGGACGTCCGTGCCCGCCGGCTCGTTGCTGGCCAGGGCACAGCCGTGAACCGCGCCGGCCTGCTTGTAGATCGACTCGCGCTTGCGCACGGCTTCGAGCAGCGCATAGAGCGTGTCTTCCGCCAGCACGGCCTCGTCCGGCAGGGATACCTGATCCAGTTCGTCCATCAGACCGCCGAATACCGTGCCCTGGCCGCAGCCGGTGGTCACGGTGCGCTTGCCCATGCGCTCTTCCAGCCCCTCGATGCCGGAGCGGGTGGTGACGGCTACGGCATCGGTCTCCCAATCGACCTGCACCGCCGCGATTTCGCCGATGCTGGGAACCAGGCGCTGATTGCGCAGATAGCCGATGGCCAGGGCTTCCGGCGCCTGCCCCAGGGTCATCAGGGTCACGATCTCGCGCTTGTCGATATAGAGCGTGAGAGGATGCTCGCCGGCGATGGCGGTGGGCACCGTCTCGCCGCGCTCGTTCACCGCCTCGATGGTGATGGTGGCGGGACGGGCGGCGTTGGAAAGGTCGGGCTTCGCCATCAGCGGACGGGGTCGGCTACGATGGCGCACCGGCACTCTCGCGTCGCGCGCCCCGGGTCTCTTGCCAGTGGCGATTCCATGCTCACCCGCCGATGTACGACATCTCGATCTTGCGCAGCGCCGCCGCCTCTGCGCTGCGGATCTCGGAGTAGCGATCGCCGCGGGCGCGCCAGATGGCACCGATCACGGCGCCGATGTCCTCGTCGCTGGCCCCGGAGCGGACCAGGGCGCGCAGGTCGTGGCCGCCGGTGGCGAACAGACAGGTGTAGAGCTTGCCCTCGGTGGACAAACGGACCCGCGTGCAGGTGCCGCAGAAAGCCTGGGTCACGGAAGAGATGACGCCGATCTCGCCCGAGCCGTCCTGGTAGCGCCAGCGCTGCGCCACCTCGCCGGGGTAGTTGGGGCCGACCGGCTCGATCGGCATTTCGGCCTCGATCATCTGCGCCACCTCGGACGACGGCACCACCTCGTCGAGTTTCCAGCCATTGGTGGCGCCGACATCCATGTACTCGATGAAGCGCACGATGTGCGGCGAGCCCTTGAAGTGGCGCGCCAGCGGCAGGATCGAGTCGCGGTTCAGGCTGCGCTTGATCACCGCATTCACCTTGATCGGTCCGAGGCCGGCGGCGTGGGCGGCATCGATGCCCTCCAGCACCTTCGCCACCGGAAATTCGACGTCGTTCATCTTCCGGAACACCGCGTCGTCGAGCGAGTCGAGGCTGACGGTGACGCGATCCAGGCCCGCATCCCGCAGTCCCCGGGCCTTCTTCTGCAGCAGCGAGCCGTTGGTGGTCAAGGTGAGTTCGACGCCCAGTTCCGCCAGCATCTCGATCAGTCGCTCGATGTTCCGCCGCAGCAGCGGCTCGCCGCCGGTGAGGCGGATCTTGCTCACGCCGTGGGCGACGAAGGCGCGGGCGATGCGCGCAATCTCCTCGAAGTGCAGCAGATCGTCGCGCGGCAGGAACGGGTAGTCGCGGCCGAAGACCGTTTTCGGCATGCAATAGACGCAGCGAAAGTTGCAGCGGTCGGTGACCGAGATACGCAGGTCGCGCACGCGGCGTCCGCGCGTGTCCCTGAGTGCGCCGCTGGGCGGCTCGATGTGCTCCGGCACCTGCGGGGCGCTTCCGATCAGCCGCCGATCGACAAGCTGGATCACCCTATCAGCCATGAGGCCTCTCTATCCTGCATGTGCCATGCCGCTCCGCCGGTGCTAGTATCAGACGGAGACAGCATGTCCCCGTCCGTGTTCCCTTTCCTTATGCCAACTCAAGACGAGCACCGCGAAATCGGCTTTGAGACTGCCCTGAAGTTGGCGTTGATTATGGAGCGCAAGGTGCTGGCGAACAAGTGGGCGAGCGAGCAATGGGAAGCGATAGGTGTCGTGCCCGACCACGCCGAGGACGGCGCCGGGCCGCGCTGCATCCGCGAGGCGGCGGATGCCAGCCAATGGCTGTTTCCCGGCTACACGCTGAGGTTGTTCGCCGACGAGGCGGAGAACTACCTGCTCAATGTCACCGCCCCCGAGCCGCGTGCCTTTGTCATGTGGCAGATGGAGGAGGAGGGCGGCGTGCAGCGTCCGCGGCCGATGGTGCTGACCGTCAGCTATGGCGAGGCGGCGGCGATGATGGATTCGAACGAGCAGGTCGATGGCGTGCCGCTGCCCGCCGACATTTCACGATGGGTGACGGCGTTCGCACGCCGTCACTACCGTGCCCCGGAAAAGCGCAAGGGCGGCCGCTTCGCGTCGCAGAGAATGCCTCAGGGCGGCTCATGACGGATCGGGAGACCTTTCTGTCGCGCTGGTCGCGGCTCAAGCACGAAGCGGAGAACGCGCCTGCCGCCGCCGCCGAGTCAGCGCCGCCCGTCGAGGCGGAACCGGCGCAGGAACTTCCTCCCGTCGAATCGCTGGACTTTTCCTCCGATTTTTCCCGCTTCCTGCGCAGCAAGGCGGAGGAGGGTGTGAAGCGGGCGGCGCTGAAGAAGCTTTTCCACTCGCCGCACTTCAATCAGATGGACGGGCTGGACGTGTACATCGACGATTACAACGTGTTCGAACCCATCCCCGAAGAGATGCTGCAAAATCTGGCCCACGCCCGGGAAATGCTGTTCGGCCCTGCAGAAGTCGCCGAACCGGGCCCGGCATTGGCGCAAGAAGACGAGGGCGATAACCTGCCAGCGGGGGTGGCTCAGGTGTCCGCTCCGGACCGGCAAGAACTTTCCGAGCCGCAGCCCGATCCGCTGAGGGCCGGAGATGCGGCGGTTGCCGCCGATCGAGCGTAGGAACCAGGCCCCGAATCTCATGGCGCAGAGGCAGGTTTCCACCCAGCACTAGGCCGTCGCGATCATGTCCCTTTCCGACAAGCGTCTCAAACTCTGCGACTGCAATCGCACCGTGGCGCTGAATGCCGGCGATCTGGCGCGGACGCTGAAGCTCGGTGCGATCCCGACCATCCATCACGAACTGTGCCGGCATGAAGCCCGCCACTTCCGCAGTGCTTTGGAAGCGGGCGGCGACGTGGTCGTGTCCTGCACCCAAGAGGCTGCGCTGTTCCAGGAATTGGCGGAGCAGGCAGGCCACAACGAAGCACTGCAGTTCATCAATATTCGCGAACTGGCGGGATGGTCCAGGGAAGGGTCCGGCGCCCAGCCCAAGATCGCCGCGCTGCTGTCGCTGGCCGGCCTGCCCGCGCCGGAGCCGGTTCCCGCCGTTTCCTACCGCTCGGCCGGATCCCTGCTGGTCATCGGCCCGCTCGACGCAGCCCTCGCCTGGGCGGAGCAACTGAAGGATCAGTTCGAAATCTCGGTGCTGGCAACATCCGCTGCCGGCGGGACCTTGCCGAGTTCCAGGGAGTATCCGGTCAGCTCTGGAAAAAATATCAGGATCAATGGGTTCTTGGGTGAATTTAATGTAACCTGGGAACATGGGAATCCGATCGATCTCGACCTCTGCACGCGCTGCAACGCCTGCATCCGCGTCTGCCCGGAGGGAGCGATCGACTTCAGCTACCAGATCGACCTCGTCAAGTGCCGGTCGCACCGGGCATGCGTCGAGGCCTGCGGCGCCATCGGCGCCGTCGATTTCGAGCGCGCCGCAGGCAGCCGGGCAGAGCGCTGCGATCTGGTGCTGGATCTGTCCGCCGAAGCGCTGATCCGGCTGCCTCATCCGCCCCAGGGATATCAGGCGCCGGGACGCGACCTCGCCGCCCAGTTCAAGGCCGTGCTGGAACTGGCCAAACTCGTTGGCGAGTTCGAGAAGCCCAGGTATTTCAATTACAAGGCGTCGATTTGCGCCCACAGCCGCAATGCCGTCCGCGGCTGCGACCGCTGCATCGACGTCTGTTCCACCGGCGCGATCAGCGACGACGGCGACGGCGTGAAGGTCGACTCGCATCTGTGCCTGGGCTGCGGCGGATGCGCCACGGTGTGTCCGTCCGGCGCCATGCGCTATGCCTATCCCCGCGTACCGGACATGGGCCTGCGCCTCAAGACAATGCTGGCGACCTACCGGGCCGCCGGCGGCAGCGACGCCTGCATCCTGTTTCACGATGCCGAGGAAGGCCAGGAATTGCTGCTCCAGCTCGGGCGCCGCGGCGACGGATTGCCGGCGCGGGTGATTCCCCTCCCGCTGCACAACACCGCGGCGGTGGGGCTCGATCTGCTGCTGGGCGCTTTCGCTTATGGCGCGAGCCAGTGCGTCGTTCTGGCCCTGGGCAGCGAACCCGAGGCCTATCTCGAGGCGACGCGCAGGCAGATGGAACTCGGCAATTTGATCCTGAATGCGCTCGGTTACCCCGGGCAGCATTTCGCAATGCTCGCTGCGGACGCGCCGGAGGCCCTCGGGCGGAAGGTGTGGGAACTGGCGCCGGCAGCCGGGCTGGGGGAAGCCGCAGCGTACAACCTGGTTGAGGAGAAACGCACCAGCATCGAGTTCGTCTTCGAGCATCTGCTGCGGCATGCGCCCCTGCGACCGCAGGTTGTGCCGCTGCCTGCCGGCGCAGCCTACGGCGCGGTACAACTGGACAAGGCGAAGTGCACCCTGTGCATGTCCTGCGTCGGCGCCTGCCCGGTGAGCGCCCTGATGGACGCGCCGGATTACCCCCGCCTCAAGTTCGTCGAGCGCAACTGCGTGCAATGCGGCCTGTGTGTCCATACCTGCCCCGAAGATGCGTTGAAGCTGGAACCGCGCCTGTTGCTAACGGACGATGTGCGCCGCGAGCGCGTCCTGAACGAGGCCGAGCCGTTCCATTGCATCAAGTGCGGCAAGCCGTTCGGCACGCGGCAGATGATCGACAGCATGCTCGGCAAGCTGGTGGGACACTCGATGTTCGCCGGACGTGCCGCTCTCGACCGCCTGCAGATGTGTGCCGACTGCCGTGTGATCGACATGATGGAAAACCGCGATGAGTTCACCATCGATGACCTCTGACGCCAGGGCTGCCGCGCTGTCGCAGGCGAATCCAGAGCACGGTGTTGCGCCCGAAGATGCGGCGCGGGCCGACTACTACGCGCTGCTGGCCCGGCTGTTCGCCGCTGCGCCGGACCGCGCGCTGCTGGCGGCGCTGGCGCAGGCCGGCGAAATCGACACCGATGCGGGTTTCGATGCCTTGGCGACGGGGTGGCAGCGGTTGCGACAGGCGGCTTCCGGCGCCGATCCCGCGGCGCTGAGGCAGGAGTTCGACGATCTGTTTGTCGGCGTCGGACCGTCCCTGGTCTCGCCCTACGCCACCCGTTACCGGGATGGCTCGGGGCTGACGATGCCGCTGGCGCAGCTGCGCACGGACCTGGCAGAACTGGGATTCGCGCGCCAGGACGGGGTGAAGGAGCCGGAGGATCACTTCGCGGCGCTGGCCGACGTGATGCGGCTCCTGATCACGGATGTCGATCTGCCGCCGGAGGACCGGCTTGCGCGGCAGCAAGGTTTTTTCCTGAAGTACCTCGAGCCCTCCTACCGCGGGCTGGGCGATGCGATTGCTGCGGCGCCGGAGGCGGATTTCTACTGCCGGGTGGGCGATTTCTTGCGGGCATTTCTTGACCTTGAGACGGAATCGTTCCAGATTAATAGGATCTGACAGGATGCTGTCGAGACGAAGGAGGAAGGCAATGAGCAAGGCAACCAACCTGAAGCGCCGAAATTTCCTGGTTTCGGTAAGCCTCGGCGGGGCCGGCGCCGCAGCAGCCGTGGTGGCCGGCAAGGCGGCGATGCAAACCAAAGCCGGAACCAAGGCGGAGGATGGTGCGCGGGGTCAGGGCTACCAGCTCAGCGAGCACGTCCGGAACTACTACCGCACCACCCGGGTTTGATTCCGGTCCTGACGGAGGAGACGCGAGATGTTACTGAGGAAGATATCCGATGTCGGACGCTCCGGCAGCGGCCGCCTGTCGCGCAGCTTGGCCGGCTTCGAGCCGCAAACCCTGGACCGTCGTGGATTCCTGAAACGTTCCGGTCTGACCGTTGGCGCGGGTGCCTTCGCCAGCCAGTTGCCGCTGGCCATGATGGGCAGGGCCGAAGCGGCCACGGAAGCCAAGAGCGCGGGCGCGAAGATCGAGACTCGCCGCACTGTCTGCACCCACTGTTCGGTGGGTTGCGCCGTCGACGCCGAAGTGCGCAACGGCGTGTGGGTGGGCCAGGAGCCGGTGTTCGATTCGCCGCTCAACCTCGGTGCGCACTGTGCCAAGGGCGCGTCGGTGCGGGAACATGGCATGCACCACGACTCGCACCGGCTGAAATATCCCATGAAGCTGGTGAATGGCAAGTACCAGCGCATCTCCTGGGACGAGGCGCTGAACGAGGTCAGCGCAAAGCTGCTGGACATCCGCAAGCAGCACGGACCGGACGCCGCCTACTGGATCGGCTCGTCGAAACAGAGCAACGAGCAGTGCTATCTGTTCCGCAAGTTCGTTTCGATGTGGGGCAGCAACAACTGCGACCACCAGGCGCGCATCTGCCACTCGACGACGGTGGCGGGGGTGGCGAATACCTGGGGTTACGGCGCCATGACCAACTCCTACAATGACATGCAATTGGCCAAGGCCATCATGTTCATCGGCTCCAACGCCGCCGAGGCGCATCCGGTGTCCATGCTGCACATCCTGCATGCGAAGGAGACGGGCGCCAAGATCATCGTCTGCGACCCGCGCTTCACCCGCACCGCGGCCAAGGCAGATCAGTTCGTGCGGCTGCGCTCCGGCAGCGACATTCCGCTGATCTACGGGATGCTGTACCACATCTTCAAGAACGGCTGGGAAGACAAGAAATATATCGAGGATCGCGTCTTCGGCATGGACAAGATCCGCGAGGCGGCCATGCAGTGGACCCCGGACAAGGTGCAGGATGCTACCGGCGTGCCAGAGGCCGAAGTGCTGCAGATGACCCAGAGCATGTACGAGAACAAGCCGAGTACGGTGGTCTGGTGCATGGGCCAGACCCAGCACACCACCGGCAACGCCATCGTGCGCATGATGTGCAACCTGCAACTGGCGCTGGGCAACGTCGGCGTGTCGGGCGGCGGCACCAACATCTTCCGCGGCCACGACAACGTGCAGGGTGCGACCGACGTCGGCCCCAACCCGGATTCCCTGCCCGGCTATTACGGCATCGTCACCGGTTCGTGGAAGCACTGGGCGAGCGTATGGGGTGTCGATTACGAGTGGCTGAAGGGCCGCTTCGCTTCGCAGGCGATGATGGAGAAGCCGGGCATCACGGTATCGCGGTGGATCGACGGCGTGCTGGAGAAGAACGAGAACATCGACCAGGATCCCAATCTGCGCGCGGTGATCTACTGGGGCATGGCGCCCAACTCCCAGACCCGTGGCAAGGAGATGGTCGAGGCCATGGCCAAGCTCGACCTGCTGGTGGTGATCGACCCCTATCCGTCCGCCACTGCGGCGATGGCCGCCATGGTGCGCAAGGATGGCGTCTACCTGCTGCCGGCCGCGACGCAATATGAAACGGTGGGTTCGTGCACCGCATCCAACCGCTCCCTCCAGTGGCGCGAAAAGGTGATCGAGCCGCTGTTCGAGTCCAAGCCGGACCACACCATCATGTATCTGCTGGCGCAGAAGTTCGGCTTCGACAAGGAACTCACCAAGAACATCAAGGTGGTGAACGGCGAACCCGTGGTCGAGGATATCCTGCGCGAGATCAACAAGGGCACGTGGACCATCGGCTACAGCGGCCAGTCGCCGGAGCGCCTCAAGATCCACATGCGCAACATGGCGGTGTTCGATCCGAAGACGCTGCGCGCCAAGGGCGGCATTGACAAGGAGACCGGATACAAGCTGGACGGCGAGTACTTCGGTCTGCCCTGGCCCTGTTACGGCTCGCCTGAGCTGCGCCATCCGGGAACGCCCAACCTCTATGACACCAGCAAGCACGTGATGGAGGGCGGCGGCAACTTCCGCGCCAACTTCGGCGTCGAGCGCGACGGTACCAGCCTTCTGGCGGGGGACGGCTCCGCCTCCAAGGGGGCCGACCTCCAGTTCGGCTATCCCGAGTTCGACCATGTGCTGCTGAAGAAGCTCGGCTGGTGGGAAGAACTCACCGACGAGGAGAGGAAGAAGGCGGAAGGCAAGAACTGGAAGACCGACCAGTCTGGCGGCATAATCCGCGTTGCCATGAAGAACCACGGCTGCCATCCCTTCGGCAATGCCAAGGCGCGGGCCGTAGTGTGGAACTTTCCGGATCCGGTGCCGGTGCACCGCGAGGCGCTGTTCTCGACGCGCCCTGACCTGGTGGAGAAGTACCCGTCCCACGACGACAAGAAGGCATTCTGGCGCCTGCCGACGCTGTACAAGTCGGTGCAGCAGAAGTACAAGGACGTGGGCAAGGACTTCCCGCTCATCCTCACCAGCGGCCGCCTGGTGGAGTACGAGGGCGGCGGCGAGGAGACGCGCTCCAACCCATGGCTGGCCGAACTGCAGCAGGACATGTTCATCGAGATCAACCCCCGGGCGGCCAATGACCGCGGCATCCGCAACCACGACTTCGTCTGGGTGAAGACGCCGACCGGTGCGCGGCTCAAGGTGAAGGCCCAGGTGACCGAGCGCGTTGCGGCCGACACCTGCTTCATGCCGTATCACTTTTCCGGCTGGTGGATGGGCAAGGACATGCTGGAGTTCTACCCGGAGGGTGCCCACCCGATCGTCCGGGGCGAAGCCTGCAACACCGCCACCACCTACGGCTACGACTCGGTGACGATGATGCAGGAGACCAAGACGACGGTGTGCCAGGTCGAGAAGGCCTGAACGCGGGCCTGACGAAGGAGATACGAACATGGCAAGGATGAAATTCCTGTGCGACGCCGAGCGCTGCATCGAATGCAACGGCTGCGTTACCGCGTGCAAGAACACCAACGAGGTGCCGTGGGGCGTCAACCGCCGGCGCGTGGTCACGCTCAATGACGGCGTGCCGGGGGAGAAGTCGATCTCGGTGGCCTGCATGCACTGCTCCGATGCCCCCTGCATGGCGGTATGCCCGGTGGACTGCTTCTACCGCACCGAGGAAGGCGTGGTGCTGCACGACAAGGATCTGTGCATCGGCTGCGGCTACTGTTTCTACGCCTGTCCGTTCGGCGCGCCGCAGTTTCCGCAATCCGGCGCCTTCGGCCTGCGCGGCAAGATGGACAAATGCACCTTCTGCGCCGGCGGCCCCGAGAAGGACGGCTCCGAGGAGGAGTTCCGCAAGTACGGCAAGAACCGCCTGGCCGAGGGCAAGCTGCCGGCCTGCGCCGAGATGTGCTCGACCAAGGCGCTGCTCGGCGGTGATGCCGACGTCCTGGCCGACATCTACCGCGATCGCGTCCTCAAGCGCGGCAAAGGATCGGAGATCTGGGGTTGGGCCACGGCCTACGGCAAGCCCGAGCAAAAGCCGCCGCAACCGGCTGCGCCTCAGGCGGGAGGGCAGTCGTGATGCGCGGCAAGCTCATCGTTGTCGCCGCCGCGGCCATTGCCGCCGTCGGCCTCGCCGGATGCGGCGAGAAGGATCAGGTGGTGGTGTACAAGCAGGGCAAGTACCAGGGCAAGGCAGACACCAAGCCCTGGGACAGCCCGGAGTTCGGCGGCGACAAGGCCAAGTGGGAGGAGCGCATAAAGGCGCGAAATCTCAGCCAGAACGAATATCGCCGCATGGGCGGCTGAGGCGGCCCGTTGTACCAGGGGAGAGCGATGATGATATTCAGGGCATGGATGATGGGTGCGGTTCTGGCGCTAGCGGCAAGCTCGGGTTGGGCCAAGCTGCCGCCGCCGACCGAGGAGCAGAAGGCCAAGGCTGACGAGACCAAGGCCAAGGCAGCGGAAACCGCCAAGAAGGACGCGGAGGCCCTGGGCAATTCCCAGGATCAGATCGCGGAACGCTACATCAAGCTGATGAAGGAAAAGGGCGTCGAAGTCAGGCCGACGCCGATTGCGCCGCCGGCAACCCCCGCCGCCGCGGCACCGGCGCCACCTGCGACCGCGGCGCCGGCATCGGCGGCCCAAGCGGCGGCGCCCGCAGAGAAGAAATAGCCTTCGCGCCAGCAAAATCGCGGCTCGGGCGGACGCCCGGGCCGCCTTCGCTTTTCAATCACCAGGAGAAGAGGATGAATGACTGCCTCGAAGGCATGACACGCAGGGATTTCCTGACGCTGGCCGGAGCCGGTGTCGCCGTCGCCGCTTTTCCCAGGATCGTGCGAGCCCAGGCGGCGGGGCCTTTCACCTTGCCGCCGCTGCCGTACGCCGAGTCCGCTCTGGCGCCGGTCATCTCGGCCAACACCCTGGGGTTCCACTACGGCAAGCATCACAAGGGATATGTGGATAACCTCAACAGCCTGATCAAGGGCAGCGGCCTCGAGGGCCTGGCGCTGGACAAGGTGGTGCTGGAGTCTGCGGGAAAGGTGGACAAGACGGCCATCTTCAATAATGCAGCGCAGATCTGGAATCACACCTTTTACTGGAACAGCCTGAGAGCCAACGGCGGCGGCAAGCCGGGCGCCGCCATGGCGAAGAAGATCGACGCGGATTTCGGAAGTTTCGACAATTTCCGCAAGGAACTGGCGACCACCACGATCGGCCAGTTCGGCAGCGGCTGGGGCTGGCTCGTGCTCGACGGCGGCAAGCTCAAGGTGGTGCGCACCGCCAACGCCGAAGTTCCGATGAGCAAGGGGCAGAAGCCGCTGCTCACCATCGACGTGTGGGAGCATGCCTACTACCTCGACTACCAGAACCGCCGCGCGGACTATGTGAACGCGGTGATCGACAAGCTGCTCAACTGGGGCTTCGCCGAAGACAATCTGGCCAAAGCCTGAGGCGGCCGTATCGGCCGCCCATTCCTGCGCGGAGCCGGTGCGCTCCGCTCGCTTCATAGTGCCGCGCACGGCGCCTACGTAGATCGCCTGGCGCGTCCGAAACGATATTACTGAGGACATAGTTGGCAATCCACGTCGCGGGCCGCAGGCCTCGTGACATTTTCACTATCAAGCGGCGCGATCGCCGTGGGATATTGGGGTTGCCGGGAAGGAGGTCGTGCTATCCAGACCGGTGATCGGGTGGATGGCTTGGCTCCCCGAGTAGGGCTCGAACCTACGACCTGCGGATTAACAGTCCGTCGCTCTACCGACTGAGCTATCGGGGAATTGCCGAGGCGCGAATGGTAGACATTTCACCGTAACGCGTCAAGCAAACCGGGTTCCATTCGACCGCGAGTCACATTGCTTCGCCGCCACACAGGAACGCCCATGGATAGTAGTCTGGTATTCGTTCGCACCGCCAGCGGCGAGGCCGCCCTGCAGCAGCCGACACGCCTGGTTCAGCGAAATCTGCGCCGGGCGCTCGCACTGGTGGATGGGGAGCGCGACATCGCGGACATCGCCGCCCGTTTCGGCGATTGTGCCGTCGGCGAAGCTGCCTTGGCGGACCTTCAGCGCAGTGGCCTGATCGAGACCATGGAGGAACGCCGTTTGCGTGGCGAGGACATCACCGCGACGGCGACGCCGCCTTTCGCGGTGGAGCAAGCTCCGGCGCCGACCGTGCCCGGCCTGCCGTCGCAGGTCACCGACACCGATCCGCGGGTCTCTGGCGGATTGGTCGAGGTGATCACGATCGACGACGTGGGCGAGGGCACGTCCAGATCCGCACGCCCGGTCCGCGCAGCGGCTGCGCGCCGCGCGCCGTCAGGGAGCGGGAAATCGTCCCCGGCCCGGCGGCCGACGACACCTGCGAGGTCCGCGGGAAAGCCGCATGGCGAGCGGCCGGAGCCCGCAGCCGGCGCTTCCGTCGGCGCCGGCGAACGCCGGATCAACTGGGCGAAGCTGGCGTCGGGGCTGATGCTCGCCGTGGCGCTGCTGGTCGCGGCCGGAATCGCGTTCTATCCTTACCAGCGGCATCTGCCGCGTATCGAGCAGCGACTCGCCGCCGCCATCGGGCAGCCGGTCCACATCCGAAACGTGCATTTCTCCTGGCTGCCGAGCCCCAATCTCACGCTGGAAAATGTCAGCATCGGCACGGACACCCCGATCGTCGTCGGCAGCCTCGGCGTCGTGCCCGATCCGCTTTCCCTCTTCGGCGAACGATTCGTGGTGCAGACCCTGCGGATCGAGCGCAGCGAGATTGCGGCGCGCGCGCTGCCGGCGATCGCCGACTGGTTTTCGCGCGCCGGCGCCGGCGGGCTGATCGTGCGCAATATCGGGTTTGCCAACGTCTCGCTGCGCTTCGGCGAGATCACCACCGACCCGATGCATGGCGAGGGTACGATGGACCGGAACGGCGCATTGCGCATGCTGCGCTTCGCCGGCAGCGGAGCGTTGAGCGGCGAACTGGCGCCGCATACGGCCGGTTATCGCATCAAACTTTCCGGCGTCCAGGGCTGGGCACCGGATTTCATGGCGCCCCTGGCCTTCGATTACTTCGAAGCCGAAGGATCGCTGACGGCCGACGCGATGCGCCTCAGCAAGGTGTATGGGCGGATGGCCGATGGATCGATCTCGGGCGCGGCGACGATGCTGATGAACGAGACGCGCCAGTTGAGCGCCGAGTTGGAAGTCAAACACGTCGAAGTCCGCAAGCTCCTGGCGCAGGCCAAGTCGGACCTGATGCTGCAAGGCAGCGCCAGCGGCATGGTCAAAGTGGGTGGCGGCACCATCTCCGGAGCCGGTCCCGGCAGCGGCCTCGCCATGGAAGGCATGATCACGGTGCAGCACGGCGTGCTGGACGGTTTCGACCTGGTCGAGGCGGCACGCTCCGACCGCAACACGGTGCGCGGCGGTGCGACCCGCTTCGAGGCGTTCTCCGGCCAACTGCGGGTGGACGCGCGGGCGTGGCAGGTTTCGCGCATGCGGCTGCACTCCGGCCTCATCAGCGCCGACGGCCAGATCGCCATCAGCGGCAATCAGCGGGTGGCCGGATCGGTCACCGTCGAATTGCGCGGCAGCACCGGCAGCCGCCGGGTGCCGCTCTCCGTCTCCGGTTCGGTGCAGAATCCGGTGCTCAGCGGCAGCCGCATCGTCGCCGCGCGCAGCGCCGCGGAACCGACCTGACCGGCGGCGCCCGCCAGGGCGCGTCGGCTCAGGCCGGACGGCGGCTTCATCCCTTCAGTATGGCGGCGATTGCCTGCGCAACGTAGTCCAGATTGCGCGAATTGAGGGCGGCAAGGCAGATGCGACCGGTGCTGACGGCGTAGATGCCGTATTCCGTCTTCATGCGCTCGACTTGCGGCGCCGACAGTCCGGTGTAGGAGAACATGCCGCGCTGGCGGGTGACGAACGCGAAGTCCTGCGTCACGTCGTGCGCCTTCAGGTTGTCCACCAGTCCGGCGCGCATGGAACGAATGCGCTCGCGCATGCCGGCCAGCTCTTCTTCCCAGGTCCTGCGCAGTTCCGGATTGGTGAGGACTGCCGCGACGATGGCGCCGCCGTGGGTCGGCGGGTTGGAGTAGTTGGTGCGGACCACGCGCTTGATCTGGGACAGCACGCGCGCGGCCTCGTCGCGGCTGGCGGTGACCACGGACAGGGCGCCGACCCGTTCGCCGTAGAGGGAAAAGGATTTGGAGAACGAACTGGAGACGAGGAACTGCAGGCCCGACTCGGCGAACAGCCTGACCGCCATGGCGTCCGGCTCGATGCCGTCGGCAAAACCCTGGTAGGCCATGTCGATGAACGCCACCAGGCCGCGCGCGCGGATGGCCGTGATGACCTGCCGCCACTGATCGGCGCTGAGGTCGGCGCCGGTGGGGTTGTGGCAGCAGGCGTGCAGCACGACGATCGAACCTGCGGGCAGCGTGGACAGGGTGGCGGTCATGGCTTGCGCGTCGACACCGCGCGTCGCTGCGTCGTAGTACGGGTAGTTCGCCACGGCAAAGCCGGCGGCCTCGAACAGGGCGCGGTGGTTCTCCCAACTCGGGTCGCTGATGTAGACCTTGGCTTCGGGCAGCAGGCGTCTCAGATAGTCCGCACCGACCTTGAGCGCGCCGGTGCCGCCGAGCGCCTGCACCGTCACCACGCGACCCTCGCCTATCAGCGCCGACCCGGCGCCGAACACCAGATCCTGCACCGCCTTGTTGTAGGCGGCGGAGCCTTCGATCGGCTGATAGCCGCGGGGCGGCGCCGCCTCCAGTCGCGTCTTCTCGGCGGCCTTGACCGCGGCGAGCAGGGGAACCTTGCCGTTGTCGTCGTAGTAGACGCCGACGCCGAGGTTGACCTTGCTCTGGCGCGAATCGCCGTTGAAGGCCTCGGTCAGACCGAGAATCGGATCGCGGGGAGCCATCTCCACCGCGGCGAAGATCGAAGAAGTCATAGCCACTCCAAGGTTTTCAGTTTATGCGGCGCGACGCGGCGTTACGTTACCCGTCCGATGTCGTCCGGCTGGCCGCCGCGAGAGATCCCGTGTGCTTTGCGCTGCGAACTGCGGAATAATGAACGATTGGCCGCCGGCGGTACTGCCGCGACGGCCGCATCATCGAAGCAAGGACGCGATTTTATCATGGGCGAGCGCATCGACGGCAGCGACGGCAAGCAGGCGGTGGTGTTCCGCGACAGCCCATTCCGGCTGCACCAGCCGTTCCTGCCGGCCGGCGATCAGCCGCAGGCGATCGAGAAGCTGCTCGAAGGGCTGGACGCCGGCCTCCTGTACCAGACCCTGCTCGGCGTCACCGGATCCGGCAAGACGTACACCATGGCCAACGTCATCGCCCGCCTCGGGCGGCCGACGCTGGTGCTGGCGCCGAACAAGACGCTCGCCGCCCAGCTCTATGCCGAGTTCCGCGAGTTCTTCCCCGACAACGCGGTCGAGTACTTCGTCTCCTACTACGACTACTACCAGCCGGAAGCCTACGTTCCGTCGCGCGATCTCTACATCGAGAAGGACTCCAGCATCAACGAGCACATCGAGCAGATGCGGCTCTCCGCCACCAAGTCGCTGCTGGAGCGGCCCGACGTGGTGATCGTGGCCACCGTGTCGTGCATCTATGGCATCGGCGACCCGGTGGATTACCACAGCATGATCCTGCACCTGCGGGAACACGCCCGCATCTCCCAGCGCGAAGTCATCCGGCGCCTGGCGGAGATGCAGTACGAGCGCAACGAAGTCAACTTCCGCCGCGGCACCTTTCGCGTGCGCGGCGACGTGATCGACGTCTTCCCTGCCGAGCATGCGGAGAAGGCGCTGCGTATCGAGCTTTTCGACGACGTGGTGGAATCCCTGCGCCTGTTCGATCCGCTCACCGGCCACGCCGAGCAGCGCATCGCGCGCTTCACCGTCTATCCGTCGAGCCATTACGTCACCCCGCGCGAGACGACGCTGCGGGCGATCGAGGCCATCAAGAAGGAGTTGGCCGAGCGCATCGATTTTTTCCAGCGCTCGGGCAAGCTGGCGGAAGCGCAGCGCGTCGAGCAGCGCACCCGTTTCGATCTGGAAATGCTCAACGAACTGGGCTTCTGCAAGGGCATCGAGAACTACTCGCGCCACCTGTCCGGGCGCAAGGAAGGCGAGCCGCCGCCGACGCTGATCGACTACCTGCCGCCCACGGCGCTGCTGTTCGTGGACGAGTCCCATGTCACCATTCCCCAGGTCGGCGCAATGTACAAGGGCGACCGCTCGCGCAAGGAAAACCTGGTGGGATACGGCTTCCGGCTGCCGTCGGCGCTGGACAACCGGCCGCTGCGTTTCGACGAGTTCGAGCAGCTCATGCCGCAGACGGTCTTCGTTTCGGCGACGCCGGCGGATTACGAGCGGCGCCATCAGGGTCAGGTGGTGGAGCAGGTGGTGCGCCCGACCGGCCTCATCGATCCGGCGGTGGATGTGCGGCCCGCTTCGACCCAGGTGGACGATCTGCTGGGCGAGATCAAGCTGCGGGTGGCCAGCGGCGAGCGCGTGCTGGTCACGACCCTGACCAAGCGGCTGGCGGAGGACCTCACCGAGTATCTGGGCGAACACGGCGTCAAGGTGCGCTACCTGCACTCCGACATCGAGACCGTGGAACGGGTGGAGATCATCCGCGACCTGCGGCTCGGCGAGTTCGACGTCCTGGTCGGCATCAACCTGCTGCGGGAAGGGCTCGACATTCCGGAAGTCTCGCTGGTGGCGATCCTCGACGCCGACAAGGAAGGCTTCCTGCGCTCCGAACGCTCGCTGATCCAGACCATCGGCCGGGCGGCGCGCCACATCAACGGCACCGCCATTCTCTATGCGGACCGGATCACGGATTCGATGCGGCGCGCGCTGGCGGAAACGGAGCGGCGCCGCGCCAAACAGATGACCCACAACGCGGAACACGGCATCACGCCGCGCACCGTGTCGAAGCGCATCAAGGACATCATCGACGGCGTGTACGAACCCGAGGAGGCGGGGTCACAGCTCAAGGCGGCGCAGCGGCGCGCCCATTACGACGCCCTGAGCGAGAAGGATCTCGCCAGAGAGATCAAGCGCCTGGAGCGGGAGATGATGGAGCACGCGCGCAACCTCGAATTCGAGCGCGCGGCTGCGGCGCGGGACGAACTGTTCCGCCTGCGGCGCCAGGCCTTCGGCGCCGATCAGCACGATCCGGGCGAAGCCCCGGCGGGCCCGCGGCCCTCCTAGCCGACTGCGCAGGCCTGCAGGACCCGCGGGGCGAAAGGAGTCGCCCGCGGCTGCCACCCGCCGATCAGCGGATCGGCAGCCAGCCGGGGTGGGAGAAATATTTGCCGTAGTTGTTGAGGGCGACGACGGCGCGGTGGGCTCCCTCCGCAGCGCTGCCCGGTGCCTTCCCCTGCATCGTTTCGGCGGCGCCCATGAGGTCGGCGATGACGATATGCAGCATGGCGTCGGCCTCGGGCTCGATCTTGCACTGGCCGACGATGGTGCCGACCTCTGCCTCGATCGACTTGGCAATGGCGACGTACTGGTCCGGACCGAGGTTCCCCTTGTGGATGGCGTGGAGCCGGCCTGCAAGTTCCGTCCGCATCGCCGCCATGCCCCGCCGCAGCACGGCGTCGGTCGGCCATTTCCTGCCCTGGTTGAGGTGCAGTTCGGCTGCCGCCGCTTCGTGGTGATGGTCATGGGACGCCGCAGCCTCGACCGTCGCCGGGAGCGTCGCGACTAGGGCGACGGCGGTCAAGATGGCGAGGACTGTTCTCGAATGCTTCATCTGCGTCTCCTGTCGCAAGGGTGGCTGTGTGCCGCGAAAAACCGATCCGAAGGCTTGATCGGATTTGGGGCTCCGGGATAAGATAGTGACTTATTACTTACATTGCAAGAGGCGAGTCCATCGATGTTGGCGAATCCCGAGCCCGAAACAGCCGGACCGCGCAAGCGCCTCTCCGCCGACGAGCGTCGCCGCGACGTCGTCGCCGCCGTCGTCGAACTGGCGCGGGAACACGGTCCCGAGGGCATCACCACCCAGGCCATCGCCGATCGCATCGGCCTCACCCAGGGAGCGCTGTTTCGCCACTTTCCCGATAAGGCGGCGATGTGGGCCGCGGTGTTCGACTGGGTACGGGACGAACTCGGCAGCGTCGTGGATACCGCCTTCGCCGCCGGCGGCGAACCGCTGGCGATCCTGGAACGGGTATTTCACGCCCACGTGGACTTCGTTGCGCGGCATCCCGGAGTGCCGCGCATCCTCTTTCACGAACTGCAGCGGCCGGCCGAATCGGACTTCCACGAACGCGTGCGGAGGATGGTGGCCGGCTATCGGCAGCGACTGTGCGGGCTGCTGAATGATGCCAGGCAATGCGGGCAACTGGCCGCCGACCTCGACGAGGAGGCGGCCGCCGTACTGTTCATCGGCACGGTGCAGGGTCTGGTGGTGCAAAGCACGCTCTTCCGCGGCGAGGAGGGCATGCAGTCCGCCGCCCGCCGCATCTTTCCACTGCTGATCCATGGGCTGCGCGGAGAAGTCCGATGACAGCTCTTTCCCGCCGCGGGTTGTTGCTGGGGGCGTTCGCGCTTCTCTTTCTCTCCGGCTTCGTCTGGGTTGTGGCGACGCAAGGGCCCTTGGCTCCGGTCCGGGTGACCGTGGCCAAGGCCGCCGAAACGACCTTGTCACGCTCGTTGTTCGGCATTGGAACGGTCGAGGCGCGGCGCAGCTATGCCATCGGCCCGACGGTGGCCGGCCGCGTCGCCCGGGTGCTGGTCGACCAGGGAGATGCCGTGGCTGCCGGCCAGTTGCTGGCCGAGATGGATCCCGTCGATCTCGATGCGCGCCAGGCTGGCGCTGCGGCCGCTACCGCCCGCGCTTCAGATCTCGTCCGATCGGCGCAGGCCGCACGCGAGGAGGCGACCAGCCGCGCCCGTCTCGCCCAAGCCAGCAGCGAGCGCTTCGCCGACCTGCGGCGCAGGGGCTTCGTGAGCCAGGAGGCGGCGGACGCCAAAGTCCACGAAGCGGCCGCCGCCCACGCCGGACAGGAGGCCGCGGCAGCGGCACTGGCCGCTGCCGGGGAAGAGGTGCGCCGCAGCCAGTCCGACCTCACGGGACTGGCCAAGAGCCGGGCCCACCTGCGGCTGGTCAGTCCGGTCGCCGGCATCGTCACCGCACGGCTGGCCGAGCCCGGCTCGACCGTGGTGGCCGGGCAGTCGGTGCTGCAGGTGATCGACCCGGCGACGCTGTGGTTGCGGGTGCGTGTCGATCAGGGCCGCTCGGCGGGCTTGGCGCTGGGACTTTCCGCCGACATCCTGCTGCGCTCGCGCCCCCTCGAAGTGCGGAAGGGGCGTGTCGAGCGCGTCGATCTGGTGGGCGATGCGGTGGCGGAAGAGCGCATCGCCAATGTGGCGTTCGACGCCGCACCAGGTCAACTTGCGCTCGGCGAACTGGCCGAGGTGACGTTGCATCTGCCGGCGGTCGAGAGGGCGCTGGCCGTCCCCGCCGCCGCGGTGAAGCAGGTGGGCAAGGGCGAGGGCGTGTGGCGGGTCGAGTCCGGCCGCGCGCAACTCGCCGCCGTCACCACGGGCGCGGCATCGGCCGACGGGCAGGTGCAGATCGTGAGCGGCCTGGCCGCGGGCGACGAGGTGATCGTCCACAGCAGGCAGACCATCACCCCGGGTGTGCGCGTAAAAGTGGTCGATGCACTCGTGAAGGCGGCGCCGTGATCAACCTCGCCGGCCGCGACATCCTCCACGGCTGGGGCAGGTTCCTGTTCACCGGCATCGGGCTGGGTCTCCTTATCGGAGTCACCTTGTCGATGGCCGGCATCTATCGCGGCATGGTGGACGACGGACAGGTGCTGATCGAAAACAGCGGTGCCGACCTGTGGGTTGTGCAGCAGGGCACGCTCGGTCCGTATGCGGAGCCGTCCAGCCTCCGTGACGACGCCTGGCGCGGCATCGCCGGACTGCCCGGCGTGGCCGATACCGGCAACGCCGCCTATCTGACAATGCAGATCGAGCACGGCGGCAACGAGTCGCGGGTGATGCTCGTCGGCATCGAGGTGGACCGCCCGAACCGCCCCGGCGCGCCCGCCTATCTCACCGCCGGACGGCCGATCCTGCAGGCGCATTACGAGGCCATCGCCGACGAGCGCACCGGACTGAGGCTCGGCGAACGCGTGCGCATACGCCGCCACGAATATCGGATCGTCGGGCTCACCCGCCGCATGGTTTCGGCCAGCGGCGACCCCATGGTTTTCGTTCCGCTCAAGGATGCCCAGGAGATCCAGTTCCTCAAGGACAACGACGCACTCATCAACGAGCGGGCGCGCACCGCGGCCAACCCGACCTTCAACCGCCCCGGCGTGCCGGGCCTGCTCGAAGCCGTGCAGGCCGCCGGCGCGCAAAGCCGCATGGTTAACGCCGTGCTGGTGCAGATCGAACCCGGCGCCGATGCCGACGCCGTGGCCGGGGAAATCCGCCGCTGGAAGCGGCTCACGGCCTACACCAGGCCCCAGATGGAAGACATCCTGGTAGCAAAGCTGATCGCCACCTCCTCCAAGCAGATCGCCATGTTCCTCGTCATTCTCGCGGTGGTGACCGCGGCCATCGTCGCCTTCATCATCTACACCATGACCATGGCCAAAGTGCGGGAGATTGCCGTGCTGAAGCTCATCGGGGCGAAAAACCGGACCATCGCTGCGATGATCCTGCAGCAGGCGCTGGGCCTGGGGCTCGTCGGTTTTCTCGTCGGCCGCGTCGCCGCCGGGTCATGGGCGCCGGTGTTCCCCAAGTACGTGCTGCTGGTGCCGGAGGACGCGGTGCGGGGGTTCGGCATCGTCATGGCGATCTGCGCGCTCGCCAGCGTGGTGGCGATCCGCGCCGCGCTGCGCATCGACCCGGCGGAAGCGATCGGAGGCTGACTTGGCCGATACTCCCGCCATCCGCCTCAGCGGCCTCAGGAAGCGCTACGGCACGGGCGACGCCGCCGTGGACGCGCTGAAGGGTGTGGACATGGCCGTATGGCCGGGCGAGGTGGTCGGGCTGATCGGACCCAGCGGTTCCGGCAAGAGCACCCTGCTCAAGTGCCTGGGCGCAGTCATCGAGCCGACCGATGGCCACATGGAACTGGCCGGGCAAACGATCTACGATGGTGACCGGGGCGGCTGGCGGATTCCCGATCTGCGCGCCCTGCGCCGCGACCGCATCGGCTTCATCTTCCAGGCGCCGTACCTGATCCCTTTCCTCGACGTCACCGACAACGTGGCGCTGCTGCCGATGCTGGCCGGTGTAAGCAACGCCGCCGCGCGCAGCCGTGCGCTGGATCTGCTGACTGCGCTGGACGTCGTCCACCGCTCCCGCGCTAAAGTTTCGCAGCTGTCAGGGGGCGAACAGCAGCGCGTGGCCATCGCCCGCGCGCTGGCCAATCATGCGCCGGTGATTCTCGCCGACGAGCCGACGGCGCCGCTGGATTCCGAGCGCGCGCTGGCCGTGATACGCATCCTCAACGAGATGGCGGTGCAGTACCGAGCGGCGATCATCGTCGTGACCCACGACGAGAAGATCATCCCCACCTTCCGCCGCATCTACCACATCCGCGACGGCCGGACGCACGAGGAAGCGGGCGAGGCGCGGCCGCTATGAATGAACCCAGCCTCCCGGCACGGCCGGGACGGGTCCGGCAACATGGGGGAGTGCCGACCCCATGATCACCGTCCCGATATCGCTCTCAATGCCCGGCGGGGAACACGTGCGGGGCGTGACATGCGATGCAGTCGCGCGCCGCGGAAGGATGTCCCGGCTGCAGCGATGCGCCGCTGTGGCAGGCCAGGCAGCGATCCTTGCCGACGACATAACCGGTGGCGCCCATGCCGGTGCGATAGCCGGTCAGGTTCGCTTTGGGCAGGCCCACATCCGCCGCCGTGTGGGTGCCGTGGCAGACATTGCACTTGACCATGACATGAGTCATGGCGGATGCGGTGTAGTCCGCCACCAACTGCGCATCCAGCTCGTGGCAGCCGCCGCCGAGGCAGGCCTGGCTGTTCTCCACCGCGTAGCTGGTGTCGTAGGTCTGATTGCCGGTGGTCTGGACGGCACGGCCGGCGGAGGCGGGCAGCCACGCCACTGCAATTACGGCGACGAGGGCGAGCCGGAGGAAACGATTCGTCATGGTCGGGTTCTCCTCAGGCCTTGGCCACGCGCACGGCGCAGTGTTTGTAGATGGGCTGGTAACACACCGGGTCCACGTAGTTGAGCGTGAGCCGGTTTACCGCCACCTGGCGCCCGCCGTTTTCGGCGACGTCCACCGGGTCCAGGTCGCCGAAGTGCATCGGCACGAAGACCTGTCCGGCGGCCACGGTCTCGGTCACCCGCGCCTTGACCACGATCTCGCCGCGGCGCGTGGTCAGCCGCGCCAGATCACCCGTCCTCAGCCGCAGGACGTCGGCATCGGCAGGATGGATCTCGACGAAGTTTTCCGGGACCATCTCGTGCGCCTGGGCCACGCGCTTGGTCTTGGTGCGGGTATGGAAATGCTCGATGACCCGGCCGGTGTTGAGCCAGAACGGATACTCTTCGTCCGGCACCTCCGGCGGCGGAACGTAGTCCACCGCCCACAGGTAGGCACGGGCCAGGTCGTCGGGATCGATCCAGGGCGCATCCGGACTCTTGCCGTACTGGGCGCGGTCCCAGTTGGTGTTGAAGCGCCCGTCGGTGTAGAGGCGGGCGCCGCCGGTCGGATTGGTCGCGGTGGAGGGCCAGGCCAGGCCGTTGTTCGCCTCGATGGACGCGTAGCTCATGCCGCTCATGTCGCAGGGGCGTCCGGCGGAGACGCGCTTCCATTCCTCGAAGCACTGTTCCGGCGTCGCGTAGCCGATCAGCGGCTTGCCGCCCGCATCACGATAGCGGGCGTCGAGCGTCGCCAGCCTCTGCGCCACCATGCGGATGATGTCGAAATCCGAATAGGCGCCGTAGGCCGGCCGCAGTTCGAATCCGGGGGGCGTCAGCGCCTGGCGGCCGAGGTTCACGCGGCGCTCCGAGCAGGTGTAGGTACCGGTCTTCTCCGCCCATTGCGCCGCTGGCAGGAACAGGTCCGCGAACACCTTGGTCTCCATCGGATCGTAGATGTCCTGCACCACGACGAAGGGGCGCTGCGGATTGGCGAAATCGAGATCGGCGAACAGCTGGTTGAGGTCGGGCAGCGATACCGCCGGATTGCTGCAGGCGACCCACCAGACCTTGAGTGCGCCCTCGCGCATCATCGAAGTCATGCTCGCTATGCCCGGCTGGAGTTCCTTGTCGGAGCTGACCGGCACCGTGGCATGGCGCGGGATGCGGCCGGCCGGAACGTTCCAGGCCGTCTCCAGCGCTGCCACCTGGTCCGGGTTGTAGTAGTTGCGGTAGCCCGCCAGCGCCGACGAGCCGCCTGCCTCGCGGTTGCTCATGGCGGTGGACTGGCCGGTGATGCTGAACGGCGCGGACCCGGGGCGGCCGATCTTGCCGGTGACGAGATGCATGGCGCAGATCAGCCGCACCGTGTCGGTCGCGCCCATGCTCTGGTACACGCCCTGGATGAAGAGCGACCAGACGTCGCGCGATTCGCCGATCCAGCGCGCCGCGGTTTCGATGTCCGTCGCAGCGAGCCCGGTGATCTGCGCCACCTTCTGCGGCGTATAGGCTGCGATCTTGGCCCGCAGCGCCTCGAAATTGCGGGTGTGGGCGTCGATGTAGTCGCGGGCGATCCAGCCCTTGGCGATCAGTTGTTGCAGGATGCCGTTCATCAGGGCGACGTTGGTCCCCGGCCGAAGCGCCAGGTGCAGGTCGGCACTGCGCGCGGTGAGCGTGCGGCGCGGGTCCACCACGATCAGCTTCGGCCGCCGCGTCGTCGCGCGCGCCTTGGCAATGCGCCGCCATACCTGGGGATGCATCTCCGCCGGATTGGTGCCGATGAGGAAGAAACAGTCGGTGTGCTCGATGTCCGCATAGCAGCCGGGCGGGCCGTCGGAGCCGAAGGTGCTCATGTAGCCATAGACTGCCGCCGCCATGCACAGCCGGGTGTTGGAGTCCATCACGCTGGTGCCGATGGCGCCCTTGCCCAGTTTGCCCATGGAGTAATACTCCTCCAAGGTCCATTGTCCGGTGTTGTAGATGCCGACCGAGTCGGGGCCGTCCCGGGCGACCGCGTCGGCGATGCGCCGCGCCAGCAGGTCGATGGCCTGCTCCCAGGTGATGCGGTCGTAACCGCCGGCGGCGTTGCGCAGCAGCGGGTAGCGGGCGCGGCTGCCCACCCGAAGTTGGCTGTCGTCGAGCACCTTGTACTCGTACAGGCCCTTGACGCAGACCTGGCCGGCGTTGGTGGGGTGGCGCGCGTTGCCCTTGATGAACACCGCCTTGCCGGCGGCATCGACGCCGATGTGCAGGCCGCAGCCGACCGAGCAGTAGCCGCACACGGAATACACCCAGCGCGCGACGTTGGCCATGGTGTCGTCGGCGCGGACCGGGCCGCCGCTGAGCAGGTCGAGGGCACCGCCGGCCGCCGCCTGGGCGGCCAGGGCGGTGCTCCACTTCAGGAAGGTTCGGCGATCGCGCTTGCAGGTGCGGGGATCGCGCTGCAGGGCTTCAAGTTCATCGGGGGCGAACTGCAGTGGCACACGGGGAGTGCATTGCTGCGGCATGGGCATGGCTCCTTCAAGTTGACGAGGAAAGACGCGAACGTGAACGTTCGCGCGGAGCCAGGCCGCTATTGGGCCACCAATGGGGAGAACGGGGAATTGACGCGGATCAAGCGCCCGGAACCGGGGATGCGGCAAAAGGCCGCAGCCGCAACCCTCCACCGGCAGGCCTGTGGCCCGCCGCTTCCGGGCGAGTCGAGCAGGGCGGGCTGCGCCCGCCCTGGGTTGCCGCTAGCGCCAGAACTCGGCGGTGGCTGCCACCTTGTGGGCGGTCATCTCCTTCGGCAGCTTGTCGCCCATCTGGGCAATGAGCGGCGGGGCGAGCACGTTGTACAACGCTTCCGCGCGCACCACTGCGACTTTCGTCCCCGGAATGTCATAGCTGAGTTCGCGCGTCTCATTGGGTTTGAGCCGCGTGTTGGCCAGCACCTTGGTCGCCGCCGGCGGCTGGGCAATCTGGTCCTGGTCGTTGCCCAGCACGTAATGGAAGGCGGACTGGGGATCCTCTGCCGCCGGATTGGTCTTGAAGTTCTCCCACAGCAGTTGGCCTTCCTTGTCGTAGGCGCGCACCTTGACCACCATGTGGCGGAACGGTGCGCCGGTGGGGAAGGCGTGGGGCAACTTGTTGGTGAGCAGAAGCTTGGCCTTGATGCGCTCGCCGTCCACGTTGGCATTGATCGACATGACGACGCCGCGCTTCACCATGTCGGCGCTGTGGCCGCCCGCCATGCTGTGATCGGTGACTCCGTCCACCTTGGGCATGTGGCAGGACTGGCAGGTGGCGAAGGAGCCCGAGGCCCGCATTTCCTCGCCGGTCACGCACAGGGGCGCGCCCTTGAAGTTGGAACGCTCCTCGTGGCAGCCCATGCACGCGTCGCTGGTGCGCATGGCGGGGTTGCCTTCGCGCACATAGGGATGGTGGGGCTTTATCGCCGGATTGCCTTTCTGGGAGTCGGTCGGCTTGGTCGGTGAATAGTTGATGCCTGAGGGTGCCATGAGGCCGTTCGTCGCTACCTCGTAGGCCGCAATGCCGCGCTGGGGCTGGCCGTCCGGCCCCTTGACGCCCTTGAAGCGCTTCAGGCTGTGGCAGGCGACGCAGCTGACGCCTTCGCCATAGGCCGACACTGCGTCGAGCTTGGTCTTCTTGTCGAGGGCCGCGCTGGGAGCATGGCAGTTGAGGCATTCGGGGTACTTGCCATTTTCCTTGGCCAGCACGCCTTCCTGCCTCGGGTCGCCCACGGTGGCCTGGTAAAAGGCGCCGTGCAGAGGGTTCTTCAGGGCCGAACTGTTGGCGTGCATCGACTTCTCCCAACTGCGGAAGATGTCGAGATGACAGCGCTTGCACACGAAGGCGTTGGTGTGGTGCAAGGGCTTGGCTTCATCCCAGGCCTCCTCCGCGGCGATCGTTGCGGATGGAAGCGCCAGGCAAGCCAGGGCAATCGCGGCAAATATGAGTCGTGACAGGTGATTCACGGAATCCTCCGATTCGAGTCGTTAGCTGGACAAAACTGAAGCTGCGGCCGACCTCTTTGGATGCGGGTCTTTGTGCTGCGCGCTGATTGTTCCGGCCCCGTGGGAAACGCGCGTTGACCAATGTCATGCTCCGACCTCGTTGCACCAGCCCCACGGGTACGGATGTGGCGCGCAACAAGCGGTCCGTGACCCCGACTCGTGCGTTGTTTCCGCCGGGACGGCGCGCCCGGATCAAGGCCGTGCCGGGATTTCGGCCGGAGCCAAAGACCTGTCCCGCAGTGCGGTAGCGCCCCATCGTGCGCGCCGAAGCCTTCTCCGGCTTGGCGTCGAGAGGATCTCCCGGAGCGATCCTGGCCTAGGTGACGGCATATGCGCCACGTTGGTGAAATAATATTAATAAAATCAATAGTTAATGTAGGTATTGTAACAATCAGCATTCACTATTACGCCGCGTTCCTCCTTTTCGTTTCCTCGCGCCTGGGTAACAATTCCCCCCATTGACCCGCTCCGTCCTGTCGTTTCCGCAAACACCCCAGCCCGTCGCGGGCTGGCTTTAATGGGTTGTCCGAATCGAGATGCGCATTCTGCTGGTTTGCATGGGCAATATCTGTCGCTCGCCGAGCGCCGAGGGCGTGGTAAGATATCTGCTTAAAAACAATAAACTGGATGATAAAATTAATGTAAACTCTGCTGGAACGCACGCCTACCATGCGGGCGAGCCGCCGGATCCCAGGGCGCAACGGGCCGCGCAGCGGCGCGGCATCGATCTCAGCCGTCTGCGGGCGCGGCGCATCGCACCGACGGATTTTGAGGAATTCGACCTGATTCTGGCGATGGATCGCGAGAACTTGGAGGAGTTGCACACTGCCTGCCCGGAGCGGCATCGGCACAAGATCGACCTGTTCATGCGCTACGCCCGAAGCTTCGATACAGACGAGGTACCGGATCCGTACTACGGCGGCGAGAAGGGTTTCGATGTGGTGCTGGACATGGTGGAGGACGCGGCGCAGGGTCTTCTGGAGACCCTGCGCCAACGTTCACTGCGGCCGTGCCGGCCAGTGTTGCGCCGGCAGGCGAACCCGGACTTATTTTCGGGTTTCGATCTGAACCAGAGGCTCCGCTGCCACCGGGACCGGGACCGCTTCGCCGCGGGGGCGCCGGCGAAGTGCCTCCGGCTGTTCCTCCGGCGCTTCGGGTTGTCGCCATGCCTGCACCCGATCCGCACTCGTCTCCACCATTACCAGCCCGCTCTGTTCCAAGGTTGCGGAGAGAGTCACCGGTTCGGCCACGGGCGCGGCTTCCGGCATCGGGACGGCAGCTGATTCTGGAAGCGGAGATACGGCCAACACCGGTTCGGGTGTCGGCACGGCCGGTGCCTCCACGATGCGGACCGGCATGCTGGCCTCGGCGAAGGATTCGCTGGATCTCTCGACCACGGCAACCTCGACCGGTGTCGTGCCCGCGATCGGCACGGGTGCCATCGCTTCGGCTTCGGCAAGGGCCGGTGACATCTCGGCCTCCGCCGGCGTCGCGCTCACCGCCGCAACCGCCGCCGCGACGGCGGCGAGACCGACATCGGTGCCGCCGACCGCCGCGGTCTCGGCCGACTCAGGCGTCGGCACGGTTTCCGGCGAACCTTCCCCCGGTTTGCGCTCGCCGCGCTCGCGGCGTCCGCCGCGCCGATTGCGCCGGCCGCGTTGCGTAGCGCCCTCGCCGACGGCGGCAGCCGACGCTGCTTCCTCGGCGCCGACAGCGGCGATCGTTTCCGGCTCCGTGACCGTTTCCGGTGCGACCGCGGCGGGCGCCGCCGGAGCGCGCTCTCTCGGTGGCCGCGGCTGGCGCGGCTCACCGCGAGCTTCCGGCCGTTCCTGCCGTTCGCCACGTTCCTGGCGCTCCGGCCGCTCGCCCCGTTCGCCGCGCTCAGGGCGCTCCCCGCGCTGGCGCCGCGACTCACGACCGGCTTCTGCTTCCGGCCGCGATGGTTGCAGGCGCCCTTCCGCGCGCTCGCCCCGTTCTCCGCGATCGGGCCGTTCGCCACGCTCCGGACGCTCCCCGCGCTCGCCGCGCTCGGGACGCGGACCGCGACCTGGACCTTCGGGGCGGGGTCGTCCGCCGCGTCTTCCTCCCTCCCGCGGCGTGGGCCGCGTCGTCAGGGGTTCCGCCTTTTCGACGACCGGCTCCGGTTTCCGGTTGCCGCGGAACCAGGCGAAGATCTTCTGGACGATGCTTTGCCTGGCCCCTGCGGCCGCCGGCGGCGCGATGCCCTGGGCGTCCGGTTTCGGTTCGACGATGGGCGCCGGCTGGTCGGGCGTGATTCCCTTGACCGCGGCTTCCTGGCGCTGGGGCCGGGGCTCGGACGCGGCAGCAGGTGCGTACTCTTCCCGTTGCGGTATCTCGACCATCTTGTAGCTCGGCTGCGCCACTTCTTCCGTGTTCAACTGGTCGTGGCGCAGGCGCACCACCTCGTACGCCGGGGTTTCCAGATTCGTGTTCGGAATCAGGATTAGGTTGACCTTGTGGCGGAGTTCGACGGCTTGGACGTCGGCGCGCTTTTCGTTGAGCAGGAAAGTGCCGACATCGACCGGAACCTGGGCATGGACCGCCCCCGTATTCTCCTTCATCGCCTCCTCTTCGAGGATGCGCAGGATATGCAGGGCGGCCGATTCGGTGCTGCGGATATGCCCCGTTCCGGTACACCGCGGGCACGGGATGTAACTCATCTCCGCCAGGGCCGGACGCAGGCGCTGGCGCGACAGTTCGAGCAGGCCGAAGCGCGAGATCTTGCCCATCTGCACCCGCGCCCGATCGTGGTGCAGGGCTTCGCGCAGGCGGCTTTCCACCTCGCGCTGGTTGCGCGGATTCTCCATGTCGATGAAGTCGATGACGATCAACCCGCCCAGGTCGCGCAAGCGCAACTGGCGGGCAATCTCGTCGGCGGCCTCGGAGTTGGTTCGCAGAGCCGTCTCCTCGATGTCCTGGCCGCGCGTGGCACGCCCCGAATTGACGTCGATCGACACCAGGGCCTCGGTGTGATCCACGACGATGGCGCCGCCCGAGGGCAGCGTCACCTGCCGGCCGAAGGCGGTCTCGATCTGATGCTCGATCTGGAAGCGCGAGAACAGGGGTACGTCATCCCGGTAACGCTTGACCCGATTGACGTTGCCCGGCATGACGTGGCCCATGAACTGGCACGCCTGATCGAAGACATCGTCGGTATCGATCAGGATCTCGCCGACATCCGGCTGGAAATAGTCGCGAATGGCCCGGATCACGAGACTGCCTTCCTGGTAGATCAGAAATGCGCCCGACTGCGCCTGGGCGGCGCCCTCGATGGCGCGCCAGAGTTGCAGCAGGTAGTTCAGGTCCCACTGCAATTCCTCCAGCGTGCGGCCGATGCCGGCAGTGCGGGCGATCAGGCTCATTCCCGCTGGAGTCTCGATCTGATCCATCACTTCGCGTAGTTCAGAGCGATCCTCGCCCTCGACGCGACGGGAAACGCCGCCTCCGCGCGGATTGTTCGGCATCAGGACGAGATAGCGGCCGGCCAGGCTGATGAAGGTGGTGAGCGCTGCCCCCTTGTTGCCGCGCTCGTCCTTGTCCACCTGGACGATCAGTTCCTGTCCTTCATGCAGCGCATCCTGGACGCGCGCGCGCGCCGGCTCGACATCGGTCTTGAAGAAGGAGCGGGAAACTTCCTTGAACGGCAGGAAGCCGTGGCGCTCGGCGCCGTAGTTGACGAAGCATGCTTCGAGACTGGGCTCGATGCGGGTGATTACCGCCTTGTAGATGTTGCTCTTGCGTTGCTCCTTGTTGGCTGACTCGATATCGAGGTCGACCAGCTTCTGACCGTTGACGATCGCGACACGGAGCTCCTCAGCCTGTGTCGCATTGAACAGCATGCGTTTCATTATCTGGCTCTCCCGCGCGCACTGAACGGGCAGGACAGACCGCTTGCCGCTGCAACAGGCCGGATCAGTTTGGTGTAAAGGGTCTCATGGACAGGAAACGTCGCAAACTAAATCTTGGGTTTGTCGTTGGCGCGTCCTGACGCGGGTGGAGTCTGCAACCGACGTCAGGACCAGGCAAATGGCGTTGTATGATGCGCGCGCAAATCAATTACCATCGCTACTTCCGGTGAGCGAAATTAACCGTACTGTGGTTTGCAGCGGGTCCGAAGCGGCCGATACGGCCGGCGTGCCGGAAACCGTCTGTTGGCGGCTGGGCACAGTCTAATGACACAATGCCGCAAACTCGCACCAGTATATTCAATATGAAGGAGTTGAGCAAAACCCCTGCGGTGCGGCGTGAGCTTATCGGGGCGGAGGAAGCGACGCAGCGCGTGGACAATTATCTGCTGCGACACTGCAAAGGGGTACCGAAGAGCCATGTCTACCAGATCCTGCGCAGCGGCCAGGTTCGGGTAAACGGCCGGCGTGTCGGTCCCGACTATCGGCTGAATTGCGGGGACGAAGTGCGCATTCCGCCCCTGCGCATGGCGCAGCGGGCGACTCCAGCGGTTGCGCCGGCCGGTCGCAGCTTCCGCATCCTGTTCGAGGACGAGGCCATCGTCGCCATCGACAAGCCCGCAGGTGTGGCGGTGCATGGCGGCAGCGGAATCAGCTTCGGCATCATCGAGCAGATGCGGCAGCAGCGGCCGCAGAGCCGGTTCCTGGAACTGGTGCATCGGCTGGACCTGGAGACGTCCGGCGTTCTCCTCCTGGCCAAGAAGCGCTCGGCGCTGACCGCGCTGCATGCCTTGCTGCGCGACGGTGCGGTGGACAAGACTTATCTCGCCCTCGTGCGCGGCCGCTGGCCCGATCCGCTGCGCCACATCCGGCTGTCCCTGCACAAGTACGCAACGGCGGAAGGCGAGCGCCGCGTCCGCGTCTCCGAATCGGGCAAGGCCGCCCATAGCCTGGTGCGGTTGAAAGCGCGCTGGCAGAACTTCAGCCTGGTTGAAGTGGACCTCAAGACCGGCCGCACCCATCAGATCCGGGTCCATCTGTCCCACCTGGGTTATCCGCTTTGCGGCGACGACAAGTACGGCGACTTCGCTCTCAACCGGGAACTGGCCCGAGTCGGTCTGAAACGCATGTTTCTCCATGCGGCGCGTCTGGCGTTCGTCCATCCGCTGACCGGTGCAACGGTGGAACTCGAAGCGCCTCTGCCGGACGACTTGGGCGGTTTTGTCAGGCGGGTGGAGCAGAACGAATTCCGTGACCACGGTGCAGCGCTTTGATCTGATCGTCTTCGACTGGGACGGCACGCTGATGGACTCGGCCGCGGCCATCGTCGCGGCAATTCTGGCTGCCTGCCGCGATCTGGGCCTCGAGCCGCCGAGCGAAGCCCTGGCACGCCACATCATCGGTCTCGGTCTGCACGATGCCCTGCGCACGGCATTGCCCGAACTCGATCCACTCGACTACGGCAAGCTCGCCGAACGCTACCGCTACCATTATTTGTCCCGCGACGAAGATCTTGAGTTGTTTGCGGGCGCCTTCGATCTCATCAGCGATCTGCACGCCGGCGGCCGCCGGCTCGGGGTGGCGACCGGCAAGAGCCGGCTTGGCCTCAACCGGTCGCTGGCCGCGAGCGGCTTGGAGTCGTTCTTCCATGTCACGCGCTGCGCCGACGAGTGCTTTTCCAAGCCGCATCCGGCGATGCTGCTCGAGATCATGTCCAGTCTCGGGGTCGGCCCCGACCGCGCGCTGATGATCGGCGATACCACCCACGATCTGCAGATGGCGCGCAACGCCGGCGTCGAGGCGGTGGCCGTGGCCTTCGGCGCCCATCCGCGCCGGGAATTGCTGGCGGAACAGCCGCTGGCATGCGTGGAGGACTTTTCGGAACTGGAAGCATGGCTGCAGAGCCACGGCTGATTTGCCGCAGCGACGAGTTGCAGGAGGCCGGAATGGGACAGCGTTTCGAGATCGAGCGCAACGGCGAGCGGCTGCCGGCGTTTGCGGTGCGCCACGGCGGCCGCGTTCTGGCCTACGTCAATCGCTGCGCCCATGTCGGAGTCGAACTCGACTGGATGCCGGGGGAGTTCTTTGACGAATCGGGTTTATACTTGATCTGCGCCACCCATGGCGCGACCTACGAGCCGGCCACCGGGCGATGCATCTACGGCCCGTGCAAGGGCGACAGCCTGACGGCGATCGACATTCTGGAACTGGACGGACGCGTATATCTGAGAGCGGAGTCAAATGGCTGACAGCAACGAACCCCAATGGGAACGCAAGGTGATCGAGCGCCTCGCCTCCGCCGCTCTGGCGGAAGAGAAGAGCCGGCGGCGCTGGGGCATCTTCTTCAAGATCCTCGGATTTGCCTACCTCACGCTGGTGCTCCTCCTGCTCGTCGATTGGGGTGATCCGACGGACAGCCTGCCGGACGGAAGGAAGCACACGGCGCTGGTGGAACTCGATGGCGTGATCTCGGCCGAGGGCCAGGCAAGCGCCGAGAGCATCACCGAAGCGCTGCAGAAGGCGTTCAAGGACAAGACGACCCAGGGCGTGGTGCTGCGCATCAACAGCCCCGGCGGCAGCCCGGTGCAGTCAGGCCGCATCAACGACGAGATCGGCCGGCTGCGCGCCAAGTATCCGAACATCCCGCTCTATGTCGTGGTGGAGGACATGTGCGCCTCCGGCGGCTATTACATCGCGGTGGCGGCGGACCAGATCTATGTGGACAAGGCGAGCGTCGTCGGCTCCATCGGCGTCCTGATGGACGGCTTCGGCTTTACCGGCACCATGGACAAGCTGGGTGTCGAACGACGCCTGCTCACGGCCGGCGAGAACAAGGGCTTCCTCGATCCGTTCTCGCCGCAGGACGCGAAGCAGCTCGAACACGCCAAGTTGCTGTTGGAGGACATCCACAAGCAGTTCATCGAGGTGGTGCGCAAGGGCCGCGGCAAGCGTCTCAAGGAAACGCCGGAACTGTTCAGCGGCCTGATGTGGACCGGCGCCCAGGCGGTCCAGTTGGGACTGGCGGACGGCTTCGGCAGCGTGGACTACGTGGCGCGGGAAGTCATCAAGGCCGAGGACATCAAGGATTACACCGTCAAGCAGTCCCTCGCCGACCGGCTGGCGCGACAGTTCGGTGCGGATGTGGCGGAAAGTATGGCCGGGGCCATCGGGCACCTGCGGCTGCGCTGATCATTCGGCCAGCAGCAGGAAGACAGTTGGCTGTTTGGCCAGCGCCGGAGCTTCGCGGCGCCGCCAGGCGCCGATGCTACGCGTCGAGATGGCTTCGCTGGGCAGCGTGAGATTGGTCGCCAGGCAGAGCAGGGTGCTCGGGTCGCAGTCCTGGAGCAGGCTTTGGTAGAGGGCGGCGTTGCGATAGGGAGTCTCGATGAAGATCTGGGTCTGCCCGCGCCGGCGTGATTCTTCCTCGAGTTCGCGCAGGGCGGTGCGCCGCTCGGCTGCCGCTACCGGCAGATAGCCGTGGAAGGCGAAGCGCTGGCCGTTCAGCCCCGAGGCCATGAGGGCGAGGAGAATGGCCGAAGCCCCCACCAGCGGCACGACGCGAATGCCCCGGGCATGGGCGAGCCGGACCATGGCGGCGCCCGGATCGGCTACTGCAGGACATCCCGCCTCGGATAGCAGTCCCACAGAACGGCCCTCCAGCAGCGGTTGCAGAAGGGCTTGATGGGCCGCCGCGATCTCCTGCGCCGTGCCGTGCTCGGGCAGCACGCCCATGCCGACACCCTGGAGCGGGCGCGGGTAGCCGAGGCGCCGCAGTTCGGCGCGGGCCGTCTTTGCGTTCTCGACGATGAAGCAGTCCAGTGCGCAGACGATTTCGCGGGCATGGCTCGGCAGGGTGGATTGCCAGGCTGGGTCCCCGAGTCCGGCCGGGATCAGATACAGCGTTCCCGGTTCCATCCTAAGCCGGCCGCGCCGGAACCAGACAGGTTCGCCCGCGACCTCCGGCCGGAAAACCTGCCATGTTGTAGCGAGCGGCGAACCCCCTTGTATATCCTCCAGCCCCGCCGTTCGAGGAATTCTTCGCCAGAATTGTCACGATTGCACCCGTAAGAGACTACGCGAGTATGGGGCGTGCGCAAGCCGCTCACGGCACCGCCAGGCCTTCGCTGCGCAGCATGCGGCACAAGGCGATCAGCGGCAGGCCGATCAGGGCATTCGGGTCGTCGCCGCGGATATACTCCAGGAGGCTGATGCCGAGGCCCTCGCAACGCGCGCTGCCGGCGCAGTTCAGCGCCGATTCCCGGTCCAGGTAGCGCTCGATCTCGTCATTCGACATGTCGCGGAAGCGCACTTCGATCGGCACTCCTTCCAGTTGTACGTGGTCGGTGCGACTGTTCAGCAGGCACAGCGCGGTGTGGAACAGGACGCTGCGGCCGCGCAGGGTCCGCAGTTGCTCGACCGCCCGGTCGCGAACGCCGGGTTTGCCGAAAACCCGTCCATCCGCATACGCCACCTGGTCGCTGCCGATGATCAGGGCATCCGGGAAGTCGTGCGCGACGGCCCGCGCCTTGGCCAGGGCTAGGCGCTCCGAGGTGGCGACCGGCGTTTCGCCGGGCAGCGCGGATTCATCGACGCCGGGGTTGGCGGTCTCGAAGCGGATGCCGAGCCGTTGCAGCAGTTCGCGCCGGTACGGCGAGGTCGAAGCGAGAACCAGCGGGGGGGACGAAGACATAGGCGGGATGCGGCTTGCAAGCTCGCGTCTTTTGACATGCAGGGCCAAAAATAATACCATCGCGCGCTTATGCCGAAACGAGGCTATGTCATCGACAGCGCCGCATTCGCCCGCGAGGGCCGGCACGTCGATGGCGAAATCGAAGTTCGGTCGCTGCCCCGCCTGGCGGATTCACTGGCCGGAGAGCAGGGCAGGCTGCGGTTTTCGGCACGCGGCGAAATCGGCCCGGAAGGGAAGCTGTACCTCGATCTGGAAACGGATGGAACGTTGAGCCTGCGGTGTCAGCGCTGTCTCGCGCCGCTGGCGTTTCCCGTCGTCCTGCGCAGCCGTTTTCTTCTCGTGCCGTCCGGCGTGGCCTGGCCGGAGGACGAACTGACCGATGACCGCTTCGATGCCATCGCCGCGGAATACGAGCAGGATCTGGTTGCGCTGATCGAGCAGGAAGTGATGCTGGCGATACCCTTGGCGCCGCGGCACGAACGATGCGCATTGCCGGGGCCGGCCGATGACAAGGAAAAGGTGTCGCCCTTCGCCGCCCTGGCGGCGCTGAAGCGCGATGCGAACTGATACGGACCATATCGGAACAACAGGAGCAAGCCATGGCAGTCCAGCAGAACAAGAAATCGCCCTCCAAGCGCGGCATGCATCGCGCCCACGACTTTCTGAGCAGTCCGCCGCTCGCGGTCGAGCCGACCACCGGCGAAATCCATTTGCGCCACCATATCAGCCCGAGCGGCTATTACCGCGGCAAAAAGGTGGTCAAGGGCAAGGGCGAATAAGCCGACGACCCACGCCCGCAACGGCCGCCGTTTCGGCGGCCGTTGCGTATCCGGATCCAGCCTGCGGGCCTGCGCATTGATGGATGTCACCATAGCCATAGACTGCATGGGCGGCGATTACGGCCCGTCGGTCACGATTGCCGCGGCCCTGGAATTTCTGCGACATGAAGCCGATGCCGCGGTGATCCTGGTCGGCCTGCCCGATGTGGTGGATGCGGCCATTGCCCACGACGGACGGCAGTTCGGCGAGCGCCTGCGCGCGCATCATGCGACCGAGGTCGTCGCCATGGACGAAAAGCCCCGCGCCGCCCTGCGCGGCAAGCGCAATTCGTCGATGCGGGTGGCCATCGATCTGGTGAAGAACGGCACGGCCCAGGCTGCCGTTTCGGCCGGCAATACGGGCGCCCTGATGGCGATCTCCACCATCGTTCTCGGCACGCTCCCCGGCATCGATCGGCCCGCGATCGCGACGTCGCTCCCTACCTTGAAAGGCGAGACTCTGGTGCTGGACCTTGGCGCCAACGCCGAATGCGCGCCCGAGCATCTGCTGCAGTTCGGTATCATGGGAACCATGCTGGTGGCGCTGGTCGATCACAAGGAGCGACCGACGGTGGGCCTGCTCAACATCGGTGAAGAGGAAATCAAGGGCAATGACGTGGTGAAGCAGGCGGGAGAGTTGTTGCGCACCAGCGGCCTCAATTTCATTGGCAACGTCGAAGGCGACGGCATCTACAAGGGTGCGGCCGATGTCGTCGTGTGCGACGGCTTCGTCGGCAATATCACGCTGAAGACGTCGGAAGGCCTGGCGCAGATGCTCGCCACCTTTCTGCGGGAGGAATTCAGTCGCAACCTGCTGACCAAGCTGGCGGGCCTGATCGCCATGTCGGCGCTGAAATCCTTCAAGCGCAGGGTGGACCCGCGCCGCTACAACGGCGCCAGCTTCCTCGGATTGAAGGGGATCGTTGTCAAGAGTCACGGCTCGGCCGACACCTACGCTTTCGAGATGGCGCTCCATCGGGCGGCGGAAGAGGTGCGCAACAAGCTCATCGAGCGCATCGGCGAGCGCGTCCGCCAGGCGGTGGCGGCATGATCTATACCCGCATCTCGGGCGTCGGCAGCCATCTGCCGGGCCAGGCCGTCACCAACGACGACCTCGTGGCGCGCGGCGTCAATACCTCGGACGAGTGGATCGTCGAGCGTACCGGGATTCGCAAGCGCCACCTCGCTGACCAAGAGCAGACCGCCAGCGACCTGGCGCTGGAGGCAAGCCGGGCGGCCATCGCCGATGCCGGTATCGCCCCGGGCAGCATCGACCTCATCATCGTCGCCACTTCGACCCCCGACTACATCTTTCCCAGCACGGCGGCGCTGCTCCAGGCCAAACTCGGCATTCGCAACGGCGGCGCGGCATTCGACGTGCAGGCGGTGTGCAGCGGTTTCGTGTACGGTCTGGCCATGGCGGACAAGTTCATCCGCTCCGGCAGCCACCGCTGCGCGCTGGTCGTCGGCTCGGAAGTGTTCTCCCGCATTCTCGACTGGAACGATCGCGGCACCTGTGTGCTGTTCGGCGACGGCGCCGGCGCCGTCATCGTCGAGGCGGCGCCGCAGCCGGGCATCCTCGCCAGCGCCCTGCATGCCGACGGCAGCTATGCTGACATCCTGTCCGTCCCCGGCAACGTCTGCGGCGGCAAGGTGACCGGTTCCCCGTTCCTGCAGATGGACGGCCAGGCCGTGTTCAAGTTCGCGGTCAAGGTGTTGGCGGATGTGGCGAACGAGGTGCTGACGGTGGCGAGAGTCGAGGCGGCGACGGTGGACTGGCTGATTCCCCACCAGGCCAACGTGCGCATCCTTCAGGCGACGGCGCGCAAATTCGGAATGCCGATGGAGAAGGTGGTGGTCACCGTGGCCGATCACGGCAACACGTCCGCCGCGTCGATTCCGTTGGCACTGGATGCGGCAGTGCGCGACGGCCGTATCCGACGCGGCCAGCGCCTGCTGCTCGAAGGTGTCGGTGGCGGCTTCACCTGGGGCGCGGTTCTGCTCGAATTCTGATCTCATGGCGCGATGAAACTGGCATTGGTTTTTCCCGGACAGGGCTCGCAGGCGGTCGGCATGATGCAGGCCTACGGCGATCTCCCGGTGATCCGCAGGACCTTCGACGAGGCGTCCGCCGCCCTCGGGCGCGATCTGTGGCAGCTGGTGATCGAGGGCCCGGCCGAAGCCTTGAGCCGGACGGTCAATACCCAGCCGGTCATGATGACTGCGGGCATCGCCGTCTATCGCGCCTGGCTGGAGAAGGGCGGCCCGAAGCCGGCACTGGTCGCCGGGCACAGCCTCGGCGAGTACACGGCGCTGGTGGCGGCGGGGGTACTCGACTTCGGCGACGCCGTGCCGCTGCTGCAGTTTCGCGCACAGGCGATGCAGGATGCGGTGCCGGCCGGCGTGGGCGCCATGGCCGCGATACTCGGGTTGGACGACGAACTGGTCCGCGCCGCCTGCGGCGAAGCGGCGCAGGGGCAGGTGGTGGAGGCGGTGAATTTCAACGGACCTGGCCAGACGGTGATCGCCGGTCATGCCGCCGCCGTGGCACGCGCCGCCGAGGCGGCCAAGGCCAGGGGGGCGAAGCGCGCCGTCATCCTGCCGGTCAGCGCGCCGTTTCATTGCTCCCTCATGAAGCCGGCGGCCGAGGCGCTCAGGACGAAGCTGGCAACGGTCACCCTGCGCCGTCCGCAGATTCCAGTGGTGAACAACGTGGACGCGGCCTGCTACGACGACCCGGAAAAAATCCGGGACGCGCTGGTGCGGCAGGCCGATTCGCCGGTGCGCTGGGTCGAGATCATCCGTTACATGGCGGCACAGGGCGTCTCCCACGTGTTCGAGGCGGGTCCGGGCAAGGTCCTGGCCGGCCTCACCAAACGCATCGAGGGTGCCCTGCAGGGGGCGGCATTGGCGGACGCGGCGTCGCTGGAACAGGCTTTGGCGGGGGTGCGATGACCACGTCGGAGTTGCTCAAAGGACAGATTGCCCTGGTCACTGGGGCGAGCCGCGGCATCGGCCGCGCCATCGCGCTGGAACTCGGCGCCCAGGGTGCGAGCGTGATCGGAACCGCGACCGGCGAGGCCGGCGCGGCAGGTATCCAGCAGGCGCTGGACGCGGCCCGGATCACGGGCACGGGCGCGGTGCTGAATGTGACCGACGCGGCGTCGTGCGATGCGCTGATAGGCAGCATCGAGAAGAAATACGGCGCCGTTTCCATTCTCGTCAACAACGCCGGCATCACCCGCGACAACATCGCCCTGCGCATGAAGGACGATGAATGGGACGCGGTGATGGACACCAATCTCAAGGCCGTGTTTCGCCTCTCCCGCGCCGTCATGCGCGGCATGATGAAGGCGAGACGCGGCCGCATCATCAACATCACTTCCGTCGTCGCCAGCGCCGGCAATCCGGGGCAGGCCAACTATGCCGCCGCCAAGGCCGGCGTCGCTGGCATGACGCGGGCGCTGGCGCGCGAACTGGGCAGTCGCAATATCACGGTCAATTGCGTCGCCCCCGGCTTCATCGACACCGACATGACGCGCGCCCTCGGGGATGCCCAGCGCGAGGCGCTGGTGACGCAGATCCCGCTGGGGCGTCTCGGTCGCGCGGAGGAAATCGCCGCCGCCGTGGTCTTTCTCGCCTCGCCGCAGGCCGGCTACGTCACCGGCACGACCCTGCACGTCAATGGCGGAATGTATATGTCGTAGCGGCGCCGAAGCACATCGTCGCCTTTGGACGGCCTGCGCCGATCTGATAAACTGCGCGGGTTTTTGACTTACCACCCCCTGATCACGGGACACTTAGGGAAGGAGCTTTACGTGGAGAACATCGAACAACGCGTCAAGAAGATCGTGGCCGAGCAGCTCGGCGTGAACGAATCCGAGATCAAGATCGAATCGTCCTTCGTTGACGATCTCGGCGCCGATTCGCTCGATACGGTCGAGTTGGTGATGGCGCTCGAGGAGGAATTCGAGTGCGAGATTCCCGACGAGGAGGCAGAGAAGATCACGACCGTCCAGCAGGCGATCGATTACGTTAACGCTCACGTCAAGAAGGCCTGACGCCGGATTAGGAAGGGAGAATGGGGGTGGCGCGCCGTAGGGTAGTCATCACCGGCCTCGGCGTCATTTCGCCGGTCGGAAACACCGTTGCCGCGGCCTGGGACGGCATCATCAATGGCCGTTCCGGCATCGCCCGCATCACGCGTTTCGATGCCGCCCCCTTCCCGACCCAGATCGCGGGCGAGGTCAAGGGGTTCGATGTGGCTGCCTATCTCTCCGCCAAGGAGGCGCGCCGCTACGATACCTTCATCCATTTCGGCCTGGCCGCCGCGATGGACGCCCTCAAGGATGCGGGCATCGGCGTTCGGCCGGACAACGCCGAGCGCATCGGCGTGTGCATCGGTTCCGGCATCGGCGGCCTGCCCCTGATCGAAGAGACCGGTACCGCAGTGCAGGCCGGCGGACCGCGCAAGATCTCGCCGTTTTTCGTGCCCGGCTCGATCATCAACATGGTTTCCGGCATTCTCTCGATCAACTACGGCTTCAAGGGGCCGAATTTCGCCACCGTCAGCGCCTGTGCGACGGCGAATCACGCCATCGGAGAGGCGCAGCGGCTGATCGAGTACGGCGACGCGGATATCATGGTGGCGGGTGGCGCGGAGTCCACCGTGAGTCCGCTCGGGGTCGGCGGCTTCTGCGCCGCCAAGGCCATGTCCACGCGCAACGACGACCCCGCCGCGGCGAGCCGCCCCTGGGACACCGGCCGCGACGGCTTCGTCCTGGGCGAGGGCGCCGGAGTGCTGGTGCTGGAGGAATACGAGCACGCCAAGGCGCGCGGCGCCAGGATCTACTGCGAGGTGGCAGGATACGGCATGAGCTCCGACGCCTTCCACATCACGGCGCCGGCGGAGGACGGCGAGGGCGCGGCGCGCAGCATGTCCAACGCCTTGCGCAACGGCCATACCAACCTCGACGAAATCGATTACATCAACGCCCATGGCACCTCGACGCCGCTCGGGGATATCGCCGAAACCCTGGCGGTGAAGCGCTGCTTTGGCGAGCACGCGAAAAAGCTGTGCGTCAGTTCCACCAAGTCCATGACCGGCCATCTGCTGGGGGCCGCCGCCGGCATTGAGGCCGTGTTCACCACGCTGGCGGTGCAGAATCAGATCGCTCCGCCGACGATCAATCTGGTGGATCAGGACCCGCAGTGTGACCTGGACTACGTGCCGAACCGGGCGCGCCCGATGCAGATTCGTGCCGCCTTGTCGAACGCCTTCGGCTTCGGCGGCACCAACTCCACCATCGTCTTCCGACGTCTCTGACGGCGGCTGCCCGAGCGGCGGCCGATGCACCCATCCGGCATGATGCCGCTGCGTCCGTCGCGGCAATTGGCGGCGGCACTCGCGCTGCTCCATCTCGGGGCGCTGGCCTGCCTGGTGCCGCTGGCGCTCGCCCCCTGGCTCAAGGCGCCGGCTGTTCTGGCGCTGCTGGCCTCGCTGGTGTTCACGTTGCGCCGCTCGGCGCTGCTGGCGGCGAGCGACTCGATCGTCGCCCTCGTGCCCAAGGACGACGGCATGATCCGGTACGTCCTGGGCGATGGCGAGGAGATCGAGGCGGAAGTCCTGCCCGACTCCACAGTCTATCGCTTTGCCGCGGTGGTGCTGTTGCGGGCGCCGGGGGCGCGGCGCGTGCGCTCGGTGCTGGTGCTGCCCGACGCGATGGACGCGGAGGCGTTCCGGCAGCTGCGGGTGTGGCTGCGCTGGCGGTCCTCGGTCAGCCGCGGCGCGTCCTGAGAGGAGGGCGCAGGATCGTGTTGCGCGCTTGCGACAGCAGTTGCGGGTAGTCGCGGCTGAAGTGCAGGCCGCGGCTCTCGCGCCTGCGCTGTGCGCTGCGCACGATGAGGTCGGCCGACAACACCAGATTGCGCAGTTCGATCAGGTCGTTGGTGACGCGGAAATTGGCGTAGTACTCGTCGATCTCCCGCGACAGCAGGCCGATGCGATTGCGTGCGCGCGCCAGGCGCTTGTTGGTGCGCACGATGCCGACGTAGTCCCACATGAAGCGGCGCAGTTCGTCCCAGTTGTGGGAGATCACGATCTCCTCGTCCGCATCCGTCACCCGAGATTCGTCCCACTGGGGCAGTTCCGGCAGGGGAGGCGGCGATCGCTGCAGGATGTCCTGGGCCGCCGCCTGCGCATAGACCACGCACTCGAGCAGGGAGTTGCTGGCGAGCCGGTTGGCGCCATGCAGTCCGGTATGGGAGGTTTCGCCCACCGCATACAGTCCTTCGATGTCGGTGCGGGCTGCGCGGTCGATCAGCACGCCGCCGCAGGCATAGTGGGCCGCCGGGACGACGGGGATGGGCTCGCGCGCGATGTCGATGCCGAGCGCCAGGCAGCGGGCGTGGATGTTGGGGAAGTGCTCGATCAGAAAATCGGCCGGCTTGTGCGTCATGTCGAGGTACACGCAGTCCAGTCCGCGCTTCTTCATCTCGAAGTCGATGGCGCGGGCGACGATGTCGCGCGGCGCCAGTTCGGCCCGCGGATCATGGGCGGGCATGAAGCGGGTTCCCTCGGCCAGTCGCAGGATGCCGCCCTCGCCGCGCATTGCCTCGGAGATGAGGAAGGACTTGGCATGCGGATGGTAGAGACAGGTCGGGTGGAACTGGATGAACTCCATGTTCGCGACGCGGCAACCGGCGCGCCACGCCATGGCGATGCCGTCGCCGGTGGCGGTATCCGGATTGGTCGTGTACAGATAGACCTTGCCCGCGCCCCCGGTGGCCAGAATGGTGTGGTCCGCGGCGAAGGTGAGCACTCGTTCCGCGTCGATGTCCAGCACGTAGGCGCCGACGCAGCCCAGTTCCGGCCGCCCGATCTTGCGCCCGACGATGAGGTCTATGGCGATATGGTTTTCGAGGATGGTGATGTTGGCATGACGCCGCACCTTGTCGGTCAGCGTTTCCTGGACCGCGGAACCGGTGGCGTCGGCGACGTGGATCACGCGGCGGTGGCTATGCCCCCCTTCGCGCGTCAGATGGTAGCCGAACTCGGATTCGGCATCGCGCGTGAACGGCACGCCCTCGGCGATCAGCCACTCGATCGAGGTACGGCCGTTCTCGACGACGAAGCGGGTGGCAGCCGGATCACACAGCCCCGCGCCGGCGGTGAGCGTGTCCTGGATGTGCGCCTCGATCGAGTCGTCGGAGTTGAGCACGGCGGCGATGCCGCCCTGTGCCCAGGCCGAGGCGGAGTCTTCCAGGCGGCGTTTGGTGACGAGGGCGACGCGCATGCGATCGGCCAGACGCAGCGCGAGGGACTGGCCCGCCAGGCCGCTGCCGAGCACCAATACGTCGAAGCGAACCATTTTCTTCGGGCCGTCACGGGTAATCGGGAAACTATAGCATGGCGGACGCATCCAACCGGCACGGCGGCGGCCCCGTGACATGGATCAATTGCCCCTTGCGCGGTCTGAACTATTTCATGCGGCAGCTGTCTTTTTAAGCGACTGTTGGGGTGCAGACGTAGTCGGGCCGGGGTCGGTTATACTTGGCGACATCCCGCGTAGTCAGCGGGCGTTCAAGAAGTCATAACGAAGAAATGTCAGCCAAATGGGAGACCGCGAAGTAGACCAGGCCCTGGTCGAGCGCGCTCAGAAAGGCGACAAGCAGGCATTCGGCCTATTGGTGTCGAAATACCAGCGCAAGCTGGGCCGCCTGTTGTCGCGGCTGATCCGCGACCCAGCAGAGGTTGAAGATGTCACGCAGGAGGCCTTCATCAAGGCCTACCGCGCGCTGCCGAGTTTTCGCGGCGATAGCGCCTTTTACACCTGGCTCTATCGTATCGGTGTGAATACCGCGAAGAACTACCTGGTTTCCCAGGGGAGGCGCGCTCCCACCACGACCGAGTTCGACTCGGAAGAGGCGGAGTCCTTCGACGAAGGCGAGCAGTTGCGGGACATCAACACGCCGGAGCACGTTCTGCTCTCGAAGCAGATCGGTGAGACGGTGACGGCCGCGATGGAGGCACTGCCCGAAGAGCTGCGGACCGCGATCATGCTGCGTGAAATCGAAGGCCTGTCCTACGAGGAAATCGCCACGATCATGGATTGCCCGATCGGCACGGTGCGCAGCCGGATCTTCCGGGCGCGCGAGGCAGTGTCCGAAAGACTGCGGCCGTTGCTCGATACGGGTCCCGATAAGAGGTGGTGAGGCAATGAAATCCGATGTGTCGGCGTTGATGGATGGCGCGCTGGAAGAAGGCTCCCAAGATTCCGTGCTGAATGCACTGTGCCGCGATTCCCAACTGCGGCAGACCTGGTCCGAGTACCACTTGATCGGCGATGCATTGCGGCGCTCGCCGCGCCTGTCGTCCGACGTCACGCATGCTGTGATGGCGCGGCTCGCGGATGAGCCGACGGTGCTTGCGCCGGGGGCGGCGCGCCGGCGCGGCGTCTGGCGCTATGCGCTGCCGCTCGCGGCATCGGTGATGGGCGTCGGCGCCGTGGCCTGGATCGCGCAGTCGCTGAACCCTCTGCAGCCGGTGAGCGTCGCCGTCATCACGCCTCAGCCTCCGCCGCAGCAGGCCGCCGTCCCCGCCTCAGCGGAGACGGCGCAACTGGCGAATTCATCTCAGGACAAGCCCTATCTGTTCGCGCACCAGGGCTACTCGCAGGCCAGCAGCATCCGGGGATTCGCGAACTACGTCCGCATCGTCTCCGATACCCGCGAGGGTGCAGCGCGATGAAATGGCTGTGGGTGCTGCTGGCCGCAGCCGGCAGCGCGGTTGCGCCCGCCTACGCCGATCCGGCCGGGGAGCCCATCGAATGGCTCGGCCGCATCGTCTCCGCCGCGCAGCGCCTGTCCTACAGCGGCACCTTCGTCTACCAGAGCGGCGGGCACACGGAAACCTCGCGCATCACCCATGTCGTGGACGCCTCGGGCGAGCGCGAGAAGCTGGAGGTGCTCGACGGCAGTCCGCGTGAGGTGGTGCGCAACAACGATGAGGTGAAGTGCTACCTGCCGGCCGAGCGCATGGTGATCGTCGATCGCCAGGGCAGCCGCAAGGCATTTCCGGCGCGTTTGCCGGCCTCCTTCAGCACTCTGGCGGAGCATTACCGCATGCGCCGGGGCGAAATCAGCCGCGTTGCCGGGATCGAGAGTCAGCAGCTGATTCTGGAACCGAGAGACAACCTGCGTTATGGCCACGTGTTCTGGGCGGATATGGCCACCGGGCTTCTGCTCAAGGCGCGCATGGTTAACGAAAAGAATGAGCCGATCGAACAGTTCTATTTCACCCAACTGCAGATCGGCGGCAACATCGACCGGGACATGCTGAAGCCGAAATTCAGCGGCAACGACTCGCAATGGAATGTGCATAACGCCAGGACAATGGAGTCGAATGTCGAGGACGGATCGTGGAGCTTCCGCAACCAGGTCCCTGGCTTCAGGAAGACCGCCGGCATGAAGCGGCAGCTGCAGGACAACGCCCCGCCCATGATGCATTACGTGTTCACGGACGGACTGGCGGCGATCTCGGTATTCATCGAGCCGCTGGCCGGGATGCAGGAGGTGCCCCGGGCCGGGACTTACAGCACCGGCGCCATCAACGTGTACAAACGCCTCAGTGGCGGCCATGCCCTCATCCTGGTGGGGGAGGTTCCGCTGCAGACGCTGAAGCAGCTTGGCGACGGCATCGAGCCGATCAGGAGATAGATGGAAGCACAGGCAATTGTGCGGCAGGTCGAAGGTTCCGACGCGGTGATCGAGCTTGCCTCGCGCAGCGGCGGTTGCGGTCGCTGCCACGAGCCGGGCGGCTGCGGCGGCAGCAGCGTCGTCGGCCAGGTATTCGGTCCGCGCTGCAGCGTGTTCCGCGTCCCCAACACGATCGACGCCAAGCCGGGCGAGCAGGTGCTGGTCCGGCTCGGCGATCGGGACATGCTGCGCGCTGCCCTGATGGTGTATTTCCTGCCGATCGTGATGCTGGTGGCGGGGGCTTTCCTGGGTTTGACCCTGGCCGAGAACGCGGGTGACCGCGCTACCTTCCTCGGCGGTGCGCTCGGATTCGTGGCCGCCCTCGTCGCGGTCGTCCGCTTCCAGGCGCGAGAGCGCACACGCGGCCGCCTGCAGCCGGTTCTCACCCGCGGCCGGCCCTCCACCCGCTGACTCCATGCATAGAAGACAAGGAAACTCAATGAAGCTGTTCAACGCCTTGGCCGGGTTGCTGTTCGCGTTCACCGCCGTCTCGGTGCAGGCGCAGCCCCGGGAATTGCCCGATTTCACCGACCTGGTGGAAAGGCAGGGGCCGGCGGTGGTCAATATCAGTACGACGCAGGTGGTGCGCAGCGGCCGGACCGTGCCCCAACTGCCGTTCGACGAAGACGATCCGATGTTCGAATTCTTCAAGCGCTTCATTCCGAAGCAGCCGGGGGGCGGCGGACAGCGCGAGCAGGAAACGAAGTCGCTCGGCTCCGGATTCATCATCAGCCCGGACGGTTATGTGCTCACCAATGCCCATGTCGTCGAGTCCGCCGAAGAGATCCTGGTCAAGCTCGGCGACAAGCGGGAATTCAAGGCCAAGGTCATCGGAACCGACAAGCGAACGGATATCGCCCTGATCAAGATCGAGGCCGCCGGTCTGCCAGCGGTGAGGATGGGCGACCCGACCAAGCTGCGGGTGGGCGAGTGGGTGGTGGCCATCGGCTCGCCCTTCGGCTTCGAGAGCTCGGTCACGGCCGGCATCGTCAGCGCGAAGGGCCGCTCGCTGCCCCAGGAGACCTTCGTTCCCTTCATCCAGACGGACGTCGCCATCAACCCGGGCAATTCCGGTGGGCCGCTGTTCAACATGAAGGGCGAGGTGGTGGGCATCAATTCGCAGATCTACAGTCGCACCGGCGGTTTCATGGGCCTGTCCTTCGCCATTCCGATCGATGTGGCGATGGAGGTCCAGCAGGCGCTGCGCACTAGCGGCAGGGTGAGCCGCGGCCGCATCGGCGTCGTCATCCAGGAACTGACCAAGGAATTGGCGGACTCCTTCGGACTGGCCAAGCCGATGGGGGCGCTGGTCAATTCGGTGGAAAAGGGCGCCCCCGCTGAAAAGGCGGGCATCGAGGCCGGCGACATCATCCTTAAGTTCGACGGCAAGACCGTGAATGCGTCCAGCGATCTGCCGCGCATCGTCGGTAGCACGAAGCCCGGCTCCCGCGTGCCGGTACAAGTGTGGCGCAAGGGGACGACCAAGGAATTCACCGTCACTGTGGCGGAGATTCCGGACGAAAAAGTGGCCCAGCGCGGTTCGAAGAAAGGTGCCAAGCCGGAGGCGACGGCAAATCGCCTCGGCCTCGTCTTGAGCGAGCTTTCGGCCGAGCAGAAGAAGGAACTGAAGGTGGATGGCGGAGTGATGGTGGAAGAGGTGCGCAATGGCGGTCGCAGCGACCTGCGACAGGGCGACATCATCCTGGCCATCATCAACAGGGGCGTTACCGGCGAAGTGCGCAGCGCCGACCAGTTCAACAAGTTGATCGCCCAGTTCGAAAAGGGGGCGAACATCACTCTGCTGGTGCGTCGCGGCGAGAATCAGACCTTCATCACCCTCAAGGGCGGCGACAAGTGAGTCGGGGATGGCCCCCCTCCCGCGACTGACCCTGTACGGCCGGCCCGGCTGTCACCTGTGTGACTCCATGCTCGCGGCGCTGCTTGCGTTGCGCGGGGAATTCGCATTCACGGTGGATGGGGTTGACATCGACGGCGATGCGGCATTGATGGAGAAGTACGACGAGCATGTGCCGGTGCTGACCGCCGGCAGTGTCGAGCTGTGCCGGCATTTCCTGGATGTTGCCGCGGTGCGTGCTCATTTGGCCAAGTTCCGCTAGCTGTCGGGGGGAGTACCGGCAATGGGTCACCACCGCCCATTCGCAGACGTCCCCGATTGCGGACATCAACTGCCGCCTTTCGGTTGACCGAGTTGACGTCGCCCGGAACAGTGGTCTTGGTGCCGGATTCCTCGGTATCTCAGCGGCTCACTTCAGGCGGGATCGCGACGGGGGCATTCATTCGGTCCGGGCGGACACGATCGGATCGCGTGCCGGTGCGGCGTACCCGGGCGAGCCGAGCAGGCCGAGGCGTGCCTTGAGCGACTGCGGCTTGCCCTCGAACAGGGCGGCGTAATACACCGCATTGCTCATTACCTTCTTCACGTAGTCGCGCGTCTCCCCGATCGGGATCGTCTCGGCATAGATCGCTCCTTCCAGCGGGCGGGCACCGCGCCACCGCTTGGCACGTCCGGGTCCGGCGTTGTAGGCGGCGGAGGCGAGCACCGGGTGATCGTCCAGACTCGTGAGCACCAGCTTGAGGTAGTTGGTGCCGAGCAAAATGTTCGTGTTCCGGTCTTTGATGCTGGTGGCAGACAGGCGCTTCATGCCGAGTTTGCGTGCCAGCCAATGTGCGGTCGCCGGCATTAGCTGCATCAGTCCGGACGCCCCCACCCAGGAGCGGGCGTCGGTGACGAATCGGGATTCCTGGCGGATCAGGCCATAGACCCAGGCCTGATCGAGATCCAGGGCGCGTGTTTTCGGTTCGACTTCGTCCCGGAACGGTGCGAGGTATCGCAGCGCGAAGTCGTGTTCGGCGCGAGTACGCTCGGCCGCGCTGATGGCGCGGTCGAACATCTGATTGTGCCGGGCATACTCGGCGGCGGCGAGCAGGAAGCGGTCGCTGCGGTCGCGCAGCGCCCAGTTCCATTCCCGCACCGCTTCGGTGTGTAGATCGAGCCGCCGCAGCGCCAATACGCGCCTGATTTCCGGCTGTGCGGCGACCTCGGCGATCTCCTCGGCAGTCGGGGCAACTGCGCGTGGCGGCACATCGATCGTGCGGCCCAGTTCCTCGTCGGCCAGGTTGCCGTAAAAGTTCGCCTGCCCGGCGATGGAACGATGGAGCAGGCGCGCGTCGTCGCCGTGGCCCAGTGCGCCGAGTGCCCGCGCGCGCCAGTAGATCCAGTCGGGCTGGGTCGAGAGCTGCGGCGGCATGGCCTCGATAGTGGCGCGCACCTGTTGCCAGTCCAACGCCCGCAACGCGGCGCGCACCTTCCAGGCGAGCTGCTCGTCCGACAGGGGCGTGTCACCCGCCGCCGCGTACCAGGCCAGTGACTCGGGCTGATGCCGGAGCGCCGCCTGCCAGCCGAGTTGCGCATGCACATGCGCGCACTGCGTACCGGAGAGACGGGCCTTGAGGGGTTCGAGGCGCTCGGCAGCGGACCTGGGGTCACTGCGCGCGAGTCGCGCCAGCGCAGCGACCGCGAGTTCCTGCTGCATGTGCTGGGCCGGGAAGCGGGCATCCTGCCGATCCAGAAACGCGCCCGGTGCTTCGACCAGCTGCGTCAACGTGCGGGAATCGGGCTGCTCGGCGGCCGGAAGCAGCTCGATGCTCGCCCGGGCGGCGGCGATCCGCCCCTCCTCGATCAGCCGCCGCCCGCGCTCCCGGACGTCGTCGGCACGGACACGCCCGGCAGCATGCAGCGCGGCCAGCGGCGCGGCACACGCCTCCGGCAGATCGACCTTCAGCCACAGTTCGCGGGCCGCGTCCAGGGCGCCGGCTTCGTTGCGGTGCAAGCGGCTTTGAAGCGCGTAGCACTCTAGTTCCTGGTCACTGTTGGCGAGCAGCGGATAGTCGCGATCGAACTCCTGCCACAGGGCATTCCTGCCAAGGTGTTTGAGCCACTGGGTGCGGAGCTTGTCCGCCAGCAGCGTGCTCTCGTGGTTATGGAGGAAATCTGCCACTTCGGACCTTGGGGTCTGACCCATTCGCAGCGTGACATTCCAGTACTGCACATACGGTTCGAGCACGTGCCCGCGCGCCGCAGCCACGCTGTGGGCGAGCTTCGCCCTGTCGCCGGCGCGGAATGCGTCGCGCGCCGCAACGATCGGATCGCCGGCGTGCGCGGTGTTCGCCGTGACCATACAGGCAAACAGCAGCGCACCGCATGCGGTGCGCCAGGGTCCGTCGAATCTGCGCTTGCTCATCTGCCATTCAAGGCGAAGGTCAATGGATCTTCGCCCGCAGGATTACGGTTCGATCTCCCGTAAGGTTGAGGCTCTGCGAGCCCGTACGCGTTGGCAGGCAAACCGGTTCGGGTCGTGGACAGCGCTTGGAGTCAGTGGGTGCGCGTATACCGGCGCATAGATCGGTACGCTGGCGGGGACTCGAAGGGAATTCGTCTGGAGACTTTTCCCATGGCCGCTTCCAACGAGCCACTTCCGTCGGTCAGACCGTACCGGGCCGTCTAATGGGGACTCAATCTTCCCCGAACGAATCCGATATGGCGTAGAGACTTCAACGCTTATGCACCTTGAGGAGGGGTCGTGTTCTTGCGGATGCTTGTGCTTGTTGCGTGGCTTGCGATCGCCTTCGTACTACCGCCCGCGCTCGGCCGAGACTCGATCGGTCCAGACAGTGAAGTCACTACTTCGGTCGAGGCGACGGTTGCAATGCAGCACGTGCCCATTGAGCCTCCCATGGTGCGCTTCCCAGAATAGATGCGCCGGGAATCGCCGCCCGCCGACGACGCGCGCTTTGGCAGTGTCCGGAATGGGGGTGGCGCGCTCCCAAGTCGATCAATCGCATGTCGGGCATTGCCACGCGCAGCTCGGTGCGTCATGCGGTTGCCTCCTGGTCATGTAACTGGATTGCTGGACGTCAGGGGCGCGGCGGTACCAACAATTACCGCAAACCCATTCGGTTCACCATGAACTCATCCGGGGCATCCTTGCTGTGCGACGGTCCTGCAGGGAACTGCGCGTGGCTTCTATTGCGCGAGCCTTTGCCACGGTGTAGGCAGGACTGCTACGCAAAGCATCGAAAGACACCGATTCCGCTGCCGAACCCCGGGGCGTAGCCTACGAACCCTGACCTCCTCCGGGTTGATGGAACCACGGAAGATTCAAGGCCGGCGACCAGTGCGCTGGCCTTTTTTTTGTGTTTGGCAGGCTGGCCGCGAACCCCTGCGCGGCAAGAACCCACGCCGGAATAGCGCGTTGGCGCGGAGTACTCAACAGGCAAAATGCAAAGTCCATGACGCTACTGGGAGAAGACATGAAGACTTACCGGCAACTGAAGCAGCAGACCGCCCAATTGGAGAAGAAGGCCGCCATCGCCATGAACGACGAAGCCCGGAAGGTCATTGAGTCGATCAAGCAGCAGATTGCCGCGTTCGGGCTGAGCGCGGCGGATCTCGGCCTGGAGATCGCCCGGCGGGCAGGGGCGAAGACGGCGAAGGGCAAGAAGCTCGTGCTGACCCCCAAGTATCGCGAGCCAGCGACCGGCAAGACCTGGAACGGTCATGGCAAGCGTCCGGGCTGGATCGTGGCGGCGCAGAAGAAGGGCAAGCTCGATGAACTGTCGATCGCCAAGCCCGCGCTGGCCAAGGCTTCTCCGCAGGCCAGGACAGCGGCGAAGCCGCCGGTGAAGATGGGTCAGAAGAAAGCTGCGCCGGTAGCCAAGCAGGCGGAGAAGAAAGCGCCGAAGAATCGCGCGGCAGCGCCCAAGGCGGCGGCGAAGAAGCCGGCTCCCCCGTCGAAGAAGTCTCAGTCCGCCGCGAAGCGGGCAGCCCCACTCACCACAGAACCCGCGGTGGCCGCCGCCTGATCCACCCTTCAAGGATCCTCACGCCCGGGCGGCGTCCCAGGCCAACGGCGAATCACGAACTCACAAGGCGCCAGAGAACAACACCGACGAGCGTATCGGAAGATGACGACCTCTTGGGGACTCAGCCGGCGATCCGCACACGAAATGCGGGGTCCGCACGGCATAGCATGGACATCACGGCGGCTACCGATGAACTTTCCCGCCCTTCCAGCCCTGCTGCTTCTCGGAGCCCTGCTCGTATCCGGTGCCGGATGCGCCGGCACCCTGTACAAGTCCGTCAGCCCGGACGGAACGGTTCTGTACAGCGACCAACCCCCCGCCGATGGAAAGGTGCAGAAGACGATCACGTTCACGGAACTGCCCGCGACACCGTTGCCGGAATCGGTGATTCGCTACCGTCAAGCGCTGCAGAAGAGCGTGCAGAACCGGTTGACGAGTGCGCAGAAGCCCAGCGGCGGCAGCGCCCAACTGTTCACGGCGCAGTGGTGCGGCTACTGCCGCAAGGCCAAGGCCTACTTGGGCGAAAAGGGCGTACGCTACCAGGAGCACGATATCGACACGCCCGAAGGCCGACTCGCGTTTGCGCAGGCGGGGAATGCGACGGGGGTTCCACTGCTGTTGTGGCATGGCCAGACGTTGCAGGGTTTTTCGAAAGCCGGATACGATGCCTTGCTCGGCCGATCACCGTAGCGAAGCACGGCGCGCTTTACTCATCTGCTTTCGTCCATCGGCCTCGTCGGCCCGCTTTCTGTGTCTTCGCTCTCGGGCGGAACGGCTCCGTACCTGGTTGCCCATATCAACACAAGGCAGGGGGTTCGTGAACTGTCGGTTCCCCGGCCCGACGGTCATTCGCACGCCGCGCGATAAGGCACCGCGGCGCCGGTTACCTCGAAGGGCAGATTTCCGCTTCGCAGAGGCTTGGCCGTCCGGAACTGGTCGGGAGCGGCACGCTCCGAAATGGGCTGCATGCCGCCGAGCAGAGTTGCGCGTAGACCGTCTCGCTCCAAATCGGCAAATCGCGGTGACTGACGAAAGGCGCTAAGCAAGCTGGCGTGGCGTTGCGCGTTGCGCGTCATGTCTTGCGGTAACCGACGGTCTGCGACAACAGAACCTGCTGATCATGCGTGAGTCCCATCGCGTCGGCCATCGCGGCGCGATCGATCCAGGCGCGAATCACGGTGGCGAGGCCGCTGCTGGCGGCAAACAGGTACACGTTCTGCGCGATTGCGCCGGCGGCGGCCGATGCGTAGCTTTCGCGCTGCCCCACCGGAACGAGCCCCATGCGCGTGTGGTCGGCCACGTAGACCAGGTCGAGCGGGGCCTCGTCCACGAAGTCCTGATAGCCGGTCACGCGCCGCAGGTCGCTTGCCGCCACCAGACTCAGCGCGTGCGCCGCCGCGTCGTAGCGGTAGGCACCGGACGGCAACGCCACGTACACATCGATCTCCTGCGCGTTGAGCGCCGAAGGTGCCGTGCGTCCGCCGTCGGGTCGGTTCACGCCGTACGCCGCCCACAGCAGGTTCGAAAGCAAGGACAACGGCAGCGCATCGGGCGCAAACTCGCGTGCCGAGTGGCGTTTGGACAGAGCCTCCATCAGCGGCAGACCGCCGCGCGCCTGCGCCGCGGGCAGTGCGATTGAAGCAGTCGCCACCCCGAATGCGGGCCGGGGCCGCAATTGCCCCATCGCCCCGAGTACCAGCTTGGTCAACGTGCTCATCGCAGATTTCTCCTTCGCGGCCCCGCAAGGCCACCCTACGCCTACCGCTTGAGACGCGCCAGCCGCTCGAACAGGCTGACGAAAAAACGCCGTTGCCGGCCGATCTGCCGCGGCTCCGGGCAGATGCAGATGTCGAGGTGGTCCATTTCCCGTTCCCACTGGTAGTACCAGCGACCCCTGCGCAGACGACCCGCCCCCGTCGCCGCGGTGAACTCCCCGCCGACAGGGTGATCGCCGCTGATATGGGGGTACTTCTGCGAGTGCGTCGAGACCGCCCCGTCGTTCTCCCACCAGTCGGCAGCATTGAAGGCGGTCACCGGCAGAGGCGGTCGGTCGAACTCCTTCTGCCCGATGTAGATCGCATGCGCTAGCAGAGCCGGGTTCATCCGCAGGCGCGGATAATGGCGGCCGCTGAGGAAGGTGCGCTCTGTCTGCTCCGTAATGTACGAGAAGTAGTAAGTGGCCGGCCAAGTCTTCCATTCTCCGTTGTCCGCGTACGCGCCCTGCAGGGTCAGCGAGTAAAGCACGTTGTCCTTGCCCCGGATGAAACGGGACCGGGACACCCGTCCCAGGTAATCGGCGAGGGTTTCGCCGGGATTGCGCGTGAAGCCCCAGTGATCGAGGTCGAAGTTGTAGATGTCCTCCTGTATGCCGCCGGTCGCGAATGCGTAGGCCTCCACCGCCAGGACCAAACCCGTTGCGAGGCTCTGTTTGCGCATCAACCCGGTCTTCGGATCTGCCCCGAACAGGTAGGTGAGCGTGCTTCCGTTGGAGGCGCCGGATATCGTGGTGATCGAACTCACCCAGCGTTCATTGCTCCCCCAGCGCCAATAGTCGATGGCAAGCAGGTGCTGCAGGCAGCGGATCGTCGGCGAGCCAAGACTGTGTCCCACGAGGTGGACCGGTTTGCGCTCGCTCCACTCCGGCACGAACCCGCGGCCGGTGAAATCCCGCCCAAACCGTTCATGACCCTCGCGCCGGGCATGCGCCGCACCGTAGTCCACGGGCGCTCCGCGCACCTGCGCCGCCAGTTCGCAGGCCCGATCGTGGGCTGAACCGAGCGGGCCCACACTCGCTTCGAACCGCGGCAGCGCTGACGGAACCTTCAACGCGGTGCCCCAGTAGCCGACCGGCCCGAGTTCCTTCGGACCGAACCCGAGCAGGCCATGAACGAGGACGACGGGAAAGGCGTTTGGCACGGTGTATCTCCGGTGCGAGTTGAATGGGCGAGCCGCCGCTAGGGTCGTACGGCGTGGCAACTATGCGCTATTGGCCCGCCGTACGCTTTGCTTGCTGCGCCCGATTATCCGCAAAGTGGCGGATAACGGGATGGGCTCAGAGTATCGCCCGCGATGCGGTGATCCGTGATTGGGACCACGCCGCGCCTACCGGCGACGTCGGTATCGAGGAAACGTGAGACTCTGCCCGAATTAGCCTGTGCATTTACGGAGCAGAACGAAAGGCCGTGTGGCCGCAGTGCGCACCGAGGCGGGCTCGGATTGCCCGCCACCGAGGCTTCGCATCCCCACAAGTATCCCTCCGCGAGGACGGGCTGATGCGATGTTGCTGAGAGGGCCAGTGCGGCTCGCATCGGACCATCCGGCTGATGAGTGTTTGCAGTCCGATTCTGTTGAACCGCGCAACCGCTCCTTGCGGCGATTCATCCAGGGCGAGGAGCTGGAAACGCAACATGTTGTTAGGGCGCACCGCCGTCCATGCCCTCCTTGACCGCGGCGATCTGCTCGCTCAGGATCTGCACCTGCCGCTCGATGTCGGACTTCATGATCCGCACCCTATCCAGCATCTTCAGTGCGCCGTTCCTGATGGTCTCCGAGGTGGTGTTCATCTCGTCGAATCCGGCGAGCTGCTTGCGCAGCGCCTCGATCGCCTTGTCGATCTTCACGAAGCTCGCGGCCTCCTGGCGCGAGCGCTGCGCCGCGCGCAAAGACAGCGCCTTCGCCGTCAGATAGCCGGCCTGAAAGACGACGTCGGTCGCCGGGTCCTGGGGATTCCAGATGATGATGATGACGTCGTTGCCGTACTTGGAAAGCGGTTCCAGCCCGGCCGGAGCAGTGGCGGCAGAATGCACGAACAGTGCAGATCCCCGCGTCGCGATTGCGCCGCGCCTCGTCCGCCTCGGCCAAGGTGGATGCGAGGGTGTAGGCGCCCGATTCCTTGGCCTCGATGACGATTCGGGCACCGGCCGCGGTGGACTCGGGTGGCAGAGTGACAACGAAATCGCCCACCTTCGAGGCGCGGATCAGCCCGGTGGTCGTGCCGCAGTCCTCCACGATGTCGCCGGCAGGTCCGCCGATCGCGCGCAGTTGCCGGCCCACCGCGTCCTCGAAAACCGCGCCGTGGATGGTGCTGCGCGCTTCGGCCTGCCTCCGCGCGTTGAGGCTCGACAAGCAGCCCGACCACTTCGGCATGGAAGCTCTGCTGGGCCTGAGCCAGCGTGGCGAGCTGCGACTGGACCTCGCCGCGCAGTCGGCTCAGGGCCGATTCTGCGTTGTCCAGGGCGAACTCGCGGGTGATCGAGGTCTGCGCCTCCTCGACTCGCCTGACGAGTCGGGAAAGGGCGGAATTCTCCTTGTCCAGGGAAATTCGCTGACCACCTCGGCCATCTTGGTGCCCAATGCCTCGGTCAGATTACCGTGGGTGGTCGTGAGCTCGCGCACCAGCCGCGACAGGGCGCTTGCCGGTTCGTCGCGGCTGAACTGGGCGAGGATCGCCGCCTTCTCCGCCTGTAGGACGGAGTTGACCGTGCTGCGCATGGCCGCGAGCAATTGGTTGGATTCCGTAGGAGAGAGCAGCGCCAAGAACGGGCTGTTTTCGCCGATGAAGCGCTCGAAGGTCCGGGTGAGTTCCTGCTGCACGTTGGCTACCTACCCCTGGATAAGGCTGGCCAGCTCGCCGTCGTCCTTGACCAGATTCTCGACCCGCACAGAGAACAGGCCGCTGGTGGGGTCGAAGTAGTGGGTCAGGCTGTTGGTGACATTGCTCTCCAGCAGCGTGCGGTATCCGTCAACTGCGACCCACTCCGTGGCATGGGTGGCGTGCTGTTTGAGATAGCGCATGATTTCGGCATGACGCGGCTCGTCGTCCGGTGGCGGGGTCGCGCCAACGATGCGCGCCGCGATGTCGGCCGAGACGACTGCGCGAAGCTCCGACATTCCGAAGAACAGACGCCATGTCGAGGAGATCACGATGCGCACTTGCGGCGCCTGCCGCAGCACGGATTCCAGCACTGACAGGCGGCAGACGTGCATCTCCCGGGGTCCGAGCACCGGATGCAGCACGCCGTCGAAGTCGAGGAAGAGCAGCATTGCGGTCGGGCACACACATGAGATAGCCGGAGGACGCGAGGATTCTATGCCCCCGGCGGTTTGGGGAAATACTCTGAGAAAGTGCCCGCGGCCGCCGTGGCCGGGGTCCAACCATCCCCGGTGCCGCCTTCTGCGTTCGCGAGGTCTCGGCGCACCAAAGGGGTCTCATGCCCCCCATCGGAACGGACGATGCGTTGGCGACAGTGCGTGAGTGTTTACATCGGGATTGAACGTCCCTATAATCTCGCCTCTCTGCATTGCGCAGAACCGGCCGCTGGTCGGGAGCTCTTTAAAAATTCAAACAGCCGATAGGTGTGGGTACTTGTTGGAGGCTGAGGTGGGGGTATAGCTGACTGGGTCGAATCGGGGCCGGGTTGGTGCTGGGTTTGGGCTGAGAGGCTTGGGCTTGGCGGCTCGCGAGGGCTGATCTCCTGCTGGAGCAAGAAATGAGTGCTCATACGGAAGTAACGAAGTTCTGGTCTTTGTCGTGAGGCGGGGGCTGGAGCGGGGAGAACCGTTTTGAGTTTAGAAGGATTTAACTGAAGAGTTTGATCCTGGCTCAGATTGAACGCTGGCGGAATGCTTTACACATGCAAGTCGAGCGGCAGCGCGGGGGCAACCCTGGCGGCGAGCGGCGAACGGGTGAGTAACACATCGGAACGTACCCCGTCGTGGGGGATAACGAGTCGAAAGATTCGCTAATACCGCATACGACCTGAGGGTGAAAGCGGGGGACCTGCGAGGGCCTCGCGCGATGGGAGCGGCCGATGTCCGATTAGCTAGTTGGTGGGGTAAGAGCCTACCAAGGCGACGATCGGTAGCTGGTCTGAGAGGATGATCAGCCACACTGGGACTGAGACACGGCCCAGACTCCTACGGGAGGCAGCAGTGGGGAATTTTGGACAATGGGCGCAAGCCTGATCCAGCCATTCCGCGTGAGTGAAGAAGGCCTTCGGGTTGTAAAGCTCTTTCGGCCGGGAAGAAATCGGGCAGGTGAATAATCTGCCTGGATGACGGTACCGGAAGAAGAAGCACCGGCTAACTACGTGCCAGCAGCCGCGGTAATACGTAGGGTGCGAGCGTTAATCGGAATTACTGGGCGTAAAGCGTGCGCAGGCGGCTTTGTAAGACAGGTGTGAAATCCCCGGGCTTAACCTGGGAATGGCGCTTGTGACTGCAAGGCTTGAGTTCGGCAGAGGGGGGTGGAATTCCACGTGTAGCAGTGAAATGCGTAGAGATGTGGAGGAACACCGATGGCGAAGGCAGCCCCCTGGGTCGCGACTGACGCTCATGCACGAAAGCGTGGGGAGCAAACAGGATTAGATACCCTGGTAGTCCACGCCCTAAACGATGTTGACTAGGTGTTGGGGAAGGAGACTTCTTTAGTACCGTAGCTAACGCGTGAAGTCGACCGCCTGGGGAGTACGGTCGCAAGATTAAAACTCAAAGGAATTGACGGGGACCCGCACAAGCGGTGGATGATGTGGATTAATTCGATGCAACGCGAAAAACCTTACCTACCCTTGACATGCCAGGAACCTTGCTGAGAGGTGAGGGTGCCCGAAAGGGAGCCTGGACACAGGTGCTGCATGGCTGTCGTCAGCTCGTGTCGTGAGATGTTGGGTTAAGTCCCGCAACGAGCGCAACCCTTGTCGCTAATTGCCATCATTCAGTTGGGCACTTTAGCGAGACTGCCGGTGACAAACCGGAGGAAGGTGGGGATGACGTCAAGTCCTCATGGCCCTTATGGGTAGGGCTTCACACGTCATACAATGGTCGGTACAGAGGGCTGCTAACCCGCGAGGGGGCGCTAATCTCGCAAAGCCGATCGTAGTCCGGATTGCAGTCTGCAACTCGACTGCATGAAGTCGGAATCGCTAGTAATCGTGGATCAGCATGTCACGGTGAATACGTTCCCGGGTCTTGTACACACCGCCCGTCACACCATGGGAGTGGGTTCCACCAGAAGTAGGTAGCTTAACCGCAAGGGGGGCGCTTACCACGGTGAGATTCATGACTGGGGTGAAGTCGTAACAAGGTAGCCGTAGGGGAACCTGCGGCTGGATCACCTCCTTTCTAGAGACAGGCCGAAAGCGAGTATCCACAACCTATCGGTTGTTGCAGTGCAGTGTCACCAGGTGAAGGGGGTCTGTAGCTCAGCTGGTTAGAGCACCGTCTTGATAAGGCGGGGGTCGATGGTTCGAACCCATCCAGACCCACCAAGTGCTTATCGGGGGGGGTGTAGCTCAGTTGGGAGAGCGCCTGCTTTGCAAGCAGGAGGTCATCGGTTCGATCCCGTTCACCTCCACCATTCGAGAGACTGGAAACGAGAGGCTAGACTGGAAGTGCGCCGCCTCGCGGCGGCATGGACAGTGTGGCCTCCCGTGTCTGGTTTCAGACGGCTGTTTGTTCTTTAACAATTCGGAAGAAGTAAAGTGCATCGGCTTGATGAGAGTCGATGCATGGGTTGTGATTGCATAGACTCCTGCTGCCGAAGTGGCGGTGGGGGTTGCACAAGCGCTGGGTAAAGCTGTAACTGCGAGCACTGCGTCGAGCAGGGCGCAAGGTTATAGGATCAAGCGAATAAGTGCATGTGGTGGATGCCTTGGCGATCACAGGCGAAGAAGGACGTGGCAGCCTGCGAAAAGCTGCGGGGAGCTGGCAAACGAGCTTTGATCCGCAGATATCCGAATGGGGAAACCCGGCCCGCAAGGGTCATCCCGGTCTGAATCCATAGGGCCGAGGAAGCGAACCTGGTGAACTGAAACATCTAAGTAGCCAGAGGAACAGAAATCAACCGAGATTCCCAGAGTAGTGGCGAGCGAAATGGGATGAGCCTTCACGATTTAGCACGCTTTCTAGCAGAATGCTCTGGAAAGGGCGGCCGCAGTGGGTGATAGCCCCGTATGCGAAAGCAAGTGTGTGGAACTGGGCGTGAGAGAAGTAGGGCGGGGCACGTGAAACCCTGTCTGAACATGGGGGGACCATCCTCCAAGGCTAAATACTCGTGATCGACCGATAGTGAACCAGTACCGTGAGGGAAAGGCGAAAAGAACCCCGGGAGGGGAGTGAAATAGATCCTGAAACCGCATGCATACAAACAGTGGGAGCCCCTGCACAATGGGCTTTCGGTTCTTTCGAGGAGCGCGAAGCGCGACTCAAAAGAATTAAGAAAGAAATAGATCCTTGATGAGTTCGTTAGGGTGACGCACTGCGCGCAGCGCAGTGTGGCGCACCTGCACGATGGACTCGTCGAGAGTCCATCGTGCAGGGGTGACTGCGTACCTTTTGTATAATGGGTCAGCGACTTACGTTCAGTAGCAAGCTTAACCGCATAGGGAAGGCGCAGCGAAAGCGAGTCTGAATAGGGCGATTTAGTTGCTGGGCGTAGACCCGAAACCGGATGATCTACTCATGGCCAGGATGAAGGTTGGGTAACACCAGCTGGAGGTCCGAACCCACTAGTGTTGAAAAACTAGGGGATGAGCTGTGGGTAGGGGTGAAAGGCTAAACAAATCCGGAAATAGCTGGTTCTCTCCGAAAACTATTTAGGTAGTGCCTCACGTATCACTGCCGGGGGTAGAGCACTGTTATGGCTAGGGGGTCATTGCGACTTACCAAACCATTGCAAACTCCGAATACCGGCAAGTGCGAGCGTGGGAGACAGACAGCGGGTGCTAACGTCCGTTGTCGAGAGGGAAACAACCCAGACCGCCAGCTAAGGTCCCAAATGACGTGCTAAGTGGCAAACGAAGTGGGAAGGCTTAGACAGCCAGGAGGTTGGCTTAGAAGCAGCCATCCTTTAAAGAAAGCGTAATAGCTCACTGGTCGAGTCGTCCTGCGCGGAAGATGTAACGGGGCTAAGCACGTAACCGAAGCTGCGGGTCTAGAGGCTAGAAACTAGAGACTTGAAACTAGAGTAAAACCGATGCCATATCATCGACTAGAGGTGTATCAGAAAGCCTACGGGCTGGCCATCGAGGCGCATAGAGCCTCGCTCGGATTTCCCAAAATCGAGCAGTATGGTCTGGCCCAGCAGTTGCGGGCTTCGAGCAAGTCCATTGCCGCCAACATTGCGGAAGGCATGGGCAAGCAGGAAAGTCCGGCGGATGTACAGCGTTACATCCGCATGGCCATTGGATCGTGCGACGAGACTCGGGTGTGGCTCGAGTTCGCACGCGATCTGGGCTACCTGGATGCTGCGTTCCAGCAACAGCTGGAATCGCGCTACCAGGAAGTGGGCCGCATGCTGCGAGGCGTTCTGAGGCGCTATGGCGAAAAACAGCAAACGGTTTGATCCAGTTTCCAGTTTCTAGTTTCTAGTCTCTAGACGGTAGGAGAGCGTTCCGTAGGCCTGCGAAGGTGTCTCGTAAGGGATGCTGGAGGTATCGGAAGTGCGAATGCTGACATGAGTAGCGATAAAGCGGGTGAAAGGCCCGCTCGCCGAAAGCCCAAGGTTTCCTGCGCAACGTTCATCGGCGCAGGGTGAGTCGGCCCCTAAGGCGAGGGCGAAAGCCGTAGTCGATGGGAAACAGGTCAATATTCCTGTACCGATCTCAGATGCGATGGGGGGACGGAGAAGGTTAGGCTGGCCGGGTGTTGGACGTCCCGGTTTAAGCGTGTAGGCGTGGCCCTTAGGCAAATCCGGGGGTCTTAGCCGAGGCGTGATGACGAGGGCTCATTGAGCCTGAAGTAGCTGATACCCTGCTTCCAGGAAAAGCCTCTAAGCTTCAGTCTGAGATTGACCGTACCGCAAACCGACACAGGTGGGCAGGATGAAAATTCTAAGGCGCTTGAGAGAACTCAGGAGAAGGAACTCGGCAAATTGACACCGTAACTTCGGGATAAGGTGTGCCCCGCTAGGGTGAAGGCGTACAGCCGGAGCCCGAGGGGGCCGCAGAGAATCGGTGGCTGCGACTGTTTAATAAAAACACAGCACTCTGCAAACGCGATGAGCGGACGTATAGGGTGTGACGCCTGCCCGGTGCCGGAAGGTTAAGTGATGGGGTGCAAGCTCTTGATCGAAGCCCCGGTAAACGGCGGCCGTAACTATAACGGTCCTAAGGTAGCGAAATTCCTTGTCGGGTAAGTTCCGACCTGCACGAATGGCGTAACGATGGCCACACTGTCTCCTCCTGAGACTCAGCGAAGTTGAAATGTTTGTGAAGATGCAATCTCCCCGCGGCAAGACGGAAAGACCCCATGCACCTTTACTGTAGCTTTGCATTGGACTGTGACGGGACTTGTGTAGGATAGGTGGGAGGCTGTGAAGCCGGGTCGCTAGACTCGGTGGAGCCAACGTTGAAATACCACCCTGGTGTCGTTGCGGTTCTAACCTAGGTCCATGATCTGGATCGGGGACCGTGCATGGTAGGCAGTTTGACTGGGGCGGTCTCCTCCCAAAGTGTAACGGAGGAGTTCGAAGGTACGCTAGCTACGGTCGGACATCGTAGTGATCGTGCAATGGCACAAGCGTGCTTGACTGCGAGACTGACAAGTCGAGCAGGTGCGAAAGCAGGACATAGTGATCCGGTGGTTCTGTATGGAAAGGCCATCGCTCAACGGACAAAAGGTACGCTGGGGATAACAGGCTGATTCCTCCCAAGAGTTCATATCGACGGGGGAGTTTGGCACCTCGATGTCGGCTCATCACATCCTGGGGCTGTAGCCGGTCCCAAGGGTATGGCTGTTCGCCATTTAAAGTGGTACGTGAGCTGGGTTTAAAACGTCGTGAGACAGTTTGGTCCCTATCTGCCGTGGGCGCTGGAAGTTTGAGGGGACCTGCTCCTAGTACGAGAGGACCGGAGTGGACGTGCCTCTGGTGTACCGGTTATGACGCCAGTCGTATCGCCGGGTAGCTAAGCACGGAAGAGATAACCGCTGAAAGCATCTAAGCGGGAAACTCGCCTCAAGATGAGACTTCCCGGAGACTCGATCTCCCTGAAGGGTCGTCCAAGACCAGGACGTTGATAGGCGCGGTGTGGAAGCGGGGTAACCCGTTAAGCTAACGCGTACTAATTGCCCGTGCGGCTTGATCCTATAACCTTGTGCCCCGCCTTGTGCACCAATCCCAACCCATTACTTCTTCCGACACCGCGACAGGAAAAGCGCCGACCCGCGCGTCGCGCTCACCGCCTGTCCCCACCCTTACGTCTGACGACCATAGCGCTGTGGAACCACCCCTTCCCATCCCGAACAGGACCGTGAAACGCAGCCGCGCCGATGATATTGCACAGCTCGTGTGAGAAAGTAGGTCATCGTCAGACTCCCCTCGCCCAACACCAAAGCCCGCTAACCAGCGGGCTTTGGTGCTTCTGGGAAGGAAATCACACACAGCCACCTTCCTCATCTGTATCGCCCCGGACGGCGCCAATGCAAAAGCCATGCGCTTGCAGCGTAGAATCGGGCGACTCACCGGCAGAGGCTGCGCGCGTTGCCCGGACCACGGCGGAGGACCGAGTTGAATACGACGATGCATGCACGAGTGGCGCCGCAGCAGCGCAAGCGGCTCGCGGCGCTGACGATCGGTGCGATCGGTGTGGTGTTCGGCGATATCGGCACCAGTCCGCTCTATGCCTTCAAGGAGGCGTTCGGCGGCACCCGCGCGCTGGCGTTGACGCAGTCCCATGTCTTCGGTGTGCTCTCCCTCATCTTCTGGTCGGTGACACTCATCGTGTCGCTCAAGTACGTCTTCTTCGTCCTGCGCTTCGACAATCGGGGTGAAGGCGGCGTGCTGGCGCTGCTGGCCTATGCCAGCCGCCTGACGCGCGCCAATCGCAGGCTGCACTGGCTGGTGGCGATGATTGCGGTATTCGCGGCATCGCTCTTCTATGGCGACGCCGTGATCACGCCGGCCATCTCGGTGCTCTCTGCGGTCGAGGGTCTTTCGGTCGCCACGCCGGCATTCGAATCCTGGGTGCTGCCGATCGCGGTGGCCATCATCGTCTGGCTCTTCAAGATGCAGAAGCATGGCACTGGCGGCCTCGGCAAGTACTTCGGAGCGGTTACCGTCCTGTGGTTCCTGGTGATCGCAGCGCTGGGAATCGCGAGCATTGCAGAGACGCCGAGCGTCCTGGGCGCTGTGGATCCGCGTCATGCCCTGAGCTTTGCCGTCGAGTCGCCGGGTGCGGCATTCCTGGCTCTAGGCGCAGTGTTCCTGACCCTGACCGGTGCCGAGGCGCTTTACGCCGACATGGGGCACTTCGGCAGCGGCCCGATCCGCATCGGCTGGGTCGGGCTGGTCTTCCCGGCGCTGATGCTGAACTATCTCGGGCAGGGCGCGCTGGTGCTGCGGGATGCGGCCGCCGCGAAGAATCCCTTCTTCCTCCTGGCACCCGATTATCTTCTGCTGCCTTTGGTCGGTCTGGCGACCGCCGCGACGGTCATCGCGTCCCAGGCCACGATCAGCGGAGCTTTTTCCATCACGCAACAGGCGTCGCGTCTCGGCTATCTGCCGCATATCCCGACCCGGCACACGTCGGAATCGGAACGTGGCCAGATCTACATTCCCCAGATCAACTGGGTGATGCTGGTGGTCGTCGTGATGCTGGTGCTCGGCTTCGGTTCGTCCTCCGCTCTGGCCGCGGCCTACGGCATCGCGGTTTCGGGAACCATGCTCTTGTCCTCGGCGCTGGTGGGGGTGGTGGCCTACTCGCTGCTGCGCCGCGCGCGGCCGCTGGCCATCGTCGGGCTGCTGATCGTCGGCGGGGCGGAACTGCTGTTCCTCGCTTCCAATACGACGAAGATCGCCGACGGCGGCTGGTTTCCCCTGCTGTGCGGGCTGGCGATCTTCACCGTTCTTTCGACATGGAAACGGGCGACGGAGATCATCGCAGCGGACGAGATGCGCATGCGGGTTCGCATCGAAGGATTCTTCGAGCATCTCGGGGACGTGGCGAGGGTGCCGGGGACCGCGATCTACCTCTCCGCGGATGCGACCAGCGTGCCGACCACGCTGCTGCACAATCTCAAGCACAACAAAGTGCTGCACGAACGAGTGGTGCTGCTCGCGCTGGCGAATGAAGACGTGCCGCGGATCGCCGACAAGGAACGTACCGAAGTCGAGGTACTGGAACCGCAGCGGATCTACCGGGTCGTCCTGCATTACGGCTTCATGGAGGATCCGGACATGATGCACGCCTTGCACCTGCTAGAGCGGCACGGGCTGCGCTTCGAGTTGGCCGACACCACCTTCTTCCTCGGGAAATCGACCATCACCCCGGCACGCAAGCGCGGCCTGTTCACCTGGCGCCGGGAGTTGTTCCGCTGGATGCAGCGCAATGCGCCGAGCGCCGTGGAGTATCTCAACCTGCCGGCGGATCGCGTGATCGAGTTGGGTGCGCGGATTTCCATCTAGCCTTCCGCAGAGGTTCCCGGCGTTGGCGGGGTGGCGGAATGCGCAAGGGGGCAGGCCATCCGGGTCGATTCGAGTAAAATCGCCCATTCGATACCTTGCTAGATTGCCATGAAGACCACTTTCCTGGACTTCGAACAACCGATCGCCGAGCTTGAAGGGAAGATCGAAGAACTGCGCTTCGTCCAGGACGATTCGGCAGTCGACATTTCCGAGGAAATCGGCCGCCTTGCCGTAAAGAGCCAGACACTCACCAAGGACATCTACGGCAAACTCTCGCCGTGGCAGATCTCCCAGGTGGCGCGCCACCCGCAGCGCCCCTACACGCTCGACTACATCGAGCACATCTTCACCGAGTTCGAGGAGTTGCACGGCGACCGGGGCTTTGCCGACGACCGTGCGATCGCGGGCGGCCTCGCCCGCTTCAATGGGCAGGCGTGCATGGTGATCGGCCATCAGAAGGGGCGCGACACCAAGGAGAAGATCCTGCGCAATTTCGGCATGCCGCGTCCGGAGGGTTATCGCAAGGCGCTGCGGCTGATGCGACTGGCGGAAAAGTTCGGCCTGCCCGTGTTCACCTTCGTCAACACGCCGGGAGCATACCCCGGCATCGATGCGGAGGAGCGCGGCCAGTCGGAAGCGATCGGCCGCAACCTGTTCGTCATGACGGAGCTGAGGGTGCCCATCATCTGCACCGTGATCGGAGAGGGTGGATCGGGGGGCGCCCTGGCCATCGCGGTCGGCGACATTGTCATGATGCTGCAGTATTCGACCTATGCCGTGATCTCGCCCGAGGGTTGCGCCTCGATCCTGTGGAAAAGCGCGGAGAACGCCGCCGACGCGGCCGAGACCATGGGCATAACCGCGACGCGCCTCAAGGCGCTCGGGCTCATCGACCGCATTGTCAGCGAGCCTACCGGCGGTGCCCATCGCGACCATCGTGCCACGGCGCAGGCACTGAAGAAGGCGCTGCAGGATGCGCTGCGTCAATTGGCCGATCTCTCGCCCGCGCAACTGGTGGAGAAGCGCTTCGAGCGGCTGATGAGCTATGGGCGGTTCAAGGAACAGCCGGTCCGTTGACTTCGCGGACGCGGCAGCCGCCGTCCTCGCTCGCCACCTGTCTCCCGGACAAGATCTCACTGCCGCACTCTCGGGCGGCATCGATTCCGTGGTGCTGCTCGACGTGCTGTGCCGGTTGCAGGGCCGCTTTGATTTCATGCTGCGGGCGGTGCATGTCGATCATGGCATCAGTCCGCTCTCGCAGCAATGGGCCGTGTTTTGCGGCGCGCTGTGCGCGCGACGGGACATTCCGCTGCAGGTGACAGCCGTAACGGTGGCGCGGGACAGCGGCAGGGGATTGGAAGCGGCGGCGCGGGACGCGCGCTACCGTGTGTTTTCCGCGCTCGACACGGACTGGATCGTGCTCGCGCATCAGCAGGACGACCAGGTCGAAACCCTGCTGGCCAATCTTCTGCGCGGAGCGGGGCCTCACGGCGCCGCCGGCATGCCCGAAGTGCGCGGCTTCGAAACGTGCGGCGGCGCTCACCGCCCGCGACTGCTGCGCCCGCTGCTGGGTGTGACGCGCGGCGAGATCGAGGCCTATGCGCGGGACCGCGCGCTGTCGTGGGTGGAGGACGCGAGCAATGCCGATACCGGGTTCGCGCGCAATTTCCTGCGGCACGAAGTTGTTCCGCTGCTGGCGCGGCGCTATCCGGGATACCGTCGGACCCTGGCGCGCAGCGCCGAGTGGTCGGCCGAGGCGGCTCTGTTGCTCGATGCGCTGGCCCAGATCGACGCGGGCACAGGCATCGACACGACGGGACGGCTGAGCATCGAGGCCATGACGCTGCTCGACGAGCCGAGGGCAAGAAACCTGCTGCGACACTGGTTGCGGCGGCAGGGCGTCACGATGCCCGACGCGGCCATGCTGTGCGAGCTGCGGCGCCAGTTGGCTACGGCGAAGCGCGACAGCCGATTGCGCGTGGTGGTGGGGGAACGCGCCATCCGCTGCTATCGCGGCTGGGCTTGCGTGGAACGGATCGCAGCCGCGGCAGCGCCGGAGGACAGAGCCTGGAGCGGGGAGGCGATCCTGTCCTGGGGCGACGGCAAGGTTGTTTTGCGCGAGACCACGGGCGAGGGGATCGCCGAGCCCCTGCTGCGCCGCAGCACTGTCACGCTGCGCGCGCGCAGCGGCGGAGAGCGCATGCGGCTGCATCCGACGGGTCCGCATCGCAGCCTGAAGAACCTGCTGCAGGAGGCCGCCATTCCGTACTGGCGGCGGACGTCGATGCCGCTGTTGTGGTGCGGTGCGGATCTGGCCTGGGTGCCGGGGATCGGGGTTGCCGCCGAGTTTCGCTGCGCCCCTGGCGAGGCGGGACTGCTCCCGGACTGGGAACCGGGCTAGCGCCTGCCGGCGAGCAGTTGCGCCAGTTCCACCGCCGACTTCACGCCGGTCTTCTCGAAGATGCGGGCGCGATGCACTTCCACCGTGCGGATCGCGATGCTGAGCTGATCGGCGATCACCTTGTTGAGCTTGCCCGCCAGGATCAGATCCATCACCTCGCGCTCGCGGGCGGTGAGGGCGGCGAGGCGCGAGGCAACGGACGCATTGCTGGCCAGCGCAGCGCGGCGCGCCGCATCGATCGCCAGCGCCTCGATCACGCGATTCACGAGTTCGTTGTCATTGAACGGCTTCTCGATGAAGTCGTAGGCGCCCTTCTTCAGGGCGGCAACGGCGAGCGGGACGTCGCCGTGACCGGTGAGGAACACCACCGGCATGGGACAGCCGGCCTCCATCAGGCGGTCGAACAACTCCAGCCCGCTCATGCCCTCCATGCGCACGTCGAGGACGAGGCAGCCCCGCATGTCATCGCGATAGTCGGCGAGAAACGCCTCGGCGGAACTCCAGGCCGCGGCGCTCACGCCGCGCGACTGGAACAGCCACGACAACGAGTCGCGGATGGCTTCATCGTCGTCAACGATATGGGCGGTGGGGGCGCTCATGAGCGCATCGCGGCAAGCGAGAAGCGGAATATCGTTCCGCCGCCGGGACGCGGCTCGAACCACAGATGGGCGCCGTGCAGTTCGATGATGGAGCGGCAGATGTTGAGCCCCATGCCCATGCCTTCCTCCTTGGTGGTGAAAAAGGGCGTGTACAACTTGTCGGCGACCTCGGCGCCGATGCCCGAGCCCTGGTCGGCGACGCTGACCGTGACGCTTCCGTCGGACGCCCCGGTAGTGATGGTGAGAACCTTGCCGTCGGCCGCGACATCGCGCATGGCGTCGATGCCGTTGCGCAGCAGGTTCAGCACCACCTGTTCGATCATCACCCGGTCCGCCAGCACCGCCGGCAGGTGCTCGGCAAGCTGCGGCACGATGCGGATGCCGCGCGTGCGCGCGTCGGCTTCGATCAGCCCGGCCGCATCCTCGACCACCGCGTTGAGATCGCAGGGCCGGTGCTTGGGCTCGGAGCGCCGCACGAACTCGTAGATGCGGCGGATGATCTGCCCTGCGCGCTGGGCCTGCTTGCCGAGCTTGCGCGACGCCTGGATCATTTCCTCGCGGTCGAAGTCGCCGGCCTCGAGGCGGTTGAGGCAGCCGGCGTTGTAGCTGGCGATGGCGGCGAGCGGCTGGTTCAACTCGTGGGCCAGGGTCAACGCCATCTCGCCCATGGTCACCAGGCGCGATGTGAACTGCAGCTTCTCCTGCTGCCGGCGCGCCAGTTCCTCCGCGCGCCGGCGCGCCGTGATGTCCAGCACCGAGCCCATCCAGCCGGTGTGCCGTCCCTGGGCGTCGATCAGCGGGGCCTCGTAGATGAGGGCGTCGAAGCGCTCCCCGTTCTTGCGCATCAGCCGTACTTCGACACCTTCGCTGGGCGCGGACCCGGCAAGAATATCGTCGTGCACGGCACGCACCTGTTCCAGGTTCTCCGGCGGCCAGTAAGGCATGGGCGGAACGAGGCCGATCAGCTCCTCCTGGCTCCAGCCCACCATGCGGCAGAAGGCGGGGTTGACGTAGGTGATGCGCCCCTGCAGGTCGCGGGCGCGCAGGCCCGTGAGCAGCGAGTCCTCCATCGCCTTGCGGAATGCATGTTCCTCGCGCAGCGCGAGCTCCGCCTGGTAGCGGCCCTGGACGTGGCGCCGCAGCGCCCACAGGCTGGTGACGATGGCGATCGACAGCAAGGCGATGGTGGCCACCAGCAGCGCCGGCAGCAGCCGCGTTTCGCTGCGATAGGCGGAAACCTGCAGCGACAGGCCGTGCCCGGGCGGATCGAAGGATACCTGGTAGGTGTCGATGGCGCGCTCTGCCGTGACGTTCGACTTGGTGGCCAGCACGGCCCCGTTGTCGTCTACGACGCTGACCTTGTATTTTTCGGCGAACCACCAGGGGACGAACTGGGCCAGCAGCGTGCGGATCGAATACACCCCCACCATCATGCCGGCGAACGCGTCGCCGTAGAACAGCGGCACGTGGACCTCGAACTGGGCATCGGTGTCCGCCACGCTGCGGGCTCCGCTGTACTGGGGAGTGCCGAGCTTTCGCGCCAGCCGATAGACGTCCGGCGAAGGGGCCGTACCCGTGTTCTCGGCGACTGCGCGCCCCCCTCCCTGCCGCCGGATGGACTGACGCTTGCCTTCGGCGTCGAGGAACATCAACTGGATCAGCCCCTGTCCACCCAACAGAATGGAGCGCGCGCGCAGCTCGTAGGTTTGCCCATCGACCTGGTTGCTGACGCGGTCGAGCCCGAGTTGCTGCAGTTGCTCGACGTTGCGCTCCAGGTGGAAGCGCAGGTCCTGCTCCACCCACAGCACGTCGCCGATGAGCGCCGCGCGCTGTTCCTCGACGTCGTTCTGGTACAGTAGCCACAACAGGGCGCCGACCGCCGCCAGCGAAACGAGCAGGGCCGCCCGCGGCAGCACCCAGAACCAGCGGGGCGGCCGTTGCACGGGCTGCAAGGCGACAGATGCCGTCGAAGTCTGCATATCGGATTCCGCCGTTCATCTTAGCCTCACCGCCTCTTTTTGGCTCGGTTTGCGGAAACCCACAATGGCGGGGTCGGCGCCGGGAAACCAGAATCCACCCAGCGCGCGCCCGGCATAAGATCGGGCGTAGATTCATCAACCAAAGGAGGAAGTCCATGAAGCGGCGTACCCTGTTGTTGGCGGCGGCACTGGCGGCGTTCGGCGTGAGCCAGGCGACCCTGGCCCAGCAGCCCATCGTCATCAAGTTCAGCCACGTCGTGGCGAACGACACACCCAAGGGCCATGCAGCGGAGTTTTTCAAGAAACGCGCCGAGGAATTGACCAAGGGCAAGGTCAAGGTGGAGATCTACGCCAACAGCACGCTGTACAAGGACAAGGAGGAGATGGAGGCGCTGCAGCTCGGCGCGGTGCAGATGCTGGCCCCCTCCCTGGCCAAGTTCGGCCCGCTCGGCGTCAAGGAATTCGAGGTCTTCGACCTGCCGTACCTCTTCGACGACTACAACGACCTGCACAAGGTGACCGAGGGCCCGGTCGGACAGCAGCTTCTGGCCAAGCTCGAACCCAAGGGCATCAAGGGGCTGGCCTACTGGGACAACGGTCTCAAGGTGTTCAGTTCCAACAAGCCGATCAAGGCGGTGGCGGACTACAAGGGCCAGAAGATGCGCATCCAGTCCTCCAAAGTGCTGGACGGCCAGATGCGCGCGCTGAGCTCGATCCCGCAGGTCATGGCCTTCTCCGAGGTCTATCAGGCGCTGCAGACGGGGGTCGTGGACGGCACCGAGAACCCGCCGTCGAACCTGTACACGCAGAAGATGCATGAAGTGCAGAAGTTCGTCCGCGTCACCAACCACGGCTACCTCGGCTACGCCGTGATCGTGAACAAGAAGTTCTGGGACGGCCTCCCGGCCGACATACGCGGCCAGCTCGAGCAGGCGATGAAGGAGGCGACCGTTCACGCCAACGACATTGCCAAGAAGGAGAACGACTTGTCCATCGAAGCCGTGCGCAAGTCGGGCAAGTCCGAAGTTACCGTTCCCACTCCAGAGGAAAAGCTGGCGCTCAAGAAGGTGCTGATCAAGGTGCACAAGGACTTCGAGGACCGCATCGGCAAGGATCTGATCCAGTCGATCTACAAGGAGACCGGGTTCGATCCCGCCAAGCTCTGAGCCGCGCAGCCTGACGCCCGCCCGGCCCGATCCGGGCGGGCGCGCTCTTTTTCCGGGAGAGAACCAGAATGCTCAAGTTCCTCGATCACCTGGAGGAGTGGCTGATCACCTTCCTCATGGCCGCGGCGACGACGATCATCTTCGTTGCGGTAGTCCACCGCTACGCCTCGGGCTACGCCATACCGGGGGTGCAGGACTGGCTTCTCGGGCTGAACATGAGCTGGGCCCAGGAGTTGTGCATCATCATGTTCGTGTGGATGGCGAAGTTCGGCGCGGCCTACGGCGTGCGCACCGGCATCCACGTCGGCGTCGATGTACTCATCAACCGCCTGAACGACAAGATGCGGAGCAAGTTCGTCATCTTCGGCCTGCTCGCCGGCGCGACCTTCACCGGCATCGTCGGTACGCTGGGTGCGATGTTCGTGTGGGAGAACGGCGCCCACTACGCCATCTTTCACGCGCTGGGGCTGAGCCCCGGCGACGTTCCCGAGGGACCGACCACGCCCGATCTGGAAATGCCGACGTGGATGGTCTATTCCGCCGTACCCCTCGGTTCCTACCTCATGTGTTTCCGCTTCCTTCAGGTGACCGCGAGCTTCCTGCGCACCGGCGAACTGCCGCACCATGACCATGGCAAGGTCGAGGGCATCGAGGAACCCACTCCGGACATGGTGGGCGAGGCGGTGGTGGAGGCGGAGGAGATGGCGCACGCCGTCGGTGGAGCGCGGCGCTGGAGGCGCCTGTTCGGCAAGAACACGGACCGGAAGGGGAATGGGAAATGACCGCCGCCATCATCTTCGTACTGCTGTTCGGCCTCATGCTCACCGGCATGCCGATCTCGATCTCGCTCGGCCTGACGGTGCTCACCTTCCTCTTCTTCATGACCGAAGTGCCGATCGAGTCGGTGGCCTTGAAATTGTTCACCGGCATCGAGAAGTTCGAGATCATGGCCATCCCGTTCTTCATCCTCGCCGGCAACTTCCTCACGCACGGCGGCGTGGCGCGGCGCATGATCCGCTTCGCTACCTCGATGGTCGGTCATTGGCACGGTGGACTGGGATTGGGCGCGGTGCTGGCCTGCGCCCTGTTCGCGGCGGTGTCCGGTTCGAGCCCGGCAACGGTCGTCGCCATCGGCTCCATCCTGCTGCCGGCGATGGTCAAGGCGGGCTACCCGAAGCGCTTCGGCGCCGGCGTCGTGGCTTCGGGAGGCGCCCTCGGCATCCTGATTCCGCCGTCCATCGTCATGGTGATGTACTCGGTGTCGACCAACAGTTCCATCGGCGCGCTGTTCATGGCCGGGATCATCCCCGGAATCGTGCTGGCCAGCATGATGGGATTCACCACCTGGTGGCGCGCGTGGCACTACAAGTTTCCGCGGGAGCCGAAGAGAACCTGGGGCGAGCGCGTCCACGCCTTCCGCGAGTCGATGTGGGGGCTGTTCCTGATCGTGGTGGTGATGGGCGGCATCTATTCGGGGCTGTTCACCGCCACCGAGGCGGCGGCGATGAGCGCAGTCTACGCTTTCATCGTTGCCGTCTTCGTCTATCGCGACATGGGCCTGAAGGACGTGCCCAAGGTGCTGCTGGACTCGGCCAACATGTCCGCCATGCTGCTCTACATCATCACCAACGCGGTGCTGTTCTCGTTCCTGATGACCCACGAGAACATTCCGCAGGCGGTAGCCGAATGGCTGCTCAATGCGGGCCTCGGTCAGATCGGGTTTCTGCTCGCCGTCAACATCCTGCTGCTGATCATGGGCAGCATCATGGAGCCCTCGTCCATCATCCTCATCTCGGCGCCGATCCTGTTTCCGATCGCCGTCAAGCTGGGCATCGATCCGGTGCATTTCGGCGTGATGATCACGGTGAACATGGAAATCGGCATGATCACCCCGCCCGTCGGACTGAACCTCTACGTGGCAAGCGGCATCAGCAGGCTCGGGCTGACGGAGATGTCGGTGGCGGTGTGGCCATGGCTGGCGACCATGCTGGTGTTCCTGGTCATCATCACCTATTGGCCGCCCTTGTCCCTGTTCCTGCCCAAGGCGCTGGGGATGATGTAGCGAACGCGGGAGCCCGCCTCGCCACGCGGTCGGGCTCCCGCGGCGCGTTCGGCCGGGTCAGGCGTCGCGCAATCCGCGGAGCATGATGTACAGCGCATAGAAGACGGCGGCCGCCAGGTAGATCGCGCCGAACAGGTCGACGATCAGCGGCGCCGACGGCCACAGCAGCATGCTCAGCCCGCCGAAAGTGGCGACGCCGAGCACGGACGCCATGCCGAGCAGCGGCGGCAGCGCCTCGACGATGCGCCCTTGCCGCAACATCTGCTTCACCTCGGCCCAGGAGTATTCGGCGGTGCGCTCGGCCGCCCATCCGCTGCCCCAGAACTTCGCGCCGCGGCGCACGCTCGGGCGGCCCGCCATGCCGCTCTCGAAGTCCATCTTCTCGGTCATCAGTTCGGCGCCGATGTCGGCGCCGGTCCGGGTCGTGGTCTTGCCGCGAACGGCGAGACCCCAGACCAGCGCGACCACGAACAGGACGACCGACAGGGCGAGCAGGGTGAGGGGAACGTAAGGCATCGCGATCAATTCACGAGGGAAGGCGGACGCAATGATGATACTGCGCTCTGTCAGGACGCACACGAGGGAGGGATGCGCCTGGAAGCGCAGCTCCGTGCGGATAGCGGCGAAGCCATGTCCGCGAATCCGAGCGCCCGCCGGTCACCGTGTTGAGTCAGAACGTTGAATCCTCAGGGTGTACCTATTAGACTAGATACCTGACTAGTGCGATCGAGGCGGAAATGAAGACTTGGCCGGTACAGGACGCAAAGGCGCGGTTCAGCGAACTCCTGGAGGCCTGCATCGCCGATGGAGCGCAGATGGTGACCAAACGCGGCGCAGAAGCCGCCGTGCTGGTACCGGTCGCGGAGTGGCGGCGACTGCTGGCGGCGGCGCGTCCTTCCCTCAAGCAACTGCTGCTGTCGGACGTGGCGCGGACCGATATGCTTACTCCGCCGCGAGGCGTCGCCCGCAGGCGGAAAGTCCCCGCGCTGGGTTGACTCGGATGTACCTGCTCGATACCAACGTCGTATCCGAACTGCGCAAGCCGCGGCCCCACGGTGCCGTCGTCGCGTGGCTGCTGGCGACAGCCGACGCCGACCTGCACATGTCGGCAGTCACCCTCGGCGAGATCCAGGCCGGTATCGAACTGACGCGGGAGCAGGATCCGGCGAAAGCCTCCGAGATCGAGGCATGGGCCGATCTCGTGGCAGCCTCGTACAACGTCCTGCCGATGGACGCCGAGACGTTTCGCGCTTGGGCGCGATTGATGCACCGGAAGTCAAACACGTACTACGAGGACGCGATGATCGCGGCCACAGCCATCGTGCACGACCTGACTGTAGTGACCCGCAATGTCGCCGATTTCGAGCAGTTCGATGTGCGTCTGTTGAATCCGTTCGAGGCCTTGGCGGAGTGAGGTTGGGGAGCAGGCCGGGGGATGACTTCGGGCTTGTTCATGCCGCGTTTCGCACGGCTGAGACTACCGCCGGCACGTTCATGGCGCCCGTTCGGGCCGAAATTCAACCCAGTTCGGCAAATGCGCGCGCCCGTGCCGAGAGAGAGATCGCGAACGGCCGGATACCCAACTCGGGATTGGGTTCGGTGAACTTTCCCCGAGTACCCTCGGCTGCGTTCGAGGTGAAGAAACAGGCGGCGTCATAGAGCCGCTCGCGCAGCAGCCGCTGGCAGACCAGTTCGTAGCGGCCCGCATAGCTGCGACCCTGAAACTCATTGTCGATCGCGAACGGTTCCAGCGTGGCGTGTCTCTTCGGGGCGATGGAAGCGGGAACTTCCTCGAGCATGAACAGATAGCCGAGCCAGGGCCGGCCCGAGGGCTGGAAGCGGCCGTATTCGTAGGCCTTCCAGAAGTCGGTGGCGCTGCCCACGGCCTCTTCGACGCGGTTGTTGAAGTTGTTGCCGAAGCTGCCGACCTGGGACTTGACCTCGACCGTCGCGACCAGCGAGCCCTTCCAGACCACCACCACATCCCACTCCTTGGTCGGGCGAAAGTATCCGGGCAGTGTGCATCCGGTCTTCTCGCGGGCGCGAATCGCCGCATCGGGCAAGCCGCTGTCGCGGACGACGTGCGCAATCAGTTGGATGAACCCGTCTGCATGCCTTCCGCCGGTCACGGCGGCGCGGTCGCCGGCATCCTTGCGGCCGCTGGCCGTGCCCTGCCGCGTCTTCTGGGTCGAGCGGGTCGTCCAGAAGTGGCGGACGGCCTGCTGCAATTCCTTCTCGACGTCGAGCATGGGATCGGCGTTCAGGTGTGCAGGCCGATGGTGCGGTTCGTGAACAGCTTTGGCGTGTCGGCCTCGATGCGCCGGGCCGCCATGTCGAAATACGCCGGATCGACTTCGATGCCGATGCTGTTGCGTCCCCAGCGCGCCGCCGCAACGCTGGTCGTGCCGGTACCCATGAACGGATCAAGCACCGTGTCGCCGACGAAGCTGAACATGCGCACCAGGCGCTCGGCGAGTTCCAGCGGATAGGGCGCTGGATGCTGGCGGGTGGAGGCGCCGGTGACCCCGGTCCAGATCTGCTGGAACCACACCTTGTGGCGCTCGGCGGGGATGACGCTCAGCACGCGCGTGGCCACCGAGGGGCTGCGGTAGCCCCCCGGCTTGCGCTCCATCAGGATGAACTCGATGTCGTTCTTGATGACGCTGTTGGGCTCGTAGGGCTTGCCGAGGAAGCCACCGCCGTTGCCTTCCGCCTCGAATGCCGCGTTGGCGATCTTGTGCCAGATGATCGGTGCGAGATTGTTGTACCCCAGCCGCCGGCAATGCTCCTGAATCGAGGCGTGAAGCGGCATCACGAGATGCTCGCCCTTGTTCTTGCGCCGCGAAAGGCAGACGTCGCCCACCACGCAGATCAGGCGCCCGCCGGGTACCAGCGCCTCGAAACAGGCGCGCCACACGCGATCGAGTTCGGTCAGGAACTGCTCATAATCCTCGATCTCCCCCATCTGCCCCTCGCCCGGGTTGTAGTCCTTCAGCGTCCAATAGGGCGGCGATGTGGCGACCAGATGCACCGAATTCGGCGACAGAAAGTCGATTGCACGCGCATCGCGGCGATACAGCGCATGCGACGTCGGAATCTGCGGAAGTTGCGCCTCGATCGCCGCCGTAAGCTGCGGATCCTTGGCGATGCGCGGCAGGTCGGTTTGGTGGTCGGTGATCTGACCGATGGCTGGGGGGAGCCACTCTTCGGGAGCGAACGTCAGTTCTGTGGGTACGGCGGGTTTGTTCATGCGGATCGCAAACGTGGGGCCTGAACGGTTGTTCCCGGGACTGGTGTTGTGCGTAGGGTGCGCCGCGCGCACCGGTTAGTCGGAATATGGTGGTGCGCACAGCGCACCCTACACTTGCTGCGAAGCTTCAGAACAACTTCGCCAGGTGCGATACCAACTGGCTCTCACTTACGAACGTGATGTCGTACATGCTGCTCAGGCCGACCGCATGCTCCGGGACGAGTCCTGCGACGCAGAGGATGAAATGAGACTTTTCGATCCCAAGTCTATTGCGCAGCACCAGATACTTGTCGATGCTCTGCCGGAACTCTCCCGTCTTGCATTCGACGCAGACCGGCGTCGTACCATCGACGAGGAAGAACACGTCCAACTCATGCAGGTCTTCGTTCGGGAAGATAACGGAGAGGTTTCTGGCGCACGAGAACTTCCGCTTCCTGTCCCGAAAGTACGCCAGCATCGTCATGAAGGCGTACCACTCCATCCATTCCCCGCCGAAGAACTCCTGGATCGCCGGAGCCGTCTGCAGCGTGAGCCGAATGACCTTTTCCTCCCTCTGGTAGTTGTACCGGGCGAAGAAGGAATACGCGTAAAGTTGCTGGCAGAACGTCGTGATGGCCTGGGCGTCTTTCTGGCTCTTCTTGCTCAGGTGAATGTTGATGCTGGTGTAACCCTTCTGTTGCGCAAAGCGGATCTTTTCGCTGACTTCCTTCAACAGATCGTACCGGTTCCCCAGGGACAGCGCGACTTCATCGAAGAAGCCGGTCGTATCGACGGCCTTGAGATTGGGGCGCACCTCGATCTTGCTGCGCTGGAACCATTCATGAATCGGGCCATGCTGGAAGTCGCTCGACATCTCGGACGTATTGTGGATGTCGAGATCGGCAATCGGCACATGCTCCAGGCTCGACGTTGCCGCGGCGCTGGTTGCAGCGGCATCGCTCCGGAGTTGAAGGAGTTCGTTCTGCTGGGCGAAGTATTTCTCCAGGACCTTCCCGACGAAGACCACCGTGTCGTAAACCGCTACCTTGTTCTCGCACTTGGGGCAGGGCATGGTCGTGCCCACGGCGTCACTGGAAACCTCCAAGAGGTGGCCGCACTTGCCGCATCGAAGTATTGCCATCAATGTCCTGCCCGGTTAGCCGACCGCAGATCCCACATCAGTCCACGCCGTCTCACCCGCAACTCCCCACCGCCCCGCAAGCCGTGCAGAAATCGCAGCCGTCCTTGCGGATCACGGCGTAGTTGCCGCATTCGCCGCACAGCGCGCCCTGCATCAGCTTCGGTTCGTTCGACTCGCGCGGGGCTTCCAGGATGCCCATCTCGCGCGTCGGGTAGCCGTTCTCGTCGAGGATGCCGAGCATGGAGTAGCGGTGGATGATGAGCCGCGCCACGTAGGCGACGGTGGATGGCCAGTTCTGCTGGCGCCGGGTGCCGGGGACGAAGGCCATGAAGTCGCCCAGCGGTTCCGGGTAGTTGAGGAGCTTCCTCAGTTTCATGCCGATCCACGCCGGGTCCATCACCCGCATGTCGTAGGAGAGGACGCGGCTCAGGCCGTCCATGGCGCGCGGGTAGTTGCCCGACAGCCACATGGAGTAGGGGCGGGTGACGCCGTCCGGCAGGGTGATCTCCTTGAGGCCGAGCACGAAATCCTCGCCCGTGGCCGGGTTGCTGATGTCCACCGTCCACGAGAGGGTGCCGTCGGTGCCGGTCTTGGGCTCCTGCACGCTGAACATGGTGTCCATCACCGGCGTCTCGGCCGCCTCGTCGAAGGCGTGCAGTTGCTCGCAGCGGTAGCGGATCACCTGCGCCATGGCCGAGACCACGCCCGGCACGCGGCGCTTCTCGCCGTGGGGCGGGAAGGCCATGTCGTAGGCTTCGCCGATGGTCTTGGCGAGCACGTCGAGCTTGAGCTTGAGCCAGGCGCGGTCGTTGGCGCGCATGTCCATGGACAGGGTCTTGGCCACCGCGCCCAGGCCGCGCGGCTGCTCGGAGCCGTTCACCCACACCTCGAAGGGCAGGGGCTTGCCGTTCTCGATGTGGCCGACGAAGAGCGCGAACTCGCCGTGGGGCGTTTCGATCATGTAGGTCCACGCGGCGTTGCCGTCGGTGAGGCGCGGCCGGCCCGGCCAGCGCAGGCTGGACAGCACCGGCGCCGGCAACTGCATGATCGACAGGCGCCGGTTGGCGTCGATGACGACATCCTGGGGCTGCTTCTTCTCGCTCGCGCCCTTGCCCTCGCTCACCGACAGCACCGAGCCGAGTACCTTGTTCGGGCGGTAGGTGGCGAGGCCCTTGAGCCCCGATCGCCACGCCGTCAGGTAGAGATCCTCGAAATCCGCGTAGGGGTAATCCTCCGGCACGTTCACCGTCTTGGAGATCGACGTGTCCACGTAGGGGGCGACGGCGGCCACCATCTCCTTGTGGGCCTGGGCCGAGATCTCCAGCGCCGTGACGAAGTAGTCGGGCAGGCTGGCGACGTCGCCGCCGATGTGCTTGTACAGGCGCCAGGCGTAGTCCTCCACCGCGTATTCCTTGAAGGTGCCGTCGGCCATGCGCTTCTTGCGCGTGTAGGTCCAGGAGAAGGGCGGCTCGATGCCGTTGCTGGCGTTGTCGGCGAAGGCGAGCGAAATGGTGCCGGTGGGCGCGATCGACAGCAGATGGGAGTTGCGCAGGCCGTGCTTGCGGATCGCATCCTTGATCTCGGCGGGCAGGCGCGAGGCGAAGTTGCCGCCGGAAAGGTACATGTCGGCGTTGAACAGCGGGAAGTGGCCGCGCTCCTGCGCCAGTTCCACCGAATAGAGATAGGCGCGATCGCGCATGAACTCGGAGATCTTCGTCGCCATGGCGCGCGCTGCGGCCGAGTCGTAGGGCAGGCGCAGCATGATGAGCGCGTCGCCCAGGCCGGTGAAGCCGAGGCCGACGCGGCGCTTTGCCATCGCCTCGGCGCGCTGCTGTTCCAGCGGCCAGTGGGTGACGTCGAGCACGTTGTCCAGCATGCGCACCGAGATGTTAACGTTGCGGCCGAAGGCGGCGAAGTCGAACTCCGCTGTCTCGCTGAACGGCTGCCGGATGAACCGGGTCAGATTGATCGAGCCGAGGTCACAGCAGCCGTAGGGGGGCAGAGGCTGCTCGGCGCAGTTGTGTGCGTACAGGCCGTTGGCGTCGAAAGCGTGAACGTCCCGCACGGTGACATCGTAGACATCCTCGACGCCGTCGCTTTCCACGCTATCGACCGTCGCCGCGAAACGCTCGCGGTTGAGCGTGCGCTGGTAAGCGGCGAGCCCCGCAGCCAGGCGGGCCGCCTTGTCGCGATCGGCGAAGCCGATCAGTTCGGCGTAGCGGGCGAGGTTTTCGCCGCTGATGATCAGATCGTGGATGGCGGACGTTGCATAATCGCGGCTGCCGCCCTTGCCGTCGGGCAGGAGGCGCAATCCGGCGGGGCGGCGCTCGCGGTAGATGGTGGAGGCTATGCCCAGGCGCGCCAGCATGCGCTGCACCGCCTGCAGATTGCCGGCGTTGACCTGGGTAAGGCGCACGCTCAAACCCTTTTCCTGCGAGCCTTGTACCGATCCGTCGGCGTCGAACAGCCCGCGCAGCAGGCCGCGGTAGAGGTCCGAGGACCCGGTCTCGATCGCCGCAGTGATGCGCTTGTTGCCGGGCGTCAGGCCGAGGGACAAGGCGAGCGTGCGCAGCGCGCCGAGGGCGAGGCGGTGCTCGCCACGTTCCGCGATGCCGCGCTGCCAGCCACGGAAATCGGCACGGTGGGGCAATGTGCGCGCAGCCTGCTCCGCGGCTTCCATCACGCCGCGGATACCTTCCGAAACGAGGGTGCCGCCGTTGCTCTCGCGCCGCGCCGCCGCGTCCCACACGCTGATCACCGCCTTGTCGGCCTTCAGAGTGCCGTCGCCGATCAGAAGTCCCAGAAGATAGCCTTCTGCTTCGGTGTGGGCGCCCTGCCACCCGCCCAGGGCGCGGTGGTCGTGCACCACGATTTCATCGCCAGTTTGCAGCTTGCCCGCCTGGGTCCATTCGGTCTCGCGCACGTAGCGGGTCATGCGGGAAACGCGCAGGACCGGGTGGTCCGCCGTCAGCCGCAACTGTTGACCTTCTCGCGTGGTGATGCGCAAGACGGGCTTGGTGCCGGTGAAGAAGAAGCCGGCCGATTCGGTGGGATAGGTCCTGCCGTCCACGACGGCGTCGAAGGGTATGCCGATCAGATCGCGCACCTGGCGCGCGCCGCCGGCAGTCATGACCCAGGTGTCGGCGGTAACGCAGGGGTTCGTGGCCTCGATCGTCTCGCAGTAGTAGAGATTGTTGTCACGGTTGATGCGGTCGAGGAACAGGATGCCCGGTTCGGCGTGATCGTAGGTCGAGCGCATGATCTGGTCCCACAGATCGCGCGCGCGCAGCTTGCGATAGACCCACAGGCCGTCATCGCGCAGGTAGGCGCCGGCGGCCTTGAAGTCCTCGGAGGGTTCGGCGCGGTGCACCAGTTCAACATCTCCGTCGGACTCGACCGCCTTCATGAAGATGTCGGTGACGCCGACGGAGATGTTGAAATTGGTGAGGTCGCCCTGGTCCTTGGCGTGGATGAAGTCCTCGATGTCCGGGTGGTCGCAGCGCAGCACTCCCATCTGCGCTCCGCGCCGGCTGCCGGCGGATTCCACCGTCTCGCAGGAGCGGTCGAACACGCGCATGTAGGACACCGGCCCCGAGGCGCGCGACTGGGTGCCGCGCACCAGCGCGCCCACCGGGCGGATCGAGGAGAAGTCGTAACCGACGCCGCCGCCGCGGCGCATCGTCTCGGCCGCCTGCAGCAGAGCGATGTAGATGCCCGGACGCCCGTCCACGACTTCCGATATGGAATCGCCCACCGGCTGCACGAAGCAGTTGATGAGGGTGGCGCACAAATTGGTGCCGGCGGCGGAGTTGATGCGGCCGGCGGGGATGAAGCCGTTCTCCTGCGCCTCGAGGAACAGGCGCTCCCAATGGGCACGCTTGTCTTCCGCCTCCAGGGAAGCCAGGGCATGGGCCACGCGCCTTCGCACATCGGTCACGTCGCTTTCCGTGCCCTTGGCGTATTTTTCCAGCAGCACCTCGCCCGAGATCTCCTGCTCGGCGAGGGTGGCGGCGGAGCGTTCGGCGTTCTGGATTTCGGCGTGGACGGATTGGGTAGCCATGTTCTTGCTATAGCCTCGCGTGGTCATGGTTGGACGAAAGAAGGCGCTAAATATAGCGCCGGGAGCGCGCAAAGGGAAGAGTTTGCAGAAATTTTAATATCAAATGCAATCAATGAGATATAACTTTTTCTTGTGGTTTCAAGGAGATAAAACAACTAGATTTAGTAGGTTTCGGTGAAGCATGGCAGGAGGCCGTCACCCGCCGGTGAGGGGAAGAAACCGGTGTGCGCTGCGGCAAATAGTTCACCGAATCCGTCGCCACCAGCGGCGAATTGACGTGGGTCAAGACACCTGCTGCCCTGCAGCAATATTGTTCGTATCTAAATAGTCTTTGTCGTGCGCTGCCTCGATCAGGTGACCCGAAGCAGACTGCCCACGACGGTCCAATCCGGCCAGCGCGCGCATCGACTTAACACAAAAAAGAATACGAACCCAGGTGTGTGGCGTTGATTTTCCCGACGGCGTCACCGAACTTTTCCAGCCAGCGGGGCCTCCGGCATTGTGTCCAATGGGGGCCCGAGTGAACAGACGTTCCTTCTTGCGCGGGACCGCCGGCGCCATGCTGGCGGTCCCGGCTTTGTCGCTGCTGCAGGGTTGCGAGCCGGCAAAACGGGCGAACCAGTCCGCCGCCGGCGTCGCCAGCACGTTGATCGCGCGAATCGGATCGCGCCTCACCGAGGTGCTGCGCCTTGCGGCGCTGGCACCCAGCGGGCACAACGCTCAGCCCTGGAGCGTCGCGATCGAAACCCGCCACCAATGGCGCATCGGGTCCGACCGCCGGCGCTGGCTGCCGGCAGTCGATCCGGAGAACCGCGAAATGCTGTTGGCGATCGGCGCGTTCCTGGAGAGCCTGATCGTCGCCGCCAAGTCCTGGGGATACGAGGTGGACTACCGCGTCATCGCCAAGACGCCCTTCGACCCGGACCTGATCGCCATCAGCCTGGCGCCGACCGCACCTCTGGCAAACGGAATCGAGGCCATTCGCAGGCGCCGCACGCTGCGCAAGGGATTCGACACGCGCGAGATCCGGGCCGCCGATTTCGCCGAAGTGACCCACGGGCTGGCCGGATTCACGTTCCACGGCTGCGGCACCGCGCCGGCCAACTATCTGGTGGAAGGCTCCGTCGAAGCCAATCGCATCCAGGCGGCGCGCAGCGCAGCGCGGGCGGAACTGGCCGATTGGATCCGCTGGTCGGACGAAGAGGCCGAACATCACCTCAACGGACTGACGCCCGCAAGCATGGAGATCGACGGCTTTGCCGGCTGGTACGTGCGCAACTTCTATACCCGCAACGACGCGATGTCCGACGCTTTCAGCAAGACGACCCTCGATCAGGTCGCGGCCAAGGTGCGCAACTGCGGCGGCTGGATCGTCATGACCAGCGAAGGCGGCGACGTTGCCGGCCTGATCGAAGCCGGGCGCAGCTTTCAGCGCTTCTTCCTGCGCGTTCGCGACAAGCGCATCGCGGTGCATCCGATGTCCCAGTTGCTCGAAGAGCAGCCGTGGCGTTCCGACGTGGCAACCCAGTTGGGACTGGACGATCCGGTGCAGTTCATCCTTCGCGTCGGCTACCGCGATCCGTATCCCGCACCGGTGAGCCTGCGCATGCCGCTCGCCGCCTTCGTGCGGGCCTGATGGCCCGAGGACGCGGCGGGTAGGCAGCCTCCTTTCTTCGCCTCTGCGCTGCGCCCCTGCCCCGCACCCGGCGACAGCCGCAGTGCGGCGGGCCATGCCGCCGAAATTCGACGTGTTCTTCTAATTGGCGGCATGGGGGGACGCCAATCACGGGCCCGGCGCCGGGCCGTGGCACAATGCAGCCTGGTTTGCCCAAACCGGCGCGCCGCCGGTTCGACCATGAGCGTTCGAAATCTCGAGTACCTGTTTCGCCCGCGATCGGTGGCAGTGGTGGGGGCGTCCGACACGCCGGGCAGTTATGGCGCGGTCGTGCTCAAGAACCTGTCGGAGGGCGGTTTCGACGGAGCGATCATGCCGGTCAGCGTGAGCCATCGCACGCTGTTCGGCCATGCCGCTCAACCCAGAGTAGAGGAACTGCGCCCGGCCCCCGATCTGGCGGTGCTGTGTTCGCCGGCAGACACCTTGCCGGACGTGGTCTCCCAGCTCGGGGCCATGGGAACGAAGGCGGTGATTCTGGCCTGTCCGCTCGCATCCGATGCGCGAACGGCAAGCGGCGCCGGCCTGCGGGACGCGATGCTGGAGGCGGCGCGGCCGCATCTGATGCGCATCGTCGGTCCGGGCAGCGGCGGCCTGGTGGTTCCCCGGCTCGGTTTGAATGCCAGCTTCGCCCATGCTCCCGTCGTAGCCGGACGCATCGCCTTCGTATCCCAGTCGGCGGCGGTGACGGCGGCGGTGCTCGACTGGGGACGCAGCCGGGGCATCGGCTTCTCCTGTCTGCTGCACCTGGGCGAGAGCGTGGACGTGGATCTCGCCGACGTGCTCGACTATCTGGCGAGCGACCCGGACACGGCTTCCATTTTGCTGCACTTCGAATCGGTGCTGCAGGGGCAGAAATTCATGTCGGCCGCCCGCGCGGCGGCACGCAACAAGCCGGTGATCGCGTTGCGTCCCGGGCGCGTCGCGGAGGGCAGCCGCGTCGGCGCGACGCGCGCGGCGGCGCTGATCGAGATCGACGACATCTATGCTGCTGCCATGCGCCGCGCCGGTATCGTGCGCGTGTTCACGAGCGAGGGATTGTTCGAGGCGGCCGAAGCCATGGCATGGGCCAAGCCGTCGGCCGGCGACCGGCTGGCGATCATTGCCAACGGCGCCGGCTTCGGCCGCGTGGCGGCCGACGCGCTGCGGCTCAACGGCGGCCGGCTGGCAGCCTTTTCCGCCGATACGATGCTGAAGCTCAGCCAGGGCATTGCCGCGACGCGCATCGCCAATCCGCTCGAACTCGCGCCGGACGTGCCGGCGCACAGCTATGCCGATGCGTTGCGCGTGGTGCTGCAAAGCCCGGACGTGGATGCCGTGCTCTTGATCCACGCGCCGACCGCTTTCGCCGACGCCGCGGGCATCGCCGCGGCGGTGTGCGACGCGGCCGAGGGCGCGGAGCGCAGCGTATTCACCTGCTGGGTTGGCGGCGATGCGGTGCGGGACGCACGCCGCGTCGCCAGCAGCCGCGGCTTGCCGAGCTACGATGCGCCGGAGAAGGCGGTCGAGGTGTTCCTCGGCATCGTGCAGTACGGCCGCAACCGCGAATTGCTGATGCAGACGCCGCCTTCGGTGCCGGCCGGATTCGCGCCCGACTCGGCCAAGGCGCGGCGTCTGGTCGCGCGGGCGCTGCGGTCCGGACGCGACCGGCTGCTGGAAGGCGAGGCCAAGGCGCTGCTCGCCGCCTACGGCCTTCCCGTGCTCGATGTCGCCCGTGTTGCGAACCCAGGATCAGGCCGCCCGGGTCGCCGCCGAACTGGGCTTTCCGGTGCTGCTCAAGATGCTCGTGGTCGAGGACAACGGCGTTGTGCGCGTCGGCGGGGTGGAGCGCGAGCTGGAGTCGGCGGCCCAGGTGCGCAAGGCGGCGCGCAGCCTCAGCCAGCGGCTGCGCGAGCGCCAGGGCAGCGGCCGGGTGCGCGGTTTCAGCGTGCAGAAGATGGTGCCCCGACCGGGAGCCCATGAACTCATTGTGGGCGCGGCGAGCGATCCCGTGTTCGGCCCCGTCATCCTCTTCGGCAGCAGCAGCGGCGCCGAAACGTTCGGTGACGTGGCCGTCGCACTGCCGCCGCTCAACATGCTGCTGGCGCGAGAGCTGGTCTCGCGCACCCGCGCCGCGCGGCTGCTGGCAGGCGGCGCCGAGCGGCCGGCGGCCGATGTCGAGGCCATCTGCCTGGCGCTGGTGCAGATTTCGCAACTGCTGGCGGACGTGGACGAGGTCGCGGAACTGGAAATCGATCCCCTGCTGGCCGATGCCCACGGCGTGCTGGCGCTGGATGCGCGCGTACGCGTCGTACCGCACCGCCGCCACCGCGGCTCGCGGCGATTCGCCATCCGTCCCTACCCGCAGGAGCTGGAGCAGCGCGTCGTATGGAACGGCCAGACCATCCTGCTGCGCCCGATCCGGCCCGAAGACGAACTGGCGCACAGCGCCTTCCTCGACTCCCTGGTGGCGGAGGATTCGCGCTATCGCTTCTTCGGCACCATGCGCCACCTGCCGCACACGCAACTGGCGCGCTACACCCAGATCGACTACGACCGCGAGATGGCCTTCGTCGCCATCGGGCAGAGCGAAGCCGCAGAGGCGGCGACGCTGGGCGAGGTGCGCGCAGTGGCCGATCCGGACAACGAGGTGGCGGAGTTCGCCATCGTCGTGCGCTCGGAGCTCAAGGGCAGTGGTCTGGGACGCCTGCTGCTGGACCGCCTGATCGCGTACCTGCGCGACCGCGGCACGCGCGAACTGCGCGGTGAGACTCTGCTCGACAACGATCGCATGCAGAATCTGGCGCGCGACTGCGGCTTCAAGCTCAAGCGCGACCTGGTCGAGGGCATCGTCGAGCTGCGCCTGCAATTGCAGGAAGCGACGGCTGGCTAGCGCCGGTCAGTGGTCGCGGCGGACGGTCGCGGCGAGAGGAACCAAGGTCACGACCCTGGCGTCGATGGTTTCGGGCTGCAGGGTGACATGGTCGATGCCGAACTCGTCGTGCAGCAGCGTACGCATCGCCGCCAGCACGCGCTGCCACTGATCGAGGCTGCGCAGCACGACATGGGCCGAGAGCGCGATGCGTTCGGCGCCGAGCGACCAGATGTGCAGATCATGTACCGATAGCGCGCCCTCGACGCTGGCCATGCGCTTTCCGACGTCGGGCAGGGAGATACCGACGGGCACGCCTTCCAGCAGCGTGTGCAGGGCTTCGCGCGCCAGCCGCAGCGTCGATGCCAGGATCAGGGCGCCGATGACCAGGGTGAGCAGGGGGTCCGCCTGCATCCAGCCGGTGTAGGTGACGATGAGGCCCGCGGCCAGCGCCGCCACCGAGCCCAAGGCATCGCCGACCACATGCAGCAGGGCGCCGCGCGTATTGAGGTCCTGTGTGCCGCGCAGCAGGACCCAGGCCACCGCGATGTTGAGGACGAGGCCCGCCGCCGCGATCCAGGTGACGACCTCCCCCGCCACCGGCCGCGGTTCGGCCAGCCGCGCCAGCGCGTTCCACGACAACCCGAGCACCAGCGCCAGCATGAATCCGGCATTGACCAGCGCCGCCAGCACTTCGATGCGGGCCAGGCCGAAGGAATGGCGATGGGAGGGCGGGGTGCGGGCCAGGCGCGCCGCCAGGGTGGCGAGCGCGAGGGCCAGGCTGTCGGTGAGCATGTGGCCGGCATCGCCCAGCAGGGCCAGGGATCCGGCCCACCAGCCCGCCGCCGCCTCGATGCCGGCGAAGCAAAGCGTCAGACCGAGTGCGACCGGCAGTACATTGCGGCCGGCCTCGGCGTGGTGAGTATGGTGGGCGCTCATGGCACAAATCCTAGCACCGCCGTGGCGCCGGGGTGTCAGGGCATGGCGGTTTCGCCGGCCGAGGTGCAGGCAGTTGCGGGCACGCTCAGGGTGTAGCGGAAATCGTCCATGAGGTAGAAGGCGGGCGCCTGGATCACCAGCCGGTCGATACCCTTCCACCTGAGCCTGATCGGGCGGAAGACGCGGTCGATGACGAAGGGCCCCGCCTGGTACTTCTTCGTTCCACCCTCCCATCCGGAGAAGGAGACGGTGCCGGTGGGCGCCTCGCCCCAGGTGCGGAAGCGTGCCTCCAGCAGATCGAAGCGGCCGCAGGGAACGCGCACCTCGACGTCCGCCGGAACGGCGCCGTTGAACACGGCCTGGGAGCCGCTGCTGGGCGCGAAGGGAAACAGGAAGGCGTAGGCATCCGCATCGGCGATCTGCAGGCCTGCGCCTGCATTCCAGGTCAGCCCGCCGTACACCGCGGGCAGGGCGGCGGAGTAGGGTGCGCGTTCGCCTGCGATCGCGACATCGTCGAAGCCCAAAGTCATTACCGGGCCGCCGGCGTGGGCGAAGAGCGGCCAGCTTGCGGCGAGGAGAATTGCGCGCGGAACCGGCCGTGCCACGCTCGCTCGATTCAGGCCACGGCGGCTGTTCCCTAGTCGGCGTGACGGTAGGCGATGCGATAGATCGCGTCCGCCACGTCGTCCGACACCAGCAGCGAGCCGTCGGGCAGCACCAGCACGTCGGCCGGGCGGCCCCAGGCGGATTCTCCCTGCAGCCAGCCTTCGGCGAAGGGTTCGTAGCTCACCGCCTTGCCGTCCTGCAGCCGAACCAGCATCACGCGGTAGCCGATCTTGTGCGACCGGTTCCACGAGCCGTGCTCGGCGATGAAGATCTGGTTGCGGTACTGGGCGGGAAACATCGTGCCGGTGTAGAAGCGCATGCCCAGGGGCGCGACGTGAGGGCCGAGATTGCGCGCCGGCGCGGTGAATTCGCTGCAGGCATGCTTGCGGCCGAACTCCGGATCGCTCAGGGTGCCGCCGTGGCAGTAGGGGTAGCCGAAATGCATGCCGGCGCGGGGTGCGTGGTTGAGCTCGCAGGGCGGCGCGTCGTCCGCCAGCCAGTCGCGGCCGTTGTCGGTGAACCACAGTTCCCGCGTCTGCGGGTGCCAGTCGAAGCCCACCGAATTGCGCACGCCGCGGGCGAATACTTCGAGCTGCGATCCGTCCGCGTTCATGCGCATGATGTTGGCGTAGCGGTCGGGGTCCGGCTCGCAGATGTTGCACGGCGCGCCCACCGGCACGTAGAGCTTGCCGTCGGGGCCGAAGGCGATGAACTTCCAGCCGTGGTGCGTCTCCTTCGGCAAGGCGGCGCTCACCACCTGCGGCTTGGGCGGGCTGGCGAGCCGCGCTTCGATGCCGTCCAGGCGCAGGATGCGATCCACCGCCGAGACGTACAGACTGCCGTCGCGAAATGCCACGCCCACCGGCATGTTCAGGCCCTCCGCCACGACGAAGCTCTGCGTCGCCCGGAACTGGCTGTCGTACTTGACGGCGTGAACGCGGCCGCCGCTGCGCGAGCCGACGAACACCGTGCCCTGCGTGCCCAGGGTCATGGCGCGCGCATTGTCGACCCGGGCCCATAGCTCGATGCGGAATCCCGGCGGCAGCTTGATCCGTTCCAGCGGCAGCGCCTGGGCGCCGGCGCTGAGGGTGGCGAGGAGCAGCGTGCACAGCACGACCAGACGGCGAAAGCTCATGTCCTGTTCTCCGCAGCGTTCTTTCTCGAAGCATAGAGCCGCCCGCGCGCCGCGGCAACCCGTACCTGTGCACTCACCCTCTTCGGCGTTGGCGCGCGTTTACGTTCTCTCCTGCACCGCGCCGGGCTTGGTAGACTGGCGGCATGCACGGGGAACGGACGGACGAGGCGCTGATGCTCGCTTACCGCGACGGCGATGCGCCGGCGTTCGAGACGCTCTACCGGCGCTATCGCGGCCGGCTCTACCGCTATCTGGTGCATCAGTGCGGAAATCCGGCCACGGCCGAGGAACTCTATCAGGACATCTGGCTCAAGGTGGTCAACGCCCGGCAGGGTTACGAGGTGGCGGCCAAGTTCTCGACCTGGCTGTTCCGCATCGCCCACAACCGGCTGATGGACCACTTCCGCAGCCATGCCCGCGCTTCGCTCGTGGCGTACGAAGTTGACGACGAGGACGATCCGATCGATCCGCCGGCCGCCGAAAGTGGGCAGCCGGAGCGCATGCTGGAGCGCAAGGCCATGGCGCAGGCGCTGGTGGACGGCATGGCGGCGCTGCCGGCGCCGCAGCGCGAGACCTTCGTCCTGGCGCAGGAGGGCGACATGACGCTGGAAGAAATCGCCAACGCCACCGGCGTCAGCCGCGAGACGGCGAAGAGCCGCCTGCGCTACGCGCTGAACAAGCTGCGCCAGCGGCTGCGGGACCTGAAATGAGCAGTCAGGACGAAATGCGGGATGCCGAACTGTCGCGCCTGTATCGCGAGGTGGCGACGGGCGAACCGCCGGCGCATCTTGACGCTGCGATCCTTGCTGCGGCGCAGCGCGAAGCCGCGCGCGCTGCCCCCCGTCGCGAGCGGCCGTGGTGGCGGCGCTGGACCATCCCGGTGTCGGTGGCGGCGCTCGTGGTGCTGAGCGTCAGCCTCAGCCTGCTGGTGTCGCGGGAACAGGACCGGGTCGAGATCCCGGCGCCTGTCGCCGCACCTGCGGTGCCGCAAAGCGCGCCGGCGCCCGGGACGGAACGGGCACCGAGCGCCGCGCCGCCGCGCGAAGCGCAGAAGTCAGACGTGCCGGAACCTCCGGCCGCACGGGCCGAGAAGCGCGCCCCCGCGCCGGTGCCGGAGCAACGGCCTGCGTCGCCGGCGAACGTGATGGAGCGCAAGGAGGAAGCGCGGCGCAGCGACGTCTTCGTACCTGAACCCAAGGCGGCGGCGAAGGCGGCGGACGGGGGGGCGGCGCCCGCCGCGCCCCTGCCCCCGGCCGCGGGCGAGGCGGAAGCCGGCGCTGCTGCGGATGCCGCGAAACCCGGGGCGGGCGCCGAACCCCGGACTGCGCCTCAGGGTTCGGGTATCCTGTCGGCACCGGCCGGGGCCGCCGCGGGCAGGTCCCGGGGCGCGCCGCCGGGCGAGGCGCTGCAGCCGCCGTCGCCCGAAGCATGGATCGAGGTGATCCGGACGCTGCGGCGCCAGGGCCGGGAGCGGGAGGCGGCCGAGCGGCTCGACGAATTCAGGCGGGCGTATCCGGGCTACGCCCTGCCCGAAGATCTGCGCCAGCCGCTGCGATGACCCGCCAACGTCGGCCGATGCGGCCGAGAACAGCTGACAAGGGGGAGCAAGAAGAATGAGACTGCTGACCTGGAACATCCAGTGGGGGCGGGGCTGCGACGGTCGCGTCGATCTGGCGCGCATCGCGCGGGTGGCACGCGAGACCGCCGACCTCGATGTGCTGTGCCTGCAGGAAGTGGCGGTGAACTTTCCGGGGCTCGCCGGCAGCAGCGGCGAGGACCAGGTGCAACTGCTGCGCGAGGCGTTTCCCGGTTACCAGGCCTTCTATGGCGTCGCCACCGACGTGCCCGACGGCAAGGGCGGGCGCAGCCAGTTCGGCAACCTGATCCTGTCGCGCCTGCCGGTGCTGCAGGTGTTCCGCCACCTGCTGCCGTGGCCGGCGGACCCGGGCGTGCCCAGCATGCAGCGGGTGTGCGTCGAGGCGGTGGTCGAAACCCGCTTCGGCCCGGTGCGGGTGATGACCACGCATCTGGAGTACTACTCGAGCCGGCAGCGCATGGCGCAGATCGACGCCCTGCGCACCATCCACCGCCAGGCATCGGCCCAGGCGCGCAATCCGTCGCAGGGCAAGGAGGCCGATCCCACCTTCGCCGCGCTGCCGCGCGGCCTGTCGGCGATCCTCTGCGGCGACTTCAACTTCAAGCCCACCGACGCCGAGCACGCGCTCATGACTTGGTCATTCGGAGACGACACCCCGAGCCTGGTCGATGCCTGGCTCGCCTGTCATTACGACGAGTTGCACGATCAGACGGTCGGGCTCCATGACTGCGAGTGGCCGGACACGTCCTACTGCTGCGACTTCATCTTCCTGAGCGACGACCTCCTGCCCCACCTGCGCGGCGTGCGCGTCAATCAGGACACGGACGCCTCCGACCATCAACCGGTGGTGCTGGAACTGACGGAGTGACCCTCGGCGCACGCTCTCGCGTGCGCGTAGCGATGGCGGACGCGGTCCGCCCTACTGCGCTTCTCATCGATTTGTCGCTGCAGGCTCCCGCGCCGTTCGGCCACGAAACCGCGGCACGGGATGCCGTGCCCGCAGACGTTGCAACCACCCGTAGGGCGCGCCGTGCGCGCCGATCGCAAGGCGGGCGCCGCCCGCCGTACAACCCGAAGGTTCGATCAGCCCCCCCACCGCCTACGCGGCCGCGGCCCAAGGAGGGCGCCGACCGTGGAGCCCCAGGAAACGTCCCGTCCTATGCGTATAGGCCTGCCCGTTGCGGCGGCTATAATGCTTCGCCCGGACGCGATGCTGTGCCAATTCCGGCAGCATCGGCGGTTGCATTGCCGTATTTTGAAGAACGGACGCCGTGGCAAGTCTGCTGCTCGATGAGGAATCCACAGGTTGGACGGAGCTCTCCGGAAGCGTACAGCGCGGGCTGTATGCGTATATAGCACTTTTTCGGTACACGTTAGGCCTCAAATGCGTGACTGCTGGATGTGTGGAGACCCCGCTACAACTGGAGAGCACAAGGTCAAGCGCACTGACCTTGAGCGTGTACACGGACGCGCCGATGCATTTCGATCCGCGAATCTGAACTACCTCAGATCAGACGCAAGCGTCGTACCCCTACAGGGGCCGAACTCGAAGCATGTTAAGTATCACCGCGTTCTGTGCGGCCCATGCAACAGCACCAGATCCCAGCCATTCGACCACGCGTACGACACGTTTGCTCAGTATGTTGAAGACCGTTCCGATGTCTTGCTGAGCCGGCGACAGATTGACTTTGCATCTGTCTATGGCAACGGTTGGCGAGAGGGCCAAGTTAACCTCTTCAAGTACTTCGTGAAAGCCCTCGGCTGCCGCATCGCCGATGCGGGAAAGTCTGTGCCCAACGACTTGATCAACTTCTTCAAAGACCGGTACCCTGAGAAGCCTCTTGCGATCTGCTTTTCGGTTCGACGAAGACGAAATTGTCAAACCCAAGCATCAACAGACGAGACTGGGTATAGGTCACCTTGTGCACTCAGAAGGATCGGGCGCGGAGATACGATTTGCTAGTGCTGGCCGCTATCGGTGGCTCCTGATCTCCTACTGGTACAACTGGGGGCCATACGGTCCAATGGGCGAACCTTGGCACAGAGATCAGCAGTTTCTCTGTCTGGGCTCCTACACGGCAGCGGAGAGCAAGGTTGACATACGTCGGGAAGACGGAACATTCACCCACTGGAGCGGGATTGAGGCCTAATGCGAACGTTGAGCGTCCCGGAGATGCTGATTGACGCGACATGAGTATTGCAGGCACGAAACGAGCCGGCGGCGCGGCTGACGTCTTGGCTATATTCGTGATCAACGAGATCACACGCGTTCGTGTCCGGGTAATTGATAAGGTCTCTTTAGTTTCGGCTCCTGACCGCATGTCCGACGATAAAGCGGATGGCACGGCCCTGGCGTAGCCCGAAGCATTGTTCGATGCCGGACATCCAAACGGCGGCTGATCGCGGAACCTCTGATCCAACTGACCGCTATCGCACTTGAACCATGGGCATCGAAGGCTCCATCGCGCTCGATCTGCACTGGGACGGCCGCGTCATCCGGCGCGCGCAGGTGCGCTCCAGCCGTCCGCTGGCGGCGAGCACGCTGCTGCAGGGCAAGGCCTGGCAGGATGCGGAGAACATGGTGCCGCTGCTGTTCAGCATCTGCGGCCGCGCCCAGGCGGTGTCCGCCGCCGGCGCCCTGGAGGCGGCGCGCGGCGTCGGGCCCGATGCGGCGGTGACGCTGCAGCGCGAGCTGCTGGTGGCCGCCGAGTGCATTCAGGAATACGCCTGGCGCGTCCTTCTGGACCTGCCGGCACTGCTGGGAGAGGCGCCGCAGACGGAGCGCTTCGTGAGCCTGCGCCGGCCGCTGCAGGCCGCATTCGGCCGGGCGACGGCGGATGCGCGCTGGTGGCACGCCCCGGCCACGGCCGCCGTGCTGGAGCAGTGGCGCAACGTGTCGGCGCACCTGTCGCGCCTGCTGGCGGAAGACGTGCTCGGCATGGCAGGCGCCGACTGGCTGGCGCTCGATTACGGCGCGGATTTCGACGACTGGCTGGAGGCGGAAGCCACCCTGACCACGGCGCTGCTGGGGCGCCTTTGGCCTTCGCGGCTGGGGCGCAGCAGCGTGCCTCTGCTGCCCCGGCTGACGGCGAAGGAGCTGATGACGGAACTCGGGCCCGGCATGGTCGGCCGCGCCGGGTTCGCCGCTGCGCCGACCTGGCGCAATGCCCCGGCGGAGACCGGCGCCCTGGCGCGGACCGCGGCCCATCCGCTGATCGCCGCTGCCTTGCTGGATGTCGGCAACACGGCAGCGGTGCGCTTCCTGGCGCGGCTGGCGGAACTGGCCATGCTGGACCGGCGTCTGGCAGCCCTCGCCCGGGGGGAGGCGGCGCCAGCTTGGAGCAGTTGCTCCAGTCCGGCGCCGGCGACCGGCTTCAGCGCCACGGACACGGCGCGCGGTATCCTCCTGCATCTCGCGCAGATCGACCAGGACAGGGTGGTGAGCTATCGCATCGTGGCGCCGACGGAATGGAACTTTCATCCGCAGGGCGCGTTCGTACAGGGGCTGGCCGGATTTGCAGCCGACAGTGTGCAGGCCGCGGAACAGGCGGCGAAGTTGATGGCGCATGCGCTCGACCCCTGTGTCGCCTATCAGGTGACTGTCACCCATGCATGAAATGTCGCTGGCGGAGGGTATCCTCCAGATCGTCGAGGATCACGCCAAGTCCCAGGGGTTTCGGCGGGTTTCCGCGGTAGTCCTTGAAATCGGCCAACTGGCGGGCGTGGAAGTGGAGGCGCTGCGCTTCGCCTTCGATGCCGTGACCCGGGACAGCATCGCCGAAGGCGCCGAACTGCAGGTCGTCGATGTTCCCGGGCGCGGCTGGTGCCTGGGTTGCAGCGAGGCGGTGCCGATGACCCAGCTCTACGATGCGTGCCCGCGCTGCGGCAGCTTTCAACTGCAGGTGACGGGAGGGTCGGAGATGCGGGTGAAGGAACTCGCCGTCGAGTAGCTCCGCCTCTATAATTGAAAACAGTTCCTGATAGAGGTTAACGCGGCCGCAGGCGATCGGCCCAAGAATCACGCGCTTGTCTGGAACGGGGGGCGCTTCTCCGAGGAGAGAGACGATGTGCACGGTATGCGGTTGCGGCAAGGGCGAGACGACGATCGAGGGCCATTCCGAGGAAGGCCACGAGCACGAGCATCGCCATGCCGACGGCACGGTGCATAGCCATGCCGACGAGGGAGAACATTCCCACGAGCACGGGCAGGGCCACGCGCATGAGCATCAGCATCCGGACGGCACGGTGCACTCCCATGTGCACGAGCATCAGGGCGAGCACGTCCACGAGCATGCCCACAGCCACTATCACCGGCACACGGACGGCAGTTGGCACAGTCACGCGCACGAGCACGCGGGGGAGCATGAGCATGGCCACGCCGACGGCCACGCCCATACGCATCGCCACGCCGACGGCACGGCGCACAGCCACGCCCACGATCATGCCGGCGAGCACGACCACATCCACGAGGAAGGACTGATCGACTACGGCAACGGCCCTGCCGGCGCCCATGCGCCGGGCATGTCGCAGGCGAAGATGGTGCAGGTGGAACAGGACATCCTGGCGAAGAACAATGCCTATGCCGACGAGAACCGGCGCCGCTTCGCCGATCGCGGCATCTTCGCCGTCAATCTGGTTTCCAGTCCCGGCTCGGGCAAGACCACGCTGCTGACGCGCACCATCGAGGCGCTGAAGGCGAAGCGCGGCATCGCGGTGATCGAAGGCGACCAGCAGACCAGCATGGATGCGGAGCGCATCCGCGCCACCGGGGTGCCGGCGATCCAGGTGAACACCGGCAAGGGCTGCCATCTCGACGCCCACATGGTGGGCCACGCCCTGGAGCGCCTGCAGCTCGCCGACGATTCGCTGCTCATGATCGAGAACGTGGGCAATCTGGTGTGTCCGGCGGAGTTCGACCTGGGCGAGGCGCACAAGGTGGTGATCCTGTCGGTGACCGAGGGCGAGGACAAGCCGCTCAAGTATCCCAACATGTTCCGCGCCGCCGACCTGATGCTGCTCAACAAGGTCGACCTGCTGCCTCATCTCAGCTTCGACGTGGACCGGTGCATCGGCTACGCGCGGCGCGTCAATCCGAACATGGAAGTGATGCAGGTCTCCGCCACCCACGGCGCCGGCATGGACGCCTGGCTAGGCTGGCTGGAGCGCGGACTGGCGCAGGCGCAGGCGGCGCGGGAGCAGACGCTGGATCAGTTGCGGCGGCGCGTCGCCGCGCTCGAAGCGCAGTTGGCGGCGCGGTCCGGCTGAAGCGGATGGCGGCAGTCCTGAAGCCGATTTCCGGCAGCGGCGAGGTGCGCCGCCGCGTGCGCGTGCGCGGTCAGGTGCAGGGCGTCGGGTTCCGGCCGTTCGTCTATCGCCTGGCTGGCGACCTGGGTCTGCGCGGCTGGGTGCGCAACGACGGCGAGGGCGTGGAGATCGAGGTGCAGGGGCAGCCGGAGGCGGTCGCCGGCCTGGTGGAGCGCCTGCCGCGGGAGGCGCCGCCCCTGGCGCGGGTGACGGCGGTGGAGACGCGGGAGCAACCGCTGGAATTGCACGACGAGGAATTTCGCATCGTCGCCAGCGGCAGCGGCGCCATGCGCGCGGAGGCGGCACCGGACACCGGCGTCTGCGCCGCTTGCCTGGCGGAACTGTTCGATGCGGCCGATCGCCGCTACCGCTACCCCTTCATCAACTGCACCCAGTGCGGGCCGCGCTACACCATCATCCGCGGCCTGCCCTACGACCGGCCGCAGACCAGCATGGCGGCGTTCGCCCAGTGCCCGTCCTGCCTGGGCGAGTACGAGGCTGCGGCAGACCGGCGCTTCCATGCCGAGCCGAATGCCTGCCCGGTGTGCGGTCCCGGGCTGTGGCTCGTATCCGCCGAACAGATCGGCGCAGGAGAACCCGCCGCCCTCACCCCCGACCCCTCTCCCGGCGGGAGAGGGGAGCTTTGCGGCGCTGCGCGCGAAAAGCGGATCGATGTCATCGCCGACGCCGCGGCGCGGCTGCGGCGCGGCGAGATTCTCGCCCTCAAGGGCCTCGGCGGCTTCCATCTCGCCTGCGATGCGCGCAACGCCGCAGCCGTTGCGCGGCTGCGTCAGCGCAAGAATCGCGAGGAAAAGCCCTTCGCCGTCATGGTGGCGAACGCGGCCTCGGCCGAGGAGTTTGCCGCAGTGGATGCGGCTTCGCTCGCGTCGCTGGAATCGGCGCAGCGGCCCATCGTGCTGCTGCGCAAGGGCGCCTCCTGCGACGACAGGCTTCGCGGCGTGGCGCCGGGGCTGGCATGGCTGGGCGTGATGCTGCCCTACACCCCCTTGCACCACCTGCTGTTGCACGAGGCGGCCGGCCGGCCGGCCGGGACGAACTGGCTGAGCGAGGCGCAGCCGCTGGCCCTGGTGATGACCAGCGCCAATCCCGGCGGCGAGCCGCTGGTCATCGGCAACGACGAGGCATTGCGGCGGCTGCACGGCATCGCCGACGCCTTCGTGATGCACGACCGCGAGATCGTGACGCGCTGCGACGACAGCGTGGTGCGCAGCGCGGAGGCGCAAGGCGCAGCGGCCGCGGCCGCCGCCGGCAGCGAGCCGTCGCCGCGCGCTTCCGCGATGCAATTCATCCGGCGCGCCCGCGGCTATACGCCACAGGCAATCGCGCTGCCGCAGGAAGGTCCGGCGGTCCTGGCGTGCGGCGGCTATCTCAAGAACACGGTGTGCTTCACCCGCGGCGCCCAGGCCTTCGTCTCGCAGCACATCGGCGACCTGGACAATGCGGCGACCTGCGCGGCGCTGGAGGAGACGGTCGGCCGCCTGTCGGATTTGCTGCGGGTCGAGCCGCAGGTCGTTGCCCACGACCTGCATCCGGATTTCCACAGCTCGCGCTTCGCGGCCGAGTTCGCGCGGGTGCGCGGCCTGCCGCTGGTGCCGGTACAGCATCACCATGCCCACATCGCATCCGTGATGGCCGAGCACCGGCTGGACGGCGACGTGCTGGGCCTGGCGCTGGACGGCGTGGGGCTGGGCACCGACGGCGGCATCTGGGGTGGCGAGCTGTTGCGGGCTTCGGCGCGGCATTTCGTCCGCCTCGGACATCTGCGGCAACTGCCGCTGCCGGGCGGCGACAAGGCGGCGCGGGAACCGTGGCGCATGGCGGCTTCCGCTTTCCATCTGCTGGGCCGGGGCGCGGAGATCAAGACGCGCTTCGCCTATCCCGCGGCGAAGGCGCTGCCGCTGATGCTGCGCAGCGGCGTGCACACCCCGCCCACCAGCAGTTGCGGCCGCTGGTTCGACGCCGCCGCCGGACTGGCCGGCGTGAAAGACATGGCGGCGTTCGAAGGCCAGGCGGCCATGCTCTACGAAGGACTGGCGGAGCGCCACGGCGCGGTGGCGCCGCTGCCCGCGGGCTATGCCATCGGCGCCAACGGGGAACTGGATCTGCTGCCGCTGCTGGCGCGGCTGGCGGACGAAGCCGATGCATCCTTCGGCGCCGCCCTGTTCCACGCCACGCTGGCGGCCGCGCTGGCGGACTGGGTGGAGTGGGCGGCGCAGCGCGAAGGCCTGCGCCGCGTGGCACTGGGCGGCGGCTGCTTCCTCAACCGTATCCTGAGCCGCGATTTGAGCGCTGCGCTGGTTGGCCGCGGCTTCGAGGTGTTCGCGGCGAACCAGGTGCCGTCCAGCGACGGCGGCCTGAGCCTGGGCCAGGCCTGGATCGCCGCGCAACGATTCATTCACGAGGAAATCTAGATATGTGTCTCGCCATTCCCGTGCGCATCGTCGAACTTCAGGACAACGAGATCGCGCTGGCCGATGTCGGCGGCATCCGCAAGGCGATTTCGCTGGCGCTGGTGGACGACGTCCAGGTCGGCGACTTCGTCATCGCCCATGTCGGCTATGCCATCAACAAGCTGGACGCGGAGGAGGCGGAGAAGACCCTCGCCCTGTTCGCCGAGCTGACCGAGCACGAGCGGCAGATGGCCCTGGCATCGGCCGCGGCGTGAGCGCGGCGTGAAGTACATCGACGAGTTCCGCGACGGCAAGACCGCCCGTGCGCTGGCGCAGGTGATCGGGCGCGAAGTGCGCGCGGATCGCCGCTACCACATCATGGAGTTCTGCGGCGGCCATACCCACGCCATTTCGCGCTACGGCATCACCGACCTGCTGCCGGACAACGTGCGCCTGATCCACGGCCCGGGCTGCCCGGTGTGCGTGCTGCCGATCGGCCGCATCGACAATGCCATCGACCTGGCGCTCAAGCGCGGCGCGATCCTGTGCACCTATGGCGACTGCATGCGCGTGCCGGCCTCCGGCCAGCTCAGCCTGATCAAGGCCAAGGCCCGCGGCGCCGACATCCGCATGATCTATTCGGCGGCGGACGCGCTCAAGACGGCGCAGGACAATCCGGACAAGGAAGTCGTGTTCTTCGCCATCGGCTTCGAAACGACGACGCCGCCGACGGCGGTGGTGATCGCGCAGGCGCAGAAGCTGGGACTGAAGAATTTCACCGTGTTCTGCAACCATGTGCTGACGCCGTCGGCCATCGCCCACATCCTGGAGTCGCCCGAGGTGCGCGACTACGGCACCGTGCCGCTGGACGCCTTCATCGGTCCGGCCCACGTCAGCACCGTGATCGGCAGCCGGCCCTACGAATATTTCGCCGAGGAATACCGCAAGCCGGTGGTGATCGCGGGCTTCGAGCCGCTCGACGTGATGCAGTCCATCATGATGCTGGTGCGCCAGTTGAACGAGGGCCGCGCCGAGGTGGAGAACCAGTTCAGCCGGGCGGTGACGCGGGAGGGCAATCTCAAGGCCCAGAAGCTGGTGGCGGAGGTGTTCGAACTGCGCCGCAGCTTCGAGTGGCGCGGCTTGAACGAAGTGCCTTACAGCGCATTGCGCATCAAGGCCAGCTACCGCGAATTCGACGCCGAGGACCGCTTCGGCATCACCTACAAGTCGGTGCCGGACAACAAGGCCTGCGAGTGCGGCGCCATCCTGCGCGGCGTGAAGCGGCCCCAGGACTGCAAGATCTTCGGCACCGTGTGCACGCCGGAGAATCCGATGGGATCGTGCATGGTCTCCTCGGAAGGAGCCTGCGCGGCGCATTACACCTACGGCCGCTTCCGCGATGCGGCGTGACAGGAGGGCGGGCCGCGCCCGCCGGTTCCTGATCTCGTTGCGATGACCCAGACCAGGAAGGGCTACATCCGCCCGGTGGACTTCAAGCACGGCCGGGTGGACATGAGCCACGGCAGCGGCGGCCGCGCCATGGCGCAACTGATCGAGGAACTGTTCCTGGCGGCCTTCGACAACGAATGGCTGCGCCAGGGCAACGACGGCGCGCGGCTGCCGGCGGCGGCGGGGCATCTGGTGATGGCCAGCGATTCCCACGTCGTGTCGCCGCTGTTCTTTCCCGGCGGCGACATCGGCTGCCTCTCGGTACACGGCACCATCAACGATGTCGCCATGCTCGGTGCGACCCCGCTCTATCTTTCTGCCAGCTTCATCCTGGAAGAGGGCTATCCCCTGGCGGATCTCAAGCGCATCGTCGAGTCCATGGCGCGCGCTGCGGCGGAGGCGGGCGTGCCGGTGGTCACCGGCGACACCAAGGTGGTGGAGCAGGGCAAGGGCGACGGCGTGTTCATCACGACCACCGGCGTCGGCGTCATCGCCGATGGTGTGAAGGTGTCCGGCGACCGGGCGCGACCGGGCGATGTGATTCTCATATCCGGAACCCTGGGCGACCACGGCGTGGCCATCATGTCCCTGCGCGAGAATCTGGGATTCGCCACCGCCATCGAGTCCGACACCGCGGCGCTGCACCGGCTGGTGGCGGCGATCCTGGAGGTGGAGCCCGACGTGCACGTGCTGCGCGATCCGACCCGCGGCGGGCTGGCCACGACGCTGAACGAAATCGCGCGGCAGTCCGGCGTCGGCATGGTGATCGACGAGAGCGCCCTGCCGGTGCGCGAGGAAGTGGCGGCGGCGTGCGAGATTCTCGGCCTCGATCCGCTCTATGTCGCCAACGAGGGCAAGCTGGTGTGCCTCTGCGCGCCCGAAGCGGCGGAGCGGGTGCTCGCGGCGATGCGTGCCCATCCCCTCGGTATCGATTCGGCGGTCATCGGAACGGTGATCGCGGACGAGCACCATTTCGTGCAGATGGAAACGGCGTTCGGCGGCAAGCGCATCGTCGATTGGCTCACCGGCGAGCAGTTGCCGCGGATATGCTGAAGAATCGCTTTCAACGCAAAGGGCGCAAAGGCGCAGAGGGCGCAGAGGAATTTCGGCCGTGATCAGCGGCACCGCAACGCATCTTTCCACTTTGCGCTCCTTGGTCTTCGCGCTCTCTGCGACGTTAGCATTTCAACACTTCGCCGATGCGCATTCTGTTCCTGACCCACTGCTTCAACAGCCTCGCCCAGCGGCTCTACGTCGAGCTGGCGGAGCGCGGCCACGAGTTGTCGATCGAGTTCGACATCAACGACCAGGTGGCGATCGAGGCGGTGGCGCTGTTCCGCCCCGACCTGGTCCTCGCTCCCTTCCTCAAGCGGCGCATTCCCGAGGCGGTGTGGCGCGAGCAGGTATGCCTGGTGGTGCATCCCGGCATCGTCGGCGACCGCGGTCCCTCGGCGCTGGACTGGGCGATCCAGCGCGGCGAGGCGCAGTGGGGGGTGACCGTGCTGCAGGCGAACGACGTCATGGACGGTGGCGATATCTGGGCCGCGCGCAGTTTCCCCATGCGCGCCGCACGCAAGAGCAGTCTCTACCGCAACGAGATCAGCGAAGCAGCGGCGGAGGCGGTGCTGGAGGCGGTGGAACGCTTTGCTTGCGGCGGCTTCGCGCCGCAGCCGCTCGATTATGCGCGTGCCGACGTGCGCGGGCGCGAGCATCCGTACATGCGCCAGGAGCATCGGCGCATCGACTGGCAGGAGGACGCGACGCAGACGGTGCTGGCGAAAATCCACGCTGCCGATTCGGTTCCCGGCGTCCTGGACGAGGTGGCGGGCCTGCCCGTGTATCTCTACAACGCGTTCCGCGAGCAGAGCCATCGCGGCGAACCGGGTGAAGTCCTCGCCACGCGCAACGGCGCGATTTTGCGTGCCACCTGCGACGGGGCGGTGTGGATCACCCATCTCAAGCTCAAATCGGAGGAGGCGAGCTTCAAGCTGCCGGCGACGACGGTGCTCGGCGAGCGGCTGCACGGCGTTCCCGAACTGGCGCTGCCAACGCTGCCGGCGAAGGACGAAGGCACCTGGCAGGATATCTGCTACGAGGAAGAGGACGGCGTCGGCTATCTGCATTTCCCGATCTACAACGGCGCCTTGTCCACCACCGACTGCCGGCGGCTGCGCGCTGCCTTCGGCGAGGCCGGCCGCCGCGACACGCGGGTGCTGGTGCTGATGGGCGGCAGCGATTTCTGGTGCAACGGCATCCATCTCAACGCCATCGAGGCGGCGTCTAGTCCGGCCGACGAGTCCTGGGCCAACATCGAGGCCATGGACGACCTGTGCCTCGCCATCATTCAGAGCACGAAACTCACGGTGGCGGCCATGCAGGGCAACGGCGGTGCCGGCGGCGTGTTCCTGGCGCTGGCGGCCGACCGCATCTGGGCGCGGCAGGGCGTGGTGCTCAATCCCCATTACAAAGGGATGGGCAACCTCTACGGCTCGGAGTACTGGACCTATCTGCTGCCGCGTCGGGTCGGCGCCGATGCGTCGCGGCAGATCACGCAGAACCGGCTGCCCATCGGCGCGCCCCAGGCCGGGCGGCTGGGACTGATCGACGACTGCTTCGGCCGCGATGGGCCTGCGTTCGCCGCCGAGGTGAGGGCGCGGGCGAAGGAACTGGCGGCCGATCCGTCACTGCCGCAGCGCCTGGAAGAAAAGCGCAGGCAGCGCGAAAGCGACGAGGAAGCGAAGCCGCTGGCCCGTTATCGCGCCGAGGAACTGGAACACATGAAACTCAACTTCTACGGCTTCGATCCCAGCTACCACGTGGCGCGCTACCACTTCGTCCATCGCATGCCGCACGCCTGGACGCCGCTGCATCTGGCGTGCCATCGGCACAACCAGTGGCAGCGGCAGGCGCTGCTGCGCACGCGGGCGGCGTGAGAGTTTGTGAATAAATCTACTGCGCCTCCCGATGGCTGCGTTGCGCGGTGCTCGCTCCTCGCCTATCTAAGTGATATGTCTCGTCGCTGCGCTCCGTGCGCCTTGCCCTCGGGCCGCTCGCTACGATTTCTTCACAAACTCTGAGGCGACCGGCTAGGCGCTGCCCACCGCCAGTTCGCCGAGCAGGTGCTCCTGGGCGCAGAAGCGGGCGCGGCGGTTCTGCGTGCGCCGGTATACCCCGTCCTGATCCATCTGCCAGGCCTGGCAGTTGTCGCCGAGATAGGGCTTGAGACCCTCCTTGAGGATGCGCTTCTTGAGCTTGTCGTCGAGAATGGGAAAGGCGATCTCGATGCGGCGGAAGAAATTGCGGTCCATCCAGTCGGCGCTGCCGAGGTAGATCTTCTCCTGGCCGTCGGCCAGGAAATAGTAGATGCGCGAGTGCTCCAGGAAGCGCCCGACGATGGAGTGCACGCGGATGTTGTCGGAAACCCCCGGCACGCCCGGACGCAGCGTGCATACGCCGCGCACGATGAGATCGATTTCCACGCCGGCCTGCGAGGCCTCGTACAGCGCCTCGATCGCCTCCGGTTCGAGCAGCGCGTTCATCTTGGCGATGATCCTTCCCTTGCGGCCGGCGCGGGCGTTTTCTGCCTCCTGCCGGATCGCGCGCACCGCATTCTCGTGCAGGGAGAAAGGCGCCTGCCACAGATGGTGCAGGGCGGCGGCGTGGCCGAGTCCGGTGAGTTGCTTGAACACCTCGCTGACGTCGGCGCCGAATTCCTCGCGGCTGGTGAGCAGGCCGAAATCGGTATAGAACTTGGTCGTGCGCGGGTGGTAGTTGCCGGTGCCCAGATGCACGTAACGCTTCAGGGAACCTTGCTCGCGACGGACGATCAGCAGCATCTTGGCGTGGGTCTTGTAGCCGAACACGCCATAGATGACGTGCGCCCCCGCCGCCTCCAGTCGCGACGCGATGTTGATGTTCGCCTCCTCGTCGAAGCGCGCCATCAGCTCGACGACGACGGTCACCTCCTTGCCCTGTTGTGCGGCACGCAGCAGCGTGTCCATCAGCACCGAGTCCACGCCGGTGCGATAGACCGTCATCTTGATCGCCACCACCAGCGGATCGTCCGCTGCCTGCTGCAGCAGGTCGATCACGGTACTGAAGGACTGGAACGGGTGATGCAGCAGGATGTCGCCCTTGGCGATGGCGGCGAAGATGTCCTCGCGCTTTTCCAGCGCCTTGGGACGGCCGGGGCGGAAAGCGGGGAACTTGAGGTCGGGGCGGTCCACCCAGTCCGATACCTGGATCAGCCGCACCATGTTCACCAGTCCGTGCACGCGGTAGAGGTCGTCATGGCCGAGACCGAACTGCTGCAGCAGGAATTCGGCCATGGCTTCCGAGCAGTTGTCCGCCACCTCCAGCCGCACCGCGTCGCCGAAGTGGCGCTGCGGCAGTTCGCCCTGCAGGGCGGTGCGCAGGTTCTTCACTTCTTCCTCGTCCACGAACAGGTCGCTGTTGCGGGTGACGCGAAACTGATAACAGCCGTGCACGTTCATGCCGGAAAACAATTCGCCGACATGGGCATGCAGCACCGAGGAGAGGAAGACGTAGCCGTGGTCGATGCCGGTCAGTTCCCTGGGCAGCCGGATCACCCGCGGCAGGGCGCGCGGCGCCTGCACGATGGCGTTGCGCGAGCTGCGGCCGAAGGCGTCGCGCCCTTCCAGTTCCACCGCGAAGTTGAGGCTCTTGTTGAGCACGCGCGGGAAGGGATGGGACGGATCGAGGCCGATCGGCGTCAGCACCGGCATCACTTCGCGGAAGAAGTAGTCGCGGATCCATTGCTGCTGCTGCACCGTCCATTTGGACCGCCGCAGGAACTCGATGCCCTGGGCGGCCAGGGCGGGCAGGATGACGTCGTTGAGCAGGGCGTACTGTTCGGCCACCAGCCGGTGTGCCTCCTCGCTCACCCGCCGGAAGGTATCGCGCGGCGACAGGCCGTCGTTGCCGGAGTGATGGGAGCCGAGCTTGATCTGCTCCTTTATGCCTGCGACGCGGATCTCGAAGAACTCGTCCATGTTGCTGGAGACGATGCAGATGAAGCGCAGCCGCTCGAGCAGGGGAACGCCGGCATCCTCGGCCTGAGCCAGGACGCGGCGGTTGAAGGCGAGCGCCGCCAGTTCGCGGTTGAGGAAGTGCTCCGGGGCTGCGCGGCGGGCGGGATCGGGCTGACTCATGGGGTCGTAGGTTCTCGTTCTCGGGCGTTGCGCCAGAAGGTGGCGCAGCATTTCCATCAGCATGACACAAGGTTTTCGCGCTCTCAAGCCGGAGCCGATGAATCGGCTCGTCGACTGTTGCTGCTACAATTTTGGCACCTTGGCAAAGCGGGGCCGGCGCGCGGCGCCTGACGAGAACCATGAGCTATGAATTGATCGCTGCCGTTGACCTCGGTTCCAACAGTTTTCGCCTGCAGGTCGGGCGGATCGTCGGCGACCAGATCTATCCCCTCGATTCCCTCAAGGAGCCGGTCCGCCTCGCCGCCGGCCTGACGCCGCAGAAGATCCTCGACGGCGCCTCCCAGCTGCGCGCCCTCGAGGCGCTGCGCCGCTTCAGCGAGCGCCTGCGCGGGTTCGATGCGGGGGCGGTGCGCGCGGTCGCGACCAACGCCCTGCGGGTGGCGAAGAATGCGCCGCAGTTCCTGATCCAGGCGGAGGCGGCGCTGGGCTTCCCGATCGAGGTCATCGCCGGGCGCGAGGAAGCGCGGCTGATCTATGTCGGCGTCGCCCACACCCTGCCCGATCCGGCCACCCAGCAGTTCGTGGTGGATATCGGCGGCGGCTCCACCGAGTTCATCATCGGCCGCAGTTTCGAGCCCGCCGTGCTGGAGTCGCTGTACATGGGCTGCGTCAGCTACAGCCTGGCCTTCTTCCAGAAGGGCCGCATCGACAAGAAGGGCTTTCGGGAAGCGGAACTGGCGGCGCGCAAGGAACTGCAGACCATCGTGCACCGCTTCAAGGAAGTCGGCTGGGAGCAGGCGGTGGGTTCTTCCGGCTCGGCCAAGGCGATCTGCGACATGGTCGAGCTGTCCGGCTACAGCAAGGGCGGCATCACCCGCGATGGGCTGGAGCAACTGAAGGCCCGGCTGCTGCGCATCGGCGACCTGGCCAATGCCGATCTGCCCGGCCTGCGCCCGGACCGCATCCCCGTCCTGCCCGGCGGGCTGGCCATCATGTCCGCCGTGTTCGACGAGTTCGGCATCGAGCGCATGATCTTCTCCGAGGGAGCGCTGCGGCTGGGGGTGCTCTACGACCTGCTCGGACGCTACCACCACCAGGACCTGCGCGACGCCACCGTGCGCAACTACATGCGCCGATACGAGGTGGACCTGCGCCAGGCGCAGCGTGTCACCGACGCCGCCCTGGCCTTTCTGCAGCAGCTGCGCGTCGAACCGGCTGCGCCGGATCACCCCGACGCGCGCTTCCTGGAGTGGGCGGGCCGGCTGCACGAGATCGGCATCTCGGTGGCGCACTCCGGCTACCACAAGCACAGCGCCTACATCCTCGCCAACGCCGACATGCCGGGCTTTTCCAAGATGGACCAGGCGCGGCTGGCGCGGGTGGTGCTCGCCCATCGCGGCAAGCTGGAGCGGGTACAGTCCATGGCGGCCGAGAGCCGCGACTGGGTGCTGATCCTGTGTCTGCGGCTGGCCGTACTGGTGCATCGCGCGCGCGACGACGCCGGTGTGCCGCCGCTGCAACTGCGCCGCGGCGGCAGGGGTTTCCAGATCACCGCCGACGCCGAATGGCTGGCCGCGTCGCCGCTGACGGCGGCGGCTCTGGAGGAAGAGACGCGGCAATGGTCGAGCATCGGCAAGGAACTGCGCCTGAAATCGAGCCGCGGCGCGGAGCGGATCCTCGCTCCCTGATGACCTTGCCTGCCGGGCATGATTCACCCCGCGACGATCTCGCTTGAGCCGGGCGCCGAGGGGCGCCGGGCGCGGCTGGCCGGCAGCTGGACCCTGACGGGCATGGGGCGGGAGGTGGCGACGATGGAGCGCAGGCTCGTCGATCTGGCGGCGGACGCGGATCTGGAGTGGAGCCTGCAGCACGTCGCGGCCCTGGATTCTGCCGCTGCCCTGATGCTGTGGCGCGCCTGGGGAAGCCGTCTGCCGGACAGGCTCGATGCCCGCGATCCGCAGCTGGACCTGTTCCGGCGCATCGCCGCCGCGCAGGCGGTGCCGGAAACCCGGCGCGCGCCGCCTTCGCCCTACGAGTGGCTGATCCGGCTCGGCAGTTTCACCCTCGGCGTGGCGCGGCAGGTGGCAGACCTGGTGGCGCTGATCGGCCGCCTGGTGCTCGACCTGCTCGATATCGCGCGCCATCCCGCCACCATGCCGTGGAAGGAGATCTCGGCCAATCTCTACAAGGCCGGCGTGCTGGCGATGCCGGTTTCGGCCCTGGTGGGGTTCCTCATCGGCGTCGTCCTGTCCTATCTGTCGGCGCTGCAACTGCGCAGCGTCGGGGCCGACATCTTCATCGTCAACATCCTCGGCCTCGGCATCATCCGCGAACTCGGACCGGTGCTGATCGCCGTGTTGGTGGCGGGCCGCTCCGGTTCGGCCATGACCGCCCAACTGGGCGTGATGCGGGTCACCGAGGAGATCGACGCGCTGGCCGCCATGGGTGTCTCGCGCACCGTGCGGCTGGTGCTGCCCAAGGTCATCGCGCTGGGCATCGCCATGCCGCTGCTGGTGTTGTGGATCAGCGCCGTGGCCCTGCTCGGCGGGATGGTCTCGGCCCAGGTCCAGCTCGACCTCCCCTACGGCTTTTTTGTCGAGCAACTGCCCAAGGTGGTACCGGTGGCGAATCTGTGGATCGGACTCGCCAAGGGCTTCACCTTCGGCCTGATCGTGGCACTGGTCGCCAGCCATTTCGGCCTGCGGGTGCGGCCGAACACCGAAAGCCTGTCCTCCAACACCACATCCTCGGTGGTGACCTCGATCACCGCGGTGATCCTGGCGGACGCGATTTTCGCCATCGCCACGCGTTCCATCGGCGTGCCATGAACACGCCCGTCATCGAGGTGCGCAACGCGGCGATGCGCTTCGGCGACGTGTGGGTGCTGCGCAACCTGGACCTGCAGGTGGAGCGGGGCGAAGTGGTCGCCCTGGTGGGCGGTTCGGGCAGCGGCAAGACGACGCTGCTGCGCCAGATCATCGGCCTGCAGCGGCCGACCGCGGGCGAGATCCGCGTCTTCGGCGAACCGCTGTTCTCCAAGGATGCGCGCCGCGACCGCGCCCTGCGGCGGCGCTTCGGTGTGCTGTTCCAGCAGGGCGCGCTGTATTCGGCGTTCAACGTTTACCAGAACCTGGCCTTCCCCCTGCGCGAGCTGAGGATGCTGGACGAAGCGCTGATCCGCGACATCGTCATGCTGAAGCTGGCCATGGTGGAGTTGCTGCCGCGCCATGCCTGGCTGATGCCGGCGGAGTTGTCGGGCGGCATGGTGAAGCGGGTGGCGCTGGCCCGGGCCCTGGCCCTGGAGCCGGAATTGCTGTTGCTGGACGAGCCGACTGCCGGGCTCGACCCGGACCGATCGGAGGGCTTCGTGCGCCTGATCCGCACGCTGCACGCCCAACTCGGGCTGACCGTGGTGCTGGTGACGCACGACCTGGATACGCTGGCAGCGCTCGCCACCCGCGTTGCCGTCCTGAGCGAACAGCGTATACTCGCCCACGGACCGCTTGACGACATCATGAACCTGGACCACCCGTTCATCCGGAACTTCTTCCGCTCCGTCCGCTCGCGCAACGCGATCCAGCGCGGCATCGAAATCGTCTAGCATGAAACTGCCCCCACGCTCACTACGTTCGCTGCCCCCCGGGGGGGCGCCAGTACCCTTGGGGCGGCCCGGCGGGTACTGAGATGGAGAGCCGCGCCCACGCCCTGGCCGCGGGAATATTCGCGCTGGCGTTCGGCCTGGCGGCGGCCTTCGCCGTTTGGTGGCTGTCGGGAAAGCGTGAGGCCACGGAGGAGTATCTCGTGGTCAGTAGCCGCAGCCTGACCGGTCTGAATTCCCAGGGCACGGTGCGCTACCGCGGCGTGCGCGCCGGCAAGGTGCAGGACATCAGCGTGGACCCGGACGATCGGCGCAACATCCTGGTGCAAATCCGCATCGGCAAGGGCTTTCCGATCACCAGGAGCACCACCGCCCAGATCAACTTCCAGGGCGTGACCGGCCTCGCCTACGTGCAACTGGACGACGACGGCTCCAGCGACGAGCCGCTGACCGCGCCGCCGGGGCAGGTGCCGCGCATCGCCCTCAAGGCGTCCGGCTACGATTCCCTGACCGACGTTGCGGCCAAGGTGCTGGCCCAGGTCCAGGTGCTCGTGAGCCGGGTCAACACCCTGCTGTCGGAGCAGAACCTGGCCCGCATCGACGGCACGCTGGCCAATCTGGAAACGGCTTCCGCCGGCCTGCGCGACACGATGAAGGCGGCCCCGGAACTGATCGCGCAACTCAAGCAGGTGGCGAGCGATTCCAACATCCGGCGTCTGAATACGATCCTTGCCAATCTGGAGCGCACCAGCGGCGAGACCGCGCCGCTCGCCAGCGACCTGCGGCAACTGGTGGCCTCGCTGCAGTCTGCGAGCAAACGCATCGAAGCGGTCAGCGCCGATGCCGGAGCGCAGGTGGTGGGCGACACGCTGCCGCGGATGAACGGGCTGCTGGAGGAGCTCTCCGGCACCTCGCGACAACTGGGACGGCTGCTGCAGGAACTGGAGAAGTCGCCCCAGGCGCTGCTGTTCGGCCGCACCGCCCAGCGACCGGGTCCGGGCGAGGCGGGATTCGATGGCGCCCGGTAGCGCTGGCACATACCTGGAATCGCGCATGCGTTGGTTGATCGTGCTCCCCACCCTGGCGCTCGCCGGATGTCTCGGCGTGTCGCGCCAGGCGCCCGATGTCGCCCATTTCGATTTCGGCGCGCCCGTGACTGTTCCGGCCAGTACGCCGGCGCTGCCGCTGCGCAGCGTGGATGTGGTCGCCCCCTCCTGGCTGGACAGCCCGGCGCTCCAGTATCGACTGGCCTACGCCGAGCCCGCACGCCGTCAGAGCTATGCCGAGAGCCGCTGGATTGCGCCGCCGGGGGAACTGCTGGAGGTGGCGCTGCGCCGCGCCATCGTGTCCAGCGAGATGCCGTCCCTGACGGGTGGCTGCAGACTGCTCATCGATCTGGATGAACTCGCCCAGGTCTTCTGCACACCCCGGGACAGCGATGGCGTGATCGAGGTTCGCGCCTCCCTGCTGGCGCCCCGCACCGACACGCTGCTGGCGCGCAAGGGCTTTTCCGTCAGCCGGCCCGCAGCCTCGGCCGACGCGCGGGGCGGGGTGGCGGCGATCACCGCTGCCGTCGAGGCGCTGGCGGCCGGCCTGCGGGACTGGATCGGTGCGCTTGACCGCGAGCGGGCGCCGGGATTGAATATCGCCCAGACCTGCCGCGGGGCCTGACGGCCGCCTGCTGCGGCATTCCACTCCACCATTCGACAGACGAGGAGCGCCATGACGGCAGAGGCCAATCCTTACCGCAGCGGACTGGACAAGTGCGCCGCCAACTATGAAGCGCTGACCCCGATCACGTTCCTCGAACGCTCGGCGTATGTCTATCCGAACCGAATCGCCCTGATCCACGGCCAGCGGCGCCAGACCTGGGCGGAAACCTACGCCCGGGCGCGGCGCCTGGCCTCCGTCCTCAAGCAGCACGGCATCAACGCCGGCGACACGGTGGCGGCCATGCTCAACAACACGCCCGAGATGTACGAGTGCCATTTCGGTGTGCCGATGAGCGGAGCCGTGCTCAACACCATGAACACGCGGCTCGATGGCGAGACCATCGCCTTCATGCTCAACCACGGCGAGGCGAAGGTGCTGCTCGCCGACCGCGAATACTCCGCTATGGTGAAGAAGGCGCTGGAGAAACTCGGCCGCGACATCTTCGTGGTGGACGTGGACGACCCGGAATACGCCGGTCCGGGCGAGCGGCTGGGGCAGGTCGAGTACGAGTCGTGGCTGGCGGGCGGCGACCCCCAGTTCCCGTGGCGCGGGCCGCAGGACGAGTGGGATGCGATCTCCCTCAACTACACTTCCGGCACCACCGGCAATCCGAAAGGGGTGGTCTATCACCATCGCGGCGCCTACCTCAACGCCCTGTCGAACATCGTGAGCTGGGGCATGCCGCCCCATGCGGTATACCTGTGGACGCTGCCCATGTTCCACTGCAACGGCTGGTGCTTTCCGTGGACCATGGCGGCGAACTCCGGCACCAACGTCTGCCTGCGCCGCGTCGATCCGAAGCTGATGCTGGACGCGATCCGCGAGCACCGGGTGACGCATTACTGCGGCGCGCCCATCGTTCATAGCATGATCGCCAACGCGCCGGAGGAATGGCGCAAGGGCATCGACCACAAGGTGAACGGCCTGATCGCCGCCGCTCCGCCGCCGGCGGCGGTGATCGAAGGCATGGAGCGCATCGGCTTCGACATCACCCACGTCTACGGCCTGACCGAGACCTACGGCCCGGCCGCGGTCTGCGCCAAGCACGAGGAGTGGAACGCGTTGAGCATCGAGCAGCGCACCGAGCGCAACGGCCGGCAGGGTGTGCGCTACCACTGCGAGGAAGGCCTCAGCGTGATGGATCCGCAGACCATGCAGCCGGTGCCCTGGGACGGCCAGACCATGGGCGAGATCATGTTCCGCGGCAACATCGTGATGAAGGGCTACCTGAAGAATCCGAAGGCGACGGAAGAGTCGTTCCGCGGCGGCTGGTATCACACCGGCGATCTGGCGGTGATGCACGCCGACGGCTACGTCAAGATCAAGGACCGTTCCAAGGACGTCATCATCTCCGGCGGCGAGAACATCTCGTCGGTGGAGGTGGAGGACGTGCTCTACAGCCATCCGGCGGTGATGGCGGCGGCGGTGGTGTCCACGCCCGATCCGAAATGGGGCGAAGTGCCCTGTGCCTTCGTCGAGCTGAAGGAAGGACAGAGCGCGAGCGAGCAGGACATCGTCGCCCACTGCCGCAGCCGCATGGCCGGCTTCAAGGTGCCGAAGAGGGTGATCTTCGGCCCGCTGCCCAAGACCTCGACCGGCAAGATCCAGAAGTACGTCCTGCGCGACAAGGCGAAGTCGACGGCGGCGATCGAATGAGCGGACGCAGAGTGCCCGTTGGCCGAATGCGGCGGCCGCGGGCCGCCCTACGTCCGCAACGGCCGTCACCGTAGGGCGGGCCGTGCCCGCCATCGTGCCGTGCAACCGTGCTGAGGAGAGGAACATGAGTGCCGTGCCCCAGGCCGTGAACGAACCCATCCTGCTGCGTTGCGACGACGGCGGCGTGACCACCCTGACGCTCAATCGGCCGACTCAGTTCAATTCCCTGTCGCAGGCCCTGATCGGCGAGCTGCAGGCGCAGCTCGATGCCATCGCCAGGGACTCTGCGGTGCGGGTCGTGGTCATAGCCGGTGCCGGCAAGGCCTTCTGCGCCGGCCACGACCTGAAGGAGATGCGCAGCGACCCGGGCAAGGCCTTCCAGCAGCAGGTGTTTCGGCAGTGCGGCCGCATGATGACGACCCTCACCGAACTGCCGCAGCCGGTGATCGCCCGGGTGCATGGCATCGCCACCGCGGCCGGCTGTCAACTCGTATCCATGTGCGATCTGGCGGTGGCGGCGGAGGGCGCCCGGTTCGCGGTGTCCGGCATCAACCTGGGCCTGTTCTGCTCGACGCCGGGGGTGGGCCTCTCGCGCAACATCCAGCGCAAGCAGGCCTTCGAGATGCTGGTGACCGGCGACTTCATCGACGCCGAAACGGCGCGCCAGCGCGGGCTCGTCAATCGCGTGGCGGCGGCCGATCAGCTCGACGCCGAGATCAAGAAACTGACCGACTCGATCTGCGCCAAGTCGGCGGTGGCGGTGGCCATGGGCAAGCAGCTCTTCTACCGGCAGTTGGAGATGGGTCTCGACGGCGCCTATCAGCTGGCGAGCGAGACCATGGCCTGCAACATGATGGCGGAAGATGCCCGGGAAGGCATCGACGCCTTCATCGAAAAGCGCAAGCCGGTCTGGAAGGGGCGCTGAAACCCACGGTGCAAAGGTTGTGAAGAAATCGTAGCGAGCGGCCCGAGGGCAAGGCGCACGGAGCGCAGCGACGAGACATATCAGATAGATAGGCGAGAAGCGAGCACCGCGCAACGCAGCACTCGGGACGCGCAGTAGATTTATTCACAAGCTTTCAGCGCGCGATGCGGTCGGCAATCCAGCCCTTGAGCTCGGCCGGGTCCGCCGCGTAGCCCTCGTACATCATCAGGCTCTGCCCGAAGACGTAGGCGTAGAGCAGCATGCTGCGGCTCACCGCCTCGCGCTCGGTCAGGCCGCCGGCGACGAAAAGGCGGGCGGCGCAATCCAGCCGCTTCGCATCCACCTCCTTCACCACGGCGGCGGCGAGCGGGTCGCGCCGCGCCCAGTCGCGCACCGCGAGCTCGATCCGTATGCCCTTGCTGTTGCGCGCCGCGCTGTAGACGTCGATCACGTGGTAGATGCGCTCCACTTCGCGGCCCGGCTCCGCGCGCGTTTGCTTCACGATGTCGGCGATGCGGCCGGACTTCCACGTCTCCAGCACGGCGGTGAGCAGATCGCGGCGGTCCTTGAAGTGCCAGTAGAAGCTGCCCTTGGTCACCTTGCAGCGCTTCGCCAGCGTCTCCACCCGCAGGCCGTCCACGCCGTCTTCGGCCAGCACGTCGATGGCGGCATCGATCCAGCTCTGGCGGTCGAGCTGGGGGCGGGGTGGGGCTTCGGCGGACTTGGCAGAACGTGGGGGCATGGCGTTGACAAGAAAAAAACCATACGGTACCGTATGCATACCGTACGGATGCGTATGGACAATTGTGGCCCGTCTGCGGCGTGCTGTCAAACGCGCGGAAAAGTGCCAGAATCGAATGGTCCCCCGGGGCGAGCGGACGCGGCTCCGGCAACACATGAGGAGGAATGCGGTGAAAGTACTGGTACCGGTCAAGCGGCTGGTCGATTACAACGTCAAGGTGCGCGTCAAGAGCGACGGCAGCGGCGTGGATCTGGCGAACGTCAAGATGTCGATGAACCCGTTCGACGAGATTGCGGTGGAGGAGGCGGTGCGCATGAAGGAAGCCGGCATCGCCACCGAGGTGATCGCCCTGTCCTGCGGCGTCGCCGCCTGCCAGGAGACCCTGCGCACGGCTCTGGCGCTCGGCGCCGATCGCGCGATCCTGGTGGAGACCGACGCCGACCTGCAGCCGCTGGCGGTGGCTAAGCTGATCAAGGCGGTGGCGCAGAAGGAACAGCCCCAGATCATCCTCTGCGGCAAGCAGGCGATCGACGACGACTCCAGCCAGACCGGGCAGATGACCGCGGCGCTGCTCGGCTGGCCTCAGGCAACCTTCGCTTCCAAGGTGGTCGTCGCCGGCGCCAGCGCGACGGTGACGCGGGAGGTGGACGGCGGACTGGAAACGCTCGAGCTCAAGCTGCCGGCGGTCATCACCGCCGACCTGCGCCTGAACGAGCCGCGCTACGCCACCCTGCCCAACATCATGAAGGCGAAGAAGAAGCCGCTGGAAACCCTGAAGCCGGACGCCCTGGGCGTGGACGTGGCGCCGCGACTGGCGCCGCTCAAGATGGCGGAACCGCCCAAGCGGCAGGCGGGGGTACGGGTGGCGGACGTCGCCCAACTGATGGACAAGCTGCGCAACGAGGCCAAGATCCTTTGAGACGCGCCGTGGTTCGACGTGCCGCCACGCCGGTGGCCCTCGATCTGAAACCGAATGGATTCCCGGCGGGCCGGGGATGATGGAGCACGAGATGACGATTCTGGTAATTGCGGAGCACGACAATCACACGCTCAAGGCGGCGACGCTCAACGCCGTCGCCGCGGCGAAGAAACTGGGTGGCGAAGTTCATCTGCTGGTGGCGGGCAGCGGCTGCGGTGGCGCGGCCGAGGCGGCTTCCCGGGTGGAGGGAGTGGCGAAGGTGCGCGTCGCCGATGCGCCGCACTACGGCGAACAGCTTGCGGAAAACCTCGCCGCCCTCGTGGTGGACATGGCAAAGGGCGCGGCCGGCTATTCCCACCTGGTCGCTCCCGCCAGCACCTTCGGCAAGAACTTCATGCCGCGCGTGGCGGCGCTGCTGGACGTGGCCCAGATCTCCGACATCACGGCGGTGGAGTCCGCGGACACCTTCGTGCGGCCGATCTATGCCGGAAGCGTCCTGGCGACGGTGAAGTCGTCCGATACGGTCAAAGTCATCACGGTGCGCACCACGGCCTTCGAGGCGGTGGGTACCGCAGCTTCGGCAGCGATCGAAACCCTGGCACCGGGGCCGGATCTCGGCCTCTCCCGGCTGGTCGGACGCGCGCTCACCGAATCGGCGCGACCGGAACTGGGGGCGGCCAAGGTGATCGTTTCCGGCGGGCGCGGGCTCGGCAACGGGGAGAGCTTCCACAAGCTGCTGGAGCCGCTCGCCGACAAGCTGGGGGCGGCGCTCGGCGCTTCCCGGGCGGCGGTCGATGCCGGTTACGTGCCGAACGACTACCAGGTGGGACAGACCGGGAAGATCGTCGCGCCCCAACTCTACATCGCCGTCGGCATTTCCGGCGCCATCCAGCATCTGGCCGGGATGAAGGACAGCAGGGTCATCGTCGCCATCAACAAGGATCCGGATGCTCCCATATTCCAGGTGGCGGATTACGGCCTGGTGGGCGACCTGTTCCAGATCGTGCCCGAACTGACGGCGGCCATCGGCTGATCCCGCGGCGCAGACGAAGCCCCCGTGAATTTTCCCGACGACCTGTTCCCGACCGCCTGGAGCCTTGCCGCCTGGCTGCCGGTGCTGGTCGCCTGGGGACTGAGCGCGAAACCGGCGGCGTGGAGGCGCCTGGCCGATTCGGCGCAGCTTCATGTGTTCGCCGGGACGGTGGTGGTGCTGGCGCTGCTGTGGAGCATGCAGGCGGGTGTTCAGCCCGGCCTCAATTTCCACCTCGTCGGCGCCACCGTCATGGTGCTCGCCTTCGGACCGTACCTGGCGATACCCGGCCTGACCCTGGTGCTGGCCGCCGTGACCTTGAACGGCGCGGCGGCCTGGAGCGGCTTCGCGCTGAATGTGCTGGTGATGGCGATCGTGCCGGTGCTGGTGGCGCACGGGATCTTCCGCGCCGCCGATCGCTATCTGCCGAATCATTTGTTCGTGTACCTCTTCATCCCTGCCTTTCTCGGTGCGGCGCTTGCCGTACTCGCCATCGGTGCCACCGCCACGCTGTTCCTGTTCGCTGCTGGCGTCTATGGCGGCGACTACCTGATGAGCGAGTACCTGCCGTACTTCGTCCTCCTGGCGTTCTCCGAGGCATGGATCTCCGGCATGGCGATGACCCTGATGGTGGTGTATCGCCCCGAGTGGGTCGCCACCTTCGACGACAGGCGCTACCTTTTGAACAAGTAAACATCGCGGCGCCATGGCGCCGCTTTTCCCTGGAGTGGAGCGAAAACAGCATGAGTCCCTACACCGCACCGATACGCGACATGAAATTCGTCATGCAGGAGCTGGCCGGCCTCGACCGGGTGGCCCAGCTTCCCGGTTACGAGGAGGCCGACCCCGATGTGGTGGATGCCATTCTGGAGGAGTCCGGGAAGTTTGCCGGCGAAGTGCTGGCGCCGCTCAATTGGAGCGGGGACCAGGAGGGCGCGGTCTGGGACGCGGGCAAGGTGACGATGCCGGACGGCTTCAAGGAGGCCTATGGGCAGTTCGTCCAGAACGGCTGGAACGGCATCGGCTGCGATCCGGAGCATGGCGGACAGGGCATGCCCAAGCTGGTGGTGGCGGCGGTGCAGGAAATGTGGAAGTCGTCGAACATGGCGTTCTCCCTCTGTCCCCTGCTCACCGGCGGCGCCATCGACGCGCTGGAACTGCGTGGCACCGACGAGCAGAAGGCGAAGTACCTGCACAAGATGGTGAGCGGCGAATGGACCGGCACCATGAACCTGACCGAACCCCAGGCCGGTTCGGATCTGGCGGCGGTACGCACGCGCGCCGTGCCCCAGGGCGACGGCGGCTATCGCATCTTCGGCCAGAAGATCTTCATCACCTACGGCGAGCACGACATGGCGGAGAACATCATCCACCTGGTGCTGGCGCGCACCCCCGATGCGCCCGAGGGCGTGAAGGGAATGTCCCTCTTCGTCGTGCCCAAGTTCATGGTCAACGCCGATGGGTCGCCCGGTGAGCGCAACGACGTGCATTGCGTTTCCATCGAGCACAAGCTCGGCATCCACGCCAGCCCGACCTGCGTGCTGGCCTTCGGCGATCACGGCGGCGCCATCGGTCACCTGGTGGGAGAGGAGAACCGCGGCCTCGAATACATGTTCATCATGATGAACACGGCGCGCTTCGCCGTCGGCCTGGAGGGCGTGGCCATCGCCGAGCGCGCCTATCAGACGGCGCTGAACTACGCCCGGGAGCGGGTGCAGGGCACCGACATCGGAGTTCGCGGCGGGCCGAAGGTGACGATCATCCACCATCCCGACGTGCGGCGCATGCTGATGCTGATGAAGACCCAGACCGAAGCCATGCGCGCGCTGGCCTACGTGGTGGCGGCGGCCCATGACGCCGCCCAGCGCCACCCCGATGACGCGGAGCGCAAGCGCAACCAGGCCTTCGTCGATCTCATGATCCCGGTGGTGAAGGGCTGGAGCACCGAGAGCGGCATCGAGATTGCCTCCCTCGGCATCCAGGTGCATGGCGGCATGGGCTACATCGAGGAGACCGGTTCCGCCCAGCATCTGCGCGATGCGCGCATCACCACCATCTACGAAGGCACCACCGGCATCCAGGCCAACGACCTGATCGGGCGCAAGATCGCGCGCGAGGGTGGCGCCACCATCAAGGCGGTGATCGGTCTCATGCGCGGTCTCGACGCCGAACTGGCGCGGCAGGGCGGTGCCGACTTCGCCGCCGTGCGCGGCAGCCTGGCGCGCGGCGTGCAGGCCTTGTCCGATGCCGCGGAGTTCATCGTCGCCAACTTCGGCAAGGACGTGAAGGGCGTTTCCGTCGGGGCAGTGCCGTTCCTCAAGCTGTTCGGCATCGTCGCCGGCGGCTGGCAGATGGCGCGCGCGGCGCTGGTGGCGCAGGCCAGGGTCGGCGACGGTGATCCGTTCTACGCGGCCAAGATCGCCAGCGCGCGCTTCTACGCCGACCATGTGCTGGCCCAGGCGCCGGGTTTGGCCCACACCGTGATCGAGGGCGGTGCGGGCGCGCTGGCGCTGGCCGAAGAGCAGTTCTGAAGCGGGGACTGGAGCGACAGGGAGCGACCGCCGCTCAGCTCGCCCTCGCCGGCGAGGGCGGACGCGACCGCCGCGTCCGCCGAACGGAACGCCGACCAGTCGGATTCGACGCGTTCGGCATATTCGGCGGCGTAGTCGAGAACGCCGGAGGTCCATTTCCGCGCCGCTCTGCCGAACGCGATGAGGGCGTCCGGCGTGGCGGCACCGTCGCGGGCCGCGCTGCGCAGATCCGCCCATGCAATGAGGCGCCCCATGTCGGCCACCGCACCTTCGAGCCGCGCCAGGTCGCCGTTCCAGCTTTCCAGTTCCAAGCGGTCCTGGCTCGGCATCAGCTCGCGCAGCGTGTAGGAGCGCTTGCCGAGCCGCAGCGCGCGCAGCAAGGCGGGTGCAATGGCCTGGCAGCGTTGCTGGATTGCCACGACACGCCGCGCTTCGCTTGTCCATTTCGGCTGGTGCAGCTGCAGCCGGGGCGCCACCGCCGAGCCCGGCTGGTGCTTGAGGTCGAGCAGATAGTTGTCGTCCGGCGATCCCTTGCCCGCGACCAGAATCACATGACGCTCGATGCCGAGACTGCCGGTGCCGGCAACGCGACGAGCGCAATCGAGCACGCGAAAGAAGTCAGGATCGCTTTCGGTGGCGGCGAATTTGCGCACGAACGCGCTGATTCTCTCGCGCTCCGCCTTGGGCGCCGGCAACGCCTTGTCGCCATCCGTCCTGAGTCGGCGCCTGCCCTTGTGCATCACGGTGCGTTCGTCGAGCAGATCGCGCCGGCTTCGGCTGCGCACTGCCTCCAACAGATCCCGGACCATGCCCTGCGCGAGGTCGCGTTCTATCCAGCGCGCCTTGCCCTCGGCCAGGGCGGCCGCGTAGGCGTCGAGGAAACATCGGCCCAGGCTGCGGGACGTGCGGCGCTTGAGCTTGAGCGTGTCGGCGCCGACCTGCAGGCTGGTGAGAAATCGCGCCAGTTCCCAGGTGACCGGCGCCAGACAGCCCTCGTCGAAATCATTGACGTCGAAATAGGTGAGCCGGTTGTCGGCCTTGAAACTGCCGAAATTCTGGAAGTGCAGATCGCCGCAGATCCACGCCCGCGGCGCCGTGCGAAACAGCTTCCGGTTGCGCGGCAGATCCTCACAGAACAGGTGGCAGGTGCCGCGAAAGAACACGAATGGATCGCGTTGCATGGCGCGGTACTTGAGCGCGAGGCGCTCCGGGTCGCGCCCGCGGTTGAAAGCGAGGATGCGCTCGACCGCGCCGACGGACTTGGCACTGGTTCCCTTTTTCGACATGGCTTGGATCTCCGGCCGCGGGCTCACATGTTCAGATAAACCGGTCCTTCGCCGCCCTGGGGCGCGATCCAGACGATGTTCTGTGTCGGATCCTTGATGTCGCAGGTCTTGCAGTGCACACAGTTCTGGGCGTTGATCTGCAGGCGCGGCGTTGCCTTCCCGCCGCTCCCGTCTCCATCGTACACGATCTCATACACGCCGGCCGGGCAGTAGCGCTGCTCCGGCGCGTCATACAGGGCGAGATTCACCGTGATCGGCACCGATGCGTCCTTCAGCGTCAGGTGGCAGGGCTGGTTCTCTTCGTGGTTGGTGTTGGATAGAAATACCGAGGACAGCCGGTCGAAGGTGAGCACGCCGTCCGGCTTGGGATAGGCGATCGGCTGGCACTGCGCAGCATTCTTCAACTTGGTGTGATCGGCGTGCAGCCGCAGCGTCCACGGTGCCTTGCCGCGGAACAACTGCTGGTCGATGCCGAACATCAGCGAGCCCAGGTAGAGACCCATGCTCATCCAGGGTTTGAAGTTGCGCGCCCGATACAGTTCGTCGTACAGCCAGCTCGAACGGAACGCCTGCGGATAGGCGCTCAGTTCATCGCCGGCGCGGCCGCTGCCGAGAGCATCGAAGGCGGACTCCGCCGCCAGCATGCCGGACTTGATGGCGCCGTGGGTGCCCTTGATACGCGAAGCGGTGAGAAAGCCGGCGTCGTCGCCGATCAGGCAGCCGCCGGGAAAGACCAGCCTGGGCAGGGCCTGCAGGCCGCCGGCAGCCAGCGCCCGCGCACCGTACCCGATACGCCGTCCGCCCTCGAAAAAGCCGCGGATCATGGGATGCGTCTTGTAGCGCTGGAACTCCTCGAAGGGGGAGAGATAGGGATTGCCGTAGCTCAGCCCCACGACGAAGCCGACCGCCACCAGGTCGTCGCCGAAGTGATACATGAAGGAGCCGCCGTAGGTGTCGGCGGCCAGCGGCCAGCCGGCGGTATGCACCACCAGGCCCTTGCGGTGTTGCTCGGCCTTGACCTGCCACAGCTCTTTGATGCCGATGCCATAGACCTGGGGGTTGACGCCGTCGCGCAGGTTGAACTTCGCCTCCAACTGCTTGCCCAGGTGGCCGCGGCAGCCTTCGGCGAAAAACGTGTACTTGGCATGCAATTCCATGCCCGGCTGATAGGCGTCCGTGGGCCGGCCGTCGCGGCCCACGCCCATGTCGCCGGTGGCGACGCCCTTCACCGAACCGCGCTTTTCCCCCTCGGTGTGGTACAGCACCTCGACGCCGGCAAAGCCGGGATAGATGTCCACGCCCAGCGCCTCGGCCTGCTGGCCCAGCCAGCGGCACAGGCTGCCCAGGCTGATCACGTAGTTGCCGTGGTTGACGAAGCAGGCCGGCAGGAGGGCGTTGGGAAGCTTCGTCCCGGCGCTCGCGGTGAGCATCAGGAAGCGGTCTTCCGACACCGGCGTATCGATGGGAGCGCCCAGTTCCTTCCAGTTCGGCAGCAGTTCGTCGAGGGCGCGCGGATCCAGCACGGCGCCGGAGAGGATGTGGGCGCCGATCTCCGAACCCTTCTCGATGAGACAGACCGTGATCTCCCGCCCTTGCTGGTTCGCCAACTGCTTGAGGCGGATCGCCGCGGACAGGCCGGCCGGGCCGCCGCCGACGACCAGAACATCGAACTCCATTGCTTCGCGTTCCATGGAAACCTCGCTCGTGGCGAGCGCGCCGGCAGCGGCGCGTCGCGATACGGAATGCCCGTGCTGCGGCGTTTTGTGAATACAATTGGTGATTATAGTGAGTTCCGGACGGGCCGGATTCGACCCATGGAAAGCCACCGCACCCTGGTGCACACGACGCGCATCCCGATTCGCTGGGGCGACATGGACGCCTACCAGCATGTGAACAACACGCTCTATTTCCGCTACATGGAGCAGGCCCGCGTCGAGTGGCTGGAGGGCATGGGCTACGCCTGCAATACGCAGCAGGAAGCGCCGGTGATCATCAATGCCCACTGCACCTTCCTGCTGCCGCTGACCTATCCCGGCACGGTGGAAGTGCGGGTCTACGCCGGTCACGCCGGGCGCAGCAGCGTGCCGACCTATTACGAGATGCGTCCGGAGGGAGACACGCGGCTGCACGCCGAAGGCGCGGCGAAGGTGGTGTGGATGAATCCGGCGACCGGCAAGTCGGTGCCGCTGCCCGACGCGCTGCGCAGGCTGTTCGCCGCGTGAGGCACGGATGGACATTCTGATCGAAACCGCCGCGCCGACCGAGGAAGTCCGCGGCCCTTATTGCCGAGGCCTGAAATGCTGATGGATCGCAACCACTCCGCCCTCCTGATCGTCGACATCCAGGAGCGGCTGCTGCCCCATATCGAAGACTGGCAGCGCATACTGGAAAACGCTCTGTGGCTGACGCGCGTGGCGCAGCGCCTGGGGGTGCCGATGATGGCATCGGAGCAGTATCCGAAGGGCATCGGGCACACCCATGCCGAGCTGGCGTCGCTGCTGCCGCCCGAGGCGATTGCCGAGAAGGCGCATTTTTCCTGCGCGGCGGCGCAGTGCCTGACCGGTCTGGCCGGCAACGAACGCCGTCAGGCCGTGATCTGCGGCGTCGAATCTCACGTCTGCGTGCTGCAGACGGCGCTGGAACTGCGCTGGCAGGGCAAGGAGGTATTCGTCGTCGCGGACGCCGTCGGTTCGCGGCGGGCGGCCGATCGGGAACTGGCGCTGGCACGCATGCGCGGCCATGGCGTGGAGGTCGTATCGCGCGAGATGGTAGCCTTCGAGTGGCTGAAGCGGGCCGGGACCGACGAGTTTCGTGAAGTCAGCAAAGATTTTCTCAGATAGGTTGACAAACTCGACAAACGACAGCGGGCGTTCTCATAATAGGAAGCGGAAGCACATAACCACAGCCGTCCCGATGGGCTGAGACAGGAGGAGCCGGATGACATCGCCAACAGCACTGTGGCGCTGGTTGGGCGCCGCGGCAGTCGTCTTTCTTGTAGTCATTTCCTCGGCATCGATCGCCGTGGCGCAACAGCCGCCGGCGGGGCAGGGGCCGGCCCAGGCCGGTGCCCAAGGCGCGGCGCAGCCGCATAACCTGGCACCGCTGTGGCGCGACGTGCGCTCGGGCGAGCCCGGTTTCACCACCATTGGCGGGCCCGAGGCGGGGGTTCTGGTGCAATCCGGCGGTGAAACCTGGCGCGAACTGCGCAACGGTCCGATCACGTTCTACGGCGGCCTGCTGCTGCTGATCGTGCCCGTCGCCATCCTGCTGTTCCACATGGTGAAGGGGCAGATCAAGCTGGACGGTCCGCCGACCGGCCGGGTCATCGTGCGCTTCAACAACTGGGAGCGCCTGGTGCACTGGCTCACGGCCATCAGCTTCGTCATGCTGGCGCTGACCGGACTCACCATGTTCCTCGGCAAGTACCTCATCCTGCCGCTGATCGGCCACGCCGCCTTCGCCTGGCTGGTGGCCTTGAGCAAGAATTTCCACAATTTCCTCGGTTTCCTTTTCGCCGTCAGCCTGATTCTGATGCTGATCACTTTCCTGCGCGACAACGTCTGGGATCCCTGCGACGCGATCTGGATTCGCAAGGCGGGGGGGCTGATCAAACGCGAACATGTACCGTCCAAGCGCTTCAATTTCGGCGAGAAGACCTGGTACTGGTTCGGTGTCTGTTTCCTCGGCCTGACGGTCGCGATTTCCGGTCTGGTGCTGGTGTTCCCCAATTTCTTCGACACGCGCTGGGCGATGCAGGTCGCCAACGTCGTGCACCTGATTGCGGCGATCCTCGCGTTTGCCCTTGCCCTCGGGCACATCTACATGGGCACGTCCGGCGTCGAAGGGGCGTACCAATCGATGATCACCGGCGAGGTGGACGAGATCTGGGCGCGCGACCACCACGAACTGTGGCTGAAGGAGGTCAATGCCCGCGCCGCAAAGGGAGGTGCGAAATGACGCTGCTCGAGTTCGCCCGCGGGCCGTTGCTGGCCGTGGCGCTGATCGTTTTCTTCGCCGGCAGCATCTGGCGCATCTACGGTATCTTCCGCTTCAAGCCGAAACCGGATCATTCCAAGCCGCGCAAGGCGGTGGGCTTTTCCGATGCACTGCAGGGCATCCGCGCCCGCGTCTTTCCGCGCAAGGAGTTCCGTACCCGCATCGCTTTCACCGAAGCCAACGCCTGGCTGTTCCACATCGCGCTGCTGCTGATCATCGTCGCCTATGCGCCGCACATCGCCTTCGTCAAGCGCCTCACCGGCTTCATCACCTGGCCGGCGCTGCCCGATGCCGTGACCTACTTCTGCGGTGCCACCGCCATCGTCACCCTGATCATCGCGCTGCTGCACCGCATGTCCCACCCGCCGCTGCGGCTGCTGTCCAACTTCGATGACTTCTTCAGCTGGTTCATCACGCTGTTTGCGGTGGTCACCGGCATGATGGCCTTCGACTACGACTCGGCGCGCACGGACACCGTGCTGGCGATCCATCTCATCGCGGTCGAGGTGCTGCTGATCTGGCTGCCCTTCGGCAAGCTGTCCCATGCCTTCCTGATCTTCATTTCGCGCGGGATCACCGGTGCCGCATTCGCCCGCAAAGGGGCCTCGCTATGACCCTGCATATCGACGTTGACCAGGTCCATCCGATCGAACTGGAAGCACCGCGCTTTTCCATCAAGAAGCCGGAGCAGCGATCCGACAAGCAGGGCGAGATAGGGGACGAGCAGCGCGTTCAGATCGCGCTGCAGAACTTCGCCAAGGACTTCAGCCGTCCGCTGGCCGCCTACATGGAGTCGTGCATCCATTGCGGCAAGTGCGCCGAGGCCTGCCATTTCTATGTCACCACCGGCGACGCGCGCTACACCCCGATCTGGAAGCTGGAGCCGTTCAAGCAGGTGTACAAGCGCGAGGCGAGCCCCTTCCGCTGGTTCTACAAGACCTTCAACCTCAAACCCGAGGTCACGCTGGAGGAACTGGAGGACTGGCAGGAACTGCTCTACGACACCTGCACCATGTGCGGCCGCTGCACCCTGGTCTGTCCGATGGGCATCGACATCGCCAGTCTGGTGGGGCAGGCGCGCCACGCCATGTTCCAGGCCGGACTGGTGCCGCACGAACTGTGGGCCGTGGCGGAGCGCGCCGAGCGCGAGGGCAGCCCGCTAGGAGCCACGCCGAAGGTTTTCAAGGACCGCGTCGAGTGGCTGGCCGACGACCACGAGGTCGAGATTCCGTTCGACAAGGCGAAGGCGGAAGTCATCGTCACCATGTCGTCGATCGAGATCATGAAGTATCCGGAATCGATCGTGGCGACGGCGCGGATCCTCAATCACGCCGGCTACGACTGGACCCTGCGCAGCGACGGCTACGAGGCCACCAACTTCGGCATGCTTTCGGGCAACCTGGAATGGCAGAAGCGCACCACCATGAAGATCATCAACGCCGCCATTGCCTGCGGCGCCAAGACCCTCATTCTGCCGGAGTGCGGCCATGCCTACGGCGCGCTGCGCTGGATGGGGGCGAACGTCTACGGCAAGCCGCTGCCGTTCGAAGTCCTGCACATTTCAGAGTTCCTGGCGGAGAACGTCAGGAACGGCCGCATCAAGGTGAAGCCGCTGAAGAAGTCGGTCACCTTCCACGATCCCTGCCAGGTGTCGCGCCGCGGCGGCGTTCCCAATGCGCCGCGGGAGGTGATGGCGGCCCTCGGCGTCGACCTGCACGAGATGCCCGGCGGTGCGGGGGACATGAACTGGTGCTGTGGCGGTGGCGGCGGGGTGATCACCATCCACCGCGCCGACGAGACGCGCTATCGCGTGTTCCAGATGAAGATGCGCCAGATCGAGGCCACCGGCGCCGAGATTCCGGTCACGAGCTGTTCCAACTGCCGCCAGACTTTCGACGACGGCGAGGCCCATTTCAAATGGGACAAGTCCATGCACAGCCTGTTGGAGATGGTCGCCGATCAGCTGGCGACCTGACCTGCGACGCACGCCAAGAACGAACCGGGCGGCCGAGAGGCCGCCCTTTTTCTTGCGCGCTCGTCGCGCGATTGTGGCTGGCAGGACGAATCGCAGGGATGTTGAGTTAGATCAAACGTCCGGCCTTCCCAAAACAGTGCCGATTCTTTATAAGTTGCGGGTCGCAACAGCCCTTATCCCGACAACTCGATCATGTGCCTCGGCATCCCCATGCAAGTCATCGAAGCCAACGGCTACACCGCGCTATGCGAAGGCCGGGGCCGGCGCGAGACCGTCAGTCTGCTGCTGGTGGGCGATGTCGCTCCCGGGCAATGGGTCCATACGGCACTCGGCACAGCGCGGGAACTGCTCGATGCGGAGCAGGCGGCGCAGATCAACGCCGGTCTCGACGCCCTGGAAGCGGCGGCCGCTGGCGCCACCGACTTCGACTGCCACTTCGCCGATCTCGTCGGCCGCGAACCCGTGCTGCCCGTTGGTTTGATCCCGGAGCGGGATCAGGACGGGTCGGCGCGGTGATGACGGCAGCCGCCTTGGAACGGACGACCCGCATCCTCGTTCTCGGCATCGGCAACACCCTTCTCTCCGACGAAGGCGTCGGCGTAGTGGCGATGCAGGCGCTGTCGAAGCGTTTGAGAGACCGTGACGACCTCGAATTCATGGACGGCGGCACGCTCAGTTTCACGCTCGCAGGTTCGATCGCCGAGCATGGTGGTCTAGTGGTGATCGACGCCGCCGAGATGGGAGCCGCGCCGGGAAAGGTCGATGTGTTCGTCGGCGAGGACATGGACCGCTTCCTCGGCTCGAACCGAAAGCGCAGCGTGCATGAGGTGGCGTTGATCGATCTTCTGGCCATTGCCCTGCTGGAGGACTATCTGCCGCAGCATCGCGCTCTGATCGCGATCCAACCCGGCCTGGTCGATTGGGGCGACAGCCTGTCGCCATCCGTGGCCGCCGCCCTCGGCGAGGTGTGCGATCGCGCGCAGCAGCTCATCGAAAGCTGGCAGGCATGAGCGGACTCAAGGACATCTCGGTCAAGGTGGTCGACGGCTTCGCCGCTGCCAGTGCGCCGGCCATCCTGCGCGAAGTGGAGGCGCTGCTGGCGCGTCTGGTCGAAGCGGGCGAGCCCGGCGTCATCGATCTGCGCGGGGTGCCGATGGGGGCGGCCGATTTCGAGATGCTCGCGCGCGAACTGGGCGAGGGCGAGGTGAGCGCAACCATCATGGCCGGCGGGCCGTCGACGGTGCGCGAGACCGGGTTCTCCGGCGTTTGGTGGGTGACACACCGAAGTGAAGACGGAGAGATCGTCTCCGAGTTCATCGAGGTCACCCGCATGCCCGAAATCCTCCTCAGCCAGCCGGAGGACATGCTGCAATCGGCCAGGAGGTTGCGTGCCCGTCTGGCGGAATCGACCTAGCGCGCTGTAAGAATAATGCATCTTTATGTAAGACAGGATCGCCGAGTCTTTTGATCTTGATCAGAACCGTTTGCTTATATAGCAATAGATTCGCGGGGATCGGATTTTCCGATCTCGCCGGACTCAAGTAGAAAGGGAGGTTTCGATGTCAGGCAGTCTGCGAACGGTAGGCGAAGCGCTTGCCGAGCGTGGCGTGAGCCGCCGCGCATTTCTCAAGTTCTGTAGTGCGTTGGCATCGACCATGGCGCTTCCGCCGGGTGTGGCGCCGGCCATGGCAGAAGCCCTGGCGAAGGCGCAGCGGCAGTCGGTGATCTGGCTGTCGTTCCAGGAGTGCACCGGTTGCACCGAGTCGATCACGCGCTCCCACTCGCCGACGATCGAGAATCTCATCTTCGATCTCATCTCGCTCGATTACCACCATACGCTGCAGGCCGCCTCCGGCACTGCGGCGGAAGAGGCGCGCGAGCACGCGATGAAGGCTCACGACGGCAAGTACCTGCTGATCGTCGACGGCTCGATTCCGAGCAAGGAGACGGCGTACTACTCCACCATCGCGGGCATCAGCAACTACGACATGCTGATGGAAGCCGCCAAGGGTGCGATGGCCATCGTGGCCGTGGGGAGCTGTGCGGCTTTCGGCGGCATCCCGATGGCCAATCCGAATCCGACCGGCGCGCGCTCGGTGGCGGATCTGGTCAAGGACAAGCCGGTGATCAACGTGCCCGGCTGCCCGCCGATTCCCGTGGTTCTGACCGGCGTGCTGGCCCACGTGCTCACCTTCGGCAAGCTGCCGGAACTCGATCATCTCGGGCGGCCCAAGGTGTTCTTCGGCGAAACCATCCACGACCGCTGCTATCGCCGTCCGTTCTACGAACAGGGCAAGTTCGCCAAGACTTTCGACGACGAGGGCGCGCGCAGCGGCTGGTGTCTGTACGAACTGGGCTGCAAGGGGCCGATCACCTACAACGCCTGCGCCACCACCAAGTGGAACCAGGGCACCAGCTTCCCGATCGAGTCCGGGCACGGCTGCCTCGGCTGTTCCGAGCCCGGTTTCTGGGACAAGGGCAGCTTCTACAAGCCTCTGTCGGCGGGCGAGTTGAGCAAGGCCAGCACCATTGCGGCGGCTGCAGCCATCGGTGTGGCGGTCGGCGCCGGCGCTGCCATGGCATCGCGGGCGCGGCAGGCAAAAACGACGGGAGGAAAATGACATGGATCTGCTGAACTTTGCACGCGGTCCTGCACTGCAGTGGTCGCTGGTGATTCTGGTCTTCGGGCTGGCCTGGCGCCTGACCGGAATTCTGCTGCTGAAGGCGAAGCCGGACTTTTCCGAGCCGCGCGGCAGCGGCGGTTTCGGCGGCGCGATGAAGATGATCATAAGCCGCATGTGGCCGAAGCCGGAGTTCGTGCGCGGCTCCGTCCTCGACCTGGCCCTGGGCTACGTGTTCCACATTGGCCTGTTCCTGATCGTGTTCTTTTTCCTGCCGCACATTCTGTTCATCAAGTCTCTGACCGGCCTGTCATGGCCCAACCTGCCGAACGGGATCATCTTCTTCATCGGCGCGGTGAGCGTGGCGGCCCTGTTCGCCCTGCTGCTGCAGCGGATCATGACGCCGGTGAAGCGGCTGCTGTCGAACTTCGACGACTACTTCAGCTGGTTCATCACCACGGCGGCCATCATCACCGGCCTGCTGGCGGCGGCCCACGTCGGCGCGCGCTATGAAACGCTGTTGGCGATCCACATCCTGACGGTGGAAGCCCTGTTCATCTGGCTACCCTTCGGCAAGCTGATGCACACCTTCACGGTCTTCCTGTCGCGCGGCGCGACCGGCGCCGCTTTTGCAAGGAAAGGAGCGGCGATATGAGCACCGCTGACGTCAACGTTGCCCATCCGCTGGAAACCGAGGGCACCATCCACCGCCTGAAGAAGCCGGCGGTACGCGCCGACAGGCAGGGCGAGATGCCCGACGCCCAGCGCGTTGACATCGCCATGAAGAATTTCGTCAAGGACTTCGGGCGCACGTCGGCGATCTACATGGAGTCGTGCATCCACTGCGGCATGTGCGCCCAGGCCTGCCACTTCTATGCGGCGACCGAGGATCCGCGGCTGACGCCGATCTGGAAACTGGAGCCGTTCAAGCAGGCGTACAAGCGCGAGGCCGGCCCCTTCGCCCTGTTCTACAAGATCTTCGGCTTCAAGAAGCCGGTGACGGTCGCCGAACTGGAGGAGTGGCAGGAACTGCTGTACGACACCTGCACCATGTGCGGCCGCTGCACCATGGCCTGTCCCATGGGGATCGACATCGCCTCGCTGGTGGCGCAGGCGCGTCACGCCATGTTCCATGCCGGACTGGTGCCGCACGAGCTTCATGCCGTCGCGGAACGGGCCGAGAAGGAGGGCAGCCCGCTCGGCGCCACACCCAAGGTGTTCAAGGATCGCGTCGAGTGGCTGGCGGACGACAACGACATCGAGATCCCGATGGACAAGGCGAAGGCCAAGGTTATCTGCGCCATGTCGTCGATCGAGATCATGAAGTATCCCGAGTCGATCGTCGCCACCGCCAGGATCCTCAATCATCTCAAGCTCGACTGGACCTTCCGCTCCGACGGCTACGAGGCGACCAATTTCGGCCTGCTTTCCGGCAACTTGCAGTGGCAGAAGGACATGAGCATGAAGCTCATCAACGCCGCCATCGCCTGCGGTGCCGAGCTGCTGATCCTGCCGGAGTGCGGCCACGCCTACGGCGCCATGCGCTGGCAGGGCGCCAACCTCTACGGCAAGGAACTGCCCTTCAAGGTGCGCCACATCTCCGAGTTTCTCGGCGAGAACGTCAAGAACGGCAAGCTCAAGCTCAAGCCGATGGCCAAGTCGGTCACCTTCCATGATCCGTGCCAGGTATCGCGCCGCGGCGGCGCGACGCAGGCACCGCGCGACGTTCTGTCGGGCCTCGGCGTGCAACTGCACGAAATGTCTTCCGAAGGCGGCATGAACTGGTGTTGCGGCGGCGGGGGCGGCGTGGTCACCATCCATCGCGCCGACGCGACGCGCTACAAGTCCTTCCAGATCAAGATGAAGCAGGTGGAGGACACGGGCGCCGAGATGCTGGTGTCGAGCTGCTCCAACTGCCGGCTGACCTTCGACGACAGCCAGGCCCATTTCCATTGGGACAAGAAACTGCACAGCCTGCTCGAGTTGGTGGCTGATAACCTGATTGAGGCATGACCATGGTACAGACTGTAGTCGTTGATCCGATCACCCGCATCGAGGGCCACCTGCGCATCGAAGCGGAGACCGACGATGCCGGCGTGATCACCCGCGCCTCCAGCTCGGGCACGATGGTGCGCGGCATCGAAATCATCCTGCGCGGACGCGATCCGCGCGACGCCTGGGCCTTTGCCCAGCGCATCTGCGGCGTGTGCACGCTGGTGCACGGCATGGCCTCCATCCGCTCGGTGGAGAGCGCCCTCAAGTACGAGATCCCGCAGAACGCGCAGATCATCCGCAACCTGATGATCGGGGCGCAGCATGTCCATGATCATGTCATGCACTTCTACCACCTGCATGCGCTGGACTGGGTGGACGTGGTGTCCGCGCTCAAGGCCGACCCCAAGGCGACCTCGGAGCTGGCCCAGAGCATCTCCAAGTACGCCAAGTCCTCGCCCGGCTATTTCGCCGACGTACAGACACGGGTGAAGAAGTTCGTCGAGGCCGGACAGCTAGGCATCTTCGCCAATGGCTATTGGGGCCACCCGGCCTACAAGCTGCCGCCCGAGGCGAACCTGATGGCGGTGGCCCACTATCTGGAGGCGCTGGCCTGGCAGCGCGACGTGGTCAAGCTGCACGCCATCTTCGGCGGCAAGAACCCGCATCCGAACTTCCTGGTGGGCGGCGTGCCCTGCGCCATCAGCGTGCACTCGGATCCGGCCCAGTTTACGGCGGCAGCGCGGGGTGGCGATTCCGCCACTTCGGTCAACGTGGTCGGCCTGCAGACGGTGCAGAACGTCATCCGCCAGATGCAGGAGTTCGTGGACCAGGTCTATGTTCCGGACACCCTCGCCATCGCCGGTTTCTACAAGGACTGGGGTGCGCAGGGCGAGGGCCTGGGCAACTTCATGAGCTACGGCGACATGCCGGCGAAGCAGATGTGGGATCAGGACAGCTTCCAGATCCCGGCCGGCGTCATCCTCGACCGCGACCTGAGCAAGGTGCAGGACGTGGACCTCAACGCCGACGATCAGGTGCAGGAGTTCGTCGCCCATTCCTGGTACGAATATTCGGTGGGCAAGGACAAGGGTCTGCACCCGTACAAGGGCGAGACCAAGTTCAACTACACGGGTCCGAAACCGCCCTACCAGAACCTGGAACTGGACAAGGACTACTCCTGGCTCAAATCGCCGCGCTGGAAGGGCAAGCCGGTGGAGGTCGGTCCGCTGGCGCGGCTGCTCGTGATGTACGCGAAGGGCCATCCGCAGGCCAAGGAACTGGTGGACATGACGCTGAAGACGCTGGATGTTCCGGTGCAGGCGCTCTACTCGACGCTGGGCCGCACTGCGGCGCGCACGCTGAACTGCAAGATCTATCTCGATACGATGCAGGCCCAGTACGACAAGCTCATCGCCAACATCAAGGCCGGCGATGTCAGGACCTTCAACGAGAAGCTGTGGGATCCGTCCACCTGGCCGAAGGAGGCGCAGGGCGTCGGATTCATGGAGGCGCCGCGCGGTGCGCTGGCCCACTGGATCGTGATCAAGGACGGCAAGATCGACAACTACCAGGCGGTGGTGCCCTCGACCTGGAACGCCGGCCCACGCGATCCGCAGGGCCAGCAGGGCGCCTACGAGGCGGCGCTCAAGGGCCACAAGCTGCATGATCCGAAGCAGCCGATCGAGATCCTGCGCACCATCCACAGCTACGATCCGTGCATCGCCTGCGCCGTCCACGTCACCGATCCGGACGGCGAGGAACTGGTGAAGGTCAAGGTGACGTGAAAGTCAGCGGTGCGAGCCCCGGTCGTGGGCCGGGGCTCCGGCGGAGTGTGGAAACTCGGACGCAAAGCGAAGGGAGATCAGTGACATGCTTACAGTCAAAGAAGCCAGCTATCGGGGCAAGCCGGCCAGCGTTTTCTGGGTCACGCAGGGTACCGAGACCATCGGCGAGGTCATGACCGCATTGCAGGCGGAGATGAAGGAGCGCTTTCGCTGTGGCGATAGTCCCCGCGCCGGGCACATGCCCATGGTCGGCGATGTCGCCTTCATCAAGACCGCCCTGTTCGCTCACCCCGCGGCCCTGGTGACGCTGACCAACGAATTGAGTTGTCTGTTCGGAGCCATCAGCGTCCAGGTGAGCCCGGAATCCTATGTGGTTTCCGTGGTCAGTGAGTCTGCTCCGGCAGCCTTCAAGCTTGGCGAGATCATCCCGGTGGCCGAAGTCAAAGAGCACGCGGATCCCTGGAGCAAGAGCTAGCTGGAGCCAGTTGAACCGGCTGGCCGGGCGCGCCTGCCCAGGCGTGCCCGGCCAGCCCGCATGCGCAGAGGGTGTGCGTCACGTTGTACGCTGAGTCTCGCAACCGGCCGTACTTCCCCCGAGCCCTTTCCTTCGCTCGCGCCGAGCGTGGTCCAAGGGTGCGGCCGGCATGCATCGCCACCGCGACCGCGTTCGACAGGACTCCCGCCTTTAGGCCCCTGTGAGCGTGCCTCGAAACTCGACCTGCGGCCGAGTTTGACCGTGCCTCGAAACTCGACCTGCGGCCGAGTTTGACCGTGCCTCGAAACTCGACCTGCGGCCGAGTTTGACCGTGCCTCGAAACTCGACCTGCGGCCGAGTTTGACCGTGCCTCGAAACTCGACCTGCGGCCGAGTTTGACCGTGCCTCGAAACTCGACCTGTGGCCGAGTTTTCCGTTATCATGCCGCTTTCCGGAAGCTGCCTGCTTCATGACCAAGTACGTATTCGTCACCGGCGGTGTCGTGTCCTCTCTGGGCAAGGGCATTGCCGCCGCGTCCCTCGGCGCGATCCTCGAGTCCCGCTCCATCCGCGTCACCCACCTCAAGCTCGACCCCTACATCAACGTCGATCCGGGAACGATGAGCCCGTTCCAGCACGGCGAGGTGTTCGTCACCGAGGATGGAGCGGAAACCGATCTGGATCTCGGCCATTACGAGCGCTTCACCCGCGCCAAGATGGGGCGGCGCAACAACTTCACCACCGGCCAGATTTACGAGAGCGTGATCAAGAAGGAGCGCCGCGGCGAGTACCTCGGTCGCACGGTGCAGGTGATTCCGCACATCACGGACGAAATCAAGCTCTACATCAAGCGCGGTGCGGAAGGCGCCGACGTGGCCATCGTCGAGGTCGGCGGCACGGTGGGCGACATCGAGTCCCTGCCCTTCCTGGAGGCGATCCGCCAGATGGGCATCGAGGAGGGCAAGTACAACACCTGCTTCATCCACCTCACGCTGCTGCCCTACATCGCCACCGCCGGCGAGTTGAAGACCAAGCCGACGCAGCATTCGGTGAAGGAACTGCGCGGCATCGGCATCCAGCCCGACGTGCTGCTGTGCCGCGCCGAGCATCCGGTGCCGGTGGACGAGCGGCGCAAGATCGCGCTGTTCACCAACGTGGCCCCGGAAGCGGTGATTTCCCTGGAGGATTCGGACTCGATCTACAAGATTCCGGCGCTGCTGCACGATCAGATGCTGGACGAGATCGTCTGCCACAGGCTGGATATCCTGGCGCGCGCGGCCGACCTCTCCGGCTGGAACAAGCTGGTCGATGCGCTGGAGCATCCCGAGCACGAGATCAACATCGCCTTCGTCGGCAAGTACGTGGATCTCACCGAGTCCTACAAATCCCTGTCCGAGTCGCTGATCCACGCCGGCATCCATACCCGCTGCAAGGTCAACATCCACTACATCGACTCCGAGACCATCGAGAAGGATTGCGAGCACGGCTGCGACGTGCTGAAGGGCATGGATGCCATCCTGGTGCCGGGCGGCTTCGGCAAGCGCGGTGTCGAGGGCAAGATCGCGGCGATCCGTCATGCGCGCGAGAACCGCATGCCCTACCTTGGCATCTGTCTCGGCATGCAACTCGCCATCATCGAGTTTGCGCGCGACGTGGCGGGGCTTGCCGGCGCCCACAGCACGGAGTTCGACCCGGATACGCCGCATCCCGTGGTGGCCCTGATCACCGAATGGATCGACCGCACCGGCCGCATCGAGCGCCGCGACGCCAGCTCCGACCTCGGCGGCAGCATGCGCCTGGGCGGTCAGACCTGCGTATTGACCCCCGACTCGCTGGTGCGCCGCATCTACGGCCGCGATACCATCGTCGAGCGCCACCGCCACCGCTACGAAGTGAATAACATCTACCTGCCGCGGCTGGTCGAGGCGGGACTCAAGGTCTCGGGCAAATCGTCGGAAGGCAAGGAACTGTGCGAGATGATCGAGCTGCCCGATCACCCGTGGTTCATCGGCTGCCAGTTCCATCCCGAGTTCACATCCAATCCGCGCGTCGGGCATCCGCTGTTCATCGCTTTCGTCCGTGCGGCACTGGCCCATCAGGCCGTGGCCAAGGGTGCGTCGCCGCAGGTGGTGGCGGTGTGACCTCGGGCGCCGCAGAGCACGACATGAGGTCCTCCGGCGCGACGGGGAACAACCGGTGAAGCTGTGCGGCTTCGAAGTCGGGCTTGACCGGCCGCTGTTCCTGATCGCCGGACCGTGCGTCATCGAATCGCGCGAGATGGCACTGGATACGGCGGGGCAGCTGCGCGATATCTGCCGCGAAATCGGCCTGCCCTTCATCTACAAGTCCTCCTACGACAAGGCCAATCGCAGTTCGGGCCGGTCGTTTCGCGGGCTGGGTATGGACAAGGGCCTGGAGATTCTGGCCGAGGTGCGGGAGAAGATCGGCGTGCCGGTGCTTACCGACGTGCACGGCGAAGACGAGATCGCGCCGGTGGCGGCCGTGGTGGACGTGCTGCAGACGCCGGCCTTCCTCTGCCGTCAGACCGATTTCATCATGGCCTGCGCCGCGTCCGGCAAGCCGGTCAACATCAAGAAGGGCCAGTTCCTGGCGCCCGGCGACATGAAGAACGTGGTGGCCAAGGCCAGAGAAGCGAACGGCGGGGCCGACAGCATCATGGTGTGCGAGCGCGGCGTCTGCTTCGGCTACAACAATCTCGTCTCCGACATGCGCAGTCTGGCGATCATGCGCGATACCGGCTGCCCCGTGGTGTTCGACGCCACCCACTCGGTGCAGCTGCCGGGCGGACAGGGCACGGCGAGCGGGGGCCAGCGCGAGTTCGTCCCGGTGCTGGCCCGGGCGGCGGTGGCGACGGGGGTGGCGGGGCTGTTCATGGAAACCCACCCCCATCCGGAAAAGGCCCTGTCGGACGGCCCGAACGCGTGGCCGCTGCCGCGCATGAAGGCGCTGCTGTCCACGCTCAAGGATATCGACGCCCTGGTGAAGCGCCGCGGACTCGATGAAATGAGCTTGGCATGATCGCCCACTTGGTGCTGTTCCGGCTCAAGCCCGGCGTGGCGCGCGGCGACCCGCGGCTGGAGCGCGTCACGGCGGCGATGGCCGGACTGCCGGCGCAGATTGCGCTGATTCGCGGCTGGGAGCACGGCTTCAACCTGACGCCCGACGCCCAGGCCTGGGACTACGCGCTGCGCGCCCTGTTCGACGACGAGGCCGATCTGCATGCCTATTTCGATCACCCGGCGCACCTGCCGGTGCTCGATCAGTGGGACGCGATCAGCGACCTCGCTTTCTGCGACTTTCCGCTGTCATGACGAAGGGGTATATCATCGCCCAGGCAGCGGTCACCGATGCGGCCCGGTACGAGGGCTACAAGAAGCTGGCGCAGCTGGCGGTGGAGAAGTACGGCGGACGTTATGTGGTGCGCGGCGGCGCCACCCACCTGCTGGAAGGGGACTGGCATCCGCCGCGGCTGGTGATCCTGGAATTCGATTCGGCGGATCAGGCGCGGCGTTTCTACGACTCGCCCGAATACCAGGCGGCGAAGAGCGCGCGGGCCGGCGCCGCCAGCATGAGGATGCTGCTGGTGGAAGGACTGTGAATCATGTTCATGGCAGGCCGCTTCCTGTCCTTTGCTGCCGCTTGCGTTGCGCAGCCGGCGGGCGGTCATTTGACTGAATGTTTTTGAACTCTCTCGGGGAATGAAGAATGAGTGCAATCGTTGATGTGGTAGCACGCGAGATCCTGGATTCGCGCGGCAATCCGACGGTCGAGGCGGACGTACTGCTGGAGTCGGGCATCATGGGCCGGGCGGCGGTGCCGTCCGGCGCATCCACCGGCTCGCGCGAGGCCATCGAACTGCGCGACGGCGATGCCCAGCGCTACAACGGCAAGGGCGTGCTGCAGGCGGTGGAGAACGTGAACACCGAGATCTCCGAGGCCATCATCGGCCTCGACGCGGAAGAGCAGGCATTCATCGACAAGACCCTGATCGAACTCGACGGCACCGACAACAAGTCGCGCCTCGGCGCCAATGCCATCCTCGCCGTTTCGGTGGCGGTGGCCAAGGCCGCGGCCGAGGAGGCGGGCCTGCCGCTGTACCGCTACTTCGGCGGTTCCGGTCCGATGCAGATGCCGGTGCCGATGATGAACGTGATCAACGGCGGCGCCCACGCCAACAACAACCTGGACATCCAGGAGTTCATGATCCTGCCGGTCGGCGCCCAGTCGTTCCGCGAAGCCCTGCGCTGCGGCGCCGAGGTGTTCCAGGCGCTGAAGAAGCTGGTGGACAAGAAGGGCTATCCGACGACGGTCGGCGACGAGGGCGGTTTCGCGCCCAACGTCGCGGGCAACGACGAGGCGATCCAGCTCATCCTGCAGGCGGTGGAGAAGGCGGGTTACGAAGCCGGCCAGGACGTGGTCCTCGGTCTCGATTGCGCCGCCTCCGAGTTCTACAAGGACGGCAAGTATCATCTGGCGTCGGAGAAGCTGGACCTGACTTCGGCCCAATTCACGGATTACTTGGCGGCGCTGGCGGACAAGTATCCCATCGTCAGCATCGAGGACGGCATGGCCGAGGGCGACTGGCCGGGCTGGAAGCTGCTCACCGACAAGCTCGGCGGCAAGGTGCAGATCGTCGGCGACGACCTGTTCGTCACCAACACCAAGATCTTTCGCGAAGGCATCGCCCAGGGCATCGCCAACTCGATCCTGATCAAGATCAACCAGATCGGCAGCCTGACCGAGACCTTCGCGGCGGTGGAACTGGCAAAGCGTTCCGGCTATACCTCAGTCATATCGCACCGCTCGGGCGAGACCGAAGATTCGACCATCGCCGATATCGCCGTCGGCCTCAACGCGCTGCAGATCAAGACCGGCAGCCTGAGCCGCTCCGACCGCATCGCCAAGTACAACCAGTTGCTGCGCATCGAAGAGGACCTGGGCGACACCGTGTCCTACCCCGGCAAGAGCGCGTTCTTCAGCGTGCGCCGTTAACCCCCGCCGCCGATGCGCCGCCGCTGGCCCGCGCTGGTGCTGGCCGCGCTCATCGTCCTGCTGCAATGGCCGCTCTGGCTCGGCAAGGGCGGCTGGCTGCGGGTGTGGGACGTGGACCGCCAGCTCGGCGCCCAGCGCGAGGTGAATCAGAAGCTGGAACAGCGCAACGCCGGCCTGGAAGCGGAAGTGAAGGACCTCAAGACCGGCCGCGAGGCAATCGAGGAGCGGGCGCGCTTCGAACTCGGTCTGATCCGGCCGGACGAGGTGTTCGTACAGGTGCCGCAGAAGCACTGATGCCGGCGCGCGGCTTTCCCCCCAGCAGCGTTGCCGACCGCTGCTGTCGCGACGGAGTATCGGGCGCGCCGCCGCCGGCTATGCGCCAGGCATTGTCATTTCTTCGAGACTGCGGTGCATTCGCGGTAGGTGGTGCGGCCGCTCTCTTCGACGGAAGCTGCGCTGCCCTTGGTCCACAGCGTGACCTTGCCGTCGCTGTACTTGGCACCGGAGGCCGAGGCGACGGAAGGCAGCAGATGGCTCCAGCCGCCCGCTTCCAGCAGGGCACGCTTGCCCTGCTGCTGGAAGGTGACGCCGAATTCCTGCTTGTCGGCGCAGCGATAGCGCACATAGCCTTCGCCCGACGGAAGGCCCGGGGATTTGCTCGGCGTGGCGCAGGCGGCGGCGAGGAGGGTGCTCCCCGCCATGACGAGCAAGCGCAATGTCAGCCGGTCATTCACGGTGGATGCCTCCTTCGGCACGTTCGTCGCCGGCGAGTTCGATCTGGCCGCTGATGGTGACGGTGACGGCGCTTTCGCCGGCCTCGATCGGTGCCGGCGCAGCGGCGGCCTCGGCCATCATGGCGCCGCGCATGATCGGCACGATCGGTGGACGCCCCCCGCTCTGGATCGACATCTGGCGGATGCGATAGGGCTTGCCGAGGGCGCCGGCGACAAGCCTCGCTTTCGCCTGGAACGTGGCCAGGGCATCGATCGTGGCGTCGTCCTCCGCCTTGCGGCGCGTCTCCGGCGCCGGTGACAGCGCGATCTGGCTCACTCCCAGGGTCGCCTGCAGTTTTCCCAGCAGGGCGGAGAGGGCCGTCATGTCGCGCGTCTCCATCAGGATCTCGGCGCGCATGCGCCAGCCGTCGATGCGGCCGTTCTTGGCGTAATTGGGTTGGGTGTAGGTGGAGCCGCTGCGGGTCTGCACCGTCGGGTGCGCCTTTGCGGTCTTGAGGGCTGCGGCGAGTACGCTGTTCACGCGCTGCGCCAGTTCCCCCGGGTTGCCGTCGGTTGCCTCGACGAAAGCCGTGGCCCGCGCCAGGTCGTTCGGCGCCTGACGGCTGGCATCCGCCGTGATCTCGATCAGTGTGCCCTGCGCCTTCGGCGGCTCCGCGGCATTGGCGGCAGCGGCGGCCAGCAGGGCCGCGGTGAACATCAGGACATTCGCATTGCACATGGGGTGGCGGGCATGGACGGCGGGTGGGTGGAAATCAGGCCGGCGCAACCGTGGAAAAAAAAGAGCGCGAAGCCGAAGTTGCGGCGCACGCGCTCGAGGAGGTCACCGTTGACTTGCGTCGTCCTGGTTCCTTTTTTCTTCCTTCTGGATGTTCCTGCTGACCGACCCCTGGCGGGTTTGGACTTGGGGATCGTCAGACTTTCAGGCATGCAAAGTATCGACTGAACTCGACGAGATTTCAAGGATTTTGTGCTGGCAGGCCCATTTTGTCGTGCCAACCAGACACTCGCGGCGCCTGCGACGGAAAACCTGCAAATCGAGTGTGGTCATGCTCCGCCGAGGTAGCGCCGCCAGTTGTCCACATAGTGCCGTGCGCTGCCGAGCAGGCGGGCGACTTCATCGTCGGTCAATTCGCGCACCACCTTGCCCGGCGAGCCCATGACGAGCGAGCGCTCGGGTATGACCTTTCCTTCCGGTATCAGCGTGTTGGCACCGACGAGGCAATGCCGGCCGATCATGGCGCGGTTGAGAATGACGGCCTTGATTCCGATCAGCGAGCCGTCGCCTACGGTGCAGCCGTGGAGCATGGCCATGTGGCCGACGGTGACATGGGCGCCGATGTCGAGCCGGATGCCGGCGTCCGTGTGCAGCACCGATCCGTCCTGGATATTCGAGCCCTCGCCCACGGTGATGACATCGTTGTCGCCGCGCAGCACGCAGTTGAACCAGACGCTGGCATTTTCGCGCAGCACCACCGATCCGATGATCGTGGCATTGTCGGCGATCCAGCACTCGGCTGAGATATCGGGGCGGCGCTCGCCGAGGGAGAGGACAGGCATTGCGGGTGTTCCGCGCGACGATCGATGCTCAGCGCTTCAGGCTGAGCCGTGGTCCGCTGCGGTCAAGGTGCGCGGCGCCACGGCGGGACGCGCTGCGCGCCACACCAGATCGAGTTCGCGCGCCGCGCGGGTGTCGTCCAGGCGGCGCACCGGCAGGTTGTGGGGCGCGCCTTTCACCAGATCCGGCACTGCATACGCTTCCTGCAGAACGGCCTTCATGGCGGCGACGAAGGCGTCCAGGGTCTGCTTCGATTCGGTCTCGGTGGGCTCGATCAGCAGGCATTCAGGGACGAGCAGGGGGAAGTAGGTGGTGGGCGCGTGGAAGCCATAGTCCAGCAGGCGCTTGGCGAACTCCATGGCGCTGATGCCGGTTTCATCCTTCACCTTCTTCAGCGACACGATGAACTCGTGGCTGGCGCGCCGCATTGGGAAAGCGAGCCGGAAGCCGGCGTGCTCCAGCTCCTTCATCAGATAGTTGGCATTGAGTGTTGCGTACTCGCCGACGCGCCGCATGCCCTCGCTTCCCAGCAGCCGCGCATAGACGTAGGCGCGCAGCAGCACGCCGGCGTTGCCCATGAAGGCGGACAGCCTGCCGATGCTGTGGGGCAGGTCGGCCTCGTCGAGCCAGCGGTAGATTCCGTCCTGCCGCGCCACGGTCGGCAGCGGCAGGAACGGCAGCAGTCGCGGCCCGACGCCCACCGCGCCGGCCCCCGGTCCGCCGCCGCCGTGGGGTGTGGAGAAGGTCTTGTGCAGGTTCATGTGGATGACGTCGAAGCCCATGTCCCCCGGCCGCACGATGCCGAGGATGGCATTGAGGTTGGCGCCGTCGTAGTAGGTGAGGCCGCCGGCGTCGTGCACGATCTTCTGGATGTTGACGATGGTCCTTCTCGAACACGCCGAGGGTCGAAGGATTGGTCAGCATCAGGCCCGCCGTGCGCGGGCCCACCACCGCCTGCAGCGCGGCGAGATCGACATTGCCGTCGCGGTCGGTCGGAATCTCCTTCACCGCATAGCCGCACATCACCGCCGTCGCCGGATTGGTGCCGTGGGCGGCGTCGGGCACGATGATCTCGCTGCGCGCGGCGTCGCCGCGCGCCTCGTGATAGGCGCGGATCATGGCCACCCCGGCGAACTCCCCCTGGGCCCCGGCCATCGGCGTGAGCGACACCCCCGCCATGCCGGTGACATCCTTGAGGATCTCCTGCAGTTCGTGCAGGCAGGCGAGGAAGCCCTGTCCGCTCGCCTCCGGCGCCAGGGGGTGGCGGGCGAGGAACGGGGGCAGCATGGCGAGACTGTTGCACGCCCGCGGGTTGTACTTCATGGTGCAGGAGCCGAGCGGATAGAAATGGGTGTCGATGGAGAAGTTCCGCTGCGACAGCCGGGTGTAGTGGCGCACGGCATCGAGTTCCGACACCTCGGGCAAGTGCGGCGCGGACGTGCGCAGCAATTCGGCCGGGATGTCGTCCGGGTCCGCAGCCTGCGCCGGTGCCTGGTGCCCGCTGCGGCGGCCGGGCTGCGACAGTTCGAATATCAGCATCTTGGATCCTCGTTCTCGCTCCCTGGTCGGGCTCACTGCGCCGTGGTGCGTCAGTCTTGCAGCGCTGCCTGAAGAGCCTGCGCGTAGCGCTGCAGGTCCTGTTCGGTCTTTGTTTCCGTGGCACAGACGAGGAGCGCATCCCCCAGTTCGGAATAGTCCCGCGACAGGTCGTAGCCGCCGAGAATGCGCTGCGCCTGCAGACGCGCCAGCACCGGGCGCACCGGCCGCGGCAGCAGCGCCACGGTCTCGTGGAAAAACGGCGCCTCGAAGGCCAGGCTGACGCCCGGAATCGCGCCCAGCAGTTCCCGCAGGCGGCGCGTGTTGGCATGGCTGCGGGCGGCGATGCGGGACAGCCCCTTGGCACCGGTGATGGCCATGTAAATGGTCGCCGCCGTGACCAGGAGGCCCTGGTTGGTGCAGATGTTGGAGGTGGCCTTGGAACGTCGGATGTGCTGCTCCCGCGCCTGGAGGGTCAGGGTATAGCCCGGTTTGCCGTCCAGATCCACGGTGCGGCCGACGATGCGTCCGGGCATCTGCCGCACCAGTGCCTGCCGCGCCGTCAGATAGCCGAGGTAGGGGCCGCCGCCGGAAAGCGGAATGCCCAACGGCTGCGCCTCGCCGCAGCAGATGTCGGCTCCCTTCCGTCCCCAGGCGCCGGGCGGCTTGAGCAGGCCCAGGGCCAGGGGGTTGCACAGCGCGATCACCAGCGCGCCGTGGGCATGGGCCCGGTCGGTGAGGTCGTCCACCTCCTCCAGCGCGCCGAAGAAGTTGGGCTGGGCGACCACCACGGCGTCCACGCAGCCGGCGGCCGCCGCATCCAGGGCGCCGGGAACCGTGTCGCCCCCGGCCGTGCAGTAGGGTACCTGGACCACTTCGATCTTCTGATTGCGCACGATGGCATCGACCGCCGCCCGGTAGCGCGGATGCACCGCCGCCGGCATCAGAATGCGCTTGTGCGCCGACTTGCCGGCGCGCACCGCCATCAGGATCGCTTCCGCCAAGGCAGAGGCGCCGTCGTAGAGGCTGGCATTCGACGCGTCGAGGCCGGTGAGCGAGGCCATCATGGTCTGGAATTCATACAGCAGCTGCAGCGTTCCCTGGCTCGCCTCGGCCTGGTAGGGAGTGTAGGCGGTGTAGAACTCGCCGCGGGTGACGATCTGCCATACGGCGGCGGGGATGTGGTGCTCGTAGGCGCCGGCGCCGATGAAGCTGAGATAGCGGCCGTCGCTCTCGGCCCGCTCGCTCATGAGGCGCGTCACCTCCATCTCGCCCAGCGCCGGCGGAACGGCGGCAAGGCGGGCGCCGCGCAATGCGGACGGAATCTCGTCGAACAGATCGTCGATGCTGCCGGCGCCGATGCGCTCCAGCATCGCCGCCACGTCTTCGGCGGTATGGGGAATGAAAGGCATCGAGCGCTCCGTCACTCCTCGGCGTCTACCACCTGCTGATAGCGCTCGGCATCGAGCAGGTCGTTGATGTCGGCCGCATTGTCGGGCTTGATGCGGAACAGCCAGGCGGCGTAGGCGTCCTCATTCACCATCTCCGGCCGGTCCACCGGCTGCTGGTTTGCGGCCACGATCTCGCCCGCGACCGGCGCATAGATGTCGGAGGCGGCTTTCACCGATTCGACCACCGCACATTCCTCGCTCCGCGCCACCCTTCTGCCCACTTCGGGCAACTCGAGGAAAACGATGTCGCCCAGGAGTTCCTGGGCATGGTCGGTGATGCCGACGGTCACCAGGCCGTCGTCGGCCAGGCGCGCCCATTCGTGGGACTTGGCATACTTCAGATCAGCGGGTATCTGCATGGTGGACTCCGAAGGGAACTAGATCAGGATCTTGCCATTGCGCACGAAGGGCGGCGTGACGATCTGCGCCCTGAGCCGCTTGCCGCGCACGTCCACTTCCACCGTTTCGCCCGCCGCCGCCTGCCGGGGCAGGCGCGCCAGTGCGATGGACTTGCCGATGGTGGGCGAAAACGTGCCGCTGGTGATCTCGCCTTCGCCGTGGGGTGTCAGCACCTTCTGGTGCGCGCGCAGCACGCCGGCGTCCAGCAGCAACAGCCCGGTCAGGCGGCGCACGGGTTGAAGGGCGCGCAGCGCGGCCTTGCCCACGAAGTCGCGCGCGGATGCGAGATCCACGGTCCAGGCGAGGCCCGACTCCAGGGGGGAAACCTTCTCGTCCATGTCCTGGCCGTAGAGGTTCATGCCGGCTTCGAGGCGCAGGGTGTCCCGCGCGCCGAGACCGATCGGCTTCACGCCCGCTTCGGCGAGCGCCTGCCAGACGAAGGGTGCCGCCTTGAGCGGGACCATCAGTTCGAAACCGTCCTCGCCGGTGTAGCCGGTGCGGGCGATCAGCATTTCGCCGATGCGCGCCGCCGAGAAGGGTCTCAGCACCGCGGTCGCCTCCTCGGTGCCGGGCACCGCCTGCCACACCGCCTGGCGCGCCTGCGGACCCTGCACCGCGATCATGGCCAGGTCGCGGCGCGGTGTGATGCTCAGCTCGGCGTCGAAGCGCTCGGCCTGCAGGCTCAGCCAGGCCAGATCCTTGTCGGCCGTGCCGGCATTGACCACGATGCGGAAATCGTCCTCGGCGAAGTGGTACACGATCAGATCGTCGAGCACTCCGCCGTCGGGCAGCAGCATGCAGGTGTACAGCGCCTTGCCCGCCAGCGTCAGCTTGTCGACGTTGTTGGCGAGCAGCCGGCGCAGGAATGGGCGCGCACCGGCGCGGCGAATATCCACGATCAGCATGTGGGATACGTCGAACATGCCGGCACCGCGGCGCACCGCGTGATGCTCCTCGATCTGAGAGCCGTAATGCAGCGGCATGTCCCAGCCGGCGAAATCGACGATGCGGGCGCCGGCGGCGGCGTGGTTCGCGTAGAGGGGCGTTCGTTTTCCCATAACAGGCAGTTGCGGCAGTTGGTTGAGACCGATGCTCAAGAAAAGAAAAAGGGGTGAAGTGTGCTCACCTCACCCCTCTGTCCTTGGTACCTGAGAGATTGCGGCATCGCAGCATGCCGATTGCCCCTTCGGTGGGCGAAGCGGCAGCGCCGTTTCCGCCTCTCTCCAGAGTGTCCCTGCGTCACGCAGTCCATTTGCCTGAGCGGTTCCGGGTATTGCGCCTTCGGCGGCGGCGCTCCTTGGAGGCGCCGCACTCTCCCGCATGACCGGGGCACTATACCCAAGCTGGCAGCGGGCGACAAGCGCAGCGCGAACAGGCGGCGCGCGGCGGTGTCGAACACACACCGGAGGGGCGCAACGGCGCCGCAATTTGCGTGCGAGCGTGACGCCGAAGCATTGATTTTTCGCCGTTTCGCTGATCCAATTCCGGTCGCCCACTCCTGCGATCCGAATGAAGTCCATCCGCAACCGTGAAGCTGCACATCGTATCCGACCTGCACCTGGAGCATGATCCCGACTGGCGCCTGCCGGCGACGGATGCGGATGTCCTTGTTCTTGCCGGCGACATCGCTCCGGGACTGCGCGGCATGGGCGCGTTCTACAAGTACGGCAAGCCGGTGTTGTACGTCCCGGGCAATCACGAGTACTACGGCGAGAACCTGCCCGGACTGGCGGCCGCCATGCGCCTCTATGCCAAACCGGCCGGTATCACCGTGCTCGACAACGACGACGTGGTCATCGATGGGGTGCGCTTCCTTGGCACCACCCTGTGGACCGATTTCGAGCTGTTTGGAGAACCCCGGCGCGATCAGGCCTTCGCCTATGCCGACAAGCACCTCAACGACTACATCACCATCCGCAACGGCAACGGCGGCTGGTTCACGGCACGCCAGAGCGCCGAACTTCATGCCCGGGCCGCGGCCTGGCTGGCGGGCAAGCTCGACGAACCCTTCGCCGGCACCACCGTAGTCATCACCCATCATGCGCCCCATCCCAACAGCGCACACAAGCGTTACAACGGCCACCTGCTCAACGGCGCCTTCGTGTCCGATATGACCCGCCTCATGGGCAAGGCGACGCTGTGGATCCACGGCCACACCCACGATTCCTTCGATTATTCGGTCGCGGGTACCCGCGTCCTGGCCAACCCCAAGGGGTATGTGAACGAGAACAAGGCTTTCGATCCGTCCCTGGTGGTGACCGTTCCGGCCTGAACGCCAGCCGCGGAACGGCGCCGCGGCCGTGCTAAGCTTGTCCTCCACAACCGAGGAGGCGCGCCATGAAAGGCGATGCGAAGGTCATCGAACACCTGAACGCGGTGCTGGCCAACGAGCTCACCGCCATCAACCAGTACTTCCTCCACGCCCGCATGTTCAAGAACTGGGGCTACAGCAAACTCGACGAGCACGAGTATCACGAGTCGGTGGACGAGATGAAGCACGCCGACCTGCTGATCGAACGTATCCTGTTTCTCGAAGGCCTTCCCACCATGCAGTTGCACCGTCTCTTGATCGGCAAGGACGTGCGCGGATGTCTGGAGAACGACCTCAAGATGGAGTTGAAGGCGCATCCGGACCTGAAGCAGGCGATCGTCTACTGCGAGCAGATCGGCGACTACGTGTCGCGCGAATTGTTCGAGGACATCCTGGAAAGCGAGGAGGAGCACATCGACTGGCTCGAAACCCAGCTCGGCCTGATCGACAGCGTTGGCTTGCAGAACTACCTGCAGTCGCACATGTGATGCGCCGCGGCGACATGTTTCGGCGGATTGAAATTGGGGAATGCAGTTGAAGCGCCGCGGCGCCGAGCACGCCAGGATCTTGCATCATTTCCGGGGAAACGGCGTGCCCGTGGGGTGTGGCCGCCCATACCCTGGACTTCCTTGGCGATCTTGGCGACTTGGCGGTGCCGGCTCCGGCTCTTAGGTTAGAACCCTCCGTTTCGGAATTCGTGCCGATTCGCGGACTTCGCTACCACGTGCGGCGGTGGGGCGCGGAGGGTGCGCCGCGCCTATTCCTCCTGCATGGCTGGATGGACGTCGGCGCCTCCTTCCAGTTCGTGGTGGACGCCCTGGAGGGCAAATGGCAGGTGATCGCCCCGGACTGGCGCGGCTTCGGGCAGTCGGAATGGACCGGCCGTCCCTACTGGTTTCCCGACTACCTGGCCGATCTCGACGCGCTGCTGACCCATTATTCGCCGGACGAGCCGGCCCGTCTGGTCGGAGCCAGCATGGGCGGCAATGTCGCCTGCCTGTATGCCGGAACCCGTCCGCAGCGGGTGGCCAAAGCGGTGACGCTGGAAGGATTCGGACTCGCGCCGACTGACCCGGCGGAGGCGCCGCAGCGGCTTCGCTCCTGGCTCGAACAACTGGGCGAGGGCGCCGGCTTCCGGCACCACCCCGACTTCGATGCGCTGGCGGCGCGGTTGCGCCGCGACAACCCGCGGCTCGATGCGGCACGGGCGGATTTTCTCGCCCGCCACCTCGGCCGCGGCCGCGACGGCGGCGGCGTGGAACTGGGCGCCGACCCCTGCCACAAGCTGGTCAATCCGATCCTCTATCGCATCGAGGAGGTGAAGGCCTGCTGGCGCAATGTTTGCGCGCCGGTGCTGTGGGTCGTCGGACGCGACTCGCCCCTGATCCGCCGCTTCATCGCCCACGACGACGACTACCGCTCACGGCTGGCCTGCTTCCGCGACTTGCGCGAGGTCGTGGTGGACGACTCCGGCCACAACCTGCACTACGAGCAACCGGAGCGCGTGGCCCGCCTGGTGGAGGAGTTCCTCGCAGCATAGGCAGGGCGTCAGTCTGCTATCATCGCGCCCGTGATTTGTGCAGATCTCCATTGTCATTCCACGGTTTCCGACGGTGTGCTGGCGCCGGCCGCGGTGGTCGCCCGCGCCGCCGCCAACGGCGTGGAGTTGCTCGCACTGACCGACCACGACGATGTCTCCGGCCTGGCCGCGGCGCAGACCGCGGCGCAGGCGCTCGGCGTGCGCCTGGTGCGGGGCGTCGAGATTTCCGTCACCTGGCAGGACACGACCGTGCATATCGTCGGTCTCGACATCGACCCCGACGAGCCGGGACTGCAGGCCGGACTGGCCTCGATCCGGGCCGGCCGCGCCGGGCGCGCGCAGCGCATGGCGCAGGCGCTGGCCGAGGCCGGCATCGGCGGCGCTCTGGAGGGGGCGCAGCGCTTCGCGGCCAACCCCGAGCTGCTGTCCCGTACCCACTTCGCCCGCTTCCTGGCGGAGCAGGGCATCGCACGCGATGTGCGGTCCGTATTCGACCATTACCTGAAGCGCGGAAAGCCAGGCTACGTGGCACACCAGTGGGCAGCCCTGGAGCAGGCGCTGGGCTGGATCCGCAGCGCCGGCGGCATCGCGGTGGTGGCCCATCCGGGGCGCTATCGCCTCGGCAGCGCGGCGCTCGACGAACTTTTTTCCCGCTTCCGCGACCTCGGCGGGGCGGCGGTGGAGGTGATGTCCGGCTCCCACACCGTCCAGCAGAGTCGCGCCTTCGCCCGCATCGCCCGCCGCTTCGGCCTGCTCGCCTCGCGCGCCTCGGATTTCCATGCGCCGCTGGAGAGTCCGGTCGACCTCGGCGGCACGCTGCCTCTGCCCGACGACCTGCCGCCGGTCTGGCAGCGACTGATGTGATCCGCCATGGCTCAATTCTTCACCGTTCATCCCGAGCAGCCTCAACCGCGCCTCATCCGCCAGGCGGCGGAAATCGTGCGCAACGGCGGGCTCCTCGCCATTCCCACGGACTCCGCCTATGCCTTGGTCGGGCGCGTCGGCGATCCCGCCGTCATCGAGCGCATCCGCCGCATCCGCCGCGTGGACGAGCGCCATCACCTGACCCTGGTGTGCCGCGACCTGTCCGAGATCGCCCACTACGCCCGCGTCGACAACGCCCAGTACCGTCTGCTCAAGGCGGCCACGCCGGGCAGCTATACCTTCATCCTGGAAGGCACGAAGGAGCTGCCGCGGCGCGTGCTGCATCCCAGGCGCAAGACCATCGGCCTGCGCGTGCCGGACCATCCGCTGGTGCGGGCCCTGCTGGCCGAACTGGACGAACCTCTGCTCAGCTCGACGCTGATCCTGCCGGGAGAAACGCAGCCCTTGAGCGATCCGGAGGAAATCCGCGGCCGCCTCGAAAAGGAGGTGGACCTCGTGATCGATGCCGGCCCCTGCGGCGCCCAGGCCACCACCGTCGTCGATCTGACCAGCGGCGCGCCGGAGCTGCTGCGCGCAGGCAAGGGCGATCCTGCGCTGCTCGGTCTCGCAGCGCCCGAGTGACGATGCAGCCGTGCCGGGCCGGGGTCTTTGGTAGAATGCCGGCTTCGTCCGCGCTCCCTCCCTATGGAAGAGATCATCTCCGATCTGGCAATCTGGGCCTTGCCGGTCATTTTCGCCATTACCCTGCATGAAGCGGCCCACGGCTACGTCGCGCGTCATTTCGGAGATCCGACCGCCTATCTCGCCGGGCGCATCAGCCTGAACCCCCTGCGCCATATCGATCCGGTCGGCACGCTGCTGGTGCCGGCGGTGATTCTCGGGCTGAGCAAGATTGCCGGCGGCGGCGGCATCCTGTTCGGCTGGGCCAAGCCGGTGCCGGTGGATTTTTCCCGGCTGCGCAATCCGAAGAAGGACATGTTCTGGGTGGCGGCGGCGGGGCCGGGAGCGAATCTCTTCATGGCGCTGCTGTGGGCCATACTGCTGAAGGTGGTGCTGACCCTGCCGGACACCGCCTATTCGACGCCCCTGCGGGAAATGTCCCAGGCGGGGTTGCAGATCAATGCCGTACTCATGCTGCTCAATCTGCTGCCGATCCCGCCCCTGGACGGCGGACGCATCACGGTGAGCCTGCTGCCCCATCGCCTCGCGTTGCACTACGCGCGCCTGGAGCCTTTCGGCTTCCCGATCCTGCTGGCGCTTCTGTTCACCGGGATTCTGGGTGCGGTGCTGTCGCCGCTGGTGGCCGGCTTCATGCACCTGCTTGCGATCCTGTTTGGGTTCTACTGATCATGTACGCTGAACGAGTCCTCTCCGGCATGCGTCCGACCGGGCGCCTGCATCTCGGCCACTACCACGGCGTGCTCAGGAACTGGGTGCAGCTGCAGAACGAGTATCCCTGCCTGTTCTTCGTCGCCGACTGGCATGCCCTGACCACCGACTACGACGCGCCGGGCAAGATCGAGGACAACACCTGGGACATGGTGATCGACTGGCTTGCCGCCGGCGTCGATCCGTCGCAGGCCACCATCTTCATCCAGTCGCGGGTGCCGGAGCACGCCGAGCTGCACCTGCTGCTGTCGATGATGACGCCGCTGGGCTGGCTCGAGCGCGTGCCGACCTACAAGGACCAGCAGGAGAAGCTCACCCACAAGGATCTGTCCACCTACGGTTTCCTCGGCTATCCGCTGCTGCAGTCGGCGGACATTCTCATCTATCGCGCCGACAAGGTGCCGGTGGGCGAGGATCAGGTGCCGCATATCGAGTTCTCGCGCGAGATCGCGCGCCGCTTCAACCACCTCTACGGCCGCGAGCCGGGATTCGAGGACAAGGCGAAGGAGGCGGTGAAGAAGCTCGGCGCCAAGCGGGCCAAGCTCTACGAGGAGCTGCGCACGCGCTTCCAGCAGGAGGGCGACGACGGCGCGCTGGAGCAGGGCAAGGCCGTCCTGAACGAGATGCAGAACCTGTCGCTGGGCGACCGCGAGCGCCTGTTCGGCTATCTCGAAGGCAGCGGCAAGATGATCCTGGTGGAGCCGTCGGCCCTGCTCACCGCGGCGGCGCGCATGCCGGGGCTGGACGGACAGAAGATGTCCAAGTCCTACAACAACACCATCACGCTGCGCGAGGACCCGGAGTCGGTGCAGAAGAAGATCCGCACCATGCAGACCGATCCCGCGCGCATTCGCCGCACCGACCCGGGCGATCCGCAGAAGTGCCCGGTGTGGCAGTTCCATGTCATCTACTCGGGCCAGGACACCCAGGAGTGGGTGCAGCGCGGCTGCCGCAGCGCAGCCATCGGCTGCATCGAATGCAAGCAGCCGGTGATCGACGCCGTGCTCAAGGAGCAGGAGCCGATGCACGAGCGGGCCCAGGTCTACGTGGACGATCCCGGCCTGGTGCGCAGCATCATTGCCGACGGGTGCGAGAAGGCAAGGAAGCTGGCGGCGGAGACGATGCGCGATGTACGCGATGCGATGGGCCTGCATTACAGTTAGCGCGACGCTCGCACGCGTCGCGCCGCCGCGGTCGCCCCTCCGCCTTTCGAATGACCTACGGGCGGCGGATCGCCGCCCCGCCTCTTGAGTCCCATGGCCGAGATCATCGGGTTTCCTCTGGAGCACGCTCACCATATGGCCAAGCTGTACGGGGAGCCGATGGCGCAGATGCCGACGGATCTCTATATTCCGCCCGATGCGCTGGAGGTGGTTCTCGAAGCGTTCGAAGGGCCGCTCGATCTGCTGCTGTATCTGATCCGCAAGGCCAACCTCGACATCCTCGACGTGCCGATGGCGCCGCTCACCGCGCAGTACCTGGAGTACGTGGAGGCGATGCGCTCGCGCAATCTGGAGTTGGCCGCCGAATATCTGCTGATGGCCGCCATGCTGCTGGAGATCAAGTCGCGCATGCTGCTGCCGCGGCCGGTCAAGGCCGGGAGCGAGGAAATAGGCGATCCGCGCGCCGAACTGGTGCGGCGGCTGCTGGAGTACGAGCAGATGAAGCTCGCCGCGGCCGGGCTCGACGCTCTGCCCCACGCGCAGCGGGACTACGAGTGGGTGACGGTGTGGATCGCGGACAAGGTGGCCCAGCGCCTGCCGGAAGTCAGCCTGCACGATCTGCAGGCGGCCTGGCTGCAGATCATGAAGCATGCGCGGGTGACGCAGCATCACAAGGTCAAGCGCGAAGAGCTGTCGGTGCGCGAGCACATGAGCAAGATCCTGCGGCGGCTGCGCGGCGGCGGCTTCGTCGAGTTCGGGCAACTGTTCGATGTCGCGACCGGGGTGCCGAGCCTGGTGGTGAGCTTGCTCGCAGTACTGGAACTGGTGCGCGAGAAACTGGTGGAGGTGGCGCAGCGCGAGGTGTTCGCCCCGATCTATGTGCGGCTGTCCGAGATCCCGAGCCATGAATCCGCCTGAGGATTTCGCGCCGGATCCGCCGGGCGCGGGAGCTGGGGACGCGGACGAGAGCCTGTCCGCGACGCTGCAGACGGGGCAAGCACGCGATCCGGTCGCGGCGCCGGCATCGCCGGCGGAAGCCGCAGCGGGTGACGCGGCGGCTGCGCGCCAGCTTGCGCCGGACCAGTACAAGCGTGTCCTCGAGGCGGCCCTGCTGGCGGCGGCGGAGCCGCTGCCCCTGGCCGAGCTGCGCAAGCTGTTCGAGGAAGACGTCGACGCGGATATGCTGCGCGTGCTGCTCGACGATCTGCGCGCCGACTGGCGCGAACGCGCCGTGGAACTGGTGCAGATCGCCTCCGGCTGGCGTTTCCAGACGCGGCCCGAGTACCAGCGCTACCTCGACCGGCTGAAGCAGGAGAAACCGCCGAAATACTCGCGCGCGGTGATGGAGACGCTGGCCATCATCGCCTACCGCCAGCCGGTGACCCGCGGCGACATCGAGGACATCCGCGGCGTGGCGGTGTCGGCCAACATTCTCAAGACGCTGGAGTCGCGCGGCTGGATCGATGCCGTCGGCCACCGCGAAACGCCGGGACGGCCGGCGCTGTACGCGACGACCAAGCGCTTTCTCGACGATCTCGGTTTGCGCAGCCTGGCGGAGCTGCCTGCCCTGGCCGAGATCGAGCGGGTGATGGATCTTGGCAACGGGTAAGGGCCGGACGCCGTTCCGCGCGCCGGGCCAGGCGACGCAACCCGGCCGTCCGCTGCGGCGGCGCAGCGGCGAGCGCCCCGCCGGCGACGCCGCCGCCGCTCGCCAGCGTGCGCCGCAGGCTGCTGCCGAGCCGGCCGAAACCCACAAGCTGCAGAAGCTGCTGGCGCAGGCCGGTCTGGGCTCGCGCCGCGAACTGGAGGAGTGGATCGCCGCCGGCCGCATCAGCGTGAACGGCAAGCCGGCCCATGTCGGGCAGCGGGTCGGTGCGGGCGACCGCATCAAGGTCAATGGCAGGCTGGTCCACCTGCGCTTCGTCGCCCGCGTGCCGCGCGTGCTGCTCTATCACAAGCCGGAGGGGGAGATCGTCTCGCGCGACGACCCGCAGGGCCGCCCCAGCGTGTTCGACCGCCTGCCCCCATTGAAGGGCGGCCGCTGGGTGGCGATCGGCCGCCTCGACTTCAACACCGAGGGGCTGCTGCTGTTTACCACCGGCGGCGAGCTGGCCAACCGCATGATGCACCCGCGCTACGGCATCGAGCGCGAGTACGCGGTGCGCATCGTCGGACAGCTGGCGGAGGAGCAGCGGCGGCAATTGCTGGAGGGGGTGCGCCTGGCGGACGGCGTGGCACGCTTCGGTGTGCTGGAGGATGCGGGCGGTGAAGGCACCAATCGCTGGTACCGGGTGACCATCGCCGAAGGCCGCAATCGTGAGGTGAGGCGCCTGTTCGAGGCGCTCGGCCTGACGGTGAGCCGCCTCATCCGCGTGCGCTACGGTCCGGTCGCGTTGCCGCGCCGGCTCAAGCGCGGCATGTCGTCGGAGTTGTCCGAAGCGGAAGCGGCGTCCCTCGTCGCCGCGCTCGGCGGCGAATCCGCCGCTCCACCCGCCCTCGTTCCCCCACGCCGTGCGGCCGCGCCGGCGCCGCGCCGCGCCGCCTCCGCAGCACGCAAAGCCACAGTCAAATCCCGGAAATGATTGTCCTAACGGCGGACGCTTTGGTATAATTCCGCTGATTTTTCCGGTTTGCACCGTTCTTCGTTCGGCAAAAACAGGATGGGCGTTTCGCCCATTTTTTATTTGTAGTGTTTGATGGATCTATCTGCCCTTATCGAGCGCGCGGTCACCGGACTCGGGTATGAGTTCGTTGATCTTGAAACCAGCCCGCGCGGGCGTCTGCTGCGGGTGTTCATCGACACGCCGGCGGCGCCGGGGGGTGTGACGGTGGATGACTGCGCCCGGGTGAGCCATCATCTGACGCGCTTGTTCGAAGTGGAGAACGTGGATTACGAGCGGCTCGAGATCTCTTCCCCCGGTCTGGACCGGGTGCTCAAGGGGATCGGTGATTTCGAGCGCTTTGCCGGACAGGAAGCCCAGGTGCGGTTGCGCATGCCGATCGACGGCCGGCGCAACTTCACGGGAATCCTGGCCGGAGTGGAGGAGGGCAGGCTCAGGCTGCAAAGCGGCGAGTCGAGCGTGATGCTCGACCTGGCGCTGATCGAGAAGGCGCGTCTGGTGCCGAAGTACAAATTCTGATCGTTGCGTGGACGGCAGGTCTTGACGGATCGAGGAATCGCTGGAGGTCGGGTGATGAGCAAGGAAATCTTGTTGCTGGTGGACGCGCTGGCGCGCGAGAAAAACGTCGGCAAGGAGATCGTGTTCGCGGCGCTGGAATCGGCGCTGGCTTCTGCGACCAAGAAACGCACCCATGACGAGGCGGACGTCAGGGTGGCGATCGACCGCGAGACGGGAGAGTACGAGTCGTTCCGCCGCTGGCTGGTGGTGCCCGACCAGACGCCGGAACCGGTGGAGGTGGAGTTCAACCCGGAGTTGCAGATCCGCCTCACGGATGCCCAGAAGCAGGTGCCCGATGTCCAACTCGACGAATACATCGAAGAGGCGCTGGAGCCCATCGAATTCGGCCGCATCGGCGCCCAGGCGGCGAAGCAGGTCATTCTGCAGAAGATCCGCGACGCCGAGCGCGAGCAGGTGCTGGCGGATTTCCTGGAGCGCAAGGAGCACATCGTCAGCGGCGCCATCAAGCGCATCGAACGCGGCAACGCCATGGTGGACGTCGGCCGCATGGAGGCGGTGCTGCCGCGCGATCAGACGATTCCCAAGGAGAACGTGCGCGTCGGCGACCGCGTGCGCGCCTACCTGATGAAGGTGGAGCGGGGTTCGCGCGGGCCGCAGTTGATCCTGTCGCGCACGGCGCCGGAATTCATCATGAAGCTGTTCGAGCTGGAAGTGCCGGAGATCGAGGACGGCCTGCTGGAGATCAAGTCGGCGGCGCGCGACCCCGGAGTGCGCGCCAAGATCGCCGTGAAATCGAACGATCCGCGCATCGACCCGATCGGAACCTGCGTCGGCATGCGCGGTTCGCGCGTCCAGGCAGTGACCAACGAACTGGCCGGCGAGCGCGTCGACATCGTGCTCTGGTCGGCCGACCCGGCGCAGTTCGTGATCGGCGCTCTGGCGCCGGCGGATGTCACCAGCATCGTGGTGGACGAGGATTCCCACAGCATGGACGTGGTGGTGGATGAGGACAACCTCGCCATCGCCATCGGCCGTGCCGGGCAGAACGTGCGGCTGGCCTCCGAACTGACCGGCTGGACCATCAATCTGATGACGGTCGAGGAATCGCAGCAGAAGGCGGAGCAGGAACACGCCCACATCCGCAATCTGTTCATCGAAAAGCTGGACGTGGATGAGGAAGTGGCGAACATCCTGATCGCGGAGGGCTTCTCCACCATCGAGGAGGTCGCCTACGTCCCGTTGCAGGAGATGCAGGAGATCGAGGCGTTCGACGAGGACACGGTCAATGAGCTGCGCAATCGGGCGCGCAACGTGCTTCTCACCGAAGCCATCGTGGACGAGGAGCAGCTGGAAAACGTGGAAGAGGATCTACTCAATCTCGAAGGAATGGACAAGCCGCTGGCGGCCAAGCTGGCACGGGCCAACGTGCGCACGCGGGACGATCTGGCGGATCTGGCGGTGGACGAACTGGTCGAACTCTCGGGCATCGATGACGATCGGGCGAAAAACCTCATCACCACGGCGCGAGCGCACTGGTTCCAGTAATCGCGGAGAGCTGACATGGCACATATGAGCGTAATACAGTTCGCGAGCGAGCTGAAAATGCCGGCGGCCGTGCTGCTCGAGCAGTTGCAGAGGGCCGGCGTCGAGAAGAAGGCCGAATCCGATGTCCTGTCGGAACAGGACAAGAGCCGCCTTCTGGACTACCTGCGACGCGCCCACGGCGAAACCCAGCTCAAGACCAAGATCACCCTGACGCGCAAGCAGACGACCGAGATCAAGAAGTCGGACGCCTCGGGCAAGGCGCGCACCATCCAGGTGGAGGTGCGCAAGAAGCGGGTGCTGGTCAAGCGCGATGCCGCCGAGCCGGTGGCCGAGGCGGCGCCGCTGGCGGCCGGGGCGCCCGTGATCGACGCCGAGCAGAGCGCCCTGCGCGAACAGGAAGCGCGGCGCCAGGCGGAGCTTGCGGCGATCCAGGCGGCGGAGGTCAAGGAGAAGCAGGATCGCGAGCAGCGCGCCAGGCAGGAGGCCGAGGAGCGGCTGGTGCAGATGCAGGCGGCGGCGGAAGCAGCGGCCAAGCCCGTGGAAGCGCCTGCGGCGCAGCCTGCGGCGGCAACGCCAGGCACCACGCTGCACAAGCCGGCGGTCAAGCCCGAGGGCGAGAAGAAGGCGAAGGCGCCGAGCACCTGGAAGACCGAGGCGCCCAAGAAGCGCGGCATCAAGACGCGCGGCGCGGACGGCGCCAGCGGCTGGCGCGGCGGGCCAAAGGGCCGCCACCGGCACGGCGAGGAAGCCCATGCGGCGACCATGATGCCGGCGGAACCGATCGTGCGCGAGGTGCTGGTGCCCGAGACCATCACCGTCGCCGACCTTGCCCACAAGATGTCGGTGAAGGCGGCCGAACTGATCAAGACGATGATGAAAATGGGCAGCATGGTGACCATCAACCAGGTGCTGGACCAGGAAACCGCGATGATTGCAGTGGAGGAGATGGGCCACGTCGCCAAACCGGCCAAGCTCGACGAGCCGGACGCCTATCTCGCCGAAGCGGCGGAGCAGCATCCGGGCGCCGAAGCGGAACCCCGTGCGCCGGTGGTGACGGTGATGGGCCACGTGGACCACGGCAAGACCTCGCTCCTCGACTACATCCGCAAGACCCGCGTCGCCTCCGGTGAGGCCGGCGGCATCACGCAGCACATCGGCGCCTATCACGTCGAGACGCCGCGCGGCGTCGTCACCTTCCTCGACACGCCGGGCCACGAGGCGTTCACCGCCATGCGCGCGCGCGGTGCCAAGGCGACAGACCTGGTCATTCTGGTGGTGGCCGCCGACGACGGCGTGATGCCCCAGACCAAGGAGGCGATCGCTCACGCGAAGGCGGCAGGTGTGCCGATCGTGGTCGCGATCAACAAGATCGACAAGCCCGAGGCCCATCCCGACCGGGTCAAGCAGGAACTGGTGGCCGAAGGCGTGGTGCCCGAGGAGTACGGCGGTGAGTCGCCCTTCGTGGCGGTCTCGGCCAAGACCGGGCAGGGCATCGACGAACTCCTGGAAAACGTCCTGCTGCAGGCCGACGTGCTGGAACTCAAGGCGCAGAAGGACGCCCCGGCCAAGGGACTGATCATCGAGGCGCGGCTCGACAAGGGGCGCGGCCCGGTGGCGACAATGTTGGTGCAGTCCGGCACCCTCAAGCGCGGCGACGTGCTGCTGGCGGGCGCGGTGTTCGGCCGCGTGCGCGCCATGCTGGACGAGAACGGCAAGCCGGTGGATGCCGCCGGTCCGTCGATCCCGGTGGAAATTCAGGGCCTTTCCGACGTGCCGGCGGCGGGCGACGAGGCCATCTCGCTGGCCGACGAGCGCAAGGCGCGCGAGATCGCGCTTTTCCGCCAGGGCAAGTTCCGCGACGTCAAGCTCGCCAAGCAGCAGGCGGCGAAGCTGGAAACCATGTTCGAGCAGATGGGCGAGGGCGAGGTGAAGACACTGGCCCTGATCATCAAGGCCGACGTGCAGGGCTCGCAGGAAGCGCTGGTGCACGCGCTCGGCAAGCTCTCCACCGACGAGGTCAAGGTTGCGGTCATCCATGCGGCGGTCGGCGGCATCACCGAATCCGATGTGAACCTGGCCCTGGCTTCGAAGGCCGTCATCATCGGCTTCAATACACGCGCCGACGCCCAGTCGCGCAAGCTGGCCGAGCACATTGGGGTCGACATCCGCTACTACAACATCATCTACGACGTGGTGGACGAGGTGAAGGCGGCGCTTTCCGGCATGCTGACGCCGGAGAAGAAGGAGAGCATCATCGGCCTGGTGGAGATCCGGCAGGTGTTCCGCATCTCGAAGGTCGGTGCGGTTGCCGGCTGCATGGTGCTCGACGGTGTGGTGAAGCGCGGCTCGCAGGTGCGCCTGCTGCGCAATCATGTCGTGGTGTGGACCGGGGAACTCGATTCGCTCAAGCGCTTCAAGGACGACGTGCGCGAGGTGAAAGGCGGCTTCGAATGCGGCCTCAGCCTGAAGAACTACAACGACATCGTGGAAGGCGACCAGTTGGAGGTCTTCGAGATTCAGGAAGTGGCGCGGACCCTGTAAGGAAACGTCGAGGCGGCCGGCCATGCCGGCCGTATGCCCATGCCCAAGGAATTTTCCCGCAGCCAGCGCATCGCCGAGCAGATCCAGCGCGAGCTGGCGGAACTGATCCGCCTCGAGGTGAAGGATCCGCGCGTCGGGTTCATCACGCTCACCGGCGTCGAGGTGACCCCGGACTACGCCCACGCCAAGGTGTTTTTCTCTACGCTGGACGCCGCGCAACTACCCGGCATCCAGGCCGGCCTGAAGCAGGCCGCCGGGTTCCTGCGCCACGAACTGGGCCGCCGCATCCGGCTGCACAATATCCCCGAACTCCACTTCGAGTACGATGCGTCGATCGAACAGGGCGTGCGCCTGTCCAAGCTGATCGACGAAGCGATCGATTCCGACCTCAAGCACCCGTCCTGAACGGTCCATGACGGCGAGTGCGCGCCGGACGCGGCGCAGGCTGGACGGCGTCCTGCTGCTCGACAAGCCGTCGGGAATGACCTCCAACGCCGCGCTGCAGGCCGCCAGGCGCCTGTTCAATGCGGCCAAGGCGGGCCATACGGGAACCCTCGATCCGCTGGCGAGCGGCCTGCTGCCAATCTGCTTCGGCGAAGCCACCAAGTTTTCCCAGACCCTGCTCGATGCCGACAAGCGTTACCTGGCCGAGCTTCGCCTCGGCGTGCGGACCGATTCCGCCGATGCGGAAGGGGCGGTGATCGCGCGCCGCCCGGTGGCGGTGTCGCGGCAAGCGATCGAACAGGTGCTGCCGCGCTTCCGTGGCGACATCGAGCAGATTCCTCCCATGCACTCCGCCCTCAAGCGCGACGGCAGGCCGCTGTACGAACTGGCGCGGCAGGGCATCGAGGTGGAGCGGGCGGCGCGCCGCGTGCACATCCACGGACTGACGCTGCGCGGCTTCGCAGACGAGCGCGCCGAACTGGAAGTGCATTGCAGCAAGGGAACCTATGTCCGCACGCTGGCGGACGACATCGGCGAAGCCCTCGGCTGCGGCGCCCACCTGACGGGTCTGCGGCGCACCGCCATCGGCGCCTTCGACATCGGCGATGCCGTCCCCCTCGATCGCCTGCAGTCCCTTCCGGCCGATGCCCTCGACCGCTTCCTGCTTCCTGCAGACGCATTGCTGGCGGCGTTGCCGCGCGCCGATCTCGATGAGCATCAGACCGCGGATCTGCTGCAGGGGCGTGCCGTGGCGATGGCGGGCGCCGTCGCCGGGACCACCTGGCGCGTCTATGGTGCCGGGCGTTTTCTGGGAATCGCGCGCGCAGGCGGCGACGGCTTCCTGGCGCCGCTGCGGCTGATCGCGACTACAGGCCTCGGCCCTGCGAATTCCCTTGAGAATTCAGGAGGGAAACCGGTATAATGCCGCCCTTTCCCAAGGTCATGAGTCGAGCTTGAAATGATTTCCACCGCAGATAAGTCTCAAATCGTCGGGCAGTATCAGCTGAAGAGCGGCGACACCGGTTCTCCGGAAGTCCAGGTTGCTCTGCTGACTGCGCGCATCAATGGCCTGACCGGCCATTTCAAGGCCCATGTCAAGGATCACCACTCGCGCCGCGGCCTGCTGAAGATGGTGAGCGCGCGCCGCAAGATGCTCGATTACCTCAAGCGCAGCAACGCAGACCGCTACCGTTCGCTCATCGAACGGCTCGGCTTGCGCAAGTAGTCGGTGGTCGCTGCGGTTCGCACCGCATTACCCCTTCGTGGATGACCCCTTCAATAGTGTTGCGGGCATCCTGGATCGCACCGGCGCGAGCACGGAAGGCCGCGCCGGTTTTGTTTTTCGGGCCCGTGTCAGGCGCGGGTAACTTCGGCCGCAGTCGATGACGTCTTCCGGCACCCACGTCGCACCGGCCACGGCCATATCGAGAGGACACTCCGTTGCTTAATGCTATCAAGAAGACCTTCGCCTTCGGCGCCCATACCGTCACCCTGGAGACCGGCGAGATCGCGCGCCAGGCTCATGGCGCTGTCATGGTCAACATGGACGACACGGTGGTGCTGGCCACCGTCGTCGCGTCGCGCGAAATCCGCGCCGGCCAGGATTTCTTTCCGCTTACGGTCGATTATGTAGAGAAATCCTACGCCGCCGGCCGTATCCCGGGCGGTTTCTTCAAGCGCGAAGGCCGTCCGTCGGAAAAGGAGACGCTCACCTCGCGCCTGATCGACCGGCCGATCCGCCCGCTCTTTCCCGACGGCTTCTACAACGACGTGCAGGTGGTCGCCACGGTGCTGTCGCTGAATCCCGAGATCGATTCCGACATCCCGGCCATGATCGGAGTTTCCGCGGCGCTCGCCATCTCCGGCCTGCCCTTCAACGGTCCCATCGGTGCGGCACGCGTCGGTTACATGGACGGCCGCTACGTGCTCAATCCCACCGCCTCCGAACTCAAGGAGAGTCAGCTCAACCTGGTGGTGGCGGGCACCGCCGGCGCCGTGCTGATGGTGGAATCGGAAGCGAAGGCCTTGTCCGAGGATGTGATGCTCGGTGCGGTGGTGTTCGGCCATGAGGCGCTACAGGCTGCCATCCACGCCATCAACGAACTCGTCGATGCCGCCGGCAAGCCCGAGATGAATTGGCAGCCGCCGGCGAAGGACGAGGCGCTGATCGCCCGGGTCGCCGAGATGGCGGAAGCCGAAGTGCGCGCCGCCTATCGCATCACGCAGAAACAGGCGCGCAACGACACGGTCAATGCCATCCGCAATCGCGTCGTCGAAGCCGTGACGACGGGCGACAACGCGCCGGACGCCAATCACGTCAAGAACATCTTCTTCGATCTGGAGGCGGGTATCGTGCGCAACCAGATCCTCAACGGCGAACCGCGCATCGACGGCCGCGACACGCGCACCGTGCGCCCGATCACCATCCGCCATTCGGTGCTGCCGCGTACCCACGGCTCCGCCCTGTTCACCCGCGGCGAGACCCAGGCCCTGGTGGTGGCCACGCTGGGCACCGGGCGCGACGAGCAGATCATCGATGCCTTGGCCGGCGAGTACAAGGAGCGCTTCATGCTCCACTACAACATGCCACCCTTCGCCACCGGCGAGACCGGCCGCATCGGTTCGCCCAAGCGGCGCGAGATCGGCCACGGCCGGCTCGCCAAGCGGGCCATCGTCGCCGCCCTTCCGGCGCAGGAGGACTTCAACTATTCGATCCGCGTCGTCTCCGAAGTCACAGAGTCCAATGGCTCCAGTTCCATGGCCAGCGTGTGCGGCACCTCGCTCGCGCTGATGGACGCCGGCGTTCCGCTCAGGGCGCATGTGGCGGGCATCGCGATGGGCCTGATCAAGGAAGGCAACCGCTTCGCCGTGCTGACCGACATTCTGGGCGACGAAGATCATCTGGGCGACATGGATTTCAAGGTGGCCGGCACCGAAACCGGTATCACCGCGCTGCAGATGGACATCAAGATCCAGGGTATCACCAAGGAAATCATGCGCGTGGCGCTGGACCAGGCCAAGGAAGGGCGCATGCACATCCTCGGCATCATGAAGGCGTCGCTCGCCTCCCATCGCGGCGAGGTGTCCACCTACGCGCCGCGGCTGCTGACGATGAAGATCAATCCGGAGAAGATCCGCGACGTGATCGGCAAGGGCGGGGCGGTGATCCGCGCCCTGACCGAGGAGACCGGCACCGTCATCGACATCGAGGACGACGGCACGGTGACCATCGCCTCGGTAAGCGCCGATGCCGCCGAAGTGGCGAAGAAGCGCATCCTGGCCATCACCGCCGAGGTCGAGGTGGGCAAGATCTACGAGGGCACGGTGCTGCGCCTGCTGGACTTCGGCGCCATCGTCTCGATCCTGCCGGGCAAGGACGGGCTGCTGCACATCTCCCAGATCGCCAACGAGCGGGTCAATGCCGTGTCGGACTATCTGAAGGAAGGACAGGTGGTGCGGGTCAAGGTGCTGGAGGCCGACGAGAAAGGCCGCGTGCGCCTGAGCATGAAGGCGGCGGGCGACGAAAAGGCGGGAGGCGCGCAAGCCCAGGGCTGACGAAGCGCGGCCACCGGACGGAAGAAGGACGCTGCGGCGTCCTTTTTTCTGCGTACCGCGCTGGCGCGGCCGTGGTCATGGAACAGCAGGCCGGAGAAGGATCGTGAGACGCAGACAGATCATTGGGCTTGCGGCGCTGGCCGGGGCCGCCATCTGGCTCGGTGCCTGCGGCAGGCAGGACCCGCCGCCAGCCGCCCGGACCGGCGGCGGCGAGGAGGTGGTGCGGCTCGGCTTCGCGGCGCCGCTCACGGGCCCGCAGGCCCATTACGGCAAGGAGATGCAGAACGGCATTGCCCTCGCCATCGAGGAGACCAATGCCGCCAAGCCGCGGATCGCCGGCAAGGCGGTGCGGTTCGAGCTTCTGGCCGAGGATGATCAGGCGGACCCGAAGCAGGGCACGGCGGTGGCGCAGAAACTGGTGGATGCGGGAATTCGCGGCATGCTCGGCCATTTCAACTCTGGCACCAGTATTCCGGCATCGAAGATCTACGCCGACCACGGCATTCCGCAGATCGCCATGGCGACCGCGCCGGCCTATACGCGGAACGGTTACAAGACCGCCTTCCGCGCCATGACCAACGACGTGCAGCAGGGCAGCGTCATGGGCCGCTTCGCCGTCGACACGCTCGGGGCGAAGAGGATCGCCATCATCGACGACCGCACCGCCTACGGCCAGGGCCTGGCGGACGAGTTCGAGAAGGCAGCCAGGGCCGCCGGCGCGCAGATCGTCAAGCGCGAATACACCAGCGACAAGGCCACCGATTTCATGGCCATCCTCACCAGCATCAAGGCTGCCAAGCCGGCGGCGATCTTCTACGGCGGCGCCGACGCCCAGGCCGGCCCGATGGTGCGCCAGATCCGGCAACTGGGACTGGACGCCAAGTTCCTGGGCGGCGAGATGGTGAAGTCGCCGACCTTCGTCAAGCTCGCCGGCGACGCCGCCGAGGGCACGATCGCCTCCCTGGCGGGTCTGCCGCTGGCGCAGATGCCGGGGGGCAGGGACTACGAAGCGCGCTATAAGGAGCGCTTCAGGGAGGAGGTCCAGGTCTATTCGCCCTATGCCTACGACGCCGCCCGGATCATGGTGGACGCGATGCGGCGCGCCGATTCGACCGAGCCGGCGAAGTATCTGCCCCTGCTGGCGAAGACCGAGGCTGTGGGCGTCACCTCGGCCAGGATCGCCTACGACGAGCGCGGTGATCTGAAGGAGGGGACGATTACCGTCTACCAGGTGGAAGGCGGCGACTGGAAAGTGGTGGAGGCGGCGGGCAGGTAGGCCGCGGCCGGGTAAACGCAAAAGCGGCCGTCGCGGCCGCTTCCTTATCGCTGGCCGGCGGCTGCCGGCGCAAGCCTACTTCGCGACCTGCTTCTCCCTCAGTTCCTCCAGCGTCTTGCAGTCGATGCACAGGGTGGCGGTCGGCCGCGCTTCTAGGCGCTTGAGACCGATCTCGACGCCGCAGGAATCGCAGTAGCCGTACTCGCCGTTCTCGATGCGGTCCAGCGTCTCGTCGATCTTCTTGATCAGCTTGCGCTCGCGGTCGCGGTTGCGCAGTTCGAGGGCGATATCGGATTCCTGGCTGGCGCGATCGTTGGGATCTGCGAACACCGTCGCCTCGTCCTGCATGGTATGGACGGTGCGTTCGATGTCCTGCAGCAGTTCGTCCTTCAGCGTCGAGAGGATCTTCTTGAAATGAGCCAGCTGCTTGCTGTTCATGTATTCCTCGCCCTTCTTCGGCGTGTAGTGCGGGAACTGCTTGTGGAGGAGATCCTCAGCCATGGAGTGCGTCCGCGAAAAATACGCTTTAATAGCAGAAATGGCAGGCAGCCGCAAGCATTACTTGGCAGCATGCGATCGGCAACCATGCGGCAGTTTCAGTCTTACAGGGGAGGGATCTGTATGGCGGCGGCATGGCGAGCGCGCTCCCGCGGCCGCTTCTGCGCGGCTGCGCAGTCGTCGTGGAAGCAGGCGTTGAACGCAGCGCGGCACAGGCTGCGACCGGCCGCGGAAACCGCACCGCGGCGAGCCCGCCGGGGCGCCGTCGGTGCCCTGCGGTCGCCGTTGTCCAGAGCATCGACGGCGACAAGTGCAATGCGGTATTGCGCGCGATCGTCCTCGGCCGAACCGGATGAGTGCCTACTCCAGGCTGCCCGCCGACCGCGTATGGTCGAATTCGGTCGGCTGCCATGCCGACGAGAAGTCGCGCGCGAAGGCCCGCTGGTAATCCTGCTGGGTGACGAAATCCGCGCAGCGGCGCAGATCGGCCAGCGTTTCCGCGCTGCGTGTGTGCGCGTCTCCCTGGTCCCGGCCCAGAAGTTCCCTGGCTCCGGCGAGGAGGCGCTGGTTCCGGACGGTGGTGAGACAGCGCCCCGTTTCGTCCATCACATAGAAGTTCGGCCCGAATACCCGCTCGACGAGCGATTCCTCGTCCAGCGCCGTGTCATCGATCGGCACGAAGTCGTACAGGCGCAATGCCATCTTCAACTCCTTTCTCTCTTGAGGTCCGGATTCGTCATCGCGGACGGTGCAGGTGTCGCGCCGCCCGCGGCAACGCCTCACGCTGGGGGATGTCGCCGCGGCCGCCCGAGCAGATCGTCGAAGCCCCGGCCGGCATCCTCGCGCCGGTCAGTTGTAACCGAGCACGGCGATCCGTTCTGTATCGGTCTCGACGCGCCTGTCGGTCAACCAGCCGCTGCTGGCGCGCTGTGCCGCTTCACTCTTCGGCGAAGGCTTGCCCGCGCCCTGCGGGGGGGCGGGACGACGGTTGATCGTTGTGTTGTTGAGGGTATTCATGGAATCTCCTTTTCGTGCACGGCGGTCGTGACGGGCGTCGTGCTCCCCGGCAAGACTCTCCCGGCGTGCAAATGTGATGATGTTTGGATGCCGAATCCGCCCCCTGAGGGCGGTCGGCGGACCGGTGAAACCGGCCGCTGGAAAGGACGCGCTGCCGCGCCGCTCGTCGTTAGAAATCGTTCCGGGACGTAACCGCCCTGCGACTCCGTGGCGCCTTGTCATCGGCACCGGGAGGAGACCGCACCCGATCGCGTGGCCTGGCCCTGCATTCGGGCACGGTCGGCAGTCCAGACGCCGGAAGCTGGAAGCTGCAGCAGCGGATCAGGCCGGCAGTTCGTCGCCGGAGGACAAGTCCTTGCTCGCCCAGAGGAATGCCGCCATGCCGAGGTAGAGCCCGATTCCGGCAATCAAGCCACTGTTCTCATTGAGGAATTCGATCATCGTCGTGTCCTTTCTCTAAATGGGTATGCGTGTGGACCCACATCCAACCAGATGTCTGATCGTTGTGCGATCCGACACAAACTACCTGAAGCACGGACTGTGCCAACTTTGCGATCGCGGTCATGGCGCCGCCGCTGCCGCATACTCCGGTCGGGCACCTCGAGTCGCGCAAAGCCCCTGTAAACCAAGCCGATCCGCCGCTTGTCCGCAGGCGCTGCCGGGGCACCGGCATAGATCATGACCCGCATTCGGCGCGGCGCCAGGGGAGAGGAACATTGCGTCGGGGATTGACGTCACTTTTCCAGGACATCTTCCGTGCGCCTGCGCAACTCCATGAATCGCCAATTGAAGTACAGTGTCTCCGAATCCCGACAGAAGCGCTTCGCCGGGCGCGACGAGCCGTCGAGCCCCATTTCGGAACAGGGCAGCGCCGGAACGGTGCATGCGGGTAGCGCAAGATGCGCCGAAGCCGGCGAGGCATTCCGGCATGGAAACATGCCGGGCCCCGACCGCAGATTCTCCGAAAGCAGGCCGCCTGATCTCGCGCAGTCTGACCGGGCGACCCATGCGGTTGATGGGCGCGAGCACGGCTAACAGGCGCCTACCGACCCACAGCCGCCGTTCGCGCCGTCAGGGGTTCAACGGCAGGTATCGGAGTCAACCAGTCACCCGGAGCGACCACCGCAGGACGGCACCTCGGCCATTCCGGTCACACGACTGCGTCGAGCGAGCGGCAGGTATCCCGCGGTCAACGGCCCTCGGGGCCAACGTGGCATCGAACGTCAGTTCCCAACCCCGCGAACGCGAACTGACGACCCATTGCCGACAGATGACATTTGGAAACACACTGACGGCTTACGCGGAGCAAGCAGCCGTTGGCAGAGTTTGCTTGGCTATCCGTGAGCCGGGGCAAAGCCGCCATCCCGGAAGCCGTGATTCTGTAGCGAAAACAGTCATTTCGAATGACAATTCTGGAGATTGCCGGATCGCAGTTTCCGATCAGGAAGTCACATCGGAGACGCAGCGACTGCGACGGTCGGCGAAGTCACCAAAGGCGCATCTGGCAAGACGGCGATTGCTCCCCGAGCTGGATGCCTGGATCTGTAGATCGTGGAACAGTTGTGCGGCCCGCGCAACGATCAACCTGAGGTTCGTTCGACGCCGGTCCGGCGCTGGTGCCATTCGGTAACGGTAGTGCGCGTGCCGACACGACTCGGTCCACCCCGGACACCCGAGGAAGATAGCAGGTCTCTGGACCGGGCAGCAGGCAAATGTGTCCTCGTGATGGACGATAACCAGATCGTTCTCGAAAGCATGGCGTAGGGCCCGGATGTTCCTGATCCGCCAGCTGGGGCCGTGCGACCGCCGACCCCGCTTTCCAGGCACCAGCTCGGCGGGCGCTTGGTGCTGCGCGTCAAATCGATAATCGATACTCGGTGGCTTAATCGAGTATTTGCGGAGCACAACGGTCAGGTATCTTGGAATCGAAGTCGACGACGCTTTGGGGGTGTAGGTCTACTACTGACAATAAAAACAATTACTTACACATATCTCCTGACGCGCGGAGACGAATTTTGTGTGCTGAGGGGCTGGAGGTGGGCCGATCTCTATGCTAAACGGTAGATGTCTTGTCGAGAGATAACCACCGGAGATCGGCCCATGGGAAGTGTAGCGAAGTTCAGTGAGGAGAAGGCGGGCGCAGGGATTGGCGGGCAGGCACTGGCGGGTCTGCTGAAGTTCATTGATGAGCGTCGGCACCGCGGTTGCAGCCATGAAGGTGGCTTTGAAGCCTTCGAGCGCGAGGTTCGCAAGCGCTTTAGCGAGGCGGAGCGGGAATTCATCGGCGAGGAGTTGGCGCGTCTGGATGTCACGCTGCCGGAGGTGGTGATCGACGGGGTGCGGCACCGCCGGGTCGTCAGCGGCACCGGCGACTACATGACGGCAGCCGGGCCGGTGAGTGTGCTGCGGCACCGCTATCGGGCGGTGGGGACGAACGGCGAGAGCGAATGCCCGCTGGAATTGCGGGCCGGGATTGTCGAAGGATTCTTCACGCCCTTGGCGGCACGGATGGGCGTGTGGGCGGTGACGCACCTGACCCCGGCGGAAAGCGAAATGTTGTTTCGTGAGTTGGGTGGCATGAGTCCGTCGCGCAGCACGCTGGACCGGTTGCCGAAGGGCGTCAGCGAGAAGTGGGAAGCGCAGCGCAAGGAATGGGAGAGCGAGTTGCGGATGCAGGAAGAGGCGCCTATCGGTGCGGCGGTGCTGGCGGTGTCGCTGGACGGCGTGATGGCGCCGATGAAAGACGGCCAGCGTGAGGCCCGGCGCGAGCAGAGCCTGCAGGAAGGCAAGCAGACCCGCGGTCCGTCGGGATACCGCGGGTCGGCTGTGGCTGCGTCAGCCATTACGACAAGAAGGGCAAGCGCCTGCGTACCGTGCGCCATGCCCGCATGCCGGAGTCGAAGAAGCAGACCTTGAAGCGACAACTGGTGGCGGAAGTTGAAAACGCCTTCCGCCAGCAGCCGGACTTGCGGCTGGTTAAAGTCGCCGACGGGGCGCGGGATAACTGGGACTTCCTGGCGATGGATTTGCCCGACGGGGTCGAGGTCGTGGATTTTTATCACGCGGGCGAACACCTGAAGCGCGCCTTCGATCATGCGTACGGCGAGTCTTCGGACAAGTCCCGCGCCAGCTTCGCCGAATACCGACACGTGTTGCTGGAAGTCGTTGACGGCGTCGAGAAGGTGATCCGTACCCTGGCCTATCACCACAAGCGTAAGCCACGCTGCGGTCCGCTCGAGCAGGAACTGGGGTACTTCCGTCGCAATCGCGCACGCATGGATTACGCACGGCTGCGCGCCCAGAACTTGCCGATCGGCTCGGGCGTGGTCGAAGCCACCTGCAAGACACTCGTCACCCAGCGCATGAAGCGATCCGGACAGCGATGGAGCAGCGACGGTGGCCAAGCCATCCTCACCTTCCGCGCCCTCGCTCAGAGGGACCGCTTTGATGCCGCTTGGCAGAAAGTCTCCGCGGAATATCGCCGCAAAGTTTCGTTCCCGAAAAACGTCGTTCCAATCGATGCATTTCGGATAGCGTCAGTGTGAGAGTTACACCCCGCTTTGGAAATGGCGGAACAATCTGAGGTGTGAGACCAGACGGCAATCGTTGTCTATGATGTCCCATGACGTTCCCCATAAGAAATGGGGCATGCTTGGCGGCGGCAGTGTCGGTCTGTTTCAGATCCCGCTTGCCGCTTGATTGCGAATTCGCTACCCACGCGTTGGCGTGGCCGTCAAGCCAACTACCGCTTATCGATTGATTGGGGAGCACAGCCATGATCATCTACAACTTGTTTCCGCTGCTGGCAGGAACAGCGGGCAATTGGGAAAGCCATTTTCGGCGTGCTGCCGACATGGGGTTTGAATGGATATTCGTCAATCCCATTCAGGAATCGGGCCGATCGAGGAGCATCTACTCCATTGCGAACTACTTCAAGATCGACCCGCGAGTCGTCGATCTGTGCGATCCACTCCCAGCCGAGCTGCAGGTCAAGGCAGCAGCGCGGCAGGCTGAGCGCCTCGGCTTGAAGATGATGGTGGACCTGGTCGTCAATCACTGTGCGGCGGACTCGGAGCTGACCCGGGCGCACCCGGAATGGTTCATCCGCGATCCGGACGGCAGCATCGCCCATCCCTTTTGCATTAGAGACGGCAAACAGATCATATGGAAGGATCTCGCCCGCTTCGATCACGAGGCGACGGCCGACGCCGAGGGCTTATACCGGCATGTTCTCCGCGTCGTCGATTACCTGCTGGACCTCGGCTTTTCCGGCTTCCGCTGCGACGCCGCGTATCAGATTCCGGGCCGTCTGTGGCGGCGCCTGATCGCAGAGGTGAAGCAACGCCACCCGGGAACAGTGTTCACCGCAGAGACCCTGGGCTGCACGGCCGACCAGACGAGGCAGACCGCCCAGGCCGGATCGACTATGTGTTCAACAGCTCGAAGTGGTGGGACCTGCAGAGCCCCTGGCTGCTGGCCCAATACCAGCTTATCCGGGAAGTCTCACCCTCCATCAGCTTTGCCGAAAGCCACGACACGCAACGGCTGTTCGAGGAGGTGCAGGGCAATGTCGAAGCGGTGAAACAGCGCTATCTCTTCGCCGCTCTTTTTTCCGCCGGCTGCATGATGCCGATCGGATTTGAGTTTGGTTTCCGCAAGTGATTGCATGTCGTGGAGACGCGGCCCGACGACTGGGAGAAACCGAACGTCGACCTACGCAATTTCATCGGCAAGGTGAACGCGGTCAAGCGCCGCTACAGGATCTTCCAGGAGGAGTGCCCGACCAACGTGCTGCCGTACCACAATCCAAACGTTTTGTTGCTGTGGAAGGCCTCCACCACCAGGGTGAATTTGCCCTTGCAAGAAACCCAGGCAAAACCAAGAGGTTGATTTAGCGAGCTGGACAAAGCCCAGCGATCCCGGTATAAGCCACGGGATGGAAGCGGCGAAACTCACCAGCGAAGTGCTGGCGCAACTGCGGGTGCGCCCGGTCGAGCCAAGCGAACAGACGCGCTATCAGGAACACTTGGCACGACATCACTATCTTGGCGATCTTGCCAAGATAGGCGAGACGCTGTGGTACGTGGCAACGTGGCAGGATCAATGGGTCGCACAACTGAGCCTGTCAGCGGCGGCCCTGAAGTGTGGCGTACGTGATCGCTGGATCGGCTGGGATTTTCGCACCCAGTACGGTCGGCTCAAGCTGATCGCCAACAACAGTCGATTCTTGATCCTGCCCGAATGGCACCGCCCGAATATCGGCTCACGGGTACTGTCACTGCTGGAGCGGCGCATTGGTGGGGATTGGCAGGCCCGCTTTGGGCATCCGCTGCTGCTGCTCGAAACCTTCGTGGACCCGCGACGCTTCCATGGGGGCGTGTATCGCGCCGCCAACTGGACAGAACTGGGCTTGACCCAAGGCTATCGCCGTATTTTCCGCAGGTCGAAGTTACAATTTGGCGCGAATTTACCGGCTACTCTGACGGGCGAAATGCCTCCTCCGGGACGCCGAGCAGGCCGAGCAGCTGACGCTGCAGGTCCGTGAGCTGAACCTCGAAGACCTGCACGGTGTGGCCATCTTGGGTCAGTTTGTGTTGCTCGGTGAGGCTGTACAGACGCAAGATCTGTTCAGTGGTGGGGTGTGCGCACTGACGCTGCTCCGGATACAGGGGAAGTTCCTCGATGCCCTCACGCTTCATGGCAAGACGCAGCTCGCGCTCGATGAGGGCTTGAACGAGCAGGGCAAGGAAATACAGGGTGAAGAGCGCCTCAATGCGGCCCTCGTTCTTCAGGAGCACGGGAGCGATCTCATGCACCGTCTTGATCTGTTCGAAGCGCTTCTCGATCATGGGCTGGCCCTTGTGGGCCTGAAGAACCTGGGCTGCTGACAGGCTGCGATCGTTGGTCATCAACGGGTACATACCATCGCTCCTGTGGTCGTAGGCGATGGCCTCCTCGTCGGTGCTCCACTCGATATCGAAGCGCCGCTTGGTGATCTTGCGGTAAGCGGTTTCGGGCCCCGGGCGGCCGCGGCGTGTTTGCTTGTAGCGATGTTCTTCACGCACCGTGCGGCTGACCTTGAGGTAGCGGGTGACGTGGTGTGTCTCCAGGATCATGGCTACCCTGAGATCGATCTCGGCGGCGCCGCGTAGCCGGGCCTTGGCGCCGGCGAGCCGTCCGCGCAGCTGCGTGAGCTCTTCGGTGGCCGCAGCGATGTTGCGGCGCCGTCGGGCCTCCTGGCGCAGCGTGAGCAAGCTGCTCCAGACCCACACGACCGACCAGACCTCGGCCGAGAGAAGCGGCGCCCGCCAGACATACCAGCAGTCGCGCGGCCCGTCGCTGTAGCGCGGGTTGGGCCGGTCCCAGACACACTGCCAGTCCGGGGTGTTGGTCTGGATCCACTGGCGGAACTCTTCGTCTTCCAGGCGGCTGCGCGGCATCACGGTGACGAAGCGCCCGCCGGCGCGCTCGATCTCCTGCATGTTTTGTCGCGAACAAAGTTTACTGTCCGCCACATACAAGAAGTCCGAGCGGCCCGCCACCGCCCGCAGCGTGTTCCACGTTTCGATGTGGCTGCGCGACTCGCTCGCATTGCCGTCGGCACAGCGAAAGGCAACCGGGATATTGCCGTCGGCACTCATGGTGAGGATAAGCAGCAACTGCTTCAGATCGGGGCGGTGAGCCTTGGAGTGTCCGTAGGTGATCACCGGTGCGCTTCGGGCGCGAATCTTCCGGCCTGAGGCGGCGCGATAGCTTCCGCAGAAGCTGATCGAGGTGGCATCGTTATGAAACTCCTCGAATCTCACGCCAAAGCGGCTCCCGACCGCCAACGCCACTTCGGTGAGCAGCCCCGCCCGGTCGGCATCAAACAGGTGGTCCAGAGCGCGCCCGAGCCGATCGTCAGACAGACATTCCATCTGCTGGGCACGGATGCCGAACATCCCGCTGGCGAACCCGTGCACGCTCTCCTGCTGACGGTAAATCGGCTCTCGCTCGACGATGATGGAGCGCAGCAGCACACCAAGAGCACGCGCATGGGGGACGGTGCAGCGCGCGTCGGAGGGGACGTATCGATCGAGCAGATCTTCCAGACCGATCCGCTCGACGAAGTGATTGACGAGGGGTAAGGGACCCAGACGCTCGCTATGCAGGCTGAAGCGGGCGCGTTGCGGAGGAGATTGTTGCGTTGGCGCCATTCCTACGCTATTATCGTCGTAGGATTCCTAGACAGTCAAGTACCTTGTCCAAACGCAACCCAGAAAAAACAGCCGCTCTGGCACGCGAGCACCTCAGTCGCATCCGCCACGCCCTAGCCGAGATCGACACCCTGTGCTCCGGCACCCTGCTCAAGCGGATGATGAAGTGCGGCAAGGCGAGTTGCCGCTGCCAGCAGGACCCAGCAGCCCGCCATGGGCCCTACTACGAGTGGGGGCGCATGAAGGCCGGCAAGCTCGTCCACCGCTACGTCTCGCCTGCGCAGGCCGTACTCCTGAACCAGGCGATCGCGAACTACCGAAAAGTGAAGAAGCTCCTGCGAGCGTGGGAAGACGAAACCGAGCGGCTTATAGACGCTGAAGCGCCCCGCAAACCCTAATCGCCCGACATCCCAGGGAAATTACGCGCAAATTCGACCGTCAACCTGCGGAAAGTACGTTATGACGATGGGGCCGTGCTCATAGCGTTGGCTGATGACCTGGAAGAGCAGGTCGGCGCCGTGTTTGTCGATGGGCAGATAGCCCAGTTCGTCGATGAGCAATAGACGCGGCTGCAGATACTTGCGCAGTTCGCGTTTGAGCCCGCCGTGAGCCTGCGCGGCGGACAGCGAGTTGATGATATCGACCGCGGTGGTGAAGAGCACCGAGTAGCCGCGCAGGCAGGCCGTGTGGCCGAGCGCGATAGTGAAATGGCTCTTGCCCAGGCCGACGGTGGAGATGAAGATCACGTTGGCGTTGTCCTCGATGAAGCGCAGGCGAAACAGGTTCTGGATCTGGGGTCGGTTGATCTTCTTCGGCCAGTTCCAGTCGAATTGATCGAGGCTCTTGAGCACCGGGAAGCGCGCCAGTCCCACGCGCCGTTGGATGCTGCGTTGTTCGCGCCGGTGGGCCTCGCCTTCGATGAGCCGCGCCAGAAACTCGACGTGGGACCACTGCTCGGCAGCGGCTTGCTGCGCCAGGGATTCGAAGTGCTCGCGCACAAAGGACAGTTTGAGAGTTTCCAGGTGGGCGCACAACGCATCGGCTTCGGATGGGGAATCAGCTTTCATGGTCATCGACCTCATAGGGGGACAGATCGGGGGCGGGGATCTCGATGTCCAGCAGATCCTGGCGGCGGGTGAGCGTAAGCGCGCCCGGCTCGGGGTGTTCGCGGGCACGCATCTCGAGGATGTTGGCGATGTACTCGCAGCTATAGGCTTCGAAGGCGATGCCGTCCTGGATGGCCCGATCGAGCGCATCGACGCCGTAGATCTCGCCGAGGGCGACGATCTTGCGCAGGTGATGGCGCGGGTTCAGGCGCCGTTGCGCGATCCCCTCGTAATAGGCCTGGGCGCTGCGCGAGAGGCTCAGGAACTGCTGCAGCAGGCGCTGCTCGCGGGCGGTGCGCCGCTGTGCGAGCAGCGCCTTCGGATGATCGGGATCCTCGATGTCCTGGTGGCGGTCGTAGCTGCGCGGATGGCGGGCGATGAGCTTGTCCTGATGGTAGATGCACACCCACTCGGGGGTGGCCTTCAAGCTCACGCGGCAACGGGCGTATTCGGCGGGCACCGAGTAGTGGTTGGAATCCAGGGGAACGCGAAACTGCTTGGAGGCGCGCACCGTCTCGAAGCGGGCGATGTCATAGGGGCGGGGATTGAGCGGGTGCAGATGGGGCTGTTCTTCGGCGAACAGATCCAGCGGCCGGCGGTGGGTCTCGCGGTGCACACGCACATTGGCGATGGTATCGAGCCAGAGCTGGGCGGCGGGATTGGCGGCGCTGAAATCGAGCAGCTCCAGGCCGTTGAGGAGGTTCTTTTTTACGTAGCCAACCCCATTTTCTACGCGCCCTTTTTCATTTCCGCTTTCTGAGGTTGCAGGCGGTGATGTCGAAGCCCCAGTGACGCGCGAAATCGAGGTAGCGCGGATTGAACACCGGCGCCTCACCGATCGAGCGGCGCAGCACCGCCGAGCGCAGATTGTCGACCATCAGTCGCTTCGGACAGCCGCCGAAGGCGGCGAAGGCGTGCTCGTGGGCGGCCAGGAAGTGCTCCATCGTCTGCGAGACGGTGAATTCGACATACAGGAGGCGGCTGTAGCACAGCACCATGACGAAGAAGGAAAGCCGCCGGCGCGTCGAGCCCACGCCGATCGAGCCGTACTCGCCCCAGTCGAGCTGGGCACACTCGCCTAATCAGAAGCTGCCCGTAATTCAAAGGACGATCCCCAAGCCGCTGAAGCCCAGCACTTTCTTGCGATTCTGCTTCGCATTATCGGCATGTGGGATCCTCGGGACCCATCTCGTTCGAGGAGGTCCCCGTGTCTGCTTCAACATGGATCGATGAGTTGATTGAGAAACTCCGGACTCACCTGAGGGCCGAGGGATATTCCCGTCGGGTCCAGCGCTGGTATCCCGCTCGCGCACGTCACTTCCTGGAATACTGCGGCGCCAAGGCGCTGACGATCGAGGACGTCCGCTCGGTACACGTTACGCAGTTCTTGCACCGACAGTACCAGCACTTCCGTAGACGCCACCGAGAGCCGATGCCATTGCCGAAATGGCGCCATCGATACACTGGTGCCGTTCACATGCTGTTGCGCCTGGTGCACGGAAGATGGCCGGTTCCTGATCCGCCCGCAACCGCGCTCGAAGCCTTTCATCGCGGTCTCGTTGACCAATACGATGCGTGGCTTCGAGATCTGCGTGGGCTGTGTGCGGCAACGCGGACCAAACGGACGACGCACGCGCTGCGCTTCTTGAGCTCCCTTGGTCCCCGCGCCGACCAAGAGGGCCTTGCGCGCCTGGGCGCTCACGAGATCGACGCGTACTTGGAGCATTGTTGTCAGGGGCTCAGACGCGCCTCCATCGAAGATCGCACCGTCTGCCTCCGAGACTTCTTGCGCCATCTGTACCGTAGCGGGCGAACCGCGTGCGATCTCAGCGGCATCGTCATCGGACCGCGCATCTATGAGCACGAACACATTCCCTCGGCACTACGTGCGGAGGAAGTGCGGCGAGTGCTGGCAGTGACTCGAGAGGATCAATCGCCAGTCGGTCTGCGCGACTATGCGATCTTGATGCTGTTGGCGACCTACGGCCTGCGGGCGGGCGAAATCGTCAGACTGCGCCTGGAAGATATCGACTGGAGGAGGGACATCCTTCGCGTACGTCACTCGAAGACGGGGACGTACTCCGAGCTTCCACTGCTGCGCGAACCCGGCGAAGCCGTGCTTCGATACCTGGAGAAGGCGCGTCCCGCAAGCGCGCATCGGGAGGTGTTCCTACGCATCCAGGCACCGCACCGTCCGTTCAAAGACGGTTCGATCCTCAACTGCGTGACGAGCGCTCGTTTGCGAGGCGCCGGAATTACCCCGCAGGGTAGGAAGGGACCGCACGCCTTTCGCCACGCCCGCGCGGTGAGTCTGCTGCGCTCCGGCGTGCCACTCAAGATCATCGGCGATGTCCTGGGACATACATCGGCCGCGGCGACTGCAGAGTATCTGAAACTGGCGACCGAAGATCTCCGAGCTGTCGGCTTGGAGCTACCGAGCGGGGTGTCCCCATGACCCGGATATCCCCCGTCGACGCGACGCTCATCGAGCGGTTCCTACGGACCCACCACTTTCGCCATCCGATCACAGCCAAGAACTACGCAGGCACTCTGCGCAACTTCAACGGCTTCGTCGCGAAATACGGCGCAGAGGCTTCACCGACCGTCGCGATCATGCAGCAATGGCTGAAGGAACGCAGTCTAGTGTGGCCGGCGCACATCCTCTATCACCGGACGTGCCTCGTCGAGCGATATCTCAAGTGGCTGCAGGAACAGGCGGTAATCGCATTGAACCCCTTTGCAGAACTGCACCGGCTCTATGGTCCGCGTACCACGCCGATCGTGCGAGCGCTCGTCAGTGAAGACAGTGAAGCGGCGTTGGAGCAACTGCGCCGGCTTCCGCGCTTCGGTAGCTTTCTTGGACGAGTGATGGAAGAACACGTCACGCACATGCGCACACTCGGCTATCGCTACGAGACCGAAGAAGAGTTGCTCCTGCGCTTCGATCGCTTCTTGCAGGGGCATACGGAGCTGGCGCAGCTTCCGCTGAATCAGCTCGTTGAGCGCTGGAGCGAAGAGCAGCCGTCACCGTATCGCCTGTACGAAGCGCAGAGAGCGGGCCGGATCGTATCGAAAGCGATGCACCGGCTCGATCCTCGCGTGCCTGTCTTGTCCATTGGCTACGGTGTAGCGCGAGCAGCGCGCCAGCAATGCCGCTCTGCGCATCTGTTCACAGACGACGAAATACAGAGGGCGCTGCAGTCTGCGCTGTCATATCCATCTCCGAAGGCGCCACTGCGTCCCATCACTCTGTTCACCATGCTCGCGCTTGCCTACTGCGCTGGCCTACGCGGAGGCGAGATCGTGCGCCTGAAGCTCGGGGATATCGATCTACGGGAGGAGACCGTCGAACATCCGACAGACGAAGTTCTTCAAACATCGCCGCTTGCCTCTGGCCTCCGGAGTGATGGCGGCGCTCAAGCGTTATCTCACGTTGCGCGAGGGAGCAGGTGCTCCGATGGATCCGGACAGTGCTCTGTTCTGGAGTCCACAGCGCGGTCGAGGTTACTCCGTCGGAGGGGTGAGACTCGTGCTGACCGACGTATTGCGACGCGCCGGGATCAAACCGGCGCGCGGGGCAGTCGGCGCACGAATCCATGATCTCAGACACTCCATGGTCGGGCACCGAATGCGCGAGTGGTACCAGTCGGGCATCAACCCGCAGGCCAAACTCCCGTACCTCGCGACCTATCTCGGGCATAAGGATATCCGCTCGACGCTGGTGTATCTGAACATCACTCCGGAGCTGCTGCAGGAAGCCAGTCAACGCTTTCACAACAGCACCGCCACAGTGCTATGGCCAACGGAGGGCGCGCGATGAAATCGGACTCCCTCGCCTTTCTGCTGCACGCGTTCTTCCATGAGTGGCTGGGCGAGCAGCGGAATCTATCTCGCCACACCGTATGCTCGTATCGGGACACCTGGAAGTTGTTCCTGCGATTTGCCTCGGAGCGCAAACGGCGCAAGGTCGCGGAACTGTCGCTGGCCGACCTGCAGGCCGCAGAGGTGCTGGCCTTCCTCGATCACCTGGAGAAGGACAGGAAGGTGTGCATCGGCACACGCAACTGTCGGCTCGCCGCTATCCATAGCTTCTTCGGCTTCGTCGCCCATCGCGAGCCGCTGGCGATCGCGCAGTGCGCCGAAATCGCTCACATCCCCGTCAAGAAGACCTCCCGGCCCGCCATGTGCTACATGGACGCAGAGGAGATCGCCGCCATCCTGCAGCAGCCTGACTGCTCGAGCCTGGAAGGACAAAGGGATCACGCGCTGCTGGCGTTCCTCTATAACACCGGAGCCCGCATCCAGGAGGCATTGGACGTGTGCCCGCGGGCCATTCGCTTCGAATCACCCACACAGGTCGAGTTGCTAGGGAAGGGGCGCAAGAGTCGTGTTTGCCCCCTGTGGCCGGAAACCGTGGACCTGCTCAAGGCGCTGCTAAGGCGACAACCGTGTGCCGATGACGAACCAATCTTCGTCAACCGATATGGTCGGCCTCTTGGCGCCGCGGGGGTTCGCTTCAAGCTGAAGCAATACGTTCAGGCCGCCGCCCGGCAAGTGCCGTCCCTCGCGACAAAACGCGTCACACCGCACACCTGGCGTCACAGCGTTGGCGTCCAGCTCGTCGCCGCCGGTGTCGATGTGACCGTGATCCGCGACTACCTCGGACATGCGCGACTGGACACGACCAATCACTACGCGCGAGCCAATCTGGAGACCAAGCGAACAGCGCTCGAACACATCGATCCATCGACGAAACCCGGTCGGCCCCCACGTTGGAGGCGCGATCCGGATCTGCTCGCCTGGCTCGACTCGCTGTGAATGGAGCGTGCCCGTAATGGAAAGATCGCGTGGCCAACCGCCTGGGCAAATCGCCTGCCGCGGACCACCTCCTTCGCATTACGGGCAGCTTCTGATTAGGCGAGTAATGGGAAGCTTCCCATTACTCACCGGGGGCAAAGGAGAGCTTCAGGAAGGCTTCCCGATGCGCCGGGCGCACCTTGTGCACATAGTCCTTCACGATCGTGAGGCCGCCGGTGAAACCGGCCTCGCGTAGCTGCTGGAAGATCTGCTGTGCGCTGTAGGGGTGGCGCTCGAGCAGGCGCACGATCTGTGCCTTGAACGGGTCGAGCTGGCTGGCGCGGGGGGGCGAGTGGCGCGCTTGGTACTGGGATCGCTTCAACCACGTCGCTACCGTTTGCTCATGCACTCCGAGGCTTCGCGCCGTCTGCGCGATCGTCAGGCCCTGTCGCCCATGACAATCCTGGATCTTGCAGTACATCTCGTAATCGATCATGGCGCGCGCCCCAGGGCGGCACGCAGCCGCTCGATCCGGGCGCCACGTTCCTCGACCCCCAGCGCGCGCGCCTCGACCGGCAGCGGCCCGTCCAGGGCCAGGACTTGGTAGAGGGGTCGCTGATAGGCGATGAGTCCCGCGCCAAGCAGATCGGCGCGCGCCTGGCCGAGGCGGGCGGGGGCCATCGACAGACGTCTTGCGAGCACCGCATCCGAGTAGTAGCTCAGCCCCTGGGCATCGGCCACCGTCACCAGAAACAGGTACAACGCCGCCGCCTGCGCATCGCAGCGATCGATATGCCGGTCACGTACCAGCCGGTGGTCCACCCAGCTGAACTGGGCCGGGACGCTACGGACCCGCTCGGGACAGAGCACCCGTTTGATGGGCATCGCGCCACCTCCCCGCCAAGATGTCATTGCCCAGTTCTACCAGCCGCCGGGTGCTGCGTACTAAGTCATCTTGCAACCTGGAACCCGTAAATTGCGCGATAAAGCCAATCAGAACGGCCGGTTGGTCCAGCAAGAGATCTTGTAACGCAGGGTGCAAGACCTCTTGCGCATTGCCCGCTATTTCAATGGCTTGCGCAGGGCACAGATCTTGTAACGCAACGGGCGCCCCCGGCCTCTCCCGCCTCTCGCCCTTCGCTCGCCGCCAGTACCCCGGATGGGCCGCTCGCCACAACTGCACCCGCGCCACATTCTCGGGTCCGCGGAAGTAGTCCTGGTTCTGCGCTTTGGCCAGCCAGGCGCGCTGACTGGCCGCCTTGCTCGCCTTGCGGCAGTTCGGTTCGCAACAGTATTTCTGGTGTCGCGCGTTGCGCGGATCGGCTTGAAACATCTCCCCGCAAAACAGACAGTTGTGCCGCTCTGGGCGGGCCATGGCTCACCCTCCTTGCGCTCAATGATGCGGCCCAACTCACCTGCGCGAAGCGTGACAAAGCCGAGGCAGGAACAAGACGAGAAGAAGCTCGAACCGCAAGAACAGGCGAGGAAGAAGAAGCAGGAAAAACTTAAATGGAACACGTCGAAGAAAATCCACCCCACTTTCACACCGACCAATTCACCCGATTATCAGAACGGCGCTCACAGCAAGGTGCGGTAGATCTGAAACACATGGCGCCCATGGCCGGTCTGCACGGCGTTGTGGACCTCGTCCCAGTGCCCGACGAAAGCGCCCTCCAGTGCTTCATGCAGCGTGGGCTGATTGGCCTTGACCGCCAACAGGTAGTCCGCGCCCAGGGCGCGGATTGCACGGGCGATCTCGCGCTGGGTGCCCATGGCATCGATGCTGACCAGACAGCCCCGGATCGCCAGGGCCTCCAGCAGTGCCGGGATGGCCGTGATCTCGTTGCTCTTGTCGGCGACCTTCTCCTGGCCCAGGGCAATCCCCATGCGGGTGGCAAACGCGCTGACCATGTGCACCGGACTGTCCCCAGCCGTGGCCGATCCTCTCAGGGCCTTGCCATCGATGGCCACGTTCTCGCGCAAGGCACCGACCACGCCCGAGACCCAGCGCCGGAACACCTGCTCGAACTGCTTGGGGTCGAGGATGCGGAAGATCCGATTGAACGTGTCGTGGGAGGGGATGCCGTTCTGAAGGCGCAGGAAGCCTCTGAGCCACGGCTCCTTCTTGCGCGCCCATTCGGCCATGTCCTCAAAACCTTCCACGTTCGCAAAGATGGCGCAGATGGCAATCACCAGCACCTCCACCAGTTCATGGCGCTTGCCGTTGCCCCTTCTTTGGTCCTCGATCTCGGTAAGGTATTCCACCAGGCTTGTCGTCTTTCTCGTGGCCATTTTCGCTCGCGCAAAAGACGAGAGTAGAACCCGATTTGAGGCGAGTTCACAAGACACATGCATAACCATCGGATTGTTAACGACTTTTCCAGAGAGTCCACTACATTGGCATTTCCGGGTACTTTATGATGTACGAGTGCGATCACCCTGGGCCAAACAGGCGTTGGCCACGGTCATGGCCCTGCGCGATGTCGCGATGCAGACCGAAGCCCGGCGCACCCAGCTCGCGGGCGAGCGCAAGGCGTTCATCGAAGCCGGGAAGGCGGCGATCGGCTCGCTCGACGAGCAGGACCGGCGCGAATTGGAGCGGCTCACGCTGCTCGATCGGCGCCTCGCCCAGCGCGCTGACGCCGTTGCCGCCAGGCGCCAGGGGCCGCGGTCGGCTGCAAGGCACGCTGCGCGACAGCGTGGCGATCCAGCGCGCGCAGCGGCAGCTGCCGCGGGCCCAGGCTGTGGTGGCCGCGCGCGAGCAGACACTGACCGATGCACGCGCGCAACTCGAACGGGTCCGGGCGCTGCGGGTAGCCGAAAAGCTCGCTCTTGAGCGCCTCTCAGGCATCGAGCGCGAAGCCGGACAGGCGGCACTCAAGGCGCAGGAACTGACGCGGCGGCTGAAGCTCACCACCGAGGTGCCGTGCGCGGGCACCGATCTGCAGGGCACATGCAAACTCCTGGGGGATGCCGTGGCGGCGAAGACCCTGATGCCCTCGTCCCAGACCCAGGTTGCCCGGCTCGATCAGGAGAAGGCGAGCCTCACCGCAGCGCTCAAAGCGCTGCGCAGCCAACTCGCAATCGTGCAGGTGGTGCCGGCGAAGGTGCGGGACGCCGAGGATAAACTGCGGCGCTCACGCGATCGTGCCTCGCGCCGGGCGGTGAGCGCGGCGCGCGGCGGTGAGCTCGACCAGGCGAAGGCAGCACTGGCCGGCATCGAAACGGAACTCGACGCTCTGGTGAGCACCGGCGGCGGCGAGACCGAGGAGGAGAAGGGCGAACATGCGGTGATCGTGGCGGCGCGCCGCTCCATCGGGGCGCAACGCGAGGACCAGGCCAGGCGGTTCCGCGCTTCCCTCGATCGGATCGATCAGGCTCTCGCGGCCCTGCCTGCGCCGTTCGATGCTTCCCAGGTGCAGGCGGTGCGCCAGGCCGTCGAAGGGGCCCAGAGGTTGTTGGCGCAAACCGAGCATGCACTCATGAGCGCTGTTCGTGACCAGCAGATGCAGGCCGACCTGGATCGTCGCAGCGCGGCCCTGCAGGCGCGCATGGGCGGCATGCAGCGGCGCATCGGCGGGGTCGAGGAAAAGCTCGGGGTGTGGGCGCTGTTCGCGAAGTCCATGAGCAACGACGGGGTCATTGCGCTGGCGATCGACGACGCGGGTCCGACGCTCGCGGGGCTCGCCAACGATTTGCTGCTCGCCTGCTACGGGCCGCGCTTCACGGTGTCGATCCGGACGCTGGTGGAAACCGCCAAAGGGGAGGCGCGGGAGGGGTTTGACATCGTGGTCCATGATGCGGAGTCGGGCGATGCCAAGAGCGTGACCCTGATGAGTGGCGGCGAGCGCGTGTGGATCGACGGCGCCCTCACGCGTGCCATCGCGCTGTACCTGGCGCAGAACTCGGGGCGGCGCAACGAGACGCTGTTCTCCGACGAAGCCGACGGTGCGCTCAATGCGCAGCGCAAGCGCATGTTCATGAGCATGAAGCGGGCGGTGGTGCGTCTGGGCGGATACCGGCAGGAGTTCTTCGTGTCGCAAACGCCGGAGCTCACCGCGATGGCCGACGCCGTCATCGATCTCGACCGCTTGGCTTTGGAAGAGCAGGGGACGCCATGCTGAGTGCCGAATCTGGCGCAATGCCGCCCGCCTGGCACGTCGTTGCGGGCAGGCCGACCGGTCTGTCGGTTCGCGATGTGGCGGGCGTGCGGATCACCAATCTCTATTTGGGTATCCGTAATCGATTTCTGATTGTGCGGCGCAGCAGTGAAACTTGTCGCCGGCCCAGTATTGTTCGGATGGCTCCTGTCGGCCAAGAGCCGACGTTGGCGGGCCACTGACGTCGCCGAAACAAACGTCAGGAGTATCCCTGATAGCCGACGTTCCCGATTGCGCGGCGAAATGCCGCAGATTGGCCACGAAGCTATTGCAGCTGATCGCTTTGGAGCATCAAGTCCGCTGCCACGTTTGCAACCGGAGCGGCCGAATTTCCCTCACCGAGCGAAGGTTCAACACGCAATAGCGAGGAACACTGCCTCAGGAGTGTTCCTCAAGTGCCGCGGCGGGTACTGCTCGAACCAAGCGTCGGACCAGCAATCCGGAGTCACCGAAATCGGTCGAGGTGGCTGCGTCCACGGTGAACACGTCCGTTCGGCCGGCCTGCGCACCGAGACGCCCGAGTTCCGGACTCACGATGTAGCAGGTGCGCGGCAGGATCGGCGGCAGCTCGGTGGCCGGCTCTTGCTGCGGGGCGGGCAGGTTATAGAACGGCGCGAGCGCGGGGTCGGTCAGCAGCAGGGCACGTCCCGTGAGGTTCAGCAGAACAAGCGACTGGTCGTCCGAAGCAATCACCGCCCAGCCGGCCGCATAGACCAGCAAGCCGCAGCATGCGGTGAAGGCGATGACGCCCATGGGGGCCGTTCCCAGGTCTGAGCTCAGGATGGCCAACCCGACCAGGAATCCCACCCCCGCGTAGAGGAAGGTGCGCTTGGCAAAGGCACGCAGCTGCCTCGTCCTGTCGGCGTAGCCGCACCAGTAGAACCACGCCCCGCAGACGCCGAGGACTGCCAGGGTGAGCGCGATTCCCCAAAAGAGATTGCTATCCATGGGCTCGTGACGGCGCAACGGTTTGTTCGAAAAGCGCAGTGTAGCGCGCCGCTTTGCTACCTCCGAGTGCTCACCGCCTCGGATCCAGCCCTCTGGCTTTCTGCTTCGGCGGAAGCCGTCCCGAGCAGCAGCGCTTGGGCGCATCGGGTCACGCGCAGATGCGTCGGCTCCACCACAGCCTCAGGCGCTACGCTCGGTACGGCGCGTGCCTGTGCAATGCCGCCTCAATCGAGGTCGACGGAAGCGGACCGTGCGCAGGGATCGCTTCGCGGACGTGGCGAGTGCCACCAGACCGAGCACCGCCTGCACCCGTCGGGCAGCGCTCTACTCGGGGAACGGGACGGCCCCGCTCTTCACCCACCGGACGAGGTTCAGGTCGTGCTCGGCCGCCGGATACGAACCACCTGCCAGTTCGATGGCCTGCTCGTGGTACCGGTTGGCGTCGTCCACCTTGCGTTCGTAGAAACGGACCTTTCCCTTCCCGTTCACGGCGCCCGGGCCAGGTATTTCCTTCGCTGGTCCGGCGCAAGCAGATCGGCGCCGCCGGAACTCGCGCATACGTTCGTTGCCACATCGCCTGCCAGCGACTACAGGTAACAGCGGCCGCCGGGGACAAGTGGACGCGTCACGCTGTGCCGAACTCAATGCGGCGCGCCGTCGCTCCAGGACCAGCGTACTGTGCTCGACCCCGTGCCGTTGCCGTACCCCTTACCCATTGATGTGGCGTCGCCCAAACGTTATGATGCGCTGCAACATTCGGTGCAGCTTGCATCGCGGCAGACCGGACTTCGCTTCGACCAGGCTGACCGACCAAGGGAGGGCTTGGCGATGTCGGCGCATCAGAACAAGAACCGCTCGTCCACGCTGATCGTCGGCGCGATCGGGGTTGTCTTCGGCGATATCGGCACCAGCCCGCTCTACGCCCTCAAAGAAACCTTCGCCGGGCATCACACCATAATGGTCGATCCGGCGCGCATCCTCGGCGTGTTGTCGCTGATCTTCTGGACCATCATGGCGCTGGTCACGGTGAAGTATGTGGCCATCATCATGCGCGCCGACAACCACGGTGAAGGCGGCAGCCTGGCCTTGCTGGCCCGCGTGACGGAACTGACCAGGAACTCGCGCGCCACCTGGTTCGTGACCATGCTCGGCATCTTTGCTGCCGCACTGTTCTACGGCGACAGCATGATCACGCCAGCCATTTCGGTACTCAGCGCGGTCGAGGGGCTGGATATGGTCGCACCGCAGCTCAAGGGCTATGTGCTGCCGATCACTGCGATCATCCTAACTGCCCTGTTCTGGATTCAACGGCATGGCACCGGCGTCGTCGGCCAATTTTTCGGACCCATCATGTGCGCCTGGTTCGGTGTACTCGCGGTTCTGGGCGCGATCAGCGTTTGGGAGGCGCCGGCCGTGCTGGCCGCGCTCAACCCCGTGTATGCCGCCGAGTTCCTGATCCACGATCCCTGGCACAGCTTCCTCGCTCTCGGGGCGATCGTCCTTTCGGTGACCGGCGGCGAGGCGCTGTACACCGACATGGGTCATTTCGGTAAATTCCCGATTCGCGCCGCCTGGTTCGGCCTGGTGCTGCCGGCGCTGGTCTTGAACTACTACGGTCAGGGGGCCCTCCTGCTCAAGGATCCGACCGCGATCCAGAATCCGTTCTACCTGCTGGCGCCCGGCTGGGCGCTGATCCCGATGGTGGTACTAGCGACGGCGGCGACGGTAATCGCCTCACAAGCGGTGATTTCGGGCGCCTTCTCGGTGGCGCAGCAGGCCGTACAGCTCGGCTACCTGCCGCGGATGAGGATCGTCCACACCTCCCACATGGCAGCCGGACAGATCTACGTTCCGTTCACCAACTGGACGCTCTACCTGGCCGTGATGGCGCTGGTCTTCGGTTTCCAGTCCTCCAGCAACCTGGCGGCGGCGTACGGGATCGCGGTGACCGGCACGATGATGATCGACACGATCCTGGTGTCGTTTGTCGCGATCCTCGCCTGGCGCTGGCATCCCTGGCTGGCCGCGCCACTGCTCGGCGGTCTGCTGCTGGTGGATGTCGCCTTCTTCTCCGCCAATGCGATCAAGCTGCTACAGGGTGGCTGGTTCCCCATCGTCATCGCGATCGCATCCTTCACCACGTTAACGACTTGGCGGCGGGGCCGGAAGCTCCTGTTTCAGGAGATGGGCAACCTGACCATGCCCCTCGACCAGTTCGTTCGTTCGATCGAAACGGAGCCGCCGCAGCGGGTCAGTGGCACCGCCGTGTACCTGACCGCCCGGCCCGAGGGTGCGCCATCGGCGCTGCTGCACAACCTCAAACACAATGAGGTGCTGCACGCCCGCAACGTGCTCGCCACGGTACTGTCCGCGGAGTTGCCGTACGTGGAAGAGAACGACCGGGTCGAGATCAGCGATCTCGGCAAGGGCTTCTACCGGGTATTCGTTCGCTATGGCTTCATGGAGCAGCCCGACATCCCCAAGGCGCTGGAGGCGTGCGGCGAGAAGGGCCTCGCGTTCGACCTGAACAGGACCTCGTTCTTTCTCAGCCGGGAGATCGTCGTCCCCAAGCTCGCACCACCGATGGCGTTGTGGCGGGAGATGTACTTCATCTGGATGCTGCGCAACGCCCAGAGCGCCACCGACTACTTCCGCATTCCCACCGAGCGCGTCGTCGAGTTGGGTACGCTGGTCGAGATCTGACGCGAAAGATCGTACCGCTACGTTCCAGAGTCCCGAAGAAAGGGACTCTGGAAGACCGCTTTCCGCCGTGCCGCGACGATCGGCTGAAAGGCGGTCCGCGGCCATGAAGAGACGGTCACGGAGCGCCGGAGCGTTGCCGGATCACGCCCTGAGGCAGTCCGTCAAGTGTTTTGTGGATTCAAGGTGAGGTTATGTAATAGTGGCGATGCGCGCTTTCTCAATGCGTTGAGGTAGGTGCTCTCGTCGTAGGATGTCCGAGTCTTCCAGCATCGGTAAAGTATGCGGATCCACTTGAACGCCAATCCTCGCACTGCCGCTTGATGGGAGCATCCCTTTTCGCGCTGCTGCTGATAGTAGGCGCCGGCCCAAAACGATTTGTTGATGGTCTGCGCCGCCCATTCGACAAAGGTCTGGCGTAGGAACGTTGGGCACTGCCAGCGCCAATGGACCCAGCTCTTCTTGCCACTGCGCTCGGTGACCGGCGCGATACCGCTGAATTTCTGCAGCTCGTCAGCGGCCTGGAATCGCTGGCGATCCTCGCCGAAGGCGGCGAGCAGCCGGGGCGCCAAATGCGGGCCGGCACCGGGCAATCCCTGAAACAAGGAATAGTCCGGTAGGGTCGGTGCGAGCTCAGCGATCTCGTGATCAAACCGGTCAATGGCGTGCAGGGTGACGCGCAGTTGTTCGACCAGCACCTGCGCATGCAGCCGACAGGGAACAATGACCCCCAGGTCTTCGGTAAGAGGTTTGGCCGCTTTGATGGAATCCAGGCGGGCGTCAATGACACCGGGGCGGCGACCATTGTGGGCATGAAAGAACGCCTTGAGGCTGGTTTGGCGAGCACGCTTGACCTGAGCCAGCGTCGGCCAGCGGGTCAGGAAGTCGCAGAAGAGGATGGTGTCGCGCTGCTCGAACCAGTCGAGGGCCTGCGGATAGTATTGCTTGAGGGTATTGGTCAGGCGGTTGGTCAGCCGGGTCTTATCGCCGACCAACTGGCGACGATGCTCGGTCAAGCTGAGCAGGGTGCGCATCGCAGCACTTTGCGGATGCAGCGGCGTAAATCGGTCCGGGTGGCGCAGCAGAAGATCGAGGGCCAGTTCGGCATCGGTAGGATCGTCCTTGGCCCGGCTGGGCTTGAAGGCTTGGCGATACTTGGCCAAAGTTGATGGGTTGATTGGAAAGAGCACGAAGAAGTCATACTTCTGCAGGGCGTAGACGATCGGCCCCTTGGCCAACTCCAGGGCAATCGCGATGGTGCCGCCAAAGCGCTTGTGCAAGGCCCTCGCCCATTCATCGATGCAACCCACCTCGTGGGCAATGCAGTCGAACTCGCGCCGCTCGTTGCCGGCCATCTGCAGGCAGATGTCATGCTTGGTATCCGCCCAATCGATGCCAACATAGGCCGTAAACGGCTGGGTAGGTAGCGGTTTCACGTCATTCCTCCCGAAGTGATAAATTGTCGATCCGGGACGTGCACGCCTGCGTTCTGCGAAGGCAATATAGTGAGCCGGTGAGACGGCGAACCCTGAGTATTCGTTGTCGAGCGCAAGCACACCCGTGGACTCGAAGCTAAACCGGTAAACGTCGGACGTTTGGGTCGGGTTATTCGTAGTCCGCGGGTGCATGTCCCGCCTTCACTGACAGCTACCTGCCAGCTGTGATGAGTATCACTGAAAGCGGAACGAAATGTTCTCTTCTGGGCGGTTGGCGTCGAGAGGCAAACCAGGCGAACCTTGAATTCTCCGGGCTTCGCACATGCGTTATCCACCGCGCCGCTCGCCTCCCGCCATAGAGGGGCGGGCGGCGGCGCCGTGGATAACGCTGCGCACTGCCAACTTGACCATAAACCCAAAGATGACATTTCGTTCCGATCTCCAGTAAGAGACGTACCGATCTTGACCATGCTGGAATGCGAACGGACTGACTATAGAGTGTCGGGTCAACACCGTGTACCTGAACTTCAAGGGAGTTCGCGCGACTTGTCGGCATCGGCCGTTGCTGACGCTCACGCCCCACGAGAAGCGCTCCATCAGAACTCTGGTCGAACGGCCGCTTCCCATGAACGCGAGGTGCCATAACTCCGCCATGGCCGACACTCCACATATGTGCTGAACAGCCGACCGGCACGTGCGCGGATCGGTGAATGTCTTCTGGCCGGCTAATCGATAGCAGCGTGTGCGATTGCTTGCTGCGTCGAGAGTGCGTTTCATGGTCCCCGGGGAGTCCCCCCGCTGCGGTACCGATCGATGGACTGGATGCAGCGCTGCCTGAGACGAACGTCCTACAGGAATTATTGCCGCGCCCTATCGCAAATCGATGAGCCCCCCGGCCGCTACGACGGCCTCGGATCGGCCCAGTGCAGGGCGGATTCGACGGATCAAGTCTGGAGTGGCGCAACGGGCGAGGGTGTGTCTCACAAACGCAGCGCCATTCCTGCGCCCATGTCAGACGCGGGTGTCGCCCAACTCACCGGCCCTAACTCTTAACACCATCTTTATGCCGCCCGACCTAGACTGGGTCATCACCGATGGGAGGCTGCAATGGATGCCATATACATGTTTTTGGTGGTCACGCTCTTCGGTCTGTCCATCCTGTTCGTGAGGCTTTGCGCACGGCTGGAGGACAGGCCATGAGCTTCGTCGAGGCAATCGCGCTTGCACTCGCCCTGGCGCTTGGCGCCTATCTGATCTATGCACTGCTGAAGGCGGAGGATTTCTGATGAACGCCAACGCCTATCTTCAGATCGCCCTTTACCTCGCCGTGCTGCTGGCGCTGGCGAAGCCGCTCGGCGCCTACATGGCAGCGGTCTATTCCGCCCAGCCCACGATTGCGACCCGAATTGTCGGACCGCTGGAGCGCCTCATCTATCGCCTCAGTGGCGTGCGGGCAGACGAGGAAATGGACTGGCAGCGCTACGCACTGGCCATGCTGTGGTTCAACCTGCTGGGGCTGCTCGCCGTGTATGCGCTGCAACGCCTGCAGCTCTGGCTGCCCTTCAATCCGGCGCAGATGCCGGCGGTCGGTCCCGACTCCGCCTTCAACACCGCGGTGAGCTTCGCCACCAACACCAACTGGCAGGGCTATGGCGGCGAAGCGACGATGAGCTACCTCACGCAGATGCTGGCCCTCACGGTGCAGAACTTCGTTTCGGCGGCCAGCGGCATGGCGGTGCTGATCGCGCTCATCCGCGGCTTCGTGCGGCGGGAGACTGCGCACATCGGCAACTTCTGGGTCAACATGACGCGCAGCGTGCTCTACATCCTGCTGCCGCTTTCGTTCGTCCTCGCCCTGGCGCTGGTCTCCCAGGGCGTGGTGCAGACGTTTGGCGCCTACAAGAGCGTGCCGCTGCTGGAGCCCGTCAGCGTCGAGCAGCCGGTGAGCGACGACAGCGGCAAGCCGGTCCTGGATGCGCAGGGAAAACCGGTCGTCAAGCAGACGGCGGTGACGGAGCAAACCATTGCCCTCGGCCCGGCGGCTTCGCAGATTGCAGTCAAGCAGCTCGGCACCAACGGCGGCGGCTTCTTCAATGTCAATTCGGCGCATCCGCTGGAGAACCCGACGCCGCTGTCGAACTTCCTCGAGGTGCTGGCGATCCTGCTGATCCCCGCTGCGCTGTGCTACACCTTCGGCAAGATGGTGGGCGACACGCGCCAGGGCTGGGCGGTGCTGGCGGCGATGACGGCGATCTTCGTCGCGCTGCTCGCGCTCACCGTGGCTGCGGAGCAGGGCGGCAATCCGCAATTGGCGCGTCTCGGGCTGGACCAGTCTTCATCGGTGCAGCAGCCCGGCGGCAACATGGAAGGCAAGGAACTGCGCTTCGGCATCACCAACTCCGCGCTGTGGGCCGCCGTCACCACGGCGGCCTCGAACGGATCGGTGAACTCGATGCACGATTCCTTTACTCCGCTCGGTGGCCTGGTACCGATGTGGCTCATGCAACTGGGCGAAGTGGTCTTCGGCGGTGTGGGCTCCGGGCTGTACGGAATGCTGGTGTTCGCCATCATCGCCGTCTTCGTCGCCGGCCTCATGGTGGGGCGCACCCCGGAGTACCTGGGCAAGAAGATCCAGGCCTACGAGATGAAGATGGCCTCTCTCGTGATCCTGATCCCGCCCTTGGTCGTCCTGGTCGGCACCGCCATCGCCATCGCGGTCGAGCCCGGCAAGGCAAGCTTGAGCAATCCGGGCGCCCACGGCTTGTCGCAAGTGCTCTATGCCTTCTCCTCGGCGGGCAACAACAACGGCAGTGCCTTCGCCGGACTCTCCGCCAACACGCCCTTTTACAACTCGATGCTGGGCGTGGCCATGTGGGTGAGCCGCTACTGGCTCGCCATCCCGGTGCTGGCGATTGCCGGCAGCCTGGCGCGCAAGAAGCCGGTGGCACAGACCGCCGGCACGCTGCCCACCCACACGCCGCTCTTTGTCGGACTGCTGATCGGGACCGTGCTCATCGTGGGTGCGCTCACCTTCGTGCCGGCGCTGGCCCTGGGTCCGATCGTGGAACAACTGCAGATGATGGGGCACTGACATGACAGCTTTCGCACCTTCGACCCGCCCGCTCATCACCGCGCCGCTGATGCGGCAGGCGGCCCTCGATTCGCTCAAGAAACTCTCGCCGCCGGTGCAGTGGCGCAACCCGGTGATGTTCGTAGTGTATGTCGGCAGCCTGCTCACCACGGCGCTGTGGCTGCGCTCGCTCGTCGGCGCGTCCGAGGCCCCCGGCGGGTTCATCCTCGCGGTAAGCCTCTGGCTGTGGTTCACCGTGATCTTCGCCAACTTCGCCGAGAGCCTGGCCGAGGGCCGCGGCAAGGCGCAGGCCGCCAGCCTGCGCGGCGCCAAGCGCGACATCCAGGCGAAGAAACTTGCGGAACCGCGCCACGGCGCGTCCGCAACACCGGTGTCCTCCGCCACCCTGCGCAAGGGCGACGTGGTGCTGGTGGAGGCCGGCGACTACATCCCGGGTGATGGCGAGGTCATCGAGGGGGTGGCTTCGGTGAATGAAGCGGCGATCACCGGGGAGTCGGCCCCGGTGATCCGCGAATCCGGCGGCGACCGCTCGTCGGTGACCGGCGGCACGCGCGTCCTCTCCGACTGGATCGTGGTGCGCATCGTCGCCAATCCGGGTGAAGCCTTCCTCGACCGCATGATCGCGATGGTGGAGGGCGCCAAGCGCCAGAAGACGCCGAACGAGATCGCGCTCGCCATCCTGCTGGCGGCGCTGACGCTGATCTTCCTGCTCGCCACCGCGACGCTGCTGCCCATGTCGCTCTACTCGGTCGCCAGCGCCGGCCAGGGCAGCCCGGTGTCGATCACGGTGCTGGTCGCCCTGCTGGTGTGCCTGATCCCCACCACCATCGGCGCCTTGTTGTCGGCCATCGGCATCGCCGGCATGGACCGCATGATCCGGGCCAACGTCATCGCCACCTCGGGCCGGGCGGTGGAAGCGGCCGGCGACGTGGACGTGCTGCTGCTGGACAAGACCGGCACCATCACGCTGGGCAACCGCCAAGCCACACGCTTCCTCCATGCCTCCGGCGTGACGGAGGAGGAACTGGCCGACGCCGCACAGCTTGCCTCGCTCGCCGACGAGACCCCCGAAGGGCGCTCGATCGTGGTGCTGGCCAAGCAGCGCTTCGGGCTGCGCGGGCGTGAAGTGAGCGCGATGCACGCCCACTTCGTGCCGTTCAGCGCGCAAACGCGCATGAGCGGCGTGGACGTGGACGGCCGCGAGATCCGCAAGGGAGCCGCCGATGCCCTGCGCAAGTACGTCGAGGCGAAGGGGAAGCACTTTCCGAACGAAGTGGTGCTCGAGGTCGAGAGCGTTGCCAAGCGCGGCGCTACGCCGCTGGTGGTGGCGGAATCGGTGGGAGAACGCGTCCGGGTGCTGGGGGTGATCGAGCTCAAGGACATCGTCAAGGGCGGCATCAAGGAGCGCTTCGCCGAGCTGCGCCGCATGGGCATAAAGACCGTGATGATCACCGGCGACAACCGGCTCACCGCCGCCTCGATCGCGGCCGAGGCAGGCATGGACGATTACCTCGCCGAGGCCACCCCGGAGGCCAAGCTGCGCCTGATCCGCGACTACCAGGGGCAGGGGCGGCTGGTGGCGATGTGCGGCGACGGCACCAACGACGCGCCGGCGCTGGCCCAGGCCGACGTGGCGGTGGCGATGAACACCGGCACCCAGGCGGCGAAGGAGGCGGGCAACATGGTGGATCTGGATTCCAACCCCACCAAGCTCATCGAAGTGGTGGAAATCGGCAAGCAACTGCTGATCACCCGCGGCTCGCTCACCACCTTCAGCATCGCCAACGACGTGGCCAAGTACTTCGCCATCATTCCCGCCGCCTTTGCCAGCACCTACCCGGCGCTCAACGCGCTCAACGTCATGCATCTGGCGAGCCCGGCGAGCGCGGTGATGTCGGCCGTCATCTTCAACGCGCTGATCATCGTGTTCCTGATTCCGCTGGCCCTGCGCGGAATTCCGTACCGTCCGTTGGCGGCGGCCAGGCTGCTGCGGCGCAATCTCCTGATCTACGGCCTGGGGGGACTGGTGGTGCCCTTTGTCGGCATCAAGGCGATCGACCTCACGCTCGATCTGTTCGGCTGGATCTGAAACGAAAGGAGCGACCATGTGGACCTCGATTCGCAGTGCGGCGCTGATGCTGCTGGTTTTGACCGTGCTGACCGGCGTGGCCTATCCGCTGCTGGTGACCGGCATCGCCCAGGGCATCATGCCGGCCCGGGCCAACGGCAGCCTGGTCGTGCAGGGTGGCAAGGCGGTCGGCTCGGCGCTGATCGGCCAGCCTTTCAGCGACCCGAAGTACTTCTGGGGCCGCCCTTCGGCGACCGGCCCGTTTCCCTACAACGCGGCGGCATCGAGCGGCTCCAACCTGGGGCCGACCAATCCGGCACTGACCGAGGCGGTGGGGACGAGGATTGCCGCACTGCGCGCGGCGGACCCTGGCAAAAACGTACCCGTGCCGGTGGATCTGGTGACTGCCTCCGCCAGCGGGCTGGACCCGCACATCAGTCCGGCGGCGGCGCAGTTTCAGCTTCCCCGGGTTGCGCGCACCCGCAGCCTGCCCGAGGAGCGGGTGAAACAGTTGGTGGCGCAGAACACCGAACACCGCCAGCTCGGCATCCTGGGCGAACCGCGGGTCAATGTGCTGCGCCTGAACCTCGCTCTCGATGCCCTGAAATCCTGATAGGGTTCAAGGATGAGCGAGACTCGACCCGATCCGGATCAACTGCTGGAGCGCGTGCAGGCGCAGGAGGCGAAGGCCAAGCGCGGCAAGCTCAAGGTGTTCTTCGGCGCTTGTGCCGGCGTCGGCAAGACCTACGGCATGCTGCTGGAGGGCCGCGAGCGGCTGCGCGAGGGGAGGGACGTCGTGATCGGCTACGTCGAGCCCCACGGCCGCAGCGATACGGAGCTGCTCGCCGTTGGCGTGCCGCAGATTGCGACCCGCAGCGTCGACTACCGGGGCACGAGCCTGCGCGAATTCGATCTGGACGCGGCACTGGCGCGCAAGCCCGGTCTGCTGCTGCTCGACGAGCTGGCCCACACCAATGCGCCGGGCTCGCGCCACGCCAAGCGCTGGCAGGACGCAGAGGAGCTGCTGGATGCCGGGATCGACGTCTACACCACGGTCAATGTTCAGCACCTGGAAAGCCTGAACGACATCGTCGCCCAGTTCACCGGCGTCCGCACCGCCGAGACCGTGCCCGACAGCGTGTTCGAGCAGGCCGACGAGGTCGAACTGATCGACCAGCCGCCGGACGACCTGCTGCAGCGGCTGCGTGAAGGCAAGATCTATGTCCCGGAGCAGGTGCGCCACGCCATGGACAACTTCTTTCGCAAGGGCAACCTTATCGCCCTGCGCGAGCTGGCGCTGCGCACCACCGCCGACCGGGTGGATGCCGCGATGCGCGAATACCGCAGCGATCAGGCGATCCGGGAAACCTGGGCGACGCGGGAGCGGCTGCTGGTGTGCGTGGGTCCCGACGAGAAGGCGGAACGCCTGGTGCGCGCGGCGCGCCGCCTCGCCGCGGCATTGCACGCCGAATGGATCACGCTTTACGTGGAAACACCGCAGCTGCTGCGCCTGTCCGAGCAGGAGCGCAACCGGCGCATCGAGGTGTTGCGCCTGGCCGAATCGCTGGGCGCCGAGGCGGTGACTCTGGGCGGCGCCTCGGTTGCCGACGAGGCGCTGAACTATGCCCGCACTCGCAATGTAACCCGCATCCTCATCGGGCGACCCACGCGCAGCGCATGGCTGCGCCTGCTGCGCCCGTCCACCGTTGACACCTTGATCGACCGCAGCGGCGACATCGACGTGCAGGTGGTTACCGGCGACGAGGCGGCGCTGGCGCGGCGCAACCCCGTGCTGCTGCGCACCAGCGCCATCCTCGGCGTGGCCGGTGCGCCGACGCCGGGCAAGAAGCGCTGGCCCGGCTACGCCTGGGCGGTGCTTTCGACCGCCGTGTGCAGCGCGATCGCCTGGCCCATGACGCCGGCCTTCGAGCTTGCCAACCTGATCATGCTCTATCTGCTCGGTGTGGTGGTGATCGCCCTGCGCTTCGGGCGCGGCCCGGCCGTCACGGTGGCGATCCTGAACGTGGTGGTCTTCGACTTCGTCTTCGTGCCGCCCCGTTTCACCTTTGCGGTGGCCGATGTCCAGTACCTGCTCACCTTCGCCATCATGCTGGGCGTGGCGCTGGTCGTGGCCAACCTCACGGCGAGCGTGCGCCTGCAGGCCAAGGTTGCGGGCCATCGGGAGCGGCGCACGGCGATGCTCTACGCCATGAGCCGGGAGCTGACGGCCACACGCGGGCAGGAGGCGCTGGCGCGGGTGGCCGTGCGTCATACCAGCGAGGTGTTCGACAGTCAGGTCGTCGTCCTGCTGCCCGATGCGAATGGGCGCATCGGTTACCCCGCGGGCCCGAGCCAAGCCGCTTCCTACCGGGGCGCCGACCTGAGCATTGCCCAATGGGTTTGCGACCACGCCAAGGTTGCCGGCCTGGGGACCGACACGCTTCCGGGGGCCGAGGCCGTCTATCTGCCGCTCAGCACATCCGGCCGGGCGCTCGGCGTGCTCGCCGTGCTGCCGGCCAACCCGCGCCACGTGCTGCTGCCCGAGCAGTTCCATCTGCTGGAGACCTTTGCGGCGCAGATCGCGGCCGCCCTCGAACGGGCGAGCCTGGCCGACCAGGCCGAGGGAGCGCGACTCAAGGCCGAGACCGAGGAGCTGCGCAATTCGCTGCTGTCCGCCATCTCCCACGATCTGCGCACGCCGCTGGCGGTGATTGCGGGGGCGGCGAGCGGGTTGCTGGAGAAGGCCGAGCAACTTTCGCCCGCTGCCCGCGCCGAACTGGCGCGCACGGTCTACGACGAAGCCCAGCAGATGAGCCAGCTCATCAACAATCTGCTCGACATGACGCGGCTGGAGTCGGGCACCGCCAAACTGAATCGCGAATGGCAGGCACTGGACGAGATCGTCGGCAGCGCGCTGCGGCGCACGGGGGATCGGTTGGGGGAGCGATCGGTGCAGATATCGCTGCCGCCCGACCTGCCGCTGCTGCTCCTGGACGGCGTGCTGATCGAACAGGTGTTGGTCAATCTGCTCGACAACATCGTCAAGTACACGCCGCGGCGTGCCTCGGTGTGGATCAGGGCGAGTGTCAAGGAAGCGGAGGTCATCGTTGCCGTGGCCGACAACGGACCCGGTCTGCCGCCCGGCGAAGAGACCGTCGTCTTCGAGAAGTTCCACCGGGGATCGACCGAAAGCGCCATCGGCGGTGCCGGCCTCGGCCTGACCATCTGTCGGGCAATTGTTCAGGCGCATGATGGGCGCATTTGGGCGGAGCCGCGGCTGGGCGGCGGCGTCACGTTTCGGTTCAGCCTTCCATGTGCGGGGGAGGCGCCGGCACTCGTGCCCGAAGCAGCGGAAGCATCGTCGTGAGTGCTGCGCAGCAGGCGGTGCTGGTGATCGACGACGAGCCGCAGATCCGGCGCCTGCTGCACACGGCCCTCGAGGCCGAGGGGTACCGGGTGGTCGAGGCGGCGAACGGCCAACGCGGCATCATCGAAGCGGGCTCGCACAAGCCGGATCTCGCCATCGTCGATCTCGGCCTGCCGGATCTGGACGGCGCCGAGGTGATCCGCCGCATCCGGGAGTGGTCGGCGATGCCGCTCATCGTCCTGTCGGCGCGCACGCACGAAGCACAGAAGATCGCGGCGCTCGATGCCGGTGCCGACGACTACGTGACCAAGCCGTTCGGTGTCGGCGAACTGCTGGCGCGCATCCGGGTGGCGCTGCGTCACGCGGCGCGACGCGAGCACGGCGGTACCAGCGTGACTCTCGGCGCCATCGAGATCGACTTGGCGAAGCGGCTGGTCTATGCCCCGGGAGGCGAAATCCACCTCACACCGATCGAGTTCCGCCTGCTGACCTGCCTCGCGCAGCACGAGGGCATGGTCGTCACCCACCGCCATCTGCTGCGGGAAGTGTGGGGGCCGACCCACGTGGAGCAGCCGCAGTATCTGCGGGTCTACATGAAGCAGCTCAGGCAGAAGCTGGAGCCGGACCCGGTGCAACCGCGCTATCTGCTTACTGAGACGGGTGTCGGCTACCGTCTCGTCCTCGGCGAGGGCGCGGCGTAGGCAGTACGCCGTGGAAGCAAGCACGACTGGCGGACCACTCCCGTGGAGTACGTCGATAGGGAATCGAACGTTTGCAAGTCGGAACAGCATTCGGCAGCGGCGGGTTGCGAGCATTCGGAGAATGCAGCTGAAAGCCGTCGTTGGCGAGCCTCGCCTTTGGGGATGTGTCCTGTGACGGCTGTCGCCGAAGCGGAGTCCCCCGGGGCACCCGGGGCAGCACGGACAGACAATGACGGCTGCACGTGTGTGACCGGTCGTTGACGGCTGACTGCCCTCAACGTCAGGTCTGGGTCGCCAGCCGGCGAACCATCTTTCCTAGAGCTGCCGCTCGCTACGAAAATACTGATTCTAGGCACGGAAGATATTGAGTGACCGCAGTACCACCAACAAGTTGCCGGAGAAGCAAATCTCTCTTACCGTCTCCATCAGCACCTCCAGGTGACGATCGTCAGCTCCGACCCAGACGGCCGCCTTCGGGTCGCAACGCGCCGTTGAATCGGTGAGTGCTGCCGGGTGAGTCGAGTCAAGATTCCCGGCCCTGCACCATCATTGCGAAGAGCCTCGCCAGAACCCTCTTGCTGCGCACTGATCGCAGGATCGCGAGCGAGCGCCCAGGGAGTTCGTAAGACTCGCCGGGTTCATAGAGCGCATTCGATTGCCGCCCGTCCTCAACGTACGTCTCAAGAATCGGCGACCAGACAAAGCGCTCATCGAGGCTGGGGATTACGAACGGTATCGTTTCATGGTGAGCGTTCACCAGGATCAGAAAGCTACCGTCGGCGACCGGGCGGCCGTGGAGTCGTGCCCAGCGCAGGAGCCGCTGAAATTGGAAACCGCCGGAAATGGCCGCGTTCCCGGGCCCTGCGCGAGGGCTGAACCAAGCGCGCAGCCGTGACGGAAACCACCTCCAGATCTTCGCCCATTGCGCGTGCCGGCGGTCGCCCGGCTGTCTTGCCTGCGGATCCCCCGCAAGACAGATTCCGAGGCAGCGCGCATGCGACTGTCGCCAGTTGTCGTGGTCCATCTCGCGCCCGTCAGGGCTGAGCCACGTGATGTCCTTCACCCCGCTGGCACAGATAGGCCGTCCCTGCAAGAACTCGCCCCGGCGAAAGACAGGGGCGTCGCGGCGCAGCTTGATCAGGCGCCGAACGAAGTCGATCAGCTGGCGGTCTTCCGGCTGGAGATTCCAGTTCAGCCAGGAGATCTCGTTGTCCTGGCAATAGGCGTTATTGTTGCCGCTCTGGGTGCGCCCCATTTCGTCGCCGGCGAGCAGCATGGGCACGCCCTGAGACAGGAAGAGCGTGGCGAGAAAGTTACGCTTCTGGCGCCTTCGCAAGGCGTTGATCGTGCCATCGTCGGTGCGGCCCTCTGCTCCGCAGTTCCAGCTCCGGTTGTTGTCGGTACCGTCTCGATTGCCCTCCAGATTGGCCTCGTTATGCTTGTGGTCGTAGCTCACCAAGTCGTGCAGGGTGAAGCCATCGTGGGCGGTGACGAAGTTGATGCTCGCGTGGGGCTTTCGCCCGCTCCGCTCGTAGAGGTCGCTGGATCCGGTAATACGCGTGGCGAACTCTCCGATGGTTTCGGCGTCGGCTTTCCCGAAGGCGCGCAGCGTGTCGCGGTAGCGGTCGCTCCATTCCGCCCAGCCGTGCGGGAAACCGCCAAGCTGGTAACCGCCGAGGCCGAGATCCCAAGGCTCGGCGATCAATTTGACTTGGGACAGCACAGGGTCTCGGGCAATGTCATCGAGGAACGCGCCGCTCATTTCGACGCCGTTGGCGCCGCGTGTCAAGGCGACAGCGAGATCGAAGCGAAAGCCGTCGACATGCATTTCCTCAACCCAATAGCGCAGGCTGTCGCGGATGAGGTCGAGGACGCATGGGTTTGCCGTGCACAGCGAATTGCCGCAGCCGGTGAAGTCCATGTAGTAGCGGGCGTTTGCGGGCATCAGCCGGTAGTAGCTGGCATTGTCGATGCCGCGCAGGCTCAAGGTCGGCCCCAGATGGTTGCCTTCGGCCGTGTGGTTATAGACCACGTCGAGAACGACCTCGATGCCGGCCGCATGCAGGGCCTTGACCATGGTCTTGAACTCGGAAATGTGGCCGGTGGCCGAATACCGCGGCTCAGGCGCGAAGAAGGCGTAGGAGTTGTAGCCCCAGTAGTTGCGCAGTCCTTGCTGCACCAGATGGCGCTCGTCGGCGAACGCGTGCACCGGCATGAGCTCCACCGTGGTGATGCCAAGCCGCTTCAGATGCTCAATCGCCCGCACGTTCGCAAGCCCGGCGTAGGTGCCGCGCAGTTCCGGCGGCACCCGCGGATGACGCATGGTAAAACCCCTTACGTGCAACTCATAGATCACCGTGTCCTGCCAAGGAATGCGCGGCGTCCGGTCGTCTTCCCAGTCGTAGGCCGCGTCGATCACGCGACACTTCGGCACTCCGTGCGCATCATCTCTGCGGTCGAAGGACAGGTCCTCGTGCTTGTCGCCGATGCGATATCCGAAGTGGGCATCGCTCCATAGCAGCTCTCCGGCGATGGACTTGGCGTAGGGGTCGATCAGTAGCTTGTGAGGGTTAAATCGGTGACCGTCGTGCGGCCTGTACGGGCCATGGACGCGGTAGCCGTAAAGCATGCCCGGGCGGGCTTGCGGCAGATAGCAGTGCCAGATGTCGTTGGTCCGCACTTTGAGTTCAAGGCGCTGCAACTCTTGCCTCCCGCTTGCGTCGAAGAGGCACAGTTCCACTTTCTCGGCATGGGCCGAAAACAAGGCGAAATTGACACCCTGCCCGTCCCAGGTCGAGCCGATGGGAAAGGGCTCGCCTGGCCACACTGCGGTGATTGGACGTTTGTGCATTGTGAATTCGAAGCGTTGGCACACGTTGCGTCGAGCGTGGAGCCCTGCGGATGCATCCGTAGTGTCCAACTCATGAAAACATGTCTCGAGGCCGCCTCGCAATAGCAGCGGAGCATCCCGTAGGTGGCGAATTCGCAGTATGACGGAATGCGCCTGTACGGTGCAGTATCGCGAACGCTGGCGATCATGGTAGCGTTCGTCCCATGCGCGAACTCCTCACCCTCGCCATCCACTTGCGGGTCATCTTCGTGAAACGCCTCCGCACCGGTGGCGTTCGCGCCGTCGCGGCAGAGTCGTTGTTGCTCAGGCATCAGATCCTTGTCCCTTATCGCTCGCGACGCCGTGCCCCGCATCTGACCACGCTCCGGCGCGGGGCGGTCCGCCGCGGCGGTGTCGGTTTCCTACCATCTTGCTCGCCTTTTGTTATTCTCTTGCGAACAGCCTGATGACATCGTGGCAACCCGGAAAGGAATGCAACGCATGGACAGCCCTGCTGGATGAACGATGGAAGCTATTCAACTGCTCCAGGCAAGAAATACCATTTCGCGAAGCAAGCAGCGTATCGAGCAAGAATTGGTATTTTTCATGCTCCTCGAGCACATCGCCTACGACAAGCTGGTTGAGGTGCACTGGGCCGGCGAGGATGGGGTCTGGCGCACGCTCCGGGCAGCGCATCACTGTTCCGGCGGCGACAACCGCGAAATCTGGAGCGCCCGGGCGACGTTCAGTCCGTCGGAGGAGGTTTCCCTGCCAGGAGATATCGAGTTTGCCCTGCGCTACCGGGTTCTGGGAGAGGAGTACTGGGACAATAACCGTTCGCGCAACTATCTCTTCAATGCCGATTCGGGCGTGCTGCTGAAGAAGCGCACTCAGTTGCTGAGTGCTGATTTCAACCCCATTCTTCAGGCCGGGCAGCGGTTCTATCCCATTACGGTCGCGGTACGTCATTCTCTTCAGCCCAAGCGGGTCAACCTTCACTGGACAACGGACAACTGGCGCAGTACGAACGTCACGCCCTGCTTCTTCAGGAGAATGCACTGGGACAAGATGCGCCGGAGCAATGCCAGGAACCCGAATCGATACGATGTAGGTATGTGGGCCAGCGAGATCAAGATCGATGACGCTTTTCGCGTTCAGTACGCGATCGCTTGCGAGACACCCACCGGCACGATCTGGGACAGCAATTTTGGCCAGAATTACTTGGCCCGCCGTCAGCGCCTGAAGATCCTGACCCTGAACCTGCACTGCTATCAGGAGGAAAATCAGGACGCCAAGTTCAGTCAAGTCGCCCGAGCCATCGATGACCTGGATATCGATATTGTCTGTTTGCAAGAGGTGGGTGAGAACTGGAACAAGGGTCAAGGGGACTGGAACTCGAACGCCGCCAAGATCATTCGTGACCGGCTGCGCGGGCCCTATCATCTTCACACCGACTGGTCTCATCTTGGCTTCGACCGCTACCGCGAAGGTATTGCGGTCTTGAGCAAGTACGATTTCGTTATGAATGATGCTGGTTATGTCTCCTCCAGTCAGGACGTATACAGCATCAACGCCCGCAAGGTGATAATGGTGCAGGTCAACGTGCCGTACATGGGCGTCGTGAACGTTTTTTCGGCCCACCTGAGCTGGTTGAGTGACGGTTTTCTGGAGCAGTTCGAACGGCTGCGCGCGTGGGCGAACCACAAGCATGGCGGCCATCTCGCCGCCACCTTCCTGTGTGGGGATTTCAACATCAAAGCGGGCTCGGAAGGGTACAGGGCGGTCGTCCGAACCCAGGAATACGAAGACCAGTTTCTGGCGGCTACTTCGCGCAATGTGTTCGAGAGGGTGTTCCGCCGGCTATCGCCGAACATGGATCGCCACTTGGCCAAGGATGGTCGCATCGATTACATCTTTATGCAAAGGCACAGCCAGTTGCAGGCAGTGTCGGCAAGGGAGATCTTTAAGGACGGTGATCGTTACGGTCGCGTATCCGACCACATTGGGTATTGCGTCGAATTCGAGCCGAATTGGTGAGCCGATCCTCGCGCACGCGGCAGCCAATGTGCCGCGGGGCGGTACTCGCAAATTGAGGGGACGATTGCCCACGAGGGTTTCACGCCTTACGCACATGACATCAAGGAACAACTCAAGACATGCCGTTTGCTGAACGTTACGCGTTTCCCACAGAGGCGGAAATCGGCGGCAGCAACATACCCCGCACGAATGACTTCAAGGAGTTGTTCTACGTAAGGTGGGGATGCATCCGGTTCGACGTGTTCTGGGGGGGCGAACTGAATCTGAAGGTTGTCCTGAGAGTGTATCGCTCCGGCGATACCTGCGAAGAGTTCATCGTCGATACCGATGCTTACGACGTCCAGTGGAACTTCCACAAGCGCGTCACGCGGGATTTCTATGTCCATCCGCTCGCAATGAAACTGGGACACGTGAAGCGGGTAGGATTCTCGTTCATTGCCCATATCCAAGGCAAATCGGTTCCGTCGCAATACGAATACCTCTTCTTCGATGGACATCCTTTCGAGCAGGAACGCGCGCAGCGGCGGCACATCACCCTGGAGCGTTCAGGCCCCAACACGTATCGCACGTGGGAGTTGGACGCAGGGGAATTGCAGCGGGACGTGGACTGGGCCAACCAGCACTTCGAGTCGCTGCATCTGACCCCGAAGTTCACCAAAGGTCAGCCCGATCATCCCTATCATCCCAAGCGCTACATTCACGACCAGATCGATACGACGATCTGGAAGCAGCAGGTGCAACCCGATCGGCAGCAGACGATCAAGGTCTGCGTCGACTGCATAGACGATGCCGACTTCGTCAACCATCTGATTCACGCCCACTTCAACGGCGTCAAGGTGGAGTGCATCGTTGACTGGCGCAAGATGACCTTGACCAACAGCGATAACTACGTTCGGTTGAAGCGATCCGGAGTCGCACTGTTGGGGGTCTTTTGCACCCCGAAAGACCCGCGAATCGAAGTCGCTCCGGACATGCACAACAAGTTCGTGATCTTTGGCGACGAGGACGTCATCACCGGCTCGTTCAATATTACCTTCGACCGTTGGTGGGCCAACTGGGAGTCGGGCATGGCGTTTCGCTCCCGAGGCGTCGGCCGGCTGTTCGACAACATTTTCCAGAGCGTGCGGGGCGGGGTGATTCAACGGTACGGGGTCGACCCGCTGAGCCACTTTAATCTGCTGTACACGTTTGGGCGCCAGGTGACCTCGAGCGGGAAGTACTATCGGCCTCATCACGCCATCATTTCCGAAGTTCACCGCGCCCGTCACTCGATCAAGCTGTGCCTGTTCCTGATCGGTGAATTGCAGGGGGACTACCAGGACAGCGTGATCGATGCCTTGATCCACGCCCACCGGCGCGGCGTGGAGGTGAAGATCATTCTGAATGGACACCTGGCCCGGCAGGGCAGTCCCGGCAAGGAACACCCCATGGCGGAGGAACTGAAGCGGCCCCTGCTGCCTGCCGTGATGCGCTTGAAGCACGCCGGTATTCCGGTCGCTCTAGCATACGGGCTGGACGATTTCGTCGTTCCGTTTTCGCCGGTTCATTCCAAGTACTGCATCTTCGATGACTATCTGGTCCTGGACGGCAGCTTCAATTGGTACAACGCTTCCGTCTTTTCGCACGATATGGTGATCATTGCCGCGAACAAGCAGGTGGCCGAACCGTACTTGTTCGAGTTCGACCAGATCCTCAGGCGCCTGAGGATCTTCTGGTAAGCCAGCTCACACGAGCGCGCTGTCTTGGCAGCCGTAGATCACTTGGCGGCCCCGCGCCGGGCCCCGGGAGATCGACCGTCTGCCCAGCGCCCCAGTCCTTGTTGATCCGGGCGTACGGCAACCGCCGCGTACGCTTTCCGTGAAGACCCACGCCGGGGCGGCGAATTCAAAGATTCTTCGCGACCGCCGGCGCCCCGATTCGATTGAAGTATCCAAGGGGTCTATCGTGATTTCCATGATTCCACGCCGTGCATTTACGCCAAGTGGGCATCCTGAGCAATATCCGGGCTAAGGCACGTCACGCTCGGTGATCAGTACGACCCCCTGGCCCGGGCGCAGATCATAGTCAAACGGCCGGGTGGGGATGTAGCCGAGGGAGTACTCCGGGGATACATCCCTCAACGGCGCGCCCGCCTAAACCAGGGCGTGGAGATTGTCCTCATAGAAGTACTGGTGATTGCCGGTGTCCCGGTTCAGGATCAACAGGGCTTCCTCCGGCGTGGCGTACTTTCCGCAGGTTGACGGTCGAATTTGCGCGTAATTTCCCTGGGATGTCGGGCGATTAGGGTTTGCGGGGCGCTTCAGCGTCTATAAGCCGCTCGGTTTCGTCTTCCCACGCTCGCAGGAGCTTCTTCACTTTTCGGTAGTTCGCGATCGCCTGGTTCAGGAGTACGGCCTGCGCAGGCGAGACGTAGCGGTGGACGAGCTTGCCGGCCTTCATGCGCCCCCACTCGTAGTAGGGCCCATGGCGGGCTGCTGGGTCCTGCTGGCAGCGGCAACTCGCCTTGCCGCACTTCATCATCCGCTTGAGCAGGGTGCCGGAGCACAGGGTGTCGATCTCGGCTAGGGCGTGGCGGATGCGACTGAGGTGCTCGCGTGCCAGAGCGGCTGTTTTTTCTGGGTTGCGTTTGGACAAGGTACTTGACTGTCTAGGAATCCTACGACGATAATAGCGTAGGAATGGCGCCAACGCAACAATCTCCTCCGCAACGCGCCCGCTTCAGCCTGCATAGCGAGCGTCTGGGTCCCTTACCCCTCGTCAATCACTTCGTCGAGCGGATCGGTCTGGAAGATCTGCTCGATCGATACGTCCCCTCCGACGCGCGCTGCACCGTCCCCCATGCGCGTGCTCTTGGTGTGCTGCTGCGCTCCATCATCGTCGAGCGAGAGCCGATTTACCGTCAGCAGGAGAGCGTGCACGGGTTCGCCAGCGGGATGTTCGGCATCCGTGCCCAGCAGATGGAATGTCTGTCTGACGATCGGCTCGGGCGCGCTCTGGACCACCTGTTTGATGCCGACCGGGCGGGGCTGCTCACCGAAGTGGCGTTGGCGGTCGGGAGCCGCTTTGGCGTGAGATTCGAGGAGTTTCATAACGATGCCACCTCGATCAGCTTCTGCGGAAGCTATCGCGCCGCCTCAGGCCGGAAGATTCGCGCCCGAAGCGCACCGGTGATCACCTACGGACACTCCAAGGCTCACCGCCCCGATCTGAAGCAGTTGCTGCTTATCCTCACCATGAGTGCCGACGGCAATATCCCGGTTGCCTTTCGCTGTGCCGACGGCAATGCGAGCGAGTCGCGCAGCCACATCGAAACGTGGAACACGCTGCGGGCGGTGGCGGGCCGCTCGGACTTCTTGTATGTGGCGGACAGTAAACTTTGTTCGCGACAAAACATGCAGGAGATCGAGCGCGCCGGCGGGCGCTTCGTCACCGTGATGCCGCGCAGCCGCCTGGAAGACGAAGAGTTCCGCCAGTGGATCCAGACCAACACCCCGGACTGGCAGTGTGTCTGGGACCGGCCCAACCCGCGCTACAGCGACGGGCCGCGCGACTGCTGGTATGTCTGGCGGGCGCCGCTTCTCTCGGCCGAGGTCTGGTCGGTCGTGTGGGTCTGGAGCAGCTTGCTCACGCTGCGCCAGGAGGCCCGACGGCGCCGCAACATCGCTGCGGCCACCGAAGAGCTCACGCAGCTGCGCGGACGGCTCGCCGGCGCCAAGGCCCGGCTACGCGGCGCCGCCGAGATCGATCTCAGGGTAGCCATGATCCTGGAGACACACCACGTCACCCGCTACCTCAAGGTCAGCCGCACGGTGCGTGAAGAACATCGCTACAAGCAAACACGCCGCGGCCGCCCGGGGCCCGAAACCGCTTACCGCAAGATCACCAAGCGGCGCTTCGATATCGAGTGGAGCACCGACGAGGAGGCCATCGCCTACGACCACAGGAGCGATGGTATGTACCCGTTGATGACCAACGATCGCAGCCTGTCAGCAGCCCAGGTTCTTCAGGCCCACAAGGGCCAGCCCATGATCGAGAAGCGCTTCGAACAGATCAAGACGGTGCATGAGATCGCTCCCGTGCTCCTGAAGAACGAGGGCCGCATTGAGGCGCTCTTCACCCTGTATTTCCTTGCCCTGCTCGTTCAAGCCCTCATCGAGCGCGAGCTGCGTCTTGCCATGAAGCGTGAGGGCATCGAGGAACTTCCCCTGTATCCGGAGCAGCGTCAGTGCGCACACCCCACCACTGAACAGATCTTGCGTCTGTACAGCCTCACCGAGCAACACAAACTGACCCAAGATGGCCACACCGTGCAGGTCTTCGAGGTTCAGCTCACGGACCTGCAGCGTCAGCTGCTCGGCCTGCTCGGCGTCCCGGAGGAGGCATTTCGCCCGTCAGAGTAGCCGGTAAATTCGCGCCAAATTGTAACTTCGACCTGCGGAAAATACGTCATAACAACAAATCGCGCCTACAAGCACTGGTCAGAGTTCTTCAACAACGACAGCACCCTCACCTCGGCACTGCTCGACCGTCTGCTCCATCACGCCGAAACCGTCCTCATCGAGGGCAAAAGCTTCCGCATGAAGGATCAGATCGAGCCCTGAACCTCGTCGCCTGAGAGCGTTCTTCGAGCATGAATTTGAAACCGGCCAATTCACACGAACATCACGCCGCCGCGCACACCTTGCCCAATACCGGGGAGGTAAATACGGGGACCTGGATCGATTGTGCGCTGCTCGGACGGGTCGATTCGGTGCGAGTGGTCCGGGGCAAAGCCTCGCCGGTGGAGACGCGTTACTACATTGCTTCGAGGCAAATGAGCACCGCGGCGTTCGCCGCTGCCGTTCGCGATCACTGGGCGATCGAGAATCGCCTTCATTGGAGCCTGGATGTGATCTTCGGCGAAGACGATCGGCGCCTCGTGAAGGATCACGCTGCGCAGAACTTCTCGCTGCTGACCAAGATGGCTTTGAATCTGTTGCGTCAGGATTCCTCCGCTCCCTCTGCTCCCAAGAAGAGCCTGCGCCTGCGGCGCAAGGCCATCGGTTGGGATGACGATGCCCGCATGGCGCTGCTCGGACTCACGCCACTATGACAAACGAGTGCGATCGCCCTGACAAGATTCGAGAGAAGATCAAGCTCCCACAGTACCGGCATACGTGTTGGTGGCCATGCTCAATCCGATCATTCGTGGTTGGGCAAATTTCCACAAGCATGTCGTGTCGAAAAAGGTGTATCAGCATGCGGACCACGCGATTTGGCAAGCGGTCTGGAAGTGGGCGAAACGGCGCCATCCCAAGAAGCCCGCGCGTTGGGTGAAGCAAAAGTACTTCCCAGCGCAAGGATCACGGCAATGGGTCTTCTCGGCCCTGCGACCGGAAATCATGGCTAGCGGGGAACAGATGCGGACGAGCTTGATTCTGCTGAGCGACACCGCGATCCGGCGCCACGTCAAGGTTCAGGCAAAGCTGAACCCGTTCGACCCTCAGTGGGAAACGTATCTTGAGAAGCGACTGAGCATCAAGATGCTGGACTCACTCGGCGGCCGGCGGAAGCTCCTGGCGCTTTGGCGGGAACAGGACGGCAAATGCCCGGTATGCAGCCAAGCAATAACTTCAGAGACCGGATGGCATGTCCATCACATCCTGGAGCGAAGCAGCGGCGGCGACGATCGGCAAACCAACCTGATGATGACCCATGAAGGCTGCCACATGCGGATTCACCACCGCGGTTTGAAAGTGGCGAAGTCGGCTCCCGTTGCTGGGGGCTTCGATGAGGCTTGAGCCGTATGCGGGGAAACTCGCACGTACGGTTCTTAGGGGGCGGGGGGCGTGGCAACACACTCCTGCTACCCGACTGGTCACACCCAGTGTCACGCACGAGATCGCCAAGGGCGATGTGGTGCAGGCGGGGGTGGTGATCACGAACTCCGAGGTGGGGCAGGGGAGTTTGTCGGTTCAGCCCCTGATCTACCGGCTGATCTGCAGCAACGGCATGATCGCCTCGGATAACTCGCTGCGCAAAACGCACGTGGGGCGGATTCTCGAATCCGCTGAGGAGTCGCTCATCGCGTTCAAGGACGATACTTTGCGCGCCGACGATGCGGCGTTTTTCCTGAAGGTGCGCGACGTCGTGCAGGCGGCCGTTTCCGAGACGACGTTTCGCATGATCACTGAGAAGATGCGCAAGACCATGGGCATCACCCTCAGTGGCGATCCGGTCAAGACCGTGGAAGTGCTGGCTGACCGCTACGCGATGAACGAGAACGAGCGCGCGGGGGTACTGCGGCACCTGATCGCGGAGGCCGATCTGTCCGGCTACGGGCTGCTGAATGCAGTCACTGGCTACTCGCAGGAAATCGAGGACTACGACCGGGCGACCGAGTTCGAGGTCCTCGGCGGGAAGTTGATCGACCTGCCGGCGAAGGACTGGAAGGCGCTGGCGGAAGCGGCCTGAAACGAGGTGAGCGGTGATGCGCGCCAGCGCATCCTGCCGGACGGTGCGTGGAGCCCCTGGGCTCCACGCATCCGGTACCGGCCCACATTCCCACGCAGGAGTCTTGCCTTGAAAGCGAGGCTGATGCTGAAACACTACATCCAGCAGTGCTGTTGCGGCTAACGCCCGGACCCTGCCAACTCTGCACGTACTCGCACTGGCATTGGATTGCAGGCGGGTGCGGAACATACAACGCGATTGACTTCAAACCGGCGACGGATCGCCGAGCGGTGGGCTGGAGCTAGGGGCACGCTGATATTCACCCATCACGCAATTCACGCGAGGTTGTCCATGGCAAGTATGTACATCTTGAATCAGAAGCGAGCACGGCTCGAACGCGAGATCTGTCACTACACCGGCCAGGTCCTCGTTCATCGGGAACGTACCACACCGCAGAAGCGCCGGTCCTACACGATTGCGTTGCGGTGCCTGAAACGGCGCGTCGAGGACCTTGCCAAGCTGCTGGACGAGCGCTTGGCCTGACGTGTCGGCGGACAGCGACCGGGGTGTGTCAGATCTACTTGTTGAGGGGGGTGCGCCGCTCACTGGCGCACGTTGCCCTCCAATTGCCGATTGCTTGGGCACGACGACACCACACCCTGAGGCTCCAGACAAAAATGTGCACGAGGATCAGCGCATCCGTCTCGCCTATACTACGTCGCGCAAGGTCGTGAACATCATGCATCACTTGAAATAAAATATCTTATTTCTTGATCGTAAATAGAAATATGTATTGTTGTGCTGTTTCGATGCGTGCTGCGAGGCTGCCACGCGGAAAGTGAACGGCAGGGCCGGCTTGGGCTAGCCAAGCCCCTTGATCTCGGTGGATTTGGCCGCTTCCTCGGCACACCAACTGCCGAATGCAACTTGTGGTGCTTATCGCACAGGCGAAATCACTCCCCGTGCGGCATCTGGGCGAGACCGTCGGAAAACGGCGACTTGCTGGAGTTGTAACTGTCCTTGCTCAACCGAACTCCAACGCACGCGCTCGTGCGTACAAAGCCTCCAGGGCGCCATCAATTGCCCTACGCACTTCAGCTACGAAAAAGGTGCGCGAATGCCAGCGCACCCTTCGCCGCTACGCTAACTCGCACAAGATCTCAAAAACAATATATCACTTGAAGTTAAATGTACGAGTCATTGATTATGTGATTAAAACGTCTTGCTTATGTTGTTTCGCTATCTTGGTGCGGCGAGGATGCCGAGCGATAGTACGCAGCACGAGCGCTTGGAACAACCCGACCCGAAGCTCGGCGGGCGAGGCCCTTACCCATCCTCGCCGCCGATGCCATCCTCTGCAATGACGGGAGCAGCATGCGTGCCGCAGCCGACAAGCAGATCGGCGTCGCTCACCGGCCGATCCATGTGTCTGCCGGACAGCGAGTCATCGCTGGCGATTATCACATCCAGAACGTGAGTGCCTACGACAGCCGGCTCAAGGGATGGATCCGCCGATTCCACGGCGTCGCGACGCGCCATCTGGCCAACTACCTCGGCTGGTTCCGCGCGCTTGACCGGTGGTCGGGTTCCAGCCGAAACCCGCGTCGCTATTGGCGACGTCCGTCGGCATTTGACGGCATCAATACCTAATGGGAAAAGAGACTCGGAATAACAGGTCTGGACTTTGGGTCAGGGCGAGCGACCCTCTTGGGGCTGTATCATTGCCGATTTTCGTTTCACGCCAAAACAAGCACATAGCCACCGATACTGCATCCATCTATGATACAGAGATCTTTGTCTAATGCATTGAATTAACAGTGAAATGTTCTGGTGGGCGGTACTGGGATCGAACCAGTGACCTCTCGCGTGTGAGGCGAGCGTTCTACCGCTGAACTAACCGCCCGAAGGACGCGCATTGTAATGGCCGAGCGCCGCACGGTCAATCCGCGCGCCGGCTTGGGGTTACCGGAGTGAATCCAAGCCGTTGAGTTAATCTGTTGATCGAACGGTTGAATGCCGCAGCCCGCTTGGGTTTGCAGACTTTTCCTTGGAGAATAAATCACGAACGAAGAAAATCCCGCCAGAGCCAAGCTCTGCGCTTCAAGCGGGTCGATGGGATCATATCAACAGATTAACTCAACGGCTTGGAAATCCGCGTAAAATGCTGGCTTTTTCGCCATGACTACGGTCCGTACCCGTTTCGCTCCCAGCCCGACCGGTTATCTCCACATCGGCGGCGCGCGCACCGCGCTCTTCTCCTGGGCCTACGCCCGCCGGCACGGCGGCCAGTTCATTTTGCGTATCGAGGACACGGACGTCGAGCGCTCGACCCAGGCCGCCATCGATGCGATCCTCGACGGCATGCGCTGGCTCGGCCTGGACTGGGACGAGGGCCCGTTCCATCAGATGCAGCGCCTCGACCGCTACCGCGAGGCGGCGCAGCAACTGATCGCCGCCGATCATGCCTACTGGTGCTACGCCAGCAAGGAGGAACTGGACGCGATGCGCGAGGCGCAGCGGGCGCGGGGCGAAAAGCCGCGCTACGACGGCCGCTGGCGGCCGGAAAACGCCGCCGGCCGGACGCCGCCGCCCGGTGTCAAGCCGGTCCTGCGCTTTCGCAATCCGACCTTGGGTACGGTGGCGTGGAAGGACCTGGTCAAGGGCCACATTGAGTTCGACAACGGCGAACTGGACGATCTGGTCATCCTGCGCGCCGACGGCGTGCCCACCTACAACTTCGGCGTCATCGTCGACGACCTGGATATGGGCATCACCCACGTCATCCGCGGTGACGACCACGTCAACAACACGCCGCGCCAGATCAACATCCTGCGGGCTCTGGGCGCGCCTCTGCCGCAGTACGCGCACCTGTCGATGATTCTAGGCGACGACGGGCAGAAGCTGTCCAAGCGCCACGGTGCGGTGAGCGTCATGCAGTACGACGAGGACGGCTTCCTGCCGGCGGCGGTGATCAACTATCTTGCCCGCCTCGGCTGGTCTCACGGCGACGCGGAGATCTTCTCCGTCGCCCAGTTCTGCGAGTGGTTCGACCTCGATCACATCACCCCCTCGGCGGCGCAGTTCAACACCGACAAGCTGCTGTGGCTCAACCAGCACTATCTCAAGGCTGCCGATATCACCGTTCTGGCGGCCGAGGCGGCGCGGCGCCTGCAGGCGCGCGGCGTGGCGACCGCGTCCGGGCCGCGGCTGGAAAGCGTGGTGGAACTCTACAAGGAGCGGGTGGCGACGCTGAACGAACTGGCGGACGCAGCCGAGCCCTTCTACGTGGAGATCGACCCCGCGGTCGACCTGCTGCTGCAGCATGTCACCGATCAGGTGCGGCCGGCGCTGCAGGACTTGAAGCGCCGTTTCGGCGAAGTGGCGTGGGAGCGCGCTGCGCTCAACCAGACGCTCAAGGAAGTCGTGTCGGCCCACGGCCTGAAGATGCCGCAGGTGGCCATTCCGCTGCGCGTGCTGATCCTCGGCCAGCCCCAGACGCCCTCGATCGACGCGGTGCTGGAAGCTCTCGGGCGCGACATCGTGGTGGCGCGCATGTCGCGCCACGTCTGACGGCAGCCCGCGAAGGGTGGGCAAACGACAGACGCCGCACGAAGCGGCGCCGGAAGTTGTTTCGGAGTGCGGCGCACGCGCAGGTACGCCGCGGAGTAGGGTGTCGCCGGCTCGGATGCCTCAAATGGCGGTGATCACGCCATTCACCACCTTGACGCGGTCGCCGCTGCGCCAGGCGGGCGGCTGGTCGTGCTCGAACTTCTGGCTCGATCCGTCCTCGTAGCGCACCACGATCTCGTACTTGGAACCGGTGCGTACGGTCTTTTCCACCTGGTGACCGGCGATCGCGCCGCCCACCGCTCCCACCACCGTGGCGACATCCTTGCCGCGGCCGCCGCCGACCTGATGGCCGAGCACGCCGCCGAGCACGCCGCCGGCCACCGCGCCGAGGCCTGATCCTTCCCCCTGCTGCTTCAGTTCGCGCACCGATTCGATCATGCCGCAGCCCGTGCAGACGCTGGCGACCGGCGCGGGCGGCTCGACGCTGCGGGAGGGGGAATGTTCGACCACGGGAGCCGGTGCGTAGTCGTTCTGCGCCACCTGCACCGGCTTGGGTTTGGCGTGGGACACCTGCTTCTTCGGCGCCGGCTTCGGTTCCGGCTGGACGGCCTGGTGTGCCGTGACCGGCGCCGGCGCGGGATGGGTCTGCGGCGCCGCGGGCTCAGCGGCGGCCGCGGGCGGCGCGCCGGTGTCCGCGCTCTGCCCGGTCTGCGGCTGTAACGCAGGCGTGGTCGCAGTCAGGGGGGCGACGGCTTTGGGGCTGCTGCCGGCGATGGGGAGGATACCGGTGATGGCACCGATGCCTACGGCGCTGAAAATGGTGACGGCGACTGCCGCCACCCACAGCACGGGATGAAGTCTGGTCTTGCCTTGCATGGTTTCCATGATCCTTGCCTCTCTGGGGACATTGCCTGCGGATCATAACGCCGGCGGCAAGGCATTGATGACGTTCGAAAAGACTTGTTACACATTGGTCCGCAGGCGTCGGGAGCACCCGACAGCAGCGGATCAATCGGGGTCGCGGGGTAGATGCGTGCGCGCGCGGCCGCGCAGCAGGAAGCGCGCCGGATCCACCGCCTCCACCAGATCCCTGGGCAGGGGCAAGGGCTCGCCGTTGAGCCGCGAGGCGACAAGCTCCGCCGCCAGTGCCGCCCAGACCAGGCCGCGGGCACCGTAGCCGAGCAGGCCGTAGAGACCGGGCCAGCGCCGCACGTCCCGCAGATGCGCCGCGCCAGGCGACCCCGCCGGCAGCGGCTGCGGCAGTTCGCCGGCCATGGGCAGACGGTCCGGCAGCATGGCGCGCAAGCCGACCCGCCCGTCGAGCGCGACCGGTTCGATTCCCTGCGCGTAATTCGGCAGCATGAATTCGAGACGCGCCAGGTTTTCCCGGTGATCCGCCTCGCGCATTCCGGTATCCGTGTCGTCGGCGAGAAAGGTCGCGCCGGCGCAGCGCACGCCATCCACGGCCGGTGCGACGTAGCCGAGACGGCATACCACGATGTCCAGGGAAGGGGTTCGTTCTGCGGGCAGGTGCGAGACCTGGCCGCGCGCCGTGCGCAGCGGCAGCCCGGCGGCCTGGCTGAAATCCGCTGCCTGCGCGCCGTTGGCGAGGATCACCACCGGCGTCCGGGCGATCGTTGCGCCGGCCGCGTCGAGCACCAGCCAGTCGCTGCCGTCGCGTTCCAGGCGGCTTGCGCGAACGCCATGGCGCACCCGCACCCGTTCCCCGTGGAGCGCGAGATTGGCGTGGCACAGGCTCGGCGGATTGACCCAGCCGCCGGAAGGAAACCACCAGCCGCCGGCCGCGACCGGCCAGCGCGCCAGTTCTGTCGCTTCCTCGCGCGTCACGATGCGCACGAAGTCGGCAGGCAGCGCCAGCGCTTCCACCGCCTGCCGCTGCTTCGCGGCATGGGCTGGGTCGCGCGCGAGATGCAGCACGCCGCAGGCCTGCCAGAGCGGCGCATGGCCGGCCTGCGCCAGGGCGGTGAGATGGCCCAGGGCATACAGGAAGCCGGCGCGCGTCAGGCGCGCCAGCCGGTTGTCGTCGATGCTGGGCAGCGGTCGCAGCACGCCGGCGAGGTTGCCGGATGCTCCCTGCGCCGGGCCGCCGGCCTGCTCCAGCACCTCCACCTCCCAGCCGCGCGCCGCCAGCCGCTCGGCGGCGTGGGTCCCGGCGAGGCCGGCGCCGATGACCACTGCCTTGCCGGCGCGGGCCGCTTCGCCGAGATGCGTGCGGCAGGTATGCGAAGCGGGCAGGGTGCCGCAGAGCATCTCGCGCTTGCGGCCGAAGCCGGGGCGTTTGGTCACCAGGAATCCGGCGTCGGCCAGTCCCTGCCGCACCGCTCCGGCGACCGTCCAGGTGGCGAGGGTGGCTTCCGGTTTCGCCAGTCGCGCCAGTTGGCGGAAGATAGTCTCCGACCACATCCCCGGATTCTTCTCCGGGGCGAAACCGTCGAGGTAGATGGCGTCCGCCGCCGCCTGCAGCTTCGGCAGCAAGTCGGCGATGTCCCCCAACAGCAGCGTAAGGGTGAGCCGGCCGTCTTCGAAGTGCAGGCGGTGGAAACCCGGCACCAGCGGCGGCCATGCCCGCACCAATCGTTCTGACACGGCGGCGAGTTCCGGCCAGCAGACATGCAGCCGGACCAGATCGTCGGCGCCGAAGGGATGCTTCTCCACCGAGACGAAATGCAGGCGGTCGCAGCGCTGCGCGTCGGCGCGCCATGCGTCCCAGGTGGCGAGGAAGTTCAGTCCGAGGCCGAAACCGGTTTCGATGGTGACGAAGGTGTCGCGGCCGCGCCAGCGCCCGGGCAGGCCGTTGCCGCCGAGAAAGACGTGCCGCGCCTGAGCGAGTCCGCCGTCGGCGGAATGATAGACATCGCCGAACTGCGGCGAATACGGCGTGCCGTCGGCAGCGAAGGCGAGGCGGGCGGGGAGAATCGGCATTCGGGCGGCGCAGGGCGGGTTGGCCGCGCATGCGGCGCAACCCGCCGACCGGCGCGAACCGGCAGGTTACGCCAGCCGGACGGTCATTCAGGCCGCATATGAGGAAAGAGGATGACGTCGCGGATGTTGGGGCTGTCGGTGAGCAGCATCACCAGCCGGTCGATGCCGATGCCGCAGCCGCCGGTGGGTGGCAGGCCGAACTCCAGCGCGCGCACGTAATCGGCGTCGTAGTACATCGCCTCCTCGTCGCCGGCGGCCTTGGCCTTGGCCTGCTCCTCGAAGCGCGCGGCCTGATCCTCGGGGTCGTTCAGCTCGGAGAAGCCGTTGGCGATCTCGCGGCCGACGATGTAGAGCTCGAAGCGTTCCGTGACTTCGGGATTGGCGTCGGAGCGGCGCGCCAGCGGCGACACTTCCGCCGGATAGTCGATGATGAACGTCGGGTCGAACAGCTCGCTTTCGGTCGTCTCCTCGAACAGGGTGAGCTGCAGCGCGCCCAGACCGGAATGCGGCCGCACATCGACACCGAGTTCCCGCAGCTTGGTGCGCAGCCAGGCTTCGTCGCCGAGCTGTTCCAGGCTGAAGCCGGGATGGTACTGGCGGATCGCCTCGACCACGGTCATGCGGGCGAACGGCTTGGACAGATCGAGTGTGCGCCCCTGGTACTCGAATTCCAGGCGCCCCAGCGCCTCCTGCGCCGCGTGGCGCAGCAGCCCTTCGGTGAAGTTCATCAGCAGCCGGTACTCGGTATAGGCTTCGTAGAACTCCATCATGGTGAATTCGGGATTGTGGCGCGGGGAGAGGCCCTCGTTGCGGAAATTGCGGTTGATCTCGAACACCTTCTCGAAGCCGCCCACCACCAGCCGCTTGAGGTAGAGCTCGGGCGCGATGCGCAGGAAGAGCTGCATGTCGAGCGCGTTGTGGAAGGTGCTGAAGGGCTTGGCGGCGGCGCCGCCGGGGATGGGATGCATCATCGGCGTCTCCACTTCGAGGAAGCCATGCCCCGTCATGTAGTGGCGGATGGCCTGGATGATGCGGCTGCGGGCGACGAAGGTGAAGCGCGTCTGCTCGTTGGTGATGAGGTCGAGATGGCGGCTGCGGTACTTCTGCTCGGGGTCGGTGAGGCCGCGGAACTTCTCCGGCAGCGGGCGCAGCGCCTTCGACAGCAGTCGCAGTTCGGAGCACTTCACCGTCAGCTCTCCGGTCTTGGTCTTGAACAGGGTGCCGACGGCGCCGACGATGTCGCCGATGTCCCAGTGCTTGAAGTCGCCGTGCGCCGCCTCGCCGATGCCGTCGTTGCTGACATAGAGCTGGATGCGCCCCGACAGATCCTGGATCGTGGCGAAGCTCGCCTTGCCCATGACGCGCTTGAGCATCATGCGGCCGGCCACCTTGACCTGTACCGGTGCGGCATCCAGTTGTTCGTGCGTCTTCTCGCCGTAGATCTCGTCCAGCTTGCCGGCAGTATTCTCGCGGAAGAAATCGTTCGGGTAGGCGCCGCCGCTGCGCCGCCATGCGGCGAGCTTGGCGCGCCGTTCGGCGATGAGTTGGTTTTCGTCCTGCGGCACCGGCGTGTTCTTCTCGCTCATGATCGGCTCGTCAAAGGGTAAGGTTGTGTTGCAAGCTTCGCATTGTGAAACGGGGGCCGGCCTGGGGCAAACCCCTGGTTCGGACGTGCTGCGGGGCGGGCAGGGACCGCAGCACGCCGATCCACCGGCGCCGCGCAAAGCCGGTAACATCCGAGGCTTTCCGGCAACGAGGAATGCCCCATGAACCTCAACCTGAGCATTACGCCCCTGGTGTCGCTGATCGCCGGCATCCTGATCCTGGTTGCTCCGCGACTGCTCAACTACATCGTCGCCATCTATCTCATCGTCATCGGCGTTACGGGCCTCATCGGCGTCAATCAGCTGCACCTGCGCTGACCGATTTCCCGCTCACACGCCCTGCTTCAGGCTGGCCTGGATGAATTCGTCCAGGTCGCCGTCGAGCACGGCCTGGGTGTTGCCGATCTCGACGTTGGTGCGCAGATCCTTGATGCGCGACTGATCGAGCACGTAGCTGCGGATCTGGTGGCCCCAGCCGATGTCGGTCTTGGAATCCTCCAGCTTCTGCTGGGCGTCACGGCGCTTGCGCAGTTCCAATTCGTAGAGCCGGGATTTCAGCATCGCCATCGCCTCGGCGCGGTTGCGGTGCTGCGAGCGGTCGTTCTGGCACTGCACCACGATGTTGGTCGGCAGGTGCGTGATGCGGATGGCCGAGTCGGTCTTGTTGATGTGCTGGCCGCCGGCGCCGCTGGCGCGGAACGTGTCGACCCGCAGGTCGGCCGGGTTGATCTCGATCTGGATGGTGTCGTCCACCTCCGGATAGATGAACACCGAGGCGAAGGAGGTGTGGTGCACCTCCCTCTTGGAATAGTCTTCGGGGAGCATGTAACGGTCTTTGGCGATGCGCATGGCAAGTTCTCGGAAGCGGGGTTGTGGACTCGACGCTGCGGCAACTCTACCACCGGCGCGCAATCGCGAACTACAGGTAGCCTTCCTGCTCACCCTTTTCCCCGTGTTCAATCATCCAACCCGCAAGCTGTGCAAGCGCGGCGGGCAAGCGCTGTTGCGCGAGGCGTCTCAGCATTTCGCGGTCACTGGGGGTCAAGGGTAGCCGCCCCCGCAGGGCCGCCAACTGCGCGATATCCATCTGCCACGGCTGCCAGCCGATGCCTGCCTCGGCCCATATCCGTCCGGCCTCCATGACAATGGCGATTCCTGCGGGATCCGGGTCGCAGGCGATCTGGACGGGAGCGGGAGCGATCGAGAGCAGTCGCGCCATGGCCCCCTGCCACCAGTGTGGCGGAAAGCCCGGCAGCCAGACTACGGCCGCATCGGCCCTCCTATTGCGGGCAACGCGCTCGAAGCTGGTCCGGTTTTCCACCAATTGCCAATGGGTGATGTCGCCTCTTGCCGAGCCTGCCTTGGCAATGGTCGCAGGGGTGAGAGAGGCGAAATCAGGCACGGTGCGGATGTCCAGAACGCCATCCGGCAGTTCCAGTGCCAGCGGTGCGGCGATCAGCAATAACGGGGTGTGGCGCTCGATGGCGAAGGCGGCAAGATCAACGTTTTCCTCCAGCCAGCGCCACTCGGTATCGGTGATGGACTTGGTGGCGCCCCGAGCGAAATGGCCGAAGTCGCGACGGGTACCACTGCGTTCCTCGTGACGCCAGCGGCACAACGCCAGCAGCAGTTCCGCTCGGTCCGCGGCCCGCGCCGGCGGAAGCAGGTCGAGTTGTACCATGGCGATCGCTAGTTCCGGCTCGGCGGGGGGATCGAGAGCAGCGCGCAACTGAGCCCAACGCCGGGCCGGTTCTTGCGGATCAGGCAGGCCCAAGGCCGCGCGTAGCCTGGCGGGATCGGTGAACTCGATCCTCACCGGCCACCAAGCGCCGTGCCGTCGTTCCTCGACGACCGCGACCCAACCGGCGCTTACGAGCCATTCCAGCAGCTTCTGCGCGAGCGTGAATGACTCCGGGCCGGCTTCCTTAGCCAGGGTATCCCAGCGGCACCCTGTTGCACTCGCTTGGCCGCGCCTCAGCCAACGGGCGGCGAGTATCCGCCATTCGGTAGGCAAAGTGCCGAGGGGGTCTGCGTCACCTTCCCGCCATCGTCGCCGTTTCCTGGGCACGGGCGACGCGTCCAAGAATTCGGTTCGAACTATGGGCATGACAGAGTTCCGTTACTCGCTGCGCGGATCGCAATGCCGATGAAAATCGTTGGCGTCGTCAATTGCCCGGTGCCTGCCGCACGATCACCCCGATTCTTGGCGCCCAGGGCTCTCCAGCACGCTTCTTGAAAGTGACCAAGGTGACGAAACTAGGGTCGTAGACGGCGGCGTTGTGGGTGACCGGCGTGGTGAGCAGATACTGGGCGCGGGTCGCCTTGAGGAAGGCGGAGACGCGCTCGATGTTAACGATGTCCAGGTGGGCGAAGGGTTCGTCTACGAAGACGAAGCCTCCGGGGTGGGATTCCTCCATCATCAGGGCTACCAGCAGGATCAGAGATTTCACCACCTGTTGGCCGCCGGAAGCATCGGAATCGTTCATGCCGGCGAAGCCCTTCTCGTCGAAGGCGAAGCGCACGGTCAGCCCTGCTTGGTTGAGGCTCGCATCGTCGGCCGCCAAGGGCGGCGGATCCGCCTCCACTTTGACCCCGGCCATGTCACCCAGTTGGCGCAGGTTCCTGGCATAGCGACCGGCCGTGTGGCGCAGCACTTTCACATATTCCTGGCGGGCGGCGTCGGTCTGGCTGCGCGCCATGTCGTTGTCGCGGCGTCGCTCGGCCACTTCCGATTCCTGGCGCTCGTAGTCGTTCTTCAACTTGTCGCGCATCAGCACCACGGCTTCGTCTTTCTCCCAGGATTCGGTTTCAAAGCGCCTCTCGATTTCCTCAATACGGCGATCAATAGCTCGGACGCTTTCCCAGTTGTTCGCCAACTGCTGGTTGAGTTCCGGCTCCCGCCAGTCGGGGGGAAGGCTCTGGGTGAGTCGACGCCAAACCAGGAGGCGCTTGAATTGTTCCTGGCGCGCGTCGCGGTTTTCCAGGGCGGCGATGGCACGGGTCAGTTCGTCGATGGCGCGGTCGTTCTCCGCGACTTGGCGCTTAGCGTCGTCGAGGGCAGTTTCCGCTTCCTTGCGATTGACGACCGCGGCATTGACGGCCCTGATGGTTTCGTTATGTGCAGTCTTCGCTTGCTGAAGCTCTGTCTCGGCGCGGGCGAACTCGTCGGCGCGGGCGACGAGTTCCCTGCCGGCGTCCATTCCGCTGAGCCTCAGGCGCAGGGCGGCGATAGTCTCCTCGGTCTTGCTAAGCTTTTCCCGCAGCGGCTGTGCCTCGCTCTCCAGCTCTACGATGCGTTCCCGGAGAGCGGTAAGGCGCGCGGCGCCGAACTGGGTTGTACCGCCGGCGGCATGGCGTGCGCCTCGCCGCTCCCGCAGGTAGCCCTGGCGCGTGACCCAGTCCTGGCCACGGGGCAAGCGGGCGCCCTCGTGGGTGTCGTTCGACGCGGCGGGTGCTGTCCAGCAGCCGCATGATCCACTCGGGCACGGGGCGGGCGAGCTTCACGACTTCGAGCAGCGAGCCTGGACTGGCGCTGGCCGGCAGCGCCCGCTCGGGGACCACGAAGTGGCGGTAGCGCAGCTTCTCACCGAGGGCGAACGCTGCCTCCGCGTCGCGGTCCCGCTCCAGCAGCACCACTTGGGCGAAGGGAGCGAGCACGGCCTCGACCGCCGTCTGCCAGGCGGGATCGGCAACCTCCACCAGTTCTGCCAGCAGGTCGTGGCGAATGCCGGCGTCCTCGAGGGCGCGGCGAAATGCGGCCACGTCGGCGGGGTCGGCGCGGCGCCCGGTGGCGAGGAGTTCGAGCATCTCGCGAGCTTGAGCGTGTTCTGCGTCCATGCGGGCGAGCGCCGGTTTGAGTTCGTCGCGGCGGCGTTCAGCGGTCTCCAAGGCTTCCTGGTCGGCGGTGAGGTCGCCGCCGGCTCGTTGCGCTGACTCGATCAGCCGGTTTCGGGCTTCGAGCCGGGTCTCCAAGCGCGTCTTAACGACGCCAGCGTCCGAGGCAGCAGCATAGGCGCTCTGTTCGTGGGCGTCGGCGGCTTCTTTGCGCGTGCGAGCAGTGTCCAGCACGGTATCCAACTCCACCTTGTGCGCGCGCTTGGACCCACGTTCCAGGCGTTTGGCGCGCCATTCGCGGCGCCTGGCGCCAAGGGGATTGCGGGCGCCGCGGATCGACTCGCCGAGCAGGTGGTATTCGAGTCGAGGCTTGATCTCGCTCACCAGGGCTACTTGCTCGTCCTTCAGGCCACGCCATTCCTTGTAACGGTTGACCTTGGTCTCCTGAATGACCAGGAGGTTGCCGATCCGAGCCAGTTCGCCTTCCATGGCAGTGAGTTCCCGTGCCACCGCTTCCTGGTGGCTTCTCGCTTCGGCATAGCGGTCCAGGGTTTCCTTGTCACCGAAGACTTGAAAGACGAGATCCAGCAGTTCCTTGGGCGAGAGTTCGCACAGCTTGTCGGTCTGGCCTTGTTCCAGGGACAGGACTTTGGCCAGAGCCGGGGTCAGGCCCGCCTGTTGCAGAAGCTGCTTCCAGTCGCGTACGCCAAAGGGCTGGCCAGCCGTTTCGATCGTCTCTATGGGGACGTCATTGGCAGCGAGGAAGTAGCTGCGAGACCAGTCGCCACCTTTCTTTTCAATGCGGCAGGCGATCGTGACCCTATCTTCCTGATGGGGCGGCCAGAAAGGGCGGCGGCCGTTGGGCAGCCGCCGGTTGTCCACCACGGCCCGCAGCCAGGCCCAATCCTCGCCGTTGCGGCGCACGTAACGCTTGTAGTCGCGCCTGCGGGAGCCCTGGCCGGAACAGTCGAGGGCCAGCAGCGTGCGCAGGGCGTCCAGCAAGGTAGTCTTGCCCGAGCCATTGGGGCCGACGATGGTCACGATGCTGGCATCCAGTGTCAGTTCCACTCGCTGCCAGTAGTCCCAGTGCACGACCTCCAGCTTCTCGAAGCGGAACATCAGTCGGGCTCCCGGCGCTTCTTCAGTATGTCGGCCAGCGCACCTTCCAGGATGCGGGGGGCGACCTCGGCGTACTCAAAGGTCAGGTCCAGCAGCGGTCCCTCATGGATGATCTTGTTCTTCCTCTCGATGAAGTCGAGGCGGGACAGGATCGGCAGCAGGAATTGGGTAACCCGCTGCTTGTTGCCGAGTATGCGGCCGTAATCCTCGAGGAGAGCGGTTTCGGAGATGCCGACGGACACCTCCTGATCCGCCCTCCCGGCAGCGCCGCGAAACATCTCCGCCTGACCTTCCGCGTCCGTGTGCGAAATCTGTCGCTCCCGCTTGGGCAGGATGATCAGCGCCCATAGCAATACCAGCAGCGCCACCGCATCCTTGGGCAGGCCGGCGTTGCAGGGCTGCCACTCGGCGTCACCCTCGAACACCGGTGCCTCCGCCTCTCGCGACAGGCCGATGGCCACGTGGTCCGCGTAGGGATGATCGAGCAGGCGCAGGCCGCAGGCTGACAGCCGCGCCTCCACCTCCTGGCGCAGCCCGGCATCGGTGAGCAGCCGCAGCACCGCCTTGTCCCGGCGGGGCAGGTAGCGGTGGGCGATCAGGCGGGCAATGAGACTGGGGGCATCCATTAGCGCTTGGCCTCGTTCGGCTGAAGGCGGCCCGGAGTAATCGCCGACACTTCTTCGCGTCCGATCCGCTGGAGCGGTCCGGTGGTCTCCCACGCTAGCGTCAGGGGCACTCCTGCGAGGGGTGCCATGTCGGGATCCACATTGGTCTCACCCAAGAAGGGCAACAGCGACATGCGGTATGAGGCGGCGCGAAAACCACCACCCACTACCGCATCGGCCACCGCCAGCGGTGACTCTATACGTCCAAGAAGACTGAGCAGTTCGGCGAACTCCGACGGCGGCTCCAGCGTTGCTTCAGTCACGGGTACTGCCTGAGCAGGATGTGGCAAGGTCGATCTGCGGTGCTCGGCCCGCTGCTTGTTTACCAGTTCCGCTTCGGCAATGTCCAGCATGACGTCGGACAGGACGAACACGGGCTCGGTTATCAGGGTCGGTGACCCGCCGCTCAGGGCGGCGAGTTCGTCCAGGGAACGCTCGCGCAGCCACTGGGCCACCTCAGAGGTTGTAAGTCCGCCCGCGGACAGATGCACCCGCTGGCGGGCGATGGCGGCCAGTTCGCGCTGGAAGATTGACGACATGCGCATGATCTCGGACTGCCGGGCGCCGATCTCCTGGGCGAGCCGCCACGTGACGTCGTCGAATCCTTCCTCGGACAGGGCACTCAGGACGGCGGTGCCTTTTTCCATCCATTTCCAAACTGATTCGAGCTTGCCCTTGGAGGCGCGGAGCCGGAATTCGGAGCCGGAGGCGACGGCGGCCGAGAACTCGTTTTTTAGTTCGAATAGTCGCGCCAGCAGGTGACGCAGGTTGTCGGCGGAGAGCCGGCCTACCGCCCCACCGGCAGCCACTTGGGAAACGAGGAAACCGAGTTCTGCGTCGTCGTCGGCTGCGAAGGAGAGCATCTGCTCCAGCGCGGCGAGCGCCATGCGTCCTGCCGGGGCCAGGGCGTAGAGGCGGGCGTCGTTGTCCCACACGAGCAGATCGTGCTCGCGCAGGCGCTTTAGCACCGTTTCGAGCTTGACACCATCGAGCCACACGAAGCGCGCTTCCAGTTCGCGGGGCGACCACTGGGGCGCCTCGGCTCGGGCGCCAATCTCTCGCAGGACGGCGAGGCGCACGAGCACTTCCTCATCGCCGCCGCGGAAGAGGGCGATGAAGGCGCCGATTAGAGAGTGTGCGCAGAGTAGGCTGTGCAGGGTCGGGACGTCTTCGGCGACAACCCCGCGGGCGAGGAAAACGGCGAGTCCCTGTCCGCTAGTGTCAGGCACGGATTCAAACCCCCTGCTTCAGGCTGGCCTGGATGAATTCGTCCAGGTCGCCGTCGAGCACGGCCTGGGTGTTGCCGATCTCGACGTTGGTGCGCAGATCCTTGATGCGCGACTGATCGAGCACGTAGCTGCGGATCTGGTGGCCCCAGCCGATGTCGGTCTTGGAATCCTCCAGCTTCTGCTGGGCGTCACGGCGCTTGCGCAGTTCCAATTCGTAGAGCCGGGATTTCAGCATCGCCATCGCCTCGGCGCGGTTGCGGTGCTGCGAGCGGTCGTTCTGGCACTGCACCACGATGTTGGTCGGCAGGTGCGTGATGCGGATGGCCGAGTCGGTCTTGTTGATGTGCTGGCCGCCGGCGCCGCTGGCGCGGAACGTGTCGACCCGCAGGTCGGCCGGGTTGATCTCGATCTGGATGGTGTCGTCCACCTCCGGATAGATGAACACCGAGGCGAAGGAGGTGTGGCGCCGCGCGTTCGAGTCGTAGGGCGACTTGCGCACCAGGCGGTGGATGCCGGTCTCGGTGCGCAGATGGCCGTAGGCGTAGTCCCCCGAGACCTTGATGGTGGCGGTCTTGATGCCGGCCACCTCGCCTTCCGATTCCTCCAGCACCTCGGTCTGCAAGCCGGTGCGCTCGCAGTAGCGCAGGTACATGCGCTCCAGCATGGACGCCCAGTCCTGCGCCTCGGTGCCGCCGGCGCCGGCCTGGATGTCGATGAAGCAGTTGTTCGGGTCCTGCGGATCGTGGAACATGCGCCGGAATTCGAGGCTGGCGACGCCTTTCTCCAGCGCCGCGACGTCGGCCTCGATGCTGGCGACCGTATCCTCGTCTTCCTCGGCGCGGGCGAGTTCGAACAGTTCGCCGGTGTCGTGCAGTCTCTGATCGATGTCGCGCAGCGTGACGACTACGCCTTCGAGGGACTTCTTTTCCTTGCCCAAGTCCTGGGCGCGCTGGGCATCGTCCCAGACTTTCGGGTCTTCCAGGGCGCGGCTGACTTCTTCCAGCTTCGACTGCTTGCCATCGAAGTCAAAGATACCTCCGCAGATCGGCGCTGCGGGCGCGCAGATCCGACAGGTGGTTGGCGAGGGCGTTGAGTCGTTCTGCTTCCATGGTCGAATGCTCGGAAAAAACGTTGATTATACCGGGCGCGACGCATCGGCCGCCCTTCATCCCGGGCAGCGACGGTGCCGGAGGGTGCCGTACCGCATTGCGCCCCGCGGTCCCTGTTTCGCTCACAAGAGAGAAAGGTGGGGTTTCTTGTCTGTAATTGTCCAAGACAAACTCTATGCCCCTCCGGCGGGCTCGCCGTGCTCCAGCACCAACTGGACCGTGGCGAGCCCGTTGTATTCGTTGATGGCCAAGCGGTAGGCGCAATGCAGGCGGTCGGGCATGGGCTCGACGTGGTTGAAGCAGATCGCCTCGAAGCGGGCTGAATTCTTGCGCAGCATCAGCTTCAGGTGCTTCGCCTTGAGCAGACGCTGGCTCTCGACCACGAACTCGTCGTCGAACAGCGGCGCCGGAAAACCCTGGCCCCAGATCTCGCCGCGCATCTGGCGCGCGGCGGAGATCGTCATGTAGCCCGCCTCCAGGGCGCCGTCGGTCTCGATGGTGCGGGTCAGGTCGGCGGGAGCGATCAGCTCCCGTGCCACCGACTCGAAGGCCTGTTCAAAGCGTGCCAATTCCCGCTCCAGAATGGTGAGCCCGGCCGCGGCGGCGTGGCCGCCGAAGCGCAGCAGCAGCCCCGGCTCGCGCTTCGACACCAGGTCCAGCGCGTCGCGCAGATGCAGGCCGGGGATCGACCGTCCCGAGCCCCTGAGTTCGCCCTGTCCGCCGGCGTCCGCGCCGTCGCCGCTCATGTCGGCGCGGGCGAAGGCGATCACCGGCCGGTGCACTCGATCTTTCAGACGCGAGGCGACCAGCCCGACCACACCCTGGTGCCACTGCGGGTGGAACAGGGCGAGGCTGGCGCGGGACGCCGCGTCCAGCGTCTCCACCGCGTCGACCGCCCGCTCCTGCATGTCGGCCTCGATGATGCGCCGCTCGCGATTCAGCGCGTCCAGTTCGCGGGCGATGTTGAAGGCGCGGGCAAAGTCGTCGGTGATCAGGCACTCGATGCCCAGCGTCATGTCGGACAGGCGCCCGGCGGCGTTCAGCCGCGGCCCCAGCGCGAAGCCGAGATCGAAGGTGTTGGCCTGCTGCGGATCGCGGCCGGCGGCCGAGAACAGGGCGTGCACGCCGGGCTGCAGCTTGCCGCGGCGGATGCGCTGCAGTCCCTGCGCCACCAGTATGCGATTGTTGTGGTCGAGCTTCACCACGTCCGCCACCGTGCCGAGCGCCACCAGGTCGAGCAGGTTGGCCAGGTTCGGCTCGCGGCGCGCGGCGAACGCGCCGCGCCGCCGCAACTCGGCACGCAAGGCCAGCATCACATAGAACATTACCCCCACGCCTGCCAGGTTCTTGCTCGGAAAGCCGCAGCCGGGCTGGTTCGGATTCACGATCACGTCCGCCGCCGGCAGCTCCTCGCCGGGCAGATGATGGTCGGTGATGAGGGTGGCGATGCCGAGGCGGTGCGCCTGCGCCACGCCTTCCACGCTCGCTATGCCGTTGTCAACCGTGATGATGAGATCGGGCTTGCGCTCGGCGGCGAGGCGCACGATCTCGGGGGTCAGGCCGTAGCCGTATTCGAAGCGGTTCGGCACCAGGTAGGACACGGTTGCTCCCGTGTCGGCACAGAGGGCGTTCAGGGCGCGCACGCCCAGGGCGCAGGCGGTGGCGCCGTCGCAGTCGTAGTCGGCGACGATCAGCAGGTGCTTGCCGGCGGCGATGAAATCGGCGAGCAGGGCGGCCGCGGCGTCGATGCCGCGCAGGGTGTGCGGGGCCAGCAGGGCATCCATGCCGTAGAGCACTTCGCTGCGGCGGCGCACGCCGCGCCCTGCGTACAGCCGCGCCAGCAGCGGATCGACTCCCTCGCCGGCGAGACGCTCGCGGATGGGCAGCGGTGCGTTGCGGGCGACGATGCGGGTCATGGCGCGGCGATGTCCCGGCCCAGGTCGCCCAGCGCCACGGGCCGTCGCCAGAACTTCCAGCGGTCCCGGGCGGCGAGCGTGACCTCGATGGCCCCCTCGTCGCCGAGGCCGGTGAGACGCAGTTCGCGCAGGCTTGCGCCGTAGAGGGCGCCGAGCAGCGGCGCCAGCCACTCCTGCTCCAGGCGCACCAGTTGGCTGCGCCAGAGGGAGGCGTCGCGATACGTTCCCGCCGCCGCCAGCAGGTCGACGAGCACAAGCACCGTTTCACGATCGGCGCGGGCGATCGCCTGCGCCGCGTCGCGCGGCAGCCGCGCGGCCGCGGCCCGGGCGCCGCGCGCCAGCCCCAGCACCAGCGGGTCGTCGGCGAACACGGCGCCGAAAGGGCGGGCATCCTGTCGCGGGAGGCTGCCTGCGCCCCACAGCCAGAGGCTGTTGATGACCGGCTGCCCGGCGGCTTCGCGCGCGGCATTCACGGGATGGGCGTGGAGCAGCATCTGTGCCTCGTTCAGCACCGCGCGCCAGCGCCGGGCATCGTCGCCCTCGGGCAGGAACTGGTCGAAGCTGCGTCCGATGACCCGCTCCAGCGGCTGCGTGCGCAGCCGCGGCACGGCATCCAGACCCAGGTACCAACGCTCCGGGCTGGCGGCGTGGAAGCGCCCGACACCGGCAAGGTGGCTGTTGAGCGCGGCCGTGAGCTGCTCGGCTTCGTCCGCGGTGACCGCCAGCTCATGCGCATCGGCCAGCACGAGGGTGTCGCGGGCGAAGCGCAGGTGCGCCGGGTCGGCGCACAGCCAGACGCCGTCTGCGCTCGCTCCGGCCTCGCCCGACAGGCGCAGCGCACCCCAGGGCAGCTCGTCACCCGTCAGGGAGAAGGCGTCGGCGAGCCAGTCGAGCAGGCCGGCGCCATGGGCGAGGCGGCGCTCGCCGCGGCCGAGCAGGACCGACAACGACGGCAGTGGAAGGTCGCGGCAGGTTTCACGCAGAGTGGCGGAAGGCCAGAGCAGGCCGGGCACGACGAGATGCAGGGACATCGGGGGATTGGCGCACGGCGTCACCGGAATTGCGTCGCTGAGTGTAGCATAGCGCCCGCAATGAACTACGAGCTCATGATCGGCCTGCGCTACACGCGGGCCAAGCGCCGCAACCACTTCATCTCGTTCATCTCCGCCATCTCCATGCTCGGTATCGCGCTGGGCGTGGCGGCGCTGATCGTGGTGCTGTCGGTGATGAACGGCTTCCAGCAGGAGCTGCGCACGCGCATCCTGGGCGTGGCCTCCCACGTGCAGATCTCCGGCCTCAACGGCGAGCTCGCCGGCTGGGACAAGGTCGCCCAGCAGGCGCGGAACAATACCCATGTCATGGCGGCGGCGCCTTACATCTCGGCCCAGGGCATGCTGGCCTTCGATCAGACGGTGCGCGGCGCACTGGTGCGCGGCATCGTGCCGGACCTGGAAGAGAAGGTCGCGGATTTCAATCAGCATATGAAGAGCGGCGCCCTGGCGGATCTCAGGCCCGGCGAGTTCGGCATCATCCTCGGCGCCGAACTGGCACACGCGCTGCAGGTGTTCAACGGCGACAAGGTGACGCTGATCGCACCCCAGGGGCTGGTGACGCCGGCGGCGATCCTGCCGCGGCTCAAGCAGTTCAAGGTGGTGGGCATCTTCGAGGTCGGCATGTTTGAGTACGACTCGGGGCTGGCGCTGATCGACCTGCAGGACGCCCAGGTGCTGTACCGCATGGAGGACCGGGTCTCTGGCGTGCGCCTCAAGCTCGACGACCTGTTCCGGGCGCCGCTGGTGGGTCGCGAGCTGATGCGCGATCTCGATGCCGATGTCTTCGTCTCGGACTGGACGCGCAATCACGCGAATTTCTTCCGCGCCGTCGCGATCGAGAAGAACATGATGTTCATCATCCTGTCGCTCATCGTCGCGGTGGCGGCATTCAACATCGTGTCCACCCTGATCATGGCGGTGACCGACAAGGAGTCCGACATCGCCATCCTGCGCACGCTGGGGGCGAGTCCACGTTCCATCATGTCCATCTTCATCGTGCATGGCTCGATCATCGGCGTCATCGGCCTCGTTCTCGGCGTGGCGGGCGGGCTGGCGCTGGCATTCAACCTGGACGTCGTCATTCCGGCGATCGAGCGCGTGCTGGGCGTGCAGCTGTGGACCAAGGAGGTGTATTACATCAGCGAGCTGCCGTCCCAGGTGCAGTGGCCGGACGTGACGGTGATCGCCGCCGTGTCGTTCGTGCTGACCCTGATCGCGACGCTGTATCCGAGCTGGCGCGCCTCGCGCATCAATCCGGCGGAGGCGCTGCGCTATGAGTGAACGATGCCTTGCGTCGCGGCGTGGGCAAGCTGCCGGTGCAGCACGTTGCGCAGGGAGGAAGCGGCGATGACGGCGCCATCTCCTGGCGATGCCGTGGTCGCCTGCCGCGGCCTGCGCAAGGTGTTCCACCAGGGCAAGGTCGAGGTCCCAGTCCTGCTTGGCATCGACCTCGATGTGGCGCGCGGCGAGCGCGTGGCGATCGTCGGTGCCTCCGGATCGGGCAAGAGCACGCTGCTGCATCTGCTCGGCGGCCTCGATGCGCCGACGGCGGGCAGCGTGAAGCTGCTCGGGCGCGACTTCACCGAAATGGGCGATGCCGAGCGCGGCCGTTTGCGCAACGAGGCGCTCGGATTCATCTACCAGTTCCACCACCTGCTGCCGGAGTTCTCGGCGGTGGAGAACGTGGCGATGCCCCTCTACATCCGCCGCACCGAACGCGCCGAGGCGGACGAGCGTGCCGCCGTCATGCTGAAGCAGGTGGGGCTGGGTCACCGCCTGACCCACACGCCGGGCGAGCTTTCGGGAGGCGAGCGCCAGCGCGCCGCCGTCGCCCGCGCCCTGGTGACGCAGCCGTCCTGCGTGCTGGCGGATGAGCCGACGGGCAACCTCGACCGCCACACGGCGCAGGGGGTGTTCGAGCTCATGCTCAAGCTCAATGCCGATCTCGGCACCAGCTTCATCATCGTCACCCACGACCACGATCTCGCGGCCCGCGCGCAGCGGGTGCTTCAGCTCGAAGACGGCGTGCTGAAGCAGTAGGGCGGGCCATGCCCGCCGTGCGTATGAAGCGGCGGGCACGGCCCGCCCTACGAGTCGCCGTGCACATCGATCGGCGGGCACGGCCCGCTGGCGTGTAGGGTGCGCCGTGCGCACCGATTCAACGCAACGGCAAACTCGCGTCGCGGGTCAGAGCGACGCCCGGCGCGCCAGCCAGATCCCGGCCAGCACCACGACGCCGCCTGCGGCCTGGGTCCAGGTCAGCGTCTCGCCCAGGATCAGCCAGGCGAACATCGCCGCCATCACCGGCTGCACCAGCAGTCCCACCGCCGAGAAGGAGGCGGGGAGGTGGGCCAGGGCATAGGTGATCAAGCCCTGTCCCAGGAGCTGGGCGATGAGGGTGAGCAGGACCAGGATGAGCCAGCCGCGGCCGCTCACCGGCCACACCACTTCGCCCGAAATCAGCACGAAGGGCAGCAGCGTCGCCGCGGTGATGCTGGCGCCGATCGCCATCAGGGCGGCGGTGGGCCAGGCCAGACGCGCCCGCGACACCGCCAGCAGATAGCCGGCGTAGCTCACCGCGGCGAGCAGCGCCAGCAGGTCTCCCAGCAACTGCCGGTCGCTGGCGGCGATGCTGGCGCGCACCAGCAGGCTGGCCCCGATCAATGCCAAAGCCATGGCTACCCAGAACAGGGGCCGCGCGCGCTGGCCGAACACGAGCCAGGCACCGAGGGTGACGAACACCGGCGCCACGTTGACCAGCAGCGTGGCATTGGCGACCGGCGTCAGGACGATGGAGAGATGCCAGATGCCGAGGTCGCCGGCGAAGAACACGCCGGCCCAGACGAGCGGCGCCAGCCTGCGCTTGCCCTGCGGGAGGTCGTTCTGCCGACGGTGAACCAGCCACCATGCCCATGCCAGCGGCAAGGACAGCAGCACGCGCCAGAATGCTGTGGCGAGCGGGCCGGTCTCCGCCAGGCGGACGAAGATCGGCGCCGACGCGATCGCCACCGCGCCGCCGAACAAGGCCGCGACGGCAAGCGCGCGCTGCGCGGAAGTCCCGGCCAGGTTCAGTCCTCGGCGGCGAGGGTCGCCTCGATGCGCATGCGCCCGAGCGGGGTGGTCATCGCGACCAGGGTGAAGCCCGCCTGCAGGTTGAAATCGGGCGGAGGGTTGAATTCCCAGCCGTCCTTCGAGCGCACGGCGAGCAGCAGGTAGTCGGGGTTCTGCAGCTTGAGGGAACCGAGGGACCTGGGTTTGAAATGCTCCGGCACCAGCACTTCGTCCAGCCTCAGCCGGTGTTCGGTGCGCAGCATTTCGTCGAGGAACGACACGACGTGGGGGCGGATCATGGCCGATGCCAGTCGCATGCCGCCGGTGAAGTCGGGCGATATGACCTGGTCGGCGCCGGCGCGGCGGATCTTCTCGATGTTGCGCGTGTCGTGGCAGCGGGCCACCACCCGCACTCGCGGATTGAGCTGCTTGGCGGTGAGGGCGATCATCAGATTGCGGCTGTCGTCGCCGGTGACGGCGAAGACCCCGCGCGCGTCCTCGATGTCCGCCGCGAGCAGGGTGTCGTCGTCGTTGGCGTCTCCCTGCAGGTAGAGCAGGCCGGGCATGCGCTCCTTGACCGCCAGCAGTTGCGCCTCGTCGCTGTCGATGGCGACGAAGTGGCGGTTGGTGTCGGTCAGCTCCTGGCCGACATTGCGGCCGACGCGCCCGAAGCCGCAGATGATGTAGTGATGGCGGAGTTTCTTGATCTGCTTTTCCATGCGCCGTCTCCGGAAGGTGTAATCCAGGTCGCCCTCGAGAAAGAAAACCGTCAGGCTGGTGAACAGGAAGGTGATGGTGCCGAATCCCGCCAGCGCCAGCATCCCGGCGAAGAACCGCTCGGCGAAGGTGTCGGTGCGCACGACCTCGCCATAGCCCACCGTGGTGATGGTGATGATCGTCATGTAGAAGGCGTCGGACACGCTGGGTGTCGGATCGGAGCCGAAGTAGAAGCCCGCCGTGCCGAGTCCGATCATCCCGAACAGCACGGCCACGGCGACGTAGATGCGGATCAGGATGCGCGGCAGTTGGGACGGGCGTTGCGCTCTGGGGGGCGCGCGGCGGCGCCGGCGGCGCCGGTAGAGCAGGCGTGGCAGTTTCATGCGGCGCGCCTTTTCCGGCGGTGGCGCCAGGCGCGGATCAGGTAGATTCGCCAGGCCGCCTGCACGACGAAATAGCCGACCCCAGCCAGGGTTAAGGCCAGCAACGGCAGCCCGAGGGCGAGCGGCTTGCCCAGCCCCGCCATCCAGTCGAAGGTGGCGCCGACCCACTGGCTGAAGTTATGCCAGTCGAACTCGGGCGGCGGCACGAACTCGCTGGCATTGCCGAAGAACAGGCGCCCGATCTGGTAGGCCACGAAGTAGAGCGGCACGATGGTCAGCGGATTGGTGTAGAGCGTGGCGACCAGGGCGAGCGGAAAATTGACGCGGAAGATCACGGACAGGATGGCGGCACCCAGCATCTGCAACGGGCCGGGGATCAGGCCGCAGAACAGGCCGACGGCGATGCCGCCCGCGGCCGAGTGGCGGTTCAGGTGCCACAGCCGCGGATGCAGCAGTGTGTCGCCGAATATTGCCAGCCAGCGGTTGGAGCGGACCGCGTCGTGATCGGGAATGTATCGCTTGAGGTGTTTGCGCATGTCGGCGCCTGATGGCAACCCGTCATTCTATCGAAAAGCGCGGGCCGCAACGCCGTGCCGGTCGGCGTCGAAATGCGGCTCCGGGCGGCGGTGCGGGTCGTGCAGGGTGCGCTCCGCGCAGCGGTTCGAGCGCTTTCAGAAGGTGCGCACGGCGCACCCTACGGCGCCATCGAAAAGAGCGGGCTGGAGCGCCGGGACGGATCGGATGGAATGCCGGGGCCGCCGCGCCGCGCGCTTGCGCAGCCGACATGACCGGATGCCGGCGCGGCGACGCTCGCGCAGCGAGCCGACGGGAATGCGGCGGCCCTCTATTCGAATCCGGCGAAGTGGTCGGCCAGCACCTGTTTGCCGACCGCCTTGCCGATTCTCTGCAGATCCTTGACGTATTCCACCGAGTCGAGCTTCTGCACCTGCTCGGGCTTGACGTCCTGGAGACCCAGCGCGTCGAGGCCGGTGCGGGTGAGTTCGGCGTTGTAGCGGGCGAAGGTGAACAGCTTCGGACGCACCGGTCCGGCGACGCCGATCAGGTCTCCCACTTCCCGGTCGAGGGCGGCGCCGGCGACGCACTTGCCGAAAATCCGGCACAGCAGGTCCTGCTCGTTGAGCGCCGCAAACATGAGGGCGGAGGGCAGGGAGGCGGCGTTGTAGATCAGATTCATCTCCGACGGGCGCAGGTTCTCGTTGGCATCCGGGCTGGTGCCGGTTCCGATGGAGATCAGCAGCAGCTTGTCCTCGCCCGCCTCCCAGCCCATCTTGTAGGGCGGCACGGTCGCCATGAGGAAGGCCTGGAACGACGGGTTGTTGTACATCGTGATGCCGCCGTTGACGAACACGAATTCCTTCTTGCCCACGGTCACCACCTCGGGCGGGAAGTACACCGGGGCGGCGGTGCTGGCCCGCACCAGTTGCCACAGCGGCAGGTTAAGGTTGCAGTCGGCCCGGCTTTTTTGGTTGTACTTGGCGAAGGGGTTGTTGGAAAGGGGCCAGGGCGAGTCGGTGCTGACGTTGCGCATGACCATCATGAGCACGGTGCGCAGCTTGTCGCTGCCCAGGGTGGTGTCCTTGCCGAACACCTCCCGCATCTTCCGCGCCAGCTTCTCGTCCTCGAACTTGTAGCGGAAGCGCTTGAGCAGGTTCGCCTCGTCGAACATGTCGCGGCCGCTGCCCAGATAGAAGTCGCGGATGTCATCCACCTTCATGCCGAGCGAGACGCAGACGGCGATGATGGCGCCGGTGCTGGTGCCGGCGACGAAGTCGAAGTAATCGGCGAGGACGAACTGCGGCCCCTGCTTCAGCTTGCGCCGCAGCAGGCTCTCGATCTGGGCCAGGACCTCGACCGTGATCATGCCGCGGATGCCGCCGCCGTCGAGGGCGAGGATCTTCTTGGGACCGGAGGACTTGATCCTGTCTGCCGCTGTCATCGTTGTTCTCCCTTCCTCGAAAGTTTCAGTCGGCGGCTTGTCTGCGCCGGCCGCTACCAGAGTGCCTTCGTATCCAATATATACGCCCGCCCGGCGTGCTGCTCGACGCTCGTCAGCATGTGCTGCGTGCCGCCGGGGCCGTCGCCGCCCTCGCCGTTCCACAGGCCGATGAAGCGCACCTTCTCGGGTCCGTGGGAAAGGGCGGTATAGAGCTGCCACAGGTTGTTGCGCTCATAGGGATTCACGCTTTTCGGCAGTTCCCCCAATTCCTCCGGCATGACGAGCAGGGTGGTGTTTTCGTGTGCCCGGAGCTGATCGTAGCGCTCCACCCAGCGTACGCCGGCGAAGCTCACCGATGCCTTGAGGAACTCCGGCTCCTGGAACTGGATGTGAAGCTCCAGGCGCAGGCCGCGGGCGAGGCAGGCCTCGGCGAACAGGGTGTCGCCGCCGCAGGCGCCGCCGCAGATGGCCAGATCGCCGGTCGCCGCACCCAGCTGATCGAGCATGTCGGCGATGGCCTTGGCCGCGAGCGACTCCTTGTCCGCCGGGAAGCGGGGCGGGACGCGTCCCGCATGGTCGATCATGTGGCCGCTGAAGAGTAAGACGCGGCGCGGTTTCCACGGCGGCGTGGTCTTGGCGATCTCCTTCTCTATCACCGCCAGCGCCGCGCTCACCTGTTCCGGCCGGAATTCCAGATCCTGCAGCAGACGCAACTGCTGCCGGCTGGAATCGAGGGCGAACCAGTCGCGGTTGGCCGCCGCCACCGCCGAGCGGTACTCGGCAACCACCTTCTCGGTGCCGGCAAGCAGCAGATTCAGCTCGGCGAAACTGGCCCGCGCCCAATAGTCCCTGGGGTCCCGTTCCAGGGCCGTGAGACAGGCCCACAGCACGCCCCCTTCCAGATGCGGCAGCGTCGCCGGCTTCCTCATCCGGCCGCCGAGGTGAACCTGCAGGTGGCGCAGCGTGAGCGCGTTGATGCCGGAATAGAAGTGCGCCGGCGCCTCGACGAAGGCGTTCATGTAAGGCTCGATCGCCTCCAGCAGCAGCGCCTCCTCCCCGGCGGCCAGTTCGCGCATCTGCGCGGGCTGCTGGCCGGGGAGGCGCCAGCGGCCGACCCACTGGTCCTTGCACACCCGGCCCAGCAGGGCCCAGGTTTCGGCGTCCTTGGGACGCTCTTCGAGAATCGCCTTGATCAGTTCGCTGCCTTCTTCCGGTTTGCCCAGGCGGCCGAGCAGGATGCCCTGCTGCTGCCGGCTCTGAAAATCGGTGGGGTCGATGGCCAGCGCCTCCTCGAACTGTTCGAGGGCGAAGCGGAATTGTCCCAGCTTGGTCAGCGCCTTGCCCGCCATGCGCTTCGCCTCCAGCCGCAGTACCCAGGTCGGCGTTTCGTCGGTCAGCACCAGGATGTCGCCCGGCCGGTTCTTCAGCCGCGCCACTTCGACCCGGCGCGACCACTCCTTGTACAGATCCCAGAACTCCTGCGAGCCTACGACCGCCAGCGTGCGCCAGTCGGGTTCCTGCAGGTAGGGCAGGAGCTGGTATACGGGGCTCACCTTCCAGCCATGCCAGGCGGCCATGGTTTCCGTAGCGAAGGCGGCCAGCTTCGTTTTCTGTTCTTCCAGCATCGCCGGGTCCGGGACGCCGTCCTTCAACTCGTAGCGCAGGGTGCGGTCGGTGACCACGTCGAAGGGGAGGCGCTCGCGCCGCGAGCCGATCTGGATCACGCCGCGCTTGCGCAGGCCGTGGCGCACGCCGAGTTCGTACCAGACATTGGGATTGTCGATCGACAGGTCCACCACCACCAGGTCCGCCAGCAGCAGTTCCTGGAACATGTCCTTGCGTATCTCGCCGGCGCGCATCTCCTCGTCGGCGCGGAAGACTTCGAAGCCGGCGCCCTCCAGAGCGGGCTTGATGAACTCGCCATAGACGCGATTGAAGTCGATGCCTTCCTTGGTACCGAAGGGCATGGCGACGAAGGCATGCAGGGACATGGCGTGGCTCCACGTGGGACGGGCGCCGCCGCCCCCTGGGCGGAACGCGGCAAGGCGCTGATCGGTGCCGCCGGCGCCGGCCCGGCTTGTCGGCAAGCGCAAAGCATGCTACCCAAGGCCGGCGCCTTGTGCAAACGCCCGGCTTGCGCGGCGCGCAACTCCGCTGTCCGAAACGTATATGATGCGCGGGAATGTTCCGGCCGTGGTCCACGGCGGGTGACGGCGGCCCCGTGCGCAGGAACCGACACCGACAGGAGGAAGGCATGGCGATCTACAAGCTGGGTTCGCGCGGCGACGAGGTGCGCGAGATTCAACGCAAGCTGTCCGCGCTGGGCGATTACCGGGGACCGATCGACGGCGATTTCGGCGGTGGAACCCAGGCTGCCGTGGTGGCGTTTCAACGCCGCAAGGGTATCGAGGCCGACGGCAGCGTGCAGCCGGCGACCTGGGAAGCCCTGTTCGGCAGCCCGATTCCCAAACCCGCCATCGGCGACAAGGACCTGGCCTACCGCTGCCTCGCCCTCACCGGGTCGTTCGAGACCGGCACCGGCATCCCGGATTGCTTCTGCGGCATCAGCGGCGACTTCGACGGCCAGGGCATCAGCTTCGGCGTGCTGCAATGGAACTTCGGCCAGGGAACGCTGCAGCCGCTGAAGATGGTGATCGTCGCCAACCGCCGGGCGGAGGCGGCCAACCCGCGCTGGATCGACGATGTGCGGGTGCGCAAGCTGTGCATCGCGCGCGGCGAGGGCACGGTGCATGGCATTCCCTACAGGCTGGACGATCAGTATGCGATCGGACTGAAGAGATTCGCCGCCTGAACGGCGCCGCTCGATCCGACGGGGTGAACGATGCGCGGAATCTTCATCAGCTATCGCAGGGAGGACAGCGAAGGTCACGCCGGTCGCCTCTACGAGGACCTGGCGGAACATTTCGGCAAGGACTCGGTATTCATGGATGTGGTCGCCATCGAGCCGGGGCGGGATTTTCGCCGTGTCATCGACCAGCAGGTCGCCTCCTGCGGCGTCCTGCTGACGCTGATCGGCAAGAGCTGGATCGAGGCCAGGGATGAGTCCGGTCGCAGGCGGCTCGACGACCCGGGCGATTTCGTGCGCCTGGAGACCGGATCGGCCCTGAAGCGGGACATTCCGGTGATCCCGGTGCTGGTGCACGGCGCCGCCATGCCGCGCGCCGACCAGTTGCCGCAGGATCTCGCAGAGCTGGCCTACCGCAACGCAGTCGAGCTGACCCATGCGCGCTGGGAGTCCGATGTCCAGGTGCTGATCAAGGCGCTCGGGCCGCACGTGGGGGCGGCGCGCTCGGATGCGGGAGGCGCGACCGCCGGACCGGCGGCGCCTGGATCCGGGGCCGGTGCCGCGAGCGGCGGTCCGGCCGGAGCGTCGAATGTGCCGCGACCGGACGAGGGCGCCGCGCCGGACCGGGCGCCGCCGGCGAACCGTTCCCGCACCGGCATCATCGTCGGCGCGCTGGCGGCGGTCGCCGTCGCGGTCGGCGGGGTGGCGGCCTACCGTTACGGGCAGGCCCCGGCGCCCGCGGGGGAGCCGGTGATCGGCAACAAGCGAACCCAGACCTACCATCTGCGCAGCTGCCCCGGCTATGCCAAAGTCGCCGAGCAGTTCCGGGTGCCGTTTCCCGGCGCCGCCGCAGCGGAGCGCGCGGGCTACCGCCGGGCGGAAAACTGTCCCCCGGGGTGACCCGGACGCGCCGCGCGTCGTCTGCCGGAGCTATCGGAATCGGTCCGGCCGGCTCGCCGAACGCATTGCCGGCGACCCGGGACGGCGCCTGAATCCTTGCGACACCTCCCTTGCGCGCTCTCATCCTATCCTTCGCTGCGGGCATCTGGCTCACCCAGCAGCAGGCCGAACTCCTGAGCTGGCGCGAACTGGGCTGGCTCGCCGCCGCCGTGGCGGTGACATCGGCGCTGGCCGCGGCGCTGCGCGGACGGGTGCCCGGCGCGGCGCGCGTGATCGCGGCGGTCGCGGTCTTCGCCCTCGGCTTTCTGTTCGCCAGCGCGCGCGGGCAACTGCAGTTGGCCGACACGCTGCCGCTCGAAAACGAAGGCCGGGATATCGAGGTCGTCGGTGTCGTGAGCGGACTGCCGCAGGAATTCGACCGCGGCCTGCGCTTCGATTTCGAGGTGGAGCGGGCGCAGGCACGGGTGCCGCAGCGAATTTCCCTGGCCTGGTACCGCGGCCAGCGCGAGGAGGAATGGCAGCTGTTTCGCGAGGTGCATGCCGGCGAACGCTGGCGGCTCACGGTGCGCCTGAAGCGGCCCCACGGCAACGCCAATCCGCATGGCTTTGACTACGAAGCATGGCTGTTCGAGCGCGGCATACGCGCCACCGGCTACGTCCGGTCGCGCCTGCCCAACGAGCGGCTCGACGAATTCGCGGCGCGGCCGGGCACGCTGGTGGAGCGCCTGCGCGAGCGCATCCGCGAGCGCTTCGCCGCGGCGCTGCCCGAAGCGGAATTCGCCGGCGTGCTGGTGGCGCTGGCGGTGGGCGACCAGCACGCCATCGACGCCGACAAGTGGCGGCTCTTCAACCGCACCGGGACAACGCACCTGATGTCGATTTCCGGCCTGCACGTGACCATGGTGGCGGGGCTCGTGTACTGGCTCGCCGCCGGCCTGTGGCGGCGCGTACCGGCGCTCGCCTTGCGGCTGCCGGCGCAGCAGGCGGGGGTGGCGACCGGCTGGCTGGCCGCCTTGGCCTACACCCTGCTTTCCGGTTTCGGCGTGCCGGCCCAGCGCACCCTCTACATGCTGAGCGTGGTCGCCGCCGCGCTCTGGCTGCGGCGCACCACCGCGCCCAGTCGCGTGCTGCTGCTGGCGCTGCTGGTGGTGCTGCTGATCGATCCGTGGGCCGTGATGTCGGCCGGATTCTGGCTCTCCTTCGGGGCGGTGGCACTGCTGTTCCAGGTCGGCAGCGGACGCGTCGGGCGCCAGCACTGGCTGGCCACCTGGGGCCGGGCGCAATGGGCGGTGACTCTGGGCATGGTTCCCGCGCTGCTGGCCCTTTTTCAGCAGTTTTCCCTGATCTCGCCGCTGACCAATGCGGTGGCGATTCCCCTGGTGAGTCTGGTGGTGACGCCGCTGGCGCTGCTGGCCGCCCTCATTCCCTTCGATCCCCTGCTGTGGCTGGCACACTGGATCCTGGCACTGTTGATGGCGTTTCTCGGCTGGCTGGCGGAACTTCCCGTCGCAGTGTGGCAGCAGCCGGCGCCGGCCGCCTGGGCGGTCGTCGTCGCCGTGATCGGCTGCATCTGGCTCTTGCTGCCGCGCGGCGTTCCGGCGCGCTGGGTGGGTGCGATGTTGATGCTGCCGCTGCTGCTCACGCCGCCGCCGCGGCCGGAACCGGGCGAGTTGCGCGTCACCACCCTCGATGTCGGCCAGGGACTGGCCGTGCATTTGCAGACGGCGAGCCATGACCTGCTCTACGATGCCGGACCGCAGTTCTCCGCCGACAGCGACAGCGGCGAGCGCATCGTCCTGCCCTACCTGCGGGCACTCGGCGTGCAGCGTCTGGACGGTCTCGTCGTCAGCCATCAGGACAATGATCATGCCGGCGGCGCGGCGAGCGTTCTCGGAGCGCTGCCGGTGGCCTGGCTGGCCAGTTCGCTGCCCGACGACGACCCGTTGCGCGCCGCACCGGTGACGCAGCGGCGCTGCATCGGCGGTCAACACTGGGAGTGGGACGGCGTGCGCTTCGAGGTATTGCACCCGCCGGCCGCCGACTACGACAAGCCGCCGCGCAAGAGCAACGACATGAGTTGCGTGCTCAAGGTCGAGGCGCCGGGGGGCACGCTGCTGCTGGCGGCGGACGTCGAGGGGGCGAGCGAGGTGCGGCTCGCCGCGCAGCCGCTGCGTGCCGATTACCTGGTCGCCCCCCATCACGGCAGCCGCAGTTCGTCCTCTGCGGATTTCGTCGCCGCCGTGCAGGCCAGGACGGTCATTTTCCCCGTCGGCTATCGCAGCCGCTTCCGTCATCCCCATCCCGAGGTCGTCGCACGCTACGTGGCGACCGGCGCCCGCCTGCTGCGCACCGATCGAGACGGCGCGGTCACGCTCCTGATCGCACCCGATGCCTCGGCGGTGGTCCGCGAGCGGGAACGGTCGCGTCGCTACTGGCACGGCGGGTAACTCGCGTCGCCGGCGCTCTTCGTCGTCAACGATCCGGGTTAGACTTCGGGCGTGCAAAGGAAAGGAGCCCAGATGCGCCAACGCACGGTTCAATGCCTCGGCCCGCATGGGCTGCACCGCATGGCCTATACGGAGTGGGGCGATGCCGCCAATCCGCGCGTGCTGATCTGCGTGCATGGCCTGACCCGCAACGGCCGCGATTTCGATTTCCTGGCACAGGCCCTGGCCGACCGCTACCGCGTGGTGTGCCCGGACGTGGTCGGGCGCGGACGCAGCGACCGGCTCAAGGTGGCGGACGACTACCACCTGCCGCTCTATGCCGGGGACATGGTGACGCTGATCGCCCGCCTCGACGTCGAGCAGGTTCACTGGGTCGGCACCTCGATGGGAGGACTGATCGGCATGGCGCTGGCGGCGCAGGAGAACACGCCGATCACGCGCCTGGTGTTGAACGACGTCGGGCCGCTCATCACCGCCTCCTCCATCAAGCGCATCGGCGAGTACGTGGGCAAGGCGCCGACCTTCGCCTCCATCGAGCAGGCGGAGGCCTATATCCGCTTCGTCGCCGCTACCTTCGGTGCCCTCACCGACGCCCAGTGGCGGCATCTCACGGTGCATGCCGTGCGTCCGGCAGCCGGCGGGGGCTACGAGATGACCTACGATCCGGCCATCGGCGAACCGTTCCGCAAGGCGATGGGGGACGAGGACGTGAACCTGTGGCCGCTCTACGACACGGTGCACGTTCCCACCCTGCTGCTGCGTGGCGCCCAGTCCGACCTGTTGCTGCACGACACGGCGCTGGAAATGGCACAGCGCGGACCGAAGGCGAGACTGGTGGAGGTTCCCAACGTGGGGCATGCGCCGATGTTGATGGACGAGTTTCAGATCGGGGCGGTGCGCGATTTCCTGCTGGCCCGTTGAGAGCGGGGATGCGCCCGTGACCGTCCACGATCTCGGCCGACCGCCGCCGTGGCCGCAGGTGGCGCCGGTCCAGTTCATCAACGTCGCCGGCCACGACCTCGAATATCGGCTGCTTCCCGCCCACCAGACGAACCGGCCGACGCTGGTGTTCCTGCACGAAGGGCTCGGCTGCATCGCGCTGTGGCGCGACTTTCCGGCACGCGTGGCGGCCTCCACCGGCTGCCAGACGCTGGTCTACTCGCGCCACGGCCACGGCCAGTCCGCGCCGCTGCAGGGGCCGCGCGCGCCGCAATATCTCCATCGTGAAGCCCTGGTGGTGCTGCCGGAATTGCTGCAGAAGTTGCGCATCCTGCGGCCGCTGCTGATCGGCCACAGCGACGGCGCCTCGATCGCGCTGGTCCACGCCGGCGACGGGCAGTGGGAGGTGGCGGGCGTGGTGGCCATGGCGCCCCACGTCTTCGTCGAGGACCTTGCCCTGCAAGGCATCCGACGCGCGTTGGAGGCGTGGATTGCGAGCGACCTGCGCCTGCGGCTGGGGCGCTACCACCGCGACGGCGACGCGATCTTTCGCGCCTGGGCCGACATCTGGCTGAGCGGTGAATTCCGCCTGTGGAACATCGAGGACTACCTGCCGGCGATCCGCTGCCCGGTCTTCGCCATCCAGGGCGAGGACGACGAGTACGGGACGATGGCGCAACTCGAAGCCATCGCGCGCCAGACGCGCAGGGTCGAATTGCTCGAACTCGCCGACTGCCGCCATTCGCCCCACCGGGATCAGCCGGAGGCGACGTTCGACGCCATCGTGCGCTTCGTGGCTGCAATCGCCTGAGGCGCGGCCGGGGCGCCTGCGTCAGGCGGCATCGCCATCCCGCGGGGGAAGGCTGGCCTCGCCGGCCGCCGGGTCCTGGCGGAAAAAGAGCTTCAACTGTTCGTACACGGCGGGAAAGTCCTCCTGCAGCCAAAGCGGCGTCTCGAAAAACGCTTCGGCAATGACGGCGAAGAACTCGGACGGATGTTCGGCGGCGTAGGAATCGAGCCAGGTATCGTTGCCGCGGTCAACGTAGGCGCGGAAATCCCGGTAGTCGCCCTCGAAAGCCTCGCGCCAGGCGCGCGGGCTCATGCCCTCGTGCAGCGGCGGCATGCCGTCCACGCTGCCGTCCAGCATGTCCAGCTTGTGGGCGAACTCGTGAATCACCACGTTGATGCGGTCGCCCGCCTGCGGCTCGTCCAGCCACGACAGCAGCACCGGGCCGCCCTCCCAGGCCTCGCCCAGCACCGCGTCGTCGAACTCATGCACCACGCCGGCTTCGTCCACCATCTCGCGCGGGATCACGAAATCGCCCGGATAGACGATGACGCCGACCCAGCCGCGGTACCAGTCCAGCCCCAGGTTGAGGATCGGCAGGCAGGCCTGGAGCGCGATGCACAGGCGAATCGGGTCGCTGAGGTGAAAGCCGTGGGCGCCCGTCATCTCCTTTTCAGCGAGGAACTCGAGCGCCAGTTGGCGCAGCCGCGGCCGGTCTGCCGGCGGCAGGTAATCGAGAAACGGCAACCGGCTTTCGGCTGCCGCCCAGGCGTCGGCGCTGACCTGGTAGCCGCGGGCGGTGCGCTGACGCCGCCAGTTTCGTATCCGGGAGAACATCGGGCGGTGGGAACGGGTCTATGGGAGATGGAATCACCGCTGCGGGCGGGCGGATGCGCACGAGATGATAGAGCGCGAGCCGCCCGCCAGCAAAGTACGCAGCGCAGCGGGTCGGGGTACTTCAATCTTCCGGGCGTCATGGGATAATCGCGACATGGTCTCCGTCACCCATTCCATCGCCAAGCCGGCCACGGAGCAGGACCCGTTCGATCTCATCGGCGAAGGCCTGCCGCCGGAATCCCGCGACCGCCTGCAGCGCGCCTATGCCCTGGTCGAGCCCCTCTACCGCGGCAAGACCTTGGGCACCGGCGAGTCCATCTGGCACCACGTGCTGGGCATGGCGCTCGTCGTCGCTTCCCTGCGGCTCGACGTGGAGACACGGCTGGCGGCCTTGCTGTTCGCGGTTTTCGAGCACTTGGACGATGCCGACGAGCGCATCGAGCAGGAGTTCGGCAGCCATGTGGCGATTCTGGTGCAGGGGCTCAACCGGCTCAACGGCCTGCGCCTCGTCACCCGCACCCGCGACGATGCCACCACCTCGGAGATCAAGGCCCAGACCGAAACCCTGCGCAAGATGCTGCTGGCGATGGTGGAGGACATCCGCGTCGTGCTGCTGCGGCTTGCCTCCCGCGCCCAGACGCTGCGCTATTTCACCGAACATCCGGGCGAGGAACGCCAGGCGCTGGCGCGGGAGAGTCTCGACATTTACGCGCCGCTCGCCAACCGCCTCGGCGTGTGGCAGCTCAAGTGGGAACTGGAGGACCTGTCGTTCCGCTTCATCGAGCCGGAGACCTACAAGCGCATCGCCAAGCAACTGGACGAGCGCCGCGTCGAGCGCGAGCAGTTCATCGTCGACGCCGTCGCCCGCCTCAAGGGCGAATTGGCGGCGCTGGGCATCGAGGCCGAGGTCTATGGCCGGCCCAAGCACATCTACAGCATCTGGAACAAGATGCACGCCAAGCACCTCGACTTCTCCGAGGTGTATGACGTGCGCGCCCTGCGGGTGATCGTCGATCAGGTGAAGGACTGCTACACCGCCTTGGGCGTGGTGCACCAGATCTGGCAGCCTATCCCCAAGGAGTTCGACGACTACATCTCCAATCCCAAGGGCAACGACTACCGCTCGCTCCATACCGCCGTCATCGCCGGCGACGGCCGCTCGCTGGAGGTGCAGATCCGTACCTGGGAGATGCATCAGCACGCCGAGCTGGGCGTGGCCGCCCACTGGCGCTACAAGGAGAATGCCGGGCCGGCCGGCGGCGCCTACGACGACAAGATCGCGCTGCTGCGGCAGCTGCTGTCGTGGCGCGACGAGGTCACCGACGCCGCCGACTGGGTCGAGCACTACAAGCGCGCCGCCCTCGACGACACCCTCTACGTGCTGACGCCGCAGGGGCGCGTGATCGATCTGCCGCGCGGGGCGACGCCGATCGATTTCGCCTACCGCGTGCACACCGATCTCGGCCACCGCTGCCGCGGCGCCAAGGTGGACGGCCATCTGGTGCCGCTCAACACGCCGCTCGCCAGCGGCCAGCGGGTGGAGATCGTCTCCGCCAAGCAGGGCGGTCCGTCGCGCGACTGGCTCAACCCCCAACTCGGCTACCTCGCCACCTCGCATGCCCGGGCCAAGGCCAAGCGCTGGTTCGCGGTCCTCGAGGAATCGGAGACTCTGTCGCAGGGCCGCGCGATCGTGCTGCGCGAGTTGCAGCGCGAAGGACAGACCCAGGCCAACATCGACGCGCTCGCCGGCAAGCTCGGCTTCGCCAATGCCGAGGCGCTGTTCCTCGGCGCGGCGCGCAACGAACTCGGTCCGCGCGCGATCCAGGTGGCGCTGCGCGGCGCGCCGGAGGAGCCCCCCGCCGAGCCGCAGATCCAGACGCGCAAGAGCCGCGCCGCCGATTCCGGCGATCGCGTCCTGGTGGTGGGCGTCGGCAAGCTCCTGACCCAGCTCGGCCGCTGCTGCAAGCCGGCGCCGCCGGATGCCATCCGCGGCTTCGTCACCCGCGGCAAGGGCGTCTCGGTGCACCGCGCCGACTGCTCCAACTTCGCGAACATGATGCGGCGCAACCCGGAGCGCGTCATCAGCGCGGAATGGGGCGAGGCGGTTCGGCCCCAGGCCGGCGAGCAGGCGGCGGTCTATCCGGCCGACATCCTGGTGGAAGCGGTGGACCGCCAGGGCCTGCTGCGCGACATCACTGAAGTGCTGTCGCGGGAGAAGATCAACGTCACCGCCGTCAATACCCTGTCCCGCAGCGGTCAGGCGCGGATGCAGTTCACGGTCGAGATCACCGGCGTGCCGCAGCTCGCCCGCACGCTCAAGCTGGTGGCGGGGATTCCCAGCGTCATGAGTGCGCGGCGGGGGTAGCCGGGGCGATGGCCTTCTGCTGTCCCAGCCGCGCCTGACAGCAGACTGCGTCAGCCATCGCTGGCTTTGGCATGCAGCTTGAGTCCCAATGCTCCGATGACTTTGAGGATGGTATCGAAGTCCGGGCTGCGTTCGCCGGACAGCGCCTTGTAGAGGCTCTCGCGGGACAGCCCGGCATCTCGTGCAACCTGCGCCATGCCTTTGGCACGGGCGATGTCGCCAATGGCCTTGGCGATGAAAGCGGCGTCTCCGTCCGCCTCTTCGAGACAGGCTTCGAGGTATGCGGCCATTTCCTCCGGGGTCCTGAGGTGTTCGGCAACGTCGTAGCGTGTGGTAGCGGTCTTGGCCATAGCGACTACTCCGAAAGGTTGCGCGCGAGGCGCAAGGCGGTCTTGATGTCCTTGGCCTGGGTGCTCTTGTCGCCGCCGGCCAGGAGGATGATCAGCTCATGCCCTCGTTTCCTGAAATAAACCCGGTAACCAGGGCCATAGTCGATTCGCAGCTCCGATACACCTTCGCCGACCGGTTCAGCATCGCCCGGGTTTCCGGCGGCAAGCCGTTCGATCCTGGCTTGAACACGAGCCCGGGCTCGGATGTCGCGCAGGCCGTCGAGCCACCGAGCGAAGACATCGGTCTTGCGAATTTCGATCACGGTGCCACTGTAGCCATGCGGCTACATGATGTCAATGGAACGGCGACGGCGCTTCAAGGTGCCGAACGTTCGTGGTGACCGGCGGCCGGAGTTCGCAAGGCGGAGGGAACCTGCGAACGTAGCCTGCTGGCGGTCCGGCTGACTGTAGGGTTACGCCTCGGGTTTTCCCGTTATAGGTCGCCTTGTCCTCTTCGTTGCAGGGCGGGGGGGCGCGGTTGCCTGAGCCGATGGGGGAGGAGCCGCTTCGAGCGCGGGAGCGGCCGGCAGTTTGCGCTTATCGAGGTATACGAGAAGGGCTTTGCCTTTAACAGGGGACCACGTTATTGCGCGCCTGGAACCGATTGCGGATACATGTGGTCTGCCCGCACTTCCTCGGCCCTGCTTCAAGTCGATCGTCACGTTGAACTTCATAGCATCCGCCTTCGCGAGGTTCAGGGGGAAATGCTGCCACAACGGATAGGCCAGGACAGGATAACCATGGTGTCCCCGAGTGTCTCTCCGAGACCAATCCCGGCAAACAAGTACATGAACTCGCCCATCTCCGGTGTCACCTAACGTGGAAGTGAGGAGCGACGGACCGGCCCCGCCGGCACGGCGTCCCAGCGGCGAAGCCGCGCCTCGACTGAAGGGTTAGAAGTCATGGTGTATTGGCGGAAATCAGAACGAGCAGTAATGAGTAGCCTGTAAGCAATGACAGAGCAGAGAACGCCAGGGACTCTAGTGGAATGGGGTCGCGGCGGGCGAAGCGGTACAACGCTTCAACAGCGACAACGCCGCAGACGAGACCCGCGGCTCCAAAAAGGGCTGAGTGCAGCAGTGCGTACAGAAAACCACCGCAAACGACCCCGATGAACATGAGCCCAAGAAATGCGACGGGGCGCGAAATCTTTGGTTCTTCAACCTTGGCAGTCAGACTCAATCCTGCTTCGGCGCGGGCTTGCCAGTAGACGCCGAATGCAATACCAAGAATCACCAATGAGAGAGAGTAGCCGGCGGTGAACGCTGTGATGGCGTACGAAAGAAGAGCCGCCAATGCAATGGACAGTACAACACTGACGACGAGGCGCCGATGCGCAATTGCGCCGATGGCGGTAAAGAGTGCGTCCATGACTCTTAACGTCAGAGTTAAGGCGCGCCCGAAGGGCGTCGAGACTGCAACGACGAGTTGGAACTCGGGGACCAGCCGGGGCCCCAACCCATCTGAAGCTCGACTTCAATGTTGGGCCTGAGACGTAGCAGGCAGTATTCGACACTGCAAAGGGCCTCGGGGCCGGTGTTTACTCGAACGAGCAGATGCTCCGAAGTACCGCGACGCTCGATCCGCCAGTTCAACGACCATCTTCAAGTACAAGCCAAGGAGACGGTGGCCATCATTCTCCCAGATAACGTCCAGTTCACCCTCGTCCGGAGCGATGGTCACGGTCAAGCGGTGTGTCCCCCGAGCTACTACAAAGCGAGCACCGTGGTACCAACCCAGATCATCGACCCATTCTGGCTCTGTCTGGAAGAACTCCGAGTATTCCTCGAACATGGGTCGCTCGCTCATCCGAGTTCGAATGCTGCACTAACCGGCGCGCAGCGGGTTTTGCTGCGCGTCCGTGTTAAGTGAAAGGTGTGCGCCCAGCATGGGCGCGGTGTAATGGGGTGGAAGTCCCCTGTGGGAGTGCCGACATGGATTCATGATGAATCGATGATAACCACTAGCCGAAGGCAAGGGCAAGCCCGCGAGGACTTGTCTGAAGGAAGCCGGAGTGCAAACGTGCGAGGCGACGGACAGAAACTGCATGGCAGGCCTGGTCTGCGGGCGAGTTGGCACCGCATGACGAAGCCCATCGGATACGGCGGACAAGGTAGATGCAGCGCTTGTGCGCACGGAAACATCGCGTTCTTACCTGGGGAGATCTGTCTGGCGTGGCGATGTCGTGCTGAACCGTACTTCCAGAAAGGGCGAAACTGGATCATCAAGGCCCAGGCGCTGCGGCGAGTTGCCCGCCGCAAGCGAGCGAACAGGCAGCGAACAGACCGCGGCATAGCGCGGCGGGAACGGATTCTCGTCGTGATTCGGCAGAAGTCAGCAGAGGTCATAGTGTGCGCTGCCTGCCTTCCCACGAGGAAGATGCGGCGAAGGACTGAACCAGGGTGATCGCACTCGGACATCATAAAGTACCCGGAAATGCCAATGTAGTGGACTCTCTGGAAAAGTCGTTAACAATCCGATGGTTATGCATGTGTCTTGTGAACTCGCCTCAAATCGGGTTCTACTCTCGTCTTTTGCGCGAGCGAAAATGGCCACGAGAAAGACGACAAGCCTGGTGGAATACCTTACCGAGATCGAGGACCAAAGAAGGGGCAACGGCAAGCGCCATGAACTGGTGGAGGTGCTGGTGATTGCCATCTGCGCCATCTTTGCGAACGTGGAAGGTTTTGAGGACATGGCCGAATGGGCGCGCAAGAAGGAGCCGTGGCTCAGAGGCTTCCTGCGCCTTCAGAACGGCATCCCCTCCCACGACACGTTCAATCGGATCTTCCGCATCCTCGACCCCAAGCAGTTCGAGCAGGTGTTCCGGCGCTGGGTCTCGGGCGTGGTCGGTGCCTTGCGCGAGAACGTGGCCATCGATGGCAAGGCCCTGAGAGGATCGGCCACGGCTGGGGACAGTCCGGTGCACATGGTCAGCGCCTTCGCCACCCGCATGGGGATTGCCCTGGGCCAGGAGAAGGTCGCCGACAAGAGCAACGAGATCACGGCCATCCCGGCACTGCTGGAGGCCCTGGCGATCCGGGGCTGTCTGGTCAGCATCGATGCCATGGGCACCCAGCGCGAGATCGCCCGTGGAATCCGCGCCCTGGGCGCGGACTACCTGTTGGCGGTCAAGGCCAATCAGCCCACGCTGCATGAAGCACTGGAGGGCGCTTTCGTCGGGCACTGGGACGAGGTCCACAACGCCGTGCAGACCGGCCATGGGCGCCATGTGTTTCAGATCTACCGCACCTTGCCCAATACCGGGGAGGTAAATACGGGGACCTGGATCGATTGTGCGCTGCTCGGACGGGTCGATTCGGTGCGAGTGGTCCGGGGCAAAGCCTCGCCGGTGGAGACGCGTTACTACATTGCTTCGAGGCAAATGAGCACCGCGGCGTTCGCCGCTGCCGTTCGCGATCACTGGGCGATCGAGAATCGCCTTCATTGGAGCCTGGATGTGATCTTCGGCGAAGACGATCGGCGCCTCGTGAAGGATCACGCTGCGCAGAACTTCTCGCTGCTGACCAAGATGGCTTTGAATCTGTTGCGTCAGGATTCCTCCGCTCCCTCTGCTCCCAAGAAGAGCCTGCGCCTGCGGCGCAAGGCCATCGGTTGGGATGACGATGCCCGCATGGCGCTGCTCGGACTCACGCCACTATGACAACCGAGTGCGATCGCCCTGAGGACTGAACATGAAGAGAAGGGAGGAGCGATGGACAACTCGATCTGGACGTTGAACCCGACCGGGCGAGTCGCAGACGGCCTTGGTCCATGCCGCCAGCCATTCACGTTCGCGCACGGACACACGCGAGCAACGTGTAACCCTCTTGATGAACCGCCCGGTGCGGACCCGCATGCCGGGCGGTGTGGGGAGGGCCGGTTAGAAGCCGGCCCTTACCCGATTATGCGTCTGCATGGCACTCAAGGCGTTAACCTGTTTCTGCAAACTTCCTACGGGCGGCAACGCTTCGACTTACGCCTGGTGAAGATTTGCATCGGGAATACGCCGCGATAGCCACAGAAGATACGAGCCGATAACAGCATCAACAACAAAACAGAAAATGGGGTACCAACCGGGAACGCCAGTGTTCACCCCGGCGGCCACTTGAAATTCCTCCACCTGTGGCCAGGTCAAATTCCTCCAGGGGCGCAGACAGGAGGGTGGGGATTGTTACTCGGAACGGGTAGCTTTGGCAAGGCGGCTGGCGGCCTCTTTTAGGCGGTAGCTTTTGCCGCGGAACTCCAACAGCACGCTGCGGTGCAGGAGCGGTCGAGGATGGCGGTGGTGAGGGCGGCGTCGCCGAGATACTTGTGCCAGTCCTCGATGATGCGGTTTGAGGCGATGAGCGAGCTGCTTCGCAGCTTGTAGCGCTTGTGCAGGATCGATTGCAGGGCGTCGGCGGCCTCGGCCGGGAGTTGGCGGGCCAAGAACAGGTCGTCGAGCACGAGCAGATCGGCGTCGATGACAGGCTTGAGGAGCTTGCGCTTGTCGGCGGGCGAAGCCTGGCCGAGGCTGGCGAGCAGTTCATCGGCTTCCGCGTAGATCACGCGTAGCCCCGAGCGCAGTGCCGCATAGGCGATGGCCTTGGCGACGTGGCTCTTCCCAGTGCCGGGTTCACCGATCAGGAGTGCGCTGTCGCCCTCGGCGATGAACTTCAGGGTATGCAGCTCGAAGCAGGTGCGCTTGGGGATCTTGGGGTTGTAGCCCCAGTCGAACTCCGCCAGCGAAGCGCGCTCCTCCAGACCGGAGAGCTGGTAGCGGCGCTCCAGCAGCCGGGATTGGCGCCGATCCAGCTCATCCTGGAGCAGGGCCGAGAAGGTCTCGATAAATGACAGGTTGGAGGCCTGGGACTCGATCAGGCGCGTCTCGAGGGTGGCGCGCACGCCCGACAGGCGCAGCTGTTTGAGGGTTTTTTCGATTTCGATCAGGCTCATGCTCATAGCTCAGGGTCTCCTGGACGGTGGGTAACGGGTGGTATCTGTGTGGGGATGGGTTGGCGCTGAGGCTGGAGGGTGCGGGTTTCTCGGCGCCGAGCCTGCTGGGGCGGCTGTTCCGTCAAGGGCGGGCGAGCGCTTTTCTCGCCCGGGCGACAGCCGTACCCTTGACGGCCCCCAGAGAAGTACGCTCCTGGCGGGTCGGCAGGCAGTTCTTTCGCCTGCCGGCCTGCCTCACGGCGAGTGCGGGGGGTTGGGGGCGGCGCCCCCAAGGTGTTGCGGCGCTCGCTCATGCGCAGCGCTCGGGCTGTGGTGGCTCGCACAGCGGTAGCTGCACGCTTTGGTGTCCTGCGGGAGTGCGGGGATACTTGGCTGGCACTGCTCAGGGCGCACGCTGCGGTTGAAGAACGCGGCGTACTCAGCGCTGTCACGGATGAGCTCGTGCTGCTGGGTGAGCGGCGAGGCAGCGTGGATGAGGGGCAATTCCGGCGCGCTCCCATCGAGCCGGGCGATGGCCTGAGCGAGCAGTTGCTCGGCGCTCGCGCGCACGGCCTTGTAGGAGTAGATGTTGCGCGCCAGCGCGCTGGCGGCGGCCTGCTCCAGGATGCAGGCCGGATAGCGCGGGTGTAGCCCCACGATGCCCCACATGCTCTTCTGCGCTTCCCGGCCACGGCGCTCGAACAGCTCGCTACACAGCGCGTGGGTCTGCGGGCCGATTTGCTCGGCGCGCTTGAGGATCTGATGGGTCTGCCGGGAGGGATTGAACACGCGCTCGGCATCGGGCAGCTTGACTTCGCCCTTGCGGGCGGCGCGCGCATGGCGGCGGATCAGCGCCAGCGTGTGCAGGTCGCGGATCTCGATCTCGTGCTCATAGACGCGCACCAACACCTCGGAACCGATGGGCGCCGGGCGCGCGGCATACCAGGCGCTGTCGACCTGAACGGTGGTGTCGTCCTGCACCGTGCGCACGCCCTCCTCGAAGTAGCGGAAGCCCTCGATGGGCAGCGCCCTGAGGTGGGCCCGCTCCTCCTGGAACATCTCCTCGACCTGGCGCTTGGCGCGGCCGTGGATGCGCTGGGCGGCCCATTTCTCTTCCCAGTGCATGAGATAGGCGTTCTGCGCCTCGATGGATTCGAAGCGACGCCCCTTCAGGGCCGTGGCCTGGGTGTGCTGAATCGCATTTTCCACGCTACCCTTGCGGTTCGGGTCGCGCACCCGGGCCGGGTCGGCCACGACCCCGTAGTGGGCGAGCATCGCCGCGTACAGGCGGTTCAGTTGCGGCTCGTAGATGTCCGGGGTGATGACCCCCTCTTTCAGATTGTCGAGGACTGCATACTGGGGGCAACCCGTGAAGTACCGGAAGGCATGCTCGTGAAGCCGTGCCCACACCTCGCTGCTCGACTTCCACACTACCTGCCGATACGAGCGGCGCGAGTAGCGAAGCGTCATCACGAACAGCCGCGGTTTGCGATACCGGCCGCCGGGATGAAGCGTGGGCGCACCCTCGCCATAATCAACCTGGGCCTCCTCGCCGGGCAGAAATTCCAGCCGGTCGAACTGCTCGGGCGCCTAGGTGCGCAAACTCCGGCAGAAGCGCTTGACGCTGTTGTAGCGGCCCTCAAAGCCGAAGCGATCCACCAGATCCTGGTAGATCGCCGTCGCATTGCGGCCCAGGCGCACCTGCGCCTCAATCCACGCCCGGTGCGGCTCACAGGCCGAACGCGCGTGCGCCGGCAGCGCCGGCGGCGATACGCCGGCCCCATCGGCCGGTGGCCAGGGTGGGGGAATTTGAATGGCCACCCCCGCCGACCCGGTGGCCATGGGGGAATTTGCCGGCGCCCCGTCCGCCGCAGCGCCCATCGCCTGGGCGAGCTTACGGATCGTCTTGCGATCAATCCCCGTCTTACGACCGATCTCGCGCTGCGAGACCCCATTGTGCAGCAGCGTTACGACCGTGCTCTTCTGATTCGGCTTCAGACATTCACCTCCGTACCCCCTCGTGAAATCGAGGGGCGATGATGTCCTGTTTGCGCCGCCACCTACCATGCCGACAATTAGCTCATTGGCATGCGGCTGGGTGGGGGATTTTCAAGTGGCCATAAGTGGAGGAGTTTGGGTGGCCGCCGGGGGTGTTGATGATGAACTGACTATGGGCCAAGTCGTACAGCCCGTGCAGTAGCCAAAATACACCGACCACTACTGCTGACTGGCGGACGCTAACAAACGCGAAGACAAGGCCGGCGACAACGTACGGAACACCGAAGATCATTTCCTTGACACCCACAGCCTGCTCGCCTGCTTGTAGAGCGAAGAACGCGTAGATGCCAGGCAGAGTGAGCAGGCCCAATGAATACACCCAGCGTTCCCCACGAATTCATCGCGCAGACACAATGGTAAGAACACCAACCGCTGCACCAATGAGGGCCTCAATCACAATTGTCTCCCCTCTCAAGACGCATAACGTGCAAGGTAACGGCATTATGTAGCAGCTACCCCAAGGAGGCCGGATGGCCTGTGGTGAGCGGCAGGCTCACGGTATGAGCCTCCGCCCGGCGCAGAATGAGCCTCAAGACCACCACCTTGGGGCTACACATGCCGCTGCACTTCCTTCTGAAAGCCGAAGCCCGCACCCTGTCGTTGCCGAAGGTGCTGGCGATGACTGACCTGGACGCCTTCGCCCTGTTCCGGCGCATGCGCTGGGGCGACGGCGAGGAAGTGACGTGCCCGCACTGCGGCACGATCCACAAGCACTACTTCCGCCCGGCGCGCTTGATCTGGCGCTGCGCGGCCTGCGGCGACGACTTCTCCGTGACCAGCGGCACCGTGTTCGCGCACCACAAGCTGCCCCTGCGCCTGTACCTGGCCGCCGCCTTGCTCTACACCAACGCGGTCAAGGGCATTTCCGCCCTGCAGATGGCGCGCGAGCTGGGCGTGCAGCACAAGAGCGCCTACGTTCTCCTGCACAAGTTGCGCGAATCCCTGCACCCGATGGACGACCAGCCGCTCCAGGGCGAGGTGCACATGGACGGCGCCTACGTGGGCGGCATCGTGCGTCCCGAGAACCGCAAGCAGGACCGGGCGGACCGCCGGCTTGCCCAGAACCAGTCACCCGACAAGCGCTGCCTCGTGGTGATGCGCGAGTGCCATGCCGCCAACGATGAAGGCGTGGGCGCGAAGCGCACCCTGACTTTCATCGTCAAGAAGGAGACTCAGGCCGCCATGGGCAAGCTGGTGCCCCAGCACGTCGCCGCCGGCGCCGTGCTCTGCGCCGACGAATCCGACGCCTACGACCTGCTTCACGCCAAGTACGCGGTGCGTCGCGTGAACCACAGCCAGGAGTATCGGGCCGAGGACGGCACAACGAACAATCAGGCGGAGAGCTACTTCAGCCGCTTGCGCCGGATGCAGATCGGCCAGATCCACAAGGTGAGCGTAAAGTACCTGGACGTGTACGCCAACGAGATCGCGTACCGGGAGGATACGCGTCGCTGGGCGAACGGCAGGATCTTCAACGACATCGTCACCCGCTGCGCGCACGCCCCCACGAGCCGGGACTGGTGCGGCTACTGGCAGGAACAAGCGCGCGCAGGTGCCTCTGCGGCGTAGTTCAGGCGATGCGCCAGGTGCGGGCCTGTCCCTGCATCGGGCCTTCGGTGATCGTGCCCTTGCCGGGAGGTCTTCAGGGCGGTGGTGAGGGACTTCTGCACGGCGCGCAGTGTTTCCGGGTAGCTGTCAGCCCCTTGAGCACCATGGCCCGCTCGGCCAGGGCGTGGCCGGCGAGAGGGCGCCCGGCTTCGCGCAGGGCATCGAGGATGAAGCGCGGCACTTCGCCGGAGCGGAAGACGACGTTGCGTTGTCTGTGCGCCTTCGGCTTGAGCGAACGCAGGTCCAGATCGGGGGAGAACAGCTTGAGGGTGGCGTCCAGGTGCGTGAGGTCCGCGCCCAGGCGCTCGATTTCCTTGCGATGATGGTCGATCCACCCGGCGATCTCCCGGTGCTTCGCCACAAGGCCGGATACGACGATGGATTCAGCCATGAATGCCTCCCGTTCATCGAATTCCGGGAATTCTGGCCTACCGCAACTCAGGGTCTTGGGGTGCGTGCTACATAATGCCGCGCATGAGGGGCCGGCAGCCAGTAAGCGAAGCGCCGCTGCACCCGACCATAGGCGCAAGAACAGCGTGACGTCCTTGAAATTTTGGCATCTCTTCGCTTTTTGCAGCCGTGTGATTGTAGATTTTCCACCACTGCTCAAAATCCTCCCGGTACACCTGAAGCGAGTTTTTCACCAGGCACCCATAGTCTGAAACCTCGGGGCATTTGCCCGCCGCTGCCAGACTTGAAGTCGACGAAAGTGCTCGACCAATTGCGCGAGCGCATTCGCTATTTCCACTACAGCATACGGACGGAGGATGTCTATGTCCATTGACGGTCCTCCTCGACCGATGCGCTGGCCTGCGCCAACCGGCCTGGGCGGCGGCGAGGTTCAGCCGATGCCGTCCTGGCTGGCCAGCACCCGGAGTGGGGTCGCCTCGACCCCCAGTCAGGCGCTTTCGGCCCTGCTTCTCTTCTATGGCATGGTTCTTGGCTCCGTCTTGCCACGTATGAGCGAAATCGGCAGAACACGCACCTGTCTCTTACCGCCAATGTCCCCTTTGCCGTGCAGGCTCGACCATCTCCTCTGGGCGGGGTGTGAAAGATTATCGAAGTGATCGGCCCTCCGCCGCATTCGGCGCGTCAGCCGGGAGGGGAGGTCAGGAAGTAGGCGGTGGCGAAGACGCCGATCATGGTGAACGCCAGCGCCAGCTTGGCGGCGATGCCGAAGATCAGGCCGACCCAGGTGGCGAGGCCCGCCCTGGCTGCCTGTCCCGATGCCCGTCCGGACAACAGCTCCCCCGCTACCGCGCCCAGCAGCGGCCCGAAGAGCAGGCCGAGGAAGCCGAAGAACAGGCCGGCCACGGTGCCCAGCACCGCGCCCACCACCGCCAGGGCGCTGGCGCCGGCACGCTTCGCACCGAGGCTGGCAGCGACGAAATCCACCAGCCAGGCGAGAGCTGCCAGGGCGCCGAGGACTGCGACGGTGAGACCGCCGACGCGCTGGAAGTCGTCGATCCAGGCGGCCACCAGCAGGCCGAGGAAGATCAGCGCCGTGCCGGGGAGCGCCGGCAGTACGACGCCGACCAGGCCGATCAATACCAGAGTTGCGGCAAGAATCCAGAGCAGGGTTATTTCCATGTGCTTATGAGTCTTGCATCGAGCGGGTTGGGCTGTCGGCGCGCCGCCTGCCGGTGGAACAAAACCGGGGCGTCGAATGTCTGTTTTCGATGCATGCGCCTGTCAGACACCGGGATGTGCTGGGGGTTCGCGATCGGGGCACTGCATGCCGCCGGTATCCGCCGTTTCACCACAACGAGGAGGGGAATCGTGAAACTGAAGATCGCGCAACTGGCTGTCTGCACTGCAATTCTGGGGACGAGCCTGTCGCTCCAGGCCCAGATGCCCAACGGCTACGGCGCGCCGATCGGCGTCGACCAGGCGCACAAGGTCGCCGCTGCCGCGATCGCGGAAGGGAAGAAGAACGGCTGGACGGTTGCAGCGGCGATCGTCGATACCGGAGGCAATCTGGTCTATTTCGAGCGCATCGACGGCACCCAGGTGGGCAGTTCCGAAGTGGCGGTGCGCAAGGCCCAGTCCGCCAACGCCTTCAAGCGGCCGACCAAGGCGTTCGAGGATGCGGTGGCGGGCGGGCGCAACGTGGTCATGACCTTGCCGGGCGCGCTGCCGATCGAAGGCGGACTGCCCCTGGTGGTGGAGGGCAAGATCGTCGGCGCCATCGGCGTTTCCGGCGCCACCTCGGCGCAGGACGGACAGTGCGCCAAGGCGGGAGCGGACGTTCTGGCCAAGCCGTAGGGCCATCGATGATAGGACAGCCGCGGCCGGTCTGGCGCTGGCCAGAGACCGGACAACGGCAGCCGATCCGACGCTCGGCGCGCACGGCGCGCCCTACGAGTAATGGCTAATTGCCTGGCGGGCTTGCGGCGGCGATCCAGTTGATCTCCCGCGCCGTTCGCGGGCCGACCACCACCTCCTGCAGCGAGGCGGGAATCTCGGCTTCGACGTCGGAGATCGGCGTGCGGCCGCCCATGATTTCGGCCGCGTCCTGGGGATGCAGCGGCTTGCGCTCCGGTTCGGCGTAGCCGTCGGGGTAGAGCGGCCGGTTGGTCGCGGGATCGTACTTGTCGCTCGCCCCCAGGGTATGCAGCAACTCGTGGGCGATGACGACATTGTTCTGGGCGGCCATGCGCTTCGCCCCGAACGCGTGGACGACGCCGATCATGCCTTTCTCCAGGCCGAGGGAATTCTCCACCCGCTCGTTGTTGTTGGCATCGTGGTACAGGACGAAGATCTTCACTTGCGGCCTGGGTCCCGTGTAGGGGTCGTTGCGCCAGGCCCAGAAGCGCATCTGCAGGCTCCACCCGATGGCCTTCAGGGGGTTGCCGTCGTGCGGTGCGGCCGGCGGCAGGCCGGGAATGACCGGGGCGAGGGAGACGTTGACGGGGCGCAGGGTGGCGATGCCGTAGCGCTTCGCCTCCTCTTCCAGAAAGGCCTCGATCGGCTCGAAGTGTTCCTCGCGCAGCCGTTCGAGATATGCGGCGACCGCGTCCGAACCGTCGCCGTTCAGCGGATAGATCACCACCTGCAGCGAGGACCGCCAGTCCGTGGCGCGCGATTTCGCCAGCCACGCCGACTGGGCGACGGTGGCCAGGATCAGCAGCAGGACGACGATCCGGATGCGGCGGAACATGGCGCGGGACGATATGCGGCAGCGCGGTCAGCCGGACCGTGACGACTTCCGGCGGCAGATGTTGCGGACGCAGCCCCGCCCCATGGGAATCACGCCACGGCCACCGGGATCTTGCCGATGCGGGCCTGCCATTCCCTCGGCCCGGTCTGGTGCACCGACGTGCCGCGGGCGTTGACGGCCACCGTCACCGGCATGTCCCTGACCTCGAACTCGTAGATCGCTTCCATGCCCAAATCCTCGAAAGCGACGACGCGGGCCGCCTTGATCGCCTTGGACACGAGATAGGCGGCGCCGCCTACCGCCATCAGATACACCGCCTTGTTGTCGCGGATCGCCTCGATGCCGGCCGGGCCGCGCTCGGCTTTGCCGATCATGCCGATGAGGCCGGTCTTCTCCAGCATCTGGCGCGTGAACTTGTCCATGCGGGTGGCGGTGGTGGGGCCGGCCGGGCCCACCACTTCGTCGCGCACCGGGTCCACCGGGCCGACGTAGTAGATGAAGCGGTTGGTGAAGTCCACCGGCAGCTTCTCGCCCTTGTTCAGCATTTCGATCATGCGCTTGTGGGCGGCATCGCGGCCGGTGAGCATGCGGCCGTTGAGCAGCAGCACGTCGCCCGGCTGCCAGGTCGCGACTTCCTCCCGCGTCGCCCTGTCCAGGTCGACGCGCTTGCCCTTCGAGGTGTCGTAGGTGAGCTTGGGCCAGTCGTCGAGGGACGGCGCTTCCAGCACCGCCGGGCCGGAGCCGTCGAGCACGAAATGGGCGTGGCGCGTGGCGGCGCAGTTGGGGATCATGGCGATCGGCAGGCTGGCGGCGTGGGTCGGGTAGTCCTTGACCTTGACGTCCAGCACCGTGGTGAACCCGCCCAGGCCCTGGGCGCCGATGCCCAGCGCGTTCACCTTCTCGTACAGTTCGATGCGCAGTTCCTCGGCGCGGCTGGCGGGGCCGCGGGCGATCAGGTCCTGCATGTCGATCGGCTCCATCAGCACCTCCTTGGCCATCAGCATCGCCTTCTCGGCAGTGCCGCCGATGCCGATGCCGAGCATGCCCGGCGGGCACCAGCCGGCGCCCATGGTGGGCACCGTCTTCATTACCCAGTCCACGATCGAGTCCGAGGGATTGAGCATGACGAACTTGGACTTGTTCTCCGAGCCGCCGCCTTTGGCCGCCACGTCCACTTCCACCCTGTCGCCCGGCACCAGCGTCATGTGCACCACCGCCGGCGTGTTGTCCTTGGTGTTCCGGCGAGTGCCCGCCGGGTCGCTGAGGATCGAGGCGCGCAGCTTGTTGTCGGGGTGCAGATAGGCGCGGCGCGCGCCCTCGTCGCACATCTCCTGGATCGAGAGCGTCGCTTCCCAGCGCACGTTCATGCCGATCTTGAGGAAGACGTTGACGATGCCCGTGTCCTGGCAGATGGGGCGGTGGCCCTCGGCGCACATGCGCGAGTTGATCAGGATCTGGGCGATGGCGTCCTTCGCCGCCGGCGACTGCTCCAGCTCGTAGGCGCGGGCGAGGTTCTTGATGTAATCGACCGGGTGGTAGTAGGAGATGAACTGCAACGCATCGGCGATGCTCTGGGTCAGGTCGTCCTGGCGGATCACGGTCATGGGCGGTCCTTGGGAAAGGTTGTTTGGCTGCGGTCAGTGGGTTTTCTTTGCCAACAGCAGGGTAGCGTTCATCATCCTGTCGGTATAGGCCACCGCAAGGGCGGAAACCAAGAACGCGAGATGGATCACGACCTGCCAGAAGATCGCGCGATCCGGCAGGTTGGGGGCGTTGATGAAGGCCTTCAGCAGATGGATGGAGGAGATCCCGATCAGGGCGGTGGCCAGCTTGACCTTGAGCACCCCGGCATTGACGTGGGACAGCCACTCCGGCTGGTCTGGGTGCTCGTCCAGATCGAGGCGGGAAACGAAGGTCTCGTAGCCGCCGATGATGATCATGATCAGCAGGTTGGCGATCATCACCACGTCGATTAGACCGAGGATGATCAGCACCATGTCGCTTTCCGACAGGTGCCCGGCCTTGGCCACCAGATGAGACAACTCGATCATGAAGTGATAGACATAGACGCCCTGGGCCACGATCAGGCCGAGATAGAGCGGCGCCTGCAGCCAGCGGCTGCCGAAGATGACGGTTTCGAGGACGCGGACGAATCCTTTCATGGGCGTTCTTTCCGGGGCAGCGGTCGGTGGGCGCCGGGACGGCGGCGCGAAGTCGGCGGATTGTACACCGCGCTGCGCTGCGTCAGGCCGCGGAAAGCGGCCGGCCGGGCGCCGCCGCGGTTTCGGTGCGGTCTGTCGACGCGCCCATCCCACGTAAGTCCAATGTAAGAATTATTCCGTTTAATCGCGGAATTAACCTAAAATATTCCGCTCCAAAAAGAGGCGTCCGCAGGCGACAGCGCCCGAAGCACGGTGTCGCTCGCAGCCACCGGGCGGGCCGGGACAACCCGGCGGCACATTCGGCAGATTGATTTCCCTTAATCCGTTTTCAGCAAGAGGAGAGGTATCCAGATGTCCGCTATCAGTTCCGTGATGCACGAAACCCGCGTATTCCCGCCGTCTGAGCAGACCGTCAAGAACGCGACGATCGGCAGCATGGCCGCGTACGAAGCCCTGTGCAAGGAGGCCGAACAGGACTACGCGGGTTATTGGGCGCGCTTGGCGAAGGAACATGTGGAATGGCACAAGCCCTTCACGCAGGCGCTGGACGATAGCGCCGCCCCCTTCTTCAAGTGGTTCACCGACGGCGAACTGAACGTCTCCTACAATTGTCTCGACCGCCAGGTAAAGGCCGGTCTCGGCGACAAGGTGGCGATCATCTTCGAGGCGGACGGCGGCCAGGTCACCAAGGTCACCTACAAGGAAATGCTGTCGCGCGTGGCCAAGTTCGCCAACGCGCTGCGTGCCCAGGGCCTCAAGAAGGGCGACCGCGTCATCATCTACATGCCGATGTCGGTGGAAGGCGTGGTCGCGATGCAGGCCTGCGCCCGCATTGGCGCCGTCCATTCCGTGGTGTTCGGCGGCTTTTCCGCCAAGTCGCTGCAGGAACGGATCCAGGATGCGGGAGCCGTCGCCGTCATCACCGCCGACGAGCAGTGCCGCGGCGGCAAGAACATCCCGCTCAAGCCCGCCGTTGACGAAGGCATCGCCATGGGCGGCTGCGAATCGATCAAGAGCGTCCTCGTGTACAAGCGCACCGGCGGCCCCTGCAACATGGTGGCGGGGCGCGATGTGTGGTGGCACGACGTCGCCGACGGCCAGCCCGAAGCCTGCGAGCCGGAATGGGTGAACGCAGAGCACCCCCTGTTCCTTCTGTATACGTCCGGTTCGACCGGCAAGCCGAAGGGCGTTCAGCACTCCACCGGCGGCTATCTGCTGCACGCCATCCTGACCATGAAGTGGGTGTTCGACCTCAAGCCTAGCGACGTCTTCTGGTGCACCGCCGACATCGGCTGGGTCACCGGCCACACCTACATCACCTACGGCCCGCTGGCCTGCGGCGGCACCGAGATCGTGTTCGAGGGCGTGCCCACCTATCCGGATGCCGGCCGCTTCTGGAAGATGATCCAGGATCACAAGGTCAGCACCTTCTACACCGCGCCCACCGCCATCCGCTCGCTGATCAAGGCCGGCGCCGACCTGCCCAAGAAGTACAACCTCTCCTCGCTGCGCCTGCTGGGCTCAGTCGGCGAGCCGATCAACCCGGAAGCATGGATGTGGTACTACAACGAGGTCGGCGGCGGCCGCTGCCCGATCATGGACACCTTCTGGCAGACCGAGACCGGCGGCCACATGATTTCCCCGCTGCCGGTGACGCCGCTGGTGCCGGGCTCCTGCACCCTGCCGTTCCCCGGCATCCAGGCCGCCATCGTGGACGAGACCGGCACCGACGTGCCCTGGGGCCAGGGCGGATTCCTGGTGGTCAAGAAACCCTGGCCGTCCATGATCCGCACCATCTGGGGCGATCCGGACCGCTTCAAGAAGTCCTACTACCCGGCGGACTTCAGCGGCAAGCTCTACCTCGCCGGCGACGGCGCCATCCGCGACGCCAAGACCGGTTACTTCACCATCATGGGCCGCATCGACGACGTGCTCAACGTCTCCGGCCACCGCATGGGGACGATGGAGATCGAGTCGGCGCTGGTGGCCAATCCGCTGGTGGCGGAAGCCGCGGTGGTGGGCCGTCCCGACGACCTCACCGGCGAGGCCATCTGCGCCTTCGTCGTGCTCAAGCAGTCGCGTCCGACGGGCGAGGCGGCGGTGAAGATCGCCAACGATCTGCGCAACTGGGTGGGCAAGGAGATCGGGCCGATCGCCAAGCCCAAGGACATCCGCTTCGGCGAGAACCTGCCGAAGACGCGTTCCGGCAAGATCATGCGCCGCCTGCTGCGTTCGCTGGCCAAGGGCGAGGACATCACCCAGGATACGTCCACGCTGGAGAATCCGGCCATTCTCGACCAGCTCAAGTCCACCGCCTGATCGCGGCGGGGACGACAAAGGAAAGGGCGCTGCGGCGCCCTTTTTCGCTGGGGCACGCTCCGCCATGAACCGGCGCGCACGGCGCGCCCTACGGGGGGTTGTCGCGGCGTAGGGCGGGCCATGCCCGCCGGCGACGGGGCTTATAATCGGCGCATACGGTGCGGACGGGGGAGGCACGGCCATGAATCGCGGATGGATCACCGGACAGCGGCTGGTCGGCCTGTTCCTGCTCGGCTGCATTCTGTTCAACTATCCGCTGCTCTATCTGTTCAACCATCCCGTATCCATCGCCGGCGTACCGCTGCTCTACGCCTATCTGTTCGGCACCTGGGCCATGCTGATCGGATTGATGGCCTGGGTCATCGAGCGCCGGCGCGAATGAGGGCCTAGGACGTGCTGCAGGGCTGGGTGATCGTCGCCGCCTCCTTCGCCTACCTGGGCGTACTGTTCGCCATCGCCTGGATCGGCGACAAGCGCGCCGACGCCGGCCGCTCCATCATCGCCAACCCCTACATCTACGCCCTGTCGCTGGCGGTCTATTGCACCACCTGGACCTTCTACGGCAGCGTCGGGCGCGCGGCATCCACCGGCATCGGCTTCCTGCCCATCTATCTCGGCCCGACCCTGGTGCTGGCGCTGTGGTGGTTCGTCATGCTGAAGATGATCCGCATCAGCAAGAACAACCGCATCACCTCCATCGCCGACTTCGTCGCCTCGCGCTACGGCAAGAGCCAGGCACTGGGCGGGCTGGTGACCGTGATCGCGGTGGTGGGCGTGATTCCCTACATCGCGCTGCAGCTCAAGGCGGTGTCCAACGGCCTGACCATCCTGCTCAATTACCCGGAGATCGTGATGCCGGTACGCGTCGGCACGGTGCCCATGATCCGGGACAGCACGCTCTACATCGCTCTCATCCTTGCCGCCTTCACCATCCTGTTCGGCACGCGCCATCTCGACGCCACCGAGCGCCACGAGGGCATGGTGGCTGCGATCGCCTTCGAGTCCATGGTCAAGCTGGTGGCCTTCCTCGCCGTCGGGCTGTTCGTCACCTTCGGCATGTATGAAGGCTTCGCCGACATCTTCTCCCGCGCGGCGCAGGTGCCCAAGCTGGCGGGGCTGATGACGGTGGGTGCCACCACCAACTTCGGCACCTGGGGGGCGCTCACCTTTCTCTCCATGCTCTCCATCATGTTCCTGCCGCGCCAGTTCCAGATCGGCGTGGTGGAGAACGTGAACGAAAACCACCTGCGCAAGGCGATCTGGCTGTTTCCGCTCTACCTGCTGCTGATCAACGTGTTCGTGCTGCCCATCGCGCTCGGCGGGCTGCTGCATTTCCCGGCTGGAACGGTGGATGCCGACACCTTCGTGCTGACCCTGCCCATGGCCCAGCAGCAGGAACTGCTGACCCTGTTCGTGTTCATCGGCGGGCTCTCCGCCGGCACCGGCATGATCATCGTCGAAACCATCGCCCTGTCCACCATGGTCTGCAACGATCTGGTGATGCCCCTGCTGCTGCGCCAGCGCTGGGCTCACCTGCAGCAGAGCAGGGATCTGTCGGGTCTGCTGCTGGCGATCCGGCGCGGCGCCATCGCCCTCATCCTGCTGCTCGGCTACATCTACTTTCGCGCGGCGGGCGAAGCCTATGCCCTGGTCGGCATCGGCCTCATCTCCTTCGCTGCAGTGGCCCAATTCGCGCCGGCGATCTTCGGCGGCATGTACTGGACGGGCGGTCGCCGCAGCGGCGCGATCGCCGGCTTGAGCGCCGGTTTCGCAGTCTGGATCTACACCCTGCTGCTGCCGTCCTTCGCCAAGTCGGGCTGGCTGCCGCTGTCCTTCCTCGAGCACGGCCTGTTCGGCATCGAGCTGCTCAAGCCGCAGCAGTTGTTCGGTCTGGCGGGCATGGACGAGATCAGCCACTGCCTGTTCTGGAGCATGCTCGCCAATATCGGCTGCTACATTGGCGTGTCGCTGGCGGGCCGCGCCGACGCCGCGGAGACGAGTCAGGCGACCCTGTTCGTCGACGTCTTCAAGCACGGCGGTCAGGGCACCGGTTCCCAGTTCTGGCGCGGCAGCGCCCAGTTCGAGGATCTACTGGCGCTGGTCGGGCGCTTTCTCGGTCCGGAACGGGCGCGCGCAGCGTTCCGCACCTACGCCCGTCAGCGCGGAGTGAACGGGGTCGAGGATCTGACCGCCGATGCCGGCCTGGTGCACTTCGCCGAGACGCTGCTGGCGGGGGCCATCGGCAGCGCCTCGGCGCGGGTGATGGTGTCCTCGGTGGTGAAGGAGGAGCCGCTCGGCCTGGACGAAGTGATGAACATCCTCGACGAGGCGTCCCAGGTGCGCGCCTACAGTCACCAGCTGGAGCAGAAGTCGCGCGAGCTGGAGGCGGCCACGAGCGAGTTGCGCGAAGCCAACGAGCGGCTCAAGGAACTGGATCGGCTGAAGGACGACTTCATGTCCTCCGTCACCCACGAGCTGCGCACCCCGCTCACCTCGATCCGCGCCTTCTCCGAGATCCTGCTCGACAGCCCGGATATGGAGATCGCCGAGCGGCAGAATTTCCTCGGCATCATCACCAGCGAAACGGAACGTCTGACGCGGCTGGTGAACCAGGTGCTCGACATGGCGAAGATCGAATCGGGCCGCTCCGAGTGGCAGAACGAGGAACTGGACCTGCGCGAGGTGATCGAGCAGTCCATCGCTTCCACCAGTCAGCTTTACCGCGACAAGGGCGTCGCGCTCGCCACGGATTTCGCGGGGAACGTGCCCAGCATCGTCGCGGACCGCGACCGCCTGATCCAGGTCATGCTCAACCTGCTGTCCAATGCCGTGAAGTTCGTGCCGACCGGGACCGGGCGAGTCGCAGTGCGGCTCGGATTGCAGGGCGGCGACCTGCGCGTTGACGTGCAGGACAACGGAGCGGGTATACGCAAGGAGGACCAGCCCATCATCTTCGAAAAATTCCGCCAGGCCGGCGACGTGATGACGGACAAGCCGCAGGGTACCGGCCTCGGCCTGCCCATCAGCCGCCAGATCATCGAACACTTCGGCGGCAGGCTGTGGGTGGACAGCGAGCCCGGACGCGGCGCGACTTTTTCCTTTACGCTGCCGCTGTCGGAAGGGTCGGCGCAACAGTTGGCGGCGTGAGCGGGGCGGCGTGAGCGGCTGCCGCTGGGGAGGATGCCGGGGCGGCGCAGGGGCGCGATGTACCGGAGGCCCCGCGTGAGACAGCACAACGATGCAGTCGCGGCAGCGCGCGACGGCGAGGCCAGCGTCCGCCGCCGCGTCGCCTGTGGCTGCCGGAGCGGATGAACTTCAACGTCAAATTCGGGTTGGCGCTGACCGGGGTCCTGGCATTCCTCGCCACTGCCGGCGCTCTGATCGGCGCGGTGATCTGGGGCGATCTCAAGCCCCAGGAACAGGGGATGCTGCGCAACCTGGTGGTCGAGCGCCTCGGCCTCCTGATCTATCTCCTGACGATCGTCGCGGTCGCCATCGGCCTGGCGCTGGCGCGCGCCTTCCGCGCCTACGTCCGGCCGCCGCTCAAGCTGGCGGAGGATGTGCGGGTGCTGCTGGCCGCCGATGGCGCACCCACTGTGTCGACGGCGGGGGCGCGGGAGTTCGCTCCCCTGGTGGAGTCGATCAACCTGCTGGCGGGGCAGCGCGAGGCGCTGCGGCGCGACACCGAGGCCAGGATCGCCGCCGCCCGCTTCTCGGTCGAGGAAGAGCGCAACCGCCTCGCCGCTCTCATGTCGGAACTCAGCCAGAGCGTCGTGGTGTGCAACATGGGCGGGCGCATCCTGCTCTACAACAACCGCGCGCGCTGGCAGTTCCAGGCGCTGGCCGACGCACCCGCGCCGGGGGGCAGCGCGCTGATCGGCCTGGGGCGGTCGATCTTCGCCGTGTTCGACCGCAACCTGATCGCCCATGCGCTGGAGAGCATCCAGACCCGGATCCGGCGCGACGGCGCACAGCCCGTCGCCAACTTCGTCACAGCGACGCGGGCGGGACAACTGATACGCGTGCAGATGGCGCCGGTGTTGTCCGGCGCGGACAGCGCCGCCGAGCGCCAGATCGGCGGCTATGTGCTGGTGCTGGAGAACATCACCCGCGCCTTCGAGACCGAGACCCGGCGCGACCAGGTCCTGCAGTCGCTGACCGAGGGCAGCCGCGCCGCCCTGGCCAATATCCGCGCCGCGGCGGAGAACCTGCTGCAGTATCCCGACGTCGAGGCGGAGCAGCGCGACCGCTTCCTCCACGTCATCGGCGATGAAGCACGCGCGCTCAGCCAGCGCCTCGATCGAGTCGTCACCGAACATGCCGATTCCCTGAAGACGCGCTGGCCCCTGGAAGAGATGCTGGGGGCGGACCTGATCCAGGCGGTGCGGCGCCGCATCGAGCAGCGCACGGCAATGCTCACCAAGACCGAGGAGGTGGCGCCGGACCTGTGGGTCAAGGTGGACAGCTTCTCGCTGCTGCAGGGTCTCGCCTATCTGGCGGCCCGGCTGAAGGACGAGTTCCAGGTGCGGGAGGTGCGTTTCCGGCTGGCGCAGGCGGGGCGCCTGGCGCGGCTGGACCTGATCTGGTCGGGGGCGGTGATCGGCACCGAGACGCTGGTGGCGTGGGAGCTGGAGCCGATGGAACTCGGCGGCGAGGCCAGTCCCCTCACCCTGCGCGAGATCGTCGAGCGCCATGGTGGGGAGATCTGGTTCGAGCGGGAAAAGGCCTCCCATCGCGCCTTCTTTCGGCTGCTGGTGCCGGCCGCCATGCCGCAGGAGGCGGCCGAGGCCGTCGCCCTGCCGCGCCAGGAGAGCCGGCCCGAGTACTACGATTTCGACCTCTTCCGCGAGAGCGGCGAGTACCGCGAGCTGGACGAGCTTGCTCTTTCCGACCTGACCTATACGGTGTTCGACACCGAAACCACCGGACTCGAACCGTCGGCCGGCGACGAGATCATCCAGATCGGAGCCATGCGCATCGTCAATGGCCGCCTGCTGCGCCAGGAGAGTTACGAACAGCTCGTCAATCCGAAGCGGCCGTTGGCCCGGGAGTCGGCCCGCATTCACGGCATCACCGAGCCGATGCTGCAGGGCCAGCCGGGGATACGGGAAGTTCTGCCGGCGTTTCACTCCTTCTGCGCGGACACGGTGCTGGTGGCCCACAATGCGGCCTTCGACCTGCGCTTTCTGCAGTTGAAGGAAGAAGCGACAGGCGTTCGTTTCACCCAGCCGGTGCTGGATACGATGCTGCTTTCGCCCCTCATCCACCCCAACCAGGAATCGCATCGGCTGGAGGCCATTGCGGAGCGGCTCGGGGTGAATGTGATCGGTCGCCACACGGCGCTGGGCGACGCCATCGTCACCGGCGAGGTGTTCCTGCGCATGATTCCGCTGCTCGCCGAGAAGGGCATCCGCACGTTGGGGCAGGCGCGTGCGGCGGCGCAGCAGACCTACTACGCCCGCATCCGGTATTGAGCATGGCACAGAACGGCCTCGCAAGCATTCTCCAGGGCGAGTACCAGTCGATGTACAGCCCCTTGTCCGGCATCGTCCGCCGTGCGCCGGTCACCGTCGGACCGGAGGCGAGCGTGCGCGAAGCCCTGGCCGTGATGGAGGCGAACCGCATCGGAACCATCGTCGTCGCCCAGCCCGAGAGCGGTGCGCCGCTCGGCATCTTCACCCTGCAGGACCTGCTGCGCCGCGTCGCACTGCGCAGCAACGATCTCGCCCAGCCGGTGGTCGACGTCATGACCACCGCGCTGGTGGCGCTGCGCACGGACGCGACGGCCTATCAGGCGGCGGTGACCATGGCGCGGCACGGCCTGCGGCACCTGCTGGTGGTGGACGCGGAGCACCGGCTCGCCGGCATCGTGTCGCAGACCGACCTGTTCGCCCTGCAGCGCGTCGGCATGAAAGAGATCAGCGAGACCGTGCGCCACGCCAGCGACATGGGCGTGCTGCAGCGGGCGGCGGCGGACATCCGGCGGCTGGCGGACACCCTGTTCACCCAGGGCATGGGGGCGGAGCCGCTGGCCCACCTCATCTCGACCCTGAACGACCTGCTGACGCTGCGCGTGATCGACCTCACCATGACCGAGTTCCGCCTGCCGGTGGTGAAGTGGTGCTGGATCGCCCTCGGCTCGGAGGGGCGCCTCGAACAGACCCTCAGCACCGACCAGGACAACGGCCTCATCTTCGAGGCCGGGTCCACGCAAAATGCCGAGTCGCTGCGCGCGGCCTTCCTGCCCTTCGCACAGGAGATCAACCGCCGCCTGGACAGCTGCGGCTTCCCGCTGTGCCGGGGCAACATCATGGCCGGCAATCCCCAGTGGTGCCTGTCGCTGGACGAGTGGCAGCAGACGTTTTCCGACTGGATCCGCGCCGCCGAGCCCCAGGCCCTGCTCAACGCCGCGATCTTCTTCGACTTCCGGCCGATTTACGGCGACGAGGAACTGGCCGGGTTGCTGCGCGGCTGGCTGTCGAGCCGCGCCGACTCGAACCCGCTGTTCCTGCGCCAGATGGTGGCGAACGCGCTGCAGTGCCAGCCGCCGCTGGGACTGATACGGGATTTCGCCTACGACGGCTCGAAAGCCTTCCCGCACACGATCGACCTCAAGATGTACGGCTCGCGCCCGTTCGTCGACGCCGCCCGCATCTATTCCCTGGCGCTGGGCCTGCCGTACACCGGGACCGCCCAGCGCCTGCGCGCCGCCGCTCCGCGCGTCCGCCTCGACGGCGACGAACTGGCGGCGATCATCGACGGTTTCTATTTCATCCTGCAGTTGCGCCTGCGGCGCCAGCGCGTGCTGAAGGGTGCGGAGGGCGCGGCGAACCGCATCAATCCGGACGATCTCAACGAGCTGGACCGGCACATGCTGCGCGAGTCGTTCAAGCAGGCGCGGAAGCTGCAGGCGCGCCTGCAGCTCGAATACCGCCTGTAGGACGAGGCCGCGGTAGCGCCCGTTTCGATCGGCCGTTCTTCCTTGGCAATCAAGGCCATGCTGCTGCACTGCAGCGTTGCGCGCGCCCCACGTGGTTGCTACATTACTTGGCCGACCAAAAGAAGGCGCCGGCAGGCAAAAGGCGCAGGCCAGGCGGAGGGTGCGCAGGCATCCGCAGTTCCGCACGGCTGACGAGTCGGGCAGGAGCGGCCCCTTGGTCCGTCTCACAGGCTCACCAAAAAACACTGGAGGAGGTACGAGCATGCAACTCTCACAAGGTCATCAGGACTACTGGCGAAGAAACCTGAAGGTCACGGCAATCCTGCTGGCGATCTGGTTCTTCGTCACCTTCGTCGTCGGCTACTATGCCCGCGACATCAGCGACATCACCGTGCTGGGATTTCCTTTGCCTTTCTACATGGGGGCGCAGGGGGCGCTCGTCATCTATGTGCTGATCATCCTGTTCTACGCCAAATACATGAACAAGCTCGACAACGAGTACGGAGTTCAAGAGGGAGAGGACTGAACCATGGCCGCCCAGACCCAGACGCAGTTCACTGCATCGCTGAAGAAGTACTACAGCTTCTACACCGGGGGCTTCATCGCCTTCGTCATCGTCCTCGCCATCCTGGAGCAGATGGGTGTGTCGAACAAGGTTCTCGGCTACCTGTTCCTGTTTGCCACCATCGGCCTGTATGCCGGCATCGGCATCATGAGCCGTACCGCCGACGTCGCCGAGTACTACGTGGCGGGGCGGCGCGTGCCGGCGTTCTTCAACGGCATGGCGACCGGCGCCGACTGGATGTCGGCCGCCTCCTTCATCGGCATGGCCGGCACCCTCTACCTCACCGGCTATGACGGGCTCGCCTTCATCATGGGCTGGACCGGCGGCTACTGTCTGGTGGCGCTGTTCCTCGCACCCTATCTGCGCAAGTTCGGTCAGTTCACGATCCCGGATTTCCTCGGCGCGCGCTACGGCGGCAACATACCGCGCCTGATCGGGGTGGTGGCCGCGATCATCTGCTCGTTCACCTACGTGATCGCCCAGATCTATGGCGTCGGCATCATCACCAGCCGCTTCACCGGCCTCGAGTTCGGCATCGGCGTGTTCGTCGGTCTCGCCGGCATCCTGGTCTGCTCCTTCCTCGGCGGCATGCGTGCGGTGACCTGGACGCAGGTGGCCCAGTACATCATTCTGATCGTGGCCTACATGATTCCGGTGGTGTGGCTGGCGGCCAAGCAGACCGGCGTGCCGGTGCCGCAGGTGGTCTATGGCTATCAGCTGCAGAAAGTCACCGCACTGGAGAAGAAGCTCAACGCCGATCCCAAGGAACTCCAGGTGCGCGATGCCTTCAAGGAACGCGCGACCGCGGCCGAAGGCCGGCTCAAGCAACTGGACGCGGAAGGCGCGGGCTTCCTGAGCCAGGGCAGGGCGGCGCTGGAGAAGAAGGTCGCCGATCTCACTGCCGCCGCGGCGCCGGAGGCCGAGATCAAGGCAGCCCAGACCGCGCTGGAGAAATACCCGAAGGACGTGGCGGCGGCCAAGGCGGCGTGGAAGAAGGACGTGGACACCAACAAGGCGAGGGCGGCGCCGATCAAGCCCCATGCCGAGGCGTTCCCGGGCAAGGACGAGAAGGCGCGCGATGTCGCGCGCAAGAACTTCCTCGCGCTCATCTTCTGCCTCATGGTGGGCACCGCCGCGCTGCCCCACATCCTGATGCGCTACTACACCACGCCCAGCGTCAAGGATGCGCGCATCTCGGTGTTCTGGTCGCTGTTCTTCATCTTTCTGCTCTATTTCACGGCGCCGGCTCTGGCGGTGCTGGTGAAGTACGAGGTCTACAACAATGTAGTCGGGCTCTTATTCAGCGACCTACCGACGAAAGCGGCGTGGGTGGGGGCATGGGCGAAGGTGGATCCGACGCTGATGAGCGTGACCGACATCAACATGGACGGCATCGTGCAGCTCGCCGAGATCGTGATCGGCGGCGATCTGGTGGTGCTGGCCACGCCCGAGATCGCCGGCCTGCCATATGTGATTTCCGGCCTGGTGGCGGCGGGCGGTCTGGCGGCGGCCTTGTCCACGGCGGACGGCCTGCTGCTCACCATCGCCAACGCCCTGTCCCACGACGTGTATTACAAGATGATCGACCCCAATGCGCCGACGACGCGCCGCCTGAGCATCGCCAAGAGCCTGCTGCTGGTGGTGGCGGTGCTGGCGGCCTACGTCACCTCGCTCAAGCCGGGCGACATCCTGTTCCTGGTGGGGGCGGCATTCTCGCTGGCCGCCTCGGCGTTCTTCCCGGCGCTGGTGTGCGGGGTGTTCTGGAGACGCGCCAACAAGCTGGGGGCAATCATCGGCATGCTGGCGGGCCTGGGGATCTGCATGTACTACATGTACATGACCTATCCGTTCTTCGGGGTGAATGCGCCCAAGTGGTGGGACATAAACCCGATCTCGGCGGGCATCTTCGGCATTCCGGCGGGGTTCATCGGCGTGATTCTCGGCTCACTGATCTCTCCGGCGCCGGCGCGCGACATCCAGGAGTTGGTGGATCACGTGCGCTACCCGAACCTCGGCAACGAGGCGGGCGCCGCGCGCGCGACGTGAGTGATGGTTTGACGCGACCGGCCTAGCCGGCCGCGTTTGATCCTGAGCGGGGCCCGCCTGGCGCGGGCCCCGATCTTTTCATGCGCCGCGATGCAGCATTCGCGGGCGAGCACTCAGGTGCCGATGAGGTGGGCGAGGTCGCTTCGGCCGGCATCGGTGATCAGCTTCTGCGCCAGCTTCGGGTCGAAGCGGTGAAGATGGCGGATCACCTCCTCGACCCGGTCCGCCTGCTGCAACGTATGGTAGGCCATGCCCAGGTGGTACCAGGCCTGGCCGTTCATCGGCTGCAGCTCCGCCGCTTTTTGGAGCGCGGCGGCGGCGGCATCGTGTTCGCCCAGGGCGGCGTGGGCGAGACCCATGCCGTACCAGGCGCGGTCGATGCTCGGCTTGAGGGCCACCGCGCGCGCGAACGCCTCGATCGCCTCGCGCCGCTTGCCCTGCTGGTCGCGCACGAAGCCGAGGTTGAACAGCGCCACCGCGTCTTGCGGCCGCCGGCGCAAGGCTTCTTGGAACAGGGACTCCGCCTCGCCATAGCGCTGGGCACCGGCGTGCAGCCAGGCCAGGCTGTTGAGCACGGCCGCCGCGCCGGGCTCATGGCGCAGCGCTGCTTCGTATTCCCGCACTGCCTGCTCGCGGCGGCGCAGCAGCAGGAACAGGCGCGCGCGCAGCTTGTGGCGCCAGAAGTCGAAATTCATCATGAACGAGGCAGGGGCGGGGGATTCCGCCGCGCATTCTGCGCACTGGCACGCGGCTTGGCAAGCCCGGACGCCGCGACTCCGGTCGCGGCCGCGGTGCAGCCATTTGTTGTTAGAATCGAGCGCCACTCAGAGGTCCTGGACGCGCCGAAGCCCGATGCTCGAATACAAACTGATCACGATCGCCCGTGCGCTGGTGGAGGTGGCCGGCTACACCCTCATCGGCCAAGGTATCCTGGCCCTGTTCGCCGGAGCCTCGCGCGAGAGGAATTTCGCGTATCAGCTTCTGTCCGCCGTCACGCGACCGGTGATCGCGGCGGCGCGCTGGATCACGCCGCGCTTCATCGCGGACCAGCACCTGGGATTCGTGGCGTTCTTTCTGCTGTTCTGGATATGGATCGGGCTGACCGTGGCCAAGCGCTACATCTGCGTGGCGGAGAAGCTGGTCTGCTAGTGGCGCGATGCCTGGACCGAACGGCGGGAGATAGGGCTCGCGCCGTTACGATAAAGTGAGGGGGAGGGGCGATAGCGATGGCCAAGACGGTGTTGATCGTCGATGACGAACCGAACATTGTGATCTCGCTCGAGTTCCTGATGAAGCGCGAGGGCTTCCAGGTTCTGGTGGCGGGCGACGGCGAGGCGGCGCTGGCCCAGATTGCGGCTCGAATACCCGACCTCGTGCTGCTGGACGTGATGCTGCCGAAGAAGAACGGCTTCGAGGTCTGCCAGCAGATCCGCGCCACTCCCGAGTGGCAGGGCATCAAGATCATCATGCTCACGGCGAAGGGTCGTGATACCGAGGTCGCGAAGGGGATGGCGCTGGGTGCCGATGCCTACATGACCAAGCCGTTCTCCACCAAGGATCTGGTGACCCAGGCCAAGCAGATGCTGGGCCTGTGATGGCGGCTTCTGCAGGTCTCATCGACCCGGCGCCGCCACCTGCGACAGCGGGCATTCCAGCCGCCGGTCATCCTTCGTGAAGCCCGCCGCCAAGTTCTATACCGCTCTGGCCGCCTGCGTCGTCTTCGTCGGGCTCGGCTTCGCGCTGATCGTGGCGGCGATCTGGGCCGATTTGCAGCCTCACGAGCAGGAGCATCTCGGCGAGGCCATGGTGCAGCGCATCGGCCTCGTGGTGGTGATGCTGCTGGTCGGCGCAGCGGCAATCGGTGCGGCGCTGAAGTTCGCGTTCACGGCTTATGTCGATCCGCTGCCGCGCCTGGCGGAGGAGGGGCAGCTCGTGCTCGGCGCCAACCCCGAGCGCCGCCTCGCCCACAGCGGGGCGTCCGAACTGCTGCCGCTGGTGCAGGCCTTCAACAAGCTGGCGGACCAGCGCGATGCCCTGCAATGCGACGTGGCGCAGCAGATCCGCGACGCCCGGGCTTCGGTGGAGGAGGAGCGCAACCGCCTCGCCGCCCTCATGTCGGAGCTGACGCAGGGCGTCGTGGTATGCAATCTGGACGGACGCATCATTCTCTACAACAACCGGGCGCGCCTGCAGTTCCTGGCGCTGAGCGACGGCACGGCAGGCAAGGGCGCCGGGCTGATCGGCCTGGGCCGCTCCATCTTCGGCATCTTCGAGCGCAACCTCATCTCCCACGCCCTGGAGAACATCCAGCACCGCCTGAAGCGCGGCGGCTCCCAGCCCGTGGCGAACTTCGTCACCACCACCCGTGCCGGCCAGTTGCTGCGCGTGCAGATGGCGCCGGTGCTGAGCGCTGCATCCGGGGCAGACGAGGAGGAGGCAGCGGCGCAGCGCGAGGCGCAGCGGCAGGTGAGCGGCTACGTGCTGATGCTGGACAACATCACGCGCAGCTTCGAGACCGAGACCAAGCGCGACCAGATGCTGCAGTCGCTGACCGAGGGCAGCCGCGCAGCGCTCGGCAGCATCCGTGCGGCGGTGGAGACCCTGGCCGATTATCCGGACATGGACGCGGCGCAGCGCGACGGCTTCATCAACGTGGTGCGCGAAGAGGTGAGAGGCATGAGCCAGCGCCTGGACCGGACGTCGAGCGAGTTCGCCGGAGCACTCAAGGCGCGCTGGCCGCTGGAGGAGATGCTCGGCGTGGATCTGATCCAGGCCGCCCAGCGCCGCATCGAGGGCCGCCTCGCGCTGCCGACGCGGAGCGAGGAAATCGACGAGAACCTGTGGCTGCGGGTGGACAGCTTTTCGCTGCTGCAGGGGCTCACCTACCTGGCGTATCGTCTGAAGGATGATTACGGCATCCGCGAGGTGCGCTTCCGTCTCGGCTCCGAGGGCCGGCTGGCGCACCTGGACCTGATCTGGTCGGGGGCGGTGGTGGCTTCCGAGGTGCTGATCAACTGGGAGCTGGACGCGATGAACGTGGGCGGGGAGGTGAGCCCGCTCACGCTGCGCGACGTCATCGAACGTCATGACGGCGAAATCTGGAGCCAGCGCGAGAAAGCGCGGCAGCGCTATTACTTCCGCCTGCTGATTCCGCTGGCGGCGCCGCAGGAGGCGGTGGCGCCCGAATCCCTGCTGCGCGCCGACAGCCGGCCCGAGTATTACGACTTCGACCTGTTCAAGATGTCGGAGGGCAGCCACGAACTTGACGACCGGCTGCTGTCGGATCTCACCTACACGGTGTTCGACACCGAAACCACCGGCCTCGATCCGTCCGCCGGCGACGAGATCATCCAGTTCGGCGCCCTGCGCATCGTCAATGGCCGCCTGCTGCGGGCGGAAAGCTTCGAGCAGCTGGTGGACCCGCGCCGGCCGCTGACGCCGGAATCGATCCCGATCCACGGCATCTCGGAGGACATGGTCGTCGGCCAGCCGACCATCGACCAGGTGCTGCCCGCCTTTCACGCCTTCTGCGAAGAGACCGTGCTGGTGGCCCACAATGCGGCCTTCGACCTGCGCTTCCTGCAGATGAAGGAGGCTGCGACGGGCATCCGCTTCACCCATCCGGTGCTGGATACCCTGCTGCTGTCGGCGGTGGTTCACCCCAACCAGGACTCGCACCGGCTGGAGGCGATCGCGGAACGCCTCGGCATCGCCGTCATCGGCCGCCACACGGCGCTGGGCGACGCCATCGTCACCGGCGAAGTGTTCCTCAGGATGATCCCGCTGCTCGCCGAGAAGGGCATTCGCACCCTGCGCCAGGCGCGTGAGGCGGCGCAGCAGACCTACTATGCGCGGGTGAAGTATTGAGGCGTTGAAGTTGACCGGCGCGGCCTGCGCTACCCGGCCGGCGGCCGACGAATGATCCCGGTCCGTGCGCAGCCCCGCAGTGCGGCCGAAACGACGAGAAAGAAATGGAAGCCCAAACCGAACCCCAAGTCCCTCAGGGCGAATATCTGTCGCTGTACAGCCCCCTCTCTGCCATCATGCGCCGCACTCCGGTCACGGTTCCGCCCGAGGCGTCCATCGGCCAGGCGCTGATGACGATGGAGCAGAACCGCATCGGATCGGTCATCGTGGCCGACGCCAGCAGCCGCCTGCCGGTGGGCATCTTCACCCTGCAGGATTTGCTGCGGCGGGTGGCGCTGAAAAGCTGCGACCTGGAGCAGCCCATCTCGGCGGTCATGACGACCGATCTGATTACCCTGCGGCCCCAGGCCACGGCCTATCAGGCGGCGCTCTCCATGGCCCGGCGCGGCTTGCGCCATCTGCTGGTGGTGGATCAGGAGCGGCGCCTGGTCGGCATCGTGTCGCAGAACGACCTGTTCGCGCTGCAGCGCGTCGGCGTCAAGGAGATCAGCCAGGAGATCCGCGACGCCAGGGACTTGGCCAGCCTGCAGGCATCGGCGCGCGATATCCGCCGCCTGGTCGACACCATGATGGCGCAGGGCGTCGGCGCCGAGCCGCTCACGCATTTCATCTCGACGCTGAACGACCTGCTGACCCTGCGCATCATCGAGCTGACGCTGGCGGAGGTGCCGGCGCCGGAGGTGAAGTGGTGCTGGATCGCGCTCGGCTCGGAGGGCAGGCTGGAGCAGACCCTGTCCACGGATCAGGACAACGGCATCATATTCGAGGCCTCCTCGGCGCAACAGGCGCAGGACCTGCGCAGCCGCTTCCTGCCCTTTGCCCAGGAGGTTAACAAGAAGCTCGATGCCTGCGGTTTCCCGCTGTGCAAGGGCAACATCATGGCCGGAAACCCGCAGTGGTGCATGTCACTGGAGGAATGGCAGGGCAAGTTCTCCGAATGGATACACAACGCCGAGCCGCAGGCCCTCCTGAACGCCGCCATCTTCTTCGACTTCCGCCCGCTCTACGGCGAGGACGAGCTCGCCGACGCGCTGCGCGACTGGCTGCTGTCCCACTCCGCCGGAGCGCCGATCTTCCTGCGCCACATGGTCCAGGGTGCCATGCGGTGCCAGCCGCCGCTGGGCCTGATCCGCGATTTCACCTACGACGACCACAAGGACCACCCGCACACCATCGACCTCAAGATGTACGGCTCGCGGCCTTTCGTCGATGCGGCGCGGGTTCTCGCCCTGGCCAAGGGCGTGCCGCATACCAGCACCGCCCAGCGGCTGCGGGCGGTGGCGGAGAAGGTGGCGTTCGCCCGCGACGACGTGTCGGCCATCATCGACGGCTTCTACTTCATCCAGCTGCTTCGCCTGCGTCGCCAGCAGAAGCTGGAGGGCGCGGCCGCAGCGGCGAACCGCGTCGATCCCGATCACCTCAATGAGCTCGACCGCCACATCCTGAAGGAGTCGTTCAAACAGGCGCGCAAGCTGCAGAATCGGCTGGCGCTGGATTTCCGGCTGTAGCGCAAGGGCAGCGCCGCGCAGCCCCCCGGCGCCCGGAGGAGACGATGCAGATTACGCCGAGGTACCGCGAGTACTGGTCGAAGAATCTCAAGGTCACGGGCGCTCTCCTGCTGGTGTGGGCGGCGGTGACCTTCGTCCCCATACTCTGGGCGAAGGATCTCAACGAACTCGGCTTCTTCGGCTGGCCCTTGGCCTTCTACATGGGGGCGCAGGGCGCTCCCATTGTTTACGTTCTGCTCATCTGGATCTACGCCCGCATCATGGACGGTCTGGACCGCGAGTACGGCGCCGGCGAGCAGGAGGATTGACCGTGCCGTCCGCCGGCCACGCCACGTTCGCGCGGCAGATGAGGAGGTACTACCTCTGGTACACGGGCGGCTTCCTGCTATTCATCGCCCTCATCACGGTCGCGGAACGACTGGGGCTGGCTCCCCGGTACATCGGCTACGCCTTCATCTTCGTCACCATCCTGCTCTATGCCGGCATCGGCGTCATGAGCCGTACGGCGGATGTGTCGGAATACTATGTGGCAGGACGGCGCGTGCCGCCGCTGTTCAACGGCATGGCCACCGGCGCCGACTGGATGAGCGCCGCCTCGTTCATCGGCCTCGCCGGCTCCCTCTACTACGGCGGCTTTCAGGGGCTTGCCTTCGTCATGGGCTGGACCGGCGGCTACGTGCTGGTGGCGCTGCTGCTGGCCCCCTATCTGCGCAAGTTCGGGCGGTTCACCATTCCCGACTTCCTGGGCGCGCGCTACGGCGGGAACCTCGCACGCGCCATCGGCGTCGCCGGCGTCATTCTCGCCTCGTTCACCTACGTGGTGGCGCAGATCTACGGCGTCGGCATCATCACCAGCCGCTTCGTCGGCCTGTCCCTCGAGATCGGCGTGTTCGTCGGGCTCGCCGGCATCATCGTGTGTTCCTTCCTCGGTGGCATGCGGGCGGTGACCTGGACCCAGGTCGCGCAGTACATCATTCTCATCATCGCCTATCTGGTGCCGGTGGTGCTCATGTCCTACAAGGTCACCGGTGTGCCCGTGCCCCAGGCGGTCTACGGCGGCGTGCTGCAGAAGCTGGGCGAGAAGGAGAAGGAGCTGTTCGGGAGCGACAAGGAGCGGGACGCACGCACCAGATTCGCGGCGCGGGCCGATTCGTACGAAGCCAGGATCGGCGCTTTGCCCTTCTCGCTCGAGGCGGAGCGCCAGGCGCTGATGCGGCGGGTTTCCGATCTGATAGCTTCGGATGGCTCGGCGAAGGACATCGCGGTGGCGGAGAGGGCCCTGATCCAGCTGCCGAAATCGCCGGAGGAGGCGCGCAAGGCGTGGACCAAGGCGAGGGATGCCAGCCTCGCGGCGGCGAGGCCGCCGACGCCGCACGCGCAGGCGCACCCGGGCGAGGCGAAAGCTTCGAGCACGGCGCGGCTCAATTTCATCACGCTGGTGGTCTGCCTCATGATCGGGACCGCGTCGCTGCCCCACATCCTGATGCGCTACTACACGACGCCGTCGGTGCGGGACGCGCGGCGCTCGGTGTTCTGGTCGCTGTTCTTCATCTTCCTGCTCTACGTAACCGCCCCGGCGTACGCGGTGTTCGCGAAGTGGGAGGTGTACAACAATCTGGTCGGGACCTCGATCGCCTCGCTCCCGCACTGGGTCGCGTCGTGGGGCCGGATGGGCCTGATCAAGATCACCGACATCAATGCCGACGGCATCCTGCAGCTGGCGGAGCTGAGCCTCAATACCGATGTCATCGTACTGGCGACGCCGGAGATCGCCGGCCTGCCCTACGTGGTGTCCGGCCTGGTGGCGGCAGGGGGCCTCGCTGCTGCCCTGTCCACGGCCGACGGCCTGCTGCTGACCATCGCCAGTGCCCTGTCGCACGACGTGTACTACGGGATGATCGACCCGCGGGCGTCGACACAGCGCCGCCTGATGGTGTCCAAGCTGCTGCTGCTGGTGGTGGCCCTGGTCGCCGCGTACGTCGCGTCGATGCGTCCCGACGACATCCTTTTCCTGGTCAGCCTGGCGTTCTCTTTCGCCGCGGCCACCTTCTTCCCGGCCCTGGTAATGGGCGTGTTCTGGAAGCGGGCCAACAAGTGGGGGGCAGTGACGGGCATGCTGGCGGGGATCGGCACCACGCTGTACTACGCCGCTGTCACCCATCCGTTCTTCGGCGGCAGCATGGAGGCGGCGTGGTTCGAAATCGGTCCGATTTCGTCCGGCATCTTCGGCATTCCGGCCGGATTCTCGGTGCTGATCCTGGTCAGCATGCTCACCGCCAAACCGGACCAGGAAGTGCGCGATCTGGTCGAGCGATTGCGCCATCCGCCGTCGGAAAAGCAGATGAAGTCCGATGCGGCATGAAGACTGGGGCCCGGAGGGCAGGCGGCGGAGTTCGACTTGGCGCGCCTGAGGGTTGTTCTGCGCGGCGCGGCGGATTTTGCTAGAATCCGCGCCTTCCGGAGAGGTGGATGAGCGGTTTAAGTCGCACGCCTGGAAAGCGTGTTTAGGGTAATACCCTAACGCGGGTTCGAATCCCGCCCTCTCCGCCACTAACGTATTGATATTATTAGCATCTAAGTTTTCAGGTTGGCGTGAATTTGTCCACATTTGGCTTGGCAATGCCAGCATTTTTGCCAGCATTGCTGCCGAAGATTTCGACGGCTTTTTGTCCTGCATCGGGCGCCGCTTCTGGGATCCAACGCCCATACACTCGCGCAATCATGGTCCAGTCCGAATGTCCCATTTGCTGTGCCACCCACATGGGCGATTCACCCGCAGATAACATCATGCTCGCATAGGTGTGCCGAGTCTGGTACGGACGCCGATAACGAACCCCGGCCTTCCGCATTGCCGGTACCCATACACCGTGCCGTATCGGCTGGTCCCCTATCCATGCTGCTCCGGTGCGTGGATTCTCGAATACCACCCAGCCCTTCATGAATGTGTACGGTTTCTGCGCCTTCAGGGCGTCGAGCGCTGGGTCGAGCAACTTGACTTCGCGCATTCCAGATCGCGTCTTCGTCGTCTCCGGCTCGTCGGACGCCTGCGTCTTGGCACGCTGCACCCGCATCACTCCTCTGTGCCAGTCAATATCGCCCCACTCGATCGCGCACAATTCGCTAGTGCGCAGACCAGTCCACAGTGCGAACCGGATCAGGTTCTTGCTTTGGCCAGATAGCACATCGAGGATCGCCGCTTGTTCTTCGCTGGAAAACGGATCAACGTCATCCTCGCGTTTTGGTGCCTCCCTCCGTTCGTATTTCCAACCATAGAGTGGATTCGCCTCAATGAGTTCGTCATTGACGGCATCCTGGAGGGCGGAGCGCAGGACGGACTGGATATTGGCCAGACGCTTGTTACTAGCGGCAATGCCGGATAGCCAGTCCCGGATCGTGGTGCGCTTGAGCTCGGCAACAATCGTTGCTCCGAGGGCAGGGATAATTGCGTGGTTCGACGATCTTGCGGTAGTCATCCCACGTCGAGCGCTTCAAGTGGGCCTCCATGCGGATTAGCCAACCGTCGAGATAGGTTGTCAGTGTGATCGCCTTGCCTGGCCGGTCGATGAACAGCAGGCGTCTGGGAGATTCGGGAAAGGTTACAGCATAGTCAAACGTATTGCGCTCGATGGCGTCGAGAATGGCGGCGCGATGGCGCGAGGCGCGGTTCAGGTTAGCGGGGGTGGGCTTGAGTCCGATCCTCTCGCGGCAACGGACGCCTCGATAGGCGAAGGTGATTTCGATCGAGCTCTTGCTGACGGCGCGGACGCCAGACCCGTTTCTGCCCATAGGTTGTACCCCTCGATGGATATCAAGATTCGACCATCTGGTGCCTTGACCCAGACGCGACCCTCTAGCCATACTCCGTCGCGAATCTTGGCTCGAATCGCGTTCTGAGTATAGCCGGACTCGATGGAAAATTTGGAGATGGTCTGGTAGCGGAGGGCCATCGTTCAAACGCCGGCAGGCTGCATCCCGTCAAACCTAGACTTGGCAGTGGACAGAGTCGAAATCAGCCGAATCCCGCGCCCGTGCCCAATGTCCGGTGCGTCGAGGCAAACACGGGGCGGCTGGAAAGTGTTACGTAGAATCAATTGGGTACAGTTCAACTGCCGGATATGGGTTAAGTGCTTTCAGCGGTCATTCGCCGCTAAGTTTGGGGGGTGGGTGCATCTCACTGACGGACCTCTTGAGCGCTCTAAGAGCTTTGACTGGATTGGCGGAATCGCAAGTCCGGCCATATTCGCCGCGGATTCCAGCGACTTCGAAGGCAAAGTTCATTACTGCGCTTTCGCTCTTGTCAGCACCACCGGATACCCGGCGAGTCGAACAACTACGCGATCTTCTGTTTGGGCCAGACCCCGCTCTGCCGTCGGTGTGCTGCGCTCGTCATGGACACCGAAGACCACGTGCGGCAGGTGCGCGTGGTGCAGCATCAGGTACTCGCGAACCGTCTTCGGAGAATCGAGTACGGCGGTGCGCCGGCACTGCGCCTCCAGATCGCGCAGCAGGATTTCGCGGGCGATTGCGAGACGGCGCGCGATCTCTGCCTGGCTGGCGGGCGTGTCATCGGCGGCGCAGTAGGCCATCGTTGCGTCGCAGACGGCGCACACGGGCGCGACCAGTTCCGAGACGAGTTCGTCGCGCGACATGCGGGAAAGCTCGTTCATGAGTTTCTCCTCTGGGATGCACGGCTTCGAGCCGTGCGTTGTCCCGGAAATGCGGGCCATGTCATCTTCCCTGCGGGGAAAGCGAGGGGTGCCCGCGCGGGTTGGTGTCAGTCAGCGAAGTGCTAGACTTCGACGACCATGATCAGAATCGGCAAGCGCATCCGCCTGACCCGTGACGAGAGCGCTTTTCTCGACGGTCTCGTGCAGGAGCGCGTGGCCCCGAAGAGCGTCGAGGACTACAACGCCTGGCTGGAGCACGCCCTGCGGGATCTCTCGGAATCCGATCCGGAAGAGCGCCTCTTCAAGCGGACGCTGGAGCGGATGAAGATCGGGGGCTGAGCCCCCGATCCCCGGTCCTTCACTTTCCCGTCAGCAGCGCGAAGCGCACCTCGATGAAGGCGCGATGCGTCTTGGGGTAGCGCTTGCCGTGTCGGGCGAATAGCTGCGCCAGCAGCGCGGCGGCCCGCTCGTGGCGCGCCAGACACGCAACGACGCTCGCATTGCCATCGAGCAGCGCCGGATCGGCCTGGATTGCCTGCGCGATCTTCAGCGCGAGGGCCGGACTGCGCGCGGCCTGCTCGCGCAGGAACGCGCGCTTCGCCCTCGAATCCGAAGCGTCGGAACGCTGCGTCTTGCGGGCTCTCATCACGCGCTCCGCCTGCACGAGGCATCGGCATGCCGCCGAGTGCTTCCCGCCGTCTGGGCCGCACGGACCGGCGGGGGCAGGAGCAGGGCGCAGAGCTTGCGGGTGCGCCCGGCCGGTGCCTGAAGCAGTGCGGCAACGGCGGTGGAACGCGACACATGGGCTTGAACGTGGGTCATGGTGCTCTCCTTCCAGATCAAGAAAGAAGGGGAACACCCGCTCCCCGGGCGGGGAATGAATGTTCCCCGCTCGGGTGAGACGATTCGCGGACTGCTGGGTCCGCCTGAAACGCGCAATGCAAAAAGCCCTGAGGCAAGCGCCATCCGGGCTTTGCATTCACGTGCCGGTGTGGCCGGCACAGGAGAGTTCGATCAGAACGCCTTGAGCAGCGTGACGATCAGGCCGATCGAGGCGGCCAACAGGGTGCCCAGACGGACCGTCAGGCCATGCTTGAGCCGGGACTCAAGGGCCAGCAGCTGCTGCGCGATGGTGCTCTGGAGCGCTTGCAGGTCCTGCCGGGTCGCGAGCCGCTCGAACATCTCCCTCTCCATGGCTTGCACAACCGCCTTCGCCTTGTCAGGCGGGACATTCGCACCGACCCGGGCATCGTACAAGGTGATGCCGAACGCCCTCAACGTCCTCCTTCAAGAAAAAAGGGAACGTTGGTCCCGGCGGGACCGAATTCCCCGTCAGAACAAAAAGGGCCTTCTGTCCTCTCGAACGGAAGGCCCTTGCTTCATGCCGATCGCGTCGATGCGCGAGGCATGACGGTCGAGCCGCACGCGACACGTTGAAGCCTTTCAGCTTCGCGATGTCAATCTCATCCGACCCAGCGGTCGGGCCTGCAACCTCAGCCGCTTTCGCGACCCACCGGAATTGCTTCCGGTCACTCCAGTGCGCGTATCGTGCGCGACGCCAATGCCGGTGGGCATTGGACTTCATGGCGCCGCTCCACGAGGAGCGACCACGAAGGCTTGGTGAGGACGAACCCTCACGAGAAGCGCATGCAGTATGGCACCGCGTTTTGGGCCGCGCAAGGGATTGGCACATCATATTTCATGTCCACCGTACACCCTGCTTCCGGTGATGCATTGTCGGGTGAACGCGGCGGGATGAAGGGCATCGCAGCGGCCGCATCGAGGGTGAAAAGCGGTGCCGATCTCTCAGGAATGTTTCAGTGCCGTGCTCAACCCCTGCGCTGTGTTCGGCGAAATCGAAGCGGACGATGCGGCCGACGCACGCGCTGCGGCCGATGGCGACAGCTGGCTCATGCGCGAGGCATCGAGCGTGGATCTTCGATCGCGGCCGAGGTGCGTGCGCGCTGCGCGCTTGGGCAACACCCAGACCGTGACGCCGCCATCCGTGGCAGGACTTGAAGGGGCGGAGTCGGGCGGTAGGCTGGTGAGAGCAAGAAGAGGAGGGGACGATGAACACTGACTACTATCTCGCCGACGACGTGGAAGCGCGCATCCGCATGTCGGCGCCTTTTCCGTGTCGCCTGTGTACGCTCCTGCTGGTCAAAGTATCGGCCCTGTCGGACCGGCCCGTGTGCCGCTGTCAGCGCGCCAATGCGCTCATCGAGCGGCTGCGCGAGGCGCCCGCGGCGCTGATCGAACTGGCCGGCGTGGTCGACGGCCTGCTCCTGGACCAGGCCAGGCGCCACGGCATGTGCCGCGAGTACGCCGCACTGGGCGGGCTCGCCGCAGCGCAGGGCGCGGGCGCTCGCGATGAGAGGAGGGCGTGATCAACACTGGCACGGAGAGAAATGGCGCAGGCCTGCGGCGGCGCTACGCCTGAGCCGCCGGTGAGCCGGTGGCGACGCCGCCCGCGCGCGATCCCGTGCTCGCTTAACAATTCTTTACGTCCAGTACAAACTCGGGAAACAGGCCTCCCCCAGGATGGGCAGCATGCGCAGAGTGCCTGCGCCAACAGACCATCCGACGGAGACGTTCGTGGACGAGCAGTCTGAGGAAGGCAACAGCAGCAATCCACCGTCAACACCAGCTGCAGACTCGCGCAGGCGGTTTCGCCGCCGCGCGCTGTTCGGGCTTTTCGCCGGCGTGGCCGGAGCGCTGGGCTTTGCCGCCTGGAGCCGTGCCCACGGCGGCCACGGCTGGCGCTGCGGCGCCGCCCACCGCGCACTGGACGCCGAGGAGGCGGCCGACCGGCTGGGCTGCATGACCGAGCGCATGCTCTCCCACGTCAATGCCAGCGTCGAGCAGAAAGCCAAGGTGGCCGATGTCACCAAGGCGGCCCTGAAAGAGCTGTGGCCGCTGCGCGAGCAGCACCGCGCCGCGCGCACGCGGGCGGTCGAACTGTTGGCGCAGCCGAGCATCGATCGCGAGGCCCTGGAGCAATTGCGCGCGACGCAGGTCCAACTCGCCGATGCGGCATCCAGGCGGGTGACCCAGGCGCTGGCCGATGCGGCAGAGGTTCTCACGCCGGAGCAGCGCAGCCAGCTGGCCGAACGCTGGAAATGGCGTATGGGATAGACTGCTGCCGTGAGCCAGCGGCTGTTGATGATCGAGGACGATCGGCGCCTTGCCGGGATGGTGAGCGAGTACCTGGGCCGCAGCGGATTCAGCGTCGCCCATGCCGAGGACGCGGAGCAGGGGCTTGCGGCGTTGCGACGTGAGTCCTTCGACCTGGTGCTGCTCGATCTGATGCTGCCGGATGCCGATGGGCTCGACCTCTGCCGGCGCATCCGCAGCGAGGCGGGCGTCGCGCCTGCCATTCCGATCGTCATGGTCACCGGCAGGGGTGAGCCGGCCGATCGCATCGTCGGCCTGGAGTTGGGCGCGGACGACTACGTCTCCAAACCGTTCGAGCCGCGCGAGCTGCTGGCGCGCATTCGCGCCGTCTTGCGTCGCAGTCAGAATACTGACCGGCGCGACGGTGCGGCGGTGCTGGGCTTCGGCCGGCTCGAGATCGACCTGGACGCGCGGGTGGCCCGCGTCGATGGGGCCGTGCGTTCCCTGACCTCCTACCAGTTGGAGCTGCTCGCCGCAATGGCGAAAAGCGCCGGGCGCGTGCTCTCCCGCGAACAGTTGATGGAGATCACCCGGGGCCAGCCGCTGGAAGCGTTCGACCGCTCCATCGACGTGCACATCGCCCGCATCCGCGCCGCCATCGAAGACGATCCGAAGCATCCACGGCGAATCATCACCGTGCGCGGTGCCGGCTACGTGTTCGCCAGGGTGCAGGACGAGTGAGGGCAGCGGCGGCGCGCCGAATCCCTCGCATCGATCTTGTCCCGGCCATGCAGACCAGCGACCCCACGGGAAACCCGCCAGGGCACGGCACCCCGCAGACGCCCCGCCACGGCCGGTGCCGGCGCGAAAGCGCCAGGTGGCCGGGCAGGCGGCGCTCGTTCCTGTCGCATCGGCTGTACCTGCGCATCTACTTGGCCGTGGTGGCGAGCCTCGCTCTCGTGGCGTTGCTGTTCGGGTTGATGTGGCGCTGGAGTCTCGTTCCGGAACGAAGCGGCGGCACCGCCGATGTGCTGGCCGAGATCGCCGCGGCCGTCCTGCCTCCCCCCGGCGCGCCGCCCGAGGTTCAGCAGGGGGCGCTCGAGCACTGGCGGACACGCATCCGAAGCGACTTCGCGCTGTATGACACGATGGGCGAGCGCATCGCCGCGGCCGGTGGCGCGCTTCCTGCAACTTTGCCCGGCCAGACGAAGAGTGGGTGGCTGACGGGACATCCGCCGGCCTTCGCGCTGCGCCTGCCGGATGCCCGGTGGCTCGTGGTGCGGCGCGCCTGGGGTGCCCGGCAGGGGCCGGTGGGGGTGGTGGGCGTGCTGGCGCTCATCGCCCTGGCCGTCGGCATTGGTGCCTACCCGGTGATCCGGCGCCTCACGCGCCGGCTGGAGCGGCTGCAGGCGGGTGTGGAGGCGCTGGGCGCCGGCGAGCTCTCGGCGCGCGTTGCGGTGCAGGGCTGCGACGAGGTGGCGCGCCTGGCCGCGAGCTTCAACCAATCGGCTGCGCGCATCGAGGCGCTGGTGCTATCGCAGAAGGCGCTGCTGGCCAACGCCTCCCACGAACTGCGCTCCCCGCTTGCCCGGCTGCGCATGGCATTCGAGCTGATCGACGACGGGGCGGGGACGGACAGCCGTAGCGAGATCGCGCAGAACATCGCGGAGTTGGACCAGTTGATCGAGGAGATTTTGCTGGCCAGCCGACTGGAGGCCGGCCAGGCGACCGACCCCGGCTCGATCGAGCGCTTCGACTTCACCGCTCTGGTGGCCGAAGAATGCGCCCGCGCCCAGGCGGCGCTGCGCGCCGAGCCCGTCTTGCTGACCGGGGACGCGCGCCTGCTGCGGCGCCTGGTGCGCAATCTCCTGGAAAACGCGCGCCGCTATGGGGCGGGCTCACCGATCGAGGTCGCCCTCGCTCCCCTAGATGGGCAGCGCGTCGAGCTTGCCGTGTCCGATCGGGGTCCGGGCATTCCGGAGGAACATCGCCAGCGCATCTTCGAGCCGTTCTACCGCTTGCCTGGCACCCGCGAAGGAGACGGCGGCATCGGTCTCGGGCTCGCGCTGGTGCGCGGGATCGCGGAAAAGCATCGCGGCAGCGTGCGTTGCGAGGCGGGTTCGAGCGGCGGCACCCGGTTCGTCGTCGTCCTGCCGGAATAGCAGGCGCAGGAGGCTCCGGCGCGCGATCGGCGAGGGGAGGGGGATCACCCCGCTTGCGGGTGGTCCGCGCGGGTGCTGCGTGATCGTTTCCATGGTCCGGCAACGTCCGCTTTTCCCCGGAGCGACGGCCATATCTCAGGGACGAAAAGTCGATTGTGCTGCCTGGCTTGAGCGTCCGCTCGTCGGCCTGACCGGACGGTCGGCTTCACCTGAACCGGTCGTTCCCGGATGGCAGCTTGTCCAGCCAGTGACGGAGTTCTCGCGACCCGACGTCGCCGGAACGTCAGACCGCTGGCCAATGGCAGCAACGAGGTCGCAAGCAGCCATGCGCAAGCTGACTGTGACTGGCCTTCCAGGCACTTGCGCCTGCGTCTTCATGTGCTTCCCGGACGCGGGCGGCGTGATCGGGGTTTCGGCCCGGGTCGCGACGAGGTAGCCGCTGCAGGAGGTCCGCTAGGCCGCCCGGGCCCGCAGCACCGGCACTGCCGGCTGCTTGCCGCCCTTGCGCATCCGCACCGCAATGACGATCGCCACTAGGTTCGCGACCGCGATAGCGACACGCGGCACGATCCCGGAGAAAAAGGCCGGCGGGAACCGCTGGCGATGGCGTCATGTTCATCATGGCTTGGTTGTGCCCGATGCCGCTTCCATGCTCGAATGCGAGTTTGAAGTTCGCGAGCGAGCGCGTGGACCGACTTCTGATGAGCCAGACACAGGCCGCCCCCTCGATGATCGGAGTCGCACTGCGCGATATTCACCGCTTGCGGGGCATCGCGATAATTGCGGCCCGGCATGGATTCGGTGCATTGCTGATGCGCACTCCACTCGGGGGGCACCTGTTCGATAGGACGCCCGAAGGCGATGCCGAGCTGAGTTCGCTGAGCGCGCCGGTGCGCTTTGCGAAGTTTCTCGCCGCGCTGGGTCCGACGTTCATCAAGCTCGGACAGATCCTATCGACGCGCAAGGACCTGTTCTCGACCGATTGGATCGCGGCGCTCGAGGCGCTGCAGGACGACGCGCCACGCCTGCCGTTCGACGCGATCCGCGAACAGGTCGAGACCGGCCTCGGGGGCCGGCTCGATGATCTTTATGCCCAATTCGACCCCGAGCCGCTCGGCACCGCCTCGATCGGGCAGACACACCGCGCGCGCACCCTGGAAGGCGACGAGGTGGTCGTCAAGGTTCAGCGGCCAAACATCGAGCGAACGATGCGCTCGGACCTCAACTTGATCCACCTCTGCGCGCAGGTACTGGAGTCGAGCATTGACGAGATGCGCCTGATCGGCGTGGTCTCGATCGTCGAGGAGTTCGAGAATGGGCTGCTGCGGGAACTCGACTTCCACGAGGAGCTGTCCAACCTGCGCGAGTTCCGGCACCACGTCGACCGCACGCGCAAGGTGACGGTCCCGCTCCCCTATCCGGAGCTATCGGCCCGTACGGTGCTGACCATGCAGTACTTCGCAGGGCGGCCAATACGCAAACTCGAGCCGAGGTCCTCGCAGGCGCGCGCCGTCGTCGACGAGATCTTGCTCGCAGTCTTCAAGCAGGTGCTGGTCGATGGCGTATTCCACGGCGACCCGCATTCCGGAAATCTGCTGGTCGATGACGATGGCACCCTGTGCATGATCGACCTCGGCCTGGTCGGGCGCATCTCGCCGGAGCAGCGCGACGATCTCGTGACGCTGGCCATCGCCACGTTCGCCGGTGACGATACGACGATCGCACGCGTGCTGCTGAAAATGGGTACGCCCACACAGCGGGTTAACCTGAAAGAGTTCGAGACAGACCTCAAACGCATCCGCTCGAGGTTCCTGACGGTTGCGACACTGGGCCAGGCCGACACCGCCGGCTTCATCAAGGAGTTCGTTAGCATTGCCGGCAAGTACCGCATCCGGCTCGCGCGCGACATGGCGATCTTCGCCAAGGCCGCGGCGACGCTCGAGGGCATCGTCCGCACGCTGCACCCCGACGTCAACGTGATCGGCCTCGCCCGGCCTTTCCTCGACGACATCGTCAAGCAGCGGCTGTCGCCGAAGCGCATCCTCCGCGAGATGGTGAGCGAGGCCAGCGGCATCGGCTCGATGCTGCGGACGGTGCCGGGTCAGATCGACCAACTGCTGCACGACTTCGAGACCGGGAATATCCAGGTTCGGGCAGTCTCACCCGCGCTCGACGAGCTGCCGACACGGGTGCATGTGCTCGGCGGCCGGTTGTCGCTCGCCGCCTTCGCGTCCACCACCGCAATCGCTTCGGCGATCGCGATGTCTGCCGCAAGCACCTCGCAGCTGCAGATGGTCACCGCCACGCTCCTCGCGATCGCGTCGACGCTCGCCTGGCTCGCGCTGCTTGCCTGCCACTGGCTAGGTCGCGGCAAGGCGCTCCGGCTCACGCCGCTGGTGCGGTTCTTCCGGCGCTGAACTGCCCGGTCACGGGTGCTCACCGACGCTGCCGGGTCAGTGCGCAAATGGCGGGCCGGGTCGCGATCCTTGTGCTGATCCGGACGCCGATGCAGGGTGGTAACTACGGCCTCCTGATCACCTACGCCGAGTCGGCCGTCATCCCACGCTACCTGACCGTGCGCCAGAACACATCACCGCCGTCTATCGGCCCACGGCCCATTGCGCCCACGAACGCATCCTGCAGGCCGCCGAGCCCTACCTCGGCACCATGGCCGAGATGCAGCGATGGGCGACACCGCTGCAGGCTCTGGCGGTTCTTCCCCGACGACATTGAACGAGACGATCCGTGGCGGCTCAGGAACATCCTCGTCAATTGGACTCACCCGGGCAGATTGGTTCGATGTGCTATCACGCGGGCACATGGCTGCGACGCGTCGGGCACGTCGCACATCCGCTCACCGAACCGCGGCAGCGTCATCCACAGCGGTGGCCATTCACGAAGTCAACGCGCATGCGAGCACGACCCGGCCGACAACGGTGGGGTTCACGTCTGGTCCAAGACTCAAGTCACCACTGAAACGTCAGGCCAAGGAACGGGCCGCTGAATGTTACCGTTTCGATGGTCGCATCCGATTTCATCTCGTAATCGACATAGCGCCATCCGAGCACCGTGGAACCCCAGTTGAACATGTAACCGACCCCGGCCAGCGCCTGCCAAGTGAACTTCGACTCGCCGCTACCGACGTCAACGCGGTACGGCAGGATCCAGTGCCCGTCATCGCTGAGGGTTGCAATGCCCCTGACGCCGATGATGGCGTCCCAGTTGGTCTCACTGACTTCGCTGCTGCCACTATGCTCGGGCAGTCCGATCGACGCGAAGTTGCCGCTGATCGAGTAGTCCAGCGTCTGATCCACGGACAGCATGCGCGCCCCGAACATCAGATCGGTCTTGTTCCGCGGCGTGTCGCTGATCCTGTAGGTTCCGGCAAGCGTCCAGAACCACGTCTTGATGTCGGCACTGGCGTCTACGGTAATCCCCGCCGGCAGCCCAGCCCGGCCGACTGTGAAATTTCGCGAGTTCGATTCGTCCCCGCCGACGTTGACGTACACGACATCGGTGAACGCCCCCCAGCGTCCGTTGCTGACTTCGAGTGTTCCCGCGAACGCGAACTTCAGCGCTGCGAGCGCATCGCTCGCGTCAACGTCGATCGACGGACCGCTGGCGCCGGTCGGGAAGTGCGTGGTGATGTCCATATTCGGAAACCAGCCGTAGATCGAGGCACCCCACTGCAACGCGCCTGAAGAGCTCTGCGCGGTCGATACTGTTGGGAACAGCGCCGCGGCCGCGATGCAAGACAGCACGGCGCGCCGGACGAACTCCAAGTCATTTCTCATATCGGATCCTTTCGATGATTGTCACTACGGAAATACTCCCCGACTCCTCAATTGCGATGCCACCTCCAAAGAACCTGTCCTGAAACTGGCCCCTGTCAGGCTAGAACGTGATGCCGAACAGCCTCTTCGGCAGTTCGTTCAGTGGGATCATGGTGAGCGAGATCGGCATGATCGGGGCGAGCGTTGCGACCGCTACTCGAAGGATCGCCTCGATCGACGTGGGCACGATACGCATGGTCCGCACCACTTCGTAACTGTTCGCCAGATCCGCCAGGGACTGGATGTCGGGGCTGCCGATCAGCGGCGCATCGGCGGGCGTACGCCCCTCGATCCATTTGGTGTCGAATTCGCGCACATAACGCTCGCTCAGGCGTCCGTACCTGCGCAGGCCGAGCAGTTTTCCCGCGAGCAGTTGAGGTGCGAAGAACAGCAGCGGGCCGAAGATCACGCACACCATGAAGATGACCACGATGGCGATTTCGTCCGCGAAATCGGGCAACGCCGCACGGGACAGGGCAAGATCGTGCCGCCCCATACGACCTGGGCCGGATAAACCCAGTCGGCGCGACCCCGGCATTACGGCACGCGCTACATTCATTGTGCCGGAGGCGGCGGTCTCGAACCGGCGTTGCATTTCTTTGGACGCGTTCTCGAACCAGCGTGTCCGTCCATACCAGCGTTGGCGCCGGCCCGCATCTGCCCGTCATGATCATGCCTCGGCAAACTGTATGACGACCTTGATGTCTTCCGCCTGTCGCTGGAGGGCGCGCATGAATTGCTCGGGTGGCTCGCGCCGCGTGATGAGGCGTGCAAGCCACGCGGGGTCCGCGCGGGCCAGGACCTGTCCCGCCCTGAACCAGTGCCGCTTGTTGGCGTTGACGCTGCCTACCACGACGTTGTTGCGCAGCACGACGTTGGACGCCACGTCGGCCGTGGTTAGCCCAACCGTTCGCCCACCGCTCCCGACGCCCGTGAGACACACGACGCCGCCTGGCGCGACGGCCTGAATCGCCTCCGCGATGACTTGCCCGACGCCGGTGCATTCGACGATCACGTCCGGCTCGAAGCCCACGCCCCCGACGGTGCCGGTGTGGTAGGTCGCCCCGAGGGCCCGAACGAGATCGGGCTTTGGCCCCGATTCGACCCTGTCGAGGACGTGAACGTCGAAACCGTGCTGCTTGCCGACGAGGGCCGCAAGAAGGCCGATCGGTCCGGCGCCGGTCACGAGCACGGTCTGCGGCTCCCAGAAGGCGCGCTTGCCGACCGCGCCGACTTGCTCCCATGCCTTGGCGACGACCGTCGTGGGCTCCAGCAGCACTCCGAGGAGGCCAAGTGAGCGGTCTACCTTGATGGCGTACTCGGGCTCGATCCGCCAGCGCTCCGACATGAAACCGTCGATCTCCTTGATGCCGCGCTCGGTGTACTGGCCGTTCCGGCACATGTCCCACTCACCGACCGCACAGTTGGGGCAAGGCACGGGGTCGGGGCGCCGGACGATGCCGACCACAAGATCGCCCTTCTGAAGCGCGCCGCTCGGGCCCGGGTCCACCACGCGGCCGAGGGATTCGTGCCCGAGCACGAGGCGCGTCTTGCCCCGAGGGGCCCAGCCGTACTTGCCCTCCACGATCTCGACGTCGGTCCCGCACACGCCGACCGCGATGGCTTCCACGAGGACGGACCCGCCATGCGCGTCCGGTTCGGAGATGTCTTCCAGGCGTGCGGTTTCCGGCTTGTGCGGTTCTACGGTGATGGCTTTCATTTCGCATTCTCCCGCTACGGTTGGTTTGACGCGTTGGCGCCCCTTGCATGCATCCTCATCGCGTACAGGCTGGCGCCTGCCGTGATGAAGAGCAGGTGCCTGTCCTTGCCGCCGACGCTGACCTTGCCCGTATCATTCGGACCTTCGGCCGTCTTCCTCTCGGTCCAGGACGCTTGCCCATCATCGGTCTGGCGGTGACGAGTCGGCGGCTCTGCTGCGGAAAAAGAGCGCCCGAATCTTCTCCCCTCCCATCACCTCGCTCAGTTCCCGAAGGGCGAAGTAGGGGATCAATGCCACGAAGATGACCACAGACCCGGCGAGCAGTTCATGGAACCGCTCTCGGTACAATTCAACCACACCTCCCGTGAGTCCCTTTCCGCTCAAGAGACCCTTGACCGCGTGCTCGGCAACGGTAAACGCAATCACAAAGAGAGTGAAGACGACGGCTTTGTAAAGGGTGGAGTAGATCAAGGGCCTCCGTTCAAGGGCTCGCCCGAGGCGGAATACGGCTCCGATCATGATGACCTTTGCAAGAATCAACGCCTCGATCACGGCCACCCAGTAATTCGTGTAAGTGATGTCATAGGCAGCGAGGACGAACCTGCGGTACCACGTGAAGGCGGCGAACACGAGGGCCAGATAGATGAAGTTCAGCCAATATTCGGCCATCTCATGCAAGAGCATGTCCTTCCAACTGCGCTTCTTGGTCTCAGGTTTGCTCATGAACACGCCTCTTCTCACAAGGATCTTGAACAGGGTCGCCTCGGCTGCGTCCCCGGCCATGGCGGATTCGCCGTCCACCGCCTGCTTGAGCATGACGTTCTTGTTGACCTCCCATTCGGAGACTTCCAGCGCATTTACGCACTCGGGAATCCGCTTGTCCGCGCGCCTGCAGGTCGCTCTCGCTGCCACGGGCGAAGTAATCCGGGTGCTCGTCGATCCACGGGTGGTCCGGCGCCATGTGGTTCGGAACGAAGTCGAGCATCAGCTTCAGTCCGCGCTGTTGCAGCCGCTGTCGCAAACGCGCCAGCGCCGCGGCGCCGCCCAGATCGCGATGGACGGTGTAGCTCTGGATGGCGAACCCGGAGCCGCCGATGTCTTCGTCCTTCAAGTCCGGCAGCGTTTCGACGAACTCGCGTCGCCACTCCGGATGCGCATACGAGATCGCCTGTGCCGCCGGGCCGATCTGCCACACGCTCAGAAACCAGACCCAGTCGAAACCCATCCCGGCGAGGCGATCCAGCTCGGTGTCGGGAATGTCATCCAGCGTCGCGCGCCTGCCCAGCGCCCGCGACAGCTCCGTCAGCCAGACACGGGTGTTGATCTGGTAGAGCGCCGGGTAGCGTGGATCGGGCATGTCCGCTCCTCAGCCTTGTCTCGGCTGTTCCCCGCCCACCTGTTCCCTGATCAACCTGGCCATGAGGCGCCCGCGCTCGGCCTCCAGCAGGGACTTGGCATCGACGCGCGCGAACAAGTCGAGCAGGGGGGCGACCAGACCGGTCCATCCGGTCTGGTGGCTCGCCCCCAGCCCCGCGCCGTTGTCGCCGTGGAAGTACTCGTAGAACAGGATCAGTTCGCGCCAATGCGGATCTTCCTGGAACCTGGCCGTCCCGCCGTAGACCGGCCGATTTCCGTTGGCATCGCGCAGGAACGTCCCCGTCAGCCGGCGGACGAGGTCCTGCGCCACCTCGAACAGCGTCATGTGCTGCCCCGAACCGGTCGGACACTCCACCTTGAATTCGTCGCCGTAGAACAAGTAGAGGTTCAACAGCGCCCGGACGATCAGTGTATTGACCGGCATCCACACCGGGCCGCGCCAGTTTGAGTTGCCACCGAACATGCCGGTATTCGATTCGGCGGGCAGATACTGCACCTTGTACTCCTGGCCTCCGACGTGGAACACGAACGGATGTTCGAGGTGGTAGCGCGAGAGCGACCGGATGCCGTACGGCCCGAGGAACTCGTTCTCGTCGAGCAGGTAGCCGAGCACGCGCTCGAGCTTCTGCTTGTTGAGGATCGACAGCAGCCTCCGTTCCTTATGGCCGACGAAACCGGCTTCGGTCGGGGCGACCTGGGAGACCAGCTCGGGGTGGCGTTGGCGAAACTGCGCGATCAACTCCATCAGCTTCGGATAGCGGGTAACGGAATCCGCCTCGAACACCGTGGACGCGCACAGCGGCAACAGCCCGACCAGCGACCTCACCTTCAGACGCATCGCCTGGCCGTCCGGCAGCCGCAGCAAATCGTAGAAGAATCCGTCCTGCTCATCCCACATCTCGTCGTGATGCTCGCCGCGACGGTCCATCGCATAGGAAATCCACATGAAATGCTGGACGAACTTGAAGGCGATCTCCTCGTACATCGGGTCGTACTCGGTCAGGATGAGGGCGATCTCGAGCATGTTCTGGCAGTAGAACGCCATCCACGCCGTCCCGTCCGCCTGCTCCAGCGAGCCGCCGGTGGGGAGCGGAGCGCTGCGATCGAAGATGCCGATGTTGTCGAGACCCAGAAAGCCGCCGGCGAAGACGTTGCGCCCCGCCGGGTCCTTGCGGTTGACCCACCAGTTGAAGTTCAGCATCAATCCCTGAAACGAGCGCTCCAGGAAGCGCAGGTCGGCCCGGCCCAGCGTCTTCTCGTACTTGTAAAGCCAGAGCGTGGCAAAGGCGTGCACCGGCGGATTGACGTCACCGAAGTTCCACTCGTAGGCTGGAATCTGCCCGCTCGGGTGGAAGTAGAGGCTGCGCAGCATCAGCAGCAACTGCTCCTTGGCGAAATCGAAATCCACCAGCGACAGGGAGATCGTGTGGAAGGCCAGGTCCCAGGCGGCATACCACGGGTACTCCCACTTGTCCGGCATGGAGATCACGTCGGCGTTGAGCATGTGGAACCACTCGGTGTTGCGCACGTCGCGGCGGGCGGCATCGAGCAGCGGATGACTCTTGTGCTCGCGCAGCCAGCGTTCCAGGTCGAAGTAGTAGTACTGCTTGCCCCACAGCATTCCCGCCAGCGCCTGGCGATGCACCCGGCGCTGATCTTCGGTCAACGATGTGGGCGCGATCCGCTCGTAGAATTCGTCAGCGTCGGCGATGCGGCTCTTGAAGATCTCGTCGAAATCGCCGAAGGCATCCTTTGTCTTGGCGGCTGCCAGACGCAGCCGAACCGTCTTGCTGCCGCCGCCCGGCACATCGAGCACATAGTGCGCCGCAGCCTTGGTCCCGGTCTTGGCGGGATTCACCGCCTCGCCCTGTCCCGCGATGACGAAGGCGTGGAACGCATCCTTCACATAGGGAGACGCGTTGGGCTGGCCCCACAGACGCTGCGCGTTGCTCTCGTTCTCGGTGAAGAGCAGCTCCGCATCGCCCTCGCAATGCATCCAGTACTCGCCCAGCTCAGGGTGCGTGGCCTGGATGGTCCCCGGCGCCACCTCCCGCAGCGAAGGCTTGCGATCGTCCTCGCCCCACGACCAGGTGTTGCGAAACCACAGGGTCGGCAGAACCCGCAGCCGGGCGGTTTCCGGTCCGCGATTGTGGACGGTGATGCGGACCAGCACGTCTTCCGGACCTTCCTTGGCGTATTCGACGAACACGTCGAAGTAGCGGTCGTCGTCGAAGACGCCGGTATCGAGCAGTTCGTACTCGAACTCCTCTCGTGATCGTCTCTGGTTGGTCTCGACCAGATTCCGGTAGGGAAACTCCCGCTGCGGGTACTTGTACAGGTACTTCATGTACGAGTGCGTCGGCGTGCTGTCGATGTAGAAGTAGTACTCCTTCACGTCCTCGCCGTGATTGCCCTCGCTGTTGGTGAGGCCGTAGAGGCGCTCCTTCAGGATCGGGTCGCGCTCGTTCCACAATGCCAGCGCAAAGCACAGCCGCTGCTTGTCGTCGCTCAGTCCGCCGAGCCCATCCTCGCCCCACCGGTAGGCGCGGGAGCGCGCCTGGTCATGGGTGAAGTAATTCCAGGCGTTGCCGTCTTCGCTGTAGTCCTCGCGCACCGTCCCCCACTGCCGCTCGCTCAGGTAAGGCCCCCATTTCTTCCAGGGGATTTGCGCCTCACGCGCATCGTTCAGGCGCTTTTGTTCCGTCACATCCACGATTGCAGGGTTCATGCTTTGCCTCGGTTATCGGTGAGTGAAGTCAGTTCGATCGGGCGCGGACGGCCGCGGCGGTCTAAAACAGGATGTCGAAGAGCTTTTTCAGCAGTTCTTCCAGCGGCATCATGGTGAGCGCCAGCGGCACCAGCGGCGCGAGTACCGCCGCGCCGAGCCGCAGGATCGCATCCTTCGTGACCGGCGCGACGCGCATGCCGCGGACCACCTCGAAGCTGTTGCCCATGTCGGCCAATGACTGAACGTCGGCGCTGCCCACCAGCGGCTCGTCGGCAGCCGCGCCGCCGCGCAGCCACTTGGCGTCGAACTCGCGCACGTAGCGCTGCGCCAGGGCACCGTATTCCCGGTTGCCGGTCCGCTTGGCCTGCGCGAGCTGGGGCGCGAACACCAGGAGCGGGCCGAGCACGATGCAAAGCAGCAGTACGACGGCGATGAGAATCTCGAACTTGAAGTCGGGCAGCGCGGCGCCCAGGTGGAAGATGCGGTTGGCCAGGTTTCCCGCGAGCAGCGCACCATGCGCCACCAGCAGCGGCATGAACGCAAACGGCGTGACGGAGAGAAATCCCAGGCCGCCGACGCGGTCCGGATGGGTGGGCACGAGACTCAGCTCGATGCGGGACACCTGCCAGAGAAAGCGCATCCAGATGAACATCCTGAAATACCAGCGCAACAGCAGGAACTGGAACAGCGGCAGGCTGACGTAGCCGAACCACATCCCGGCCAGGGAGGGTCTCGGGCCGTTGACCGAGGGCGTCGCGTACCACGTGGCCGCATCGAGCGCAATGTAATTACGCCAGACGATCAGGATGCCGACGCCATACACAAAGGCGATCAGCAGCAGCTCGGCCGGCACCGAATTGCGCAGCCGGAAGGCCGAGGCGATGGCGGCATCGAAGCGCGGCATGGCACTCTCGGGGATCAGATCGCGCTCGAGGAACTGTTTGAGCAGGGGACGCATGCGCTGGTGCACCACCAGCTCGGCGACGATCAGCAGGGGCACCGCCACCAGGAACCGGACGTGCGCCTCGGCGTCGTGGATGAACGGCACCGCCACGCTCGCTCCCCACGCCTGACCCTCCAGAGCCGAGAGCACCAGCAGCGGCAGCCAGCCGATCAGCGAGATGGCCACCACGCGCTGGCGCAGATGCGTCAGCGCGTCGTCGGTCAGATGCGTGCGGCGCAGGAGCTGAAACAGCGGCCCCCCCAGGACGAGCGAGAAGTCCGGCGCATCATGGAGCAGTCGTTCGCTTGGCGTTCGCGTGCTGGATTCCATCTGCAATCTCTCCTCCGCCTATGCGCCCCGGACGGCAAGCATGGCAACACGTTGGGGATTCGGGATCAACGCTCCCAGAAGTTCGCAGCGTGGGTTCGCGACAGCATGCCGCCGGATAGCGTCCTGGCGTTGAACCCGTGTTGCAGCAGGATCCGCGTCGCGTAGTAGGCCCGTCCGCCTGAGCGGCAGCTTCTCGCGCAATGCTCTGCCAACAGCCAAGCGCTCGTCTCGCGAGGGATACTCGGAGAGCGGAGCTGTGGACGCTTCGTCCATGGACGCTTGTTTCCGAGTCTTCTTGGTTCTCGTCATGCGATGACCCTCAGTAGGGTTGAACCGTGCACTCCAGTCCTTTGCTGCCGCGTCCCCCGAGAAAACATGCCACACCGTGCATGCATATGGCCATTGGTGCCGGTCAAGCGCAGCATCTGCCCGCCGATCGCCGTTGTCCGTTTGCGGTGGAGCGCCATACGCCACGACTCGGGTTGGCCATTCAGCGTCCCTCTCCTTTCGACCGTGCGCCTGGCGACAGCACGCCTTTGTCGTAGGGAGCGGCCGTTACCTCTCCGCTTGCAGCGCCCCCTGAATCGCCCATCTTCCGGTCCGGCGAGACTCTGACGGCTTCGCGCCCGGTTCTTGCCTCGAGCGCGAAAAACGAGTGGAACACTTCTGCATTTGCCATGGGCAGGCTCGATTCCATCTCGATCACGCCGCCGACCGGCCGGGCAGCCCGCAGTCTGCAGAAGAGACGGCCGGCCCGCGTTCCACGATGAGAACTTCGGCGCTCTCGTCCAGCCTGCGCAGAGGCGACGCGCATGACGCGCCGCCGACCCCACCATCAATGATGCTGATCTTCATGCTTGCCTTTCAGTCGATGGAATCGGGTCACGCGGGGATTCCCTAGAACGTGATGCCGAACAGCCTCTTCAGCAGTTCGTTCAGCGGGATCATGGTGAGCGAGAGCGGAATGATCGGAGCGAGCGTTGCGACCGCGACTCGAAGGATCGCCTCGGTTGACGTGGGCACGATGCGCATGGTCCGCACCACTTCGTAACTGTTCGCCAGATCCGCCAGGGACTGGATGTCGGGGCTGCCGATCAGCGGCTCATCGGCGGGAGCACGCCCATCGAGCCACTTGGCATCGAATTCGCGCACATAACGCTCGCCCAGGCGTCCGTACCTGCGCAGGCCGACCAGTTTTCCCGCGACCAGTTGAGGTGCGAAGAACAGCAGCGGGCCGAAGATCACGCACACCATGAAGATGACCACGATGGCGATTTCGTCCGCGAAATCGGGCAACGCCGCCCCTGCGAAGAAGATGCGGCTCGCGACATAACCGGCCGTGACCGCACCGTGAGCGGCGGCGAACATGGTCAGGGCATGGCCCAAGCTTTCGAGAAACCCCAGTCCGCCGGCACGGTCCGGATGCAGTGGGGCCAGACGCAACTCGATGCGCGACACGCTCCAGAGAATGCGCACCCAAAGGAACAAGCGGTAGTACCAGCGAAACGTCACGAACTGCACGATCGGAATGCTGACGTACGCGTACCACATCCCGGCAAGCGTGGGTGCCGGGCCCGTGGCGGAAGGACTTGCGTACCAGGTGGCCGTGTCGAGCGCCACGTAATTCCGCCAAGCGAATATGCCGCCCGCGTAGACGAGGGCGAGAATCACCATCTCGGCGAGGGTGGAGTTGCGTAACCGCTGCGCCGACGCGAAGATGGCCGCGAAGCGCGGCACGGACTCGTCCGGGACGAGCCGTCGTTGGAGGAACTGCCGGAAAACGGGGGGCGCGCGGTGGAAGGTTTCGACTTCGGCAACGAGCAACAGCGGCAAGGCCACGAGGAAGCGGACGTGGGTTTCGATGTCCATCAGAAACGGCACGATCACGCTTCCGTCCAGCAGATGGCCGTCGAGCGTGGAAAATAGCAGCAGCGGCAACCAGGCAAGCAGTACGATGACAACGATACGCCGGCGCAGGTGCCCCAGCGCCTCGTCAGTCAGGCGCGCCCGCCGCAGCAGCTTGAACAGCAATCCCCCCTCGACAACCGCGAAGTCAGGCGGTTCTCGCTGGATGTGCGAGGCGTCGGTGGAATCGTCGGGGGGCAATTTCATGTCCGGCTTCCATGTCCAGAAGCGACGGGTTGGTCCCCGGCCCCTCAGGCGCGGGCGATCACCGCCACGAACGCGAAGAGCCCGAGAACCGCGATCACGATGGCGAGCCATCTGCTCTTCGACCGTGGCATGTCGACATACTGTTGCCGCAGCGCGCTGAGGTCCCGACCATGCTCGACCGTACCAAGCAGGAGCGTCAGCAGTCCAATCCCGATCAATGCGAGCCCGAACCCGCGCGGCCCGATGAGCGCCGGGCCGGCGAACGCCTCTTTCATCTCGATCTGGAAGAACTTGTAGACGGAAAACCCGAAGGTGATGAGTGACGTGCCGGTCCGGACCCAGGCCATCATCGTGCGTTCATAGGCGACGCGTGTCCGCTCCAGGGCCAAGCGCGTGGCGGTGTCGATGGCGGTCAGACCGGTCATGGCAGTGTCCCCCTGGGTGGCACGCGCCGTCACAGGACGCCCAGCGCGCGCAATGCGTTGTTGATGATCTGCAAACCCAGCGCAACTTGAACGACGCCGATGACGGCGCCCAGGATCGGCAGGATGAGTCCCAGGACGGGGAGCAGGCGGCGCGCCAGCAGCATGAAGATCAGATTCACAACCATGATCGCGACGACCACGGCACCGATGCTCAGGCGATTCTCCATGCTCCCGTTGAGGGCGATCATCACGATCACAGCGGCGATGCCGTAAGGCGTGACGATCGTCGGGAACGCGAGCGGCGCCATCGCAACCCTCATCGCCGACGCTGGCGGAACCGCAGGCTCGTCGGTCGGCGGCGCGGGCGGTTCGAACTGTTCGAGGACGCTTTTCAGCGCGACCAGGAAGAAGATGAGCCCACCCGCCAGCGAGAGAACCGGCAGCGGGATGCCGTACCTGCTCAGGAAGGACTCGCCGAGAAAGCCGGCGATCAGCAGCGCGAGGGCAGAGAAAGCCGTTGCCCACAACGCGATCTGGCGCGTCATCGGCGCGTCCGCACCTTTCGTGACCTTCGAGAATGGCCCAAGGATCTTGAACGGCCCGAGCATCAGGAACAGGATCGTGAAGACCTGTGCGATGGGAAGCTGCCTGGCCAGGTCCTGGCCGGCCACGGCGTCGGCGGCCGATGCCATGCCGGTGCTGACCAGGCAGCAGGCTCCTGCCGTCAGCGCAGCGACAAGGCCGGTGCGTCGCATGGCCAAGAGGCGCGCTGCCTTGACGTGCGTGAATCGTCGATCGAGAAGAATTGTCAGTTTCGTCATCATGGGCCTCTGACAGGCTCCTACTTGAACACCATGTTGAAGCCGAGGAAGATCTGCCACTCCGGCCAGCCAGCGCCCTTGTCGGCGACCGACCACTGCGGCTCGACGAACAGGTTGTAGGTCGTCGTCCTCACTCTTCCAGACCTGGCCGACGCCCAACCCGAGCGGCACGCTGTAGGTGTCGTTCTCGAAGTCGTAGGTCATGACCGGCGTCGAGCGCAGGTAGGTGCCGCCGCCGAGCTGGTAGATCAGAATGGGCTGGAATGCCCCGGTGTTCACCTTGGCTCGATCGTCGTCGCCCGCGAAACTCGCCTGCCAGGTCAGCAGGTAACCATACTGGAATTTGGGCGACGATCCGTTGAACAGGATGTTCACCAGCCCTGCGGACCACTTGCCACTGCCCAGGGCGTCGTCGGTGGCTGTCGGCGCTGCGATCAACGGGCCGACGCCGAAACTGACCCGTGGATCGCCGACGTCGATCAGATAAGCCGCGAAGGCATTGAAGTCGCCCAGCCCGGTCTTGTGATCCATCCCGGGCGGAACCGGAAAGGTGTTGACGGGCAGCGAGGCGCGCATCAGCCAGTTCGTTTCGCCGATCGAGAACGGCTTTGCGACGCGTAGCCAGAACTGGTTGCCGGGCTCATTTGTCCCGGTCAATTCCCCGATGTAATAGTTGTGGACATTGAAGGCGGTGGCGCTCGCGAGCGGGTTGTTCGCCTTGGCTACGTCGCCCTCTGACAGTCCTTCCGCCGCATGCGCCGCGCCGGTAAGGACTGCCAGCGCGGCCGCGAGAAGCGCGACTCGGCAGTGAGCTCTGCGTTCCGGGTTCTTCATCGCTTCCTCCTAGGGCCGGCGGTGCGGCTTATTGATGATACCGATCTATCTCACGGGTGAATCCGAACCACCGTCTCCCTCGACAGGGAGCCCGGACTGCTGCCAGGCAAGCATCCCGCCCTGCAATTGGCAGGCGTTCCGGAAGCCATGCCGCTGCAGCAGGCGCACGGCGGGGATGCTGCGATGTGCCGACCGGCAGATGGCGACGATGGGGCGCGTCCCGTCCAGTCGCAGGCTGGAGATGCGCGAGCCCAGTTCGGTGATCGGCACGTGGATCGCGCCGGCGACGTGTGCGGACCGCCACTCCGTGCCAGTGCGCACATCGATGAGCTGCGGCGGTGCCGAGCCGTCGTTGCGCATGGTATCGAGTTGCTTTGCCGAAATTTCCGGCACTTCGCCGAACGGCAACCACCAAAACAATCCCATTGGGGCTCCTTCTACTTCGCTTTCTTTGCGGGCTGCGTCTCCAGCAGCTCGCCGTAGCGGTTCTCCAGCACCTTGAGGGCGGTAAGGAGCGCGCCGAAGTTCCGCCAGACCTCGTCGTCCGCGGGCGCGGTGAGCCAGCTCGAATAGCCGAGCCACGACGGGTCATACACTCTGACATTCTTGAAGCCGAGGTCGCCCAGCACCACCGCAGTCTGCGACGCCCGGCCGCCGCTCTGGCAGTAGACGTAGGTCTCCTTGGCCGGATCGAGCTTCGTATAGAGCGCGGCGAGCTGGTCGCGGGGCTTCAGCGCCATGCCGGCAGAGTCCTTGACCGCGCCGCTCTTCAGCTTGGCGCGCGTGTCCGGGTCGCCCCAGTTCTGCTCGAACGGGATATTCGTGGCACCCGGAATGTGGCCACCGCGAATCGCGCGGACGTCCTCGCCCTTGAACTCCTTGACCGAGCGCACATCGAGAATCTGCACATCCGGCCGTTTCAGTGCCGCGACCACCGCCTTGGTGTTGACGATCACGCCGGACTGCGGTACGAGCTTCAGCGTGACGGGCTTGGCCTTAACCGGCGTGGTCGATACCGCGAGTCCCGCGGCGCGCCAGGCATCGATGCCGTCGTGGAACACGCGCACATTGGCGGCGCCGAAGTAGCGCAGCGTCACCTGTGCGAAGTAGGCCGACGGCAGGCCGCGGTCGCCGTACACCACGATCTCGCGCGCCGGATCGATGCCTGCGGCGCCCAGCGCCTTCTCGATGTCGACGGTCGGCAGGTAGTCCTCGGTATAGGTGTTGCGCAGCTTGAACGTCGGATCGCCGAGGCTGACAGCGCCGGGAATATGGCCTTTCGCATAGGCCCCTTCATCGCGTACATCCCACAGCAGCGCACCGCGCGCCGCCGCCTGGCGCACGTGATCGAGATCGACGATCGACTGCGCCAGTGCCCCGGTCGTCCGCCAGCGCCAGCGCCATCGCAAGTATCCATTTCCTCATTGCCGCCTCCATATCATGTCCCTTCGACGCCTTCCGCTACGTTCTTGCCGATGCCCCGGCGATTACGAACGCATCCACGATGCCGACCCGTTTCACCATCATCCGTGACCGGTGACGGGCGCTGACCCTCCTAGCGGCGGCTACCTCGACGGTTTCCCGCCGCCCCCGGCTGGTTGATATCTGGGTCACGTCCTACATTTCCTGCGGCCCCGGGTTGGTTGAGGCCGGGGTCTCGCGCGTACCCGGCTTCGGGTAGCAATGATGTAATCGCACTGAACGCAAGTGCGCACATGCACGTCCTCGCTATGACGTTCATTTCTCCACCTCTCCTTGCTCACAGGTGCACGGGAAAGGATGCATCTCCTGGCCGCGATCACGTCTGCGCAAACCGCGATGCGTTCATTTCGGTTTCGCCGTGATGTACTTCAGCGTGCTTCCTTCGTACACGGCCTGGTAGAAGTTGCCGCCGCAGTAGTAGTAGTTCACCTCGCCGACCGGTGTTTGCGTACATCCTGCGGGCAGTGCCACAACGACGGTGCCGATCGGCAACGGCCTGCCGGGTGCTGCGGCCGGTTGCTGGGCAGCCGCAGCCTGCATCTTGGCGGCTTCCGCCTCCTTCTCAGCCGCGGCCGCTCGCTGCTCGGCTGCGGCTGCCTGCTGCTGCGCCGCGGCCGCCTGCTGCTGGGAGGCCGCGGCGTTCGCGTTCGCCGACGACGCGCTTGCCGAGCCGGCCGCGGCCCCGACGACGAAGGCGGCTCCTCGGCCGCGGAACGCGTGCGCGTCGGACATGAGTGTTACGGACAGACCTGGCAACTCGGCGACGGAGGTCGCGCCGAGAACGATGAGTGCCCCTGCAATCTTGTATGCGGATTTCATGACTTTCCTCCTATCGGCGTCAGCGGCCGGACACGTCGGTTGTCGGGAGCAGGAAGCGGGTGGCACTGGTTCCCTTGGGCGGCACGAACTTGAACTGCGCATCGTCCACCGCAGCGTCCGTCTTCCAGTTGCTCAGCACCGTGCTGATGCTCAGCCGTTCGGACGTGTCCGTTTCGGTGACGACATACTTGTGCGGGAACGGTCGCTTGCCCTCGGCGATCCAGACCTGGAAATCGACGCCCGGACGGCTGAAGAGCAGGTGATCGCACTTGACCCCCCCGATGACCGCCTTGCCGACCACCACGGCCAGGCTCATGTCCTGCATCATCAGCGGAAAGGCATTGCGGTAGACCAGATCGGCCGCCGGGAGCACGATGCCCACCCTTTCGCGCGCGAAGTCGATCATCTTCTCGACCGTGTCGGGCGCGGCCTCGATCGCATAGACCTTCGCTCTCGGGCTGTACAACGTCAGGGTCTTGCCGTCGTAGAAGAAGCGCTGGTCCATCGATTCGCCGTCGCGCACGGCGCGCAGCTTGTCCGGCCGCTTGATGGTCACATTGGCCACGACGTCCTTGTTGACCCGGTGCCCCGAGACGTGCAGATCCTCGATGATGTTCTGCGTCTGCACGCTGAACTGCTGCAGGCCGTCGAGAAACTCGGACATCTGTTTCAGCCTCTGAACGGCAGCCGGATCCACCGCCGGCGATTGAGCCCGGGCTTGCGTGGAAACGATCGCCGACAGTGTCAACACCGCGACGGCGATTGCCGCCGCGGCAACCTGGTCCTTCCATGCATTCATTGCGTGCCTCCTTCGTCGATAGGGTGAGATTTGGGGCTGGAGAATTGATGTTCGCCCGGCTACCCGAGCCGGAAGGAAGTCTCCGCGGGAATCCAGTCGAGTGGCACCGTGCTGAACGTTCTGGTGCTGTCAATCACTCGTAGTCGCTCCATCCGTCGTAATCGTGTGTTCCATTCCATCCTCCACGGCGATAGCGGGGCGTGCCAGTTCGGGCAGACCCCGCCCCGTCATGCGTCCGTACGGTGACAACCGCGGTGCGCATTGGGGCGGGTCCGGCTCATCGGCGCTTACTTCTTCATCTTCGCGATCAGACCCTCGATGACCTGGGCCTGCGCAGCCAGTGCGCCACTACCGCTGAACTGGATGATCTCCGCGCCTTCCTTCGACATGAAGTTGTGCGGAGCCGGCCAGTAGCACACGTCGCCAGCCTTGCAGGTCTCGACGCTTCCGTCCTTGTAGATGACGTCCATCGAGCCGCTGATGACGTAGGCGTGGTGAGGAACCCCGCACAGACCGTCCGGCATTGGCGCCAGCAGCTTCGTGAAGTCAGTGCCCGGGGCAAAGCAGTGGTAGGCGCACTGCATGCCGCCCCAGACCTTCTGGTAGATCTTGAGGCCCGGGGTCTGCTGGGTGATGAAGTCGTCAACCGGGTCCATGTCTTTCCAATGACTTCTCATTGCTCGTCTCTCCTTGCAGTCACCAGACCGGTGGTGACAGCGAACTGTTCAAAAGACCAGACCCGGTCGCCTGGATAAATTTGGTTACCATCGCGGCAGAGGCTTATTGCGTGCCATACACTCATTTCGACTAGCCGAGCCTGACCATGGTCGCCAGCGGCAGCTTGGCCGCGGTCGCTTTCTCCCAGCGTTCTTCGATCAGTTCCTTCGCCGCGCGCTCCAGGAACTCGGGCGCGGCCCAATGCTGAACATCGAAGTCGCGCTTGATGTAGCCATGCTCGAGCATGAAGTCCTTGCCGATCTCGATCTGCGCCAGGTTCTTCGGCGACAGGCTCGGCACCATGTCGACGAGCTTGATGTTCTGGTCGGTGTCCTCGACGTCGCGGTAGTAGGTCTGGCGGTCCAGGATCACCGCCGCCGCGTGCTTGTGTTCGTTGGCCCAGCGCCCGACCTTGATCATCGCCTTCAGGAAGGTGACGACCAGTTCAGGGTGCTGCTCGGCCATCACGTCGCTGCAGGTGATGACTGCGGGCTCGTTGTTGGCCTGCAGCCGCCAGTCGGGGTGGCGCGACAGATCTTCGATCGCCGCGATCTTCCCCGTGTCTTCCTGCAGGTGCTGCCAGGTCTTGCTGTGGGTGTAGATCGCATCGACCTTGCCTTCCAGCAGCGCCGTCTCCAACGGGCGGGTGATCAGGGTGCGCTTGTGGTCCACCCTCCCCATGTAGAACTCGGTCGCGCTGTTCAGAGGCCCGCGCATCTTCGGGTCGGTGTACCAGTCGTCGGCATCCGGAAACTCGACGATCTCGACATCCTCGATGCTCATGTCGTTGAGCATCAGCATGTTCAGGATGCCGTAGTGCTCGGTGATGCGCCACCAGTCGGCCTTCAGCGTGTTCAGGCTCTTGGACAGGCCGATGCGCTTGCCCTTCAGGTGGCTCATCTTGTAGATGCGGTCCTTGGCCCGCACCAGCATGCAGCCGCCTTCGTAGGTGGGCGTCGCGCCCAGCAGCCGGGTGCGGCGGATGTCGGCCTGGACGTGGATCGGCGGGTACAGCCCGCCGAAGCGGATCAGGTTGTCCAGGTTGTGGATGTAGTGCGGGTACCAGTCGTTCTCGCGCCGGCTGAGTAAGTAGGAGTAGTCGACACCGATGGCTGCGAAGTCGGTCTTGCACCAGCCCAGTTCCTGGTCGACGTTGCTGGCCGAGACCATGCCGCAGTTGGTGTAGAAAACTTCCTTCCAGTTCAACTCGACGGTGCTGAGTGTCTTGCCCTGCAGGGTCGTCGTAGGCATCTTCAGCTCCTGTGTTGAGACATGGCAATCTTCCGGATCGTCTCGTAGCCGCCGCCGTTGACCACCTTGAAGCCGTTGCGCTCGAGGATGTCGCGGGCCTTGCCGGCCCGCCCGCCGGTTTTGCAGTAGGTCACGATCGTCCGGTCGCGCGGCAGCTCGCCCAGGCGGCCATTGAGTTGAAACAACGAAATGTTCGTCGCTCCCGGGGCGAGCCCCTTTTTCGCTTCGAAGGCAGTGCGGACGTCGAGGATGTAGGCGCCGTTGCTGATCAGCTTCGCGACCTCATTGTCCGGCCTGATTGACGAGGTTCCGGATCCGAGGAAGTACTTGTCGAACAGCTTTTCGATCAGCTCCACGATCGTATTCACCTTCAGTTCCCCTTGTTTCGCCCGCACGTCACAGGACCGGACCGGTAACGACTCACTTGAAGATCACGTTCGTCGTCGGCATCGTGATCCTCCTTGGTGCCTAAAGATCTTCTTCCACCATCGCCTCGACGCGCCCCGCCTTTACTGCCGCGACCAGCGCCGAGTGGTCGCGAACCGTCTGGTCCGCGTACGCCAGCGCGAACTCGCCGATCGCCTCGTCGAACACGTCCGACTTCCCGAGATAGCCGCTAATCTGCGCCGCATCGCCGGACCTGGCGTGGGCGCGGGCGAGGACCGTCCCGCAGAACCCGGCATACCGCTTCAATTGCCCTGCCGAAGTGCCCTCCACCGGGATGGACAGCTTCATGTCCCGCAACTGGCGCACGAAGAACTGGTAGCCCCGCCGCCCTTGCGTCCAGCCCAGGAAGATGTCGCTGGACGACTGCATCAGCCGTTGCCCGACGACGACTCGCTGGCCCTGGTTCTCGTAGACGCTCTTGCCCGCGTACGGTGCGAGCACCGACGGACACGCCTCCTTCACCTGCAGGAAGAGCGGATGGCCTTCGGCGGAGAAGAAGAGGCCCACCAGGCAGCGGGTCCCGACGCTGCCGATGCCGACGACCTTCACCGCGAAGTCTTCCAGGCGGTAGCGATCGAACAGCACGCGTCGATCGTCGGGCAGCGACAGGCGATAGTCTTCCATCCCTTCGAGGAACATCCTTTCCGCGCCTTTCTCGGCGACATGGAAGAGCACGGGTGGCTGGTCCACCAGGCGGTGCCTGCCGTCGACCGCGGCGGTCAGCTTGGGAAAGAGGTACTCGCCGATGCGCTGGCGGGCTTTCTCGACCATTTGCTGCCGAATCTTTCGGGTCTCGGCGTCCGGCGCGTTCTCGATCAGAGACTGCATGTCCAGACGCTCGTACCAGACGTCCAGCGGGCTCCTTTTCGAGCAGTCGCGCATGTGCTCGCGGTAGGCGCGCACGCACGCGACGGCGGCCGCGCGGGCCTGGGCATCGGAACAGCGGTTGTCGCGGGCGGCCACGGCAAAGCTCGCCGCCAGGCGCTTGACGTCCCACTCCCACGGTGCCGGCAGCGTTTCGTCGAAGTCGTTGATGTCCAGGACGAGATTGCGCTCCGGCGTGGCGAAGATGCCGAAGTTCAGCAAATGGCAGTCGCCGCAGGCCTGTACGAGCAGGCCCGTGCCGGGGAGCGTGGCCAGGTCGCAGGCCATCAATCCCGCCGAACCGCGCAGGAAGGTGAACGGGCTGCGCAGCATGCGCCCATAACGAATGGGGACCAGTTCGGGCATGCGCGCCCGATTGGACGCCGCCAGCACGTCGATCGGGTCGCGTTGCTTGCCCGGCGGATTCCAGATGGCGTGGCGCTCGCGCGGCAGCTTCTCGCGCAGCGCCTTGCCCGCAGCCATGCGCTCATCTCGTGAGACAAACTCGGGGCGCGACGCTGTGGACGCATTGTCCTTGGACGCCGGCTTCGGATGCTTTCCGGTTTTCGTCATGTTACAAGCCTTCGATTCGATGCTCGGGGTCCGGTCAACTGCTCCAGAAGTTCGCCGCGTGGGTTCGCGACAGCATGCCGCCGGACAGCGTGCTGGCCTTGAACCCGTGCTGCAGCAGGATCCGCGTCGCGAAGTAGGCGCGCCCGCCCGAGCGGCAGATCACGTGGATGTCCCGGTCGCGGGGAAGCTCGCCCAGGCGCGAGCGCAGTTGACCCAGCGGGATGTTGACGGCGCGCGGCTCGGTCTCCACCGCGAGTTCCACCGGCTCGCGCACGTCGAGCAGGAACTCCTCGTCACCCGACGCCCAATGACTGACCGGCATGTCGCCGCGCAGGATGTCCGCGGCGATCATCCCGGCGAAGTTGACCGGGTCCTTCGCGCTGCCGAACTGGGGCGCGTAGCAAAGCTCGGCCTCCTCGAGGTCGTACACCGTCGCACCCATCTGCAGCGCCACGGCGAGCGCGCTGATGCGCTTGTCCACGTTGTCCTCGCCGAGCGCCTGCGCGCCGAGGAGCTTTCCGTTCGACTTGCGGAAGATCACCTTCATCGCGATCGGCTTGGCGCCGGGGTAGTAGCCCGCGTGCGAGTTCGGGTAGAGGTAGGCCTTCTCGTAGTCCGTGTCGCCGACGCGCTTCAGCGTCTTCTCGCTGACGCCCGTCCACGCCGCGGCGCCGTCGAAGAAGCCGATGATCGATGTCCCCTGGGTGCCGCGGAAGCGCGAGTCGCGCCCGGCGATCACGTCGGCCGCGATGCGGCCCTGCCGGTTCGCCGGACCGGCGAGCGCGATCAAGCTCCATTCACCCGTCACGGCGTCCTTGACCTCGATCGCATCGCCGACGGCGAAGATGTCCGGGTTGCTCGTGCGCATCTGGTCGTCGACACGGATGCCGCCGCGCTGGCCAATCTCGAGACCCGCCGCCTTGGCCAGCGCGGTGTCGGGACGCACGCCGAGCGCGAGGATCACGACGTCGGCGGGATGCGTTTTCCCGCCCTTCGTCAGCACCTTCAGAGTGCGGTCCTCGCCCTGCTCGAATCTGGCCACGCCGTCGTTGAGCGCGAGGCGCATGCCGTGCCGTTCCAGATAGCCCTCCGCAATGCGCGCCATCTCCGGGTCGAGCGGCGCCAGGATCTGGTCGGCCATTTCGACGACCGTCACGTCGAAGCCGCGATGGATGAGGTTTTCCGCCGTCTCCAGTCCGATGAAGCCGCCGCCGACCACCACCGCGCGCGTCTTCGGCCGCACGCTCTGGAAGCCCGAATACCGGTGCATGCCGGCGAGGAACAGGGACCCCTTCTCGATCCACTCGCGGATCGCCGCCGCGTCGGGAACGGTCCTCAACTCGAAGATGCCCGGGAGGTCGATGCCGGGCAGCGGCGGGCGGATCGACGGCGCGCCGGGCGAGAGCACCAGCTTGTCGTAGGACTCGGTCGTCACCGCGCCGGTGGCGACGTCGCGCAGATCGACGGTCTTCTTGTCCGGCGAGACCTTGATGCACTCGCACCCGGTTCTCGCCTCGACCCCGAAGAACCCGCGGAACATTTCCGGACTCGCCACGAGCAGGCTCGATTCCTTCTCGATCACGCCGCCGACGTGATAGGGCAGGCCGCAGTTCGCATACGAGACGTACGGTCCGCGCTCGACCATGAGAATCTCGGCGTTCTCGTCCAACCTGCGCAAGCGCGCCGCGCACGACGCGCCGCCGGCCACTCCGCCAACGATGATGACTTTCATGAGCTCTCTCTTTTCGTGTCCTGGTGCGAGGAAACCGTACGGCCGAGCAACACGTCCACGGTATTGCCGGTCAGGCTGCCGAGGGTGACTACGCGCACGTAGGCGAGGATCTCGGCCACCTGGGCGTCGCTGTAGTGCTCGCGCAGGTTCTCGATCGATTCCGGATCGACCCGGTCGAGGTTCTCCGCGTAGTGCTGGGCAAACAGGATCGCCGCTGCCTCGGCCCGGTTTCCTGCCTGCAGCGGCTCGATCTGCTGGCCGAGGATCTGGTTCACCTCCTCCAGCGGCACGCCGTGGGCCATCGCCCACTGGCTGTGACCCCATTGGCAGTAGCGGCAGTCGGTGACCGAGGTCACGCCGAGCATGACCTTCTCGCGCAGGGCAGCAGAGGTTTTCGGCCTGACCAGCGCCGCGAGAAGGACGGGGCCCGAGGCCACGACATTGGCGAACGTCCTGAACAAGTTGCCCGGGGTGAGCGTGCGCTTCACCTTCCGCGGCGGCTTCGGCCGCGCGTTTGCGCCATCCTCAGGGCGTCGCGGGGGTGTGGTTGCCATCGTCGCTACTTCCCTCCTGGAGCCGAGGTTTGTCACCTCATTCCCTGGGAAGCGCCTTCTTCGATGATGATCTTCTCGGGATCGACGCCGTAGACCCAGGGCGCCGAGTTCTTCCAGCCGTTCTTCATCCTCTTTCCGTGAAAAACACTCTCGGGATCGTCCACAGTGTCTCCTTCGATTCCATCGACGATGTTGTACGCCTTCGTGAACCCGGCCGCGACAAGCTGGTTGACGGCCATTGCGCCGCGGCCGCCTGACCGGCACGTGACCAGCAGGATGTCGGTTGGCTGGGCGATCTCCTTGACCTGGTCAACAAAAGCCGCGTTCATTTGTGGTGCGTACGTGAACTTGCCGTCCTTTCTCTGGTAGCTCACGAAGGCCAACGGTATGTTCCAGGCCATCTCCGGGTGGCCGACGAAGGCGAACTCCTCGGGGGTCCGCACGTCGATGACCTTCACCTTGTCCGGGGCGGCTTTCCACATTTCGTAGGCTTGCGCGGCGGTCACGTAGAGACCGAGGGTCGTCTGCTTCATCTTGTGCAGCTTGCTGCCATCGACCGCAGGCGCGGGGTTCTGCTCTTGCTTCAACACCACGATTCACCTCTCATTCTGCCGCTCATCACTGGCGCGCCGAACTCGGAGCGCCAGTGAGTTGGATGGCATCCTTGAGCGCGCGTACGAGATCGGCCAGCGACTGCGTCGATCCGCGCGGCCTCAGCACTCACGGCGGGTTACAGCACGTAGTTCGCGCTGGCGTCCGTGCCGTAGCCACACCCCTGATAGGTGCAATGCAGCTCATCACGAATGATCGCGGCCCAGCCTCCGGCGCGATTGGTATCCAGCGACAGGTTCTTGGTGAGCACCACGGTCTCGAAGGTCCAGCCTTCCGGCAGGTTCTTCAGCTTGCCGCCCAACGTGTGAAGGTTGTCGGGGGTCAGGCTCGGATCGACCGCCTTTGTGAACTCCTGCAGAACCCAGACCGTGCCGTTCGGCTCGCGCAGCAGGTGCACCGGCTTGCCCGCGTGCCAGACCCAGTTGGTGGCGCGCCGGATCAGCGAGGGCACGTACGCGCTCTCGAACTGGGTCATCATCTCGGCACCGGTCATGTCGCCGGCCCAATTCATCCCGACACCATGAAAGTCGACGGTGTCTCCCCCGGCGTACTCCACTTCGTCCATCATCCAGAAGCGGCCGCTGTTGACGGCGCACATGTCGACTTCGAGCTCGCGCGCCAGCTTCTCCGGATCGATCTTCTTGTAGTCGTCCGGTCCGACCGGCAGCGTTGCCGCCGTGTAGACGTGAGCGCGCTGGGTCTTGCCGATGCCGACGAAGGCGCCGAGTCCGCAAAACGCGGCACCGCGCGTGTTGTTGGCGTGGACTTTACGAGTAGGTCCTGGTTTCAGTTTCATGGTTTCTCCACAGGTCGATATGCAACGAACGGACGACTGCCAGCAGATGGGTCGACCGGTGCCTGCCATTCAAGGCAGCCCCCGTTGCGCGACCCGGCGCTCGCCGCTGGCTTGCGGTTGACGCTCCCGACCGCAAGGCTTGCTGGACTAGAACTCGACTGCTTGGCGCAATCGCATACTTGCAAGGGAGGGAAGGGGGGGCTTTACAATTGCGGACAATGAATTCACTATTTCGGACAAATGCGAATATCTATTCTTCCCCGGATAAAAGAGCGGATCACTCGACTGGCCTGAAATGCGAAACCCGACCGCGAGGGGCCAGCCCATGGACTCGACCGTCCGCATGGGTACCGCTTTGGCCATTCCGGCCGTGCTGCGCAGACTGGGCGCGAATCCCGAGGCGTTATTGGCCGAGCTGGGCTATGACCTGAAGCTGTTCGACGATGCCGAAAAGCGCATCGGGCTCGCCGCTCACAACCGCATCTTCCAGCATTGCGCGACCCGCACCGCCTGCCCGCATTTCGGACTGCTCGTCGGTCAGCAAGAGGGGCTGCATTCGTTGGGGCTCATGGGCTTGCTGGTGAAGTACTCGCCAGACGTCGGAACTGCGCTGCGCAACTTGCTGCACCATCTGCATCTTCACGTCCGCGGCGCCTCGATTGACCTGGAACAGGACGGCAACTCGGCGATGCTGACATGGCACATTCATCAGCCGGGAATCGAGGCCATCGATCACGTCGGAGACGGCGCCATCGCGGTCATCCACAACGTCATGCGTGAGATTTGCGGAGACGATTGGAGTCCCTCCGAAGCCTGGTTCGCACGCCGCAGGCTGGCGGATGTCGGACCCTTCCGCCAGTTCTTTGGCGTTCCTTCTCGTTTCGACGCCGAACAATTCGCCCTGGTGTTCCCCGCCCGATTCCTGACGCGCCGCTTGCCGATCATCGATGACCAGTGGCACCGTCTGCTGCAAAAGCAGATCGACTCGATCGAGGATCGCAGCCGCGACGACTTCCCGAAGCAGGTGCGCGGAGCGCTGCGCACGGCGCTCTTGTCGGGTCAGACCAAAGCCGATCAGGTGGCCGCGCTCTTCGGCATGCACAGCCGCACGATGAACCGCCACCTCAGGCCTTTCCGCATCGGGTTCCAGCAACTGATCGACGAGGCCCGCTTCGAATTCGCCCGGCAGATGCTGCAGGACACCTCGATGGAGGTAGGCGAGATCTCCGAGCTGCTGGGCTACGCCGCCCCTGGCGTGTTCACGAGGGCGTTCCAGCGCTGGAGCGGTGCTACGCCGGCCGCGTGGCGGGCACGAACGCTTCGGCGCCAGCTTCAAGCTGACCAAGCGTACCAATTGGATCCTGACCAGGGAAAATAGCCCCCTGTCATGTCGCTACCGTGGATAGGTGTATTGGATTATCTGCGGGTCTGGCACTTTCTTCCGTTGGCTAGGAGCGCCCGGGCGCCTTGCTGCCGCTGAGCGGACGATCGAGCAGGAATGGAAGATGGCGGCGAATGGCGGGTCCGGCCCGAAGTGCGGGATTCCGCCGTGCGCTCGCGAAGGTCCGCTGTCTGAGGTACTCCTGACGCTCGTTTCGGCGATTTCGGCGGCCAACCAACGTCGCCTCATGGCCGCGAGGGAACGCCGGGGCCTGATATCCGGAAGCGGTCGGAAGCGGTCGTAGCGCTGATTTCTGTCGGCATCACGGCTGACCGCTGAGGCCGATGAGCCGACGCCCGCGGTGCGCACCTTGAGCGTCGGTAAGGAGTCGAGCGCGCCCATCCAGCGATTGCCCGCATAGCGGCCAGTGATCGACCATTTCCAGGGCGCCGCGATCGGAGGAGCCATTGATTCGCGACGCAAGTGGCGCCGTCGCGATCGCGGAATCGGCTATCGCCGCATCCGCTGCGACGTGCCGGGCGCGCACTGGGCTGCGAATCAGGCAGGCCAGCTTGCGCGCACGCGCGGCGGGGCCGCGAACCGGCGGCATCTTGCAGCTCTGCCCGTCGTGTCGTCTGCCGGCGCGCGCTCAACGATTCTCGTCGTCTCCGTCCTCTTCGATGCTTTCCGGGGCCGGTGCAGAGGGCTGAGGAATCACGCGTGCGATGCCGCCTTTGACGCTGGCAATCTGGTCATACAAAGACGGGATCGGCGGTACGGCTTCCCCAGGCAGGAGTGGGCGGCGGATCTGGCGCAATGTGTTCATCGATCCGCGTGGCCCGACGCCGGCATCAGGCCTTCTTCTCGTCGAGGAATGCCCTGAGTCCTGCACCGGCACTGAACTTCGCCACAGTCTTGACCTTGATCCTGATCGGCTCCTCGGTGTTCGGATTGACGCCCTTGCGCGCCTTGCACTTCATCCTCGAGAACGTCCCAAGGCCGGTGACCTGCACCTTGCGGCCGCGCTTGATCGCGTTGCCGATGGTGACGAATTCGGAATCGACGATGCGAGCTACCTGCGCGCGCGGCAGCGGTTCGTGCTGCGAAGCATTGATGAACTCCTTCTTGTTCACGGCTTGCCTCCGCCAGAGCGTTGCGGGGGCTGGCGAGTGTAGCAGAGCCCATAGGGCGCCGAAGATCTTCTGCGGCTTGGGCGCGCTCAGAGCCTGTGAAGTTTTCGATTTCCGCAGGCGCCATGAGCGCGTCGGGATGATTCACCCAGCCACGGGATAGAATATGTCAATCGCATCAATTAGCTCGCTATCGACGGTCTATTCGACGATTTCCGGGCATTTTCTGCCTTCAGCCAGCCATTTCTGGAATTCCGGACGTGCCTGTCCCTATGCCGATCAACTCGGGTGCCAGTCGCACCATGCGCATCAGGTTGTGCGCCAAGACAAACAGCAGCGCCACCGCCTTCACTTTCTTCAACCCACGCACCGGCAACAGCACCAGGCCACGGTTCCTGGCCTGGGCATTGACGCATTCGGCCGTGGCCGCGCGCTGCTTGTAAAGTTCCTTGGACTCATCGGTAGCCATCCGCTCCCGCCAGTCTCCCACCGCAGGGCTGTCTCCTGGCTTGCGCTGGTGCGCATCGACGGGCGCTTCGGGCGTCGCTTGAACATCGTCCGGCGCGTTGGTTGGTGCCGTGGCGTCCTTCGTCTTGGCTTTCGGCTTGGGCACCGGGGCAATCACCCGAGTCTGTGAGGCGACGGCATCAATCTGGTCGTGTGCCGGAAACCCGCCATCCACCAGCCAGTCGTCCGGCGCCTGTCCGCAGCGCTCCACGACCTGCTTCACCATCGGGGCCATCTGCCCCATGTCACTGCCGGTGGTAACGACATCGACGCCGACAATGACCTGACTTTCGGTGTCGCTGCAAAATTCGATGTTGTAGGCTGGCCGGAATCCGCCATCGCCCATCTTCATCACCGTCGCTTCGGCGTCGGTGGTCGAGGCGCGTGCTTCTTCAGGCTTCTTGCCTTGCCGCTGCTTGATGTCGGCCAGTTCCGGCAAGCGCGCCAGGGCGGCTTCGATGCGGGCTTCCCGGGCCACTGCGGCGCGCGCTTGGGCCGCCGCCTGGCGCCGAGACTCGGCACCAGGTTCGTCATCGACTTGCTTCTTGAGGGCCGCGACTCGCTCGCGGGCGGTGGCCAAGAGACTCTCAAGTTTCTCTTCCCGCCGGAACGAGGCGGCTCCGGCGCTGGCACGCACGCGCACGCCGTCTTGAGCCCCAGCCTTGAGTTTGACCACACCAACCGCCATCAGGCTGGCCAGGTTGTCGGTCAGCAGATCGTCCAGTACGTCGCCTTGCTGGCTGCGAAAGTCGGCGACGGTGTGATAGTTCACCTGGACGCCGCCACAAATCCAGCGGTAGGCATCGTGTACCTGCGTCAGTCGCGTGATCGCACGGGCGCTGCCGATGCCTTCGAGCGTGGCGTACAGCCACAGCGCGAACAGAATCTCCGGGGCAATCGCGCTACGCCCGACGCCGCCTTCGACGGCTTTGATGCCTGCATACAGGCCCGTCAGGTCCTGACGTTCGACGTAGCCCCAGACAATCCGCGCCCGGTGCTCTTGCGGCAGCAGCGACTCCAGGTCGCTGGGGCGTAGTTCCAGTTGCTTGCGGTTGGGCTGTTGCACCCGCGCTCTCCCGACCGGCTTGACCTTCTGTGTCGGCAATGCGCTGCCCGAGGTTTCGTTTCCGTCAGCAAACAGGTCGGGGTGTGGGTCCATGGTCAGCACAATCGTAAAATGACTTTCGCATTATCGCAGGGCTGCCCTGGTTTTGGAACGCGGCAGAGGAATATTTTCACAGCCTCTCAGTGGGTGTGCGCCACGCACAATCAGGTATGGGCTGG
>CAVPDA010000009.1:0-199261 GCA_963702495.1 uncultured beta proteobacterium | reverse complement strand
GGCGATCGTCTGAGGCGTTCTATCGGCTGCTCAGTCCCAGAAAGCCGACCCACGACATTGCATGAGCGGAACGGCTCTCGCGGGACCAACAGCGTCCGCGTGTCACGTTTCGTATTACGGATACTTCGACCTTGGAGCCTTCCCGGCAGCATACCGTCCCAGTATCAGCCACGGATTGCGGATACTCCTATAATCGTGGCCACGCCGGCTTTCCGCCGCCCACGCTATCGAGGAGCCTGAAATGGATCTGCACAAGAAATTCGAAGACGCGGTCGCCGCCTCCAAGACGCTCAGGGAGCGGCCCGACAACGCGACCATGCTCCGCTTGTACAGCCTCTACAAGCAGGCGACGGCGGGCGACGTCGAGGGCAAGCGGCCGGGCTTCACCGACATGGTGGGCCGCGCCAAGTACGACGCCTGGGCCGCCATCAAGAGCACGACGCGGTCCGATGCCATGACCCAGTACATTGCCCTGGTCGATTCCCTGAAACGCTAGCCGGGGCGGCGAGGCGGGCAGACCCCGCCTGCCCGCGACCACGCCATCCCCGTCAGACGCGAGTCTTGGACTCGCGGCCGAAGTTCTCGTCGAAGAACCTGTGGATCTCCTTCTCCACCCTCGGCTTTATGGCGAGCAGGAGAATGCTGAGCCGCACCCGGATCTCCACCTCGTGCTTGTGCAGCGTCAGATCGCCGGAAACCCCGGCGCGCTTGAAGCGCATCACGCCTTTCTCGTCCCAGGCGTGCTGCAGGTCGAATTCCTCGCTCAGTTTGCCGGCGATCTTCTCCGCCGCCTTCTTCGCTTTGGCCGGCGTCAGGCCGTGGGCGCGGCGAATGACGATGTCGCTCATCGCCTCAAGCGGCCGCCAGGGCCTGCTCCAGATCGGCCTCGATGTCGTCGATGTGCTCGATGCCGATGGACAGCCGCACCATGTCTTCCGACACCCCCGCCCGCGCCAGTTCCGCCGCCGACAACTGGCGGTGGGTGGTGGTGGCGGGATGGCAGGCGAGCGACTTGGCATCGCCGATGTTCACCAGCCGCACGATGAGCTTGAGGGCGTCGATGAAGCGCCCACCGGCCGCCTTCGCGTCGCCGCCCTTGATGCCGAAGGAGAGAATGCCCGAGGCGCGGCCGCCCATGTACTTCTTCACCACGGCATGGTCCTGGTGATCCGGCAGGCCGGCGTAGCGCACCCAGCTCACCTTGGGATGGTTCTTCAGGTATTGCGCCGCCGCCAGAGTGTTGTCGCAGATGCGGTCCATGCGCACCGCCAGCGTCTCGATGCCCTGCAGGATGAGGAAGCTGTTGAACGGGCTGATGGCCGCGCCCATGTTGCGCAGCGGCACCACGCGGCAGCGGCCGATGTAGGCCGCCGCTCCCAGCGCCTCGGTGTAGACCACGCCGTGATAGGAGACATCCGGCTCGTTCAGGCGCCTGAAGCGCGCCTTGTGGCTTGCCCAGGGGAACTTGCCGGAGTCGACGATGGCGCCGCCGATGCTGTTGCCGTGGCCGCCGAGGTACTTGGTGAGGGCATGGACCACGATGTCGGCGCCATGCTCGAAGGGGCGGCACAGGTAGGGCGTGGGCACGGTGTTGTCCACGATCAGCGGCACGCCGTGGCGGTGGGCCATGGCGGCGAGCGCGCCGATGTCCACCACATTGCCCGCCGGATTGCCGATGGATTCGCAGAACACGGCCTTGGTGCGCTCATCGATCAGCTTTTCCATGCCCGCGATGTCGTGGTATTCGGCGAAGCGGCTTTCCACCCCGAACTGGGGCAGGGTGTGGGCGAACAGGTTGTAGGTGCCGCCGTAGAGGGCGCTGGTGGTGACGATGTTGTCGCCCGCTTCCGAGATCGCCATGATGGCGTAGGTGATGGCGGACATTCCCGATGCCACCGCCAGCGCGGCGACGCCGCCCTCCAGCAGCGCCAGGCGCTTCTCCAGCACGTCCGTGGTGGGGTTCATGATGCGCGTGTAGATGTTGCCGGCGACCTTGAGGTCGAACAGGTCCGCGCCGTGCTGGGTGTCGTCGAAGGCGTAGGAGGTGGTCTGGTAGATCGGCACCGCCACCGCCTTGGTCGTGGGTTCTGGGCTGTAGCCGCCATGGACCGCCAGCGTTTCCAGTTTCATCTCGGGTTCTCCGTAGGGGCGCGAAAGTGCGGAGTATAGCGGGCGAAGTGAACCCGGAGCGGTCCCGGCTGCGGCCGCAAGCAGCGCATGGGTCAGGACAGGCACCGCTTCCCGTGGTGAGGCACCGCGTCACCGGACTCAGCCGAGCGATCCGTCCAGTGTGCTGCGCACCTTGTGTGCCAGTTCCTCGATCGGATAGGGCTTGCAGATCAGGCGCACGTCCTGTTCCGTGGCGTTCAACTGCTGGATCGCGTTGCCCGTGTAGCCCGAAGTGTAGAGCACCTTGATGGAGTGATTGCGGCCGATGGCGCGGCGCACCAATTCCGGTCCGTTGATGCCGCCGGGGAGGACCACGTCGGTGAACAGCAGATCCACCGCCGGTTCGCGTTCCAGGATGGCAAGCGCGGAAGCGCCCTCCGACGCCTGCAGGACGCGGTAGCCCAGGCCGCCGAGCACGCGGCACGCCAGTTCGCGCACGTCGTCTTCGTCTTCGACCACCAGGATCGTCTCGCTGCCTTTGGGCTGTGCCGCGGCGGGAGCGGCGGTCGGTGCCGTGGACACGCCGTCACCGCTGAACCGGGGCAGATAGACCTTGACCGATGTGCCATGGCCCGGTTCGCTGTAAATCTTGACGTGCCCCCCCGACTGCTTGACAAAGCCATAGACGAGGGCGAGACCGAGACCGCTCCCCTTGCCGGTGTCCTTGGTGGTGAAGAAAGGCTCGAAGGCGTGCATCAGGACTTCCGCGCTCATGCCGCTGCCGGTGTCGGATACCGCCAGCATGACGTAGGGACCGGGGATCACATCCGCTTCGCGCGCCGCGTAGTTTTCGTCGAGGTGCACGTAGCCGGTCTCGATGGTCAGGGTGCCGCCCTCGGGCATGGCGTCCCGCGCATTCACGGCCAGATTGAGCAGCGCCGTCTCCAACTGGGCCGCATCGGCCATCGCCCGGGGCAGATCCGCATGCGGCACGACCACGGTGCGAATCGTCTCGCCGAGCACGCGGCGCAGCATGCTGCTCATGCCGGCAATCAGATGATTGAGGTCGATCGGCGCCGGGGCGAGGCGTTGGCGCCGCGAGAAGGCGAGCAGGGTACGGTTGAGGTCTGCACCGCGGCGCCCGGCCTTGGTTGCCGCCTGAATCAGCTCGCCGGCGACGGCGTCGTGTGGCAGATGGTCCGCCAGGATCTGCAGATTGCCCAGGATGACGGTGAGCAGGTTGTTGAAGTCGTGTGCCACGCCGCCGGTCAGCTGGCCCACCGCTTCCATCTTTTGCGCCTGGCGCAGCGCCTGCTCCGCCAGACGCTGTTCGGTGACGTCCGTCATCATCGCGATGCATCCCATGGCCGTGCCGTCCTGCCCGAAGTGGGGGAGTAGCGTACGGCCCAGCGGCGGACCTCGCCGCTGCCGACCCGGTGGTCGCGCTCGTAGCGCACCGCCTTGCCCGACAGGGCCTGAACGACCTGCGATTCGATCTCGCCGTAGGCCTCTTCGCCCATGACCTCGCGCACGCTGCGGCCGTCGATGCGCTGAGCCGGCAGGCCCATCCAGTCGGCGAAGGTCTGGTTGTGGTAGAGGTAGACCTGCTGCTGGTCAACGTAGGCCATGGCGGCCGGCATGTTGTCCACCACCAGGCGCAGCTTGGCATCGCTCATGCGCAGCGCCTGCTCGGCCTGCCGGCGTTCCGCGATCTCGGCCAGCAGGGCCTGATTGGAGTGTTCCAGTTGGGCCGTTCGCTCGCGCACCCGCTGTTCCAGTTCGTCGCGGGCCTGCTGCAGGACTTCCTGCGCCCGGCGGCGCTCCGATATGTCGCGGATCGCTGCCGACACCAGGAGTCCTTCCGCGGTGTCGAGCGGGCTCAGGCTGATTTCGACGGGGATCTCGGTCCCATCCTTGTGCCGGCCGGCCAGATTCAGCCCGCTGCCCATGGGGCGCAAACCGGGGGCGTCCGCATACTTGTCGCGGTGCATCGTGTGACGCTGCCGCAATGGCTCGGGGACCAGGATCTCCACGGCCTGCCCCAGCAGTTCCTCCGCGCGATAGCCGAACAGCGCCTCGGTTTGCGCGTTGGCCAGTACGATGCGACCCGCCTGGTCGATCACGACGATGGCGTCGGGAGCGGCTTCCACCAGTCGGCGAAAGCGCTGCTCCGCGCTGCGGCTGCGGGCGAGTTCCTCTTCCAGTCTTGCGATGTCCTGCGACAAATCCGGAGTCAGCGTCTTGTTCATGGGCTCAAGACGTCCAGCCGGAACGTAGCTTCATCCCGTCCATGGTCGATCCAAGTCCCGCTGCAAGGCGTCCACCACGTCGTGGAACAGGGCCCGGTTGTTCTCGTTCATGTCGCACAGCAGCCGGTGCGCGGCGAGCACTGTCTGCGCGAGTTGCGCCGCCGAGGGGTCGGTGGGCGGAATTGCTGCGGGCGCGGCCGCGGGTACGCTGTCGCAGACCACGAAGACCTCGTCCAGGCACATGCTGCCGAGCAGGGTATTGATGTCGCCGCGGGGAGAGAACAGCAGCGGCTTCCTGCCATCGCGCTTGCGCAGGAAGTTCGCCACCTTGGCAAGCAGACCCAGGCCGGTGCTGTCGATCGATTCGACCTCGCTCAGATCGACCACGATGTCCTCGAAATCGTCCTGCGCAAAGATGCGGTCGAGGAAGGTGTCGAGGGCGTGCCCGAGGGTGTAGCGGATCTCGCCCTGCAGCCGCAGCACATAAGTGCCGTCGCGCCGGGCGTAGCTGGCGCTGCCTTCCCCGGTCATTGCGGCATCCTCCGCAGCGACAATACGGTGATGTCGTCCGGCGGGGCGCCCAGATCGTCCAGACGCAGCGAGCGCGCCAGGACCGCCGCATCGACGTCGCTCCCGCTGGCCAGCGAGAGCAGGTATTGCTGCTTGCCGGCGAGACCGGACTGCGGCAGCGTTTCGAGAATTCCGTCGGAAAACAGGGTCATGGTGAAGGCAGGCGGCAATTCGAGGGCGCCGGTTTCGTACTGCGCATCCTCGAACAGGCCGACCGGGGGGCTGCGCCCGCCGACCGGCCGCGACCGTGCGCCATCGAACAGGATCGGCAGCGGGAACTGGCCGCCGTTGGCAAAGTGCAGCCGGCCGCTGCTGCGGCTCAGCACGCCGTAGAACATGGTGAGGTACTTGCCGTGCCGGCTGTCCAGAATCTCCCGGTTCAGACCGGTCAGGACTGCGGCGGGATCGAGGATGGTGGGGTCGCCGCTTTGCCGGTGGCGCTCCAGGTAGCCCCCCATGTAGCTCTTCAGCAGCACCGTGACGAAGGCCGACGACACGCCGTGGCCGGACACGTCCGCCATGTAGAAGCCGCAGTGCTCCTGGTCGATGGCGAAGTAGTCAACGAAGTCGCCGCTGAGAAACGCAGACGTCACCAGGTGGCGGGTGAACAGGTAGCCGTGAACGGAACTGCGCTCTTCCGGGAGCAGGCGAAACTGTATCTTGCGCCCCGCCTCCTCGTCTTCTTCGAGCTGGCGCAGGCTGTGCTTCAGCCTCGCGTTCGCGTCTTCGAGGTGTTGACGATAGGTGCGATTCTCGGCACGCAGTCGAGCCCGTTCCAGCGCGCCGCGCATCGCGTGATCCAGCACTGCCAGATCCTCTATGGGCTTGGTGATGTAGTCCCAGGCACCGAGCTTGAGGGCCTGGATCGCATCCGCCATGCCGCCCATGCCGGAAACGACGATGACCGGCGTTTCGGGAAACTCCCGGGTGATCACGGCCAGGACCTCCAGTCCGTCCATCCCCGGCATGCGCAGGTCGCAGAGCACCAGGGCCGGATCGACGCGTCGGCACAGTTCGATGCCGCTGTGGCCGTCCGCCGCCGCTGCAACCCCGTAGCCGAGGCGCTTCAGGTAGAAGGCCATCATGTCGCGCACTGCTTCCTCGTCGTCGATGAGCAGCACTTGAGTCATTGTTTGTCCCGTCCGTTGAGGTCCCGTCGCCAGGGCGATGGGCATCGTTCTAGCGCTGCGGCAGATAGTCTGGGCAAGGAATCGCTCATCAAGCCGGCGGCGATCCTGTTCTGCGGCCGCGCTCGCTCCGGTCCGCAGATTCCCAGTTCGACTCTGACTGATGTTTGGACGGCCGCGTTCCTTGGCCCGGCGGAGCGCTGCGTTCCCGATCAGCACGAGCCGGAGGGCAGCCTCGGTCCGAAGCAGAGCATGGATCGGGACGGGTACCGCTTTCCACCGTCGGGCAGCGTCGTCAGGTCTTCGACAGCCGTCGCGACGTACAGTAATGGCTGCAGCAAGTCCTCCGGGTCAGCACGGCCGCCCGCAACGGCGCCGTGCTTCCTTTTGCGGTAATCGGAAGACCGCGCGGGATCGAGCCAGCCTTGGTCATCCGCCTGCTTCCGACCCCCACACATGGAGTTGAAGTGCAGCGGCAGTTCCACGTTTGCGTCAGCCCGGTTGCCGCAGGCAGTCGCGTTGAAGGAAGCGTCGGCCGGCTTCATTGCGATGCAGCGCCGGACATCAAGGTGGTCCGCAGTGCAGCACTCATATCCTGATCCAGTGTCTTGACGCCCTTGACGACCAGCGTGCCGCCGTTCTGCCAATGCGTTCGAACGTTTGCCATGGACTCGGACGTGTGGCCGTCGAGTACGCGCACTTCGATCACGACTTCGGTGCCGCCTTCGACCAGCACCGGAAAACCGATCACAAGCTTCGGCCCCAACTCGCGGACGACGATCAGCACCACTCGATCTGGAACCGGCACCTCGGCGGCAGCCAGGCGCAGAAGCTGTTCATCGGAAGGCGCGGTTGCGGCCGGTTCGCCCGGCAGCCGACGGATGTCGGCGTAGGCGACGCAGGGCGAGTTGGCGAAGAAGTCCTGGATTCCACGCAGCGCAGCGGCCTCGCGAAGTGCCGGCTCCTTCTGGTCCGGCCGCCACTGCGGCCACCAGTAAACCAGCGCCGAGAACTTCTCGCCACCCGTCCGGCATAGCGGTTCCTTTACGCGGAAGCCGGAAGTCTCGACCTTGGTGGACGCGCAACCAAGAAGCGCAGAACAAACACAGAAGAGGGCGACGAGCTCGGCTGGCTTGAGAACAGGAACGTTGCCCACGACCTACGCGACAGCGACGTTGTGCACTCCGACAAATTCAGACTCAAGCTGCGGCTCACCGTCCTCCAGGAGCATGGCGATCACTTCCTGAAGGTTGTGGTCCAGTTCGTCGAGCGTTTCGCCTTGAGAATGAGCCCCGGGAAATCCGGGGACGAAACCGACAAACAAACCGGTGTGCGGATCACGCTCGATTACTGCGGCGTAAGACTTCATCGCGTTTCCCTTGGGGTTGTCGAAGCGGCATTATCTGACTGCCAAGAGCGCAGCGCAACGGAAGAGAGTGAACGTTCGACGTAACCGGCCGCCCGAGCACGAGGCGCCGTTCAAGCGCGGACTTGGCTGACGAGAGGAAACTGCTCCGGATGACGAAACGACTCGACGGACAAGCGATGTCCAGTTCAGGTCAGTACAGGGCGAAAGGGGCCGGGTTCGAATATCTTCACAGATCGAGTCCGCCCCGCCCTGCAACGGAGCCGTTCGCGGCTTCCGGTTCCCGCCGCGGCCGTCCGCGCGGCCTCGCTACGCGCCGCACTCCGGTCATCTTCTCGATCCGGGCGTAGAAGCGCTCGTTGCCCAGCGGCTGGTTCTGGTTCAGCGCCAGCCGGATGTCGTCGATCACCGCCCGGTCCAGCGGCGCGCGGAACAGCGCCCGGTAGGCGCTCTGGCGCTCCTTGTCGCCGTCGCCGAGGGTGCGGTACAGGGCGTGCGGGGTAAGCAGGGTGTCGGCCTGTGCCAGGCCGTTCGCCCGGTAACTGCTCCAGCGGTAGTGGGCCGGATCATCCACCATCGGCGCCCGCACCGGGTTCAGTTCGACGTAGCGCTGGCAGGCGAGCAGGTAGGTCTGCGCCTGGATCGACGAGGACTTGTAGCGGCTGTCCCACAGCGTGCCGCTGCGCCGGAAGCTGCGATTGACGTACTGCACGCAGCGCCGCCCGAGCGAGATGACGAGCCGCGCTACCACCTCGGCCTGCTTCGGCGTCTGCAGCAGGTGCACGTGGTTGGTCATCAGGACATAGGCGTGCAGCGCGCAGCGGAACTCCTCCAGCGCCTCCCCCCAGCCAGTGCAGGTAGCCGAGGTAGTCCTCCTCGCCGAAAAAGCAGGGCTCGCGGTTGTGCCCGCGCTGCACGATGTGCAACGGAACTCCATCCAGGTGGACGCGCGGGCGGCGGGGCATGGAGGCATGGCAGCACGCAATAAGCCAAGCCTGGCCCCTTTAATACTTCCCTAAATGGTTTACAGCTTTTCGTTCCAGTGGAAGTGGTGAATGACGCGATGGACGATGGGCGTGAACACCAATGCGGCGGTAACGATGAAGACCAAACCTGCGTAGAGGGCGTAGACACCAGCGAAGAGCTTGCCTGCTGTGGATTGGGGTGCATTAACCGGACCCATACCGCCCAAGAGCATTGCTGCATTGAGGAACGCATCGATCCAAGACAAGCGTTCGAACAGTACGTACCCAAACATGCCGGCAGCAAGCGAGACCACCAACAAGCCGAGTGCGATCGCGAGGTGAGTGGCCAGGCGCCTGACAAAGTCTGCGCGGGGCAAGAGCGCCTGGTGTCTTGACTCGTACATTGCGCGGCGTTTGGCTTACCTGCGACGCCTAGAGATCACCGGCCTGCGGAAGCGGCCGAAGCCCGCCCTCGCAGGTCCGGTGTATCGACGGGTCGCGAGTAACAGGGGAGACGCGAGTAAGAGGGGGTAACAGGGGGCAGTCCACGGTATTTCGCGGCTGGAACCGATTGCGGATGCACTTGGTTTGCCCGCACTTTCTCGGCCCTGCTTCAAGTCGATCGTCACGTTGAACTTCATAGCATCCGCCATCCCGAGGTTCAGGGGAAGATGCTGTCACAACAGACGGGCCGGGGCAAGAGAAACGGGGTCTGTCCCCTATTATCTGCCTTTTATCTGCTAGGTCATGCAAGTATGCCCCGGCAGAGCCGGGGGATTAGGTTGTGAGCCGCTCAAAGCGGCTGCTCGGGGTCGCTAACGCGGCCCCGCATTCTTGGGCCACCTGCTGGGTGGCCGCTCATCTCCACAGGCCGAGTTGGTCCAACCGCTCGTCCTCCTGCTCCTGGTTCTTGATGTACTCGCGTATCACCGCCTCGTCGCGACCGACCGTCGAGACGAAACACCCGCGTGCCCAGAAATGCTGCCCCACGAAGTTGCGCTTGCGCTCCCCATACACCCGCGCCAGGTGAATCGCGCTCTTGCCCTTGATGAAACCGATGACCTGCGACACCGCGTACTTCGGCGGGATGGCGATCATCATGTGCACGTGATCGGGCATCAGGTGCCCTTCGACGATCTCGCTCTCCTTCTGGGCAGCGAGCCTGCGGAACACCTCCCCGAGGTGCCGGCGCAGTTCCCCGTACAGCGTCCTTCTCCGGCTGCTTCGGGATGAAGATCACGTGGTATTTGCCGTCCCATGCGGTGTCGCTCAGCCTTTCCAACTTGTTGATCTGGATTCTCGTTCCTCCCCAGCAGAGCCGGCGGGCCTCCCTTGGCAGGCAGCTTCAGGAACGATTTTCAAGAATGTCGATCGCACAAGTCGATAGCTCCTTCGACTGTCTCATCGTCTTCGCAGTTTGATCTCTCCCGATCTTCACTCCGAGTCAGCAGAGCCGTTACCGACCCCGCCCCTCACAGACCCCGCCATCCAAATCTCCCAAGCCTTGAGTTCATCTGTTGATACGAGCCAGTGAACGGACGTCAGATGCCCGTGCTCATCTACCTCTCTCTCCCCGATGGTCCCGGCAAAATCTACCGCAGCTTCTGCCATAGTTTTCCCGCGGTTACCCATCGCGCACCGCTTTATCCAGGTTCTGCTCCAAGTCACAAGTCTGCTCGAGCTACGGCATCACTGCTCTGCGAAGGTCTAGTGCCGATCTCGCGGCACGAATCTTTACACCCTCTATGTACAGCGCAGAGCGCTTCGTTCTGCATCTGCAACAACTGCGGCGAAAAATTCCCTCTCAAAAGCAACCTCGGCATCGTGGAAGAGGTCGAGCGCATGGCATCCTATCTTCTCGCCTCTTGATATATTGTCCTGTCTTAACGATGCCTATCCCAATTATAGCGACCGAGTTCCAGTCGGTACCGCCGGTGCATATGCCTCGTTCGGTAAAACCACGATCAGCAATCCCCTATGGCGCTGCAACGTATGTATCTAAGACGTTTTCCCAGAACATCAAATCCATTGTTAGGCAGCGTGATCATCATAAGAACAAAACCATTTTCAAACTGTTAGTCAACAAAATGCCCGTTCGCCGCATCATCGAAGTTGCAGGTATCGACCCCAATACCTTTTACCATCGCCTCGATTTTCTTCGTCACCAGTGTCAGGCATTTGCTGCTCATCGCGAGCGTGCGCTGGCTAATCTCGCTATTCGCCGTCTCTACCTCGGCGTGGATCGTCAAGACTACCTCGTGCACTGGCTAGTTAGAAAAACAAGCGTAACATCCAACTATCCGCTATTGCTGCAGTGGACAATAACCATCACTCACTGCTTTGGTGTGCACCTCAATTTTGATCCTAAGCTGAACAGCCATAGCCGTCCAAGCCGAAGTCGAGAAGAACGGCGATCTCAGATTGCCCTATCCGCATCGTCGATTTGCCCGCCTGTGGCTCAATGCCGACCACAACAGAGCCAGTGCAAAGTCCATAGTCACGGAGCGACGCACGCTCGATCTACCAGGAGCGATCGATGAAACCTATGTGGCAGCATTACGGTCGTGATGACATCGAAAGCCCCGATACACCGTCGCCCGAAAAAAACTTCCCGAATACGGGATGCAGATCCATCGCGAGTACACCATGTATGGACATTTTTTCTTCCTAAAGCGCCTGTTGGGTAATGTACAGAAGTGGCGATTCTTCTTCTACCAAATTCTGGTCTGCGGGCAGCCTGTCTGGCGGCGTTTCATGATGAGATTCATGATCGTAAGGCCGATGCCTTTGTATGTTCAGATCGCCAAGGATCTGACGTTATATGCATAGCGATCAGCGTTATAACGATCCTAAGAAACAGTTTTAGCTGGTTCAAGTGACGCAACACCCCTTACATGAAGCCGCAATTAGTAAAACTCCTATATGATCAAAGAGTGTTCGCCCAGAACATAGCTGCTCCACCGTTAATGGCCAGATCGTTATCTCCACCATCCGTTCCCGACCATGAGCGAACCTGAGAAAGCTGTGTCTTACCTTACCGATCTTAGTGACTACTAAGTAGATCACCAAGCGTAGCTATATCAACAAAGCAAGCCTACACTGTGTTGATTCATTCTTCAACCAAATACTTAGACTTACTCTCCTTGCTAGAACTACCTATCCACTCTAAGTCTAACAAGGGTCTGGGTATGGAATAGCTATTCACCTTACAATCCTATCAATGTTGTCAAGATCCTCTATATCATGCGCACCGTGCACAATTACATTCTTATCTGCATAGATGGCAAAACACCAGCACAGAGTCTTGGATTAACCCAGGCAACGATCGATTATGGTGATAGTATTTATTTCTTTTTTTTTTTTTTTTTTTTTTTTTTTTTTTTTTTTTTTTTTTTTTAAAAAAAAAAAAAAAAAAAAAAAAAAAAAAAAAAAAAAAAAAAAAAAAAAAAAAAAAAAAAAAAAAAAAAAAAAAAAAAAAAAAAAAAAAAAAAAAAAAAAAAAATAATATAATATTTTATTTTATTATAGATTATCACAGCGGTTTAGAATACCTTCAGCGGTTCCTTAAGCCGAGTCAGCGAGCTGATCGAGCTGGGTAGTCCTCCTCGCCGAAGAAGCAGGTGCGCGCGATGTTACCTTTTAAAAAAAAAAAAAAAAAAAAAAAAAAAAAAAAAAAAAAAAAAAAAAATAAAATAGATTCCATGCAGCGCCAAGCAGATCTATAATTTAAAGCAGGTAGGTCTAAAAAAAAAAAAAAAAAAAAAAAAAAAAAAAAAAAAAAAAAAAAAAAAAAAAAAAAAAAAAAAAAAAAAAAAAAAAAAAAAAAAAAAAAAAAAAAAAAAAAAAAAAAAAAAAAAAAAAAAAAAAAAAAAAAAAAAAAAAAAAAAAAAAAAAAAAAAAAAAAAAAAAAAAAAAAAAAATATGTGGCCGCCTGACGATGTGTATCAGGGGAACTCTACATAAACCAGGCATGGACGCCTCTATTTTTATAGGGCTAGGCATTTGGAGCCGTAATCGCAGCGTGGGAACAGTCTTGCCTACCAAATAAAAAAAAAAAAAAAAAAAAAAAAAAAAAAAAAAAAAAAAAAAAAAAAAAAAAAAAAAAAAAAAAAAAAAAAAAAAAAAAAAAAAAAAAAAAAAAAAAAAAAAAAAAAAAAAAAAAAAAAAAAAAAAAAAAAAAAAAAAAAAAAAAAAAAAAAAAAAAAAAAAAAAAAAAAAAAAAAAAAAAAAAAAAAAAAAAAAAAAAAAAAAAAAAAAAAAAAAAAAAAAAAAAAAAAAAAAAAAAAAAAAAAAAAAAAAAAAAAAAAAAAAAAAAAAAAAAAAAAAAAAAAAAAAATGTGGTCGCGCTGCACGATTGTGCAGGGAACTCACCAGGTGGACGCCCGGACCACGCGGCGCCGGCTACGATTCCACATCGCGAGTGGGACGTGCCCTAGAATCATCCGCGCATGCGATCCTCAACGAGATTGCCGCCAAGACCGTAGCGGCTGTCAGAACCACAGCGGCTATCACCGCCGCGCCTAGCTGCGAACATGATGTACCGGCTCAAGCAGCTCGGCGATCGTATTTTCTCCCGCACTTTCGAGCGACAGGTCACCGAGGCGCATGTTCGGGTGGCGATCATCAACCAGTTCACCTACCTTGGCATGCCGTATTCCGTCCGGGTTGGGCAAATTGCGCCTGCTGCATCAAATAGGATAGGGATGGGGGAGAATCGTGTCTTAATCGGACGGTCCATCCTTCTTGCATATTATATATTGCTTGATGTGCACCAACGCCAACCAGTTCGACGTCCAGTTTAGGTCAGTATAGATGATCCGAGGAGGGCAGTTCGGCGTGCAGTTCTTGCCAACGGCGACATCCCGAAACCAGCGAAACTCCGAAAACGGCGGCGAAGGGGGTGCGTGAGCCCCGTTGGCGAGTAACAGGACCACGTTATTTCGCGCCTGGAACCGATTGCGGATACATGTGGTCTGCCCGCACTTTCTGGCCCTGCTTCAAGTCGATCGTCAAGTTGAACTTCATAGCATCCGCCTTCGCGAGGTTCAGGGGGAAATGCTGCCACAGCAGATAAGCCCGCGCAGGATAAACGTGGTCTGTCCCCTATAGTCCACTACCGTGGCCCGGTTTACGTGCTTCAAATGTCTGACTTACGTTCGTCCTTATCGGGGATGTAAGCGTCTAGTGCCGCATTCATAGCAGACACGATTCGGCGAAGTGCGAAGTACCCCCCTGCGGCTCCAATCCCACTGAGGTACATGTCCAACCTTCGGGTGCACCCTCTTAAATTTCGGGTCGTCCTCTTCGATACTCACCGCGGACAAATACTCAATGAAATCACCGCGCAATGCCGGATCCTTTGGAAACCCACCGCTTTGGAGCATATCAAAGAAGTGCTTCGTGGCGAATCTCTTTCCGTAGAGTCGGAACATGATCTCCGCGCCAACATCGTCAACAAAACCCAAAAGTCAGTCGCAAACCGAGAAGTATTCCGAAGGCGCCAAGAAAATCCTTCGTTTGTCCGGCGACAATGGCGACGTACGCTCCAGCCAACAGCGCGTATGAACTCAAGCTCAACAGCAGCATCAGCACTCCTCGTAACCAATCCACTCGCTTCCTCCATACCCCTTGGCTAAACTTCACCACACGCGCCACGATGTCCCCGTTTGCGTGTTTGGATAGCGAAGAGTATCTGACGCAGACTCGTTCAATTCGTTCGTAATTTTCGCTCGGCAAGCCGAATCACGGCCGCCAAGCGCCGGAAGACCCTTTCGCGCGGAATTGTTCATGGATCGACGAGGATATCGTACCCGCTCTTTTTTTAGTAACCGGGGCCAGACCACGTTATCGCGCGCCTGGAACCGATTGCGGATACATTTGGTCTGCCCGCACTTTCTCGGCCCTGCTTCAAGTCGATCGTCACGTTGAACTTCAAAGCATCCGCCTTCGCGAGGTTCAGGGGGAAATGCTGCCACAGCAGATAATCCCGCGCAGGATAAACGTGGTCTGTCCCCGATAGTCCGTTACCACTTCTGCAGCAGGTGCACGTCGTTAGTCATCAGCACATAAGCGTGCAGCGCCCAGTGGAAGTCCTCCAGCGCCTCCCCCAGCCAGTGCAGATAGCTGAGGTAGTCCTCTTCGCCGAAAAGCAGTGCTCGCCGTTGTGCCCGCGCTGCACCATGTGCAACGGAACTCCATCCAGGCTTACGCGCGGCCTGCGGGGCATCGAGGCATCGTAGGATAAAGTAAAGCGAGCCTAGCCCCTTTAATTTTGATGTAATTGCTTCAGCGACTTGGTCTTGGAACGGAGTGTTGAGTTATACGTTTTCCAGCCCTTTCCTTTTCTTTCGTCAGCTTCATGTGATTCGCTCTGGCGAAGGTGACCGAGCCCTTCTCGGTTGACTCATCCTGGTCTGCTAGAAGGTGTCTCTCATCATCGAACTGAGAGTCGATCTCGTAGAGGTATTCACGAAGCCCGTCGAAGCACTCGAGCACACGATCAAGCTTCGCGTGAACGCGTTCCAGCCTTGTGTTGAGGTACCAGCCATGGGCAAACCAGAGGACAACAGCCTTGACAATGATCGTAGTCTCGATGCTCATTTCGAGTTTCTCTGTTTGACAAGGTGACGAGGAGTAGTCCTGCCGTCTAACTCCCGCGCTCAGTGGCGTAGGCCAGTAAGCGCAGCACCGCTGGTCTGCGCCCCTGCAGCGCGAGGCCCCGACATCTTCAACTCAGCCGATCTCTCTTGGGAACCATGCAAGATGCTCGGTTTGGCGATCCGCACTGTCCGGGAACAGCGAGGCTGCGTGTAGCCCACAGAAATCGAGCATGACCTTTAGTGTAAAGGTCGAGTCTCGCGGATTTTTCCACCGATGTATTCCGTCTGCGCTCCAATACTCGTTTGGCTTTGGATGCAGCGTTAGCACGCCTTTCTGCGCGGTGATGCGAGACTGATGTGAGGCGGCCTTATGAGCAGTGGAGGTTCGTCTGCATCCGGCGAGAAGGGATCAGTATCCAGATTCTCAAGTTCAGGCGGCGCCTCAACACCATAGATTGCCGCCTCGTGGATTGTTTTCTCCACAGCGAAGAACAGTGAGCCCAGGATACTTTCAGTCCATTCTAGGAGCCTCGTAGGTAATCGCTGGTGTTGGCCGAGAATCATACATTCCAGTGGAGTTCTCGGTTCCCACTCGAATTTTGCGCGTGCTTCGCGCATGAACTGGCGAAGTTGCCATCGTTCCTCGTTGACGGAGTACTGAGGTCCATGGCCGTGAGTGTCTCTGCGCGCCCCCGGTTTACCATTTCCCGTCCTCAACCCATAGCTGCTTCGACGGACACCACGGTATATCCACCGTTTCGTGAACTGCTGTTCTATTTGAACCGACAGCTCTGACCAACTCGCGAATGGCTGTTCGTCAGTTATCATAGGATGGGCCCGTTGTGACCATTCTGAGGTGGGGTCTAACTTCAGGACTCCTGACATAGGCGGGCTAACATCCAGAATTCATTTGATTCTTGGCTTGTGTGCGTAATAATTTATGCGCCAATTGGAGGGAGTTTTTGATGCGAACCGCAAATGCATTCTTCCAGTGCAACCGACGGGAGCTGAAGAGATCAACGCTGTAGTCGCCGTTGTGCGCTTCAACGGTCAGGTAGCCTACGTCGCCTCCCGCGTACCGGTGTTCAATTTCGCCAAGAACGACGCCCTAGGTCAATGACTGGCCGCCTGTGCAGATGATGGAGCTGGGCTTGGCAGGGCGCGAAGATCTCAGCGCCGCCTTGCACCTGGATCGCAGCACGCTGACTCGCCACAGCCGCAAAGTCAGGACCGAGGGCGTGCTGGGGGTAGTGCAGAGCAAGCGAGGACCCAAGGGTGCGCATCGTTTTACGGCGGAGAAGCGCGAGCGTGCGGCTCAGCTGCTCGATCAGAACAGCTCAATCCGGCAGGCCGCCGGGCAGGTGGTTAGGGATCACGCATAAATAACTATTCAGTATCGGTCGTACTCATCTCATTAGCAGCACGTCACGCTTGCACGGTAACGCCGTGCATTTCAGCGTACACCCAAGTAAATGCTCTAGTCTCAGCCTTGTTCCTCGTGTGGGGCATCAAGCTCTTGTTATGTTACAGTGCCGATTATCAGCGCTTCGTATATCGGAGATGTAACATTATGCGCCCCGTTCTGTTTCCATCCAGCGCGCTGCGTCAGAAGCTCCTGCGCAGCAAGATCGCCACCCTGCCCGAGCTCAAGAACGCCCTCGGCACTTCAGTGGCGCTGACCGTCTTTCGCAAGCTCAAGCCCATGGACTACCTCACCAGCTACTCTCACGCCGGGCGTTACTACACCCTGCGTGAGATCGCCCAGTTCGATCCGCAAGGCCTTTGGTCTCACAAGTCCGTGTGGTTCTCCGAGCGCGGTTCGCTGCTCGCGACGGCGGCTGATTTCGTGCAGCGTTCGCCAAAGGGCTATTTCGCCGACGAGCTCACCGAGTGCTTGCATGTTCAAGTGCACGACGCACTGCTGCAGTTGGTGCAACAAGGTCGGATTGCGCGCCAACGGGTCTCGGGAGCCTATCTCTATACCGCTGAGGAGGCCGCCGTGCGGCAGCGCCAGCTGCGCGCCAGAGGTGAGCTTCGCGTGTTCTCGGACACCGCTGATGCGCGTGCCCAACACATTGCCGCCGACGAGCTCCACGCAGCGATCCTCCTTTTCTACAGCATGCTCGACGAGAAGACACGGCGTTTGTATGCAGGACTCGAAGCGCTCAAGCTCGGTCACGGCGGAGATCGCCATCTGGCCGATCTGTTGGGCTTGGATGCGCACACGGTCGCGCGCGGACGACATGAATTATTGAGCCGACAACTCGCTACCGATCGGGTTCGCCGTAGCGGGGGCGGTCAACATGCTTCCGAAAAAAAAACCCAGAAATAATCTACGCCATCGAAATGGTGCTCAATCACGACATCGCCGGCGACCCCATGAGCGAACTGAAATGGACGCACAAGAGCCCAGAGAAGATTGCTCAATTGCTTGAGCAACAAGGCATTGGGGTGTCTGCCAACACCGTCGCGAGGCTACTACACAACATGAACTTCAGCCTTCGCGTTAACCACAAGTGTCTCGCCAGCTCGGATCCCGCACGTAACCAACAGTTTGAATTCATCTCCCGGCTACGAACCCGATTCGCGCGCCAGTGCTTGCCCATCATCTCCGTTGATGCGAAGAAGAAAGAGCAAGTAGGCAACTTCAAGAACCCCGGCAGAAAATGGGATCGACAAGCCGTGCAGGTCAGGGATCACGACTTTCGCTCCGACGCAATCGGCATGGCCATCCCCTACGGCATCTACGATATTGCGGCCAATCGCGGTTCTGTGTTCGTCGGCATGTCCCACGATACCCCCGCCTTCGCTGCCCGTTGCCTCGCCAGCTGGTGGCAAAAAGAAGGCTCCCGACGTTACCGCAAGGCAGACAAGCTCCTTATCCTCGCCGACAGCGGAGGCAGCAATGGCTCTCGCTGTCGTGCCTGGAAGACCGAGCTCCAAGCGCAGTTATCCAATCGCTTTGGACTGACCCTCACCGTCGCTCACTATCCCGCCGGTACCTCAAAATGGAACCCTATCGAGCACCGCCTGTTCTCCGAAATATCCAAGAACTGGGCCGCCGAACCGCTGGAAAACTACGACAAGGTTCTCAATTTCATACGTACCACGACCACCAAGACCGGATTAACCGTCAACGCCTATCTCGATCCAAGCGACTACCCAACAGGCATCACCCCCGACGCTCAAACATACAGCCAACTTCGATTGCGTCACAACAACATCCTCCCGCATTTGAACTACACCATCAGCCCCAATATGTGAAGTTGTTCTTGCGTGTGCCCTTAGCGAAGGCACGATTCGCCGGACTCTGCGCCGCGGCGAGCTCGTTGGGGCGGCGCGCAGGCAAGCGAGCCTGCCCAGCGGGCCCAGCGAGCGCAGCCAGCGTGCGGCGCGCGGCGCCGGTGGTGTAGCGGTGCAGCGGCACACCGAACGGGCACTGGCGCGCATGGGGCAACTCCAGGAAGCCGCCCCGGCGTTCGTGGCGGCCGAGGCGGTGCGCTACGGGGGCGCGCTACTGGCGCTGCCGGCGATGCTGGCGCTCGGATTGCTGGAGGCGGGCGAGCAGGCCTATGGTTCGCTCAAGAATGGCTTCTACGGCTTGCGCGCCACGCTGTTGATGCTGACCTTCATGGCGCTGCTGCGGCTGCGTACCCCCGAGCAGTTGCAGGGCCATCCGCCGGGGGAACTGGGCGTGTTGCTGGGACTGGACCGTGCCCCCGAGGTCAAGACCCTGCGGCGCAAGCTGTGGGAGCTGACGGCACGCAAACAGGCCGCGGTGTTCAGCCGGCAGCTCACGCAGCGCTGGGTAAGCGAGAACGCCGAGGCGGTGGGGCTGCTCTATGTCGATGGGCATGTGCGGCCCTATCATGGAAGCACCCACAAGCTGCCCAAGGCGTGGGTGGCGCGGCGGCGGCTGTGCATGCCGGCGACCACCGACATCTGGGTGAATCAGCAAGACGCCCAGCCGCTGTTCGTGGTGAGTGCCGAGGCCAATGACAATCTTCTGGCGATGCTGCGTCGGGAGATTCTGCCGCAGGTGCGCGAGCTGGTGGGCGAGCGGCGCGTGACGCTCGCCTTCGACCGGGAGGGTTGGAGCCCGAAGTTCTTCCAGGAAGTGTTCGCCCAGGGCTTCGACGTGCTCACCTACCGCAAGGGGGCCTACGCGCAGTGGCCCAAACGAGTGTTTCGCACGGTGGAGGCAATCGTCGATGGGCGCCCGGTGAGCTACCAGTTGGCCGAGCGCTCGGTCCGGGTGCTACCGGGGTTTCGCATGCGTGAGGTGCGCCGCTTGTGCGACAACGGTCATCAGACTTCCATTGTGACGACCCGCACGGATTGGCCCATCGAGGTGGTGGCCTGGCGCATGTTCGAGCGCTCGACGCAGGAGAACTTCTTCCGCTACATGCGCCAGCACTTCGCCCTGGATGCGTTGGTGAACTACCAAGTGGAGCCCGCCGACCCCGAGCGCACCATCCCCAACCCCGAGCGCAAGGAACTGGCCAAAGAACTTCGCGCCAGCCGCGCCGCCCTCCAGGAGCTCGAACAAGCCTACGGCCAGCAGGCGCGGGCCAACTCCGAAGCGCAGCGGCCCACCATGCGCGGGTTCAAGATCGCGCAGGCCCAATTGAACCGGCAGCTGCGCGAGGCCGAAGCCAAGTGCGAGCAGCTGCGAGCACGCTTGGCACAGTTGCCCAAGCGCGTGCCGCTCAATGCGCTGCTCGACGACGCGCAGATCGTCAGGCTCGCCCCCGAGGCCAAGCACCTCACCGACACCATCAAGATGCTGGCCTTCCGCGCCGAAACCGCGCTGGTGCGCTGTCTGACACTCAATGGGGTGCGCACCGAGGACGATGGACGGGCGCTGGTGCGCGAGATGCTGCTCAGCAGTGCCGACATCGTGCCCCAAGCCGCACAGCAGCGCCTGCTCGTCCGGATCCATTCACTGGCCAATCCGCGACACAACAGAGCCCTGGCCAAGCTCTGTGAAACCCTCAACGCGCTCGAATTCCGTTATCCCGGTACGGACCTGACGCTCGTTTACGAGGCGCCTCCAGTTGCATAAACTTTTCCGCCCATGTCAGGAGCCCTGAACTTTGTTATCAGGAGACAGTTTCGCCGGTTAACTCCGACGCCTGCTCCCTAACCCGGGGTCGTGCATTGTGACCAAAAGGGGCCGGGATCGCATTGTTTGTCGCTGAATCAAACTCAAACCCCTTTCGCTCTTTCCCTTGTGCGTGAAATCCGTGAAAGTGCTCGACCAATTGCGGAGCGCATTCGCTATTTGCACTACAGCATACGGACGGAGGATGTGCTATGTCCATTGGGTGCGCGCCTTCGTACGATTCCATGGCCTGCGTCACCCGGCAACCATCGGCAGCGGGATTCATCGCGCCGTCTTCCCGGCCAGGGCTGCCTCGATACAGCGAACTCATTTCCTCGTCGAACGCGACGAGGATCACCTCCAGCAAGGCCGGATTTTCGGCCATCGCACGGCGGCATTCCGCGACGGCGATCTGCGCCGCCTCTGCCTTCGGATAACCGTATGCCCCGCAACTGATCGCCGGAAACGCGATGCTGCGCACGCCGTGTTCGCCGCGCCAGGGCGAAGCTGCGGCGATAGCAGGCGGCGAGCAGTTCCGCTTCTCCGTGGCGGCCGCCGTGCCATACCGGCCCCACGGTGTGGATGATGTATCTCGCGGGCAGCCGGAAACCGGGGGTGATGCGCGCCTCGCCCGTGGGGCAGCCGCCCAGGGTGGCGCAATGGGCGCGCAGTTCCGGCCCGGCGGCGCGGTGGATGGCGCCGTCCACGCCGCCGCCGCCCAGCAGCGTCGAGTTCGCGGCATTGACGATGGCGTCGATGGCAAGCCGCGTGATGTCTCCCTGAAGGACGCGGATGCGAGGTGCGCGAATCGGTCATGGGTGTCCTCCGGTGAGGGCCGTCGCGCGCCGTGCGCTGCGCCGGCGCAAGGGCGGCTTGCCGAGCCGTCAACACAGGCCGGCGCGACGCGACTAGGATGTGTCGGATGGTAGAGCACTGGGAGCATTTCCACCACGAGGCCGATGTCGGCGTGCGCGGCATCGGACCGACGCGGCAGGCCGCCTTCGCCCAGGCCGCGATCGCCATGACCGCCGTCGTCACCGATCCCGAATCGGTCGCGGACGGCAGCGCGGTGGACATCTCCTGCCGGGCGCCGGAAGATGCGCTGCTTCTGGCGGACTGGCTGAACGCGCTGATCCTGGAGATGGCGGTGCGGCACATGCTGTTCCGCCGCTTCGACGTGGTCATCGAGGGCGACCGGCTGCGGGCCACGGCCTGGGGCGAAGCGGTGGATGTGGCGAAGCATCAGCCGGCGGTGGAAGTGAAGGGTGCGACCTATACCGAGCTCGACGTGCGCCGGCGGCCGGACGGCTGGTGGGTCGCCCAGTGCGTGGTGGACGTCTGAAGAACCGCAGTCATCGAGGCCATCATGGACCTGTCCCGTTTCGAGCGTCAGTCGGACTACGAGTGGCTCGTCAAGCCGCACGGCCGCATGCGGGTGCCGGCGGTGATCTTCGCCTCGCGCGAACTGATGGAGGCGATGGACGAGAAGGTGTACGAGCAGGTGACCAACGTCGCCATGCTGCCGGGCATCGTGCAGGCCGCCTACGCCATGCCGGACGCGCACTGGGGCTACGGCTTTCCCATCGGCGGCGTGGCGGCCTTCGATCCGGACGAGGGCGGCGTGATCTCGGCCGGCGGCGTCGGTTTCGACATCTCCTGCGGCGTGCGCACCCTGCACACGGGCCTCGCCCGCGGCGACATCGAGGCCGTCAAGTCGCGTCTGGCCGATGTGCTGTACGCGCGCATTCCGGCGGGCGTGGGCAGCACCGGAAGCCTGCGGCTGTCGCCTGCGGAAATGGACGCCATGCTCGCCGGCGGCGCGAAGTGGGCGGTGAAGCGCGGCTACGGCGATGCCGCCGATCTGCAGCGCACGGAGGAGAACGGCAGCATGAGGGGCGCCGATCCCGTCGGCGGTCTCCGACCACGCCAAGAAGCGCCAGCGCGACGAGATGGGCACGCTGGGATCGGGCAACCACTATCTCGAAGTGCAGCACGTGACGGCGGTCCACGACCGCAAGATCGCCGACGCCTACGGCCTCAAGGAAGGCGACGTGGTGGTCAGCATCCACTGCGGCTCGCGCGGCCTGGGCCACCAGATCGGCACCGAGTTCCTCCGCGAAATGGTGATGGGGGCGCGGGACGCGGGAATCGAACTGCCCGACCGGGAGCTTGCCTGCGCGCCCCTGAACTCGGCCTTGGGCCGGCGCTATCTCGGCGCCATGCGCGCCGCCATCAACTGCGCCCTGGCGAACCGCCAGATCCTGACCCAGCTCACGCGCGACGCATTTCGCGAAGTGTTGCCGGGCGTGCGCATGCCGCTGCTGTACGACGTCTCCCACAACACCTGCAAGGAAGAGACGCATGTCGTGGACGGCGTGGCGCGCCGGCTGCATGTGCATCGCAAGGGCGCGACCCGCGCCTTCGGGCCGCATCACGCCGACCTGCCGCCCGAGTTCCGCGAATCCGGCCAGCCGGTCCTGATCGGCGGCAGCATGGGCACCGGCTCCTACATCCTGGCGGGGCTCGCCGGCGGCATGGAGAAGGCGTTCGGCTCGGCCTGCCACGGCGCCGGCCGCGCCATGAGCCGCAATGCCGCCCTCAAGCGCTGGCACGGCCGGGCGGTGGTGGACGAACTGGCGGCGCGGGGCATCCTGATTCGCAGCCCGTCGCTGCGCGGCGTGGCGGAGGAGGCGCCGGACGCCTACAAGGACGTGAGCGCGGTGGTGGAAGCGGCGGACCGGGCCGGACTGGCGCGCACCGTGGCGCGCCTGGAGCCGCTGATCTGCATCAAGGGGTGAGCGCCGGCGCCGCGCAGCCGGTCAGCTTGCCGCGATCAGTCCCTGCTTGCGCAGCTCCTGGCCGACGATGCGCAGGATCTCGTTCACCAGCACGATCTTGGATTCGGGGTTGACCGTCTCGCTCACCGCGGACCACACCGGCTTGCCGTCGGGCAGGCGGTAGAGCAGGGTTTCCACCAGGATGCGCTGGGTCTCGGTGGTGTAGCCCGGAGTCGTGTAGTAGTTGTAGGCGTAGGGGTAGTAGCCGTAGAACGAGCGGTAGTAGGGCGCGGCCGGGTAGCCGTAGGGGGGAAGGTAGGACGGGGCGAGATAGGTCTGGGGCGGCACGTAGGTCTGGGTCTTGTCGTGGGACACCAGGCGCGATACCAGCACCGCGTCGAAGCCCTCCTTGGTCAGCTTCGCCTTGATCTTTTCCGGGTCCGGATCGGGTTTGTCGAACATGGTGTAGCTCGCCACGCCGACCGTTCCCCGCGGCATGGTCTGCACGGCGCGGTTTTCCGCCAGCTTGCGGATCGCCTCGTCGGGGTTGATGACCATGACCAGCATCTTCTTGACGGGGCCGCCCTTGTCGTCGGGATCCTTCCAGGTGGAGGCGATATGGGTCGAGGCGCAGCCTGCGGCGAGGATTGCGACGGCGAGGGCGAGGGTCCATCGCGCCGCCGTCTCGAACTTCGAATTGCATTGCATGTCCGGGCTCCTGTGGGAGTGCATGGGCGCTATGGTAGCGCAGGCGGTGGGACAGAGTGTGACGGGGTCGGCCGATGCTCAGTGAAAATTCCGGCTGCGGCTGACGAGCCGTCCGAGCAGGGCCGAATGGTCCACCAGCCGTTTGGCGATGAGGTGCACCACCTCGCCTTCGCGCTGCAGCTGGCCATAGACCCCCAGCAGTCGGGCGCCGAGCAGCTCCCCGCGCTGCCTTTCCACCAGATCGGCATGAACGATGACGTTGGCCATGCCGGTCTCGTCCTCGAGGGTGACGAAGACCACGCCGCTGGCGGTGCCGGGCCGCTGGCGGCAGGTGACCAGTCCGGCGGCGCGGGCGAGCTTGCGGTCGGGGTAGGCGTTCAGCTCCTCGGCGGTGACGAAGCGCAGGCGCGCCAGTTGCCGCCGCAGCAGGGCCAGCGGATGGCGTCCCAGGGTAAAGCCGAGGGCGCGGTAGTCGGCCACCAGATCTTCGCCTTCGCTGGGCGGAGGCAGTTCCAGCCGCTGCTCTTCGATGCGGGCATCTTGCAGCAGCCGCGGCAGGGGCAGGGCGGCGGCGGCCTGCCAGCGGGCCTGGCGGCGGTGGCCGGCCAGTTGCGCGAAGGCGCCTGCGGCGGCGAGCAGGCGCAGATCGCGGGCGTCGAGCCGTGCCCGGGCGGCGAGGTCGTCCACGCTGTCGAAGGGCTGCGCGCCGCGGGCGCGGACGATGCGCCGGGCGCTGTCCTCGGGCAGGCCCGTCACCAGGCGCAGGCCGAGCCGGACGGACGGTGCCGGCGGCAGCCCCGGCGCCGCGTCTGTCGCGTGCTCCGCGCTTCCTGCGCCTTCCAGGGCGCACTCCCACTCGCTCACCGTCGCATCGACGGGCAGCACTTCGACGCCGTGGCGCTGCGCGTCCTGGATCAGCTGCGCCGGCGCGTAGAAACCCATCGGCTGCGAGTCGAGCAGGGCGCACAGGAAGGCCGCCGGCTCATGGCGCTTGAGCCAGGCCGAGACATACACCAGCAGCGCGAAGCTGGCGGCGTGGGACTCGGGGAAGCCGTATTCGCCGAAACCGAGGATCTGCTGGTAGATGGCCTGGGCGAACTCGCGGGCGTAGCCGCGCGCCAGCATGCCATCGACGAGACGGGCTTCGAGCTGGTCGATGCCGCCCTTCCTGCGCCAGGCGGCCATCAGCCGGCGCAACTGGTCCGCCTCGCCGGGCGTGAAGCCGGCGGCCACGACCGCAAGCTGCATCACCTGCTCCTGGAAGATGGGCACCCCCAGGGTGCGCTCCAGCACCTGCTGCACCGCCGCCGACGGGTAGGTCACGGGTTCGATGCCCTGGCGCCGGCGCAGATAGGGATGCACCATGCCGCCCTGGATCGGACCGGGGCGCACGATCGCCACCTCGATCACCAGATCGTAGAAGCGGCGCGGCTTCATGCGCGGCAGCATGGACATCTGGGCGCGCGACTCCACCTGGAACACGCCCACCGAGTCGCCGCGGCTCAGCATCTCATATACCCGCGGATCTTCCGCCGGCACGTCGCTCAGGGCGATGGGCCGGCCGTGCCGGCGCGAGGCCAGGTCGAGAGCGCGGCGGATGGCGCTGAGCATGCCCAGCGCCAGCACGTTGACTTTCAGCAGGCCGAGGGCGTCCAGGTCGTCCTTGTCCCACTGGATCACGGTGCGCTCGGCCATGGCGGCGTTCTCGATCGGCACCAGGCGCGACAGCGGCCCGCGCGAAATGACGAAGCCGCCCACGTGCTGCGACAGATGGCGCGGAAAGCCGATCAGCGCCGTGGCGAGCTCCAGCAGCTTCTTCACCCGCGCCTGCTCCGGATCGAAGCCGGCTTCGCGCAGCCGCTCCGACAACTGCTCGCGCTGGTCCCACCAGGCGAGGTTGCGCGTCAGCTCGTCGAGGCGGTCGGCATCGAAGCCGAGCGCCTTGCCCACGTCCCGCAGCGCGCTCTTGGGCCGGTAGGTGACGAGGGTGGCGGCCAGGGCGGCGCGGTGGCGGCCGTAGCGGGCGTAGAGGTACTGGATGACCTCCTCGCGCCGCTCGTGCTCGAAGTCCACGTCGATGTCCGGCGGCTCGTCGCGTTCCCGCGAGATGAAGCGCTCGAACAGCATCGACATGCGCGAGGGGTCCACCTCGGTGATGCCCAGCGCGTAGCACACCGCCGAGTTGGCCGCCGAGCCGCGCCCCTGGCAGAGGATGCCGCGGCCGCGGGCGAAGGTGACGATGTCGTGGACGGTGAGGAAGTAGGGCTCGTACTTGAGTTCGGCGACGAGGGCGAGCTCGTGCTCGATCAGGCTACGGACTGCGGGGGGGACGGCTCCGGCGTCCGCGGTCGGCTTCCCGCCGGGCGTTCGATCCGGGCGGCCGAAGCGCCACCGCAAGCCGTCCTCCACCAGGCTGCGCAGGCGGCCGGCCGGCGTCTCGCCCGGCGGGACCAGCTCGTCCGGGTACTCGTAGCGCAATTCGTCCAGGGAGAAGCGGCAGCGCTCGGCGATGCGCAGCGTTTCCGCCAGCAGGTGCGGCGGGTAGAGCCGCGCCAGGACCGGGCGCGAGCGCAGGTGGCGCTCGCCGTTGGCAAACAGCGTAGCTCCCGCCGCGTCGAGGGGGGTCTTGAGCCGCACCGCCGTCAGCACGTCCTGCAGCCTGCGCCGGCTGCGCACGTGCATGTGCACACCGCCCGCCGCCACGGCGGGCAGGCCGCTCGCCGTGGCGAGATCGAGCAGTTGCGCCAGCCGGGCCCGGTCGTCGGCGCCGCGGTGCAGTTCCACTGCCAGCCAGGCGCGGTCCGGGAAGCGTTCCTTCAGCCAGCGGGCATGGCGAGGCAAGGCCGGGTACTCGTCCTCCCCCCTCTCCCCCGGCCCCTCTCCCGCGGGGGGAGAGGGGAGGGTCGTGACCGGCTGCGCCGGTGGAATCAGGATGGCCAGGCAGTCGGCTAGCCCGCTCTCCAGGTCGGCCATCGTCAGCCGGTATTCGCCCTTGGCCGCGGCGCGGCGCCCGTGCGTGATCAGTTCGGAGAGATTGCCGTAGCCGTTGCGGTTGGTGGCCAGCAGCACCAGTTGCGGACCGTCGGCGAGAGCGATCCCGGTGCCGATCATCAGCCGGAGGCGGGTTCCCCGGGCCGCCAGATGGGCGCGCACCACGCCGCTCAGCGTGCACTCGTCCGTGATCGCCAGGGCGTCGTAGCCTGCCGCGAGGGCGCGCTCCACCAGTTCCTCCGGGTGCGAAGCGCCGCGCAGGAACGTGAAGTTGGAAAGGCAGTGCAGTTCGGCGTAGGCGGGGAGCATGGTGCTGGGCCGGCATCGCCAAACTGTATATAAATACAGTCATCGATGCAAGCCACAGCGCAAGCCTCCGCCGCGACGGATTGCGGCAAGATTCCCGGCCTGCCGGCGCCGCTCAGAAGGAGCGGTCGTGGGCGAGGGATTCCTTGGGACCGCGGAAGATCAGCGGATGCACCGTGACGCTGCGCTGCGCTGCTTCGGCTTGCGCCACCGCCTCTTCGACGCGGTGATGATGGGGCGAGAATTCGCACACCGGATCGGCGGCGGCCGGGTCCTGGGCCAGCATGTAGGCCTGGCAGCGGCAGCCGCCCAGGTCTTTCTCCTTCTCCGGGCAGCTGGCGCAGGGCTCCTTCATCCAGCCGGTGCCGCGGTAGCGGTTGAAGCCTTCGGATTCGTACCAGATCTCGCCCACGTTAGTGTCGCGCACGTTGGGAAAGGCCAGCCCGGGCAGCATGCGTGCGGTGTGGCAGGGCAGGGCGGTGCCGTCGGGCGTGACGGTGAGGAAGACGCTGCCCCAGCCGTTCATGCATTTCTTGGGGCGCTTCTCGTGGTAGTCGGGCACGACGAAGAAGATCTTCATGCGCCGGCCAAGCCGTTCGCGCCACTCGTTGGTGATGCGCTCGGCCTGCACCAGTTGCTCCTTCGACGGCAGCAGGTGGTCGCGATTGAGCAGGGCCCAGGAGTAGAACTGGGTGTTGGCCAGCTCCAGGTATTCCGCCCCGAGTTCCGCCGCCATCTCGATGATGCGGCCGATGTGATCGATGTTGAGGCGGTGGATCACCACGTTCATCACCATCGGATAGTCGTGGCTCTTGATGAGGTGGGCGATGTTCTGCTTCAGCTCGAAGGTGCGGGTATGGGAAAGGAAGTCGTTCACCTCGCGCGTCGAGTCCTGGAACGAAAGCTGGATGTGGTCCAGCCCGGCCTGCTTGAGCGCGGCGATGCGCGGTTCGTTGAGGCCGACGCCGGAGGTGAGCAGGTTGGTGTAAAAGCCCAGCCGGTGCGCCTCGCCCACCAGGATTTCCAGATCCTCGCGCAGCATCGGCTCGCCGCCGGAGAAGCCGCACTGCACGGCGCCGGTCTGGCGCGCCTCGCGCAGCACGCGCAGCCATTCGTCCGTCGTCAGCTCTTCCTCGCGGCGCGCGAAATCCACCGGGTTGTAGCAGAACACGCAATGCAGCGGACAGCGATAGGTGAGCTCCGCCAGCAGCCACAGCGGCGGGCCGGGGCGAGCCGCCGCAGAGGCGCCGTTCATGGAGCCACCCAGCCCTGTTTCGCGGCGATGTCGAGAAACGCGCCGACGTCGCCGGAAAGGTTCGTGGCGCCGAAAGCCTGCTCCAGTTCGGCGACGATCATGTCCACCGTGCGCGTGCCGTCGCAGCGCTTGAGGATTTCCGCCGCGCTGGCGTTGAGCTTCACCATGCCCTCGGGGTAGAGCAGCACGTGCGCCTGCTGCGCTTCCTCCCACTGCAGGCGGAACAGCCGCGCCAGGCGCGGCCGCGCGGCGGGATCGATGGCGGCGGCAGGGCTCACGGATTCAACCCGTACTTGATCTGCATGGCGTCGAGCATGGACCACAGGATGTCGAGCTTGAACTGCAGGATCTCCAGGGCGCGCTGCTGCAGCTTGCGCGTGTCGAAGTAATTCAGCGTGACGGCGAGCCCTTGTTCCACGTCGCGCCGCGCCTGGGTCACGCGGTTGCGGAAGTACTGCAACCCCTCCGTGTCGATCCAGGGATAGTGCGTCGGCCAGTTGGCGAGCCGCTCCTTGTGGATGATCGGCGCGAACAACTCGGTGAGGGAGGCGCACACCGCCTCCTGCCATGGCTGCCGGCGCGCGAAATTGACGTAGGCGTCCACCGCGAAGCGCACGCCGGGAATCACGTGGCGCAGATCGGTGATCTCCTCGCGCGTGAGTCCGGTGGCCTCGCCCAGACGGATCCAGGCTTCGATGCCGCCGGCGTCGCACGTTCCGCCCAGTTCGTAGCCGTCGTGGTCCAGGATGCGCTGCACCCAGCCGCGCCGGATCTCCCGCTCCGGGCAGTTGGCCATGATCGCCGCGTCCTTGATCGGAATGGCGATCTGATAGTAGTAGCGGTTCGCCACCCAGCCGCGGATCTGGTCGGGCGTGGCCTTGCCCGAGTTGAGCATCACGTTGAACGGGTGATAGATGTGGTAGCCGGCGCCTTTCTCCCGCAGCGCCGCCTCGAATTCGTCGTGGGTCCAGGGGCGGTCGGGCGCTGCGTTCATAGCTCGATCTCCATGCCGTCGTAGGCGACCTCGATACCGTGCTCGGCGAGCAGCCGGCGTTCGGCGCTGTCCTCGTCCAGGATCGGGTTGGTGTTGTTGATGTGGATCAGGATCTTGCGCGTCGTCGCCGGCAGACGATCGAGCTGTTCGATCATGCCGCCCGGCCCCGACTGGGGCAGGTGGCCGATGTCGCGCGCCGTCTTGGCGGAGATGCCGAGCCGGATCATCTCGTCGTCGGTCCAGAAGGTGCCGTCCACCAGGACGCAGTCGGCGGCCTCCATGGCCGCCCAGACATGGGGCTCGATGTCGCTCAGCCCGGGTGCGTAGAAGGCCGACCTGCCGCTTTCGGCGTCGGCGATGGTGACGCCGATGTTGTCTCCGGGCTGCGGCGCGTCGCGGTGCGGCGAGTAGGGCGCCGCCTTGCTGCGCAGCGGCACGGCGGAAAAGCGCAGCCCGCCGGCGGCGGGAATCCGGAAGCCCTCGGCAGCGAAAGGCAGCGCGTGGCGGTTCACGCCGCAGAAGTGGCCGAGCACGCGAAAGATCGGGTTGCCCTGGGTAAGGTCGGCGTGGACCGCATCGGAGCACCAGAGCTCGAGCGGTTTGCCCCGTTCCCGCAGCATGTAGAGGCCGGTGGTGTGATCCACCTGGCCGTCGATGAGGACGATGGCCTGGATGGCGGTGTCACGCAGTGCCCGCCCCGGTTGCAGCGCCGGCGTGGCCTGGATCTGCTGCAGGATGTCGGGCGAGCAGTTGAACAGCACCCAATCGACGCCGTCGCCGCTGGCGATGATGGACGATTGCGTACGGCGCAGCGCGCGCAGCGTGCCCTTGCGCACGCCGTCGCAGTTGCGGCAGTTGCAGTTCCATTGGGGAAATCCGCCGCCGGCGGCGGCGCCGAGCACACGCAGGCGCATCCTGTCAGTCGGAGAAAAAGTGCGCCGGCAGAGCGCAGCCGGGGCAGGCGAAGAAATCCGGCGCCGACGAGGCGCCGCAGCGAAGCGGCGCGAAGCCGCGCCGGTCCGGCCGGCACAGCACCGGCCGAAGCGAACCGGCGTCAGCGATTGGCCACGTACATCGTGATTTCGAAGCCGAAACGGAAATCGCAGGCTTGCGGTGTTTCCCAGGTCATGGTGTGTCTCCTCTCTGTCGGTTACGGGACTGCGCCCGAATGTGCGATTGCGCGTCCGGGGCGGCGCCGAAAACCCGGCGCCCAAATCCTGGAGTCGTGGTCGCGGAATAATTATCAATGCCGGACGAGGATGGCGCTTCGGCAAAAGCCTGAAACGCGCCTCATGATTTTCATGAGTCGCCGGGCGATTCGGGAGCCGCCGACCGCGGCCGGCTACAATGCGGTCATGGCACCGGCTGCTGGACCTCTATCCCGAAATCGAGCCCTTCGACACGGGCTGGCTGGATGTCGGCGACGGTCATCGCCTCTATTTCGAACAGATCGGCTGCCGGGCGGGCCTGGCGGCGGTGTATCTGCATGGCGGTCCGGGCAGCGGCTGCAGCCCGCGCCAGCGCCGCTTCTTCGATCCGCGGCGCTACCGTGCCGTGCTGTTCGACCAGCGCGGCAGCGGCCGCAGCACTCCCCGCGGCGAGACCCGCCACAACACGACCGATCACCTGATCGCCGACATGGAGCGCCTGCGTGCCCATCTCGGCATCGAGCGCTGGCTGGTGGTCGGCGGTTCCTGGGGCGCCAGTCTCGCCATCGCCTACGCGGCGCGGCACCGGGACAGGGTGCCCGGACTGGTGCTGCGCGGCGTGTTCCTCACCGGCAGGCGCGATCTGGAGTGGTTCTTTCAGGAAGCGGCGGCCTTCGCGCCCGACGCCTGGCAGCGCTTCGCGGCGATCGCGCCGCAGCGGCGGCGGCGCAACCTGCTCGACTACGCGGCACGCTGCCTGGCGGGCGCTGATGCGGACCGGGCATTGCGGGTGGCGACGGCTTGGGCGCGCTACGAGCAGGCATTGAGCGGCGGCCCGGCCGCGCCCACGTCCGAAGCGGCGCCAGGAACGGCGGCGGCGCTGCGCCTCGTTCGACAAGTATCGGGTGCAGGTCCATTACCTCACTCGGCGCTGCTTTCTCGGCGAGGCCCGGCTGCTCCACTGCACCAGCCTGCTGCAGCACATTCCCGCCGCTCTCGTGCATGGGCGCCTGGACCTGGTGTGCCGGCCGGCGAACGCATGGCGCGTCCACCGCACCGTCCACGGCAGCCGCTTGTCCTTGGTCGAAGGCTGCGGTCACGATCCCTTCGTGCCGGCGATGGCGCGCTGCCTGACCGGCGTGATCGATCATTTCGCGGCGCACGGCGACTTCGCCGGCTGGAGCGCGACATGAGCCTTCGCCTGAAGATCAATCTCCTCGTCGCTCTGCTGATGGCCCTGTTCGTCGGCGTGCTGGTGGCGCTGCAGATCGACAACACGCGGCGCAGCGTGCATGAGGAGGTGGATGCGGCGAGCCTCGTCACCACCCAGTTGCTGGGCCGCATCAGCCGCATCTACAGCGGAGCAGGACTGCCGGCCCTGGCCGATTTCATCGCCCGCCTCGGACGCGTTCGGGCCAACGACATCGCCCTCTACGACGAGACCGGCAGGCTGATGTTCCGCACGCCGCCGTCCGCGTACAAGTTCGGCCGCGACGCGCCGGCCTGGTTTTCGGCGCTGGTGCTGCCGCAGATCGAACGCAGGGAGATCGCGCTGGCGGCAGGAGCCAAGCTGGTGATCGAGCCGGACGCCTCCCGCGCGGCCCTCGACGGCTGGGACGAACTGGTGCTGATGGTGGAGGTGGGCGGAGTTCTGTTCGTCCTCGGCAACGTGCTCGTCTTCTGGCTGCTGGGGCGCGCCATTTCGCCCCTGGAACGCGTCGTGGAAGGGCTGGCGCGCATGGAGAGCGGCGACTTCCAGACGCGGCTGCCGCCCCTGCCGGGGTTCGAAGCGGGGCGCATGAGCAGCGCCTTCAACCGCATGGCGCAGGCGGTGGAGGAGAGCATGGCCGCCAAGCGTGCGGCGGCGCAGGCGGAGGCGCGCCTCGTCGCCCATCGCGAGCTGACGCAGCAGTTGCAGACCCGCATCGAGGACGAGCGGCGCGCCATTGCGCGCGAGCTGCACGACGAACTGGGCCAGTCCGTCACCGCCATCAAGAGCATCGGGCTGGCCATCGCCCAGCGCGCCCATGGCAGCGATGACACGATCGAGCGTTCGGCGCGGATGGTGGTGGACACCGCCGGACACATGTACGACTCCACCCATCGCATGATTTCGCGGCTGCGGCCGCTGGCGCTGGACAACCTCGGGCTGGTCGATGCACTGGAGGACATGGTGGCCGCCTGGCGCCTTCAGCATCCCGGCCTGCAGTTCGGCCTGCACTGCGGCGGCCTGCCCGGCGAACTCGGCGACGCCGTGAAGATCACCGCCTATCGCATCGTCCAGGAGGCGGTCACCAATGCCCTGCGGCACGCCGCGGCGCAACGCATCGACATCGACCTGCAGAGCGCAGGCGGCGAACTCGTCATCGTGGTGAGGGACGACGGGCGCGGCCTGACAGCAGAGGCCGACGCGGGCGGACGCTACGGCCTGCGGGGCATGCGGGAGCGCGCCGGCGCTCTCGGCGGCCGCGTCGAGGTCGCGGCGGCGGCGGGCGGCGGGGTGAGCGTGGAGGCGCGTCTGCCGCTGGCGGCGGAGCAGCCGGCATGAGCGGCAAGACGCGGGTCATGCTGGTGGACGACCACGCGGTGGTGCGCATGGGCTTTCGCATGCTGCTGGAAGCGACCGACGACATGACGGTGGTGGCGGAAGCCGAGACCGGCGAGGCCGCTTACCAGACGTTCCAGGACGCCGCACCCGACGTCATCGTCATGGACCTGGCGATGCCGGGCGCCGGCGGCATGGAGGCGGCCAAGCGCATCCTCGCCCGCGACAAGGGTGCCCGCATCCTGGCCCTGTCGGCGCACGAGGATCCGAGCCACGCGCGGCACATGCTCAAGGCCGGCGCTCTCGGCTACCTTTCCAAGCGCAGTGCGCCCGAGGCGCTGATCGATGCCATCCGCCAGATCGCGGCCGGGCGCATGTATGTGGACGCCATCGTCGCCCAGCGCATGGCGATGCAGGAGTTCCGCGGCGAGACCAATCCGGTCGGGCTGCTGTCCGAACGCGAGTTCGAGATATTCCTGCAACTGGCGAAGGGGCTGTCGGTGAACCAGATCGCGGACATCCTGGCGCTGAGTCCGCGCACCGTCGGCACCCATCTCTACAACATCAAGCAGAAACTCAATGTCTCCAATCAGGCCGAGATTGCACTGATCGCGGTGCGCCACGGGCTGATCGAAACCTGAGTCGGGGCCTCCGCCCGTGCGTGGCGCAGCGCAGGACTGTAATCGCAGCGTCACGCGCGCTCCGTAGCATGCGCGGCGCGGTCCGAAAGTTGACCGCACCCGTCCCAAGGAGAGACACCAAAATGAAACGCAGTCTGCAAATGAAGCATTTGACGCTCGCGGTGGCCGCAGCCGCGTTGAGCTCGGGGTCCGCCCTGGCCCGCGACGACATGGATTTCGGCCTGAAAATGCAGAACATGCTGAACGACCGGTCGCAGCAGTTGTTCGGCGTTCACGAGCCGCTCGCCGCGTCCGCCCCCGCCACCACCGGCGCCTACCGTAGCGCGACGCAGAAGGCCGGCGATCAGCTGCTGTTCGCCCGAGGGCTGAAGGTCGAGTACCTGACCCGCGACGCCGCCAACGCCACGGACATGATGGCGTTCTACCCCGCGGCGCGGCCGACTCATCTCATCACCTGCGTCGAAGGCGGCCGCCAGGCCCTGGCCAACGGCAAGCTCAATCCGTCGGTGCAGCGCATCGATCTGAGGAGCGGCAAGGTGGAAACCCTGCTGCGCGGCATGACCGCCTGCGACGGCATCCGCACCACGCCCTGGGGCACCATCCTGGCCACGGAAGAGACCAGCAGCGGCGGCGCCTACGAGATCATCGACCCCCTCGACACCACCGAGAACTCGGTGACCGACCGCACCCTCGGCACCGTCTCCGGGCCTACCGCGGCCAACATCGTCAAACGTACGGCGCTGCCGGCCATGGCCTGGGAAGGCCTGGCGGTGCTGCCCAGCGGCGTCGTGATCGCCGGCGACGAGCTGCGCCCCGGCACCGGCACGGCCGACGCCGACGGCGGCGCCATCTTCAAGTTCGTCCCGGCCAATCCGCGCAGCGGCGGCGGCCCGATCGCCAGACTGGCAGATTCCCCGCTCGCCGCGGGAGACGTGTTCGCGCTGCAGGTGTCCTGCGTCAACAACGCCCAGCAGTACGGCCAGGGCTGCGAGATCGGCAACGCCGCGTGGCTCAGGGTGAACGCCGCCACCGCGCGCCGCGATGCCGATGCCGCCGGCGCCACCGGTTACTACCGTCCCGAAGACCTGCACCAGGATCCGCTCTACGCCGATCCTGCCAATCCCGACGCGGTGCGCTTCTGCTGGGCCAACACCGGCAACGAGGACGGGAAGAACTTCGGCGAAGTGGTGTGCGGCATCGACGCCAGGCCTCTGACCGCGAGTGCGACGGAGCGCACGGTGGCGGTCAATCGCTTCGTCGAGGGCGACGCCGACTTCAATTCCTTCGATAACCTTCTGGGAGCGACAACTACTTTTCGCATGCGCAGGGCGACCGCAGTGGAGAACGGTTCGCGCTCACCAGTCTGATGGCGAATCGGCATGTGCGGGCGGCGGACCTGGAACGCTCGTCGCTGGGCATTCCTCACCGCACCCTGATGAACTGGATGGCGCAGTACCGGGAAGCCGGACCGGGATCCTTCTATGCGGAGGCGTCGCACCAGAAGCCACGCGTCATGACGCCCGCCGTTGTAGCGGAGTGTGCGAATCTGCTGGCGGCCGGCCACCGCCCGGCCGCCATTGCTCGACAAGTCGGGATTGGCGAATCCACATTGCGCAAAGCCATCGCACGCAAGCACATAGTGCCGTGTGCGACGATCCCGACAGACGGCTCGCCCCAGATCACGGCTCTTGTCGGCAGCACCAAGGGTGAGCGCAGCCGACTGGATGCTGAAGCTGCAGAAGGGATCGGCACCGCCTGCACCCGAGCGGATGAACGCATGGCCGCAGCGCTGGGGTTGGCGCACAGCGCCGCCACCCGCTTTGAACCCGCCACCGATGTCAGCCTGGGCGGTCTGCTGGCCGGACTGCCGGCCCTATGCGCCAACGGCCTGTTGAGTGGAATGGATCGGCACATGAAGCTGCCGGCGGGCTTCTACAGTTGCCTGCACATCCTGCTTACCCTGGGCTTCATGGCGCTCTCGCGCATACGGCGTCCCGAAGGCCTGCGGCATATCCCGCCCGGTGAATTCGGCCGAGTCATCGGCCTGGACCGCGTGCCCGAAGTGCGCACCCTGCGCGAGAAGATCACCCTCATGGCAACGACCGGCGATCCGGCGGCATGGATGCGCGAACTGGCGACGAGCTGGATGGAGAGCGACCCCACCGAGGCGGGCTATTTGTATATCGACGGTCATGTCCGGGTCTATCACGGCGATCAGGCCGTCCTGCCACGGCGCTATGTGTCGCGCGAGCGACTGTGCCTGCGCGGAACCACTGACTACTGGATCAACGACGCCCTCGGGCGACCGTTCTTCGTCGTCTCCAAAGCCATTACGAGCGGGCTGGGGGATGCCTTGCTCAAGGACATTGTGCCGCAGTTGCTGGAGAGCGTCCCCGGGCAGCCGACACCCGGACAGCTGGCCGATGATCCTCGCTTGCATCGCTTCGTTCTGATCTTCGACCGCGAGGGCGCGACGGCGCTCTTGCTGGAGGCGTTATGGCAACAGCGCATCGGGGCCATCACCTACCGCAAGAACGTCAAGGATGTGTGGCCGCAGAGCGAATTCGCCGATACCAATGTGGCCATGCCCGACGGTGTTCAACTCTCCATGAAACTGGCGATGCGTGAAACCCGGCTGGGCGAGACCCTGGCCGTCAAGGAGGTTCGCCGCCTCACTGCGACGGGTCATCAAACCGCCGTGATCAGCACCGCTCACGGTCTGGACAGCGTCATGATCGCCGGGCGCATGTTTGCGCGTTGGTGCCAGGAAAACTTCTTCGCCTACATGATGCAACACTATGATATCGATGGCCTTGTTCAATACGGCGCGCAGGCTATTCCCGGCACTGAAATAGTCATCAACCCGCTTTGGCGCGAGGCAGACAAAGCGGTCAGCACGGCCCGCCAGAACGTGCGCAAACTGCAAGCAAAGCTGGGCGCGTACTCCGCGTTGGAGGGCGGTGCCGACATTGAGCAAAAGGCCGTGTGCCTGCACGACATTCAGCTCGCCCAGACAGAACTGCAGGAGGCGCGCGAGAAACGCAAGGCGGTCACGCGCAAGGTCACACTGGATTCGCTGCCCGCCGACGAGCGCCCAACTCAATTGTTGCCACTAAACAAGATGCTCTGTGACACGGTGAAGATGGTGGCCTATCGTGCGGAGACTGCCCTGGTCGCCCTCTTGCGTCGGCATCTGAACAAGGAGGATGAGGCGCGTGCTTTGGTGCGGGCCCTCTTTGTATCTTCAGCCGATCTGGCTCCCGATGCGCAGACCAAAACTCTTACAATCAAAATTCACCGCATGGCCAGCCCGGTTCATGACAGAGCCATTGCCGCTCTGCTCTCCGATCTCAACGAACTCAACTTCTGTCATCCGGAAACCGGCGATAGATTGGCCTACTCCCTCGTGTAACTCGCAGGAAAAGTGCCAGTCGGATTGAGCGAGGGATGCAGGAAATCTGAACCTGGACTTCCAGCCCAGGACCGGCAATGTCTATGTGATCGAGGATCACGACAACGGCGACGTCTTCGCCTGCCTGCCCGACGGTGCCGACCGCGACCTCAAGACCGACGGCTGCGTCAGGATCCTGTCGGTCAAGGACTCGTCGGCCGAACCGACCGGCTTCCTCTTCGCCGACGACGGCGAGACGGCCTATGTCTCGATCCAGCATTCCGACGACGCCAACATGCCGTTGTTGGATGGCTACGGCACCGACGACATCATCCGCATCACCGGATTCAAAATCAGGAAGTAGATCGATTCACGAGCATCCGGCGGGCCGCGCTGCGGCCCGCTTTTTTTACGCGAACCTGCCGTGCAGGTACCAGTCGTGGGGCGGCGCGAGTTCGCGGAAGATCCACAGCATCTCCTCGCCGGGCGCGGTGGCGATGAAGTAGTCGCGCGTCGCCTCGGCGTCATCCCACCAGCCCGCCTCGATGCGCTCCGGCCCCGCCAGCAGTTGCAGCGGGCCGTGCCAGCAGGGTTGGGTGTCGCGTACTTCCAGCCGTTGCGGAGGGGCCAGCAGCCACAGGGGGCGCGGCGGAAGACGGTCGGGGAGACGGCCTGCCGTGCCGGGCTCGGCGATCTGCCAGGCGCGCTCCGGGCGGTGGTCGGCCGCCGCACGCAGGCCCGTGACGGCTTCGTTCCCCAGCCGTGCCCGCAGCCGCTGGACGAGGAGTTGGCGCTCTTCGGCGGCGCCGCGGGTATCGCCGAAGAGACTGGCGCTGGCGCCGGGCTGGGGCTGGATTTCGTCCGCCTCCAGCGCCAGCGCCGTGGCCGGCCGCCCCAGTTCCAGCCGCGCCAGATGCTCCCGCGCCAGCAGCATGAAACGCGTTTCGTCGCGGCTGGCCGAGCCGAGGCGGATGGCGAGCGGTGTGGCTGGCGCGTCCTCGTGCTCGATGCGCAGCACAAAATGCTCGATGCCGGCGTGGCGCGCGGCGAGACAGGCGGCGAGGCCGACGAACAGGCGGCGCGCGGCGAAGAGGAGGGTTTCGCTGCTGTCCGAGGGCACGGCCAGTTCGAGGCGTGCCGCGTAGGTGGCAGGAGGAACGAACCACCGGCGCGGATCGGGCAGCCTCCCCGTCGCCTGGTCGAGCGCCTGGGTGAGCGGCGCCGCGCCGCGCCGCGCCAGCCCCGCCCGCGGCAGCCGGAAGCAGTCTGCCAGCGTGACGGCGCCGATCGAAAACAGCATCTCGATCGTCTCGGGCGGCGCATCCAGCACATCCAGGGGCAGAGGCGCGAGCATCTGCTGCAGATCGTCCGCCTGCTCGGTCAGGACGTGGCGGCCGGAGCGGGCGAGCCAGCGCGCGGCGCGCGGCGTCGGGGCGGCGGCAATCTCGGCGGCGAAACCGAGATCGCGGCAACCCTGCCCGATGCGCTGCATCAGGGCTTGCGCGCCCCCGAACAGGCGCAGGCTGGCGGCGACTTCGAGCAGCACGCAGGCCGGTGCATCGAGGCTGACGCCGGGGGTGAACTGCAGCGCCCAGGCGGCGATTTCCTGCAATGCGTGCTGCTCGGCGCGCTCGTCGCGCGGACGGACGGCAAGCTCGGGTGCTAGTGCCAGTGCGCTGGCCACGCCGAGACCGGCATGCACGCCGCGCCGCTGGGCTGCCGCATTCGCCGCCACGATGCGGCGAACGCGGGAAACCGCGTCGGCCACCGCCAGCGGCTGCGGTTCAGGCGCAGCACGCTGGAATACCTGCAGCGGCAGATTCGGCAGATAGAGGGCGAACCACAGCATCGTTTCGTGCCGGACGATCGAGGTCGAGCAGCAGCGGCCGTGTCAGGAGCGTGCCGCGGCGCTTGAGCACATGCACCGCAAGCCGGCCGCCGGCGGGATCCAGCGACAGGCGCAGGGGGGCGGGAGAGAAATCGCGGGCGGCGCAGGCGGGGCGGAACAGGAAGGCGGTCGTGCGCGTGCCTTCGGCGGCGAGTTGCAGGCGGCGCAGCGATTGATGATCGGGCACGGCCAGCCACGACAACACCGCGCTGCAGCAGTCGGAGCCGAGGGCCTGGCGCGTCGTCCACAGCGCCTCGCTGGTGGAGCGCGGCGTGACCACGACGAGGCGCGACAGATCCATGCCCGTTGCCTGCAATGCCGGTGCGTAAGGGATGTGGGGCGGCGCGATCCAGACGATCCAGCGTGCTTCCTGCCGCGACAGGCGGGCCAGCGCGGGGGCCAGCAGCGACATTTCGCCGATGCCCGCGCGCGCAGGCAGGATCTCGGTCAGCGCCCCCTGCGGCCAGCCGCCGCCGGGCAGCACGTCGTCCAGCGTGGCGAAGCCCGTCGGCACACCGGCCAGGTCCGGGGCAGCCAGGCCGTTGCCGCGCCAGAGCAGGGGTTGATCCGGAACGGGTTGCAATGAAGCGGACATTGATTGAATCTGCTCGGGTTTCCAACGGGGCGAACAAACCGTCGGCTTTTGGAAGATCAGGCAATTTTTCCGTTGCGCACCAAGCCCACCGCGATGCCCTCGATCGCCAGCGCCTCGCGCTTGAGGTCGACGCTGATGGGGGCGAAATCGGGGTTTTCCGGCAGCAGTTCCACCATGCTGCCGCGGCGCCTGAGGCGCTTCACCGTGACCTCGTCGTGGAGGCGGGCGACCACGATCTGGCCGCTGCGCGCCTCATCCGTCTTGTGCACGGCGAGCAGGTCGCCGTCGAGGATGCCGACATCGCGCATGCTCATGCCGCGCACCTTGAGCAGGTAGTCGGCGCGCGGCTTGAAGAGGCCGGGGTCGATCTGATGGCGGCTCTGGATATGGGCTTCCGCCAGGATCGGCTGGCCGGCGGCGACGCGCCCGATGAGGGGGATGCCGAGTCCTTCGGTGAGGCGGATGCCGCGGGCGGCGCCCGCTTCGATGGTGATCATGCCCTTGCGCGCCAGCGCCCGCAGATGGTCCTCGGCGGCGTTGGCGGAGCGGAAGCCGAGTTGGCGTGCGATCTCGGCGCGGGTCGGCGGATAACCCACGGCTTCGATGGCGTCGCGGATCAACTGCAGGATTTGCGCCTGGCGCGGGGTGAGGTTTTCGTCGGACATGTCAGTCTCCGTTCGATGACTGTAAGTTTATACAGTATTTGGGCAAATGCAAGCCTCGTTTGCGCGGCGCATCGCCGGCCGGCAGCGGAACCACGGCCGATCAATCCATCACCAGCACCGCCGCACCCTGGAACCGTCCATGGCGCAGATCGTCGAGCGCCTCGTTCGCATCCACCAGCCGGTAGCGCCTGATCTCGGTCCGCAGCGGCACCTTCGGCGCCAAGGCGAGAAACTCCTCGCCGTCGCGGCGCGTGAGGTTGGCCACCGATTTCACGCTGCGTTCGCCCCACAGGATCGAGTAGGGGAAGGAAGGGATGTCGCTCATGTGGATGCCGGCGCACACCACGGTGCCGCCCTTGTCCACCGCGGCCAGCGCCGCTGGCACCAGCGCGCCGACGGGGGCGAAGATGAGGGCGGCATCCAGTCTGACCGGCGGCGCCTGATCCGAAGCGCCGCTCCACACTGCTCCCAGTTCGCGCGCGAAGCCCTGTGTCTCGACATCGCCGGGGCGCGTGAAAGCGTAGACTTCGCGTCCCTGATATTTTGCGACCTGGCAGACGATGTGGGCCGCCGCGCCGAAGCCATAGATGCCGATGCGGCGCGCCTCGCCCGCCATCGACAGGGCGCGATAGCCGATCAGTCCGGCGCACAGCAGCGGCGCGAGCGGCGCGGCGTCGCCGCCATCCGTCATGGGGAACGCGTAGCGCGCGTCGGCCAGCGCATATTCCGCGTAACCGCCGTGAATCTGATAGCCGGTGAAGCGCGCTTCGTCGCAAAGGTTTTCGCGCCCTCCCGCGCAATGTCGGCATACGCCGCAGGTCCAGCCCAGCCACGGTACCCCGACGCGCTGACCGGCTTCGAATCCGCGTACCTCGCGACCGGTGGCGACGACCCGGCCCACGATTTCGTGCCCGGGGATGATGGGCATTCTCGGATTCGGCAGTTCGCCGTCGATCAGATGCAGGTCGGTCCGGCATACGCCACAGGCTTCCACCCGCAGCAGGATCTGGCCTGCCGCCGGATGGGGCACCGGCATCTCGGCTGGCCGCAGCAATTGGCGCGGCTCTGCAAGCAGCATGGCGCGCATGGTACGGGTCACGATGGCTCTCCTCGAACGGATCAGGCGAAAATCGGCAGGGCTTCCTTGTATTGACTTGCAGCAAACGAGGCCGGATCATGCGCCCGAGATTGCATGTCCCACGGGCGATCGTTTTCTTCAGGCGATGGGATACAATCAGACCGCACCTCAGAAGAGGAAGAGGACATGCTCCAAGCCGGACAACCAGCGCCAGCGTTCAGTTTGCCCGATGCGGACATGGAGTCGTTCGATTTCCATTCCGTTCGCGGCAAGCATGTCGTACTCTTCTTCTACCCGCGGGACGGCACACCCGGGTGCACCACGCAGGCGATCGATTTCAGCGATCACGAGGACGAGTATACGCGTCACCACTGCGTGGTCATCGGCCTCAGCCGCGACGATTGCCTGACCCATGCCGAGTTCCGCGACAAGCACGGGCTGTCGGTGCGCCTGCTGTCCGACACCGAGGGCGAGGTGTGCCGGCTCTACGATGTCTGGCAGTCCAAGGAAGTCGACGGCGTGAAGAAGATGGGCATCCTGCGCTCGACTTTCATCATCGACAAGAAGGGGATCGTGCGCCATGCCCTGTATGGCGTGAATCCCCGCGGCCACGCGGCGGAAGTGCTCGAAATGGTCAAACAACTCGACCGAAAGGATGTCAATGCTGATCGCCAAAAACACCGTGGTCACGCTGAGCTACCGGGTGTCGGACCCGGACGGCAATCTGATTGACGAGGGGCAGGAGCCGTTCGTCTACCTGCATGGCGGTTACGCCGGCATTTTTCCGCGCGTGGAGGAGGCCCTCGATGGCAAGGACGTCGGATTCCAGGTGGGCGTCAAGATGCAGCCCGAGGATGCATTCGGAGAGTACGATGAGCAACTCGTGCGCATCGAGCCGCTATCGGTGTTTCCCGACGATATTCAGATCGGCATGCAGTTCGAGCGGGTTACCGATGATGGAGAGGAGGAGATGCTCTATACCATCACGGATATCGCCGACGGCAAGGTGGTGGTGGATGGCAATCATCCCCTGGCCGGTACCGCCGTCGTGTTCCAGTGCGAGGTGACCGAAGTCCGGGTCGCGTCGCCGGAAGAGATCACTCACGGCCATGTGCATGCCCCGGGCGCGCACCATCATCACTGAGCGATCGGTGCTCGCGTAAGCGAATTCAGCGCAGCAGGTGGCCTTGGCGGTCCAGCACGGTGATGTCGGTGTAGCGTGATCCGGCGTGGTTGCCGGGGGCGAAGCTGATGAACATGCCACCGGCGTCATAATCCCGCATCGATTCCAGTGCATCGCGCAGACGCTTGGCGGTCGGATTCGGCCCGGCCCGGCGCAGGCCCTCGACCATCACCTTGGCCGCGACGTAGCCCTCCAGCAGGGTATGATTCAGCTCGATGTCCTTGGGCTGGAATGTCCGGTAGCTCTCCTGCAGTTCCCGCGCCACCGATACGCCGCGATTGTTCGGGTCCGGCATCACCTGCACGACGCCGAAGCCGTGCGCCGCTTCGGCACCGATGCGCTTTGCCACCTGCGGGCCGTCGGTGACCGAGAGGGCGATGAACTGCGCATCGTTGCCCGCCGCCCGCGACTGCTTGAGGAATTCGGCACTGGCCGCGGTGTTCGACACCATGATCACGCCCTGCGGCTTGGCCGCGGCTATGGTCTTGACGGCGTTCTCGACCTTGGTGGTATTCTTCTCGTAGGCTCCCTTCGCCACCAGCTCGACCTTCGCCTTGGCGATCGAGGTTTCCGCGCTTGCCAGTCCGTCCTTGCCGAAGGGATCGTCCTGATAGAACACGGCGAGCCGCGTCATACCGACGGTGGCGAACTGGCTCACTACCCTCTCGACTTCCTCTGCATAGCTTGCCCGCACCTGGAAGATCCAGGGGTTGACCGGACGGATCATGGAGCTGGCGCCGCTGCGCGCGCCGATCAGCGGCACGCCGGCTTCGGCCAGCACATTCTCCTTGACGAGCGCCTCGACGTTGCCGGTACCGACGATGCCGATGAGCGCGACCGGCTGCGACTCCCGCACCAGTTGTCGCGTCAGCTTGACCGTCTCTTCCGCCTTGTAACCGTCATCCCGTGTCGCCAGGAGCAGCTTGGCGGCATGGACGCCGCCCTTCGCATTTACGGTGTCGAAATAGAGCTGGGCGCCGGCGCGGATATGGATTCCGGTGGGCGCCAATGGGCCGCTGAACGGCGCGACCTGGCCGATCACCAGTTCGGCTCGCGCGGCTCCGCAGGCCAAGGCAGCGAGGATGCCGATCCAGAACCGGAATTTGCTGACTAGGGATGGGGTGTTCACGATTCCTCCTCGGGTCATCAAGGCGAGAGACGCAGTTCGAGGATATCGACACGCCGCGGCGACTCCTTTAGTCCGCCGGGTCGGCGCGCGCCGCACCACGGCAGCGCGTCACTGCACGAGGCGTTTCAGCTCGTACAGCTTGTCGAGAGCCTGACGCGGGCTGAGACTGTCGGGATCGAGTGCGGCGAGGGCGTCGAGCGCCGGATGGGGCTCGGCTTCAGGCATCTCCGTCACTGCGAACAGATCGGGCTGCGGGCCATGACCGATCTCCCGGTTCTCCATCTGCCGCAGGCGGCGCCGGGCGTCGCGGATCACGCTGCCGGGCACGCCCGCCAGCGCCGCCACCTCGATGCCGTAGCTCTGGCTCGCCGGTCCTTCCTCGACGGCATGCAGAAAGATGATGCTGTTTCCATGTTCGACCGCGTCCAGATGGACGTTGGCGCATTCCGGGTAGTCCTGGGCCAGGCGCGTGAGTTCGAAGTAGTGGGTGGAGAACAGTGTGTAGCAGCGGTTGCGCTCCAGCAGGTGGCGGGCGATGGCGAAGGCGAGCGCCATGCCGTCGAAGGTGGAGGTGCCGCGCCCCACCTCGTCCATCAGCACCAGGCTGCGCTCGCCGGCGCCGTGAAGAATCGCGGCCGCTTCCGTCATCTCCACCATGAAGGTGGACCGTCCCGAGGCCAGGTCGTCGGAAGCGCCGATGCGGGTGTAGATGGCATCGATCGGCCCGATGCGGCAGCGCTTGGCGGGCACGAACGAGCCGCAATGGGCCAGCAGCACGATCAGTGCCGCCTGGCGCATGTACGTGGACTTGCCGCCCATGTTGGGACCGGTGATGAGCAGCATGCGGCGCGTCGCCGCGAGCCGGGCGTCGTTGGCGATGAAGGTATCCACTTCGCGCTCCACCACCGGATGGCGGCCGCCTTCGATTTCGATCACGGGCTCGTCGGCAAACTCGGGGCGGCAGTAGTCGTGGCGCACGCTGATGTCGGCGAAGGCGCACAGGCCGTCGAGCAGGGCGATGGCGCGGGCGATGCGCTGCAGCGGCAGGATCCAGGCGCCGAGGCGGTCGAGCACCTCATCGTAGAGCGCCTTTTCCCGCGCCAGTGCCCGCTCCTGCGCCGACAACGCCTTGTCCTCGAAGGTCTTGAGCTCGGGCGTGATGTAGCGCTCGGCGTTCTTCAGCGTCTGGCGGCGGCGGTAGTCGTCGGGAACCTTGTCGCTGTTGGCGTGGGTGACTTCGATGTAGAAGCCATGAACCCGGTTGAACTCGACCCGAAGGTTGGCGATGCCGGTGCGCGCCCGTTCCCGGGTCTCCAGGTCCACCAGGAACTGGCCGCAGTTTTCCTGGATGGCGCGCAGTTCGTCCAGTTCGGCGTCGTAGCCGGGCGCGATGACGCCGCCGTCGCGCAGCGCCGCCGCCGGCTCGGGCGCCACGGCGCGGGCCAACAGATCGATGCAGTCGGCCGGTGCCGCCAGATCGTCGGCAAGCTGGGCCAGCAAAGGAGCAGCGGGACGTTCGATCAGGGCACCCAGCGCCTCAAGCCGGCCCAGACTGTCGCGCAATGCCGACAGATCCCGTGGCCGGGCGCTCTTCAGCGCGATGCGGGCGGTGATGCGTTCGACATCGGCAAAACCTCGCAGCAGGGCGTGAATGTCGGCATGGGGACCGTGGCCGTCCACACCGGCGAGTTCCGCCACCGCCAAGTGGCGCGCCGCGCACTGCTCCCGGTCCATCAGCGGATGGTGCAGGTTGTGGCGCAGCCAGCGCGTGCCCATGCCGCTGGCGCAGCAGTCGAACAAGGAGAGCAGGGTGGGCGCCGGCTCGCCGCGCAGCGTTTCGCTGATCTCGAGGTTGCGCCGTGTGGCGGGATCCAGGCGTAGGTACTCCCCGTCCGCCTCGACGGCCAGGCTTGTGACGTGGGACAGGGCCTGCTGCTGCGTGCCCCGCGCGTATTCGTAGAGAGCCCCTGCCGCCGCGAGCGCGAGCGGCACGCCATCCGCTTCGAAGCCGGCAAGGTCGCGGGTGCCGAAATGGGCGGTCAGCAGGCGAGTGGCCGTGTCGGGATCGAAATGCCAGTCGGGCAGGCGCTTGACCGGCGTGTTCCGGAGAAAGGACAGGTCCAAAGGCAGCAGGTCCGGCATCAGGACCTCGGCCGGCCGCAACCGTTCCAGTTGGGAGGCGAGGCTGGTGGCCGGAATCTCGGTCAGCCTCAGATCGCCGTTGGCCAGGTTGAGCCAGGCCAGGCCGAGACGGTTCCTGGCGGCGGCGATGGCGAGCAGCAGGTTGTCGCTCTTCTCGTCCAGCAGCGCCGCATCGGTGAGCGTGCCGGGGGTGACGACGCGGGTGATGGCACGCTCGACGATGCCCTTGGCGGCGGCCGGATCACCGATCTGGTCGCAGATGACGACCGATTCTCCAAGCCGGATCAGCTTCGCCAGATACTGTTCCAGGGCATGAAAAGGAACGCCCGCCATCCTGATCGGCTGTCCGGCCGACTGGCCGCGCGTGGTCAGGGTGATGTCGAGCAGGCGCGCCGCACGTTCCGCATCGGCGAAAAACAGCTCGTAGAAATCGCCCATGCGGTAGAACAGCAGCAGGTCCGGATGCTGCGCCTTGAAGCCCAGATACTGGCGCATCATGGGCGTGTGCTGGTCGAGGTTGCCCGCGCTCGAGGCGGCGCTGCGCGCACGACCATCCTCCCCGGCCGCGGCAACCGGGGGCGGCTTGTGTCGGTCGGTCCCCATGCGGCTCGGTGGGTTCGATACCCGGTCGATCAGCGCCGGAGCGCGGGCGTGAGGTGGGGCGCGATGACCTGCAGGATCTGGGCGAAAATCTTCGGGCTGCCGCCGACGATGTTGCCGGACTCGAGGTAGCCGGTCTCGCCTGTAAGGTTACCCACCAGTCCGCCCGCCTCGGTGATGAGCAGGGCGCCGGCGGCCAGATCCCAGGGCGCCAAGCCGATCTCCCAGAAACCATCGAAGCGCCCGGCTGCGACATAGGCCAGGTCGAGCGAAGCCGAGCCGGGGCGCCGGATACCGGCAGTCTTCTGCATCAGCTCGCGGAACATGCCGAGGTAGGCGTCCATGTGTTCGAAAACGCGGTACGGAAAGCCGGTGCCGAGCAGGGCCTCCTCCAGTCTGACGCGTTTGCCGACGCGCAGCCGGCGATCGTTGAGGAAGGCGCCGCGGCCGCGCGACGCCGTGAACAGTTCGTTGCGCGTCGGATCGTAGATCACCGCCTGGGTCAGCACGCCCTTGTGGGCCAGGGCGATGGAAACGGCATACTGGGGAAAGCCGTGGATGAAGTTGGTGGTCCCGTCCAGCGGATCGATGATCCACCGGTACTCGGACTCGCCGGAACTGCCGGACTCTTCTGCTAAGATCGCATGGTCCGGATAGGCGTCGCGAATGACGCCGATGATCGCTGCCTCGGCCGCCTTGTCGATCTCGGTGACGAAATCGTTGTGACGCTTGGAGCTGACTTTCACCAGGTCGAGGTCGAGGCTGGCGCGATTGATGATCTGGCCGGCGCGACGCGCGGCCTTGATGGCGATATTGAGGGCGGGATGCATCGGCTTGTGGCCTTGAAGGGCGCGCGCAGGGCGCGGCAAGAGCGCGAATTCTAATATGAACGGCGTCAACCCGCTGTCGCGCGTTCGTATCGTCCTGTCGCATCCCAGCCATCCCGGCAACATCGGGGCCGCGGCGCGCGCCATGAAGACGATGGGGGTCACGCGCTTGACGCTGGTCGCCCCGCGTCATTTACCGAGCGCCGAGGCGACGGCCCGGGCCTCGGGCGCGACCGATGTGCTCGATTCCGCCGCGGTCTGCGCAACCCTCGCCGAAGCGCTGCAGGGCGCCGTGCTGGCGGCCGGCTTTACTTCGCGCAAGCGGGAACTGGCTGCACCGACGCTCTGGTTGCGCGATGCCGCACGCGAGATCGTGGCGCACGCGGCGCACGGCGATGTGGCGCTGGTGTTCGGCAGCGAAACCTTCGGTCTGTCCAACGCGGAACTGGCCCTGTGCCAGGTGCCGGTGATGATTCCGGCCAATCCGGCGTATGCCTCGCTCAATCTCGGCGCGGCCGTGCAACTGGCCTGCTATGAACTGCGCATGGCTGCCGCGTCGCTGCCGGAACCGCCTCAGGGGATGGAGTTCGACAAGGCGCGGTCGGAGGAGGTCGAGGCCTTCCTCGGCCACCTCGAACGCGCCATGACCGCCAGCGGCTTCTTCGATCCCGCCAATCCAAAGCGACTGATGCCGCGGCTGCGGCGCCTGTTTGCACGCGTCCGGCTGGAGAAGGAGGAGATCAACATCCTGCGCGGAATGCTGCGGTCTTTCTTGCCCAAAGTTTGACTGAAACGATGGGCCATTTTACTATTCATCAGCAATTGCTTATAGAAAGTTTCCATGTTCAGCCGTCTGCGTGAAGACATCGCCTGCGTATTCGAGCGCGACCCGGCCGCCCGTACCAAATGGGAGGTCGTCACCTGCTATCCGGGCTTTCACGCGTTGACCATCCATCGTCTCGCCCACTGGTGCTGGCGCAGCGATCTGAAGTGGCTCGGGCGCTTCGTTTCCCATGTCGGCCGCTGGCTTACCGGGATCGAGATCCATCCCGGCGCGACGGTCGGTCGCCGGGTGTTCATCGACCATGGCATGGGTGTGGTGATCGGCGAGACGGCGGAGATCGGGGACGAGTGCACGCTCTACCATGGCGTCACGCTCGGCGGCACTTCGTGGAACAAGGGCAAGCGCCACCCGACCCTGGCCAAGGGCGTGGTCATCGGCGCCGGCGCCAAGGTGCTGGGGCCGATTCTGGTGGGTGAGGGCGCCAAGATCGGCTCCAATGCCGTGGTGGTGCGCGACGTGCCGCCGGCAGCCACGGCGGTGGGCATACCGGCGCGCGTGATCGAGCCGGGGCGGGACCAGTTGCGGGAAGAGAAGGCGGAGAAACTCGGGTTCTCGGCCTATGCCGTGACGCGGGACGAGGAGGATCCGCTGTCCAAGGCGATTCACGGTCTGCTCGACCACGCGGTCGAGACCGACCGGCGCCTGGAGCACCTGCTGGCGCTGCTGCAGCGCGCCGGCATCTCGCTCGACGACGAGCTGGCCACTGCGGACAAGTTCGATCCCGGCTATCTGGGTAAAATAGTTGACTGAATCCATCGGGAATCGTATAGTTGATAAAAATAATCAAGTATTGACGGGGAGCGTTTCAAACCTGACGAGGGACAGACTATGCGATTGACGACCAAAGGCCGATTTGCCGTGACTGCCATGATCGATCTGGCGCTGCGCCAGCACGAAGGCCCGGTCACGCTGGCGGGCATCAGCGAGCGCCAGAAGATATCCCTCTCCTATCTCGAACAGTTGTTCGGCAAGCTGCGCCGGCACGGGCTCGTCGGCAGCGTGCGCGGACCCGGCGGCGGCTACACGCTGGCGAAAGCGATGGGCGAGGTTTCCGTGGCGGACATCATCGTGGCGGTGGATGAGCCGCTCGATGCCACCCAGTGCGGTGGCAAGGAGAATTGCCAGGACGAGCACCGCTGCATGACCCATGACTTGCTGGACCAATCTCAACAAGCGCATGTTCGAGTATCTGGATTCCGTCATGCTCGCCGAACTGGTGGCCCAGCAGCAGAAACCCGAGTCCCGGGTGATGCGGGACGAGCGTCCAAGGACGCGCAGCAAGCCGGTGGATATCGCGGTGTCCGCCTGATTTCGAACCATGTTCGCGCCTGTCTACTTCGACCATAACGCCACGACGCCGCTCGATCCGCGCGTGCTGGAGGCGATGCTGCCGTACCTGACGCAGCGCTTCGGAAATGCCTCCAGCCGTCACGAGTACGGGCGTGCTGCGCGCCGGGCGGTGGACGAAGCGCGTCAGCAGGTGGCGGCCGCGGTCGGTGCCCATCCCAGCGAAGTGATCTTCTGCAGCGGCGGCAGCGAAGCCAACAACCTGTTCATCAAGGGCGCGGCGGCCCTGATGAGACCGGCGGCCATCGCCATCAGCGCCATCGAGCATCCGTGCGTGCGCGAACCGGCGAAACAACTGGCGCGCGAGGGATGGCGCCTGCACGAAATCCCGGTGGATGCCGAAGGCCGGCTCGACATGGCGGAGTACTCGGAGGTGCTGGCCAGCCCGGCGAAAATCGTGTCGGTGATGCTGGCCAACAACGAGACCGGCGTGCTGCAGTATGTGCCGGCGCTCGCGGCCCGGGCGCGCGGCGCGCGTGCCTGGTTCCATTCCGACGCGGTGCAGGCGCTGGGCAAGATCAAGGTCGATTTCCGGGCGCTGGGCGTGCACGCCCTGACGCTATCGGCCCACAAGCTGAATGGTCCGCAGGGCGCGGCGGCGCTGGTGTTGGACAAGCGCATCGAGCTGAAGCCCCTGATTGCCGGCGGCGGACAGGAACGCGGATTGCGATCCGGTACCGAGAATGTCGCCGCCATCGTCGGTTTCGGTCGCGCCTGCGAATTGGCGGCAACGGCGCTCGATGCCAACGCGTCGCGCCTGAACTCCCTGCGCCAGGCGCTGGAAAGCGGCTTGGCGAATCTCGGCGCGAGGATATTCGGCGCTGCGGCGGAACGGCTGCCCAACACCAGCTTGTTCAGTCTCGAAGGCATCGACGGCGAGACGCTGGTGGCGCAGCTCGACCGGACAGGATTCGCGGTGGCGTCCGGTGCCGCCTGCTCCAGCGCTTCGCCGGAGCCGTCGCATACGCTGCTGGCCATGGGCGTGGCGCCGCAGATTGCGCGCGGTGCGGTGCGCGTCAGCCTCGGTCGCGGCAATACCAGGGACGAGGTGGAACGGTTTCTGAGAACGTTCGCCGATCTGGTGCAGCACTTGAAACGCATGACCGCCATGGCGGTCTGAGCAACGACGTCAAAGTCATCACGGAGAACAGGTAATGCTCAAGTTTCCGATCTATCTCGACTACTCTGCGACCACGCCGGTGGATCCGCGCGTGGCGCAGAAGATGATTCCCTTTCTGACTGAGAAGTTCGGCAATCCGGCCAGTCGCTCCCACGCTTTCGGCTGGGAGGCGGAAGCGGCGGTGGAAGAGGCGCGCGCAGACGTCGCCGCTCTGGTGAATGCCGATCCCAAGGAAATCATCTGGACCTCGGGCGCGACGGAATCGAACAACCTGGCGATCAAGGGAGCCGCGCATTTCTACTCCGGAAAGGGCAAGCACATCGTCACCCTCAGGACCGAGCACAAGGCCGTGCTCGACACCTTCCGCGAACTGGAGCGCCAGGGATTCGAGGCGACCTATCTCGAGGTCAGGGACAACGGCCTGGTGGATATGGATCAGCTCAAGCAGGCGATCCGCAAGGACACGGTCCTGGTTTCGGTGATGTACGTCAACAACGAGATCGGCGTCATCCAGCCCGTGGCCGAGATCGGGGAACTGTGCCGCGCCAAGGGCATCGTCTTCCACGTCGACGCGGCCCAGGCCACGGGCAAGGTGGTGATCGACCTGCAGCAGCTGAAGGTCGATCTGATGTCCTTTTCGGCGCACAAGACGTATGGCCCCAAGGGCATCGGCGCGCTCTACGTCCGGCGCAAGCCGCGGGTGCGGCTGGAAGCGCAGATGCACGGCGGCGGTCACGAGCGGGGCTTGCGCTCCGGCACGCTGGCGACCCACCAGATCGTCGGCATGGGCGAGGCGTTCCGCCTCGCGCGGGAGGAGATGGCCGCCGAGAACGAGCGCATCCGCTATCTGCGCGACAAGCTGCTCAAGGGCGTCTCCGACATCGAGGAGAGCCATGTCAACGGCGACGTCGAGCACCGCGTGCCGCACAATCTCAACGTCAGCTTCAATTTCGTCGAGGGCGAGTCGCTCATCATGGCGATCAAGGACGTGGCGGTGTCGAGCGGCTCGGCCTGTACCTCGGCGAGCCTGGAGCCGTCCTATGTCCTGCGCGCCCTGGGGCGCAGCGACGAACTGGCCCACAGCTCGATCCGCTTCACCATCGGCCGTTTCACGACCGAGGAGGAGATCGACTACACCATCGATCTGCTCCACCGCAAGCTCACCAAGCTGCGGGAACTCTCGCCGCTGTGGGAGATGTACAAGGACGGCGTCGATCTGAATTCGGTGCAATGGGCGGCGCACTGATTTGCGTTCCGGGTGTCGCGGTTTGAAGCGAGAAACGCGGAACCCGGAAGCTGAAACTCGATACGGAGGATGTCATGTCATACAGCAACAAAGTTATCGACCACTATGAGAATCCGCGCAACGTCGGATCGTTCAGCAAGGAAGATGACGGCGTCGGAACCGGCATGGTCGGCGCGCCGGCCTGCGGCGATGTGATGAAGCTGCAGATCAAGGTCGGCCCGGACGGCATCATCGAGGATGCCAAATTCAAGACTTACGGCTGCGGCTCCGCCATCGCCTCGAGTTCCCTCGTCACCGAGTGGGTGAAGGGCAAGACGCTCGACCAGGCGACGTCGATCAAGAATACCCAGATCGCCGAGGAACTGGCGCTACCGCCGGTGAAGATCCACTGTTCGATCCTGGCGGAAGATGCCATCAAGGCTGCGGTCGCGGACTACCGGCAGAAACACGGCGCGGAAGAAGAAACCAAGTCGGCGCAAACCGCCGACGCGTAAGGGAGAACCCATGGCGATCACGCTTACCGAGAAGGCGGCGAAACACGTCACCAACTTCCTCGCCAAGCGCGGCAAAGGGGTCGGACTGCGCCTCGGCGTGCGCACCACAGGATGTTCGGGCATGGCGTATCGGCTCGAGTTCGCCGACGACGTCCAGCCCGAGGATCTCGTCTTCGAGAGCCGCGGCGTCAAAGTTCTGGTGGACCCGAAAAGCCTGCCGTATATCGACGGCACGGAACTGGACTTCGCGCGTGAAGGCTTGAACGAGGGCTTCAAGTTCAACAACCCGAACGTCAAGGACCAGTGCGGGTGCGGCGAAAGCTTCAACGTCTAGGGCGCCCGGGGGCCGTGGTCTGGTTAGAATAGGCGGCGCCATCGTGGTTGATCGTGCTTCCGATCGCCTAACTCCTAACGCTGGTTGCCGGCCCCTATGAATCTCGATTTCAATCAGAACTTCTTCGAGCTGTTCGGCCTCGATCCGTTTTTCGGCTTGGACGCGGCCCGCCTCGACCGCGCGTACCACGAACTGCAGGCCAAGGTTCATCCCGACCGCTTTGCTCACCTGCCGGAGACCGAGCGCCGCTTGTCGATGCAGTGGGCGACGCGGGTCAACGAAGCCTATCGCACGCTGAAGCACCCGTTGAGCCGGGCGCAGTATCTGCTCGAGATGTACGGCATGGACACCCGCCACGAGAGCAATACCGCCATGCCGGCGGAATTCCTGATGGAGCAGATGGAATGGCGCGAAGCGGCGGCGGAAGCCCGGGAGGCGGAGGATGTCGGCGAACTGGAGAGCCTGCACCACCGGCTGCGGGCGCAGGCCGATGCCCTGTTCGCGCAGATCGAGAAAGACATCGACCGCAAGGAGAACTATGCGGGTGCTGCCGATGCGGTGCGCCGCCTGATGTTCATCCTCAAGCTCAAGGACGAGATCGACGAAGCGCTCGAATCGATGGAGTCCTAGCGCTCATGGTTCAAGGCAGCTCCGATCCGGCGCAGGAGTCCCTGGCGGCAGCGTCGATGGCGATTTCACTTTCGTAGAGGCTCAACAGAATGGCCTTACTTCAGATCGCGGAGCCGGGACTCAGCACCGAACCGCACAAGCACCGGCTGGCGGTGGGTATCGACCTCGGCACCACGAATTCCCTGGTGGCGACCGTGCGCAACGGCGTGCCGGTGGTCCTCAGCGACGAGCAGGGGCGTCCCCTGCTGCCTTCCGTGGTCCGCTACCGCAACGACGGCGGCGTCGACGTGGGCTACCCGGCCTACGCTGTCCAGGCGCGCGACCCGCGCAATACCATCGTCTCGGTGAAGCGTTTCATGGGGCGGGGCCTGAAGGACGTGGCCCACTTGGAAATGATGCCCTACGATTTCATCGATGCCCCGGGCATGGTGCGGCTGCGCACCGTCGCCGGGGTGAAGACTCCGGTGGAGGTCTCGGCGGAGATCCTCAAGGCGCTGCGGGTACGCGCCGAGGCGAGCCTGGGCGGCGAACTCGCCGGCGCCGTGATCACGGTACCTGCCTATTTCGACGACGCCCAGCGCCAGGCGACGAAGGACGCGGCCAAACTCGCCGGGCTCAACGTGCTGCGCCTGCTCAACGAACCTACTGCAGCGGCCATCGCCTACGGCCTGGAAAACGCCTCGGAAGGCGTCTACGCGGTCTATGACCTCGGCGGCGGCACCTTCGACATCTCGATCCTGCGCCTTTCGCGCGGCGTCTTCGAGGTGCTCGCCACCAACGGCGATGCCTCCCTCGGCGGCGACGACTTCGATCAGCGTGTCTATTGCTGGATCCTGGACAACGCCGACATCAATCCGCCGGGAGCCGAGGACTCGCGGCGGTTGCTGATGAAGGCGCGCGAGGCGAAGGAGCACCTCACCTTCGACGACGACACGAACGTCATCGCCACGCTGCGCTCCGGCGAGAACGTCAATCTGACGCTGAAACGCGAGGACTTCGCAGGCATCACCCGGCACCTGGTCAGCAAGACGCTGGGCCCGACGCGCAAGGCGCTGCGGGATGCCGGACTGACGGCGGACGAGGTCAAGGGCGTGGTCATGGTGGGCGGTGCCACGCGCATGCCCCAGATCCAGCGCGCGGTGGGCGAGTTCTTCAAACTCGAGCCGCTCACCAACCTGGATCCGGAGAAGGTGGTCGCGCTCGGTGCCGCGATGCAGGCCAACGTGCTCGCCGGCAATCGCCAGTCGGAGGACGACTGGCTGCTGCTGGACGTCATCCCGCTCTCCCTCGGCCTGGAAACGATGGGCGGATTGACGGAGAAGATCATTCCCCGCAACGCCACCATTCCCATTGCCAAGGCGCAGGACTTCACCACCTTCAAGGATGGCCAGACCGCCATGAGTTTCCACGTGGTGCAGGGCGAACGCGAACTGGTCAAGGACTGCCGCTCTCTCGCGCGCTTCGAATTGCGTGGCATTCCGCCCATGGTGGCGGGCGCGGCGCGCATTCGCGTTACTTTCCAGGTCGATGCGGACGGCCTGCTGGCAGTGTCGGCGCGCGAGATGTCCTCCGGCGTCGAAGCGTCGGTTACGGTCAAGCCCTCCTACGGCCTGTCGGACGACGAGATCGCGCACATGCTGCGCGACAGCTTCGATCACGCCGGCGACGACGTGAACCTGCGCGCTCTGCGCGAGCAGCAGGTCGAGGCGCAGCGCGGCATCGAGGCCACCGAAGCGGCGCTGAAGAAAGACGCTGACCTGCTCGACCTCGACGAGCGGGCTCGCATCGATCAGGTGCTGGAAAAGGTGAAGGTCCTGGGCAAGGGCACGGATCATCGCGCGCTGAAGGCGGGGATCGAGGAACTCAATGCCGTGACCACCGAATTCGCCGCGCGCCGCATGAACCAGAGCATCCGCAAGGCATTCACCGGCCAACGGGTGGACGAGCTGAGCGTCTGAAAGAACGAGCCGCAAACATGGACCGACTGACAATGACTCAAATGATCGTCCTCCCGCACGAGGAACTGTGTCCCGATGGCGCCGTGATCGAAGCGGTGCCCGGCAAATCGATCTGCGACAACCTGCTGGAGCACGGCGTCGACATCGAGCATGCCTGCGAGAAGTCCTGTGCCTGCACCACCTGCCACGTGGTGGTGCGGGAAGGCTTCGACGCCCTGGAAGCGGCTGAAGAAAAGGAGGAGGATCTGCTGGACAAAGCCTGGGGCCTGGAGCCGACCTCGCGGCTGTCGTGCCAGGCCATCGTGCGGGACGCGCCGCTGGTGATCGAGATTCCGAAATACACCATCAACATGGTCAGCGAAGGAAAGCACTGAGATGAAGTGGACCGATACCCTCGACATCGCCATCGCGCTGACGGAAAAGTACCCGGACGTCGATCCCAGCAGCATCAACTTCGTCGATCTGATGACCTGGGTGCTGGGCCTGGAGGGTTTCAGCGACGACAGGAAGCACTGCGGCGAGAAGATTCTCGAAGCGATCCAGATGGCCTGGATCGAAGAAGTCAGCTGAGCCCCCGGAAAAACCGGCTTTCGGCGACGACGGAACGACGACGCTCATCCTGACCCTTTGACGCGGTCGCAGCCTCTTTCTATGATCCGCATGTCGGATCGGGGAGGACCAAATGCGAGAAGGCGAGAAGCGAGAGGGTACCGGCGGCGCTTCGGCATGAAACGGGCGCGCGTCGAACTGCTGCAGCGCATGCCCGTGTTCGGCGGCATCCGCGAGGATATTCTGGAGTTCCTGGTGGAACGCTGCGTCCCGGTCAGCGTCGCCGGGGGGCGGTTCTTCTTTCGCGAAGACGATCCCGCGGACTCCATGTTCGTCCTGGAATACGGCAAGGTCGCCGTGCTCAAGACGCGCGACGGCAAGCAACGCCTGCTGCGGTTCCTGGAAAGCGGCGACTGCTTCGGCGAGATGGCGCTGATGGACCTGCATCCCCGAAGTGCGTCCGTGCTGGCGGTGGAGGAGTGCGCCGCGATCGAGATCTCGGCCGGGCATCTGCAGCAGGTGGGGGAGCGGGACCTGGAGCAATTCGCCCTGATCCAGATGAACATGGGCCGGGAAGTCAGCCGCAGGCTGCGCGAGGCCGACGAGCGGTTGTGCCAGGCCGACGGCGACGGCGCGGGCGTGCCGTGGCAATTTCCCGACGCCGGGACATGACCGGGGCGGCGGCCCGCCAGCGGGGGGCGCCCCAGGCTGCTTTCAGCGGATGACCACGCCCCAGGGCAGTTCACCCACCTTGATGTCCTTGATGCGGCTGTTGGCGTCCGTGTCGATCACCGTCACGGCGTGGGAACGGCCGGCGGCCACGTAGAGCTTCTTGCCGTCGGGCGTAATGGCCATGTTCCACGGCCGCTCTCCCACCGGCACCGTGGCGATGACCTTGTTGCTCGCCGTGTCGATCACGATGACGTTGGCGTCGCCGCCGTTGGAGACATAGACCCGCTTGCCGTCGGGCGCCATGGTGACGCCGTTGGCGCGCTTGCCGGCGGGAATCACGGTGGCGACCGACTGCTTTTCCACGTCGATGGCATAGACCTTGTCGGCGTGCTCGGATGCCACGTACGCGAATCTGCCATCGGGCGTGAAGGCCATGCCGCGCGGCCGCTCGCCGACCTTGATGGCGCCGACCTGCTTGCGCGCCGCCACGTCCACCACATCCACCTGGTCTGACTCCTCGGCGCTGACGAAGAGCCATTTCCCATTCGGGCTGAAGACGGCGTGTTCCGGGTTCTTGCCCAGGGTCTTGATGCTGAAAGCCTTGACGCCGGTTTCGGCATCGATGAAGGCGATGCTGTTGGACAGTTCCACCGCCGCCACCACCCACTTGCCGTCGGGGGAGAGGCCGACACCCTCCGGCGATTCGCCGAGATCGATCCGGGAAACCACTTCGGCCGTGGCCAGATCGACGATCAGCAGGGCGTTGTGCGGCTGGTCGCTGACAAAGAGCCGTTTGCCGTCCTTGCTGACGGCGGTGCCGCGCGGCTTGGTGCCGGCCTTGATGGTGGCGCGCACTTCATCCGTGGCGGTGTCGATCACGGAAATAGTCCCGGATTTCTCGTTCGGTACATAGGCCAGCGGTGCCGCCGACAACGCTGCGGCAAACAGCGTAGCCGCGAGCGCCAGTATGCTTCGCATCAGGATCTCCTCCGTATCGGTGGGGACCGGTCACGGGAAAGGCGACCGGCTGCTACCCTTGGTTTCGTTCGGCCTGCATTTGTTCCCAAGCTGCCGGCGCCTCGCCGCGCGACTGCGCTACGGCGCGCCGACGTTGCTGCATGCGAACCGGATCAGCCAGCCGCGAATCCGCCCATGCCGTGGCACACCCTGTGACAGGTGTTCAGTTTCTGTGACAGGTCGCGGAAGCAGGTTGGCGCCGCCATACTACCTTGCCCGGCAGGTGTCCGGGGCACGTCCCGGCAGGAGGGCCATGGCGCAATTCTTGCGATTCGCCAACAGGTTTGGCCTTGATGCTGCGAGGTCTGTAATGTCCATTGACGAGGGAAGGATGGGAAATTCCGATCAGGGCGGTCATGGCTGCGGGAACGCCGCCGTGCGCGACGGGCCGGGCGCGAGCGACTTTGACAGTGCGCCTCGGGTTGCTCGCGCTGTGGGGCGGGCTCGGCCTCGGCGCGGCGGACGGCCGGGCGGAGTCTCCCCAGGGGCGCCTGGCGCCGTTGGAAACGGGAACGGTGGAGGTGATCGGCGACACGCCCCTGCCGGGACTCGGCGTGGCCAAGGACGAGGTTCCGTCGAACGTCCAGGCCCTCAGCGGCAAGGAGTTGCAGCGGCGGCAGTCGGCCACGCTGCCCGAGTTCTTCGACGAGACCCTGCCCTCGGTCAATACCAACGGGATCAGCGGCAATCCCTACCAGCCGAACCTCAACTACCGCGGCTTCACCGCCTCGCCCCTGCTCGGCACGCCCCAGGGGATTTCGGTCTATCTCGACGGCATGCGCCTGAACGAGCCGTTCGGGGAACTGGTGAACTGGGATCTGATTCCGCAGAACGCCATTTCCGCCATCAACCTGCTGCCTGGTTCGAATCCGGTGTTCGGCCTCAACACGCTCGGCGGCGCGCTCAGCCTGCGTACCAAGTCGGGAGAAAACCAACCCGGGCACCGCGCTGCAGGCGGGCGGCGGATCCTTCGGCCGCTGGCAACTGGAAGGCGAGCACGGCGGGAGCCGCGGGCCGCTGGGCTGGTTCGTCGCCGGCAACGTTGTCGAGGACCAGGGCTGGCGCGACTTCTCGCCCTCGCGGGTGAACCAGGGATTCGCCAAGCTCGGCTACCAGACGCGCGACACAGATTTCGATCTGAGCATCCTGGGCGCCGACAACCGGCTGACCGGCAACCAGCTCGCGCCCTCCCAGATGCTGCAGCAGCGCTGGGAGTCGGTCTATACGCAACCCGACGTCACGGACAATCGCGCCTGGGGGCTGAATCTCACGGCGAGCCGGGAGATCAGTGAAACCCTGTGGCTGGGCGGCAACGTCTATCACCGCCAGACGCGCACCGCCAGTTCCAATCCGGACGTGAATCAGATCAGCGATGAGCGTTTCGGCGTCGAGCCCTATGAAGAGGACCCCGGGGATGCCGACCGCGCCGCCTCGCTGAACCGCTCCAACCTGACGCAGAAGGCGAGCGGGCTCACGTTGCAGGCTACCTGGCAGCCGGCGGAGGCGAGCCAGCTCACCGCCGGGGTGGCTTTCGAGCGGGGCGATGCGACTTTCCTGCGCAGCTACCAGCTGGGGAGCTTCACCGCCGATCGCAGCGTCACGGCGTCCGGAGACGAAATCGAGAGCGTCAACCTGGACGGGGCAACGCGCACCGAGAGCCTGTATGCCACCTATAACTGGCGCTTCGCGCCGGCCTGGTCCCTCACCGCCAGCGCGCGCTACAACCGCACCCATGTCACCACCCAGGACCATATCGGCGTACCGTTCCCGCCCCCCGCCAAGGGCCTGGACAACGATTTCACCTACAGCAAGCTCAATCCGGCGTTCGGCCTCACCTTTCAGCCGGCGTCCACTCTCACGCTCTTCGGCAGCTACAGCCAGGGCAGCCGCGCCCCTTCACCCATCGAGCTGGCCTGCGCCGACAAGGAGGCGCCCTGCCTGCTGCCGAACGCCATGCAGTCCGATCCCTTCCTGGAGCAGGTGGTGACCCGCACGCTGGAGGGCGGTGCGCGCGGCAAGATCGGTACCGCCGCCTCCTGGGATCTGAGCCTGTTCCGCGCCGACAGCCAGGACGACATCCTGTTCGTCAGCGCCGGCAACAGCCAGGGGTACTTCCAGAACTTCGGCAGAACGCGGCGCCAGGGACTGGAGGCCAGCCTCGGCGGTCAGGTGGCGGCCTTCGACTGGTCGCTCAGCTACGCGCTGGTGGATGCCACCTTTCAGTCGGACGCGACCATCGTTTCACCCGGCAACAGCACGCGGGGAACGGCGACCGGCACCGCCGACGACGAGATCCTGGTGTCCTCGGGCGAGCGCATCCCGGGCATCCCGCTCCACCAGTTCCGCCTGGGCGGCGGCTGGACGGCACTGCCCAGCCTGCGCCTGGGGGCGAGCGTGATCGCGTTTTCCAGCCAGTACGTGCGCGGCAACGAGAACAACCAGCATCAGGCCGGCAGCTTCAACGGGCGTAGCTTCGAAGGTTCGGGCACCGTGCCCGGTTACGCCGTGGTCAACCTCACCGCGGCGTGGAACTTCGCCCCCAAGTGGGAGCTTCTGGGGCGAGTGAGCAACCTGTTCGACAAGCGCTACTCCACGTCCGGGCAACTGGGCGAGGATGCGTTCCCGAACGGCTCATTCGAGGCCGATCCGGAACTGTGGCGCAACGATACGTTCTACGCTCCGGGCGCGCCGCGGGCGCTATGGGTGGCGCTGCGCTTTTCCGATGCCAAGTGAGTCGCAGCCGTCGTGGATGGGCCGGGAAAGCGCGCAGGATGCGGCTTTGAACTAGAATCGGCATAAGACGTACAGAGCGTCGCGGCGGCCGCGCGGGCCGCAAGACGCCGGAGCGCCGCCAGCGGGCGGCGCGCAGGAGCGAGGAGGAGGGGAGAGTCATGAGGCTGATCGGGGACGTCGCACCCCCGCCGCCGCAACGGCGCCTGTTGCAGGCGGCGCTCGTGTCGCTCGCCTGCCACGCGATGGCCCTCGCCCTGTTTCCCGGACTGCGCGGCGCCGCGCCGCTGGCGCCGCCGCCGTCGGCTCTGGAAGTCCGGCTGGCGCCGCTGCCGGTGCGCGCTGCCGAGCCGGTGGCCGCCGTCGAGCCCACGTTCGAAACCACTGCCGCGGCCGAGACAAAGCAGCCACCTGCGCTGCGGCGCACCCCGGTACGGGTCGCCGCTCCCGCCGCGCCGACGCCGGTGCGCAGCGAGCCGCTCGAGCCGAAGCCGATCGAGCCCGCCATCGATCGCACCGCAGCCGAACCCGAGCCGGTGCCGGCCTTCGCGCCCCCGGTGGCGGCGGTACCCGAGGCGGCGGCGAAACCGGTGGAAGCGGTGGAAGAACCGGTCGATGCCCTGATGCAGGGCCACGTTCGCGGGATCCAACAAGCCGTAGACGCCAACCACCGCTATCCGCGCATCGCGCGCGAGCGCCGTTGGCAGGGGCTGGTGAAGATGCGGGTGCAGTTCCTGCCCGGCGGACAGGTTGGGCAGGTCTCGATCCTTAGCTCCAGCGGCTTCCCCGTGCTCGACGAGACGGCGCTGGACATGGTGCGAACCGCCGACTTGCCGCGCGCGCCGGATGGGCTGCGCAGCCGAGAATTCACCGTCGATGTGCCGGTACTGTTCCGCCTGCGCGGCTGACCGGAGCCGAAACACGGCGAGCTTTTTCCCTTTCCCCGAACACCATCCATGAGCCTGCGCCTACCGAACCAGAACGTCCTCCCTTTCGTTCTCGCCAGCCTGGCCACTCCTCTCTTTCGCGCATGCACAGGCCGTCACCGCGCCGGTGGTGGTGACGGCGACGCGGGTGGAACAGTCGAGCTTCGATCTCCCGGTGGCGATCGATTCGCTCAACGCGGTGCAGATCCAGGATCAGAAGCTGAAGACCAATATCGGCGAATCCCTCGTTCGCGTGCCCGGCACGGTGGTGCAGAACCGCGAGACTTACGCGCAGGAACAGCAGATCGTGCTGCGCGGATTCGGCGCCCGGTCCCAGTTCGGGGTGCGCGGCATCAAGCTGATCGCCGACGGCATCCCGGCCAGCACCCCCGACGGTCAGGGCGGTTCCGGCCTGTTCGACTTGGCCTCGGCCAAGCGCATCGAGGTTCTGCGCGGAGCATTCTCGGCGCTGTACGGCAATCACTCCGGCGGCGTGGTGCAGATCTTCACCGAGGACGGCCCGGAGCGGCCGACGCTCTCCGCCGACATTGCCGCGGGCAGCTACGATTCCTGGCGCACGGGAGTCAAGTTCGGTGGCCAGTCCGGCAACCTCAACTACATCGGCAGCCTGTCGCGCTACGAGACGGACGGCTACCGCCAGTGGAGCGAAGCGCAGAAGGACCAGTTCAACGCCAAGCTGACGCTGGCCGCCGGACCCAAGTTCGACCTGGACCGTGGTGGCGAACTATCTGGACCAGCCGAACAACCTGGATCCGCTCGGCCTGACGGCGCGGGAGGTGGCGCAGGATCGGCGCCAGGCGAGCCCTGCCGCGCTGCAGTTCCAGACCCGGCGCAGCCTGGACAATCTCCAGGGCGGCCTGGTCTATGAGGGTGCGGTCAGCGACATCGATAGCGTGCGCGGCATTGCCTACACCGGCACGCGCAGCAATGAGCAGTTCCTCGCCATTCCCCTGGCCGTGCAGAACGGGATCACCCAATCCGGCGGCGTGAGCGCCTTCGACCGCGACTTCTGGGGTGCGGGTCTGCGCTGGACGCGCAGGACGGAGACCCTGACCCTCACCGCCGGTGCCGACTACGATTCCGCTCAGGATGCACGCAAGGGCTACCTCAACAACACCGGCGCCATCGGCGCGTTGAAGCGCGACGAGGACAACACGGTCTATCAGGCCGGCGGATACGCCCAGGCGGAATGGACGTTCGCCCGCGACGCGATGCTCTCCGCCGGGCTGCGTTATACCCGGGTCGCCTTCGACTCCAGGGACAACTTCATCTGCACGTCCACCCTGGTGACCGCTTCCGGTACGCGGCCCAACACCTGCAGCGGTTCGACCAACACCATCGGCTCGGTGGCGGGGGGCATCCGGCAGGTGAACCCCGACGACAGCGGCAGCGCCACCTATTCCGCATGGACGCCGACGGCGGGCCTGCTCTATCGCCTGTCGCCCAGGGTCAATCTCTACGCCAATGCCGGCCGCAGCTTCGAGACGCCGACCTTCATCGAACTCACCTATCGCCCCGACGGCAGCAGCGGCCTCAACTTCGACCTGAAGCCCAGCACCAGCAATCAGTACGAAGCCGGGGTCAAGGCTTTTCTCGGCGCCGAGGCCCTGCTGACCGCCGCCGTATTCCTCATCGACACCAGTAACGAGATCGTCGTCTTCAGCAATGCCGGTGGCCGCACCACCTACCAGAATGCCGGTGACACCCAGCGGCGGGGAGTGGAACTCGCTGCGGACGGCAGATTCGGCGGCGGATTTGCCGGCTATGTGGCGGCCACCTGGCTGGAGGCGGAGTTCAAGGACAGCTTCCGCACCTGCGTGCCCATTCCGCCCGCCACCACATGCACAGCGCCGAACACGACGGTTGCGGCGGGCAATCGCATCCCGGGCGTGCCCAATTACTCGGTCTACAGCGAGCTGTCGTGGGCCTATCAGCCGCTCGGCTTTTCCACGGCGATCGAGGCGCGCTGGAACGGCAAGGTCATGGCCAACGACGTGAATACGGTTGCGGCCGACGCCTATTTCATCGCCAATCTGCGGGCCGGCCTGGAACAGAATTCGGGCAACTGGCGCTTCAGCGAGTTCGTCCGCGTGGACAACCTGCTGGACGAGGAGTACATCGGCGCGGTCTATGTGAACGATGCCAATCAGCGTTTCTTCGCGCCGGCGGCGGAGCGCAATTACCTGCTGGGCGCGAGCGTGGCGTATCGCTTCTGAGCGTGACGCGCAGACCGGTGCCGTGCCGCATCCGGCGAAGGCGCCGCGCTGCCTTGAAGAGCGTCGTCGCGCTGTGTGCGGCGCCGGAAAATGCTAGACTGATTCAGATGAGTCCGCTGCAAGACGCGGCGAAATAACAAGAGATCATCGAGGATCCGCCACAGGCTCGCCGCAGGCGGGCCCACGTATTATTCCAGGGCGCGAACGTAAGCGCCGGCAGCTAGCGAGGAGGAGCAGGGCGCATGTCCAACCTTGTCCAGGAGCATGTGCGGTTAGTCCATTCCGTCGTGTCCCAGGGGCCGCGGGAGGCCCAGAACGTGGTGGCGCGCTCGTGGATCCGGTGCGTCCACGAATTCGGACTCGACCCGGGTCGCGAGGCCGAACCGTATCAGGTCGGGCCGCACGAACTCCAGGAGCGGGTGGAGCGGGTATCCGATGTCGTCGCCAGTGCCAAGCTGGAGATGACGAACCTCTACCAGCAGCTTGCCGATTCCCAGACCCTGGTGCTGCTCACCGACGCCGAAGGCGTCGTTCTCAACGTTGTCGGCGATCCCCACTTCGTCAAGGATGCCGCCCGCGACGGCCTGCGCGACGGCACCATGTGGAGCGAACAGAAGCAGGGCACCAACGGCATGGGTACCTGCCTCATGGAGAAATGCCCGGTCGTCATCCATCGCGACCAGCACTTCCTGGCGCGCAACATCGATCTCACCTGTACCGCCGCGCCGATCTTCGACAGTCAGGGTCAACTGGCGGCGGTGCTCGACGTCTCCAGCCGCTCCCAGTTGCTGCAGCAGCACTCGATGGTGCTGGTGGGCATGTCGGCGCAGATGATCGAAAACCGCACGCTGCTGGCGCGCCATCGCGATGACTACATCATCCGCTTCCACAGCCGGCCCGAATTCCTGTACACCCTGAACGAGGGGGTGCTGGCCTTGTCCGGGGAAGGGAAGGTGGTCGCGGCGAACCGCAATGCGCTGTTCCAGTTGGGGTTCCGCAGCTTCGACCAGGTCTTCGGCGGCACCATCGACAGCCTGTTCAACGCCACCATCGCCGATCTCGTCAGCCGCAGCGCCTCCGCCTCCTTCCATCCGGTGCCCATCTATGACGCGCGCCAGGGCAGCCGTTTCTACGCCGTGGCGCAGCAGCCCGAGCGCCTGCTGCGGCAGTTCCAGGCGGTGCGGGAGCGGCGCCTGACGGTCAAGCCGGAAAGCGCTCCGGAGTACCGCTTCAGCAATCTGGAATTCGGCGATCCCAGCATGGCGCACAACGTGCACTGCGCCGCCCGCGTGCTCAATCGCGATATCCCGATCCTGCTCTGCGGCGAGACCGGCTCCGGCAAGGACGTCTTCGCCAAGGCGATCCACGCCGCCAGCAGCCGCGCCAGCGGCGCCTTCATCGCCGTCGAACTGCGCCTCGCTGCCCGAGTCGCTGATCGAGAGCGAACTGTTCGGCTACAAGTCCGGCGCCTTCACCGGCGCCAGCCGCGAGGGCCGCCGCGGCAAGATCTGCCAGGCCAACGGCGGCACCCTGTTCCTGGACGAGATCGGGGACATGCCGCTCGCCTTGCAGGCGCGGCTGCTGCGCGTGCTGGAGGAGCGGGAGGTGGTCCCCCTCGGCGGCGAAGCGCCGGTGCGGGTGGATATCCAACTCATCAGCGCCACCCACCGCAACCTGCAGGAGATGGTGAAGCGCGGCGAGTTTCGCGAGGATCTGTTCTATCGTCTCCAGGGCATCCGGCTGGCGCTGCCGCCGCTGCGCGATCGCAGCGACAGGAGGCAGATCATCCAGCACGCGCTGGCGGAGGAGGCCGGTGCCGGCGGCAGCGTGACCATCGACGCCCGCGCCGTTGCGATGCTCGATCAATATCCCTGGCCGGGGAATATCCGCCAGTTGCGCAATGTGCTGCGCACCGCGCTCGCGCTGTGCGACGGCAACGTCATCACGGTCCGCGATCTGCCGGAGGAGATCCAGCGCTGGGCCGAGCAGGGACGAGCGGTAGCGGAACCGGCGAGCGCGCAGAGCCTGGAGGGCAGCCTCAATTCCCTGGAGTCGGCCGAGCGCGATGCCCTGGTCCAGGAACTGGAGCGCCACCGCTGGAACATCTCCAGTCTGGCACAGCAGCTCAAGACCAGCCGCAACACCATCTACCGCAAGATGAAGCGACTCGGCATCCGCAGCGCCCACGCTGGCCCCGCCGAGGAATGAGACAATTCAGCGCGGCGTGCCCGCCGCCACGGCTTTGGGCGTCGACGGCCGCAACTCGGGCGCGAACAGCGGGTCGATCATGAAGCGCGATGCCATGCCGCGCCTGGCCTGGGGCCTGACCGGCTCGGGTCACTTTCTCAAGGAATCCCTCGAGATTGCATCCACGCTGCCACAGGTGGACCTGTTCCTGACCCGGGCGGCGCAGGAAGTGCTGCACATGTATGACTATTCCATTGCCGATCTGCGCAAGCGCTTCCGCATCTTCCGCGACAACACCGCCAGCGCGGCGCCGGTGGGCCTGTTCTATCACGGCCACTACCACACGGTGGTGATCGCGCCGGCCACCTCCAACACCGTGGCCAAGTGCGTCATTGGCATTTCCGACACCCTGGTCAGCAACATCTACGCCCAGGCCGGGAAGTGCCGCGTGCCTTCGATCGTGTTCGCCTGCGATACCGAGCCCGAGGTGACGACGGAGTCGCCCAGCGAATGGGTCACGGTGTACCCGCGCCGCATCGATCTGGAAAACGTCGACCGGCTCCGCAGCTTCGAGCACACCACGGTGGTCCGTACCACGGACGAGCTGCGTGCCGCGCTCGAGCAGCGACTCGCATGCCTGAACATATCCTCTTCCTGACCGGACGGCTGGCGCAGAAGAGCCTGGAGAAGCTGCTCGCCGGCATGCAGCCGGCGCCCTTCACCTGGACCGTGACGGACATCGGCATCAGTGTCGCCGGGCTGATGACGGCGGACATGATCCGGCGCCGTGTGCCGGCGCCGGTCGCGGCGGACCGCATCATGGTGCCGGGCCGCTGCCGCGGCGAGGTGGACGATCTGGCGCGGCATTACGGCCTACCCGTGGTGCGCGGCCCCGACGAGCTGAAGGACATCCCGCAGCATTTCGGCCGGCGCGGCCCCCGGCCCGATCTCTTGCGCCATGACGTGGACATCTTCGCCGAGATTGTGGACGCGCCGCGGATGAGCGTCGATGCCATCCTCGAGCGCGGCCGGCGCTACCGGCGCGACGGTGCCGACGTCATCGACCTCGGCTGCCTGCCCGACACGCCGTTCCCGCACCTGGAAGACGCGGTGCGCGCCCTGAAGGAAGACGGCCAGCGGGTGAGCGTCGACGCGCTGGAGGCGGAAGAACTGCTGCGCGGCGGCCGCGCCGGCGCCGATTTCCTGCTCAGCCTCAGCGAAGAGACCCTGTGGCTGGCCGACGAAGTGGCCGCGACGCCGGTGCTGATTCCCTCCCGCGCCGGCGATCTGGATTCCCTGCTGCGCTGCGTGCGCTCCCTGCAGGGACGGGGCAGGGCATTTCTCGCCGACGCGATTCTCGATCCGATCCATTTCGGCATGGCGGATTCGATCGTCCGCTATCACCGCCTGCGCCACGAATTCCCCGAGGTGCGGATCATGATGGGCACCGGCAACGTGTCGGAACTCACCGACGCCGACACCAGCGGCATCCATGCCGTACTGCTCGGGCTGGCTTCCGAGCTGCGCATCAGCGCCGTGCTGACGACCGAAGTCAGCAGCCATGCCTGCCGCGCAGTGAAGGAGATCGACGCCGCTCGCCGCATGATGTACGCGGCGCGCGAAGCCCACAGCCTGCCGCGCGACTTCTCCGACGCGCTGCTCACGGTGCATGGGCGCAAGCCCTTTCCCGATTCGCCGCAGGAGATCGCGGAGTTGGCCCGCGCCATCAAGGACCCGAGCTTTCGCGTGCAGGTCAGCAGCGCCGGCATCCACGTGTACAACCGCGCCGGCCACCATCTGGCGGCGGATCCGTTCGAGCTGTTTCCGCTGCTCGACCTGGCCAATGATTCCGGCCACGCCTTCTACATGGGGGTGGAGCTGGCGCGGGCGCAGATCGCCCTGCAGCTCGGCAAGCGCTACACGCAGGACGAGGAACTGCGCTGGGGCTGCGCGGTGGAGCCGACGCCGGAGGACAAGCGCGTGCATCGGGCGCCGGGCGCCACCCTGCAGGCCGGGCTGAAGACAGGGAACGACGCATGATCCGCGAAGTCATCGTCACGACGCGTGGGGCGGACGGGCGCATCCACATCGCGCCGATGGGCGTGCGCGAGGCCGGCGGGCTGATGGTGCTGGCGCCGTTCCGGCCCTCCACCACCCTGGACAACGTGCTCGCCACCCGTTGCGCGGTGGTCAACTATTGCGATGACGTGAGAATATTCGCCGGCTGCCTGACCGGCCGCCGCGACTGGCCCACGCTCCCGGCGCAGCAGGTGGCGGGAGTGCGCCTGGCCGGCGCGCTGGCCCACGCCGAGTTGGTGCTGCAGCGCGTCGAGGAGGATGCGCAGCGGCCGCGCCTGTTGTGTCGCGTGGCGCACGAGGCGAATCACGCCCCGTTCCGCGGCTTCAACCGCGCCCAGGCGGCGGTGATCGAGGCGGCGATCCTGGCCAGCCGGCTGCATCTGCTGCCTTCGGACAAGATCGACGCCGAACTGCGCTACCTCACCATCGCCATGGACAAGACCGCCGGCCCGGTCGAGCGCGAGGCCTGGGACTGGCTCATGGCGCGCATCTCCCAGCACCGCGCCGGAAAAACGGCGGACGTATGAGCCACCTGGCGCGGGGCCCCCGCAGGGGGATCGACAGCAAGGCGAGTGCGTCCGGACGCCGACGCGAGGGCAGCCGATCGACCCGGAGCGGCAAGGAGGCGGACGTATGAGCCACCTGGCGCGGGGCCCCCGCAGGGGGATCGACAGCAAGGCGAGTGCGTCCGGACGCCGACGCGAGGGCAGCCGATCGACCCGGAGCGGCAAGGAGGCGGACGTATGAGCCACCTGGCGCGGGGCCCCCGCCGTGGGATCGACAGCAGGGCGAGTGCGTCCGGCCGCCGACGGGTGGGCAGCCGGACGATCCGGAACGGTAAGGAGGCGGCAGCTTGAGCACGCGCATGCTGGCGAGCGTTCTGGACGCCGGGGAAGCGGCGATCGCCCTGGCCGCCGGCGCCGACATCGTCGATCTCAAGGACCCGCGCCAGGGCGCCCTGGGCGCGCTGCCGCTGGGTGCGGTCGCCGGGATCCTGGCTGCAGTCGCGCGGCGCCGGCCGGTCAGTGCCACTCTGGGCGATCTGCCGCTGGAGCCCGGGCTGCTGGTCGAGCGGGCGGCCGCGCTGGCGGGCTGCGGCGTGGATTTCGTCAAGGTCGGCATGTTTGCCGACCCGCGCCAGCGCGCCTGTATTGCCGCCCTCGCACCTTTGGCTGCCAGGCAGCCGCTGGTGGCGGTGTTGTTCGCCGACCAGCACCCGGACTTCGCGCTCATTGCCGACCTTGCCGCCGCCGGTTTCGCCGGCGTCATGCTGGACACGGCGCACAAGGCACGGGGCGGGCTGCGCGCCTGTCTGCCGGATGAGACGCTGGGCAGCTTTGTCGCCGCCGCGGCGGCGAGCGGACTGTTCAGCGGGCTTGCCGGCTCCCTCTGCGCCGCGGATATTCCGGCGCTGCTGCGCCTGGAGCCGGACTACCTGGGCTTTCGTGGCGCGCTGTGCGCCGGCGCGCAGCGCACGGCCGGGCTCGACGCCGCGGCGGTGGCGAGCATACGGCTGGCGTTGCCCCGCGTGAAGGGAGACGCTGCGGCAGTCCGCCTGGGGGCCTTCAGCGCAGGCGGGCGGGATCGCCCTCCACCAGCATCCGCCGCAGCCTCTCCGGCGCCGACTTGCTGAGGGTGAAGGCGCGGAAGCAGCCCTGGCGCACGAACCGGGGAAAGGCGGTGTCCACGATGCCGAGCCGCGCCAGCTCCTCGCTTGCGGTGCCTTCCGGCGGCAGCTCGCAGGATTTCACCAGCGCCAGGTACTGCGCATTGAGGCGCGTCGCAAGCCATGCCGCCAGACTGTCGGACGTGACGCTCCAGTCCTCGGCGATGCCGACGTCCTCGTGGAGCATGGCGCCGGGCAGCCACACGGCCACGCCGGCGCTCTTGAGCACGGCGTAGAGCGTGTCCTGGGTGGAGGCCGGGGTCAGGGCCGGGCACAACGCCGCCAGCATCAGGCCGTACTGCTCCATGGCCAGGATGGACATGCGGTGCGCCGCGCGGTCGTCGAACTCCCAGTGGTGCTGGGCCTCGCGCACGCGGTCGGCGAAGGGACCGCCGCCCGGCACGACCACGACGCGCCCACGCCCACTGTCGGCGAGCATGTCGAGCCAATCGCGCAGCATGGGGTCGGCAGCGAGGCTGCCGCCGAGCTTAACGATCCACATGGGCGGTCTCCCTGCTCTGCAGCAGGCAGGCGACGGCGACGGCGGGCGCGCAGGCCGCGATCCACTCCGCGGCGGCAGGGCTGCTCGCCACCAGGCTGGCGAAATCGCGATAGGGCCTTTCCAGGCGCCGGGCGATCTGCGCCGCCAGGAAGCGGCCGACGCCGGCGCCGACCAGCGGCGCGCCATCCCCCGGCAGTCCGCGCGACAGGGCGCGCTCGCAGGCACCGGCGATGCGCTCCTCCTGCGCTTGTGCGAACCAGCGCGCCAGCCTTCGCCAGTCGGCGGGATCGGCGTCTTCCGCGTCATGCCCGATCATGCGCGCCAGCCGCCGCGCGCTGCCTGCGGCGGTCTTTTCGCCGCCGTCGGCAGCGGGATGCTGATCGGCTTCCGCCGGCAGTTGTCCGGTGAGGCGATGGATATCGGCGCTGGTGGCGAAATGCTCGGCCATCAGGGGTATCCAGGCGCCGCCGAAGGGTGCGCGATCGGCCAGCGCCATGAGCGGCGTGCGCACCACGCCGGTGTAGACCAGTTCCTCCTCCACCAGCCGCTCGGCGTCGCTGCGGCCGCGCGCCTGCAGCCTGCCGCCGGCGATGACGACGACATCGGTCGTGGTGCTGCCGATATCGAGGAACAGGGCGGCCGGCAGGCGATCGGCGACCAGCGCGGCGCTGGCATGCCAGTTGGCGGAGGCGATGCGCGCGGCATTGGCGACGGCGGCGCGGGAATCGACGAAGCCGCCCTCGCCGGCGTAGAAATGCAGCCGTCCGCTGCCGGCGAGCCGTCCCTTCAATTCCTCGACCAGACGCCGCACGCCTTCGTCCCGGCTGCGGAACAGGTTGACCATCTCGCCGGTCATGGTGATGGCGTGGTCCGCCGCCGGACCGAGGCGGGCGAGCGCCTCGTCCAGCGCGTTACCTGCAGATGGTCAGGTCCCTGCCACAGCGGGCAGGGCAGCTGCACCACCTGTTCCACGACAGCGCCGTCTCCCACGCGGGCGGCCTTGAGATGGGCGCCGCCGATGTCCCAGCCGATCGTCGCCGCGCTAGACATGGCAGGCTTCGAGCCCGATCTCGACCGGCTGGGGGAAGGACGGGAGAAGATTGGACAGGCTTTCCGCGGGCGTCGTACCGTCAAGCAAGGCGAGTACCTTGGCGGCGACATTGATGCCGAGCGCCGACGCCAGACCGCAATAGGAGGTGGTGAGGCGCGGATTGACTTCGATCACCAGCGGTCCGCGCGCCGTGTGTACCAGGTCGATGCCGACATGGCCCCACAGTCCGGGAATCGCCTGCGCTGTGGCCTGCGCCAGACGTTGGTGGGCAGCCGTCACCGGCAGCGCCCCCACCGTCAGGCCGTGGAGGCCGACGCGCCCCCCATGCGTAACCCGGATGTGCTGGCGGTTGCAGCTGAGGACTACGACATTGCCGTCGCGGCAGATCAGCGACAGGCTCTGCGCTTCGCCCGCGAACCAGGGCTGGGCGACGAGATTTTCTTTGCGCCGGGAAGCGAGAGCGGCGCGCGCCTCCATGCTGTCCGCGACGAGCAGCGTATCGACGCAGCCGGCACCGTCGTCGGGCTTGACCACCCACATGCCCCGGCCGGTCCGGCAGGGTGAGGGGATCCGTATAGACTGGCGCCACGGCGACGCCTGCCGCCGCCAGGGCAGCAGCGGTGCTGCGCTTCGAAGCTGCCATCGCCACCGCCGCCGACCGCGAGCCGAGCAGCAGCTTGCCGCTGTCCTCGGCCAGGCGCGTCAGATACTCCAGGACGCCGCCGGTCTCCGGCGCGATGGGCCACACCGCATCCGCCATTTTCAGCCCGCGCAGATAAGGCTCCAGCGGCTCATGCCCGGGTCCGGCGGCGATGCTCTCGATGCCCGCCAGCGCGGGCAGGCGGCTGTCGCGCGCGATCAGAACTTCGACTCCACGACCCAGCGCGAGCTCCGCCACCAGCGCCCGCAACATGCGCTCGCCTTCCTCCGCCAGACCGGGCGGCAGGGCTTCCCGGGCGAGTCCGCCGCCGGTGATAAACTCGAAGACGAAGACCTTCATCGCGAGAATCCGTGAAACTCGTAGCCGTGATGGACCTGATGGCCGGACAGGTGGTGCATGCCCGCCGCGGCCTGCGCCATGCATACCTGCCGCTGCGCTCCGGCCTGTGCCCCGGCTGCGATGCGGTGACCGTGGCCGAGGCGCTGCTGGCCCTGCATCCGTTCCACGCCCTCTATCTCGCCGATCTCGACGCCATCCTGCACCGCGGCGACAATCGGGCCGCCATCGAGCGCCTGCGTCGCGCGCTGCCGGACGTGCGGCTCTGGGTGGACGCCGGCATCGGGCATGCTGCGGCCCTGCAGCGCTTCCGCGCCGCGGGCCTGGGAACGGCGGTGATCGGCAGCGAGACCCTGGAGGATCTTCATCTCCTCGACGGCGCGGCGGGCGGGCAGGATGTCATCCTTTCCCTCGATTTCAAGGCGGGCGCCTTTCTCGGTCCGGCGCAGCTTGCGACCTCGGCCGAACGCTGGCCGCGGCGGATCGTGGCGATGAACCTGGATCGCGTCGGCAGCGGCAGCGGCCCCGATCTGGCCCTGCTGGCGACGCTGCGACTGCGTCGCAGTGACGGGGAAATCTTCGCCGCCGGCGGCATTCGCTCGCGGGCGGACGTGAATGCTGCCGGCGCCGCCGGGGCGGCGGGCGTGCTGTTGGCCAGCGCGCTGCACGATCGCAGTCTGACCGCCGGCGACCTGAAGGATTTCGGGTGAAGGCGGGCACCTTGCGGCGCACGCCTCGCTCGGTGGAACGATCGCGTCCCGCGGCCTGCGCGGGACGCGTGCCTGGGCTCAGGAATGGGCCTGGAACGGATGCTGCGCCGATCCCTTCTTGGCAACGACTTCGGACGCCTTGGGCTCGCCATTGATGGCACGCTTGATGGATTCGCGCACCGCCTGGTAGTTGAAGTCCTGGATCTTGTTGTCATCGCTGGCTTCCCAGTGGATGAACACGCCGACGCAGATGAACAGGTCGTCGGCCTGATCCGCCGGGATCGTGCCGTCGGCCACGGAGTCGGCGACCGCCATGGCCACCGCGCGCTGGGCCGGGCCGAACATCTGCACCGCCTGCTTCGCGCCCTTGATGGTGACCTTGTTGAACATCACGGTGGCGGGCTTGCACAGCAGGTTCGGCGCCACCACCGCCAGCAGGGACGTGAAGCCGTCCTTGTTGTTGGTCAGGGCGTTGCAGAACGCGGTCTCGACGGCGCTGCCGCGCGGCCCGATGAGCAGGTCGATGTGGGCGACCTCGTTGCCGTCTCCGACCAGTGATTCTCCGACGCATACTCCGGTGACTTTTGGCATGATTTTCCCCTCTCTTCAGTTGGTTGGCATACTCGGGGTTCGGATCTCCTCCTTGCCCCACATCGCATTACCGCGCACGCCGGAGGCCGGCCGCGCGGCGGTAAACTCGTTTCCCATCCAGTCTTCGATGCGCGCCGCGAGCAGCGTCGCCACGGTGAGATCGGCGCTGGTGCCGGGATTGACGCCCGCCGCCTTGAGCTGCCGATCCCAGTCGAGCAGATCTTTCTCCATGAGGCGCGGATCATCGCAGGACGCAAGCCGGCCGGCAAGGGCGGCGGCCTGGGCGCTGGTCCGGCCCGCCACCCCGGCACCGTGCTTGCGCAGGATATGCGAATCGGGCAGGCGGGCGAGATAGTCTACATAGAGCGCCGTCACCGCCCAGGCCTCGGCGCGCCCGCGCGCGCGCTGGCGGCGCAGGACAGGCAGGCCGCACTCGAAAATGTCCGCGAAGCCGGACGCATACTGGCGGGCGATCGAGTCGCGGTCGCTGGCTTCGCGCATGGCGTCGAGCAGCGTCACGCCGGGCGGCTCGCGCACGTCATGGCGCGGGCTCGAACCCAGTCCGCCGGGGTTGGCGAGACGGATCGCGGCATAGGCGCGGCGCGCGTCCTCCACGTCGAGCCCCGCCAGCACGCGCTCCAGCGCCGCCGCCAGCGTGTCGCCGGGACGCGCGTCGAGCGCCGCCTGGGCCAGCGGTGCGCACAGCAGCACGATGCCGAGATTGGTGTTGCAGGGCACGACGGCCCGGGTCGCCTCTACCGCCGCCAGGATGCGGCGGCCGACGGTCAGCGCCGCGGCGGCGAGCGGCGCGGCGATGGCATCGGCGCTGGCCGTGAAGTCGTCCGTCGACATGCCGTGGCCGTCGCCGTGGAAGCCCACGTTCCCCGGCTTGAGGGCGAGCAGATCCAGTTCGCAGGCCTGGCGCAGCGCCTGTGCCAGGAAGGCGCTGCGGCTGCCGGCGGCGGGCGCGCGCCGGCTCAGCACACGGCCTCCAGGGGCAGGCGGCGGCGCTGCACGAAATCTTCCACCAGGCGCTCGGCGATGTTGAAGCCGGTCACGCTCTGCAGGCCTTTCCAGGCCGGGATGCTGTTGACCTCGATCACCTGCAGGCGGCCGTCGGCCTCGCGCATGATGTCCACGCCGGCATAGTCCATGCCGACGGCGCGGGCGGCGTCCAGCGCCAGGCGCCGCATCGGCTCCTCCAGTTCCACCCGTTCGCAGCGGGCGCCCTGGGCCACGTTGTTGATCCAGGAGCGGCCGCGGCGCACCATCGCCGCCACCGCGGCATTGCCGATCACCAGCACGCGCCAGTCGCGCCACTGTCCGGGCTCGGCCGCGATGTAGCGCTGCAGATACCAGACGCCGCGGTAGTCGGCGGCGTCGGGAATGTCGTCGCCGGCCGCCAGCCGGCGCAGGCCCTGGCCCTGGGAGCCGAACAGGGGCTTGATCACCAGTTCGCCGCCGGACGCGGTTTCGCGCAGCAGGATCTGGCGCGCTTCGGCCGGGTTCTCGGTGGTCCAGGTCGCCGGCGTCGGCACGCCGGCGCGCTTGAGCAGCAGGCTGGTCATCGCCTTGTCCACGCTCTTCTCGATGGCCCGCGCCGAGTTGTACACCGGAATGCCGATCTCCCCCAGCAGGTGCAGGAAGTCGAGGCGCAGCACCACCTGCTCCAGCGATCCGCCGGGAACGCCGCGCACGAACAGCGCATCGGGCAGCTGCGGCTCGAAGCCGGCCATGACGATGCCATGGGGCGAGGCGGCGAGGTCGACGCGGCACTGCGTCAGGCTGAGGTAGCGCGCCTCGATGCCGCGCGCCTTGAAGGCGCGGCGCAGCTGCGCGCCGTGCCAGCCGGGGTCGTCGGTGATGATGGCGACGCGCCGCATCAGCTTTCCGGCTCGCCGAAGGAGGCGGCGAGCAGGGTGGGGTCGATCCGGCCGCCGCGGAAGCTCGACCCGCTCTTGAGGTTGCTCACCAGCACCTGGGCCGGCGCGAACAGCAGCGGATCGATCTGATAGAAGTCGTACTTCACCTCCTTGAACACCTGCGCGAAGGGCCGGCCGTAATCGCGCGAAGCGCTGCTGGGCAGCTTGAGCGCCAGTTCGCGCGCCTCCTCGTCGCTGCAATCGACGTAAAGCTGAACCATGCCGCCGAAGAGAATGGCATCGTTGGTGCGGCCCATGGCGGTGAGGAAGTCGGCGCCCGGCGGCGGCAGCGGCGCCACGCCCGCGCCGTCGATCAGCGCGGAGAGCGGAAATCCCAGCGTATGCACCTTGTGCAGCGCCACTTCCAGCACCCGCGCGACGATCTGCACGGTGCCGGCCAGGCTGCGCGTCGGCGTCAGGATCAGGGTGAGGCGCTCCGGCGCGACGTGACAGTCGCGCACGACCTTGTCCACGATCTGCGGTGGCGGACGCTTGTCCACTTCCAGCACCAGACAGGCGGAATCGGCCTCGTCGCAGTAGGCCAGTTCGCCGAATAGTTCCTCCTTGACCGCCAGCGCCCGCCCCGGACCCGAGCCGAGGGCGTGGAAGGCGCCCTTGCCTTCGCCGTGGGACAGGCTCCAGCCGGCATACTGGCTGCCGAGACAGGCGAGTACCGGGTTCGCGGTATGCACCGCGAGCTGCAGCGGCCAGGGGCCAGCTGCTCCCTGCAGCGCGACCGAGCCCAGGCCGCCGAGGCAGATCTCGGCGATGCGGCGCCCCGCTTCGATGCCGCCGACATGGCCGATGCCGGCGTCCACCACGCAGGCGCCGCCGGGCAGGGACTCGACGCCGAGACGCAGCGCCGCCGCGTCGCGCAGCAGCGCTTCCACCAGGGGTCGCGTCAGCCCATTGACGCTCGGTTGCGGGATCGCGTTCATGCCGCCTCCGCCGTCAGCAGGCGCTGCATCGCTGCGGCGCGCTGCGCCAGCATGCGCCGTACCGCGTCGGGGGTGGAAGCCGAGGCGTGCACGGTGCACAGCGGATCGGCGGCCGCGTGACGCGTTCCCGGCTGGGGCAGGTCGCTGCACCAGGCAGGGAAACGCGTGCCGGAGTGCACCGTGCCCGGCGCGCCGGCATAGACGACCGCGTGCCCGCGCGCCGCGCCGGGGGCTCGGGCGAAGCCGGGCAGTTCGCCGCTGCAGGCGCGCAGGTGCCAGTCGAACAGCCCGCAGGCGAAGTCCGCGTCGTAGCAGTCGAGGGCCGCAGTGGGGCGCGGATTCAATTCGAGGACGGAGCAGTCATCGTCCCGCAGCAGGAAGTCGATGCCGTTGAGTCCCACCAGCGCGTACTCCTCGACCAGCGCATCGAGCGCCGCCTGCAGAGCATCCTCGGCCGCCGGCGGCAGGCTCACGCCGCCGATCACTCCGGCGAACAGGAACGGTTGGCCCAGGCTCGATCCGGCTTGCAGCTGTTCGCTGCAACCGACGATCCAGGCACGCCTGCCATCCGCCAGGAACAGCAGCGAGAGGCTGCGGCCCGCCTCCCGGCGCTGGAAATAGACGCCGTCCGCCTCCGCGTCAAAGGTGTCGGCGGGCACGACATGGGCGCCGCCGGCGCCGCCGATGCGCTTGGCCAGCCAGCCGTGGGTATCCGGCGGGCGCCGCAGGCTGACTTCCGGATGCGCAATGCCGAGGCGGTCGAGCAGGGGAAAGAAGCGCACCGGGTCCTTGGTGGCGGCGACGACCTGCGCCTCGTTGCCGTACAGCCGGCGCCCCAGGGCCAGCCGCTGCAGCAGTTGCGGCGCGTCCTCCAGGCCGGAGCCGACGACGAGGCCGGCGCAGGATGCGCCCGGCGCCAGTTCGTCCGCCGCCTGCAGCAGGGTGTCGGGGTCGAAGCGCAGCTCCTGAGGCGACACGGCGCGGCGTACGGCCCGCGCCGCGGCGCAGGTGTCACGGTCGGCGAACCAGTTGACGACGACGGCATCGTGACCGCCGCGCGCCGCCGACTGCGCCAGTTGGCGGCCCGACGCGGCGACGATCAGATACGGTGCGCCAGCGCTAGGCGACATACTTGCGCGCCGCGGCGAAGGCGTCGCGGAAGTCGAGATACAAGGGCTTGTCGGCGGCCAGCATGCTCTCGAACAGGCCGCGCTGCACCTGATACTTGACGTTGCCGATGGCCAGCGCGCCGACCCCCACCGCCTTGCCCGAGGCGGCGGCCAGCGGCGCGCCGTCGTCCATCACGCCCAGGCCTTCGATGCCTGCCGGCGGCACCGCATTGACGTCGGCGACCACCAGCAGCCGCGCGGCGGTGTCGAGCTGGGCCTTTCCCAGCACGCGCACGCCGGCCTTGGCGGTGGCGAGGATCACTTCCGCGTCCTGCACCAGGCCGCTCTTCTGCTCGTCGGAGGATGCCTCCGCCGGTTCGGTGCGGGCGCCGTAGCGGGCATTGACCACTTCCGAAGTCATGCGGGCGCGGTTGGCGGAGGTGTGGCTGGTGATCTTGACCCGGGCGCCGGCGGCGGACGCGAGCACCGCGGCAGCGGCGCCGACCGGCCCGGTGCCGCCCACCACCAGCACCGAACGGCCGGCGAGATCGGCGCCGTGCGCCTTCTTCAACTGGCGCTCGACGCACGCCACCATCGCCGCGGCCGTGGTGAAGGCGCCGCTCGGGTCGGCAAAGACCGACACCTCGAATGGCGGCACCATGGCGTTGCGCGCGGCGTCCAGCATGTCGGCGGCGAGGCCGATCTCGCGCCCGCCGATGAATATGCCGGTGCGCTTCACGCCCTTCGGCCCGCGCGAGAAGATCGCGTCCTGGGTGAGCGGCCCGAGCTGATCCAGGCCGACGTCGCCATAGGGAATGACGGCCTGGTAGCCGGCGTCGTAGGCCATATTGACGTCGAACGGGCTGACATTGCGGCCCGGCGTGAACATATGCAGGATAAATGGCTTTTCCATGTCTGGGTCGGAGATCGTCGGTGGCGTGAGCGGGAGGCGGGAGGGAGATTCAGCCGGCGCCCTGCGGCATGCCAAGGGCGGATTCCTGGATGCGGATGCGGGCGCCGCGATTGCCTGCCGCGACCACGCGAAATTCGAGCTGCGCCGCGTCCGGGAAGCGCTGGCGCAGTTCGCGTGCGTGTTCCAGGGCGCGCTCGGCCGTATCCACAATGGCGAATCCGGTCGGCCCCCAGGAACTCTGTCCGATGCAGCACGCGCCCCGTGCTTCGAGGACGGACAAGGCAGCCGCCACGCGCGGGCTGGTGAAGCGGCCGCCCTGGGCCGGTGCGAAATGGTCGCCGATGGCGCGCTGCAGTTCGCTCAGGCCGCGGCCGAACGGTTCGAGATCCGCCTCCGCCAGCGCCGGCAGGATCTGCATCAGTACCAGACGCGCAAGATGGGCGGCCTGCTGCGGCGCAAACGGCGGCAGGTTGCGGAAGGCGGCGACCTCGGAGGCGCCGTGCAGGCCGCGCGCCGCCCGGTCGAAGATCAGCACCACGCGCCAGTGGCCCGGGAACGGGATGCGGCTGATGAGGGGCGGCGGAGCGTCGCTTTCGCCGCGGCCGCCATCGAGGAGGAAGCCGCCGAGTTCGAAGGCGCCGATGCCGATGCCCGAACGCGCGCCGCGAGCGAGGATGTGCGCGATCTCGCGCGGGCTCAGGCCCAGCCCCCAGGCTTCGGATGCGGCAGCGCCCACGGCCAGTGCCATCTGGGTGCCGGAGCCGAGGCCGGCGTGGGCGGGGATCGCCTCGTCCACGATCAAGGTGGCGTCGCCCCCCGCGTGCAATGCTTCGCGCAGCCGCGCCAGGTTCGCCGCTGCGCGCTCCGCCTGCGGGCCCTGGGCTGTGGTCCGCGACGACACCTGCAGGCGCAGGCGCGTCGCCAACCCATCCAGGGTCAGGCCGAGGCTGCCGAAGCGCCGTCCCAGTCCGCCGTCGAGGTCGACGAAGCCAAGATGGAGCCGCGCCGGTGCTTCAACGACGATCCATGGGCGCTGGTCGGGACGGGCGGTCGGCATCGAGTCTCAGCCTGGAGAGGGGCCTCTTGTTGTTACGAATAATCCAGTTTAGCAACCTGCGTGCCACGCATGGCTTCTCTCTGCCGTGCCGGCGCGTGGCCGCATCGGGCGGCGTTGCTGTGGCGCCAGCGGAGCATAGTGTCACGCTCTGCGGGTGGCGGCAGGCGGCGCCGGCGGGCGTTCCTCGCCGTCCGTGCCGTGCTGCGGCGGAGCGGGGCTGCTGCGGCCAACGGCAGTCCGGCATGGCACGTTACCTGCATCGAATTCATCCCGTTTCTTCGCGCATGATCGAGTCGATGCCTGATCTCTCCCCGGCAATCCAGGCCACCTGCCCGTTCTGCGGCCTGCTCTGTGACGACGTCACGGTGCGCGCGAGCGGTGCCGCGATGCAGGTCGTCGACCGCGGCTGCGTATTGAGCCAGCGGGCGCTGCAGCAGAGCGCACCGGACTCGTCGCCGCGCATCGGCGGCCGGGCGGCGGGTTTGGAGGAAGCGGTGGCGGCCGCTGCCGTACTGCTGGCAAACGCGCACCAGGCGCTGATCGGCGGCCTCGCCACCGATGTGGCCGGCATGCGCGCGGTGATGAGTCTCGCCGACCGCATCGGCGCCGTGCTCGACCACATGAATGCGCCGGCCAAGTTCCGCAATCTGCTGGCGGTGCAGGAGGGCGGCTGGATCACCACCACCCTGGCGGAGGTGAAGAACCGCGCCGATCTCGTGGTGCTGGCGGGCACCGACGTGGTGAGCCGGTTTCCGCGCTTCTTCGAGCGCTTTGTCTGGGTCGAGGAGACCCTTTTCGGGCTTGCGTCGGCGCAGCGCGAGGTGGTCTATCTGGGGCGCGACCTCGACGCGATTGCCGGCATCGCGCCGGATGGGCGCCGCCCGTTTCAGATCCCCTGCGACATCGGCGCGCTCGGCGCCGCCTTCGGCGCGCTGCGCGCCTTGGTGGCGGGCCGGGAACTGCAGGCGGAGACGGCGGCGGGGGTGCCGATGGCGCAGTGGCGCACCCTCGCCGACAAGCTGAAGAGCGCCCGTTACGCCGTCGTGGTGTGGGCGGCGGCCGATTTCGACTTTCCCCATGCCGAGCTCACCGTGCGGGCGCTGTGCGAGTTGATCAAGGACCTCAACCGGAGCACGCGCGCGGCCGGGCTGCCCCTTGGCGGCAGCGACGGCGACTTCACGGCGGACGGCGTGGAACTGTGGCAGACCGGCTTGCCGTTTCGCACCGGCTTCGGCAGCGGGGTGCCCGAATACGATCCGCAGCGCTTCGCGACGGCGCGCTTGCTGGCGCAGGGCGAGGCCGATGCGCTGCTGTGGATCGCCAGCTTCGACGAGCGCCGCGGGCCGCCGGCCGCCGTGGTGCCGACGGTGGTGCTGGGACGCCCGGGCATGGTGTGCGAGCGCGAGCCGGAGGTGTTCATTCCCGTCGGCACGCCCGGCGTCGATCACGCCGGCCATCTTTTCCGCACCGACAAGGTGGTGATGCTGCCGCTGCGGCAGTTGCGCGAAAGCGGATTGCCGAGCGTGGCACGGGTGGTGGCGGCGATCGGCGAGGCGATCCCGCCATGCTGACCCGGCTGCGCGGCGGCCGCGTCTATGATCCGGCCCACGGCATCGACGGCGAGGTGCGCGATCTGTACGTGCGCGACGGCCGCATGGTCGAGGCGCCGCCGCCGGACGAGCGCATCGACCACGACTACGATCTTTCCGGGCGGGTGGTGATGGCGGGGGGCATCGATCTGCACACCCACATCGGCGGCGGCAAGGTCAATATCGCACGCGTGATGCTGCCGGAAGATCACCGCGCCGACCCGCTGCCGCGCGGCGCCCTGACGCGCTCCTCCTGCGGCCACGCCGCGCCCGGCACGCTGGCGACCGGCTACCGCTACGCCGAGATGGGCTACACCGCCTGCTTCGAGCCGGCGGTATTGCCCATCAACGCGCGCCAGGCCCACATGGAGATGGGCGACACGCCGATGGTGGACAAGGGCGGCTACGCCATGCTCGGCAGCGACGACTTCCTGCTGCGCCTGCTGGCGGCGCGCGAGGACCAGCAGGCGATCAACGACTATGTGGCATGGACGCTGCACGCCAGCCAGTGCATCGGCATCAAGGTGGTCAATCCCGGCGGCATCAGCGCCTTCAAGTTCAACCAGCGCACGCTGCAACTGGACGAGGAGCACGCCTGGTACCGTGTCACGCCGCGGCGCATCATCGAAGTGCTGACGCGGGCGGTGCACGAACTCGGGGTGCCCCATCCGCTGCACGTTCACGCCAGCAACCTGGGCGTGCCCGGCAACGTGGACACGACCCTGGCGACGATGGAGGCGGCACAGGGGCTGCCGATCCACCTCACCCACATCCAGTTCCACAGCTACGGCACAGAAGGCGACCGCAAGTTCTCCTCGGGCGCCGCGCGCATCGCGGAGGCGATCAACGCCCGTGGCAACGTCACCGCCGACGTCGGGCAGATCATGTTCGGCCAGACCGTCACCGCCTCCGGCGACACCATGGCCCAGCACCGCAACAGCCATCTCGCCAGCCCGAAGAAATTCGTGGTCATGGACATCGAGTGCGACGCCGGCTGCGGCGTGGTGCCGTTCCGCTATCGCGACCGGAACTTCGTCAATGCGCTGCAATGGGCGATCGGGCTGGAGATCTTCCTGCTGGTGAACGATCCGTGGCGCGTCTTCCTCACCACCGACCACCCCAACGGCGCGCCCTTCACCAGTTACCCGCACCTCATCCGGCTGCTGATGGACCGCAGCTACCGCAATGAGGCGCTGGCGAAGATCCATCCCGATGCCGCCGCCCTGAGCACCCTGGGCAGCCTGGAACGCGAATACTCGCTGTACGAGATCGCCATCATGACGCGGGCTGCGCCGGCGCGCATTCTCGGCCTGACGGACCGGGGCCGGCTGGGGGCGGGCGCGGCCGCGGACATCGTCGTCTATCGCGACGAGGCGGACCGCGAGCGCATGTTCGCCCGCCCGGAATATGTGTTCAAGGACGGCGAACTGGTGGTGCGCGACGGCGCCGTCGTCCAGGTGGTCTGGGGCAACACCCATGTGGTCAAGCCGGAGTTCGACCGCGGCATCGAACGCAAGCTTGCGCCGTATTTCGAGCGCTACCAGACGCTGCGCATGGACAATTTCAAGATCAGCGACGACGAGATGTGCGAATGCGGGCACGGCAGCCGCCTGCTGCCTCACCCCTGTCGCAAGCCATGATCCTCAACGGCGTACTCATCGACGACACCTTCGCCGAAGCCTTCGGCATGAAGGCGACGCGGCTCATCGTCACCGCCCACAACCTGAAGTGGGCGCTGCATGCGGCGGCGGCCATGACCGGCTTCGCCACTTCGGTCATCGGCTGCGGCTGCGAGGCGGGAATCGAGCGTGAACTGCCGCCGGCGGAAACGCCGGACGGCCGCCCCGGCGTTTCGGTCCTGCTGTTCGCGGTGTTCAACCAAGGAACTGACCAAGCAGATCGAGCGGCGCGTCGGCCAATGCGTCCTCACCTCGCCGACGAGCGCCGTGTTTGCCGGCATCGACGGGGGTGAGCCGCTGCCGCTGGGCAAGACGCTGCGCTTCTTCGGCGACGGTTTCCAGATGTCCAAGCTGATCGGCGGCCGGCGCTACTGGCGCGTGCCGGTGATGGACGGCGAATTTCTGTGCCAGGAGACGACCGGCATGGTGAAGGCGGTGGGCGGCGGCAACTTTCTCGTCCTGGCGGAAAGCACCGATAGCGCGCTGGCGGCGTGCGAGGCCGCGATCGACGCCATGGGGCGCCTGGCGAACGTGATCATGCCGTTTCCCGGCGGGGTGGTGCGCTCCGGCTCCAAGGTCGGATCGAAGTACAAGGCGCTGCCGGCCTCCACCAACGACGCCTTCTGTCCCACCATCCGCGGCGTGACCAAGAGCGAACTCACCCCGGACGTGGGCTGCGTGCTGGAGATCGTGATCGACGGCCTCACCGATGCCGACGTGCGCGCCGCCATGCGCGCTGGCATGGACGCGGTATGTGCCATCGGCGCCGCCGGCGGCGTGCGCCGCATCACGGCGGGCAACTACGGCGGCAAACTCGGGCCGTTCCACTTCCGCCTGCGGGAAATCCTGCGATGACCGCCTTTTCCTTCGCGCTCCGGGAGGCGCCGCGGCAGCGGCTCGACGTGTCGGCCCTGACGCCGGACCGGCTGTCGGGCCTGTCGCGCGAACAGATCGCGGCCATGGAGCTGTCCTCGGGCAATCGCCGGCTGCGGGTGGGTGACCTGTTCGATCTGCGCGGCGATGATGTCGCCGACCTGCGCTTCGAGGGTAACTGTACAAAGCTGGACCGCATCGGCGCCGGCATGACCGGCGGCAGCGTCACGGTGGCAGGCGAGGCCGGGGACTACCTGGGACTGGCCATGGCCGGCGGACGCATCGAGGTGGAAGGCGGCTGCGGCAGCCACGCCGCCTGCGCACTGCGCAACGGCGTCATCCAGGTACGGGGCAGCGTCGGTGATTTCCTCGGCTCGGCGCTTGTCGGCGAACTGCACGGCATGCGCGGCGGCACCGTGGTGGTGGGCGGCGATGCCGGTGACCGGGCGGGCGACCGGATGCGCCGCGGCATGCTGCTGATCGAAGGCAATGCCGGCGACTACTGCGCCAGCCGCATGACCGCCGGGACCCTTGTGGTGCTGGGGAGCGTCGGCGCCAATCCGGGCTTTGCCATGCTGCGCGGCACTGTGCTGGCGGGCGCGCTGAGGCAGGGATTGCTGCCGACCTTCAACGATTGCGGCGAGCACGATCTGGGATTCCTGAATCTGCTGCAGCGCTCGTGGCAGGGCCTGCCCGGGGGCTTCGGGCGATCGCCCGCGATTCCAGGCCGCGTCCGGCGCTACATGGGCGATCTGGCCAACGGCGGCCGCGGCGAGATCCTGCTGCCGGCGTAGCGGCAAGCGGTGACCGTCGGCCGCCCCGCACCGGGGTGTCAGGCGGCGCCGGCGAGGGAGCCCAGGGCGAGGCGGAAGGTCACCTCCTCGGCGACATGGGTCACTTCCTGCGCCCGCACTTGGTCCAGCAGGGCGCGCGCCGGGCCGAGCCCGGGAATGACGCAGTCGGGCGCGATCTCCAGCAGCGGCATCAGCACGAAGGCGCGCAGATGGGCGCGCGGATGAGGCACGGTCAGTTGCCCGCTGTTGATCTGCAGGTCGCCGTAGATCAGGATGTCGAGGTCGAGAGTGCGCGGCGCATTGGGAAACTCGCGCACCCGGCCGTGACTGCGTTCGATCGCCAGCAGCGCTTCGAGCAGTTCGAGGGGAGTCAAGCGGGTGTATATCTCGGCGGCGGCGTTGAGAAAATCCGGCTGGTTCGCGTAGCCGATCGGTGCCGTGCGGTAGAGGGAGGAGCGTTTGGTGAGCCGCACGCCGCGCGTCGCGGCGAGCGCATCGAAGGCCGCGAGCATTTGGCGCTCGGGCGATTTCAGGTTGCTGCCGAGGCCGATGAAGGCACGCTGTTCCTGGTTCATCTTTCCTTGCTTTCTTCTGCCGGGGTGAACTTCAGCACTTCCTCGATCAACTGCGGCGCTGCCTCGCCCGCCCGCACGCCGCCGCTCTGGTCGGGTGTGACGGCACCCGCCTCGATCAGACCGCCGGGTATGTCCGCCGCAACCCGGAACACATAATACTTGCCGGCATAGCGTTCGAAGCGCGCGCGCAACGGGTCGTCCGCGTAGGGCGTGATGCGAATTTCCCGCGCCTCCACCGGTCTGCCGTTCACCTCGAGCTTGACCGCTCGCATCTGCGCCCGCTCCGCCAGAGCCAGCCGGATGCGTTTGCGGAAATAGTCGGCCTTGCCGCCGGTAAGCCGCTCCATCTGGCGGATATCCCGTTCCAGGAAGCACAGCAGGGCCGGATTCCCCTGGGCGAAATCGAGGGCCGGCAATTCCACCTTCCGGTCGCCGCTGAGGCAGCGGGTCACGACGCGCGTCCCGGCGCCGGCGTCAGGCTTGCCGATCTCCACCTCCACCGTGTCGCTGAATCCCTTCTCCAGCGCACCGGTCTTGCTGAAGGAATAACGCAGCACCATCGGCGGCGACAGCTTCTGCAGGTGGTCGGTCAGGAAGAGTGCGGTTTCCGCCTCCGATGGTTCGTCGGCGGCGCCGGCCGCGGTGGCCGCCACCAGCAGCGCGGCGAGGACAGCCGCCGCTGAATGGGAATTTCGGCCGGCACAGGAGACGGAGAATTTCAGCATGCGAACGTTGCTCCTTCGCGGCAGGCCCCGGTGTGCTGCGCGAGTTTCTGAGCCAGACGCGGGGCGAGGCGGAGAAGGACGAAGCGCACCCGCTCTGCCTCGTCCGGCCTGCCGCTGTCGGCGTAGGCGAGGCCGAGGCCGTACCAGGCTTCGGCGAAATCGGCCTCGATCGCCACCGCAGCCTCGTAGGCGTCGATCGACTGCGGGCGCTGCTGCAGTTGGGCGTGCGCCTTGCCCAGGGCAAACCAGGAAGACGGGTTGCCAGACTCGGCGAAGGACCACTGGCGGGCTACCGCGGCGAGTTCCGTCCAGTTTCGCTCCGCCTCCAGCGTGGCGGCGCGCAGAAAATAGGGCTGTGCGTCACGCGGCCGTTGCCAGAATGGGGTGCCGGTAATGGGTGCGACCGGCCGGCCGTCGAAACGTTCCAACGCCTGCGTCACCCAGCGTGCCGGGACGCAGAAGTGACGGGCGTCGTCGCCGCGGGAGCGGAAGGTGACGATGCCGAGCAGGCGCCCGTCGGGATCGAACAGGCCGCCGCCGCTGGCGCCCGAGGTGAAGGCAGCGTCCGTTTCGATCACCTTGCCGTCGTCGTATTCGTAGACCGCGCTGATTTCCCCGGCATTGAGCCGCGGCGCGATGCCGAGAATGAATCCGACGGCATAGACGGACTGCCCGACGCGCGGCCGCTCCGGGACGATCGACACGGCGGGGTCGTCCTCCACCTGGGGCGAGTAGAGCAGGCAAAGGTCGTGCTCGACGTCGCTTTGCTGCGATTCCACGACGCGGCGCAGGGCGCCCTTGACCAGTTCGATGGTGCGCGCGCTGCGGGTCACGTGGCAGTTGGTGGCCACCATGCCAGGTCCGACGACGACACCGGTGCCGAGCGATACGCTGCCGTCGCCGTTCTGCGCTTCCACCTTGAGAACGCTGGCCGTGAGCTTGCGGAACAGGTCCATGTCGGCATCGCCCAGCGCCGCCATCGACCACGCGCACCCGAGCAGGCCCAGGACAAGACGCATCATGGCGCGGCAGCCTACTTCATCTGTTCCGGCCGGCGCTCGTCGAGCGCTCCGTCGGCGCGGGCCCGCAGATAGGCATAGAGGTCGAGGATATGCGGCTTGACGTTCGGATCGCCATCCCAGGCCGGCATCGGGATGCCCCCCGTCTTGCGCTGCAGGATCTCCGCCACCAGGGCCTCGCGCGAGCCGGACTCGGCGAAGGCCTCGCCGGCCGGCGTCAGTTCCTTGTAGCGCTGGAGCACGGTGCCGACGAAACGCGCCTGCGACATTTCCTTCACTCGCGGCAGCAGGTCGGGGGCGCGGTCGGTGCCCGCTGCGCTGCTGCCGTGGCACTGCGCGCAATTGGTCTGGAACAGGCGCCAGCCGATGTAGGTGGACGCATCGACCTTGCCGTCCGCCACCCGGTAGGGCGGTGCCTCTCCCGCCACACTGATCGCCGGATCGGCGGTCACGCGGATGAAATTTCCGGCATCGTCGAGCTGCGGTACGCCGTAGGCCGCGAGGATGCCCTGGATCTTGCCGCGGTTCTTTTCCAGCAACTGCTCGATGCGCGCCTTCCACTCCTTCTCGCCGTAGCGCACGCCCATGGCCATGGCATAGTCGAAGTGCATCTCCCGGTCGGGCTTGAAGGGAACGACGGCGATCGGTACAGCCGTAACCTTCTTGGCGTAATAGCCGGCGATCGGTCCCCAGGAAAACGCGACATCGATCTTGCCGGCGACCAGATCCTTCTCCACCATCTCGCCCGGGTACTGCTCGGGATCACCGGTCTGGCGCTGATACGGCACCACCTGGTCGAACAGCTTGTACTTGAGGAGCCAATCCGCCGGCGGCGTCTGGCCGAAGACGCCGAACTTCAGCGATCGGAGTTTTTCCGGGTCGAGCTTGAGCAGGTCATCCGGCGTCTGCACCGCGTCCAGCCCGCGGCCCTTGACGTAGGCCAGGGCGTAGGTGGAACGGTAGTAGGCCGCAGTGGTGCTGGCGAGTTCGAAGCCGACCGGCACGCCGATCACCAGGTCGCACTTGAAGCGCCGGTCGTCCGCGTCGCGCGCGCGCAGGGTGTTGCGAATGAAGCCCATGCGCTGCGGAAACCACGTGTACTCCAGCTTCCAGCCGAGGTCGCGGGCGAACAGTTCGGCGATCTTGTTCTCGTAGCCGGCAAGTTGGCGGTTGGAAAGGGGCAGGTTGTTCGGATCGGCACAGACCCGCAGCACCTTGTCCTGGTCGTCGCCGGTCTGGGACGGCGACTGGGACTGGGACTGGGCCGCGGGCACGGCGACGAGCAGAAGGACAGCGGCCGCGAGGGCGTGGAACGCGCCGCGCGCCCGTGGCGGGACAGAATTCATGATGGGCTGGGATGGAATCTCGTGACGGGCCAAGTGCTTCAGACTACACCGGCGAAAGTGGCGCGGCAAGGCGCCGCCCGCCGCCGCTACGGCTTGATTTCCTCCACGCGGCCGGCCTTGATGGCGCCGTCGGAGCGGCCTTTGAGATAGCCGTAGAGACCGTCGATGTTGTCGGTCACTTGCTTGCTGCCGTTGAAGTTGGGCATGCCCTTTTCGGGGCGACCTTCGAGCACCGTCTTATTGAACTCGTCCTTCGAAAGGCTCTTGAGGCTTTCGAGCAGGGATGGTCCGACCATACCTTCCTGGTTCTTGCCGTGGCAGCGTTCGCAGGCCAGGGCACGCCAGGTGCGCCAGCCTTCCATGGTCTTGGCATCGACCTTGGTGCCGTCCACCACAGTGTATGGCGCGGCGTCGGCGGCGCAGGCGGGCGCGATCGTTACGACCGACGCGAGAGTCAGCGAGGCGATGACGAGCTTTGCATTCATGATTTGGACATTCGTGAGGTTCAAAAAAAACTGGCATCCCGACTGCGGTCAGGATGCCAGTCGCGCTCTCGACTTCCTACACCTTCACATACCTCTGCCCGTCCCTACGGCAGGGAAAACACCGTCATGACGCCGCCCAGTTCGGTGTAGTCCTTCAGCTCCTTGTAGCCGCCCACCGCACCGAGCCCTTCGGTGTCCTTCTCCAGGCCCGCCGCCATGCCGATGCCGGCCCAGCCGCCGATGCCCGAGAGCACGCCGATGTACTGCTTGCCCTTGTATTCCCAGGTGTTGACGTTGCCGATGATGCCGGACGGCGTCTTGAACCTGTACAGCTCCTTGGTGATGTCCTTGGCATCGACGCACTTGAGGTGGCCCTCCAGCGTGCCATAGCAGGCGATGCCGCCGGCGGTGGTCAGGACACCGCTCCACACCGAGAACTTCTCCGCCTTGGACTGGACGATCTTGCCGGTGCCGGCATCCCAGGTGATGAAGTTACCCATGCCGCCGTGGCTGCCCGGCGCCGGATACATCGACAACGTCGCGCCGACGTAGGGCTGACCGGCGGTGTACTCGACCTTGAACGGCTCGTAGTCCATGCAGACATGGTTGGTCGGGACGTAGAACAGGTTGGTCTGCGGGTTGAAGGACACCGGCTGCTGGTCCTTCGTGCCCAGCGCGGCGGGGCAGATGCCCTTGCTGTTCACGTCGGGGCCGTTCTGGTCGGTGGAGTACTTGGCCACGACCTGCGGCCGCCCCGTCTTCATATCGACGCCGGTCGCCCAATTGACCTTCGGATCATACTTCTCGGCCACCAGCAGTTCCCCGGTGACGCGGTCGAGCGTGTACGCGAAGCCGTTGCGGTCGAAGTGCACCAGCGCCTTGCGGTCCTTGCCTTTGACCTTGATGTTCACCAGGGGCACCTCGTTGATGCCGTCATAGTCCCACTCGTCGTGCGGCGTCATCTGATACACCCACTTCACCTTGCCGGTGTTGACGTCGCGCGCCCACAGGGTCATGGACCACTTGTTGTCGCCCGGACGCTGCTTCGGGTTCCAGGTGGACGGATTGCCGGAGCCGTAGTACATCAGGTTCAACTCGGGATCGTAGGAGAACCAGCCCCAGGTGGTGCCGCCGCCGATCTTCCACTGGTCGCCCTGCCAGGTCTTGAGCGAGGAGTCCTTGCCCACGGGCGCCATCTTGCCGTCGGTCCAGGTCATGCTCTTGTCCGGATCCATCAGCATCTCCGCGTCGGGACCCATGCTGTAGCCCTTCCACGCCAGCTTGCCGTCGTTGATGTTGTAGGCCGCGATGTAGCCGCGCACACCGAACTCGCCGCCGGAGATGCCGGTGATCACCTTGTCTTTGAAGACGTGGGGTGCGTTGGTGTTGGTGGCGCCGAGCTTCGGATCGCCGTTCTTGACCTTCCACAGTTCCTTGCCCGACTTGGCGTCGAGGGCGACGAGATTGGTGTCGGCCTGCTGCAGGAAGACTTTGCCCTCGGCGTAGGCGAGGCCGCGGTTGACGGTGTCGCAGCACATCACCGGAATCACGCTCGGATCCTGCTTGGGCTCGTACTTCCACTTGATCTTCTGCGTCTCGAGGTCGATGGCGAAGACCTTGTTGGGGAAAGGTGAATGGACGTAGAGCGTGTCGCCGATCACCAGGGGGCCGCCTTCGTGGCCGCGCAGCACGCCGGTGGAGAAGGTTCACGCGACCCGCAGATTCTTCACGTTGTCCTTGTTGATCTGCTTCAGATCCGAGTGGCGCTGGTTGGCGAAATCACCTGCCTGCATGGCCCAGTTCTTCGGATCCTTGGTCAGTTTGGCCACGTCGGCATTGGCCAGCACCAGCCCGGGTACGGCCAGCGCAGCCAGGGCCAGCGGCCATTTCATTCGTTGAGCGACGCACGACATATAGTGTCTCCTCCTGTGTGTGATATCCGGTGCCGTTTTTGCTTTGCGGCACGCATTCTTCCGCCACTGCAATATCCCTCGGTGCGCCGCGATAAGGCGAGTAAATGCCGAGGTTGATTCTTTTTAGCACATTGCATGCCCGGATCAAGGCGCAAGTCGCATCGGGCCGCGGAGGGCGAGGAGCGGGGTGTTTTCCGGCAAGCAGCCGTCCGCCGCCGGCGCCTGTGTCAGAAGTGAAACTGGAATGGCATCTTTATGAACATTCTGTGTCACAGGAAGTAGCGGTCGGGAGGGGCGGCGCCTGCGGCACCTGCTGCATCGCAGCATCGCATCGCGTTGCCGCGGCCGCAGCCGGGCGGGAACGCGCTCGCGACAGGGGTTGCGGTGTCAAGTCTTACTCATGGAGAGAAAAATGGAACGGACCAAGGAACACGCTTACCCGGAACAGGAAATCAAGGAGCGGCTCGCGCGCGAGCTGCCGCACTGGTACTTCGAGGATGGCTGGATCCGGCGCAAGTACCGCACCGAGGGCTGGAAGGGTACGCTGATGGTGGTGAACACTGTCGGTCATCTGGCGGAAGCGGCATGGCATCATCCGGACCTCACCGTCTCCTACGCATTCGTCATCGTCAAGCTGGTGACCCATTCGGCCAAGGGCATCACGGACAAGGACTTCGCCCTGGCGAAGAAGATCGAGGAGGTCGTGCACTGGCAGCCGGCGAAGGAGGCGGGCCCCCTGGAAGGCACGCCGGCGGACGACCAGCGCTTCCGCTACATCAAGTACGACTACTGATCCGCTTTGCGCCGCAGCAGGAAGGGCAGCACCAGAAGCAGCAGCGCTGCCGTCGCCGGCACCAAGCGCAGGTCGGTCATGACCGCCGTGTCCTGCGCCAGGCCGGCCTGCCGCGCCGCGTCCCACGGTGCATCGGGTCGGTCGAGCCGGCGGTACGACAGTCCCGTCTCGGCGGCCAGTTGCTGGAGATGCGACTCCTTGAGCGAGGACAGATGCTCCGTCGGGGATCTTCGGGCGGCCGGGTCCGCGTCGGCGCCCAACATTGCTTCCCCGGCCACGCTGGAGGCGCGGCCGCGGCTGTAGACGTCGGTCTGCATCACCTCGTCCGCGCCCCAGAAGCCGAGGGATCGGCCGTCCGCATCGAACTTCGGAATCGGTGACAAGGCTGCCTCGCCGGTGCCGAGGATCAGTCCCTGGACCTCGCCCGGCCTGCCGTCGAAGCGCGGCAGATAGCGCGGATGCAGCGGCGGCGCTTCGTGTCCGTCGCTGACGAACACCAGGCGCGTGTCGCCGCCGAGTTCGCGCGCCGCCCGAATTCCCGAATGCAGTCCCTTGGCCACCTCGCTCGCGCCGGCCCAGGCCATGGTGCCGTCGATACCTTCCAGGACGGCGGCGAGATCGTCGAAGTTCGCGCACACCTCGACCGGCGCCAGCAGGACCAGCGTGCGGTATTCCGAGAACACGCCCCAGCCCACGTGCGAGCCGCAGGGCAGGCGCAGCAGGGTGTTGCGCAGCGCGGCCTTGGCGTAATCGAGCCGGCTGACCATGGCGGACCCGACCCGGTAGTCGGCGGTGTTCATGCTCTGGGTAATGTCCAGCGTCACCAGCAGCCTGAACGTGGCGCGCTGGAACGACGCCTGCGGCGCGAGGAAGGTCGCCGCCAGCGCGGCGCAGGCGAGCAGCAGGGCCGCGCTGCGGTGTCCCAGGCGCGCGCTCATGGCAGTCCGAGGGTGAAGGCCTTCATGGTAGTGGCGGCTCGTTCGCTCGGCGGCGGCGGGGTGAGGGCGCCGGCTTCGTCCTCATCCGTCTCGGGTGCCAGGCGCAGCGCGCGCTCCAGGTTGTACTTCGCATCCCAGTAGCCGGGATTGGCATGCAGCACGTCGCGGTAGCCCTGCTTGGCCATTTCCAGCAACGGCAGAACCTGGGGCTCGGCTCCCTGTTCCCGCAGCCGCAAGGCCTCGCGCAGATGCAGATTGGCGCTGTTGTAGAGCGCGGCCTGGCGCAGAGCTTCGTCCCCCCGGCTTGCCGCCTCGCGATAGGCGGTCACGGCGCGGTGGTAGTCTCCCGCCGCCGCATGGCGCCAAGCACGGGCAAATACGATCTGCGACGCTTCGTCGAGCGCCGGTTCGGCCATGGGCTGGGAGCGAATGGCGGCGTTGGTGCGGGAAGCTTGCCACCATCGATAGCCGTCCGCGAGGGCGAGCAGGGCCACCGTGGCGGCGAGCGTCCCGAGCAGCCGTGCGCCGCGTCGCTTCAACGCCATGGCCGGACCGCGATCAGGTGCAGCGCCGTCAGCGCCAGGGCCGCCAGCAGCGCCATGCCGTAGCAGAACGGGGCCAGGTCGAGCCGCGGCAGACGGATGGTATATACGATCGGCAGGTTCTCGGCCTGGTCCACCGCCGTCATGGCGCGCTGCAGGGCACCTGCACTCTCCGCCTCGAACGCCTGGTAGGGTGTGCCCATCGATCTGAAGTAGCGGTGCAAGGCGGATTCCGGCACCAGATCGGAATCGCTGTCCGCGCCGCCGGCGGCGGGCGTCAGCCCGGGGCTGCCGAGAGAGCGGATGTAGATCCAGTAGAGGGCGATGCGGCTGCGTTTCATCGCGGCAGCGACGCGCCGGCGCGTGTCCTCGTCGAGGTGGGCGCCGCCGTCGGACACCATGAGCACGATGCGCGAACCGCTGTAGGGGCGCGATTCGAACAGGGATGCCGCCCGCAGCAGGCCGCGCCCGATGTCGGTCTCGGCCAGTCCGCGCCCGCTGCCGGCGGCGGCGATGGCCGCCTGCACGGCCTCTTCCTGGCGCGTGAATGGCAGCACGGTGATGGGGTTGGTGCTGAAGGCGACCATGGCGAAGGCATCGTTGCGGCGGCGCGCCGTGAACTCGGCGAGCAGGCGCCGCGCGGCATGGCCCTTGGTTTCGCCGCTGGTGTCGAACCAGTTGACCATGGCAGCGGTGGCGAAGGGCAGGTCCATGCTGCGGCTGCGGTCGAGCAGGAGGACGATTTCGGCGCCGCGCCCGACGCGCTCCATCGGCACCTCCTCGCGCTGCGGTGCGGCCATCCCGAGCACGGTGGCGGCGATGGCGAACGCCGCCAGTCCCCGTTCCAGCCAGCCGAGCAGGTCCGACAAGGGATCGGGCGGGATCAGTTCAAGCCAGGAGAAGGTGCTGGCGTCGGCGGACCGGCGCAGCAGGGGCAGCAGCGCCAGCGGCAACAGCAGCAGCAGCGCCGGGTGCTCCACCGCCAGGTCAGCGAACATTCAGACCCCCCGTCGTTCGGCGGCGTGGTAGGCGCGGGCCAGCGCCAGCACGCGCTCGAGGGAGCCGGCGTCGCCGCCGCCGCCGAAAAACAGCAGGCGCGACTGGCGGAACAACTGTTCCGTTTCCGCACGCAATGCGCCGAACTGCGGCCGTTGGGCGAAGAAGGCGTCCAGTTGATCGGCGAACACTGTGTGGCCGGCGCACTGATCGAACGCCCGGTGCAGACGCCGCAGCGCTGCGGCATGGATGTCCGGGCGCGAACGGTGGCGCGCCAGTCTCTGCACATCGCGGCAGGCAAGGGCGAACGGCCCGCGCCTGCCGCCGGCCCAGGACAGGCCGAAACGCCGCCACAGGGCGAACCCGCCGAGGCCGCTCAGGATCAGGGCATGGAGGCCGAGGCGCAGGCGGTAGCTGCCGGTGTCCACCAGGGGAGGCATAGTGTCCGGCCGCATTTCCTCCAGCCCGGCCCGCGCCAGCACCGTCGGCGGCGTCAGCGGGGCGATGCTGATCGGCCAGTCGCCGATGTGCTCCTCGCTGCTGCCGTCGGCCGCCGTCAGTTGCAGCCGGACCTCGGGCAGGCTGACGGTGGTCACCTGCTCGGGGGTGTTGCGGATCTGGTACTGAAGGGTGATGTCCCAGCGCCGGCCGGTGCGGGCCTCGGCAACGGCGACGGAGCGGCGTTCGAGCCAGCGGTCCACCCGTCCCGGAGGCGGCAGTTGCGCCGTGTCCAGGGTGCGCGTGCCGTCCGTGATCAGGCTGATGTGCTGCTCGACGAGGTCGCCGATGACATAGCCGAAGGGACGCGGATTGAGCACCTCGACCGTCCACGCCCCGGTTCCGGCGGCGCAAGCCGACGCCGGAAGGCAGAGCATTGCGAGGACGCGGCAGGCGGCGTGCACGTGGAAGCCGATTCAGTCGCGGCCGAAAAAGTAGGCCGTCATGGCGTCGGGCTGGAATTCGCCGACGAGAAAAAACGGGCGCAGGTCGCGGCGGGAGAAACAGTGTTCCAGCATGCGCCGGCGCTGCTCGAAGGCCGCCTGCCAGCGCTGCCGCAACGCCGGACGCAGCAGGAGGCTGCGAGCGCGTCCGCTCTCCGCATCGCGCACCCGCGCCAGCCCGAAATCCGCCTCCGGCGCCCGTTCGGCGGCATCCCACAGGACCACCGGGACGACGGCGTGGTGGCCCAGCGCATCCAGAATGTCGTCGACGAGGGCGATCGGGAAGTGAAAATCGGAGGCGAGGAATACCAGGGAACGCTGGCGCGGCAGGTAGTCCGCCGCGTCGCGCAGGCCCGTTGCGCTGTCGGCCGTCGGCTGCAGGCCACGCAGGGCGGCGGCGACATCCATTGCAGCGCCGCGGGCATGGGTCGGCGGCAGCACCAGTTCGCTCACGACCCGGCGTCCGCAACCGACGAAAGCGAAGGCGTCGCCGCTGCGGACCGCCGAATGGCCGAGGGCGGCGGCGAAATCGGCGAGTACGTCGAGCTTGCGACGGGCGCCGGCGAACCCCATCGAGGCGGAGAGGTCGGCGACGAGGCAGGCGGCGATGCTCGCGCGCTGGCGGTACACGCGCACCTGCCACTGGCCGAAGGGGTCGTACAGGCTGGCCCGGAAATCGATGCGGCGCGGATCGGGCGAGGCAGGCAGCGGCGCATGGCCGATGAAATCCATGCCGCTGCCGTGGTGGGCGCCGCGATGGTGACCGGGACGCGGCGCGCCGGCGCGCCACGGTACACGGTAGCTGAACTCCGGCGGCGGCATGCTGCCGAGGTCGTTCACGGCGCCGCCACCCGGTCCAGCACCTGCCGCATCAGTCGCGGCGCGATCTGGCTGCGGCGCATCTCGTACACCGGCGTGAAGAAGACGCGGTGGCCGATGGCCTCGGCGAACACCGAGCGCAGGTCCTCCGGCGTGAGGAAATCCCGGCCGTCGAGCCAGGCGCCGACGCGCGCGGCGCGCAGCAGCATGCTCATGCCGCGCGGGCTGGCGCCGGCCAGCACCAGCCGTTCCACGTCCACGCCGTCGACTTCGATGCCGAAAGCCGCCGGCTCGCGCGTGGCGCGCCACAATTCGAGGGCGTAGTGGTGCAGCGTTTCGCTGGCGCGCACTTCCTCCTGGATCACGCCGGCGACCTGGTTCAATTCCAGGTGCGACAACAGTGCCTCGGGCACCCGTTCCACCAGTGCGTCGGCGTCGTGGTAGAGCGGATCGAACACCAGTGCGCTCTGGATGCTGCGCTGCGACGGCGTCTCGATCTGCAACTCGAACAGGAAACGGTCGCGCGCCGCCGATGCCAGTTCGAAGGTTTCCTCTTTCTCAACCCGGTTGCGGTCGGCGAACACGATCAGGTGCGGAAAGCGGTACTGGCGGTTGAAGGCACCGACGCTGCGCTCCGCCATCGTGCGCAGCAGCAGCGATTGCACCTGGGGTCGGGCACGGTTGATCTCGTTGAAGAAGAACACGGAGAGGTCGGCACCGTGGCGCAGCAGGGGGCCGGGGTCGACGCGCGGCCGGCCGTCTTCGCCGACGTAGGTGTAGTAGACGAGATCGCTCGGCATCATGTCCACCGTGCCCTCGATGCGCTCGAAGGCGCCGCCGATGCCGCGGGCGAAGGCGCGCAGCAGGGTGGTCTTGCCGACGCCGACGTCGCCTTCGAGCAGGACGTGGCCGCGCGCGAATACCGCCACGTCGATGAGCCGGATCACCCGTTCCTGGCCGATCACCGCCCGCCCCACCGCTTCCTCCAAAGCGAGCGCCCGGTCGCGCCAGTCGGCAAGCAGGGATTCGTTGCGGCTCATGTCCAGGTTCTCCGGGTGGGCGGCAGGTTGCGCGGGACCGGGCCTGCCGCCGGGCGGCGGGGCACGATTGCGCTACCCCATGCAAGACGGATGCCTCGTACTTTCAGCGACGCCGGGGTTACTGCGCCAGGTCCGCCGCCTCCAGCTTGAGGTATTGGTGGTGCAGATTGCGCGCATGCAGCGTGTCGTATTGCAGCCATCGCTCGAAACGCGGCAGAGGCGGGCTGCGGCCCAGTTCGCCGAGGCCGGTGCCGCCACGGTAGGCCCGCTGCGCCTGGACGCGCAGCGCCGTGAGGTAATCCGCCACTTCCGCGAGTCGCCGCGGCGGCGACACCGGGCCGCGCCCCGGCACCAGCACGCGCGGCTCCGCCTTGCGCATGGCGTCGAGCATGGCGAGCCAGCCATCGATGTCGGCATCGTGGGCGTCGGGGATGACATCCAGGGTGGCGAGGGCTCCGGCGAACAGGACACCGCTTTCGCGGTCCAGGACGGCGATGCTGCCCGGCTGCTGGGCGGGTCCGACATGCAGTATGTCGAGAGTGCGGCCGCCGATGCTGAGGGTGGTCGCGCCGTCGATCAGCCGCTCCGGCCGGGCCAGGCGTGAACCTGCCAGTTTGTCCGCGCCGATGGCGGCGCCGAGATTGCGGATGCACACCTCGCAGTTCTGCGCCATGTAGCGGTCGGTCTCGCGATGCGCCAGAATCGGGATGCCGCGGCGGGCAAAGGCGGTGTTGCCGAGCACATGCTCCGCTGCAGCATAGAGGTTGAGGGCCAGCAGCACGGGCTTGTCGCCGAGGGCGGCGATAGCCTGCAGCAGTCGCTCGCCGTGGGCATCGCTGGTCCCGGTGCCGATGACGACCATGCCGCCGCTGCCGACGATCACGCCGGCATTGGCGATTACGCCCAGATTGGCGGCCGAGGGAGCCGCCAGGTCGCCGGGAAAGACATAGACCCCGGGTGCGACGAGTTGCGGCGTCGGCGCGTCGGCCCAGGCGCGCGGCGCCAGTACGGCGATCAGGACCACGATCGGGGCAAGAAGCATGCGCAACCCGGAGGACGCCGGCGCGCGATCCGGGACGAGGCCTTGCCGGCGCAGATGCTGCGGCGCGGCAGCCAATTCAGTTCTCTGCGACTGCGGGAGACAATCGGGCAGCGATCTTGCTTGATCGCTGCACATGTTCGGCTGTCCAAACTTCGATGAGAGACTTCATGACCATACGCTTGGCATCACTTGTGTTCGGACTGGCCCTGACGGGCGCGGTCTCGGCCCACGACTACCCGACCACGGACCGGGTCGAGTTCGTGCTCGAATGCATGCGCAACAATGGCGGCGACTATCAATATCTGTACAAGTGCTCCTGCGCCATCGACGCCATCGCCAAGGACATGGCCTATGACAGCTACGTCGAGTCGGCGGCCATCGTCCGCTATCAGGGCATGGGCGGCGAGCGCGCCGGAGTGTTCCGCGATCCGGAGGGGATGAAGGATGCGGCCAAGCGCTATCGTACCCTGCGCGCCGACGCCTTCAAGCAGTGCGGCATCGACAGGAAACCGTAACAGCCAGGCTGGCGGCAGAGCTGGTTCAGGATCCCGCCCCCGCGCCCTGGCGCACAGAAATCGAACTCTCGAACTTGAGGTCGTTGGAATCGACCACTTCCGCCTTCAACTCTCCTTCCGTGCGCGGAACGAAGTAGAAGCGGAAATTCGGATTCTCGCTGATGGTGAAATCGACCTCCGCCGTGAGGATCGGCTTGCCGGCATAGCTGACGTCGATGCGCCGCACAAAATGGGCCGGCACGTAGAGGCGGGTCAACTGGTCCATGGCCAGGCCGGAGTTGTTGGGGTGGCTGATCATGAGCTGCGCCTGATTCGGCTGGTTCAGCGCCACCGCGTTGTTGACACGAATCTTCATCTTGCCCAGCCGCGCCAAGGCCGCCGCCTGATCCTTGCCGGCCGGCGCGGAGCATCCTCCCGAGGCCTTGACGTAGCGGCTCGCCATGTACAGCTTGCCGTCGGAGAGTTCGGCGATGGCGCGCACGTGGGTGTATTCCTCGATGCGCACGCGGGTTTCCAGATCGGCCCGGCCGCTGTCGGGGGCGAACGTGAATACTGCGCCCAGCGGAGAGGGGTTGTGGTCGATGACCAGGTACACCTTCTTGATGTAGGCATCCTTGCTCTGCGGCAGTTTGGTATGGATGGCGATCGGTACCGTGGCGGCGTCCTCGGCGCGCACCGGCGCCTCCAGTTCGATCACCGCATCCGCCTGCTCGGAGATCGGGCGCCCGGCGAACAGGCTGGTGCGCACCTTGTCCCAGATGTCGGCCTTCGGCTCCGCCGCCGCGGCGGGCACCACGGCCAGCGACCTGACGCAGGCCAGGATCGCGGCGACAACAAGTCCATGACGCCATAGTGGTTTCAAGTTCGCTTTCCTCCTCGGGTGCCGCATGTGACCAGTATAGACACTGGGCGGTTCAGTCTTCCCATTCCAGTTCGGCGTAGGCGGCGGTCACGTTGCGCTTGTGAAACCCTTCGGACAGCAGCCACTGGTCCTTCTCGCCCAGGCCGACCGAGTCCACGGCCTGCTGCATGGTCCTCTTGGCCTTTATGGCGGCGCGGGTTTCGGTTAACAAGGTGCGCAGGTAACGCTCCTGGTCGCGCAGCGCGCGCCGCCAGTCCGCGCTCTCGCCGTGGCCGGCGATGACCCGCTGCGGGTGCAGCGCCGCGATCTCCGTCATGACGGAGAGCCAGCCCCTGAGGCTGCCGTCCACCACCGGGATGTGTTCGACGAACAGCAGGTCCGCCAGCCACAGGGTCTCGCTGCGCGTGTCGAACACGGTGAGGTCGTTGTCGGTGTGGGCGGTGGGCCACGCCTTGAGCCGGAGGATGCGGCCGCCGAGATCCAGGTCCAGGGCATCCTTCACCTCCAGCGTGGGGGGGATGATCTCGCTGGCGGCCACGGCTTCGCCGAGATCCCGCAGCAGCGCGTTGCGGTAGTTGCGGCCGCGCGCCGCCATGGCGGCAGCGAGACGGGCGTGACCGACATACACCGGATCGTCCGCCTTGAACGCCGCATTGCCGAAGATGTGATCGGGATGGATGTGGGTGTTGACGACGTAGCAGACGGGGAGCGTGGTGGCCGCCTTCACGGCCTCCCGCAGCCGGTTGCCGACCACGACGGATCCGCCGGTGTCGATGACGGCGACGCACTTTGCGCCGACGATGAATCCGATGTTGGCGATGTCGCCCAGGTTGTGCGGCGAGCTTTCCGCCTGCACACCGGCGTGGACGAACAGCCCGGGCGCCAGCTCGCGCACCGGCAGCGGCTCGGCCGCGGCGCCTTGCCCCTGCAGCAGGGTAGCCACCGCCAAAAGCGTGACGAGGCAAATACGGAATGCTCCGAATCCGAACAGGGGGCGGTGCGCGGCCGGGGCGATCCGATCCCGGGTTTCACTGCGGGTGGGCAATGTCGTCACAAGGCTATGAACGATGCAAGTCCTGTGCCGCGATGCCGGAGGGCGGCCGGCGGATGCCCCGGGGCCAGGTCAGCGGCACCCCGCACCGCCATGAGAACATTCTGGCATCAATTTTGCAGCGCGATTTCGATCCAAAAGCAGCGGGTTCGATCGGCAGTGGTGAAAGGGTGTGACCCGCTTGCGTCCGGGGCTTGTTTTTCTGCTGGAGGCGGAGAGAGTGACGATGAGAATGAAACATGTACTGGCCGGGATCCTGGTATCGCTTCTTGTCACCGCTACCGGCATGGTGCGGGCGCAGGGCGGCAAGGCGCCGGGCGACGTCGTGGAAAGAGCGATACACGTGTGCAATGCCTGCCACGGCGAGGGCGGCAACAGCCCTGCCCCGATTTACCCGAAGCTCGCAGCGCAGCAGCCGCTCTATCTGGCGGAACAACTCAAGCTCTTTCGCGCGCAAAAGCGCTCCGATTCCAGCCCCCAGGCCTACATGTGGGGTATCTCGGCGCTGCTCGACGACGCCACCATTCAGGGACTGGCGGAATATTACGCGGCGCAGACGCCGAAGCCGGGCAAGGCGGGGAATCCCAAGCAGATGGAGCAGGGCAAGCGCATCTATGCCCAGGGCATCCCAGCGCACAACGTGGCGGCCTGCGCCTCCTGCCATGGCGACAACGCCGAAGGCGCTTCGGTGTTTCCGCGGCTCGCCGGGCAGCACGCGGAGTACATCGTGAAGCAGTTGCAGGAGTTCCGCACCAAGCTGCGCCCCCACGGCGTGGTCATGGCGGAGCGGGTGGTGAAGAACATGACGCCGGACGAGATGCGCGCAGTAGCCGCCTACCTGCAGGCCCGGTAGTCCCATGCCCGCACCGGAGAAGCCTCCGACATGAAGCAGGGAAAGGGGCGCATCAAGCCTGTCGTGAGCGCCAAGGCCCGCGCCGAGGTGCGGTGCGCGCTCGGCCCCGGCGCGCTGCGACGTGACCTGCTGATCGAGTATCTGCATCTGCTCCAGGACAGCTACGGGCACCTGGGCGCCGAGCAACTGGCGGCGCTGGCGGACGAGATGGGGTTGGCGCGCGCCGAGGTGTATGAGGTCGCCACTTTCTATCACCACTTCGATGTGGTCAGGGCCGGCGAGGCGCCGCCGCCCCCGGTGACGGTGCGGGTATGCGACTCCCTGTCCTGCGCCATGGCCGGTGCGGAGGAATTGATTCCGGTGCTGGGCAACATCCTGGGGGAGGGCGTGCGCGTTCAGCGCGTGCCCTGCGTCGGCCGCTGCGAGACGGCGCCGGTGGCGGTGGTCGGGCGCAATCCAATCGGCGCCGCGACCCCGGAGCAGATCCAGCAGGCCGTGCTGACGCGCGCCACCGCGGCGCCGATTCCCGATTACATCGACTACGCCGCCTACCGCGAGGCGGGCGGCTACCGCATCGCGGCCCAACTGCTGGCCGGCGAGCGCGACGCCGAAAGCGTGATCGCCGTCATGGAGGGTTCGGCCCTGCGCGGACTGGGCGGCGGCGGCTTCCCCGTCGGACGCAAGTGGCGCATCGTGCTCGGCTACCCGGCGCCGCGGCTGATGGCGGTGAACATCGACGAAGGCGAGCCCGGGACCTTCAAGGACCGCTACTACCTGGAGCGCGATCCGCACCGCTTTCTCGAAGGCATGCTGATCGCCGCCTATTGCTGCGGCGTGGGCGAGGTGTTCATCTACCTGCGCGACGAGTATGCCCACTGTCGCGAGATCCTGGCCCGGGAACTGGCTGCCCTGCACGCCGATGCTCCCTGCGCCCTGCCGCCGATCGAGCTGCGGCGCGGCGCCGGCGCCTACATTTGCGGCGAGGAATCGGCCATGATCGAATCCATCGAGGGCAGGCGCGGCATACCGCGCCTGCGGCCCCCCTACATTGCCGAGGTGGGGCTGTTCGGTCGCCCCACGCTGGAGCAGAACATGGAGTCGCTGTACTGGGTGCGCGACATCCTGGAGCGCGGCGCCGAGTGGTTCGCCGGCCAGGGGCGCAACGGCCGCAAGGGGCTGCGTTCGTTCTCGGTTTCCGGCCGGGTGCAGAAGCCCGGCGTGCATCTGGCGCCGGCCGGCATCACGCTGCGCCAGCTCATCGCCGAGCACTGCGGCGGCATGCTGCCGGGTCACGAGCTGTACGGCTACTTCCCGGGCGGCGCCTCGGGCGGCATCCTGCCCGCCGAACTGGCCGACGTCCCCCTCGACTTCGACACCCTGGTTCCCCACGGCTGCTTCATCGGGTCGGCCGCGATCGTCGTGCTGTCGCAGCACGATTCGGCGCGGGCGATGGCGCTCAACGCCATGCGCTTCTTCGCCCACGAATCCTGCGCCAAATGCACGCCGTGCCGCGTCGGCACCGCCAAGGCGGCGGCGCTGATGGCGCGGCCGCAGTGGGACGTGCCGCTTCTGCAGGAACTGGGCCAGACCATGATGGACGCGTCGATCTGCGGCCTCGGCCAGGCGGCGCCAAATCCGCTGCTGTCCGTGATCCGGTTCTTCGGCGATGAACTGAAGCGCTGAAAGGCGAGACGGAGGCGCTTATGGAAAACGTCGTCTTCAACCTCGACGGCCGCACGCTGGAAGCGGCGGCGGGCGAGACCATCCTGCAGGCGGCGCGGCGCCACGGCATCGAGATTCCCCATCTCTGCTACAAGGACGGCATGCGCGCCGACGGCAATTGCCGCGCCTGCGTCGTGGAAATCGAGGGCGAGCGCGTGCTGGCGCCGTCCTGCTGCCGCGTTCCGCGCGCCGACATGCAGGTGCGATCGCAGAGCGAGCGTGCACGGGCGGCGCAGAACATGGTGCTGGAACTGCTCAAGTCGGACGTGCCCGAGCAGCCGCTCAAGCCCGACTGTGAGCTCGACTTGTGGTATGCGAAGCTCGGCCTCGGCGCGCCCAGGTTTGCGCGGCGCGCGGCGGTGGCGCCCGATTTCAGCCATCCCGGCATGGCGGTGCAGCTCGACGCCTGCATCCAGTGCACGCGCTGCGTGCGCGCCTGCCGCGAGATCGAGCAGAACGACGTCATCGGCTACGCCTTTCGCGGGGCGCACGCCGAGATCGTCTTCGATCTCGGCGATGCCATGGGCCGGAGCACCTGCGTCGGCTGCGGCGAATGCGTGCAGGCCTGTCCCACCGGCGCGCTGCTCCCGGCCACCCGCCTGGCGCTGCCGCGCCAGGCGCAAGAGAGCAGGGTGGACTCGCTGTGCCCCTACTGCGGGGTCGGCTGCCAGGTGACCTATCACGTGCGCGACGGGCGCATCGTCGAGGTGGAAGGGCGCGACGGCCCGGCCAATCACGGCCGCTTGTGCGTCAAAGGCCGCTTCGGCTTCGACTATCCGCGCCATCCGCAGCGCCTGATGCGGCCGCTGATCCGCAAGCCGGGCGTGCCGAAGACCATGGATCTCGATCCGGCGAATCCCGCCGCCGCCTTTCGCGAGGCGAGCTGGGAGGAGGCACTGGACTTCGCCGCCGCGGGACTGAAGCGCATCAAGGAAACCCGCGGCAGTAGGGCTCTGGCCGGCTTCGGCTCCGCCAAGGGCAGCAACGAGGAAGCCTATCTGTTTCAGAAGCTGGTGCGCACCGGCTTCGGCAGCAATAACGTCGATCACTGCACGCGCCTGTGCCACGCCTCGAGCGTGGCGGCGCTGCTGGAAGGCATCGGCTCGGGTGCGGTGTCGAATCCCGTGTCGGACGTGCAGCACGCAGACGTCATCGTCGTCGTCGGCGCCAATCCGACGGTGAATCATCCGGTCGCCGCCACTTTCATCAAGAATGCCGTGCGGCGCGGCGCCAAGCTGGTGGTGATGGACCCGCGCGCCACCGATCTTGCGCGCCATGCCACCCATTTCCTGCAGTTCCGCTCCGACACCGACGTGGCGCTGCTGAACGCGATCATGCATGTGATCGTGGAGGAGGGGTTGGTCAACGAGCGTTTCATTGCGGAGCGCACCGAAGGCTTCGAGGTATTCCGCGACAACCTGAAGCACTTCGCGCCGGAGCAGATGGCGGGCATCTGCGGCATCGACGCCGCCACCATCCGCGCCGTGGCGCGCCTCTATGCCACGGCGGGCGCCGCCATGATCCTGTGGGGCATGGGTGTGTCGCAGCACGTACATGGCACCGACAACGCGCGCTGCCTGATCGCTCTGGCCCTGATGACCGGGCAGATCGGGCGCCGTGGCACCGGGCTGCATCCGCTGCGCGGCCAGAACAATGTGCAGGGCGCCTCCGACGCCGGTCTCATTCCCCTGGCGTTTCCCGACTATCAGCGGGTGGACGACGCCGCGGCGCGCGCGCGCTTCGAAGACTACTGGGACGTCCGTCTCGACGACAAGCCCGGGCTGACGGTGGTGGAAGTCATCCACGCCGCCATCCGCGGCGAGATCCGCGGCATGTACATCATGGGCGAGAACCCCGCCATGTCGGACCCGGACCTCAATCACGCGCGCGAGGCGCTGGCGGCGCTCGACCACCTCGTGGTGCAGGACCTGTTCCTCACCGAGACCGCGATGTTCGCCGACGTCATACTGCCGGCGAGCGCCTTCGCGGAGAAGACCGGCACCTTCACCAACACGGACCGCTGCGTGCAACTGGGACGGGCGGCGCTGCCGCTGCCGGGCGAGGCGCGGCCGGACCTGTGGATCATCCAACGACTGGCGCAGCGTCTCGGCCTGGAGTGGTACTACTCGGACGTGGCCGACGTTTTCGAGGAAATGCGCCATGCCATGCCCTCCATCGCCGGCATCACGTGGAAGGAAGTGGAGCGCGCGGGCGGCGTGTTCTACCCGCGCCGGCGCGAAGGCGACGCCTCGGAAGTGGTGATCTTCACCGATCATTTCCCGACGGTCAGCGGCCGCGGCCGCTTCGTGCCGGCGAAACTGCTCACCGCCGACGAATTGCCGGACCGGGACTACCCGATGGTGCTGATCACCGGGCGCGAGCTGGAGCACTGGCACACCGGCAGCATGACGCGTCGCTCGCAGGTGCTGGATGCGCTGGAGCCGGAACCCAAGGTCTCCATCCATCCCGACGATCTTGCCTCTGTGGGTGCCGCCGCCGGCGAGCGCATTACGCTGGAGACGCGGCGCGGCGCTCTGACTGCCCGGGCGCAAGCCGACTCCGGGCTGGCGCGGGGCACGGTATACATCGCGTTCTGTTATGTCGAGGCGGCCGCCAATCTGCTCACCAACCCGGCGCTGGATCCCTTCGGCAAGATCCCGGAATTCAAGTACTGCGCCGTGAGGGTGAGCCGGGCGCAGCAGGCGGTCGCCGGGGCTTCGCCTCGAATCGGCACGGGCGTGACAACGCGACCATGCCGCGGCTGTTGCCGGCAGGAGGGCGGTTATGGGACAATTCGCCATCGCGAAAGCGTGACGGGACGGCCGCTTCGGTCCGGTTGCGGCGCGAACAGTACATCAGGACGGATACGTAAGCCCATGTTCCGAACTCGCCAGAACTCTTGTTCCAGACGCTGAGTCGAGCCAATTGAATGAAAAGTGCGGTTCGGCCGCACTTTTTTTTGCTGAAGGATCGGTCCTTATGTCCGTCGTCATCACCCTTCCCGACAACTCGCAGAAATCCTTCGCGCGCCCGGTCACCGTAGCCGAGGTCGCCGCCGCGATCGGTCCGGGCCTGGCCAAGGCGGCCGTCGCCGGCAAGCTGGACGGCCGCACCGTGGACACCTCGTTCCTCATCGAACGCGATGCGCGCCTCGCCATCGTCACCGACAAGGATGCGGAGGGCGTCGAGATCATCCGTCACTCCACCGCCCACCTGCTGGCCTACGCCGTGAAGGAATTGTTTCCCGACGCCCAGGTCACCATCGGGCCGGTGATCGACAACGGCTTCTACTACGATTTCTCGTACAAGCGCCCATTCACGCCCGAAGACCTGGCCAAGATCGAGCAGCGCATGCACGAACTGGCGAAGATGGATTTCCCGGTGGCGCGCGAGGTGTGGCAGCGCGACCGGGCGGTGGAGTTCTTCAAGGGCATCGGCGAGCACTACAAGGCGGAGATCATCGCCTCGATTCCCGCCGGCGAGGACGTGTCGCTCTACCGCGAGGGCGAATTCGTCGATCTGTGCCGCGGCCCGCATGTGCCATCCATCGGGAAGCTCAAGGTTTTCAAGCTGATGAAAGTCGCCGGCGCCTACTGGCGCGGCGACTCGCGCAACGAGATGCTGCAGCGCATCTACGGCACGGCCTGGGCGAAGAAGGAGGAACAGGACGCCTACCTCCACATGCTGGAGGAAGCGGAAAAGCGCGACCACCGCCGCCTCGGCCGCCAACTCGACCTCTTCCACCTGCAGGAAGAGGCGCCGGGCATGGTGTTCTGGCACGCCAACGGCTGGGTCGTGTGGCAGGAAATCGAGCAGTACATGCGGCAGGTGATCCGTGAGCACGGCTACCAGGAGGTGAAGACGCCTCAGTTGATGGAGCGCAGCCTGTGGGAGCGTTCGGGGCACTGGCAGATGTATGCCGAAAACATGTTCACGACCAAGGCCGAGGAGCGCGACTACGCCGTCAAGCCGATGAACTGCCCGGGCCACATCCAGATCTTCAACCAGGGCATCAAGAGTTACCGCGACCTGCCGCTGCGCATCGCCGAGTTCGGCTCCTGCCATCGCAACGAGCCGTCGGGATCGCTGCACGGCCTGATGCGGGTGCGCGGCTTCGTGCAGGACGACGCACACATCTTCTGCAGCGAGGAGCAGGTGCTCGACGAGTCCTCCGATTTCATCGACCTGCTGCGCAAGGTGTACGCGGACTTCGGCTTCTCCGACATCCTGGTCAAGTTGTCCACGCGGCCGGAAAAGCGCATCGGCGCGGACGAGGCCTGGGACCGGGCAGAGGCGGCGCTGGCGCAGGCGCTCGATGCCAAAGGGCTGAAATACGATCTGCAGCCGGGGGAGGGGGCGTTCTACGGCCCCAAGATCGAATTCTCCCTCAAGGACTGCCTGAGCCGGGTGTGGCAGTGCGGCACGCTGCAACTGGACTTTTCGCTGCCGGCGCGGCTCGGGGCCGAGTACGTGGCCGAGGACAACACGCGCCGGACGCCGGTGATGCTGCACCGGGCTATCCTGGGTTCACTCGAGCGCTTCATCGGCATCCTGATCGAACATCACGCCGGGGCCTTCCCGCTCTGGCTGGCGCCGGTGCAGGCGGTGGTGATGAATATCTCCGAAAACCAGGCCGATTACGCGGCGGACGTTGCGCAAAAGCTGCAAGCGGCCGGCTTGCGCGCACTATCGGATTTGCGGAACGAAAAAATTAACTATAAAATACGCGAACATAGCATGCAGAAACTGCCCTACCAGATCGTCGTCGGCGACAGGGAAAAGGCAGCGCAACTGGTGGCCGTGCGGGCCCGGGGCAATCAGGACCTCGGGCAAATGTCCCTCGAAGCGTTGGTCGATCGCCTGCGAAGCGAGCGCGAGCAGCGAGGCGCGTAAGTAACCGCGGGACGCGGCTTTCTTTCTGTTTTTTTGGAGGTTCGCACCATCGTTCAAGCTAGTAGCAAGGCGACGCAGCGCGTCAATGGCGAGATCAACGCCCCGGAAATCCGCCTCATTGGCGTAGAAGGCGACCAGGTCGGGATCGTTTCGATCCAGCAGGCGCTGACCATGGCCGAGGAAGCGGGAGTCGATCTGGTGGAGATCGCGCCGATGGCAAAACCGCCCGTTTGCCGCTTGATGGACTTCGGCAAGTTCAAGTACTACGAAGCCAAGAAGGCCCACGAGGCCAAGCTCAAGCAGAAGCAGATCCAGGTCAAGGAGATCAAGTTCCGGCCCGGTACGGACGAGGGGGATTACCAGATCAAGCTGCGCAACCTGATCAAGTTCCTCCAGGAGGGCGACAAGACCAAGGTGACGCTGCGCTTTCGCGGCCGCGAGATGGCGCACCAGGAGTTCGGCATACGTCTCCTGGAGCGGGTGAAAGGGGACCTCGAAGCCTATGGCACGGTGGAGCAGTTCCCGAAGATGGAAGGGCGCCAGCTGATCATGGTGCTGGCGCCGATCAAGAAGGTGCCGGTGAAGCACTGATTTGTCGCGGCCGGCGCAAGCGGGCCGCAGGCGGCTGGCGGACCGTTTCCGCCGAGACAAGTGGCGAGGGTCTGCAAGCGTTCCGCAGGGAACCACCCGCAGCCATATCAAAAAACGGAGTAACGAAATGCCCAAGATGAAGACCAAGAGCGGGGCCGCCAAGCGCTTCAAAGTGCGCGCCAGCGGCAGCATCAAGCGCTCGCAGGCGTTCAAGCGCCACATCCTGACCAAGAAGACGAGCAAGCGGATCCGTCAGCTGCGCGGCACGGCGGAGATCCATCGGACCGATGTCAAGTCGGTTCGCGCCATGTTGCCCTACGCCTAAGGGAGGTCAGGAATGCCACGAGTCAAACGCGGTGTGACGGCGCATGCCCGTCACAAGAAGGTTCTGGATCAGGCCAAGGGCTATCGCGGTCGCCGCAGCAGCGTCTATCGCATTGCCAAGGAAGCGGTGATGAAGGCGGGGCAATACGCCTATCGCGACCGTCGCCAGCGCAAGCGCCAGTTCCGTGCTCTGTGGATCGCCCGCATCAACGCCGCGGCGCGCGAACTGGGCCTGACCTATAGCACCCTGATGAACGGCCTGAAGAAGGCGGCGATCGAAGTCGATCGCAAGGTGCTCGCCGATCTGGCGGTGATGGACAAGGTGGCGTTCGCCAAGATCGCCGATCAGGCCAAGGCCGGACTGGGCGTCTGACGAAGTACGTCGCAGAAAAAGGAGGCTTGGCCTCCTTTTTTTGATTCCGGCCGCCGCCGGGCCGCGACTTGCTGCAGCGAGAGCATGACGAACGTAGAAGAACTGGTTTCAGCGGCGAGCGTCGAGTTCGCCGCGATCGCGGATGCCGCCCAGTTGGAGCAGGCGAAGGCGCGCTATCTGGGCAAGAGCGGCTCGCTCACCGAACTGCTCAAGGGCTTGGGCAAACTGCCGGCGCAGGACCGCAAAGCGGCTGGCGCCGCCATCAATTCGGCCAAGGATGCGATCGAGCGCGCCCTGGAGGCGCGCCGCGCCGACATCAAGCGCGCGCGCCTGGAGACGCAGCTGCAGGCCGAAGCCCTGGACGTGACATTGCCGGGGCGCGGCGCGGCGGTGGGCGGACTGCATCCGGTCACCCGCACGCTGGACCGCATCGAGCTGCTGTTCCGATCAATCGGGTTCGATGTCGCCGACGGTCCGGAGATCGAGACCGATTTCCACAACTTCACCGCGCTCAACACGCCGGAGAACCATCCGGCGCGCTCGATGCACGATACCTTCTATATCGAGAACGCGCCCGGCCTGCTGCTGCGCACCCATACCTCGCCGATCCAGGTGCGGTACATGCAGACCCACAAGCCGCCGCTGAAGATCATCGCGCCGGGCCGCGTCTATCGCGTCGACTCGGATGCCACCCATTCGCCGATGTTCCACCAAGTCGAAGGGCTGTGGGTGGACGAGAACGTCAGCTTCGCCGACCTCAAGGGTGTGCTGACCGACTTCCTGCGCCGCTTCTTCGAGAAGGACGACCTGCGGGTGCGCTTCCGGCCCTCGTTCTTCCCGTTCACCGAACCCTCCGCCGAGGTGGACATGGGCTGCGTGTTCTGCGACGGCGCCGGATGCCGCGTGTGCAGCCATACGGGCTGGCTGGAGATCGCCGGCAGCGGCATGGTTCATCCCAATGTGCTGAAGCATGTCGGCATCGACAGCGAGAAGTACATCGGCTTCGCCTTCGGCATGGGGCCGGATCGCCTCACCATGCTGCGCTACGGCGTGAATGACCTGCGCCTGTTCTTCGACGGCGATCTGCGCTTTCTTTCGCAATTCAACTGACGATGCAATTCCCGGAAAGCTGGCTGCGCAGTTTCGTCGATCCGCCGCTCACCAGCGGCGAGTTGGCCCATCTTCTGACCATGGCCGGTCTGGAAGTCGAGGCGCTCGAACCCGTTGCGCCGCCCATGTCGGGCGTCGTCGTCGCCGAAGTGCTCGCAGTCGACAAGCATCCGAATGCCGACAAGCTCAAATTGTGCAAAGTTGACGCCGGCCAGGGCGAAGTGCTGGCTATCGTATGCGGTGCACCCAATGTCGCCGCCGGCATGAAAGTGCCCTGCGCGCTGGTCGGCGCCGAACTCCCCGGCGTCACCATCAGCGCGGCCAAGGTGCGCGGCGTCGAATCCTTCGGCATGCTGTGCTCGGAACGCGAACTCGGGCTGTCGCAGGACCACGGCGGCCTTATGGCGCTGGCGGCGGATGCGCCGGTCGGTGCCGACGTGCGCGGTCTGCTCGGCCTCGACGACAAGCGCATCACGCTCAAGCTCACGCCCAACCGCAGCGACTGCCTGGGCGTGTTCGGCATCGCGCGCGAAGTCGCAGCCCTCACCGGCGCACCGCTGCAGCGCCCGCAGATCGTGGCGGCGCCGGTCGGCATTGCGGATCGGCTGCCGGTGCGCGTCGAAGCACCGGATCTGTGCGGCCGCTTTTCCGGACGCGTCATCCGCGGCGTCAATGCCGGGGCGGCGACGCCGGAATGGATGGTGCGCCGCCTGGAGCGCTCGGGCCAGCGCTCGATCAGCGCGCTGGTGGACATCTCCAACTACGTCATGCTGGAGTTGAACCGTCCCAACCACGTCTTCGATTTCGACAAGGTGGCGGGCGGCCTGGAAGTGCGCTGGGGGCGCAAGGGCGAACAGCTGCTGCTGCTCAACGAGCAGACCATCGACATCGAAACCGATGTCGGCGTCATCGCCGACGAGGCGGGCGTGGAGAGCCTGGCCGGCATCATGGGCGGCGAGGCTACGGCGGTGGATGCGGACACCACCAGCGTCTATGTGGAAGCGGCGTTCTGGTGGCCGCAGGCACTGCAGGGGCGCGCCCGCCGCTATGGCTTTACGAGCGAGGCCGGGCACCGCTTCGAGCGCGGCGTCGATTTCGCCGACACCGTGGAAGGCGTCGAGCGCGTCACCCAACTCATTCTGGAGATCTGCGGCGGTGCGGCGGGACCGCTCGACGACCTGCCGGTCAACCTGCCCCGGCGCACGCCGATTCGCCTGCGGCCCTCGCGTGCCCGGCGGGTGCTCGGCATCGACCTCGATGCGGGACAGATCGAGCGGCTGCTGGGCGGGCTGGGACTTGCCCTGGTGCGCGATGGCGACGCCTACTTGGTGACGCCACCCAGTTACCGTTTCGATCTCGCCGTCGAGGAGGACCTGATCGAGGAACTGGCGCGCATTCACGGCTACGACAACATTCCGGCGCAGGCTTCGCGCGCGCCGCTCGCCATGCTGCCGCTGCCGGAGGGCGCCCGCAGTGCCACGCAACTGAAGCTGCTGCTGGCCGCGCGCGACTACCAGGAAGTGATCAACTTCAGCTTCGTCGATGCCCAATGGGAAGCGGATTTCTGCGACAACCGCGCCCCGGTGGTGCTGGCCAACCCGATCGCCAGCCAGATGGGCGTGATGCGTTCGAGCCTGATGGGCGGCCTGGTGGCGAACCTCGCCACCAATCGCAACCGGCGCGTCGATCGCGTGCGCGTGTTCGAGATCGGCCGCTGTTTCCTGCGCGGCGATGCGCAGGAGGTGGTGCCGGGGTTCCGTCAGCCGCTGCGGCTCGCGGCGCTGGCAGCCGGCCCGGCCTTGCCGGAGCAGTGGGGCGTGGCGACGCGTCAGGCCGATTTCTACGACGCCAAGGCCGACGTCGAAGCGGTGCTCGCCCCCGGCGTCGCGCGCTACACCAAGACGCTGCACCCGGCGCTGCATCCCGGCCGCTGCGCGGCGGTATGGATCGACGAGCGGCAGATCGGCCTGGTGGGCGAACTGCATCCGCAGTGGGTGCAGAAGTACGAACTGGGGTCGGCCCCGGTGCTTCTGGAACTGGATCTGGAGCCGCTGCTGGCGCGGCCTCTGCCGCAGTATCGCGAGGTTTCCCGCTTTCCGCAGGTGGTGCGCGACTTGGCGCTCGTCGTCTCCCAGTCGGTCGCTGCCGAGGCGCTCACCGCGAGCCTGCGGGAGTCGGCACCGGCCATCGTCCAGGACATCCGGTTATTCGATGTGTACACCGGCAAGGGCATCGAGCCGGAGCAAAAAAGTGTTGCATTCCGGATAGTTATGCAAGATACTGAAAAAACTTTGGCGGATGTCGAGGTCGATGCGGCGCTTGCAGCGCTGGTCGAGTCCGCCACGGCGAGGTTCTCCGCCAGGCTGCGCGGATAACAGAGAAAAAACATGACACTGACAAAAGCCGAGCTGGCCGATCTCCTGTTCGAGAAGGTGGGGCTCAACAAGCGCGAAGCCAAGGACATGGTGGAAGCCTTCTTCGAGGAGATCCGCACCGCCCTGGAAAACGGCGACAGCGTGAAGCTCTCCGGGTTCGGTAATTTCCAGTTGCGCAACAAGCCGCAGCGCCCGGGACGCAACCCCAAGACTGGCGAGGAAATACCCATCACCGCGCGGCGCGTGGTCACCTTCCACGCCAGCCAAAAGCTCAAGGCCGCCGTCGAAACTCTGTCCCATGGCAGCAACCAGCAGTAACCCTAAGGACGAACTGCCGCCGATTCCCGCCAAGCGCTATTTCACGATCGGCGAGGTGAGCGAGTTGTGCGGCGTCAAGCCGCACGTGCTGCGCTACTGGGAGCAGGAATTCACCCAGCTCAAGCCGGTGAAACGGCGCGGCAACCGGCGCTACTATCAGCATCACGAAGTGCTGTTGGTGCGGCGCATCCGCGAACTGCTCTACCAGCAGGGCTTCACTATCAACGGCGCCCGCAATCGCCTCGACAGCCTCGACCCGCACGAACTCGGCAGCGAAATTGCGCGCGAGACGGAAGTCAAGGTACTCGACACGAAGGAACTGCGCGAGCAGCTGGGCGCGATCCTCGCCATTCTGCGCGACTGAGTCCGCGACGCCGCTTCGCGCGGAAGCGGTTCTGCTATAATCCGCGGCGAGTCGGGGCGTAGCGCAGCCTGGTAGCGCACCTGCATGGGGTGCAGGGGGTCGGAAGTTCGAATCTTCTCGCCCCGACCAATCGATTTTTCGCTGTTGGGGATCAAGCATCAGACGACTTGAATGATTCGCCGTGGTTCCCACCGCGCCCTGCCCATGGCAGGCGCCTGAACTCCGGCCCCAGAAGCCATGCGCATCCTGGTCAGCAACGATGACGGTTATTTCGCGCCTGGCATCGAGATTCTCGTCCAAACCCTTTCCCGCGTCGCCGACGTCACCGTAGTGGCGCCGGAACGCGACCGCAGCGGCGCCAGCAACTCGCTCACCCTCGACCGGCCGCTTTTCCTGCGGCGGGCGCCCAACGGCTTCTACTTCGTCAATGGCACGCCGACCGATTGCGTGCATCTGGCCGTCACCGGCATGCTCGATATCGTGCCCGACATGGTGGTGTCCGGCATCAATCACGGCGCCAACATGGGCGACGACACGATCTACTCGGGCACGGTGGCGGCGGCCACCGAAGGCCATCTGCTTGGGATACCTTCGCTGGCCTTATCCCTCACCAGCAAGGCTGCGGCGCATCTCGACTCGGCGGCGCAAATCGCGCTGGACGTCGTGCAGCGCTTTCAGCGGCAAAGCTTTCCCGAGCCGGTACTGCTCAACATCAACGTGCCCGACCTGCCGTTGAGCGAGATCCGGGGCAGCCGGGTCACGCGCCTGGGCAAGCGGCACAAGGCGGAGGGCGTGGTCAAGAGCGTCAATCCGCGCAATGAAACGGTGTACTGGGTGGGTGCGGCGGGAGGCGCGCAGGATGCAGGCGCGGGCACCGATTTCCATGCGGTGGACAACGGTTTCGTATCGATCACGCCGCTGCAGATCGATCTTACCCACGCGGCACAGCTGGTCCGGCTGGCGCGCTGGTTCGAGGAATGAAGAGCAGCACCGTTTACGGCGCCGGACTGACTTCGCAGCGCACGCGCGCTCGCATGGTCGAACGCCTGCGCGAGCAGGGTATCCGCGACGAGCGGGTGCTGGCGGCCATGGCCGCGGTGCCGCGGCACCTGTTCGTGGAGGAGGCGTTCGCCAGCCGCGCCTACGAAGATACGGCCTTGCCGCTCGGCTTCTCCCAGACCATCTCGCAGCCCTATGTGGTGGCGCGCATGATCGAATTGCTGCACTTCGGACGGGAGTTGGGCAAGACCCTGGAGATCGGTGCCGGTTGCGGCTACCAGGCCGCCGTGCTGTCTCAACTGGCAGTCGAGGTGTATGCCATGGAGCGCATCGGCGCGTTGCTCGATCGCGCGCGCGCGAACCTTCGCCAACTGCGCCTGCCCAATGTTAGGCTCAAGCATGCCGATGGTACCCAGGGGCTGCCCGAGGCGGCGCCATTCGATACAATCATCGTTGCCGCCGCGGCGGGCCAGGTGCCCCAGGCACTGCTTGCGCAACTCGCCTATGGCGGCCGCTTGCTGCTGCCGCTGGGGACGCGCGAACAATCGCTGTGCATGATCGAGCGGGGCGCCCGCGGCTATGTGGAGAGCCGCCTGGACATGGTGCGCTTTGTGCCATTGGTGACGGGTACCGAATGAACGTGACATTGCAGCTTCTGCGTCGAGCCGTTGTGATGGGTGCGCTGGTCGCAATGCTGGGCGCCTGCGCCAGCAAGCCGCCGGTGCCGGTGAGCGAGCGCGCCGCACCGCCCCCGACAATCGAACGCGCCGCCGGGGCGAAGACGGGCAAGGACTACTACATCGTCAAGAAGGGGGACTACCTCTACAGCATCGCCCGCGAAGTCGGCCAGGACCCCAAGGACATCGCCGCCTGGAACAATCTGGACAGCTCGACTGCCCTGCGCATCGGCCAGTCGTTGCGCATCGTCCCGCCGGACGGCCCGGCCGCCGGTGCCGTCGCCAAGCCGATCGCCGGCCCGGCCCAAGTCGAGATCAAGCCGCTCGCCGGTGCTGCCACGGCCCCGGACGTGCCGCGCGCGGGCCCCGACTCCTTGAAGCGCGAGCCCAAGGGCGGCAAGCAGCCCTATTCGGAGCAGGCGCTGGCCATGCTGCAGAAGAAGGATGAGTTGCCGCTGCCGCGTGCGGCGGAGATCCCGGCCGCGATCGCGGTCAAGCCTGAAGCCAAGCCCGAGACGAAGCCCGAGACGAAGCCCGAGACGAAGCCCGAGACGAAGCCCGAGACGAAGCCCGAGACGAAACCGGAGGCGAAACCAGAGGCCAAGCCGGAAGGCAAAGCGCCGGACAATGACAGCGGTATCGACTGGATGTGGCCGGGCGGCGGCAAGCTCCTGTCCCAGTTCAGCGAGCCCAACAACAAGGGCGTGGATCTCGGCGGCAAGGCGGGCGATCCGGTGCTGGCCGCGGCCGGCGGCCGGGTGATGTACGTCGGATCCGGCATCCGCGGCTACGGCAATCTGGTCATCATCAAGCACAGCAGCGGCTTTCTCTCCGCCTATGCCCACAACCGCAAGATCCTGGTCAAAGAGAACCAATCCGTTGCCAAAGGTCAAAAGATAGCGGAACTGGGTGACAGCGATGCCGATCAGGCCAAGCTCCATTTCGAAATCCGCCGCCAGGGCAAACCTGTCGATCCGCTGCAATACCTGCCACCGCGTTAGGTAGTTATGGCCGAGCCGGCTGATCCCGAGGAAATCGAATCCGACGAGCCGGGCACTGCGCCCGAGGCGGAGCCCGCGGCGGAGGTCGTCGAGGAAAACGAGTTTCGCAACGACGTCACCCAACTCTACCTCAACGCCATCGGTGCCAGCCCGCTGCTGACGGCGGATCAGGAACGGGAGCTGGCGCGGCGCGTGAAGTGCGGCGACTTCGAGGCGCGGCAGAAGATGATCGAGCGCAACCTGCGCCTGGTGGTGAACATCGCCAAGCATTATCTGAATCGCGGCATTCCCCTGCTCGACCTGGTAGAGGAGGGCAATCTGGGCCTGATCCACGCCCTGGAAAAGTTCGATCCGGAGCGCGGCTTCCGTTTCTCCACCTACGCCACCTGGTGGATCCGGCAGAACATCGAGCGCGCCATCATGAATCAGTCGCGCACCATCCGCCTGCCGGTGCACGTGGTGAAGGAACTGAATCAGGTGCTGCGCACCCTGCGCAGCCTGGAGTCGGCCGGCTGCGGCGAGGCCTCGGCGGAGGAGATCGCGCTCCTGCTCGACAAGTCGGTGGCCGAGGTGCGGGACATCCTGTTGCTGAACGAGCATACCGCTTCCCTCGACGCACCGCTGGAGGTGGATCCGAATCTGTCCATCGGCGAATCCCTGGCCGACGAACAGGCCGAGAACCCCGAGACGCAGATCCAGAACATCGAGATCGAAAACCTGGTGCAGGCGTGGATCGCGCTGCTGGGGGAGAAGCACCGGGTGGTGATCGAGCGGCGCTACGGCCTCAACGGTTCGGAGGTGCATACGCTGGAAGAACTGGCTTCCAGCCTCGGCCTCACGCGCGAGCGGGTGCGCCAGATCCAGCTCGAGGCCCTGACGCAGTTACGCCGCATCCTGCGCCGGCGTGGAGTGTCCCGCGACATCCTGTTCTAGACGCGGCCGCTCTCAGTACCGCGCCAGCCGTGCTGCGCGCTCCTCGACCAGCGCCTGGGCAAGCTGAAACACCGCCATGGCGTAGAAGCTGCTCCGGTTGTAGCGCGTCAGCACGTAGAAGTTCTGAAAGCCGAACCAGTACTCGGTCGGCGCGTCCGGCGTCACCAGATCGATCAGCGCCACCGTTTCATCCTCGGCCACGTCCGAGGCGGCGACGATGCCGTGCTGCGCCAGGTCTTTGGACGAATATCTCGGCGTCACGCCGCCGTCCGCCAGGGCCGCCAATCGCTCGGGGGCGGCCTTGGCGCGGAGCGCGATGCGGCCGCCCGTGTGCCAGCCGTGTTGCTGCAGGAAGTGGGCGACGCTGCCGATGGCATCGGCCGGACTGCCGCTGAGATCGACGCGGCCGTCGCCGTCGAAGTCGACGGCGTAGCGCCGGTAGCTGGAAGGCAGGAACTGCGGCAGACCCAGGGCGCCGGCGAACGAACCGTAGAACTCCGTTGCCTCCATCCGCGTATCCCGCGCCAGCAGCAGCAGTTCTTCGAGTTCGGTGCGGAACAGAGCGGCGCGCGGCGGATAGTCGAAGGCCAGGGTGACCAGGGCCGACAGGGTCTGGAAGCCGCCCGTGGTGCGGCCGTAGATGGTTTCGACGCCGATGATGGCGACGATGATTTCCTGCGGTATGCCGAAGCTCCGCTGCGCTTCCTGCAGTGCGGCAGTGTGGTCGTCCCAGAAGCTGAGGCCGCCGCCGATGCGGGCCTGGTCCAGGAAGCGCGAGCGATAGACGCGCCAGGAGCGGACCTTGGGATCGCGCGGCGGCATGATGGCCTTGATCACGCCGGGTTGAAACTGCGACTGCTGAAACAATCGCGTCAGCGCAGCGGCGTCGAAGCCGTGCTTGTCGGCCATGGCGGCGACGAATGCGCGGACGTCCTCGCGCTGGGCGTAGTCGGCCGCTGCGGCCGGCGGCAGCCCGGCCCAGGTCGCCGCGGCGGCCACCATGGCGATGCGGCGCGCGAGAAAGAGGATATCGGTGAAATGCATTGTCGAGGCAGTCAAAACCTCAATCTGCGTATGCGCAGCGCGAGTTCCTTTAGTTGCCGGCGACCCGCCTCCGGTTCCGGTCCATAACGCAGGGCCGCATAGCGTCGCGCGATGTCGTCGATTTCCTGCGCCACCGCAGGCCGCTCTTGTGCGATTCGCTCGGCATAGGCCAGCGGCCCTTCCCAGGCCCGCCGGCCGAGGCCGAACTTCTTCAACCTGCGAGACAGCCGCAGCCACACGCGCTGGGTCGGATCCAGCGCCAAGTGTCGGCGCAGCGACCAGCCCACGAGCATCAGCATGAGGAGGCTGCTCGTCAGCGTCAGTGTCGCGGTCATGGCGCGCCAGTCCGGATCGTACATGCCCAGTCGCGCCAGGAATTCGCGCTGGCGTTCGGGATTGTAGCCGAGGACCCACTGGTCCCAGGCGTTGGACAGCGCATCCCAGCGGAAACGCAGGGTGCGCAGCCAGTCGATATCGACGCGCACCAGCAGCGGAAGGGCGTCCTCGGTGGGCAGGGCGGAAGCGATGCCGCCCTCGATGCGCGACGGCGCGATCGCTGCGGTGGGATCGACGCGCAGCCAGCCCTTGCTGTCCACCCAGATCTCGGCCCAGGCATGGGCGTCCGACTGGCGCACGACGAGATAGCCGTTCACCGGATTCACTTCCCCGCCCTGGTAGCCGGTCACCACCCGCGCCGGCACGTCCGCCGCGCGCATGAGGAAGACGAAGGCAGCCGCATAGTGTTCGCAGAAGCCGCGCCGGGTTTCGAACAGGAATTCGTCGATGCCATGCTCCCCGAGCAGGGGGGGCGTCAGGGTATACACGAATCGCTGCTGGCGGAAATGGCGCAGCGCGCGTCGCGCCAGCGCCTGGGTGTCGCCGCCCTCGGCGCGCCATTGCCGGGCCAGGGCGCGGGCGCGCGGATTCGCGTCGCGCGGCAGTTGCAGCGCGGCGCGCAGCGTCTCCGGTTTTTCGCCGGCCCCGGCGCGCAGGTCGGGATGGGAGCGCATGGCGTAGCGCAGGCGCGTGCGCACCTGAGTCCGGGCCAGAAGCTGGTAGTCGCTGCTGGCCACGGCAGTGGCGGGGACGCTACCCGGCAGTTCGAGCGCGAAAAGCCAGGTCTTGTTGTGCGGCTCCAGGGTGACGGTGTAATCGACCGCCGCCGCGTCCACTGCATAAGGGAGAGAGAAAGAGTAGCCGGTCGAACCCGGATGCCAGGTGCGGCCATCGAATCGCGTCAGGACCGGGCCCCGCCAGTACAGCTTTTCCGGGGGTGGCGGCGGGGCATCGAAGTTGGCGCGAAACGCGATTGCCCCCGACAGACTGAGCTGGCTGATGGATCCCGGCGACATGGTCTCCGACAATCCAGCCAGGCCGGCGTAGGCGTCGAGCGGCATTCCCCACAGCGGCCCCTGCACCCGCGGGAAGAGCACGAACAGGATCAGCATGAAGGGCACGGCCTGGGCCAGCATCAGGACGGCGCGGCGGACCGCCCCGGGCCAGGGCTGACGATCGTGGTTGAGGACGATGAGCGCTGTCGTGATGACGGCCAGGGCGGCGAAGGTGAGCAGCGCGATCGGCGGGCTCTGGGAATGGAAGAACAGGGCGAGTTGCAGGAAGTAGCCGAGGAATATCGCGGCCAGGGCATCGCGGCGGCGCGCCGACTCCATCAGCTTCAGGGCGAGAAACAGCACCAGCAGCGCCACCCCGGGCTCGCGTCCGAACACGTTGCCATAGGTGAGAAAGACTCCGGCGATGCCGGCGACGGCGAGCAGGACCAGCAGCCAGCGTGGCGGCAGCGGGCGGCGCCGCTGCCACAGCAGAGTCCGCCAGCCCAGGACCAGGAGCGCAACAGCGCTGAGCCAGTAGGGCAACTGAGGCACCAGCGGCGCCGTGGCGGCGCTCGCGGCCAACAGCAGCCACCGCACCTGGGGGCGGCTCAGTCCATCGGCGCGTGGGTCAGTTCTTGCCATGAAGCGCCAGTTCCTGCAGACAGCGCCGTACATGGGCCTCGTCGGCCGCCGGTTCCAGTTCGCACCCCGGCAGGCGCAGGCCGAAGGGTACGCAGGCGGCGTGGGCGGCGATGACCCAGGCGGTGAGCCGCGACAGCCGCGCCTCGGTATCCAGTTGCGGCGGCAGCCCGGCCCAGTCCAGCCACACGGAGCCGGCGGCGGTACCGCTGAACTGCTTGGTCAGCAGCGGCGCTTCCCGCGCCACCGCCTTCCACGCGATGTGGCGCGGCGGGTCGGCCGGCTGGTGCCCGCGCAGGCCGGAGAAATCGTCCATGCCGTAGGCGGATTGAAACGCGCCCTCGCGCCCATCCAGACCAAAGGGCAAGGGCGGCGCGTCGGTCTCCGGCTTCGGGTAGGCGAGGCAGCGCATGTCCGGCTGGACGTAGCTCCAGCCGCGGATCAGGCCCAGGGGATAGGTGGTGTCGAGGGTGACACGGTCCAGCCGCCGCCAGCCGCGCTCGCGGGTCGGCACCGCCAGCCTCGCCTCGGCCGTGGCGTCGCCCGGCACGTCGATGAGGGCTGCCACGCCCTGCGCCGGGCGCAGCGCCAGTGCCCAGCGCGCGTCCGGACGGCGATTGCGGATCAGAAGGCCGAACGAGGCATCCTCGCCGGCGAAAACCGGCTCGCAGCGGCCCGGCGCGATCTCCAGCCCCACCAGGTTGCGGAAAGCATGCACGATGGCCACGATGCCGAGGCCCGCCAACAGGAAGGTCAGCATGAAGCCGAGACTGAGGAAGTAATTGATCGACCCGACCAGGAGCAGAATCAGCGTGATGCCGAACGCTGCGCCGGCGCCGGTGGGCAAGACGAAGATGCGGCGCTGGACGAGGACGATCGGCGCCGGCTCCGGCCCGTAGAGGCGGAACAGCCAGCGCCGCAACGGCTCGATGATGCGGGCGACGAATCGGGACATCCGCGCTGCGCCGAAGCTCGGCTCAGGGAAGTGGAACGGCGGTGATCAGTTGCGCGGCGGCTGCCGCCGTGTCGCGCCTGCCGATGTCCGATAGCGGCCGCAGCCGGTGGCCGGCAACTCCCGGCAGGACCGCCTGCACGTCTTCCGGCAGGACCATCGCGCGGCCTGCGATGAAGGCCCAGGCCCGTGCCGCCGCCAGCAGCGCCAGCGCCGCCCGCGGCGACAGGCCGTTCTGGTACAGCGCGCCGTTGCGCGTGTATGCGGTGAGGTCCTGGACATAGTCGATCAGAGCCGGCGCGACGTGGACGCCGGCCACGTCCTGCTGCAGGGCAAGCATCTGGTCGGGCTTGAGGCAGGGCTCGATGCCGGCGAGCATCTGGCGGCGGTCGGCACCCAGCAGCAGTTCCCGTTCGGCGGCCTTGTCCGGGTAGCCGAGTTCGATGCGCATGAGAAAACGGTCGAGCTGCGACTCCGGCAACGGGAAAGTGCCCACCTGGTGGGAGGGGTTCTGGGTCGCGATGACGAAAAAGGGCTCCGGCAGGGGCCGCGTCTCGCCTTCCGCCGTGACCTGGTGCTCTTCCATGGCTTCGAGCAGGGCGCTCTGGGTCTTCGGCGTCGCCCGATTCACCTCGTCGGCCAGGATCACCTGGGAAAAGACCGGACCGGGATGGAACTGGAAGGTGCCGGTACCGCGATCGAAGATGGAAACGCCGATGATGTCCGCAGGCAGCATGTCGCTGGTGAACTGGATGCGCTGGAAGTGCAGGCCCAGCAGGCGCGCCAGCACGTGGGCGAGAGTGGTCTTGCCGACGCCGGGAAGATCTTCGATGAGCAGATGGCCGCGGGCCAGCAGGCACGCCACCGCGAGGCGGATCTGGCGGTTCTTGCCGAGGACGACCTGGCCGGCGCGGGCGACGATTTCCTGCACGACAGGATGGGACATGGCTTGTGGCAAACGGAAGGGTTGACGGATAATAGCGTCTTTACCGGCTGTTATGACTGCCTCCCGCCCGGCCCGCTGCGGACAGGGGATCGCCTCGGACAAGAGAATGACCACCGCATTCATCACGCATCGCGACTGCATGCTGCACGACATGGGGTCGCACCACCCGGAGTGCCCCGACCGCCTTTCGGCGATCAACGACCGGCTCATCGCTTCCGGCCTGGATCTGTACCTGGCCTTCTACGACGCGCCGGCGGCGACGATCGATCAGCTGACCCGGGTCCACGCCCCCGAACATGTGCGCCGGGTGATGCAGAGCGCGCCGCAGAAGGGCATCGTGCACCTCGACCCGGATACCGCCATGTGCTGCGACACGCTGCAGGCGGCGCTGCGCTCCGCCGGTGCCGGCGTGCTGGCCACCGATCTGGTGCTGGCGGGCGAGGTGGAGAACGCGTTCTGCGCCGTGCGCCCGCCCGGTCACCACGCGGAACGGTCGCGGGCGATGGGCTTCTGCTTCTTCAACAATGTCGCGGTGGCGGCGCGCCACGCCCTCGACAGCCATGGCCTGGAGCGGGTGGCGATCATCGACTTCGACGTGCACCACGGCAACGGCACGGAGGATATTTTCTCGGGCGACGAGCGCGTATTGATGGTGGGGAGCTTTCAGCATCCGTTCTACCCCTACAGCGGCACCGACAACCCGGCGTCCAACATGCTGAATGTGCCGCTGCCGGCGGGAACCCGCGGCGACGGCTTCCGCCAGATCGTGAGCGACATCTGGATTCCCCGCCTGCGGGAATTTGCGCCGCAGGCGATCTTCATTTCCGCCGGTTTCGACGCCCATTATGAGGACGACATGGGATCGCTCGGCCTGCTGGAAGCCGACTATGCGTGGGTGACGCAGCAGTTGAAGGAGTTGGCAGCCGAGACCGCGGACAAACGCATCATCTCCGTGCTCGAGGGCGGATACGCCCTGTCGGCCCTGGCGCGCAGCGTGTCCACCCACATCAAGGTCCTCGCCGATCTCTGATCATTGCGGCGCCGTGTCGTTTCGCCGCCGGGATCGTGAGATGCGCGCGATTTTCCGCCGTCGAGCGGTTGCGCTACAATTCGGGCTTTTGATTCCGGCGGGTTCCCCATGATCAAAGGCTCCATTGTCGCCATCGTGACGCCCATGCACGAGGATGGCGCGCTTGACTATCCTCGCCTGAGAAGCCTGATCGACTGGCACGTGCGCGAGGGCACCGACGCCATCGTCATCGTCGGCACCACCGGCGAGTCGCCGACGGTGGACTGGGACGAGCACTGCGAACTGATACGCGTGACGGTGGAGCACGCCGCCGGCCGCATACCCGTGATCGCCGGCACCGGCGCCAACTCGACCGCCGAAGCGATCGAACTCACCGAATATGCGAAAAAGGCCGGCGCCAGCGCGGGGCTGTCGGTGGTGCCCTACTACAACAAGCCGACCCAGGAGGGTCTGTACCGGCATTTCCGCAAGATCGCCGAGGCGGTGGACCTGCCCCTGATCCTCTACAACGTGCCCGGCCGGACCGTGGCGGACCTCGCCAACGACATCACGCTGCGCCTGACGCAGGTGCCCGGCATTGTCGGCATCAAGGACGCCACCGGCAACCTGGAGCGCGGTGCGGACCTGATCAAGCGTGTTCCGAAGGGGTTCGCCATCTACAGCGGCGATGACGCCAGCGCCGTGGCGCTGATTCTTCTCGGCGGCAGCGGCACGATATCCGTCACCGCCAACGTCGCCCCGCGCCTGATGCACGAGATGGTGGCGGCGGCGCTGGAGAACGACCTGGTCACGGCGCGCGACATCCATCTGCGTCTGCTGGGCCTGCACCGCAACCTGTTCCTGGAAGCGAACCCGATTCCGGTGAAGTGGGCCGTGGCGCAGATGGGATTGATCGAGCCGGGCATCCGCCTGCCGCTGACGCCGCTGTCGCCGGACTATTACGACCGCGTGCGCAAGGCCATGGCCGATGCCGGCGTCGCACTCTGAGCGTGGCAGATGATCCTGTGCGAGGTGCGGGCATGAACCGCAGGCTGTTCCGGGTGTTACCCCTGCTGGCCGCGGCTTTGGCCGTCGGCGGCTGTTCGATGTCGTTAGAGAGCAAGAAGATCGATTACCGGTCGGCGGGAAAGCTGCCGCCGCTCGAAGTGCCTCCGGACCTGACGACGCCGACGCGGGATGATCGCTATACGGTGCCCGACGTCAGTCCCAAGGGTTCCGCGACATTCTCCGCTTACAACGCGGAGCGCTCCGGCCAGGCACGCACCAGCACGGCCCAGGAGATCCTGCCACAGCCGGAGAAGATGCGCATCGATCGCGCCGGCACCCAGCGCTGGCTGGTGGTGCCGCAGAGCCCGGACAAGCTGTGGCCAGCGGTCAAGGACTTCTGGCAGGAATCCGGCTTCCTCATTGCGCTCGAGCTGCCCGATGCCGGCATCATGGAAACCGACTGGGCGGAGAACCGCGCCAAGATTCCGCAGGACGTCATCCGCAATACCCTCGGCAAGGTGCTGGACAGCATGTATTCCACCGCGGAGCGCGACAAGTTCCGCACCCGCCTCGAAGCCGGTGCCGAAGCCGGTTCGACCGAGATCTACATCAGCCATCGCGGCGTGCAGGAAGTGTTTACCACCGAGGGCAAGGATTCCACGGTGTGGCAGCCGCGCGCGCCGGACCCGGAACTGGAAGCGGAGATGCTGCGCCGCCTCATGGTCCGGCTCGGCGTCGAGGAGAAGCGCGCCGAGACCCTGGTCGCCGGCTCGGCAACCGCGGAGCCACGGGCCAAGCTGCAGCCCGCTGCCGAAGGCGGCGGCACCCTGCAACTGCAGGAGGCGTTCGACCGCGCGTGGCGGCGCGTCGGACTCGCCCTCGACCGTGTCGGCTTCACGGTGGAGGATCGCGATCGCTCCAAGGGCTTGTTCTACGTGCGCTATGTCGATCCCGAAGCGGACGCAAGGAGCGGCAAGAAGGACGAGGGCTGGATGTCCAAGCTCCTGTTCTGGCGCGGCGGAAAGTCGGAAACCACGATCGAGGCCGCCCAGTACCGCATCTACGTCAAAGGCGAGGGCGATGCCGCCAGCACGGTTCAGGTGCTGACCCGCGAAGGCGGCGTTGACCGCTCCGATACCTCGAAGAAGATCCTCGGCCTGCTTTACGATCAGCTCAAGTAATGCGCTTCGCGTCGCTGGGCAGCGGCAGCCGCGGCAACGCCCTCGTCGTCGAAGCCGGCAGCACCCGCATCCTGATCGACTGCGGCTTCGGCCTGCGCGATGCGACGACCCGCCTGGGAAGGCTGGGCCTGACGCCGCAGGATCTCGGCGGCGTGTTGGTCACCCATGAGCACAGCGACCACGTCGCGGGCGTGTTCAAGCTCGCCCTGCGCTACGACCTTACGGTGTGGATGACCCGCGGCACGCTGGCCGCCTGCCCTGCGGGCGATGCGAGGTCGCGCATCGAGGCGATCGCGGTGGATGCCTCGATCGCCGTCCGCGACCTGGAGATACTTCCTTATGCTGTGCCTCACGACGCGCGCGAGCCGGTGCAGTGCGTGGTGTCGGACGGGCGCGTCCGGCTCGGCGTATTGACCGACAGCGGCTGTTCCACGCCGCATATCGAGCAATGTCTGAACGGCTGCGACGCCCTGGTCCTAGAGTGCAACCACGACCCGGACCTGCTGCGCACCGGCACCTACCCGGCACGGCTCAAGGCACGCATCGCGGGCCGCTACGGGCACCTGGGCAACGACGCTGCCGCGGCGCTGCTGGAGGAAATCGACACGAGGCGTTTGCAGCATGTGGTGGCCGCTCATCTGAGCGAGCAGAACAACCGCCCCGAGCTGGCTCGGGCGGCGTTGGCGGGTGCCTTGGGGTGCAGCGCGGACTGGATCGGGGTCGCCGACCAGGAGGATGGGTTCGGTTGGCGCGACCTGCGCTGAATCGCACCGCAGGGACGCAAAAAAGCCGGCCCGTGGGCCGGCTTTTCCGATCGGCGTGAGCCGACTTACTTCTTCATGGCGTCCTTGGAAGCTTCGGTAGCGTCCTTCGCAGCTTCGGTAGCGCCCTTGGCAGCGTCGGCGGCGCCCTTGACAGCGTCGGCGGCGCCCTTGGCAGCGTCGGCGGCGCCCTTGGCAGCGTCGGCGGACTTCTCTTCCGCCTTGGCCGCAGCAGCTTGGCCTTCCATGCCAGTCATCCCGGACATGCCACCGGGTTGAGCCGGGGCAGCAGCAGGAGCGGGAGCCGGGGCAGGCGCCGCGGCGGGGGCGGGGGCCGGAGCGGGTTCTTCCTTCTTGGCGCAGGCGGACAGACCCACGGCGACCATTGCAGCAACGAGGATAGTGTGTTTCATCGTCGAGATTCCCTTTATCAAAAAGTGGAAAACAGCATCCCTGAATTCTTGGGCTGGCCGAAATGCAACCTCGACCATGCGAAAATAATACCATACCTATCACCCCCAAGGCCCTGAACGGACGAGGGGTTGTCCGGTTTGTGGCAGAAAAGCCACACCTGCTCGCCGCGCCTAGATCCCGAGCGTAGTTCCGGACAGCGAGGGAGACGATATCTCCCACAGGGCGTCGAAGCGCTTCCACCGGCCCCCGACGTCGTCCGGTTGCTCGATCAGCAGCTTGCCGCGGGCGTGATCGGCATGGAAGCGGATGAGGGCATGGCGCCTGTCGGCCGCCATGAAGCAGTCGGTCAGCCGGCGCAGGTCCTCCGGGCTTTGGCGGAAGCTGATGCTGTGGCCGCGCAGTTTCAGCAGTGCCATCAGTCGCGGGCAGCTGCGTTCGACACGAACCGGATTGTGCAGCACCACGCGCACCGAGTTGTCGCGATGCACGTTCAGAAAACGCGTCACGCTCTCGATCCTGGCGCGCGATTCGAAACCGGTCTCCCCCAGGTCCGAGTCGAAGATCACCAGTTCGCGCTGCGCCAGCGCGATCAGGTCGGCCACGGCCTGACGATAGTCCTGGTAGGTGTCGAAGCGCGATTCCAGCGGTGTGAGGTTCATCTTGTCTGCGCGCCGATGCGGAGCAAACCGTGACGATACCAGTCGTAGAGCAGGTCGAGGGCGCCCGCACTCAAGGCGGTCGCAGCGTTCAGTCGGCGCCGGTCGGCGAGACGGCGCAAGCTCGGGCGGGCGGCGGCATCGACGGTCACAGACTCGCCGTTGAGGTAGAAGGCTGAACCCGCGAACAGCAGCTGGGTCTTCGGATCGAGCCGGACGCCGGCACCGGCGCAGCGCCGCGCGAAGCTCGCGGCCCCGAGGGGACGGGCCGGCGCAGAGAAAAAAACGTGGGGCTTCGGCTCGCTCAGGTAGCAGCCGAGAAACTCCCGCACGTCGCTCTCGCTCCAGCGGATCCGATGCAACAGGGCGCTCGCCTGTCGCAGCATGGCCGGCGAAATCTCCGCCGGATGGGCCTGCCGTTTCAGGTCGGGATCGCGGTAGCGGCCGGGCAGATCGATCCGCTCCTCCAGATGCGCCAGGAAGCGGGTCGCCAGCTCCTGAACGGAAGGGGCGCGAAAGCCGATGGAGTAGGTCATGCACTCTCCCATCGCAACGCCGTCGTGGGCGTAGTGAGGCGGCAGATAGAGCATGTCGCCGGGCTCCAGGACCCATTCCCGGCTCGGCCGGAATTCTCGCAGGATGCGCAGCGGCGCATCCTCGAGCACGGCGAGGTCGCGCTGGGCGCCGATGCGCCAGCGCCGCCGGCCGCTCGCCTGCAGCAGGAACACGTCGTAGGAATCGAAGTGCGGCCCGACGCCTCCGCCGTCGACGGCATAACTGATCATCAGGTCGTCGAGCCTCGACCAGGGCACGAAATCGAAACGGCGCAGCAGGTCATCCGCCGCATCCGCATGCAGATTCACGCCCTGGACCAGCACCGTCCACGGATGCGGGCGGCGGCGCAGGTCCCTGCGTGCCAGCGGTCCTCGCGCGACCGCCCACCTGTCGGCGACGCATTCCACCAGCCGCGACTCCACGTCGTCGCGCAGCGCCAGCGCGAGCAGCTCGTCCCGCTCCATGACGCCGGCAAAACCGGGAATTGCCTGGCGCACCAGCAGCGGCTTTTTTTGCCAGTGACGCTCAAGAAACTGTTGCGGCGTGAGGCCGCCGAGCAGGGTTGCGATCATGGGCCGGATTATACGCGGCGGCCGATTCGCGCCCGTCGGCGCTGCGCTACAATCCACGGCTTTCCGCGCTCCCCCTGCCATGCCCATTGCCGTCATTGAATCCCTCGATCACGAAGGCCGCGGCGTCACCCATGTCGATGGCAAGGCGATCTTCGTGGAGGGAGCGTTGCCGCGGGAAACGGTCGAGTTTTCGAGCTTCAAGCGCAAGCCCGCCTACGAACAGGCAACCGCGACCGCGATCCGACACGCCAGCGCCTGGCGCACGCAGCCGCGCTGCCGCTATTTCGGCATCTGCGGCGGCTGCAGCATGCAGCATCTGGATGCGTCGGCCCAGGCGGCGGCGAAGCAGCGGGTGCTCGAGGACACGCTGTGGCACATCGGCCGCCTGAAAGCGGAAACGATCTTCCCCGCCATCTACGGCCCGGCGTGGGGCTACCGTCACCGCGCACGGCTCGCAGTACGGCTGGTGGCGAAGAAGGGCTGCGTGCTGGTCGGGTTTCACGAGCGCCGCAGCAGCTTCGTGGCCGACATGACGAGTTGCGACATCCTGCCGCCGGCCGTCTCCGCGCTGCTGCCGCATCTGCGCGACCTGGTCGGCGGCCTTTCCCTGGCGGACCGGCTGCCCCAGATCGAAGTGGCGGTGGGGGACGAGGTGACCGTCCTCGTGGTGCGCATTCTGCAGCCGCTGGCTGCGAGCGATGACGAGAGCCTGCGCCGATTCGCCGACGCGCACGGCGTGCAGCTGTGGCTGCAGCCTGCCGGGCCGGAGTCGGCGCATCCCTTCCATCCGGCGGGCGCGGCGGCGCTGTGCTATCGCCTGCCCGAGTTCGCGCTCGAGATCCGCTTCCTGCCCACCGATTTCACCCAGGTCAACTATGCCATGAACCGCATGCTGGTGCGGCGCGTGATGGCACTGCTCGACCCGCGCCCGGGCGAGCGCGTGGCGGACATGTTCTGCGGCCTCGGCAACTTCACGCTGCCGATCGCCCGCCGCGGCGCCTCGGTTTTCGGCGTCGAAGGGAATCGCGGCCTGGTACAGCGCGCCGCGGAAAATGCCCGGCTGAACGGATTGGCGGAGCGCGTCGAGTACACCGTCGCCAACCTGTTCGAGATCACGGCGGAAACGCTCGGCGTGTGGGCTCCATTCGCCAAGATGCTGATCGACCCGCCGCGAGAAGGGGCGATCGAACTGGTCAAGGCGCTCGGTGCGGACGCGCCGCGGCGCATCGTCTATGTCTCGTGCAACCCCTCCACCCTGGCGCGCGATGCGGCCGTCCTCACCCATGGCAAGGGGTATGCGCTGCGGGGCGCCGGCATCGCCAACATGTTTCCCCACACCTCCCACGTCGAGTCGATCGCCCTGTTCGAGCGGACGTGAAAAAGCCGGCCCGCAGGCCGGCTTTCCGGTGCGGATCGAAATGCTCAGTCGCGCTGGCCGGTGAAGGCAAGCAGCAGGCTCAACAGGTGGACGAACACGTTGTAGATGTCGAGGTAGATGGCGAGCGTGGCGCTGATGTAGTTGGTCTCGCCGCCGGTCACGATGCGGCTCACGTCGTAGAGGATGTAGGCGGAGAACAGCAGAACCGCCACCGTGGAGATGGTGAGCGCCATGGCCGGAATCTGCAGGAAGATGTTGGCCAGCATCGCCAGCAGGATCACGATCACGCCGACGAACAGGAACTTGCCCATGCTGCTGAAGTCGCGCTTGGTCACGCTGGCGATTCCGGCCATGACGAAGAAGATCGCGCCGGTGCCGCCGGCGGCCAGGGTGATGATGCCGGTGCCGTTGGAGAAGCCGAGCGCCACCTGCAGGATGCGCGACAGCATCAGCCCCATGAAAAAGGTGAAGCCCAGCAGCAGCGCGACTCCCATGCCGCTGTTCTTGGTCTTTTCGATGCCCCACATGAAGCCCCAGGCGACGCCGAGGAACAGCATGAACGCCATGAACGGGCTGCCGGCGAGGAAGGAAAAATTCATGCGGATGCCGACCAGCGCTCCGGCCACCGTCGGCACCATGCTCAGGGCGAGCAGCAGATAGGTGTTGCGCAACACCCGGTTCTGCTGCACGGCGACATCGCGCGTCGCCTGGCCTAGTCCGTTGATCTGCGTTTGCATTCAATTCTCCTGGGTTGTGCGAACGTAACGAACATCAGACTACGGGTGCAGCGCCAAAGTTTCAAGTCCTTGCGCGCAGTCCGCGTCGGTGGGGCCAAATACGTGCGTGCTAGAATTTCAGGCGAAATCGTCGCGACCGGCGACTTCTTCGAAGGCAGCCCCACGGTGGGACAGGGTAGGCGTTCGTCGATTTCGTAGTCTGCAGGTTTATGCAGGCCCGCCGGAGCATTGCCTGGCGGTGCTAGGCAACAAGTCTCCAGGTCTGTTGCGGGAAGCGTGGCAGAGTGGTCGATTGCACCGGTCTTGAAAACCGGCAACGGGCAACCGTTCGTGAGTTCGAATCTCACCGCTTCCGCCAGTATGTCGTACGAAAATGCTGAAAATACAGCACGTTTAGATTGCCGTTCGCTATCCACCCACGAATTAACCCTCAGTGGCGTTCTGGATTCTGCTGGACCGTATTGCGGTCGTCCTGCCCAATCCCTGGTCATCTCGAAGTTGGTTCCAAGTTTGAAAGCCCGGAATCCCAGTGCGCCGTGAAAGCTCGATAGTGGCCAGGGTTACGATGCCGATGAAGGTCATGCCTGCCTTCAGTACCGCGTTTCCGGAAAGAAATCGGCCAGACCGAAGGCGAAGCCTTGGCGCGGCTGATCTATTCGGAGCAGGCTCTCGGCGATCTGGAGCGTCTGACCGACTTCCCGATCGATACCGATGCGGCGGCCGCGGCCGAGACGGTTCTACTAATTGAGGAGGCCGTGGGGGTTCTGGGACGTCATCCGCTGATTGTCCGACCTGTCGAGTCCGGATCGAGGGAGCTGGTCATTTCTCGCGGCCGTACGGGCTACGTTGCACTGTACCGTTTCGAGGCGGCGCAAGATGCTGTCCTCATTCTCGCGGTCCGGCGTCAGCGTGAAGCCGGGTATGCGTACCAAGACGAGCAGGGCGCCAAGTAGGACATTCGTAACCGCCCGCCAACTGTCGCCGCGAGTTGGATTCGGGTGGTAGCGATCCCCATGGACGTCTCGGTGCACGCATCCGCGGGAATTCGGCGAGACGGAGGTGGCAGCGCAAGGCCGCGTCGTGCTTCAAGTCACGCGCACGACCGGGGTGTCACCCTTCGGAGCATATACTGACAACGGTTATATATTACATGAATAATGTGCTATAAAATGCTGTATCGAAATGTTTTAGCGGTGGTGCCAGACATGGTCAGGATCGAGTTCAGCGAAGCAGAGAAAGAGGCGTTGCATCAGGAACGCTTTCATCATCCGCATCCTCGCGTGCAGAAGAAGATGGAGGTGCTGTGGCTCAAGAGCCAAGGCGTGGCGCACCAAGACATTTGCCGGCTGGCGCGAGTAAACGGCAACACCTTGGTGAGCTATCTGCATCAGTATGAGCAAGGCGGCATTGAACGACTCAAGCGGGTGAGCTTCCGTGGTCAGCCCTCCAAACTGCGGGTGCATCAGCACAGTATTGAAGCCCATTTGCGAGCGCATCCGCCAGCCACGATCAACGAGGCCTGTGCCAGGATTGCCGAGCTGACCGGAATACGCCGCTCGCCTACCCAGGTGCGCCTGTTTCTCAAACACCATTGTGGGATGAAGCGTCTGAAGACCGGTGTGCTACCCGCCAAAGTCGATCCCGTGGCGCAGGAAGCATTTAAAAAAAACACTCGAACCCACGCTGGCTCAGGCCCAGGCCGGAAGGCGGGCACTGTTCTTCGTTGACGCCGCCCATTTCGTCTTTGGTGCCTTTGCCTGCATGCTGTGGTGTTGGTCCCGTCTGTGGGTGCGAGCGCCAAGCGGTCGCCAACGCTTCAACGTCCTGGGCGCGCTCAACGCCTTCACGCAGGAGGTCATCACCATCACCAACACCGATTACATCAACTCCCAAAGCGTGTGCGACCTGCTGCACAAGATTAAGGCGCTCACTCCCCGCCTGCCCATTACCGTGGTGCTCGACAACGCTCGCTACCAGCGCTGCGCACTGGTGCAAAACCTCGCCGCTGCACTGAACATCGAGTTGCTGTTCCTGCCACCGTATTCGCCCAACCTCAATCTCATTGAGCGGCTATGGAAGTTCGTCAAGAAGCAATCCCTCTACGGCCAGTACTATTCGACCTTTGATGCATTTACCACCGCCATCCAGTCCTGCCTGAGCCAAACCAAGACCACTCATCGTCACGCACTACAATCCTTGCTCACCCCCAATTTCCAGTCCTTCGCAATAACGTAAAGGCTACCCGTAATCGGTATAGCAGCGTCCGCGCACACCATCGCCGTCAAACCCGCCACATCGCCCCAATGAATCTCGGCACGTTCCTTCCTGGCGCGTGCCGCGATGTCCGGATCGATCGTGCCGATCCAGCGCTTGACTGGCGCCGGCGATTGCTGGTCGGCGCGCCGCATCGGTTCTTTTTGGCGTGAACCCCAGCGCCTGGGGCAGGCGCCCGTCGTGCGCACCGCCACACGGAGGTCAAACTGATCGAGGGTCCGATCGGCGGCCGCCTGGCGCGACCACAACGCGTAAGGCAGCTTGATGCGATCGGGCTTGTCCCGAATCGGCCGCTGCACCTGCCGCTCCTGTTCGCCCCTCAGCAACGCTTGAGGACGATGCGCCCGCAACGCCGAAGCTACTCGATGCATAATGCTGTACGGTGCTACGCTCCGCTGTAGCTGCCGCTGGATTAGGATTGTCCTTGTCGCTATTGTCGAACCAGATCACACATCGAGGAGAAATTGATGGAGCGCACGGTGTATCGTTCCCTGAACCCGCGCCCCCTGAAATCCGGGGCTGCTTGCCAGAAGCCCAATTCCTACATTCCGGTGCGTCTCAGCACGCCGGCGATCGAAGTCATGACAGACTTCCAAATGGTCTCGCCGGTCACCATCGGCCCTGACGAGTCGTTGGGCCAAGCCACCAACGCGATGATCGCGCGCGGTGTCCGGTTGCTGTTCGTGGTCAACGCCGATGGAGTGATCATTGGTCTCATCACTGCGCGCGACACGACCGGCGAGCGCCCGATCAAGCTGATCAGGGATCGCGGCGGGAAGCATAGCGACCTTCGAGTCGAAGACGTGATGACTCGGCACGAGAACATCGAGGCGCTAACGATAACCGACGTCCTCAATGCCGAGGTGGGCCACATTCTGCAGACCCTGAAGCACATCGGTCGCCAGCATGCGATTGTTGTCGAGGCTGATCCGAACAGCGGAGCCGAACTGGTTCGCGGGATCTTCTCCGCGACAAATATCGGGCGCCGGCTCGGCGTACCGATCCAGACCTTCGAGGTGGCGCGCACCTTCGCCGAGATCGAGGCGGCACTGACCGCCACCTGATCGAGCGGGGCTGTCCCTCCGCCGCGGCCCGGCGTCCAGAAGTAACGGCGAAAGGCTCACGTTTGGGCTGAAGGACGCCTTCCAGACGGCAGCAGATGCTCGTGCATCGCGATGTGTCCCGGATTTCGGGCTGGTCTGGCAGAGGAATCGGGGTTTCACTTCCCCATTTGCCTACCTTTGCATGCCTACCGGTGTCGGAAATATTCGAGCGGAACCGTATTCGCGATGGAAAGACTCGCCTTGTGGATGCAGTCCCGAACCGCCCATTCCATGGGCGTGCCGCGGTACATTTCCAGTCCCGCCGGGACGCCGATGGCGCCGAGCGGGATGAATGCACTGATGGTTCCCCGGGCGCTGCGGGCCATTCCCGGGACGCGCTGGGCGGCGAGCACGCGGCCGGTAGCGACATCGACGACCCGCATATCCAGCGCAAGCTCGGCGTAGCTGATCTGGGCGCCGACTGCGAGCGGCACGCCCGGCATGAAGTTCATGAACGAAGAGCCTCCGGCAGTGGGCTCGAACTCGGTGATCGCCGCAAACACCAACAATTCGGCGACGTCTAGCCCGACGGAGGCCGGGTCGCCGGCCCGGCCGGCAGCGAATGCACCCTCGGTGAGGTCCTTGAGGTTGATGCGCTCCACGACCACGAAATAGCCGCTGTTGTGCAGGGCAGTGACCATCATCTCGCGCAGTCCATCGCCAACGGCGCTGGTAGCCTTCACCGCCTTGACCTCGAAGCCGCCGACCGCGATGATCGCCTTGCCTCTTTCTTCGGTGCGGTACGCTGCCCCTTCCGAGCTCTCCGGCGAATTCGCCGAGTTCCCAGCGGCTGCGCCGATCGCTGGTTCCAAGGCGACACAATTCACCGGTGCGGATCCTGCCGTTTCTACAATGATCTGAATCGGTTTCTTGCCACGTTCTACACTGAGCGACAGCGGCCCCGACAGCGCCGCGCGGCCGATCTCCGCAGCCAAGTGCGCTGCATTTCCAATCGGCACCGCGCCAAGGCCGCGCACGATGTCGCCCGCCCGCAGACCTGCCTGTTGGGACGGGGTCGCAGCAAACACCGCGGCGACCGTTGCGCCTTCAGCCGAGTCCTCGAAGGCAAATCCAACGCCCGCGGCGACGCAGTGTTGCGGGGAATCCGGTGTCGCATCGATGGCGCCTGCGAGGTTGGACATACAACCCGCGAGGAGCGCAAGCACCAGGTACAACGCTCTGTGCCAACGGCGGAGGACATTGGTGATGCCTTGCCAATTCGCCGACGTCATTCTGGCTCCGGCGCGGTACCGCCGAATCTACCAGCAGCGCTGGAACGGCGGACAGCGGGCCGGCAGCCCTGGGTACAACGGATACGGAACGTCGCAGAACGGCGCATGCGGGCAATATGGGCCGGCCGGGGTCAGCGGTCGCACCGGGTCCTGGACCCATAGCCACCTGGGGTAGATCTCTCGGCGCAGCGTGTAGCTCCCGAACGGAGGAGGGGCGCCGCCGTATGGATCAATCCCGCGCCCATAGGCACGTTCCCGCTCCCGCTGTGCAAAGAGGTCCAGCGCCCTTGCGGCCTCCGCGTCCGGCTGGGCACGCACGGTCCCTGCCACGGCAAGACCGAGCACGAACCCGAGCACCGCAGTCGAGACACAAGCACGAACCGGGACCCGACCGGCACTCACAGGCTGAACTCCTTGCGCGTGGGCGCTGCCGGCTGGGGTGCCGGCTCGGGAGCGGGCAGCCGGGGCTTGGCCGCAGGTTGCGCCACCGGACGGCGCTTTTCGAGCATTTGCGCGAATGCGGCGCGAAACTTCTCGCATTCGTCGTCCAGTTGGTCGGTGTAGGCCATGTTCTTCGAGATCGAGCAGGTGGCGGTCATCTCCAGTTCCGCCGCCGTGGCCTGAGAGAAACGCACTTCCAGATACAGGGTGAACATGTCGGCGCCGAAGCTGTCCCTGCCTTGCCGCTCGCCGACGATGAACCCTTGGCTGTCGTCCTGCCCGGTAGCGAAGTAGCCCACCGACTGCATCGCCTGGGCCGCCAGGCGCACCGCCTCCGCGGTGGTGAGCCGGTAGCGCGGGGCGATCTTGTCGCTGAAGCTGTACGGGCTGATGCAGCCGGCGAGCAGCAGCGCCGCCAGCGCGAGCACAGGTCCGGACAGGATAAGTCCCGGCGTCGGGATCATGGCCGCGACTGTCAACGATGGCGGTAGTACTGCTGCGGAACCGACTGATCGACGTAGGCAACGGCCTTTTCGATGCAGGTGCGGATAGCCTGCTCCATCGGCGTGTTGTTGTACATGCCGAGGCTCAGCGGAATCGCATTGCCGTGCACCGTGGGGCTGGCGCCCATCGCCAGCTGCGATGAATCGGCCTCGCCGACGATGCGCTGCGAACCCAGAATGCGGCCGCTGGCAACGTCTACCACGCGCACGTCGATCGCCATATGCGCCTTGTTCGACTGCCGGCCAAGGGACAGCGGCAGCTTCGCCACGCCGATGTCGAAGCTCGACCCCTTCGCCTCAGCCAGGAACTCCGTCACCGCTCCGTAGACCATGATGTCGGCCACGTCCATCTGTCGCTCCGGAATCGCGGCGCCCGGGCGCGCCATGCGCGAACGCGAGAGTGCCTGCTCGGCGGCCAGCCCGGGGACATCGATACGCTCGACGACGACAAACCGGCCGCTGCTGTGCAGCGTCGTCACCATCATCTCGCGCAATCCGTCGCCGATGACCGAGCTTGCACCGGCTGCCTTGACCTGAAAGTCGCCGACCGCCACGGCGGCCTTCGCGCCCGGCGGCCCGCCAAGTGCGCGCTCCGGGCCCGCCTGTGCTTTGGGCGCAGGGTGCTCCGCAGTGCGCACCGTTGCGGCGGGCGCAGCAGGTTCGAGAGCGACGGAGGCTGCTGCCGCCGGTGCACCCGACGCCATTGCCGGGCTGGTCGCGAGTTGCCGGCGCGCCTGCTCCACCGACGGATTTCCAGGGTCGAGCCGGGCGGCGCGCTCCCATGCCGTGCGCGCCGCCGTGGCGTCGCCGAGACGGGACTGCACATGTCCGTACAGCGTGAGCACTTCCGCGTCGTCGGGCTGAGCCCGCAGCAGATCCTGCAGGGGTGCGAGGGCCTCGCGCGGACGGTCGGCCTGATAGAGTGACCACGCCAGGGCGTAGTTGACCGGGCGTCCGGCCGCTCCTGCGTCAATGGCCCGGCGATAGGTGCTCGCCGCATCGGCCGGGCGCCCGAGCGCGCCGTAGGCTCCGGCCAGTGCTTCGAGCGCCGCCGCGTTGCTCGGCTCACGGTCGACTACATACTCCAGCTGCTCGCGCGCCTTCTCCCAACTCCGTTCGGCGACGTAGACGCTGCCCAGTCCGAATCGCGTCACGGTCAGTTCGGGTGAGATCTCGACTGCCCTGAGGTAGGCACTGCGAGCGCCCGCCAGGTTGCCGAGGCGCAACAGGCTCAGCCCGATGTTGTTCCATGCGGTCGATGAGGGCGGGCCAAGCTCGATCGCCTTGGTGCCGGCCTCCACCGCGTCGGCATAGCGTTCCTGCATCAGCAGCACGTGACCGAGCCGTTCCCAGGCCCAGGACTCCTGAGGTGAGCGGCCAACGTATTCGCGATATAGCCGCTCGGCCTGCGGCCAGTCCTGACGCTGGTAATGCTGACTTGCCGCCGCCGCGAGTTCGGCATTGGCCATCCGGTCCGCGCCCGGCGGGCTTGGCGTCTTGCGCGGCGTTTGCGGCTGCGGTGCAGCAGGCAACGCATCCGGCCGCCGCTCCAGCATGACCGCGATGCGCTTTTCCCATCCCTCCCGGGAAGCCGTAATCGTGAGCGTGTCGCCAGCCTTCAAGCCGGCGAGCATTTTCTCCAATTCGTCCGCCGCCTTCAGATTCCGGCCGTTCGCGGCCAGAACCAAGTCGCCCGGTTGCAGGCCCGCCCGCGCCGCAGGGCTGTTTGCAGCGGTCGCGGTCACCGCGATCCTGCGGGGCTGACCCGCACCGACTGCCGTATCGGCAACCGTGGCGCCAAGCCACGCAGGGCCGCGCGCGAGCTGCGATTCCAGACTGAGCGTGCGCTCCCACCCGTCCCGCGAGATGAGCAGCTGCAAGGGGGAACCCGGCGCCAGCGACTGTACCTGCGTTGCGACATCGGCCGCGGAGCGGATCGGCTTCCCCTGGACCGCAAGCACCCGGTCGCCGACGCGCAAGCCTGCACGCGCTGCGGACGAGTCGGGCGCCACCGCCGACACCTCTGCGCCGCCTCCCGCTGCCGGGTCGGTTACATTCAGCCCCCACTGCTGGGCGAAGGCGATCGCCGGCAACCACAGCATCAGGCAAATGACAAGCGTGAGCCGGAGCTGCCCCTTTCTTGGAGGCTGCGGGCCCGATCCCTTCCTCGCCGGGCGTGTCCCAGTCATTTCGCCTTGCACATCCATGACTTGGTGGCCGAGTTGTAACTGATGAAGTCGCCTACACACAGCGTCGCACCGCCGACCGTCGCCAGGACGCCGCAGGCAAACTCGCCGCCCATCACGGGGGTTCCGCTGATTTTTGCACAGGTCGCCATCACCGCCTCGCTCTGGGATCCATAGGCCCCGAGGATATTCAGCGGTGTCTTCCTGGCCTGGGACCGGCGAAGTAGCGCCGACTCCAGGTCCCGGGACAGTCTCAGCGGGCACCACCAGCCTCCCTTGTCACCGCATTCGTGCCACACGAACCATTTGTATTCTTCTGCCACGGGTTTCGGTGTCGTCGGTGTCGCCGGCGTCGTGGTCGTCGCGGGCGCGGTCTTAGCGGGTGTGCCGCTAGCCGATCCGCTCGTCGTCGCAACGCCTGTTCCGGGCGTGCCGGATTGGCCACCCGATGGGCTGCCCGATAGCGCCGCATCCCCGACCGCGGTACCGGACGGTGCGGCACTCTGCTTGTCTGCGGCGCCCGCACCGCCGCCAAAGCTCTTATCAGTTTCCTGTTTCAGGCTGTCGCTTCCGAACTTGCTGCCGCCGGTCCCGCCAATACCGGAGATCAGGCCGCGACCGCCGACGTCGGTGGAGCGCCGCCGTTCACGCTCGATGAAGGCGCGCGCCGCATCGTCTACGCTCGTGCCGGGCGACGTTCCGCCGCCGGACTCGACTCCCGAGAACCCGCCTGACATGCCGTCACCGTCGTCCTGCTTCGGAGGCCGCGGCTCGACGACCGGCGGCGGCTTCTCTTCTTCGTTGCCGGACGCCGGCGGCGGAGTTTTGGGTGGCGCAGCCTGCTTGGTGTCCTGCGACCAGGTCCTGAACTGGGCAAGGATGTCCTTCTCCGTTTGGCATACGCCTTTCGGCCCCATCATCTGCCCCGGCGGGCAGGGCACCGCGCCCGTTGCTGGCGCCGGCGCCGGCGCAGGCGCAGGCGCAGGCGTGGGCGTGGGCGTGGGCGTGGGCGTGGGCGTGGGCGTGGGCGTGGGCGTGGGCGTGGGCGTGGGCGTGGGCGTGGGCGTGGGGGGTGTCGTCACGGGCGCTGCTGCCTGAGGTTGCAGGGCAGGCGCCGCCGTCGAACCGGCGACCGTCCCGGCCGCAGGTGCGGCGCGCATCTGGCTCAGCCGCTCGTTGGTCGCTGCAGCATTGGCTTCATTGCTCCACGCCCGGTACTCCGCCGCGGTCACGCCGGCGAACTCGTTCGCAAACTGGCCGAGACGGGTACCCGCGCCCCAGGCAGTCGCGGCGAGCGCAGCCACGCCTGTCACCGTTGCGACCACCGGGGAGGCCGCACTCAGCGCCAGGAACCCCAGGCCCATGCCCGCGCCGGCCAACACCGTCCTCCCGTTCAAGCCTTCGAGGCGGCTGCGCAGGACCGTCCCCGCATCGTCTCCCGAACTCAATTCTCCCGCTATGTCGCCGCCGATCATGCCGATCTGGCCGACGGCGGCGATGCCGCTCGGCGTGCGAACGGTTGCAGCAGTGGCTTGCCAGAAGCCCGGACGCGCCGGCGGGGGGATGATCTGCGTTACGGCGTTGCTGCGGCTTGGGGGGAGAGCGAGGCTGCGACGGTCCGACCGGGCCCACGCGAGGGCGGCATCCGCTTCCGCGCGCAAGGCAGCGACCTCGGCCTCGGCCTGCATCGAGCCTTGCTGAGCTGCAGCAAGTCGCTGAAAAGACTGGACCAGTTTGCTCGGCGGCGTCGGGGCCGGTGGCGGACCGGTGACCTCGGGCGCCCGCATCGCGCTCGGCGATATGGTGAGCGGTCGCGCACGACGCGCCCAGGCCGATGTTTCTGCCGTCTCTGCCGCAACTGACCGCAAGGCCGCCTCCGACTGCGATTGCCCTGTCAGGGCCGCCGCCAATCGGGACATCGCCGCAGTAACGCTGCTCCAGGCCGATTCGCTTTCCAGACCGAAAGGATCGGCGAAGCTGAGCGGGTTGGCGCGCGCATAGAGGTACGGCGCCAGGCTCACCGGATCAGTGATCGAGCCTGGCAGCGGATCGGGGCTGACGAAGCGCCCGCTCGCCGGGTCGTAGAAGCGGGCGCGCATGTCGTAGAGCCCGGTCGCCGCATCCAGCGGGCGCGCGCCAAAGCCGAGCGGAGAGCTGGCGTCGCTCTCGCTGCGTCGATTGCCGAATGCATCGAACGACGGCCGCGCCACCATCCTGCCGGCTTCGTCGGAAAGGGCGATGACAGTGCGTGTCGCATCCTGATGCAAAAACTGCCTGTGCCCCTCGGCAGTAAGCGCCAGTGGCGTATCCAGATCGGCATGGAGGTAGCTGGCACGAGTCTGGAAGCGCTCGTCGAGTTCCTCCAGCAGGTCGTCGCCGTCGAGGAGGTAATGCGTGCGCCGACCGTTTTCCTCGCGCCAGATGCGTTCGCCGAAAGGCCCATAGCCGTAGCTCACGCTCGTGCCGTTCGGTAGTGTGACCGCCGTCAGGCGGCCCTCGGCGTCGTAGGCGTAACGGGTGGTGCCGTTCCGGTCCTTGCGCGAAGTCAGATTGCCGTCGGCGTCGTAGGCGTATTCGGTCTCGCCGGCTGCCACCAGTTGCCCCGCTGCGTTGTAGCGGTAGGCTGCGGCTCCCCCCGTGCCGGTCACCGACAGACGGTCGCTGGCGGCCCCGTAGGCGTAGGCGATGCGCCCGTTCGGGTACGCCTCCTCGATCAGCCGGCGTTCGAGGTCGTAGCGATAGCTGGTTTTCAAGCCCGCCTGGTCGGTGGCGTGCGTCAGATTGCCGTCGGCGTCGTAGGCGTATTCGCGTACCGCCATCGGGTGCGCGTCCGCGGCAAGGTGCGCGACGCGGGCAAGCCGTCCGCCGTTGTCGTAGGCGTATTCCGTTACGGTGCCGTTGGCGTTGTCGCGGCGGATCAGACGGCCTTCGCCGTCATAGCCGAAGCGGAAGTTTCCCTCGGATGCCTCGATACGTGCCAGCCTGCCCAGCGCGTCGTAGGCATAGCGCGTCACCTTTCCCTGCGGATCGGAGCGGGCCGCGAGCCGACCGTGCGTGTCGTACTCGTAGCCGATGCCCTTGCCCCACTGCGGATACTCGGTGCGCACCTGCCGGCCGAGTCTGTCGTAGGCATGTCGCAGCGTGAATTGGCCGTCGCTCGCCTCCAAGAGGTTGCCTCGCTGGTCGTAGCGGTAGCGCCACGTGGCGGTCGGTGTCTTCTTGGAGGTCAGCCGTCCGGCGGCGTCGTACCCGTATTCGACGCGCAGCCCGCGGCCGTTGATGCGCTCGCGCAGCAAGCCGTCCCGACCGTGGCGGTAGCGTACCGGCTGGGCGAAGCCGGGCGCCACCTGACTCACCTGGCCTGCGGCATCGTACTGGACGGACGTCTTGCGGCCGCCCGGAAGCACAATCTCCAGCAGTTGGCCGGCCCCATCGTGGGCGAATTCCCACCGGTCCCCGTCAGGCAGGGTGACCGATTGCAGCAGGCCGTCGGCGTCGTAGCGCCGGTATTCCTGGCCGCCGCCCGGATAGGCCAGGCGCGTGAGGCGACCGAAGGCGTCGGTTTGGATGCGGGCTTCTGCGCCCGCGGCATCCCGCAGGCGCAGGCCGCGGCCGTCGGGGTCGCGCTGCAGCGTCAGTGTTTGTGTGCCGGTGGCGAGCGCGATGCTGCGGGCGGCGGTGTCGCGCTTCAGCGCAAGCCTGCTGTCCCCTGGCAGCAGTGCCGAAGTCAGGCTCCCGCCGGCGTCATACTCGAAACGCGTCGAAAGCCCCAGCCGGTCGACGCTCTCCGTCACGTTGCCCATGGCGTCGTAGCGCGTGGTCTCGCTCGTGCCGTCGGGGTACTGAATGCGGGTCGGACGACCGGCACCGTCGTACGCGAGTTGTATCGCCTCGGAGGCTACGCCGACCTCGACCGGGCGGCCGTGAGCGTCGTAGCGGAAGCGCAGCGTCGCGCCGTCGGGACCGGCCACCGTGGCAGGCAGGCCGGAGGCTAGGTAGCTGTAGCTGGTCAATGCGCCGTCCGGGCCGCGTTCGGACAACATCCGGCCCGTGGCGTCGTACTGCCAAATCGTCTCGGCGCCGTCGGGAGCGACCCGCCTGACCGGATTTCCGGTCCGGTCGTATTCGAAGCGCGTGGTCCGACCGGCTCCATCGGTGATCGCCGCGAGACGCCCGTGCTCGTCGTAGCCGAAGCGCGAACGCCTGCCCGCCGGAGTCGTCGTCGAAACGAGGCGGCTTTTCGCGTCGTACTCGTAGCGCGTGACTGCACCATTCATTTCCAGCATCGTCGGAAGTTCGCCCTCGCCGCCATAGGCAAGCTGCAGGAAATCGCCGCCCTGGGTGCGCTGGGAAATCAGGCGCCCGAGTTCGTCGTAGGTGTAGGCGATCGACGTTCCGTCGGGAAAAGATTCCTTGCTCAACCGCCCTTGGGCGTCCCAGGTCCAGTCGCGGCCGGCGCCGGTGCTGTCGCGGTGGGATTGCGGAAAGCCCCGCGCGTCATAGCTTGTCTCCCGATATGCCCCTCCCGCCACGGTAACGCGGGTCGTCCGGTCCGTGTAGCGGTAGGTGAGTTCAGGCTCCGCGCTCGACTTCCTTCCGGCAACCCTGCCCGTGTCGTCGTATGCGAATTGCACTGTGCGTCCGTCCGGATAGGCGATTTCGGACAGCCGGCCGTTGTCGAGATAGCGGTAGGCGGTACGCCAGCCGTCCGAGTCGGTGACGGTCGCCAGCCGTCCGGAAGCGTCGTACTCGTAGCTGCAACGCGCGCCAGCGTCGGCAATCTCGACCAGTCGTCCCCGGTCGCCGTAGCGCAGGCGCAGCGAGCGACCTTCGACGGCACCGATGCGAGCCAGCCTGCCGCGCTCGTCGAAGGCGTAGGTGGTTACGTTTCCGCTCCGGTCCCGCCGCTCGATCTCGCGACCCGCGCGGTCGAAGCGGCTCACGCTTCGATTCGGCCAGAGCACCGACCACTCGCCCGCCTTGTTCTCGGCGTTGGCGCCATCCGCGCTGCGATACCCATTCCCCGCTGGGAAAAAGAACACCTCCCGGCCGCGGGGTCCTACCGCCACGACGCCGTCACGAACCTCGAGCCGCTGGGCGACATCCATCGACCAGCCGGGGCCGAGCGGGCCATCACGCATCGCGCCGCTGTAGCTGCGCGACACCGGCGTCGGGCCGACAGCGGTCGCCAGGAAGATGTCCGCCTGGTTCAACGGACAGTGCGCCGCTTCGAGGCGACACCTGATCGAAGGCGATGGAGCGGCCACAGGACAGCGCAAGAATCAGAGCGGCGAGCCAGAAACCGACGCCGCGTATCACCGGTTCCAGGGGGAAGCGAAATCCGGCAAACAGCGCACAGCCGGGGTTTACCCGGCAATGTGTCAGACGGAAGAGCCGCGCGAAGATGAAAGTCTGGGAGGAGGGGAGGGCATCAGGAATGCTCGCGCCTGTTTTCCAGGACGGCGGCTGCAACACGCCGGCGCACTTGTTGTTTGGCGCCATCGACTGACCTCCTTCGGGAGCTTGAAGTCCCGCGGCACTGCGTTTCTGCTGCTTTGCGTTTGGCGTTCTGCGCGCGCAATCCTTTAGCATGTTGACACACGCGAATCAATCTGTCCTGATTTCTGTCAATCGTTGATTCCGCTTCATGTGATTCCACCTCGGGCTGGTGCGGCGGGGATGGCGGCTTGACGTCGGCATGCAGATTCCATGGCCTGTCGCCGTGGCCGGCCGCCGAGGCGACCACCGTCTCCGGGATGAGCGCCGTGGTCAGACGACGCGGCGCCCTTGCGTTGGCGCGGCGCCGGTGCGTGAGCGCCGGATCATCGAGATGGATCGCCTGATCCGAATGCGCCGTGGCGCGAAATTCCGCGCCTTCGGCGCCACGATCGCGCAGATGCGTGGAACGTGCCTCTCGGGTGCCGGAATCAACGAGATCGTTCGGGAGCGCCTGGCACCCAAGGGTTCCGGGTGCCACTGCTTCCCCAACGGCAGGCGGCCGATCGCAACCGAGGCGCTGCGTCCCGTATTCGCCGCCGCATTCTCCGAGGCCAGGGCATGGCTGCAGAGCTCGTCGAGCCGGACGGGTCGCGCGCGCTCAATCGTCGATGCGCCCGCGCAGCGCCTTCACCCGACCGCGCTTCACCTTGCTGTCAACGCGTCTGCGCTGCGAGCTGCGGGTGGGCTTGGTCGCCAGACGCGGCGGCATGGTGACGGCGACACCGGCGATCAGCGCTTGCAGCCGGGCGATGGCATCGGCGCGGTTCTTTTCCAGGCTGCGGTGGCGCTGCGCCTTGATCACCACGATGCCGTCCGAGCTGATGCGCTGGTCGCTGGCCTGCAGCAGACGCTGCTTGACGGCGTCCGGCAGCGACGACGCCGCGATATCGAAGCGCAGGTGAACGGCATTGGAGACCTTGTTGACGTTCTGGCCGCCGGCACCCTGGGCGCGAATCGCGACGAACTCGATCTCTTCCTCGTACAGTGTGAACGCCAAGGTGTCGTCGGACATCCTTGCGTCGCGTCAGGCTGACGCTCCTCCCTCGATGCGTTCGCCCCGCCGCCAGACACTCGCCAGCCACGGCTGCTGCTCCCGCGGCAGCCCCGCTGGACGATAGTAGTGTTCAAGCTCCACGAAGCCGGCAGCGCATAGATGGCGCCGCCAGGTCTCGATATCGTGATAGGCGCCGTAGCGCTCGCCATTCCAACCTTCCTCGTCGCGGCCGCGGGGATTGGAGCTGAACAGGACGCCGCGGGGTTTCAGGGTCGAATGGAGCTGCCGCAGCACGCGCGGCAATTCCTGGCTCGGCACATGGAACAACGAGGCGTTGGCGAAGACGCCATCGAAGCGTTGCGACGGCAGATCGAGCTTGAGGAAATCCTGCTCCCAGACCTCGCAGCCGCTATGCACGCGCGCCAGCGCGGCCAGTCGGGCTGCGCCTTCCAGGCCCACCGCATGGTGCCCGAGCCCGGCGAAGGACTTCAGATCCCGTCCCGGTCCGCAGCCGAAGTCGAGGATGCCATAGGGTGGATTGCCTTCGACGTGGCGCAGCAGCGCCGCGATGTTCTGGCTCACGTCGTGATCGCGCGTGCCTTGCCAGTACGCCTCGGCGCGCCGGTCGTAGTGCCCGAGGGTGAGCGCGGTGATGTGCTCCAGGTCTCGTGTCGTCAGTGCCATCGTGGTGTGCGTACACGGATCGCGCAGCCCCATTCGGCCCACCGCGCCGGCCAACCGGCGCCCTGCCGCATTACTGCGCCAGAACGGGGTAGTTGACGTAGCCCCTTTCCTCTCCGGTGTAGAGCCTGTCGTAGTCGGGCTGATTGAGCGCCGCGCCGTGGCGGAAACGCTCGACCAGGTCCGGGTTGGCGAGCAGCAGCCGGCCAAAGGCGATGGCGTCGGCTGCGCCGCTCTTCACCGCGTCCTGCCCGCTGGCGAAGTCATAGCCGTTGTTGCGGATCAGATTGCCGGTGTAGATCGCCCGCAGCCGCTCGTAGTCGAACGGAATCCAGTTCTCCCGCGGCTCGCCGCCGGTTCCCTGCAGCACGTCCAGGAACGCCAGTTCCAGCGGATTCAAGCGGTCGACCACATATTCGAACGTGTCCTGCGGATTGTCGTCGGACACGTCGTTGAAGGGGGTCACCGGGGAGATGCGCACGCCGACGCGATCACTGCCGATCGCCTCGCACACCGCTTCCAGCGCCTCCAGCAGCAGACGCGCGCGCTTTTCCTTGCCGCCGCCGTAGCCGTCGCTGCGATGGTTGGACGACGAGCGCAGGAACTGATCCAGCAGATAGCCGTTTCCGGCGTGGATCTCGACGCCGTCGAAGCCGGCTTGCAGGGCGTTGCGCGCCGCCTGGACGTAGGTGGCGATCAGCGCCGGAATTTCCCTCGTCTCCAGCGCACGGGGGGTGACGAAGTCCTTCATGCCGCGCCCGGTGAACACCTGTCCGGCCGGGCGAAGGGCAGAGGGCGCCACGGGCAGCGCGCCGCCCGGCTGGAGATCGGGGTGGGAAATCCGCCCGACATGCCAGAGTTGAACGGCGATCCTGCCGCCGGCGGCATGCACCGCCTCGGTCACCTGCCTCCAGCCGTCAATTTGCTGCGGGGTATGGATGCCGGGGGTGCGCGGATAGCCGTGCCCTTCCGGGCAGATCGGGGTCGCTTCGGTGAGGATCAGTCCGGCCGAGGCGCGCTGGCGATAGTATTCGGCGATCAGCGGTGTCGGCACATTGCCCGGCCCCGCCCGGTTGCGGGTCAGGGAGGACATGACGACGCGGTTGGCAAGCTCGATGGCGCCGAAGCGCGCGGGAGAGAACAGATCGGTCACGGCGAAATCCTTCGGTCGATTGCCGGGCGGTCCGGCCACAAGGCCGATAGTTTGGGGGCCACGTTGCGGAATGCAAGTCCTCGGCAGCAGCGCCCGATACGTGGCGATACTTGGCCGCTGCCTGCGCGAAGGCCGGTACTGCTACCATCAAGCACTTCCTGTCCGCCCCCGCTGCTGCGTTATTCATGCCCCGCATCCTCCCCACCGGCTGGCGCCAGATCGAAGCGACGGGTGCCGCGGCGCGCGAGATCGAAACCCTGGCGCAGTTCGAAGCGGGACTCCCCGACGCCTACGCCGTCTATCACGGCGTGCACTGGACGCGCATCGAACATGGTTTTTCCGCGTTCGGGGAGATCGACTTCGCCATCGTCGCCCCCTCGGGCCGGCTGCTGCTGATCGAGCAGAAGTCCGGCTTCCTCGACGAGACGCCGGACGGGCTGGTGAAGAAGTACGGCCAGAATGAAAAGCGCGTTGCGGCCCAGATGGCGCGCACGGTGGATGGGCTGCGATCGCGCTTTTCCCGCGCCCACCCGGGAGAGAGCCTGCACGCCGACTATCTCCTCTACTGCCCCGACTACACGGTAAAGCAGCCGGCGATGGCGGGCATCGACCCGGCGCGCATCGTCGACGCCAGGCGCCGCGCCGAACTCGTGCCCCTCATCCGCAGCCTCCTGCCGGAAGCAGAAGAGGCGAGCCCGCTCGCCGACAGGCTGCACCGCTTCCTCGGCGACGCCCTGGAACTCGTGCCCGAAGTCGGCGCCATTGCGGGCGAGGCGCGCGCCCTCTACACGCGACTGTCGGGCGGACTCGCCGCCTGGGGCCGGCGCATCGCATGCGAACCGCAGCGGCTGCGCGTCATCGGCACCGCCGGCGCGGGCAAGACCCAGCTCGCGCTGGCAGTCTATCGCGACGCCCTCGCGGCAGGGCGCCGACCGCTCTACGTCTGCTACAACCGGCCGCTCGCCGACCACCTGTCCGCGATCGTGCCTTCGGGCGGCGAGGTCGCCACCTACCATCAACTGTGCGACCGGGTGCTGCGCAGCCGTGGCGTCGTTCCTGACTTCAGCGATCGCGACGCCTTCCCGCGGCTGGAAGAGGGCTTCTCCACCATCGACCCGGGCCAGGCCTGGCGCTTCGAAACCCTGATCGTGGACGAGGGGCAGGACTTCCACGCCGAATGGCGCGACCCCCTGCTGCGGCTGCTCGGCGCCGGCGGGTCAGCCTGGTGGCTGGAAGACCCGATGCAAAACCTCTACGGCCGGCCGGCGGTGCCGCTTCCCGGCTGGGTCGTGCTGCGCTGCGACACGAACTACCGCAGCCCGCGCGACATCCTGGAGCACATCAACCGCATCGTCGCCCTGGATCGGCCCGTCGAGGCCGGCAGCCCCCTTTCCGGATCCGAAGTGGACATCATCACCTACGCCGGCACGCAGGGACTGATCGAAGCTACCAAGCGCGCTCTTACCAGGGCCATCGGCCGCGGTTTCAAGCGCGACATGATCGCAGTGGTCACCTTCCGCGGCCGCGAGCACTCGGCGCTCGCCCCCTACGACCGGCTCGGTCCGCACGCGCTCAAGGCCTTCACCGGCCGCTACGACCTGCTCGGCAGCCCCATCCACACCGAGGGCGACACCGTCATCGACTCGGTCTATCGCTTCAAGGGCCGCAGCGCCCCCTGCGTCATCTTCACCGAGATCGACTTCGAGGCGCTGGACGAGTTGGCGATGCGCAAGCTCTTCGTCGGCGCTACCCGGGCCATGATGAAGCTCACGCTGATCGTGTCCGAGCGCGCCGCCACGGCACTGCGGGAGCGCCTCGGCCCGAACTGAGGATCGGCACGCCTCTGCGGCAGGCTCGCGTGGCGAGCCACCCGCCGTCCACAATCTCTCCATGCCGCAAGGCAGAACGCCCGTTCCCGCCAACGAGAGGAGAGTCCGATGAGTGCCACCATCCACAACCTTCACACCCCGCCGCATGCGGCACCGGAATCTGCCGACGAAGTGCCTGCCGCGTCCGACCCGCGCGTGCGCTATGGGGACGCCGTGACCCGCATGCGCGACGAGGCGATCGAGCGCCGGGAACTGGAAGCCTGCGTCGATGCCCTGACCTGCGGGCTGGCCTGGATCGTATTCTCCCTCGACCGCATGGACGTCGCCGGCGACGTCCTCACCAAGCTCGGGCGCCACCTGGAGGCGCTGGACGCGAAGCGCCGGGCGGAGAAGGAACTGCACGAACTGCGCGACGACGGCGGCAAGCCAAACTGAGGAGCAAGTCAGGCTCGGCGCAGTGATCGGCGACAGCGTCGGCTCGTACGACGAACTCCGCGGCTGGTAGCGGCGGCACTTGGAACCGCTGTTCCACCCGCAGGCTGATTTCAGCGACGACCAGGTGTGCACCGTGGCGCCTACCCAGACCCGGCTCGACGGCCACGACTCTGCGCGCTGGGGGCGGCAAACTTCGACGACGCAGTTTGCGACGCGGTGTCGTTCGGCGGCGATGCGGATATCGTGAGCGCGATCGCCGGCGCAGTTGCCAAGGCGCGATTCGGCGTTCCCGGGGATATCGCCGCCCGCGGCCGGAGCTACCTCACCGCCGAGCTGCGGGATGTGATGGGCGCGCCATGCGTGGCGCGCGGGTGCAGATTCCGGGAGCACGGGCGACCATGTGATCGTGCGTCGGATTGATGCCCTACGTCACCGGTTTCCGGGCGCTTTCGAGTTGCCGCCGTGCATCCGACCACGGGCATAAGCGGATGCTCGCCGATGGTGCAGATGCTTTCCCTCCCCCTGATACGGAAGCGATGGCGCCGGTAGCGCCCGCCGGAGGGGGTGATCTCAAGGTACAATCCGCGGCTGCCGGCGAATCGGATCGCTCCTTCCGCCGGTTTGATGTTCCGGATTCGTGTGTCGGCGAGCATATTTCCCCCCTTTGCCTAGTTGGCGGCCGGCAGCGGATGGCCGGACGCCGCAGGGTTCACAGGTTGCGATGAAGCATGGGGGTACGATTCTTCGCGCAGAAGATCGCCTACCCGCAGCCAGCCAGGATGCAGTTGGATGCTGAGAGACTCAATGAGATTGAAATCATGAAAAAACAAGGTGTTAAATGGTAACTTGGACTGCCTTGGACGCCCTGAGATCGTCTTAGCTCGCATGGAGCACATCCGCAACTTTTCCATCATCGCCCACATCGACCACGGCAAATCGACCCTGGCCGACCGCATCATTCACCTGTGCGGCGGGCTGTCCGACCGGGAAATGTCGGAGCAGGTGCTCGATTCGATGGACCTCGAACGCGAGCGCGGCATCACCATCAAGGCCCAGACTGCGGCTCTGCAGTACCGCGCCCGCGACGGCAGCCTCTACAGCCTGAACCTGATCGACACTCCCGGTCACGTTGACTTTTCCTACGAGGTCAGCCGCTCGCTCTCGGCCTGCGAAGGCGCGCTGCTGGTGGTCGATGCGTCGCAGGGGGTGGAGGCGCAGACCGTCGCCAACTGCTACACCGCGATCGAGCAGGGCGTCGAGGTGGTGCCGGTGCTGAACAAGATCGATCTGCCTTCGGCTCACCCCGAGGCCGCGATCGCCGAGATCGAAGACGTCATCGGCATCGATGCCAAGGAGGCGATCCGCGCCAGCGCCAAGACCGGCGAGGGCGTGGAAGATATCCTGGAAGCCGTGATCCACCGCATCCCCGCGCCCACGGGCGACCCGGACGCGCCGCTGCGGGCGCTCATCATCGATTCCTGGTTCGACAACTATGTCGGCGTGGTGATGCTGGTGCGGGTCAAGGACGGTACGCTGCGGCCCAAGAATCGCATCCTGCTCATGGCCGGGGGCTCGGCTCATCTGTGCGAGCAGGTCGGGGTGTTCACGCCCAAGGCGCAGGCGCGGGACAAGCTGGCGGCGGGAGAGGTGGGCTTCATCATCGCCGGCATAAAGGAACTGAAGGCGGCCAAGGTGGGCGACACCGTCACCCTGGCCGACCGTCCGGCGGACAAGGCACTGCCCGGCTTCAAGGAAATCAAGCCGCAGGTCTTCGCCGGCCTCTATCCGGTGGAACCGAACGAATACGACACGCTGCGCGAGTCCCTGGAGAAACTCAAGCTCAACGACGCCTCGCTGCAATACGAACCGGAGGTCTCGCAGGCTCTCGGCTTCGGCTTCCGTTGCGGTTTCCTCGGCCTGCTGCACATGGAAATCGTGCAGGAGCGGCTCGAGCGCGAGTTCGACATGGACCTCATCACCACCGCACCGACGGTGGTGTATCAGGTCGCCATGCGCGACGGCACCGAGCTGATGGTGGAGAACCCGGCCAAGATGCCCGATCTGTCGAAGGTCGAGGAGATCCGCGAGCCCGTCATCACGGCCACCATCTTCGTGCCGCAGGACTATGTCGGCGCCGTGATCACCTTGTGCACGCAGAAGCGCGGCACCCAGAAGAACATGCAGTACCACGGCCGCCAGGTGCACCTGGCCTACGAGCTGCCGATGGCCGAGGTGGTGATGGACTTCTTCGACAAGCTCAAGTCGGCAAGCCGCGGCTACGCCTCGCTCGACTACGAGTTCAAGGAGTATCGGGCGGCGGATGTGGTCAAGCTCGACATCCTGATCAACGGCGAGAAGGTGGATGCCCTTTCAGTCATCGTGCATCGGGCGACGGCGCCCTACCGCGGCCGCGAACTGGCGGCGAAGATGCGCGAGCTGATTCCGCGTCAGATGTTCGACGTGGCGATCCAGGCGGCCATCGGCGCGCACATCATCGCGCGCGAGAATGTCAAGGCGCTGCGCAAGAATGTGCTGGCCAAGTGTTACGGCGGCGACATCACGCGCAAGAAGAAGCTGCTGGAGAAGCAGAAGGCGGGCAAGAAGCGCATGAAGCAGGTGGGCAGCGTCGAAATCCCGCAAGAAGCCTTCCTGGCGGTGCTGCGGGTCGAATCGAAATGACGGAGTATAACAATTGAATTTTGCGCTGATCCTGTTCCTGCTGCTGGTCGCCACCGGCGCCATCTGGGTGGTCGATGCCCTGTTCCTGCGCCCCAGGCGGCCGGCGGGGGCGAAGGAACCGTGGTGGGTGGAGTACGGCGCCAGCTTCTTTCCCGTCATCCTGATCGTGTTCCTGCTGCGCTCCTTCGTCGTCGAGCCGTTCAAGATTCCCTCGGGTTCGATGATCCCGACCCTGCTGGTGGGCGATTTCATCCTGGTCAATAAGTACACCTATGGCATCCGCCTGCCGATCCTGAACAGGAAGATCATCGACATGAGCACGCCGCAGCGGGGCGACGTCATGGTGTTCCGCTACCCGGTGGATCCGTCCCTCGATTACATCAAGCGCGTGGTCGGGCTGCCCGGCGACAAGGTCGCGTACCAGAACAAGCGGCTCACCATCAACGGCCAGGACGTGCCGGTGACCAAGGCGTCGGACTACCTGCACAAGGACCGGCTCTATTACACGCCGCAGTTCACCGAGAAGCTGGGCGAAGTGGAGCATTCCATTCTCATCGAGCCGGAAGTGCCGCCCTACGTGCCTCAGCCCAACCAGTTCCCGTCGCGCGAGAATTGCATCTACAATAATGCCGGATTCACCTGCGAGGTGCCGCCCGGACATTACTTCGTCATGGGCGACAATCGGGATGCGAGCAGCGACAGCCGCGTCTGGGGCTTCGTCCCGGATCAGAACATCGTCGGCCGGGCGTTCCTCATCTGGTTCAATTTCAGCGATCTGGCACGCATCGGAAAGTTCAGGTAAGGGAGCGAACAATGAGAACGCAGCGTGGATTGAGTCTGGTCGGATTCGTGCTGGTGGCGGCCCTGGTGGCGTTCGCCGCGCTGATCGCGTTCCGCGTGACGCCGGCGGTGTTCGAGTACTACACGATCCTGAAGAACGTCAAGGCCATCGTGCAGGGCGGCGAGGCGCGCGGCGCCACCGTCAGCGACATCCGCAAGGCCTATGACCGGCGCGCCACGATCGACGATACGCCGAGCGTGAGCGGCGCCGATCTCGACATCAGCAAGGATCAGGGCGAAGTGATGATCGGGTTCAGCTATTCGCGCAAGGTGCACCTCTTCGCCAATGTCAATGTGTGCCTGGATTTCGAAGGCAGCACCGCGCCGACCAAGGTGCGCGACCTGGCGCAGTGACCGCCCCGATTCATGAACCGTGAGGCGATCGAGCGCGCCATCGGCTATCGGTTCGATACTCCGGATTTCCTGCGCCAGGCGCTCACCCACCGCAGCCACGGCGCGCTGCACAACGAGCGGCTCGAGTTTCTCGGCGACGCCATCCTCAACTGCACCATCGCAATCCTCCTGTTCGACCGCTTCCGCAGCCTGCGCGAGGGTGAGCTGTCGCGCCTGCGTGCCGGCCTGGTGCGGCAGGAAACGTTGCATCGCCTGGCGCAGGGGATGGCACTCGGCGATCACCTGCTGCTCGGCGAGGGGGAACTGAAGAGCGGCGGATTCCGCCGTCCGTCCATCCTGGCGGATGCGCTGGAGGCGGTGTTCGGTGCCGTCTATCTGGATGGCGGAATCGCCCCGGCGCAGGCCGTGATCGGCCGCCTTTACGGTCCCATGCTCGCGGCACTCGATCCGGCGAAGGAGTCGAAGGACGCCAAGACCGCCCTGCAGGAGATGCTGCAGGGAGGGCGCCACGCCCTGCCGCGCTACGCCTTGCGTGCGGCCCACGGCGAGGCCCATGCCCAGGAGTTCGAGGTGGAATGCCGCATCGACGACCTCGGCATCGTGACCGTCGGCAGCGGCGGCAGCCGTCGCGCCGCGGAGCAGGAGGCGGCCCGGCACGCGATCGAAGCGCTGGAGCGGAAATGACGGAGGCATTCCGCACCGGCTTCGTCGCCGTCGTCGGCCGGCCCAACGTCGGCAAGTTGACGCTGGTGAACCGCCTGATCGGGCAGAAGGTGAGCATCACTTCGGCCAAGGCGCAGACGACCCGGCACCTGGTGCGGGGCATCTTCACCAGTCCCACCCATCAGTACATCTTCGTCGATACGCCGGGCTACCAGACGAAGCACAAGAGTGCCCTGAACCGCGTCATGAACCGCAATGTGACGCAGGCCCTGGCCGGCGTGGACGTGGTGCTGTTCGTGGTGGAGGCTGCGCGCTTCGGCGAGGCCGACCGCGTCCTGCTGCAACTGCTGCCGCGGAGCCGTCCGGTGGTTCTCGCGATCAACAAGATCGACAGCCTCAAGCGCAGGGAGGAACTGCTGCCGTTCATGGATCGCCTGTCGCGGGAGCATGAGTTTGCCGCTGTCGTCCCGGTCAGCGCCGCCAAGGGCGACGGCATCGAGGACCTGCTGCGCGTCGCCGGATCCCATCTGCCCGAGGCTCCGCCGCTCTTCGCTGCGGACGAGATCACGGACCGCAGCGAACGCTTCCTGGCGGCGGAGTTCCTGCGCGAGAAGCTGTTCCGGCGCCTCGGCGCGGAACTGCCCTACGGCCTCACGGTGGAGATCGAACGCTTCGAGGAGGAGAGCGGCGCGCAGGGCACGCTGCGCCGCATCCATGCCGCGGTCATCGTCGAGCGGCCGTCCCAGAAGGCCATCGTCATCGGCAAGGGCGGTGCCCAGCTCAAGACCATCGCCAGCGAGGCGCGCCAGGACATGGAAACGCTCCTCGGCGGCAAGGTCTTTCTCGAAGTCTGGGTCAAGGTGCGCGGCGGCTGGGCCGACGACGAGCGCGCCCTGCGCAGCCTCGGCTACGAGTAGCCGGCAAGTGGCGGCGGAGCGCAAGCGCGTTGACGCCGAAACCGGCTACGTCCTGCATGCGTACGCGTACCGCGAGACCAGTTCCATCATCGAAGTGTTCGCGCGCGGCTACGGCCGCCTGCCGCTGGTGGCGCGGGGGGCGCGGCGCCCGCGCTCGCAGTTTCGGGGCGTGCTGATGGAGTTCCAGCCGCTGGAATTGTCCTGGTTCGGCCAGGGCGAGATGCCGACCCTGGCCAAGGCGGAATGGATCGGCGGGCAGCCGCTGCTGGCGGGGCGGGCGCTGCTGTTCGGCTATTACCTCAACGAGCTGCTGCTGCGGCTGCTGGCGCGGGAGGACGCGCACCCGGCGCTGTTCGACGCCTATCGCGAGCTCCTCGGCCAGCTCGCAGGAGGGGCAGCCCAGGCGGCGCTGCTGCGCCGCTTCGAACAGACGCTGCTGCGCGAGATCGGCTACGGCCTGACGCTGGACCACGAGGCGGAAGGCGGGGCAGCGGTGCGCGGCGACAGAATGTATGCTTACCTGATCGAACGCGGGCCGGTGGATCTGGCGCGGGCGCCCGACGCGGGGCTGGTGATTTCGGGCAAGGCGCTGCTGGGCATGGCCGGTGACGACTACTCCGACGTCCAGACGCTGCAGCAGAGCAAGACCCTGATGCGGGCCCTGATCGATCACTACCTGGGCGGGCAGACGCTCAACTCGCGCCGGATCTTCATGGAATTGCAGGAATTGTGAGGGAACTTTGATCGAACTCGGTGTCAATATCGACCACGTCGCCACCTTGCGCCAGGCGCGCCGTACCTACGAGCCGGACCCGGTCTGGTCCGCGGTCGAGGCGCACCTCGGCGGCGCCGACGGCATCACCGTCCATCTGCGCGAGGATCGCCGCCATATTCAGGACAACGACGTGCGCCGGCTGCGCCAGCTCACCCACATCAAACTCAACCTGGAGATGGCGGCCACGGACGAGATGGTGGATATCGCCTGCGACCTGAAGCCCGAGATGGCGATGCTGGTGCCCGAAGGCCGGCAGGAAATCACCACCGAGGGCGGGCTGGACGTCGCCGGCCAGGAGCCGCGGCTCAAGCTCGTGGTGTCGCGCCTGGCGGCCGCAGGCATCATGAGCAGCGTGTTCATCGATCCCGAACCGGCCCAGGTCGAGGCGGCGGCGCGCATCGGCGCCCGCGTCTGCGAAGTGCATACCGGCCCCTACGCCCACGCCTTCTACGAGCGCGGGCGCGACGCCGAGAGCGGTCCGGTGCGGGCCGAACTGGACAAGATCCGCGTCGCGGGGCAGCGCATCCGCGAACTGGGAATGCGCTTCAACGCCGGCCACGCGCTCAACTATTTCAATGTGCAACCGGTCGCCGCGCTGCCCGGCGTGCGCGAACTGCACATCGGCCATGCCATCGTCAGCCGCGCGGTGTTCGTCGGCATGCGCGAAGCCGTGCGCGAGATGAAGCGGCTGATGCGCGAGGCCGTTGCGGCTGCGGTCCCGTGATCTACGGCATCGGCACCGACATCTGCGCCGTGGCGCGCATGGAGCGCCTGCATCGCCGCTATGGCGACAAGGTGGTGCGGCGCATCCTGACGCCGGCGGAGGAGGGTGACCTGGCCCGGGCAGCGGCGCCGGAGCGGCTGCTGGCGAAGCGCTTTGCCGCCAAGGAGGCCTTCGGCAAGGCCATCGGCACCGGCATCCGCCCGCCGGTGACGCTGCGCAACGTGGGAGTCGGCCATGACGCACGGGGCAAACCGATCCTGGAGTACGCTCCCGCCCTGGCGGAAGTGATGCGCGCGCGGCGGCTGCAGGCCCACGTCAGCATCAGCGACGAGGTCGACTTCGCCGTCGCCTTCGTCGTCATCGAACAGGAGACTTGAACCATGGCAGCAGACAGACAGCCCCTTGGACCGGTGATGGTGGACGTCGCCGGGTTGACCCTCGACGGCGAAGAGCGCGAGATGCTGAGCCATCCGCTGGTGGGCGGAGTGATCCTGTTCACGCGCAATTTCGCGTCCATCGAGCAACTGGAGCGGCTGACGGCGGAGATCCACTCTCTGCGCCAGCCGCCGCTGCTGATCGCGGTGGATCACGAGGGCGGCCGCGTGCAGCGCTTCCGCCAGGGCTTCACCGGCCTGCCGCCGATGCGGGCGCTGGGCCTGATGTGGCAGGAGGGTAGTGAGGCGGCTCTTGGCGCGGCCCGTGCCACGGGATATGTGCTGGCGGCGGAGCTGCGGGCGACGGGCATCGATCTGAGCTTCACGCCGGTGCTTGATCTGGACCACGGTCCGAGCGGCGTCATCGGCGACCGCGCCTTCCACCGCGATCCCCAGGTGGTGGCACAGCTTGCGGACGCCCTCATCCAGGGCCTGGCGGATGCGGGCATGTCCAGCGTCGGCAAGCACTACCCGGGGCACGGTTTCGTCAGCGCCGATTCCCATGTGGCGATACCGGTGGATAACCGTCCCTACAGCGAGATCGCCGCCGACGACATGCTGCCCTACGAAAAGCTGTCTCGTGTGCTGGGCGGCGTGATGCCGGCGCACATCATCTTCGAACAGGTGGACCGGCGTCAGCCCGCCGGCTTCTCGCGCTCCTGGCTGCAGACCGTGCTGCGCCAGCGCCTCGGGTTCGACGGCGTGGTGTTCAGCGACGATCTGTCGATGGAAGGGGCGAGCGTCGCCGGCGACGTCGTCGATCGCGCCCAGGCGGCGCGGGCGGCAGGATGCGACATGGTCCTGGTCTGCAATGCCGCGGAGGCGGCCCGCGATCTGCTGCAGCGCTGGCTGCCGCAGCCCGATCCCGCCTCGGCGCGCCGGCTGGCGCGACTCATCCCCACCAAGCCGGCGTTGGATCGGACTGCCCTGCAATCCGACCCGACCTACCTGCGCGCCCGGGAGCGGATGGCGACGATTCCCCGCCTGGAAGTGAAGGGCGACGGCTGCAGTCCGCCTCCCGCCTGAAAGTCTCCCGTGGAGCGCGCGTCGGGCGCGCCGATCCGCCCCCTGCCCATGTCGGACGCACTCACGCAAAGGCTCGCCCAATGTCGTGCCTGTCCGCGGCTCGCCTCCTACCTCGACGACATTCGCGGCCGCTGGCCGGACTACCACGCGCGGCCGGTGCCCGCTTTTGGCGTACCGGCGCCGCGTCTGCTGGTCGTCGGCCTGGCGCCGGGATTGCACGGCGCCAACCGCACCGGCCGACCCTTCACCGGCGATCATGCCGGCATCCTCCTCTACCAGATGCTGCATCGCTACGGCTTCGCCAGCCGCGCCAGTTCGCTGAGCGCCGACGACGGCCTCGTGCTGCATGACTGTCGCATCACCAATGCCGTCAAGTGCGTGCCGCCGCAGAACGCGCCGACGCCCGCGGAGGCGCGCACCTGCAATCGCTATCTGGCGGAGGAGTTGCAGGCATTGAGATCCGTGCGGGTGATCCTGGCCCTGGGCACGGTGGCACACCGCGCCGCGCTGGCGGCACTGGGCGAGAAAGCGAGCGCTTGCGTCTTTGCGCATGGCGCGCGTCATGTCTTGCCGGATGGCCGGATCCTGTTCGACAGCTATCACTGTTCGCGCTACAACACCCAGACCCGGCGTCTCACGGCCGACAGCTTTGCCGCGGTCTTCTCCGCCGTGCGCGCCGAACTGGACGCGGTGACCGGGTCCGCGGACGATGTTCGATAGTGGCTCCCTGCTCGCCAACCTGCCCGAAGCGCCGGGCGTCTACCGCATGCTCAACACGGCGGGCGAGGTGCTCTATGTGGGCAAGGCGAAAAGCCTGAAGAAGAGGGTTGCCTGGTATTTCCAGCGCACCCAGCCGGGCCCGCGCATCCAGCTCATGGTGGGGCAGATCGGGCGGGTCGAGATCACGGTCACTCGCTCCGAGGCGGAAGCCCTGCTGCTGGAAAACCACCTCATCAAGGATCTGCAGCCGCGTTTCAACATCCTGTTCCGCGACGACAAGTCCTACCCCTACATCGTTCTGAGCGGCGATGCCTACCCGCGGCTCGGCTTCCACCGCGGCGCCTTTGCCAAGGGCGCGCGTTACTTCGGCCCGTTTCCCGGTGCCGGAGCGGTGCGCGAGAGCATCCAGCTGATCCAGAAGATATTCCTCCTGCGCACTTGCGAGAACTCGGTGTTCCAGAACCGTTCGCGGCCCTGCCTGCTGCATCAGATCAAGCGCTGCAGCGCGCCCTGCGTGGGCCTGGTGGAGCAGGAGGAGTACGGGGGCGACGTCAGGCTGGCCGAGCTCTTCCTCAAGGGCAAGCACGGCGAGGTGATCCAGCGCCTTACCGACAAGATGCATGCGGCATCGGAACGCCTGGCCTTCGAGCAGGCGGCGGCGTACCGCGACCAGGTGCGCTCGCTGCAGACGGTGCTGCAGCGCCAATATGTCGAGAGCGCGCGGGAGGAAGACGAGGACATCGTGGTGGCGGTCGCCGAGCGCGGTCTGACCTGCGTCAATCTGGCGATGGTGCGCGGTGGCCGGCATCTCGGCGATCGCCAGCATTTTCCGCGCAACGCGCAGGATTGCGATGCGGCGGAAGCCCTGCTGGCGTTCGTCGGGCAGCACTATGCGGAGCATCCGCCGCCGCCGCGCGTGGTCGTCAATCTTCCCGATACCGGCGAGCTGGAGGAAACCGCGGAAGGCTTCGGCGAGCGCCGCTTCGTGCTGGTGGGGCCGCGCAACGAGATGGAACGTATGTGGCTGGCCATGGCCGAGAACAACGGTCTGCTGGCGATCCGCGCGCGGCTGCAGGACTTGTCGCGCACCGGGAACCGCCTCGAAGCGCTGGCGGCGGCGCTGGATCTGGCGGAGCCGCCGGCGCGCATCGAATGCTTCGACATCAGCCACACCGCCGGCGAAGCTCCGGTGGCGTCGTGCGTGGTGTTTGCCGGGGAACGCATGCTCAAATCGGAGTATCGCCGCTACAATGTCACCGGAATCACCCCCGGCGACGATTACGCCGCCATGCGCCAGGTGCTGACCCGGCGCTACGAGAAGGTGGCGGCGGACGAGGGGGTGCGGCCGGACCTCATCCTCATCGATGGCGGCAAGGGACAACTCGGCGTGGCGCGCGAAGTGCTGATCGATCTTGGACTGGAAGACCTGTTGAGCGTTGGCGTGGCCAAGGGAGAGGAACGAAGACCGGGCATGGAAGCGTTGATCTTCCCGGATGCGCGGCCGCCGCTGCACCTCGGCCTGGAACATCCGGCGCTGCTGCTGGTGCAGGAAATCCGCGATGAGGCCCACCGCTTCGCGATCGCGGGACATCGTGCCCGGCGCGCGAAGGCGCGGCGCACATCGACGCTGGAGGAGGTAGCAGGGGTCGGTCCGGCCCGTCGCAAGCGGCTGCTGGCCCAGTTCGGCGGCCTGCAGGGATTGCTGGCGGCAACGGTCGAGGATTTGTGTCGGGTGAGAGGCATCAGCCGCAGGCTCGCGGAGCAGATCTACCGTCAATTGCATTGAATCGACTGCGACATGCCGTTCAACATCCCAAACGCCCTGACCTGGGGGCGCATCCTGCTCATACCGCTGTTCGTCGGCGTGTTCTACGCGCCCCACCACTGGCTCACTCCCTACGAGCAGAATGTTACCGCCACGGTGATCTTCATTCTGGCGGCGGTGACCGACTGGTTCGACGGTTATCTGGCGCGCACCCTGGGCCAGACTTCCGCCTTCGGCGCCTTTCTCGATCCGGTGGCCGACAAGCTGATGGTGGCCGCGGCGCTGCTGGTGCTGGTGCAGCTCGACCGGCTCGACGCGCTGATCGCCTTCATCATCATCGGGCGCGAGATCGCCATCTCCGCACTGCGCGAGTGGATGGCCAAGATCGGCAAGGCCCGCAGTGTCGCGGTGTCGTTCGTCGGCAAGGTCAAGACCGTTGCCCAGATGGTGGCGATTCCGATGCTGCTGTTCCACGGCAAGTGGCTCGGCTTGAACATGCAGGTCATCGGCGGCTGGCTGATCTGGCTCGCCGCGCTGCTGACGCTTTGGTCCATGGCCTACTATCTCAAGATGGCCTGGCCGCAGCTTGCCGCCGCCGACGACGAGGCCGGGCCGGCAGCTTGACAGTGAATTCCGCGCCGCTATAATGCGCGTCTCCATTGCGGCAGTAGCTCAGTTGGTAGAGCGCAACCTTGCCAAGGTTGAGGTCGAGAGTTCGAGACTCTTCTGCCGCTCCATATGCTCGGGGAAAACGCAAAGCCTTCGGTTCGGCATCTCCTGCAGCGCCGACTCGTCCGAAGTTGCGTTTTCCCTTTTTTGGTTCCGGCGGCCCACCGGTACTGAAAGCGTTTTCTTCAGAGTCCGATCCGGATCGGGGCGGGGTGGCAGAGTGGTCATGCAGCGGCCTGCAAAGCCGTGGACGCCGGTTCGATTCCGACCCCCGCCTCCAAAAATCAAGTAGTTAGCGATATTTTTCTGATGCCCGAGTGGCGAAAGTACTTTCGCCATGGCGTGCCTAATAGTCTGTTATCAAAGCAATCTACAGCGGACATTTGGGAGGATTAGGCCATTCCGATGGCGTATGGCGATGGAATGGCCGGGTGAAGGACTGACCAGGCAGTTGCCGCCGTTGCTTCGCGGTCCTGGTCGTCGGCCCTGCGCGCAATTGGCGGCGTGTCTGGATGCGGTAGGTTGATCGATCGTTGCCCCCGCGCCGTTTCGCGCGAACGGGGGAGGGACTAGACGCCGCACGGAGGAGTTTCCGCCCTCGCGCAGCCGGACCAGGAAGCTTGGCGTGACCGTCGGCCGGGCCGGCCAAGTGGAAAGCGGCTGCGTGGGTTTCGAGCACCGGGGCCAGTCGGCTCACACGGGAGAGGTGCGAATGACGGCGCTGGCCTGTGAGGATGGGCTCCTGACGGCCAATAGCGGACGGTGGAGCTGTTTTCGCATAGCGGCCGTTCGTTCGGCCCGATTTCCCGAAAGCCGACTTTGGATCGGCGCCATCGACTTCTTGGACTGAGCGGCCGCTTTGAAGGGATACCGGCCGTTCAGTGGAATGTGGTCGCGGTCCGTCCCCGGCCACGAGCGGCCGTTCGCATACGCCTCGATGCGGTCAGACGAAGGTCGGCTGACCCCGGGTAGCGGACGTTCCCGCAACGCCTACGCATGTTATGAAGCCGGTCCTACAAACCCTCGCACATCGGGCGGTGAGTAGGAACTCGGCGAGTGATACCATTTCCCGAACCGTTGACATTGCGAGTTCTGGCATGCCTTCAAAAACTGTTCTGATTCGCCTCTTGCTTGCTACGCTGCTTGTCGTACCAGCCTCACTTCATGCCGACGACTTCCGCTCTCCAGGAGACAAACGCTGGTGGCAAGGTGAGTGGAAAGAGGAATACTGGGATGGGCCTTGTCAGGTGAAATCCGAGTCCAATGGCGGCGAATTCAAGCGTGAGATTAAGTGCAAGGACGGTATCGGCGCAGATTGGCGTGGCGAATGGAAATCTGAATTTCGGGACGGGCCATGCCTCGTCAAGCAGGACGTCAAACGCGACGAGTTCAAAGAGGAAGTGAAGTGTGAGCGCCGCCACCAGTAGCCATCTATGTAGTTCGATGGAATTTCCCCCCAGCCGAGCGCGAACTGCTTCTCCCGGTCTGAATAGCTACCGGCTCCGAGTAAATCTCTGACTCCAAGCCTCAAATCACTGCCGCCTTTTTAATCTCAGCCATCAAGCACAATTCCAAGGCTGTGTTCGACACCTTCGCGCGGCGTTCGGTGAGGCGCCGAGGCAGCGACCTTCGGTCCCAAAGGTTAGTCCTGCCCCAGCAGTTGGCTGCCGGCTTGCAGGGACGAAGACCGCGCGCCCCAAGGAAGCCGCCGTTAAACCAGCGCGAGGTCGGCCGACCGGAACGGGGCGGGACCGCCCGTCAGCGCGCGACGTGTTCGTCATGGGGCATGTGCCGGCCAGCAAGAGACGCTCGCAGAGCACGAAAATGGCTCCGGCGAACGGCAGCTCCCTCTCCGCAGCGGTTTCCCGAAAGCGGGCGGCGACGCGCTTGCGCCGCTTCTCAGGGCTTGGGTCGCACCCATCCGCGGTCGATCGCGAGGCGCAGCACTGTACGTTGTTCTCGATGCCGAGCTTCTGCCGGATGCTGGACTGGTAGTTGGGGACGGTCTTGTAGTTCAGGCGCAGCAGCTTGGAGATTGCCGGAAGCGAGTGCCCGGCGGCGAGCGGGCGCAGCACCTCGAACTCGCGCTCGGTGAGCGCGTCAGGACAATTCTCGTGCGCGAGCATACCGTGCAGCGCCGGTTTCTGCGCCATGTCGTGGCCGATGTAGCGCTCGCCGCGAGCGATCGCCTGCACCGCCTCGACCAGCACTTCCGGCGCGCTGGCTTTGGTGATGTAGCCGCGCGCCCCGGCCTGCAGCGCCTGAGACGAAAAAACCACGTCCTCGTGCATGCTGAAGATGAGGATCTTGGCGTCGGCATCGCGTGCCGGGATCACCACCGAGATCATGCGCGCACGCCCTCGATCCAGCGCGCGGTGGCTGCGCGCGCGCAAATCAGGAAGCTCGCCGTCTGCTCGGCCGAACTGCACAGCGTATCGGCGCCAGCGGCGATAAGGGCTTCGCTGAGAACCGCATAGCGTCCGGCGAACTCGCGCAGCGCAGGTTCGCCGGTGCCCAGCGCGCGCAGGCAGCGTGCACCGATGGCCTGGTGGGCATGCTCCTGCCGGGCGAAGCGTCGGCGCAGCGCGTCGAAGGCCGCTGTGCGCGGCTCCGAGGCGGCGTCGAGGCGGGTCAGCAGGGCTTCGCCCAGGCCTTCCAGGACGCCCTGCAAGCCCACGAGCGAGGCCGCGAGGCGACCGGCGGCGAGGTCCGCGTCGAGCTCCCTGGCGTATGCATCGAAGGCAAGGTCGAGCGGCGTGCTCGCGCGTCCCCCGCGGGAATCGAACAGCCGCGCCGCGGCTGCGAAACTGGTGGCGTGCACATGCTCCTGCCGGGCCTGCACCTCGAGTGCGCGGCGCATCGCCGCCAATCCGACCAGCCCGGCTTGTCGCGCAGCCGTGCGATGGGCGAGCTGCTCGCCGCGGGCGATCGCGCCGAGCAGCCGGGCCAGCCGCGTGTCGTGGTTGGGAAGGAACGGCATCGCCGGATCGTGCGCCGCTCAGGCCCCGCCCGCCAGCCCGGCACGGTGCGCGCCGGGGCGCCAACGCAGGGTCGAGGCGCTCATCGCAGCGGCACCTGGGTCATGACGAAATCGTGCCCGCCGACATGTCAGCCGATGCACCGCCGCACGCCCGGCGCGGCCGCCTCGATGCGCGCCGGATCCGTGGTCAACAGCACCTCGTACCAGTACCAGCCCTGGCCGACCGCACTCTTGTCCTGCGTCTTGATCGCCGAGGTCCAGCCGCGCAGTCTGCCATCCATGTCTTACATCTCCTTGACCGTCGCCCCGCTGGCCGGCGTGGTATCGAGCGTTGCCGCGGCATTGGGACCCCAGAGCCGTTCGATGCGCGCGTCGCGCCCGCAGGCATTTCGGTAGTAGTGGTAACGGATGGGGTTCTTGCGGTAGTAGTCCTGATGATAGTCCTCGGCTATCCAGAACGCCCCAGCCCGCGCCAGTTCCGTGTAGATCGCCGGCAACGCGCCGCTCTTCAGCAGCGCCTCGCGGCTCGCTTCTGCCGTCCTGCGCTCGTCCTCGTTCTGCCAGTAGATCGCGCTGCGGTATTCCGGTCCCACGTCGCAGAACTGCCGGTCCTTCGCCGTCGGGTCGATATGCCGCCAGAAGTACTCGACCAGTTGGGCATAGGTGACCCGTTGCGGGTCGTAGATCACCCGCACCGCCTCGGCATGTCCCGTCCTTCCGGAGCTGACCTGTTCGTAGGTCGGATTGAGCGTCCGGCCGCCGGTGTAGCCCGACTGCACTTCGATCACCCCGGGTAGTTTCTCGAAGTCCTGCTCGACGCACCAGAAGCAGCCGCCGGCGAAGATCGCGACCGCTCCTTGCGGGGATGCGCCGGGCTGGGCAGCCGGCAAGTCGGTACACGCCGCAAGTGTCGCGGCGATGGTCAGGGCAAGCAGCGGCTTGACGCCAAGCCCATCAGCGGAAGGATCAGTGTGAACGGTGAGTCGGGTGGCAGAAGACCGGTCGATGCGATTGCGATACATGGGCAGATCCTTGGTTGGCCAGGGGTTCGGGACCGGGAGCAAGCGGCCGCCACCCGCCGTTTGGCGAGTGGTGGTGTGGTCGGCTCACTCCATGCTGACGATGGGGCAGTTCACGATGAAGCCGCCGGGGCCGAAGTCGGCACCGGGCACGGGGCCGGTCACCAGCCCCTTGCGTGCCAGATTGCGCACCTTGCCGAAGTCGGTCTGGCGCAGGTTGCGGCCGGTGGCGATGGCCTGAGCGCTCCAGGCCCCGGGGAACACGTCCCACAGCGGGCTGTAGCGGCCCTGGTTGGGGGTCCAGGCCAGCACGTTGAGCGGATCCAGACCGTCGAGGATCGCCGAGTTCACGCCCTGGCGCTGGGGATTCCCTGCCCCGGTCTGGCCGTTCGCGAACAGAGCGAGGCTGGCGCGGGCCGAGTCGGTGCCGTCGCCGCCGGCGAAGGGGGCCGCATCGAGCCGCGGCGCCAGGGTCACGTCCTCCAGCGCTGCGGGCAGTTCGGCCGAGGCGTCGGTGGAGACGTACTTGACGGCCTTGCCGCCGGCAAAACCGTTCGTCATGCGCAGCGTGACCTTGCGCGCCGCATGGTCGATGCTGACCACCTTGGGATGCTGGCCGGAGGCATTGGCCACATGGGGCGCATTGCGGATGACGCCGTTGGGCAGTTCGATCAGGGGCGTGTAGCCGGCGTCCCCGCGCGCCTTGTAGCTCGGCGTTGCAGCCGGCAGGAAGGGCGGTGTGGGGACCGGCACCGCGACATCGAAATCGACCGTGCCGGTGAATTCGATCTCGCCGCGGGCGTTGAGCACAACCTTGGCGACGGCATCGGTACCGCGGGCGTTGTCGAGCTTGGAGGCCTGATTGACGCCGAGGGCGGCGGCGTCCTTGCCGTGCGAGGTGTCGAAGATCACGTAGTACACGGCCTGGCCGTCGGGGGCGCGCCCCTGGTGCAGCGGCAGGGTGACGGTGTCGTCGGAGTGCTCGACGGCGCTGGTGACGAACAGCGTGCGGCTGTCTTCGTCGGCCTGGACCGCGAGCGGTGCAGCGAGGGCAAGGAATCCCACCAGCCCGACAAGGCGGCGGCGCAGGGGATGGATCGGGTTCATGTGTCTGTCTCCGGCAGTTTGGGGGGATGCGTAGCCGGGCGGTCTCTGCACGGCGTCAACAGTACGAAATCTAGGCGTTCGCGCAGACCGGCAAAATTCGTGGCGCTACGGGTATTGCCTGCGGCTCTTACGTATTGACCCGGTGCAGATGGGGGAAGCGGTGCGGCGCGGCACCGCGGATTCAGGGCCGAAGGCTGGTGGCGCAGGCGTCTGCGGCGAGGCGCAGGGCCTGGAGTACCCGACCGTCGCTGCGCCGCTGGACGAAGGCCACCCAGGCGCTGCCTTGCCGCCCTACTTGGGCCAGCAAGGCCCCGGACAGGGTGCGCCGGACGCTGCCTCCTGAATCGAAGCCTATTGGCCCCTCCAGGTGGCGCACCACGGCATCGTGGGAGAGGCGTTCGCCGCGGTTTTCGCCGGCCGCCACGTCGGAACTCAGACCGTCCTCGATCAGGGCGACGTAGAGTTCGGCATCGGCAGCCATGTGCGTGTCCATGAGGCGCGCGCTCACGGTAAGTTCAGGGCCCGCTGCCAGTTCCAGGCTTGCCCGTGCGGATGCGCCGGTGCGCAGCTCGCGCGCTGCGGTGCCGATCCAGTCGCGGCGGCTGCGCCCATCCACCATGACCTGCGGGGTGTAAACCACGCGCCCGCCTTCGGCGGCGACGCGCTCGCGCTGGCGCCGGCCATGGCGCGGGTCGGCATAGCGATCCTTCCAGCCCAGGTAGTCCCAGTAGTCCACATGGAAGGCAGTGGGGATGACGAAAGGATCCCGCTCCCGGGCCAGCGCGGATAGCCAGCGGTCGGCGGGCGGGCACGAACTGCAGCCCTCGGAGGTATAGAGTTCCACCAGGCTTGCCTGCTCCGGCCCGCTGCGGGCAGCGCAGCCGCTACCCGCGGCGGCGGTCACGGGCAGTGCGGCGAACAGCGCAGCGGCGGCAAAGCGCCGCACCATTCCGGTTCTTGCCATGGTCATTGCGGTCCCGATCCCGGCAGGTTCCCAAGCGGCTGCGAGAACCTCTGCTCCGGCGCGCGGCTGAGGGAGTTTCGCGCGAACAATGGAAAGGGCAAGCGCGACCGGCGCGACGCAACCCGCCAGGCACGCCGAGGACTGCGCCCCGTAACAGAGGGGAGGGGCACGGTCCCGCCCCCTCCCGGTACCAAAGCGCGCGTCGCAGCGGATCAGACGAGCGTCAGCCGCTCCACGGAACGGTTCGTCCCCTGGCCGCCGATACCGCCCAGGGAATCCCAGGGGGTGTGATCGCCGCCGTGCAGGGCGATCGGGTCGGTACTGCCGGCGCGGGCCGTGCCCCGGCCGCCGACGCCGCCCAGGGAATCGAAGGGCGAGGCCATCTGGCGGGCGTCGGCATGGGCGGTCCTGTCTGCCGGTTGCGTGGCGACGGGCGCGGCGAATACCTGGCTGGCAAGAGTCAGGGTACAGGCTGCGGCGAGGGTTTTCACGATCGATTTGCTGTGTTTCATGGTTCGTCTCCTGGCATTGGGTTCGGTGGTCTTCGAGGCCGCGGTGCGGCCTCGGGATTTCGGCTTGCCGGTCGCATTGCCGTCGGCCTTGGACCGAACTCTAGGCTTTGCTCCCGCCGTGCGAAATTCGCAGCTTCACCTATGCGGGCTTCGGCAATTACGTATTGGCACAGGGGGCGGGGGCCTGATAGAAGGGGGCTCTATCCCGAGTGACCAGCGTGGCCCCGTCCGAATCCCCGAGTGTCCTGCCCCCTGCCGTCGCCGTGGCGCCGGCCGCCATTGCGTTGCGGCTCGCCGTGGCGGCCGCGCTGTACTGGCTGGCGGGACAGGCGAGCTTCATCGCTTCCTCCGGCCTGGGTTTCGACAAGTTGCTGTGGCTGCCCTCGGGGGTGGGGCTCGCCGCGCTGTTTGCCTGGGGGCTGCGCCTGTGGCCGGCGGTCGCGGCGGCCGGCGCGGCGCTGGGATTGGGCATGGGCATGGCTGCGGGAGCGGCCGCGCTGCTGGGCCTTGCCGGTGCCCTGGAGGCGCTGCTGGCCGCAATCGCCCTGCGGCGCCTGGGCTTCGACCCGCGCTGCGCGCGCCTGCGCGATGCCCTGGCGCTGACCGCCGTGGCTTTCGGCTCGACCGTCGCGAGCGGCGCACTGGAACTTGCGGCGACGCAGGGCAGCATCTGGAGCCCGGAAGTCATTTCGGCATGGTGGGTATGCTGGCTCGGACGCGCGCTGGGCATCCTGCTGGTGCTGCCGCTGGCCCTGGGCTGGCTGCCGCCTTCCCGGGCCATGCCGCAGGGACGGCGCTTGGCGGAGGCGCTGCTGCTGACCCTGGCCACCGGTGGCCTCTCCCTTGGCGTGTTCGGTGCCATGGGCGACCCCCACATGTTCAATCCCCTGCCGTACGCGCTGTTTCCCCTGCTGTTCTGGGGTGCGCTGCGCTTCGGCCCGCGCGAGGTGTCGGCGCTGCTGCTGTTGGCGGCGCTCGTCGCCGCGTGGGGCACCGGCGGCGGCAACGGGCCCTTCGTCCTCGCCGCGCGCGAGGGTAGCCTCGCCTCCCTCTACCTCTACCTCAGCGTCGCCGCGGTGGTGGCACTGGCGCTCGCGGCGTCGATCGAGGAGCGTGCCCGGGTCGGCGAGGCCCTCGCCGCCCGCGAAGCCCAGTACCGGGAACTGGTGGAAACCATGAACGAGGGGGTCGTCGCGCTGGATTCGGGCGGCCGCGTGCGCTTCGCCAGCGGACCCTTCGCGCGCATGGCCGGCACCACGCCGCAGGCGCTGCACGGGCGCACCGCGACCGCGCTGCTGGGCGAGGGGGCGCGCGCCTGGCCGGTGAGCCCGGATCCGGAGCGGGATGTCCAGCCCAGCTTCGAGGCGGAACTGGCGGTGGCCAACGGCGCGCCGCTGCCGGTGTCGGTATCGCCGCGGGCGATCCGCGACGATCTCGGGCGCATAGACGGCTGGCTCGCCGTCGTTGCGGACGTCTCGGAGCGCCGCCGCACCGACGACATGCTGCGCTGGATCGCGCGCGCCACGGCCCCGCTCACGGGCGAGGCCTTTTTCCGCGAGCTGATGCGCCACATGGCCGACGCCTTCCATTTCAAATATGCGTTCATCACGGAGTGCGTCAACTACCCGGTGACGCGGCTGCGCACCCTGGCGTGCTGGGCCGGCAACGGCTTCGCGCCCAACGAGGAGTACGACCTGGCGGGCACGCCGTGCGAGAGCACCGTCAGCGGCTGCCGCGTGCACTGCATCCGTGACCACGTCGAAGACCGCTACCCGGCGGACAAGGGCATGGGCGTGCAGGGCTACCTCGGCGTGCCTATCATGGATTCGAGCGGCGAGCGCATCATCGGCCACGTCGCCTTCCTGAGCGAGACGCCGATGGACGAAGCGGTGCTGTCCAGCCCCCTGTTCCAGATCCTCACCTCACGTGCCGGGGCGGAGCTGCGGCGCAAACGCGCGGAGGAGCAGGGGCGCCAGCACCTGCAGCAGCTGGCCCAGGTTTCGCGGGCGCTGGCGCTGGGGGAGATGGGATCGGCCATCGCCCACGAACTGAACCAGCCGCTGGCCGCGGTGGCCACCTATGCCCAGGCCAGCCGGCGCATGCTGGAGGCGGGCGAATCCGGCGCCGAAGTGCGCCATGCCCTGGAGCGCATCGCCGCCCAGGCCGAGCGCGCCGGCGAGATCCTGCGCCGGCTGCGCGGCTTTCTGGCCGACAGCGGTGCCGCGCCGGCGATCGCCGATCTCGGGCGGCTGACTGCCGAGGTGATCGACCTCGCGCGGCCTGAAGCGCGCCAGCGCGGGGTGGCGCTGGTGGTGGAACCTGCGCCGGGATTGCCGCCGGTGCGGGTGGACGGCATACAGGTGCAGCAGGTGGTCCTGAACCTGGTGCGCAATGCGATCGAAGCCTGCGCCGGCGCCGCGGGCGAGGCGCGCGTGGTGAGCGTGGCGACGCGGGCGGAGGACGGCGGTGCCGTGGTCGCGGTGACCGACACCGGACCGGGGGTGGCGCCGGAACTCGCCGAGCGCGTGTTCGAACCCTTCTTCACCACCAAGGCCGATGGCACCGGCATCGGCCTGGCGATCAGCCGCTCCATCGCCGAGGCGCATGGGGGGAGGCTGCGCCTGGAGCATCCGGAAGCGGGAGGCGCGCGCTTCGTGTTCTGGTTGCCCGGTGCAGGAGAGAAAGATGTCTGACCAGGCGATCAAGCCCGTCATCCACATCGTGGACGACGAGCCCGACGTGCGCGATGCGCTTGGGATGCTGATGCGCTCCGTCGGGTATCAGGCGCAGGGCTACGCCAGCGGTGACGACTTCCTGCAACGCTACCGCCCCGGCGCGCCCGGCTGCCTGCTGCTGGACGTGCGCATGCCCGGCATCAGCGGGCTGGAGTTGCAGGAGCGCCTGGCGCGGGACGGCGTCGCTCTGCCTGCCATCGTCATGACCGGCCACGGCGACGTGCCGATGGCGGTGCGCGCCATGAAGGCCGGCGCCTTCGACTTCATCGAGAAGCCCTTCAACGACCAGCTGCTCCTCGACCGCGTGGCCGAGGCCATCGCCCACGGCCGCCGCAGCCAGGATGGGCTGGCCGAGCGCAAGCAGGCGCTGGCGCGCTACGAAGAGCTCACGCCGCGCGAACGCGAAGTCATGACCCGCATCGTCGCCGGGCGCCTCAACAAACTCATTGCGGACGATCTTGGGCTATCGGTGCGCACCGTGGAGATCCACCGCGCCCACATCATGGAGAAGATGCAGGCGCGATCGCTCTCGTCCTTGGTGCGCATGGCGATGCTGATCGAGAACGGCTGACAAGAAGCTTCCGTAGGTCGGGCCAGGCGCCGTAGGCGCGGATCCGACGCTGCGCCGATCCGGCGGCTGCCTCGTACGCCCCGGCGCTTTCGTCGACCGCCCTCACCGCCAGCAGCACCACGGGCACCTCGATCAGCAATCCGACCACGGCGGCCAGGGCCCCGCCCGAATCGAAGCCGAACGGACGGATGGCGGCGGCCAACGCCAGTTCGATGAATGCCGAGGCCCCGCTCAGAGTCGAAGTGCAGGCGTAACTACTCTCCCCCCAGCCGCCCCTCCTGATACCGGGGCAGCCAATCTCCGGAATTCGGCTTGACAGCATAGCGCCCAGCGTCTAGGGTTGGTCCGAGACCTCCACTCGGGCCACCTGCGATGGGCAGCTACTTCGGCTCCAAGGCGACCTCGGGCTTGTGCCAGCCGATCATCGCCCTGATGCCGCCGCACGACACCTACATCGAGACCCACCTGGGCGGCGGGGCGATCATGCAGCGCAAGGCGCCGGCGCTGCGCAACATCGGCATCGATCTGCAACGAGCGGGCGCTGGAGCGCTTGCAGTGCGACTACCCGGTGGAGAAGGTCCACGGCTGCGCCCACCGCTTTCTGGCCGAGTTCCCGTTCACCGGCCGGGAGCTGGTGTACAGCGACCCCCCCTACCTGCACGAGACCCGCAGCTCGGGACGGCGCTATCGCTTCGAGTACACCGAGCAGGACCATCGCGAGCTCCTGGCGCTGCTCAAGGGCCTGCCGTGTGCGGTGATCCTCTCCGGCTACCCCTCGGCCCTCTACGACGAGCAGCTCGGGGATTGGCAGCACCTGGAGCTGCAGGTCATGAACCAGGCCGGCGTGCGCACCGAGAAGCTGTGGCTCAACTTCATCCCGGACCGGGTGCACTGGGCACGCTTCGCCGGCAAGAACTTCACCGATCGCCAGCGCATCAAGCGCAAGGCCGAGAGCTGGGCGCGGCGCTACCGCGCCATGCCGGCGCCCGAGCGCCTGGCGGTGCTGGCCGCGCTCATGGCCGTCGAGGCCCGCTGAGGCGATGGCCAGCGTCAACAGGGTTTCTCTGCGCGCCGAGTTCGAAGGACTCAAGGGCCAGTTTGAGGCGCTGTGCGCCAGGGGCCGCATCTCGGCCGAGGGCCGCGCCCTCATCCAGGCCCTGCTGATGCTATTCGAGCTGCTGATGGCGGTGTTCATGGAAAAGAGCACGCCGAAGAACAGCCGCAACGCCAGCGTGCCCCCCTCGCGCACCCCCAAGGACGATGAGACCGCCTCCCGGCCCGGCACCCAGTCCAACGGCCCAGAGCCGCCCCTGGAGCGTGCCCGCCACACCCGCACGGTCGAGACCGTCGCCATCGCCCCCGTCACCACCTGCGCCACGCTGTGGCGCCGATCTGACCGACACGCCCTGTCAGGCACACGAGCGGCGCACCCGCATCGACATCGTCTTCGAGAAGGTGGTGAGCCATGTCGATGCCGAGATCAAGTCCTGCCCCCGCTGCCAGGCGCTGACCAAAGGCAGCTTCCCGGCGGATCTGTCCGGCCCGCTGCAGTACGGCACCGGGATCAAGGCCTTCGTCCTGCACCTGCTGATCGCCCAGATGGTGGCGCTCAAGCGGGTGCAGCACACGCTGGCCACCCTCATCGAGCAGATCCTCTCCGAAGCGACCCTGCTCAAGTGGGTCCTGCAGCTGCATCACGCCCTGGCCGAGTGGGAGCGCACGGCCATCGACCAGCTCCTCGCCCAGCCCACCCTGCACGTGGATGAGACCTCCCTGCGGGTCGAGCGCAAGAACCACTGGATCCACGTCTGCTCGGGCGGGGACATCACCCTGAAATTCCTTCACCCCAAGCGCGGACTGGAAGCCATCACGGCGATCAACATCATCCCCCGCTATGGGGGGACCCTCATCCACGACTGCTGGGCCTCCTACCTGTCCTACACCCACTGCGGCCATGGCCTGTGTGGCGCCCACCTGTTGCGCGAGCTCACCTTCGTCATCGAGTCCAACGGCTACCCGTGGGCGAAGAACCTCAAGCGCCTGCTGAAGAACACGCGTGCCAAGGTGGCTGAACGCGAAAGCAAGCAGCTGACGGAGGTGGAGTACAAGAACCTGCGCAAGCGCTACCGCAGAATCCTCGCCCAGGGCGCCAAGCAGCTCCCGCCGCTACCCCCGCGCAAGAAGGGCAGCCGCGGCCGGGTGGCGAAATCCGACGCCCATAACCTCTGGGAGCGATTCAAGGACTATGAGGATGCCGTGCTGCTCTTTGCCAAGCTCCCCCACGTGCCGTTCACCAACAACCGCGCCGAGCGCGACCTGCGCATGAGCAAGGTCAAGCAGAAGGTCTCCGGCTGCTTCCGTACCCGTGAATACGCCGAGGCCTACTGCCGGATCTCCAGCTACCTCCAGACCATGGCCAACCGCGGATATAACCCCCTCGTCGCCATCCAGATGGCCCTCTCCGGCCAGATCTACGCGCAGGGGCGCGAGTAGTTACGTGCAGGCAATGTTGTGGTTCTCCCCACTTGGCGGTCGAGCCAGTCGGCGAGCGAGGAATCGAAGAACACCCAATTCAGATGGCTCTGTTCGCGTTGGATAGGGATCAGGCTCTGACGCTCAGCGATGTGCCAGGGCGCTCCGGATTCGCAGAAGGTCCGCATCACCATTGGATTTGCGGCCCTTGACGTCCGGACATCCTCACTTAACGCGAACAGAGCCATTCAGATTTACCGAGGATCGGCTGGGGGCCAGTAGCGCCAGGAGTGCAATGGTGTCGCAGGGCGGTGGGCGGCGGACTATTCGTGGCTGGCAGCGGCTGACAAAATGTGGCGGAGCCGGCGTCCGCCAGCCTGCCCGCGTGAGCGACAGCAACGCCTTGGTAACCCGCCATTCGAGCCCGGAATCTTCGAATGACAGGAATGGGTCGGCTGACGTCAGCCGACCACGAAAAGTCAGTGACCGCTTAGAGCCTGGAGCGGCCAGCCAGACCGTGAGGCGCCAAAAATCCACTGCCAACGACCGGATCAGTTTGCAAGCCGCCGATCAGATCTTCCAGGCCACCGGCAGCGCCCGACCCAAACCCGCCTGTTGCCATTTGCATGGTCGATGACGGCATTCCGGAATACGAAGCTTGTCGTGACCGCTGCAATCAACGACCGCTCTGCATTTGATAGCGGTCCCAATCTGCTGGGCTAAGAATCAGCATTTTCGTATCGAGCGGCAGCTTCAAAAGAAAAGATTACCGGCTGACGCGACGTGGTAAGCTGCCGTCTGCTGAAATCGTTGAGAACATCACCATTTCAGTGAGAGACGTCACCCATTAACGGGCCTGTATCAAGGGAAAATACCAATTCGTCGCAATTCAAATATTGCGTCCACATCCAAAGAACAAATCCCGGCCTCCCGCCTTCCTGCCGACTCTAACCGCACCCGTTTCTCGCTCTGCTGGCTACGAACCGAATCGCGCCAGTCGAACCCATCAGGATCTAGCGTGTTGCGATACTGCGACCGCCTTGGCGGCTCGTGCCACCCCAGAGAATCGTTGGTGGCAACCCGTGTTCAGGGGGAAATTTGAATGGCTGTCGCATTGGCGACGCCAGTCCGCTGCTGGCTCGCGGCTTGGGCGATTCAGTCATATGCATTCAATCAGGTGGCGCAAAGACCGGGCTCATCGGGAAACCGATGGATTCGCCACCGTACTCTACGATCATGCGCACGCAACATTTCAATGCCGGCTCATTGGACGCGCACCTTGTTCAGTATGTGCTACGGCCCAACATTCATGCCGGCCGAAGCCAGGTTAATGGGGAACATCATGTATATGAAATCCAGCTTAATGTTCCTTCTGACGATTTTGTCTGCCTGTTCAACACAGATTCCCGCACCACTCCTCGCTCAACACGATGCAGGGTCATACCGAGATGAGAAGCTGGCGCAATACTTGGTTGGTACGTGGTATAACGAAACCATATCCTCCACTGAAATAACCGAAAGTGAGCAGACATATAAAGCCGACGGAACATTTTCCGGCACGTTTAATGTTTACAGGTTGCCCACCATCACCAGCATAGGTATTCTGATCAAAGGCACTTTCTCGGGAATTTGGCACGTAGAAGGCGACATTAGCATTGAGACTGGACTAGAGATGTCCATGCCCTTATTCCCTCTGCCCAATACAGGAAAGTACCGAAACACGGACATTCAGCCCGATCAATATACGTCGGAAGATGTTTCATCAGGCAAAAAAAACGTACCCCGCCGAAAACCCTTGACTACAGGACAGCATTCTCAAGTATTCAATAAGCCATGGCCGGAGCCTTTCTTGACCGACGCTTGGATTCAATTCCATAAGGACAGTACCGGGATAGAATACTACGATAAGTTGACAATCCAGCGGTATGACGATATTGTCGGCGTCTGGATTCGGGGCGACATGTCGGAAGCAGCGATCAGTGAAGCACGCGAGCATGCTTCTAAAGATAGATCTGGATTGCCCGCACTTATCATGGAAAAGACTCTTATTTATAAATTAGTAGACTGCAAACGAAAGCTTATCAAGCCAAGAGATATTCGCATATATTCAGGGGGAAGGCTTGTAGCGGCATCAAAATACGAAGGAGAAGATCCTATGAATTGGAGCAGAATTAAGGCTATGGATGACTCTGAAATCGAGTTGATGAAGATCACTTGCTAGGAGAAGTAAGTTTTCAGGGCGTAGAAAATAATTGAAGGGCGGAGTAAACACAATGCATCGGTGCGAATACGGCTGCTACGCCCTTATGGATATGGGATCACTGCGGCAATGATCAAGGTAAAGGCGGCCGCCGATCCGCGGGACCCCCAATGGAGCCGGTATTTCGAGCCCCGATGGGGCCAACAAATGCTGAGCTCGGCCATAGGCTGCGGGAGACTTTACCGGGTCTGGCGAAGGCAAGACGGCCAGTGTTCGCCCTGTCACGATCCAATCACAAAGGACAGTCGTGGGGCTGTTCGCCAAATTATAAAAACAACAGATGGCGGGTCGGATGCCGCAGGCAACCTTCAGATGCACCATCTCAAATGCCGTGGAAGTTCTTACGCCGCAAGTTCAGTTGCGTAACCGGATGTCGAAAGATGCCTTTGCAGAATCTTGAGCCGTGTGAATCGACAGGCCCGGGCACGGTTCTGAGGGGACTGGACGCGGGTGACGGCGTCTGGCTGCCCGGCACTCAACGGCAACGTCCGACCAGCCCATCTCCCCTTCAGCCCGGCCGCTTCAACCCGTGATAGCCCGGCTCAGTAGGTACCTCCTAGGGTTAGATTTCCGTGATGAGAACCGCCGTTGCGACGATCCTGTTGTTGCCCATCCAGGCCGCGGCTCAGGTGTCTGGCGCCATCGTGGGCGAGTTGCGGCGAAGGCGCCGGCGGCAAACCCGACTACTGACGACGCGCAATGCACTTCGGCACCCGTGGCGCACCGTATAGGAATGATGTGGCGAACGAAGCATTGGGCCCGGAAGGCCACCAGCTGAGAGCGCCGTTCTGATATTCGGGTGAATTGGTCGGTGTAAAAGTGGGGTGGATTTTCTTCGTCGATTTTCTTCGACGTGTTCCATCTAGAGTTTTTCCTGCTTCTTCTTCCTCGCTTCTTCTTCCGCTTCGAGCTTCTTCTCGTCTTGTTCCTGCCCCGGCTTTGTCACGCTTCGCGCAGGTGAGTTGGGCCGCATCATTCACCGCAAGGAGGGTGAGCCATGGCCCGCCCAGAGCGGCACAACTGTCTGTTTTGCGGGGAGATGTTTCAAGCCGATCCGCGCAACACGAGACACCAGAAATACTGTTGCGAACCGAACTGCCGCAAGGCGAGCAAGGCGGCCAGTCAGCGCGCCTGGCTGGCCAAAGCGCAGAACCAGGACTACTTCCGCGGACCCGAGAATGTGGCGCGGGTGCAGTTGTGGCGAGCGGCCCATCCGGGGTACTGGCGGCGAGCGAAGGGCGAGAGGCGGGAGAGGCCGGGGGCGCCCGTTGCGTTACAAGATCTCTGCCCAGCGCAAGCCATTGAAATAGCGGGAAATGCGCAAGAGGTCTTGCACCCTGCGTTACAAGATCTCTTGCTGGATCAACCGGCTGTTCTGATTGGCTTCATCGCCCAATTTACGGGTTCCACGTTGCAAGATGCTACGCCGCATGCGGCGTAGCTTCTTCTATGCCGGACCGGAAACTATGCCGAATCGAGTAATGCTCTGCATTCAGAAGGCGCTTGGGCGCTGAAGCATCGGCATCACAGCCCGAGCATGGTTCGGCATAGTTTCTTGACCGCTACAGGTCCTTGAGAAACTGCAGAAGTCTGTCGCTTGGCCGGAATCGTCCAACGCTTCCATCGATAGGTGTCATCTTTGCCAGCGCTGCCTCCTTGATGGCAAGGTTTGCATCCAAGTAGATCTGAGTGGTCTTGACCGACTCGTGTCCCAAACAAAGTGCGATACCCAGCGAATCGACACCGGCTTGAAGCATTTCCATGGCTGCGGTGTGGCGGCAGACATGGGGCGTCACGCGCTTGTCTTTGAGCGAGGGACAGGCATTGCGTGCCACCGCCGTATGCTTGGCAACGAGGTATTGCACGGCGTCCGAACTCATCCGCCCACCACGAACGGTGGGAAACAGAACGTCTGCGTTGCCTCGCACGGGCTCTCTGAGCCACGCCTTCAACACCTTCACCGCCTGAGCGGTGAGCGGTGTGCAGCGTTCTTTGCGACCTTTGCCCTGACACCTGACGTGCGCGCCCGTGCCCAACTCGAGGTCTTGCCGTCCGAGGCTGGTCATCTCGGACAGACGCAGTCCGGTCTGAACCGCCATCAAAAGAATCGCGTAATCTCGGCGCCCAATCCACGTTTGCATGTCGGGTGCGGCGAGCAATGCCTCGATCTCCGCTCGGGTCAGAAAGCCCACCAGCCGATGGTCATATCGCTTGCTCGGAATGGCCAACACCTGCTGAATCTGTCCAGCGTGTGTCGGCTCTTGATAGGCGGCATAGCGGAAGAACGAGCGGATGGCAGTCAGGCGAAGATTCCGACTGCGCACGCTGACGCCGCGAACCGCCTCCAGATCATCGAGGAACGCACCGATCAGAGAGACGCTGATGTCTGACAACGCCAGGCTGGAGGGAGGCGTGTGGAGTTGCTTCTGCGCAAACTCCAGTAGCAGACGAAACGCATCCCGGAAGGAGGCGATGGTGTGTGGGCTGGCCTGCCGCTGAGCCATCAAGCGTTGGGTAAAAAAGCGCTCGAGAAGCGGGGCGAGACTCGGGGTCGGTTTCATGACGAGACCTCCCAGCGCCGCTCAAGCCGCCGTGCTACGTGTCCCATCAGCTCAGGACAGGCAGAAAGATACCAATACGTCTCACTCGCGCGAGCATGGCCCAGGAAAGTCGATAGAACCGGGATACGGTGCTCGACATCTTCGTCGGATCGGTACCAGCGCAACAGCGTCTCCATTGCCAGACGGTGGCGGAAGTCGTGCAAGCGAGGCCCGGTGCGATCCTCTGGTCCGCGCAGCCCGGTCTGGCGGGACAATTCCCGGAAGGTTCGACGAACGGTAAATGCGTTCAGCGCTTGGCCACACTCCGAGACCAAGAAGTGGGCTGTGCTCTGATGTTCGAGGTAGGCATCACGGCGTTTTGCGTACTGCGACAGAGCCTCCCGGGAAGAAGGATGGAGCGGGACCAAGCGGGACTTGCCGAATTTGGTACCGCGAACGGTGAGCAGCCCCTGCTGCAGGTTGACGTCTTGACGCTTGAGCGCGAGCGCTTCGCTGATCCTCAGCCCGGTCACCGCGAGCAGGCCGAACAAACAGCAATAGGTCCAACCACGCAAGCCATCGCTGGGGGGTAGCGCCTTGGCGGCCTGCATCAGCTGTCCAATCTCCCGTTCGGTGTAGAGGTACGGTTTGGCTCGCTTTGCACGATGGGGAAGCAGTCCCCACGCGGGAATCTCCGTCCGAGGGTCTGCGGCACTGTGGTGGCGCGCGAAGCACCGCACCGCCGTGAGCCGTTGCGCCCAAGTGGCAGAATGTGCGTCTGCCGGTTTCATAGCCCACTGCAGCGCCAGTTCGGCCGTAACGAAGGTGGCACCTTGAGCTTCCATGAACGTGGCGAAATCACGCAACCGGCATTCCAGCAGAACCAGCTTGAAACCCAAGCCGCGGCGCATCGCCAGGTAGTCGTGGATGGCCTGTCTGAGCGTGTTCATCACGCACCTCCCGGCCAAGGTAGTGCCAAGCCTTGCAAAGCGGAAATATCGACCTTCGCGTAGATCTGAGTGGTGTCCGGATTCCTGTGACGTAGCACTTCGCCGATCTCACGTAATGATCCGCCGTGCTTGAGCATCTGCGTTGCCAGGCTGTGACGAAACACGTGCGCCCCCTTGTGCGGGGAATCAATTCCGGCGCGAAGTAACGAACGCTTGACCAGCCCTGAGATGCTGGTCGAATCGGCGAGACCACGCACGGGCGCGTGCAGGCGGATAAAAACGTGCCGGTCAGTGCAGTGGGGGCGTCCCGCCGTCAGATACTCGCAGATGGCTCGCCCCACATCGGCCGGGACGGGGAGCAGAGTCCACCGACCCCCTTTGCCGCGTATGCGGACCCGGCCGTATTCCCAGTCGATGTCCTCGAGCGTCAATGCCATAACCTCGCCGGCGCGCAACCCCAGCCGGGCGAGCAGCAACAAGATCGCGTAATCGCGCCGTCCGGCAATGCTCGCGCGGTCGCAATGATCGAGAACCTGCTCGACCTGCTCCGGCAGCAGGAACTTGGGCAACGCCGAGAAGGCCCAACTCGCCACCGCAGGCACGCAGGCCGCAAGGTCGATCGTGATCTCACCCCTGTGCTGCAAATGGCGCAGGAACGCACGCAGTGCGCTAACAAGATGTTGGGCGCCGCTATGACTTTGATCGCGGCTGTGGCGCTGTACGAATCCGGTGACATCCGTAGCGGCTAATGCCTTGAACTCGACCGGCCCGTCGCCGAATCGCTCAGCCAGGAATCTCGAGATCCAGGGTCGATAGCACTTCAGCGTGGCAGGCGAAAGACCACGTTGCCGCACCAAGTAGCGCCAGAAGTCCTCACACGCCTGCTCACAGGCACTGAGGCGTTTCGCAGGGGGTGCGGTTCGCACCACGCCTTTGCTTTGCAACAAGCCCAGCATCTTCTGTAGAGCTGCTGGGTCACTCCGACCTACAGTTCGAGCCCGCTTACGATGCGCAAGAAAGCGCTTCAGACAATCAGCTACGACATCCTCAGCGCCGAGATAACGTCCGTACAGCCAACGGCTGAAGTCGGCGACGACGCGAATCATTTCGCAGGCCGGCTTTCGGGAATAGCCCTGCAACTGAAGCAAGGCCGCGAACTCGTCCATGTAAACACCCAACGGACCGTGGTGCATGCGACGAAGCGTTTTGGGAAACACGAAAAAGGCTGCCGTGCTCATGTTCTCTCCTGTCCACAGGTATGAGGAAAGAACAGGAGACTATGCCGAGTCGTATCGTCGCAAGCGGGCTTCTGGAATGCCGCTGCGCACTCGATTCGGCATAGTTTCCGGTCCGGCATAGAAGATGACTTAGTACGCAGCACCCGGCGGCTGGTAGAACTGGGCAATGACATCTTGGCGGGGAGGTGGCGCGATGGCCATCAAACGGGTGCTCTGTCCCGAGCGGCTCCGTAGCGTCCCGGCCCAGTTCAGCTGGGTGGACCACCGGCTGGTGCGTGACCGGCATATCGATCGCTGCGATGCGCAGGCGGCGGCGCTGTACCTGTTTCTGGTGACGGTGGCCGATGCCCAGGGGCTGAGCTACTACTCGGATGCGGTGCTCGCAAGACGTCTGTCGATGGCCCCCGCCCGCCTCGGCCAGGCGCGCGCCGATCTGCTTGGCGCGGGACTCATCGCCTATCAGCGACCCCTCTACCAAGTCCTGGCCCTGGACGGGCCGCTGCCGGTCGAAGCGCGCGCGCTGGGCGCCGACGAACGTGGCGCCCGGATCGAGCGGCTGCGTGCCGCCCTGGGGCGCGCGCCATGATCGATTACGAGATGTACTGCAAGATCCAGGATTGTCATGAGCGACAGGGCCTGACGATCGCGCAGACGGCGCGAAGCCTCGGAGTGCATGAGCAAACGGTAGCGACGTGGTTGAAGCGACCCCAGTACCAAGCGCGGCACTCGCCCCCCCGCGCCAGCCAGCTCGACCCGTTCAAGGCACAGATCGTGCGCCTGCTGGAGCGCCACCCCTACAGCGCACAGCAGATCTTCCAGCAGCTACGCGAGGCCGGTTTCACCGGCGGCCTCACGATCGTGAAGGACTATGTGCACAAGGTGCGCCCGGCGCATCGGGAAGCCTTCCTGAAGCTCTCCTTTGCCCCCGGCGAGTGTGCCCAGCTCGACTGGGGCGAGTACGGCTCGATCGGCGTGGGCTCGACGCGCCGGCGCCTGTCGTTCTTCGTCATGGTGCTGTGCTACAGCCGCCTCCTGTATGTCGAATTCACCGTCTCGCAGACGATGGAGCACTTCCTGGCCGCCCACGAGCACGCCTTCGCCGCCTTCGGCGGCTGTCCGGCCCGCCTGATGATCGACAACCTGCGCTCGGCGGTGCTGCGCCGCTCGATCGGTGAGGCGCCGGTGTTCAATCCGCGCTATCTGGACTTCGCACGGCATTGGGGCTTTGACATCACCGCCTGCAACCTCAGAAAGGGAAATGAAAAAGGGCGCGTAGAAAATGGCGTTGGCTACGTAAAAAAGAACCTCCTCAACGGCCTGGAGCTGCTCGATTTCAGCGCCGCCAATCCCGCCGCCCAGCTCTGGCTCGATACCATCGCCAATGTGCGTGTGCACCGCGAGACCCACCGCCGGCCGGTGGATCTGTTCGCCGAAGAACAGCCCCATCTGCACCCGCTCAATCCCCGCCCCTATGACATCGCCCGCTTCGAGACGGTGCGCGCCTCCAAGCAGTTTCGCGTTCCCCTGGATTCCAACCACTACTCGGTGCCCGCCGAATACGCCCGTTGCCGCGTGAGCTTGAAGGCCACCCCCGAGTGGGTGTGCATCTACCACCAGGACAAGCTCATCGCCCGCCATCCGCGCAGCTACGACCGCCACCAGGACATCGAGGATCCCGACCATCCGAAGGCGCTGCTCGCGCAGCGGCGCACCGCCCGCGAGCAGCGCCTGCTGCAGCAGTTCCTGAGCCTCTCGCGCAGCGCCCAGGCCTATTACGAGGGGATCGCGCAACGGCGCCTGAACCCGCGCCATCACCTGCGCAAGATCGTCGCCCTGGCCGAGATCTACGGCGTCGATGCGCTCGATCGGGCCATCCAGGACGGCATCGCCTTCGAAGCCTACAGCTGCGAGTACATCGCCAACATCCTCGAGATGCGTGCCCGCGAACGCCCCGAGCCGGGCGCGCTTACGCTCACCCGCCGCCAGGATCTGCTGGACATCGAGATCCCCGCCCCCGATCTGTCCCCCTATGAGGTCGATGACCATGAAAGCTGATTCCCCATCCGAAGCCGATGCGTTGTGCGCCCACCTGGAAACTCTCAAACTGTCCTTTGTGCGCGAGCACTTCGAATCCCTGGCACAGCAAGCCGCTGCCGAGCAGTGGTCCCACGTCGAGTTTCTGGCGCGGCTCATCGAAGGCGAGGCCCACCGGCGCGAACAACGCAGCATCCAACGGCGCGTCGGACTGGCGCGCTTCCCGGTGCTCAAGAGCCTCGATCAATTCGACTGGAACTGGCCGAAGAAGATCAACCGACCCCAGATCCAGAACCTGTTTCGCCTGCGCTTCATCGAGGACAACGCCAACGTGATCTTCATCTCCACCGTCGGCCTGGGCAAGAGCCATTTCAGCTATCGCGCTAGGCCACACCGCCTGCCTGCGCGGCTACTCGGTGCTCTTCACCACCGCGGTCGATATCATCAACTCGCTGTCCGCCGCGCAGGCTCACGGCGGGCTCAAACGCGAACTGCGCAAGTATCTGCAGCCGCGTCGTCTTGCTCATCGACGAACTGGGCTATCTGCCCATCGACAAACACGGCGCCGACCTGCTCTTCCAGGTCATCAGCCAACGCTATGAGCACGGCCCCATCGTCATAACAACAAATCGCGCCTACAAGCACTGGTCAGAGTTCTTCAACAACGACAGCACCCTCACCTCGGCACTGCTCGACCGTCTGCTCCATCACGCCGAAACCGTCCTCATCGAGGGCAAAAGCTTCCGCATGAAGGATCAGATCGAGCCCTGAACCTCGTCGCCTTTCGAGCGTTCTTCGAGCATGAATTTGAAACCGGCCAATTCACACGAACATCACGCCGCCGCGCACACCAGCGTCGCAATGGCGTTGTGCTGTGGCTTGGCGCTGCTGTCCGCGGTGCTCCCGAACGCGCAGGCGCAGGCGCAGCCACAGGCGCTGCTCGAAGTGAAGCGACTCGCCGAGCGCGCAACCCGCCTCGGGCTCGAAGGCAAGGACGACGAAGCCTCCGCGGCCGTCGAACGAGGCGATGCAGATTGCCGAGAGGATGGGCCCCGAGGACCTGCCCGTGGGCGCGGTGCTGCTGGTGCGTATGGGGCTGCAGCTGAGGCGCTTCGAGATGGAGCGCGCCGAGGCCAGTGGAAAGCGCGCGAACGCGATCTTCGAAAAGACATTGGGGCCGGATTTCCCGCATACAGGGATGGCACGCGCGAGCCTGGCGTTGGTGTACATAATGTGGGGCCGTGACGCGCTCGCCGAGCCCTGGGTGCAGCGCTACTTGGCGTCGATGGAGAAGGCGATGGGCCGGGACTCGGAGGACGTGGCGCAGGCGCTCAAGATGCTGGCGTCGGTCGAGCACAAGCTCGGCCGGTACACTCTTTCCGAGGAGCACCTGCGGCGTGCGCTGTCGATTCACGAGAAGCAGCCGGGTGGGGACCCGGCCCACCGCGTCAGGGTCTTGACGGAGCTCGCCGAGCTACAGCAAGACCGCCGTAACGCTGCTGGTGCGCTGCCGTTGTACCAGCGCGCGCTCGAAGAACAGGAGGCCAAACGCGACACCCCGGCGTCGTATTCCGCGCCGGCGCTGGTCGCGCTCGGCAGGACCTACCGCGGACTGGGCCGCTACGACGAGGCCAGGAGTGCGCTGGGCCGCGCTGTGCAGGTGGTCGAGAAAGGCAGTGGGCCGGATTCCCGAGACTTGGTGCCCGCGCTGCGGGAGTTGGGTTCGACTTGAGCAGGCCGGCGGCCGCTTAGACCGAGCTTTCGCCCAGTGACCGGCCCCCAAGCCAGTATTGGCGCGGATTTCGCGGGGGGTAAAGCAAATAGTGTACCCATGTAATATATGAATTATGGCTTGACTGCATGAAGATTTAGTGCTATTGGTAGTAGTCATGTACATCGAGTCCGTTCCCAATCGCAATTCCCCACCCGCGGTCCTGCTGCGCGAGTCCTACCGCGAGGCGGGCAAGGTCAAGAAGCGCACACTGGCCAACCTCTCCGATTGGGATCCGCAGCTCGTGGAACACTTCCGCACGTTGTTGCGCGGGGGCATCGCCGTCGAGGCGGCCGAGCACGTGATGACCATCGAGCGCTCGCTCCCGCATGGGCATGTGGCCGCCGTGCTGGGCACGGCGCGCCGCTGCGGGGTGGAGAAACTGCTCTCGGGTGCCCCGGTTCATCTGCGCCCGGTGGTGATGGCCCTGATCGTCGCGCGCGTGATCGAGCCCGGCTCCAAGCTGGCCACCTGGCGCATGCTGCGGCCCGAATCGGCGGCGCATTCGCTCTCGCAGGTGCTCGGCTTGGGCGAGATCGAACTCGATAGCGTGTATGAGGCGCTGGACTGGCTGGGCCAAGCCCAGCCGCGCATCGAAGGCGTACTCGCGCGCAAGCACCTGGCCAATGGCGTGCTGGTGCTCTACGACCTCAGCTCGGCCTGGGTCACGGGACACTGCTGTCCGCTGGCCGCCTTCGGCAAATCACGTGATGACAAGGGCAAGTACCCGCAGATCGTCTTCGGTCTGCTGTGCAGCGCCGAGGGCTGCCCGGTGGCGGTGGAGGTGTTTGCAGGCAACACGGGCGATCCGAGCACCGTGGCGGCGCAACTCGACAAGCTCAAGGCGCGCTTCGGGCTCACGCACGTGGTATGGGTGGGCGATCGGGGCATGATCACACAGGCGCGCATCGAGGAGCTGCTGCGCCCGGCCGGCATGAGCTGGATCACGGCGCTGCGCTCACCCGATATCGCCAAGCTCATGGAAGAACAGGGGCCGTGGCAGCTTTCCCTGTTCGACCAACGCGGCTTGATCGAGATCGCCAGCGAACGCTATCCGGACGAACGCCTGGTGGTGTGCCGCAATCCGGCCCTGGCACAGGAGCGCGCGAGAAAACGCGAGGCGCTCCTGCAGGCTACGCAGAAGGACCTCGATGCCATTGTCGCGGCCACCGGGCGCTCACGCCGGCCCTTGCAGGGCAAGGACGCGATTGGGCTGCGCGTCGGACGCGTGATCAACGCGCACAAGATGGCCAAGCATTTCGATCTCACCGTCACGGAAACCAGCTTCGCCTACGCGCGCAAGAGCGAACAGATCGAGGCAGAAGCCGCACTCGACGGCTTTTATGTCATTCGCACCAACGTGCCGCAAGCGAAGCTCTCCGACGCCCAGGCGGTGTCCTCCTACAAGAGCCTGGCGCAGGTGGAGCGGGCCTTTCGTTCATTGAAGACCGTCGCTCTGCACGTGCGCCCGATCTTCCACTGGACCGAAGCGCGCGTGCGTGCCCACGTGTTCCTGTGCATGCTCGCCTACTACGTCGAATGGCAGATGCGCCAGGCGCTCAAGCCCATGCTCCATGACGACGAAGAACTCGAAGAGCAGCGCGAGAGCCGGACCAACCCGGTGGCGCCCACGCCACGTTCCGAGCGCGCCAAGGCCAAGGCGCAGCACCATCGCACCGAGGACGATCTACCGGTGCACAGCTTGCGCACGCTGCTGCTCGATCTGGCCACCGTGACGCTCAACGTAACCTCAACCAAAATCAATCCGCAGGCCAAGATCAACGTGACAACCCGCCCCACGCCGCTGCAGGCCAAAGCCTTCGCGCTGCTCGGAGTCGATCCAGTCTGTACCCAGTAGGGAGCCACTCAGTTTCGACAAAACCCCGCCGAATCATCGGGCTGGCTCGCGCGCCTCGGCAAAGCTCGGCTTAGACGACGCCGAGAAGGCACTCCGCCGCGCGCTAGCGATCACCGCGAAGGCGCATGGCCCCGACAACGCGAACATGCCCGTCATCCACAACGAACTCGGTGACCTGTTGCTGGCGCACGGCGACGGAGCCCAGGCCGAGAAGCAGTACTTGCGCGCGCTGGCCATCATGGAAAAGGTATTCGGCCCCAGCCATCCCGAGATGGCGCCCAGCCTGCAAGGCTTGGCGCGCATCTACCTGGCGGCGGGGCAGGCCCAGCGCGCAGAAGCGTTGTTCACACGTGAGGCGGCGATCTACGAACTGCTGGTCGCTGCGGACCATCCACGGGTGGCGCAGGCGCTGGAAGGCTTGGCCGAGGTGCATAGCGCCAGCGGCCGCGGACCGGAGGCCCGTGCTGCGCGCGAGCGTGCCGCGGACATTCGCGCCCTGCCGCGATGAGGGCGGTGTTGACCCGCGCTATTGGTGGGCGCCGCGCGTCGTACCGGTCGCCGCGGTTCGCGGGCCTCGGGCTCATGTTTGCGCTGCTGATCGCACTGGTGCTTGCCGTGCCCAACGTCTGCTTCTGCACATCGCGGTCGTGGAGCAACAGGGGACAGACCACGTTCGACGCCCCAGCGCCGCCTCGATCTGCGCCAGGAAGAGCTTGCCGCCCAGGGCGTAGCCGCCGCTGGTGGCGTCGCGGATCTCCTTCATGGTCTCCGGATCCAGTTCGCTGCGGAACAGCGCCCGGTAGGCTGCCCGCCGCTCCGCCGAGTCCTTGGCGAGGCGCAGGTACTCGCGGTGCGGCGTGATCAGGCCGGATGCCTTGCCCTCGGCGTTGATCCGGTAACTGCTCCAGCGGTACGCCCGCGGATGCGCCACCATGTCGGCGCGCACCGGGTTCAGTTCGATGTAGCGGTAGCAGGCCAGCACGTAGCTGTCTCCCTATAACAAAGTTCAACATTATCGCACTGTTGTCCAAAACAGGATATGACTGTGGGCTGTACGAGACGGTGGCCGCCCGCGTGCGCGCACCACGCAAGTTTCGCTTCAAGCACAAGCTGGTCAGCCTGGATTCCACGGTGATCGACCTGTGCCTGTCGATGTGCGACTAGGCCAAGTTCCGCCGCACCAAGGGCGCGGTCAAGCTGCACCTGGTGCTCGACCACGACGGCTGACTGCCCTGCTTCGGCATCATCACCGAGGGTTCGGTCCACGACGTGAAGGTGGCCCAGCAGATCCACTTCGTCCCCGGCACCATCGTGGTCGATGACCGGGGCTACAACGAATACCGGCAGTTCGCCAGATGGACCGTAGCCGGCGTGTTCTTCGTCGCCCGCATGAAGGACAACGCCGCCTTCGAGGTGATCGAGCAGCGCGAGCCGCCACAGAACCGGGGCATCCTGTCGGATCAGACGATCGAACTGAGCGGCACCGGCGCCCGCGAGAAGTGCCCGCACCGGCTGCGCCGCGTCGAGGCGCTGCGGGAAGATACCGGCGAGACGCTGGTGTTCCTGACCAACCATCACGGCCTGGGCGCCTCGGCCAACGCGGTGAAGACCCAGATCTGGACGGCGCTGATCTCGATGCTGCTGCTGCGCTACCTGCAGCTTTCTTCGCGCTTCGGCTGGAGCCTGTCCAACCTGGTGGCGCTGCTGCGTATGAACCTCTTCATCCATCGCGATCTGATGGCCTGGCTCAACGAACCGTTCGCCACGCCACCCGATCCGCAGCCGGTGCAAACCACGCTGGCATTCGCCTGATCTTGGACAGCACCCGGGGGCTCGATCTTGAAAATGCGCCATGACCCGCCTCAAACCCTTGTCAGATCAGGACAGGACAGACCGGATGTCGGCTGTTTTGGACAGCAGTGACATTATCGAGGTAATAGCAAAATGGCTGACCCACTCAAGCCTTATGAAAAAGCCGGGAGACTAGTCCGCCTATTCGCCTGGCTATCTATTGTTGCCACTGTTGGAATTGTCGCTGAAATTATTCTTCATATATATAGAGACGGTGTACAGATGGGTGGCAGGTCAATTGTCGGCGATATCTTCTTCCTGATCTTCTTTTTCTTATTGACATATTTTCAGTTCGTGCTTGGAACAGCATTGAAACAACATAAACAATGGGGACGGAAGGTCGGCATTGGATATGCCATTCTCCAATTGTTTGGCTTCCCAATCGGCACGATTGCTGGGGCCTACATCCTTTACTGCCTAATTAAAGGATGGGATGAGTAGGACAGATGTCGAACTTTGCAATGCACCGGCCGGCAACAGCCGGCTTCGCCGCCTTTTGTCGGCCGGTGATTGCAGTCATGCGCCTGGCATGGCGCGTTACTTCATAGGTGCAAGTCCTATGGCCAGGTTTTCGCAGAGCCGAAGGCAAGGAGAAGGGCGGTGTCGTCGCGAGGCGGGGTCTGAAGGCAATCCTCTCAACTTAGCTCTTATGCATACTCAGACCCCTGGTTTGTAGGCGTGTGATTTGTGAGGTTTGGGTAAAGGTGGTTGAGGGTGTCGGCGGTTTTTGACGAAGGATTGGAGATTCTTGGCGATTTCGGCCAGCACTTCGGCGAAGGTCTTGTAGCCGACGATGCGCAAGGCCAAGGCACGAGGTAACAGGCGGCGGATGTTGTTGAAGGCCAAGGTTCGGTTGATGCGATGCTTCGATTCGACAGGAAGATGCTCGTCGGTTGCCAGAAAGGCGGCCAAGGCGTTGAGGTTGTCGCAGACGATCTTGGCGCCGATGTCCTGTTGCGCTGCAATCCAAGTCAGACCGGAGGTGTGCTCAAGATTGAGGCGATGCTTGATCCGTTTGTAAGCCTCCTCGATGCGCCAGCGACCGTGATACAGGGCGCAGAAGGCGCTGGCGGGATAGGCGGTGGCATCGAGCAAGGAAGTCATCAGGACGCGGACTCTGCCTTCTGGGGTGACCTCGCGAATGAGGCGAACCTTGGAGGGCGTGCGCGGGCAAGCGTAATCGGCGGCATCGCTGGGATTGGGGGGAGGCAAAGTAACGATCGCTTCGGATTGTCCCGAGCGCATGAAGTGGGTCACCGCCTTGAACGTCGAACTCGATTCACAGCGCATGCAGAAATTGATGCCGCGCGCAAGGAGCACCGAAACCAACCAGGCTGCCGGATAGCCGCGGTCAAGCACCAAGAGATCCTGCGCGTTGAGACGGTCCAGTTGTTCGAACAGGACTTGTCGCTCGTTGCCGACAGGATCAAGGGTCATGCTCTCGAACAACTCCATGTCGGGCATGAACAGCGCCAGCGCGAACAACTCCCGGATTGTTCGGCGACCTTCTTTATCCAGCAAGGTCAAACGGACCTTCGTTCCGTCGGCCGCCAGAACGCGCAAGCCGCACCAGCGAGGAATACCGACCGACTGCTCGATAAGCCGCAGGAGTTCGGAATTTACGGCGTCGAAGGTGGTGGCGAACAGATGCGAGCGAGCTTTCGAGAAGGCTGCCGCGGTAACTACACGAACGAGCTTTGTTCGCTGTTCAAGGAGCGCGAAGAAGGCGTCGAGTTCAGCTTGCACGGCGCCGCGCACGCCAGAGAGCAAGAATACGATCAGTTGGGGAAAGCTGAGAATGCGATTGCGGGTGAAGAAACGTGGCTCGCAACGCGCCGACTCCAGGAAGGCAGGCGAATGGATAAAGGCCGCGAGGTCCTTAAGTATATTGGCATATTCCGGCCGTCATATCTTATCCTTTATAAACAATGAACTATGAACTACGAGTGCGGACATATTAGCACAACAACATGCTTTTCAGCAGAAAATGCATTGGTGCTAAGTTGAGAGGATTGGGTCTGAAGGAAGCTCAATCCGAAACTGCGGGGCGATGAACAAAAACCGGATATGAGGCGTGATGCATCTGGGGCGAGCGGGCACGCAACTGCGAAGCCCTCCATCTGCGGCAGTTGGGGTGCATTTTGTAAATCCGGCGTCTATGCAGGGAAGGTAACGTGTCTTACCCCGGGAGATCTCCCCGGTGCTTCGGGCAATCGAAGCTGGGTGCCGAGCAATCGGTGCTGAATACCGTGGAGAAGTCAGCAGAGGGCATAAGAGGTCGGGCGGCCCCGACCAAAGGCCCGAACGATGGAAGACGAAGGACTCCAGTGAAGGGCGGCGGGAACGCATCTGACAACCGGAGCAATCCGGCCGTGGCAAGCGCACGGGATGAACCTGCTGCCGGATCGCTGCAGACACCCGAGTCGATTTCGAACTCCGCGTTGCTCGAACAGGTGCTGGAGCGGGCCAACCTGCAACGCGCCCTGAAACAAGTACGCCAGAACAAAGGCGCGCCGGGCATCGACGGCACGACGGTCGATGAACTCCCGGGCTACCTCCGAGACCATTGGCTGGAGATCCGCGCGCAACTGGTTGAGGGCAGTTACCGCCCGCAACCGGTGCGACGGGTTGAGATGCCGAAGGACAATGGAAACGGGGTGAGATTGCTCGGGGTGCCGTGGGACAGTTCATACTACATCTCCTCGCAATGAAGGTTGGTCATTTGGTTAACAAGTGTGAATCGGCGGCCATATAGCCCCTCCTATAGCCGCCATTGGATCCGCGGAGCAGCTATGACCGAAGTGGGTCGCCAGCCGGCAATCGATTTGTTTGAAGCTGCCGCTCGATACGAAAATGCTGATTCTCGGCACGGAAAATATTGAGTGACCGCAATACCACCAACTCCGGCCAGTGCGCCAACATTCCTGTTCTCAGCATGAAACCCGATAGCAGTCGCTCAAATGCGCTGCGTTTTTGAGGGTTGAACGACCGGTCATGGCCGGTTGGGTGAGATCGCCAACGGCGGCTTCGGAGAATTCCAGTTCGCTGAACCTGGGTTTAGCTGATTGGCCGCTATCGGGAAACCGATACTCCGCTTTGGGTCGTGAAGCGACCGACCTCTCTTCGGATTCATCGCCGGAAAGGGGTCACTGAACTTTCGCTGCCTGGAAGCGGCCGATCGTCACCCGCTGCTTCCGACCCAAAGCGGAAGTAGCGGTTTCCCGATAGCGGCCAGTCAGCTAAACCCAGGTTCAGCGAACTGGAATTCTCCGAAGCGGCCGTTGGCGACCTCACCCAAACGGCCATCTCCGGTCATTCATTCAGCCAGGAACCCGACGACCCGAACGGCTGCTCCACCCACAATAGCGGAAGTTCCTGGTGGAGGTGGGAGTGGCGGCGGCTTGGCTCTGCGCAAAGTTGCTCGTCGGTCCGATCAGTGCAGGTAGTGGGCACCATTCCGGGTATCTCCGATCGAAGCCAGTGTAACTGGCCTTGGCGCTTGCTCGCGAAGGTCAGTTCGGCTCAAATTGAGACTTTCCGAGCGGACCCCGAGAACTCATTTCAGTTCGACGAGAAGAAGGACTCCGGCGGCCGACAACAAGCACCACCGGCCTATTCTGGCCTTGGGTCGTGAATCCAAGGTATATATCGCGTACCCGCTCGTTGCGGGAGAGTGCTCGCCACCCAATGAGTGCGGCATTATGTAGCAGCTACCCCAAGGAGGCCGGATGGCCTGTGGTGAGCGGCAGGCTCACGGTATGAGCCTCCGCCCGGCGCAGAATGAGCCTCAAGACCACCACCTTGGGGCTACACATGCCGCTGCACTTCCTTCTGAAAGCCGAAGCCCGCACCCTGTCGTTGCCGAAGGTGCTGGCGATGACTGACCTGGACGCCTTCGCCCTGTTCCGGCGCATGCGCTGGGGCGACGGCGAGGAAGTGACGTGCCCGCACTGCGGCACGATCCACAAGCACTACTTCCGCCCGGCGCGCTTGATCTGGCGCTGCGCGGTCTGCGGCGACGACTTCTCCGTGACCAGCGGCACCGTGTTCGCGCACCACAAGCTGCCCCTGCGCCTGTACCTGGCCGCCGCCATGCTCTACACCAACGCGGTCAAGGGCATTTCCGCCCTGCAGATGGCGCGCGACCTGGGCGTGCAGCACAAGACCGCCTACGTTCTCCTGCACAAGTTGCGCGAATCCCTGCACCCGATGGACGACCAGCCGCTCCAGGGCGAGGTGCACATGGACGGCGCCTACGTGGGCGGCATCGTGCGTCCCGAGAACCGCAAGCAGGACCGGGCGGACCGCCGGCTGGCCCAGAACCAGTCACCCGACAAGCGCTGCGTCGTGGTGATGCGCGAGTGCCATGCCGCCAACGATGAAGGCGTGGGCGCAAAGCGCACCCTGACTTTCATCGTCAAGAAGGAGACTCAGGCCGCCATGGGCAAGCTGGTGCCCCAGCACGTCGCCGCCGGCGCCGTGCTCTGCGCCGACGAATCCGACGCCTACGACCTGCTTCACGCCAAGTACGCGGTGCGTCGCGTGAACCACAGCCAGGAGTATCGGGCCGAGGACGGCACGACGAACAATCAGGCGGAGAGCTACTTCAGCCGCTTGCGCCGGATGCAGATCGGCCAGATCCACAAGGTGAGCGTAAAGTACCTGGACGTGTACGCCAACGAGATCGCGTACCGGGAGGACACGCGCCGCTGGGCGAACGGCAGGATCTTCAACGACATCGTCACCCGCTGCGCGCACACCCCCACGAGCCGGGACTGGTGCGGCTACTGGCAGGGCAACAAGCGCGCGCAGGAGCGTCTGGCGGCGTAGTTCAGGCGATGCGCCAGGTGCGGGCCTGTCCCTGCATCGGGCCTTCGGTGATCGTGCCCTTGCCGGCGATGGTCTTGAGGGCGGTGGTGAGGGACTTCTGCACGGCGCGCAGTGTTTCCGGGGTGCTGTCCAGGCCCTTGAGCGCCACGGCCCGCTCGGCCAGGGCGTGGCCGGCGAGAGGGCGCCCGGCTTCGCGCAGGGCGTCGAGGATGAAGCGCGGCACTTCGCCGGAGCGGAAGACGACGTTCCGTTGTCTGTGCGCCTTCGGCTTGAGCGAACGCAGGTCCAGATCGGGGGAGAACAGCTTGAGGGTGGCGTCCAGGTGCGTGAGGTCCGCGCCCAGGCGCTCGATTTCCTTGCGATGATGGTCGATCCACCCGGCGATCTCCCGGTGCTTCGCCACCAGGCCGGACACGACGATGGATTCAGCCATGAATGCCTCCCGTTCATCGAATTCCGGGACATTCTGGCCTACCAGCAACTCAGGGTCTTGGGGTGCGTGCTACATAATGCCGAATGAGTGCAACATAGTTCTATGAGCGTCGGTGGCGTTGCAAACTGAAGTCATTTCTCGGCATTGGCCCCCCCAGTGCAGAGCCTCTTGGTGAGCTGGACCGTCCACAAGCTATTTGCCTCCCATTTCCGCCAAGGTTGCCGCAACGGTGGCCAACGCGCGTGCCTTGCCGATCTCTGGAAACGCTGTGTCCTTTGGGAAGGAGACTGCCAATTGGTAGGCCTGCGTGATGGTCTCCGTCGCCTTGGCATTCTCGCCGATGTCGAGCAATGCAAGAGCGGCCTTGGCGAGCACCGTCACCTTGTCGTCCGTACGACGGACGGGCATCCTTCCGGCTTGGGCAATGGCTTTGTTCGCCAGCACCTTGGCCTGATCAGGGTCTCCGATGCGGCTGAGGGTCCCGGCCGCCTGAACCATGACCAGCAGTTCGAATTTATCGAGCGGTCGGGCGGTAAGGGACTGGACGGGAACCAAGGCGCGACGGACAGCTTCCATTGCGGCGCTACTCCGGTTGCGCTTCACTTCAGCCTCGGCGATGATCAGCCACGCTTCTCCGAAGAATCCGGCGGAGCATTCGGCAAGACGGTCCATCGTCTTGTACGCAGCATCCAGATCGCCCTGTTTGACCTGCAGCCCCGCTAGATCGCGCAGCGCAAGTCCGGCGACTGAGGACGAAGCCGCGCACCCACCCCGTATGGCCGAATAGTCTCGCCAAACCTGGTCGAAGTCCTTTTGCTCCGCCGCAATCAGCATCACCTCTTTGATCGTCACATCGATAAACGACCCACGTCGGGTCGCGATCATGTGGGTGGCGAATTGATGTTCAAGCGGCGATCGGGGTCTGGAACAGCCCACGACAATGCGGCCACCAAGCGTAATGATCAAGCGCAGCAGGAGCGGGGGAGGGCGCTCCGGCGCGCTGCGGGGGTGTGGTGCCGGCGAGCGTGCGATGAACGCGGTGAGCGTTGTAATAGTCCTGGAACTGCGCCAGCTTCCGCGTCAGGTCCATCGCATTCCAGAAGAATTGCCGATCGAGGTACTCACGCCGGATGGTCGCAATGAGCCGCTCGATGAACGGATGCGAAGCGGGCGCGTACGGAACCGACTTGACCTCCTCGATCGCGAGTATGCGCAGATTGGCCAGCCATCGGTGAATGCGGAACAGCGGGTCGTGATCGATACTGAGATGTTTCGGCAGTGCCTGTCCCGCGACGGCGTGATTGAACATACGACAGACCGAGACGCCATCGATCGATGCACGTTCGACGCCGAAACCGACCAGCCGGCGCGTGCACAGGTCCATGAACAGCAGCACCCAGTGGCTACGCAGAAGAATCGATTCGCAGCGGAACAGGTCCAGACTCCACAGGCTGTCGTTGGTTTGTGCGATGAAGGTCAGCCAGGAAGGGCCATCGGAGCCGGTGTCGCCGGGCCGATAGTGCTTCGCAAGTACGCGGCGAACGACGTCCTTGTCAATCGCGATACCGAAGACATGAGAGACCTGCTGGGCGATGCGCACGCAGCCGAAACGCGGATTGCGCCGCTTCATCTCGACGATGGCTGCAATGAGTTCCGCAGAAGGACCTTTGGGACCGGGCTTTCGGCGATGAGACGAGGAAGAAAAGAGCAGGCGGTACTTTCGATCCACCAAGGCCTGGTGGAACTTGAACAGCGTGGCAGGCTTGATGAGTGCGCCCAGCTTTGCGATCCGGCGCGGGCTCACGAACAGCGTAGTCATGACCGAGCACGAGGCGATCGAGCGTGGTCAGATTCGGTGCGCGCTGCCTGCATCGATTGCTGATCAGAAGCTGATGTTTGAGCAGAAGAGACTCCGCGGCGACGGCGCGTACGCCACCTGGGCGGCGCAGTTTCGCGAAGGTGACCAGCAGGTGGATGGCGAGGATGAGGAGTTCGCGCATGGGGTGAACGCTACCATGATCACCAGCGTGCGCAAGACTGCACGGCACAGGCGCATTCCGTCATACTGCTAATTCGCCACCTACAGGTCGATCAGAACGCCTTGAGCAGCGTGACGATCAGGCCGATCGAGGCCCCCAACAGGCCGCCCAGACGGACCGTCAGGTCATGCTTGAGCCGGGACTCGATGGCCAGCAGCTGCTGCGCGATAGTGCTCTGGAGCGCTTGCAGGTCCTGCTGGGTCGCGAGCCTCTCGAACATCTCCCTCTCCATGGCTTGCACAACCGCCTTCGCCTTGTCAGGCGGGACATTCGCACCGACCAGGGCATCGTACAAAGCGATGCCGAACTCCATCAACGTCCTCCTTCAAGAGAAAAGGGAACGTTGGCCCCGGCGGGAGCGAATTCCCCGCCAGAACAACAAGGGCCTTCTGTCCTCTCGAACGGAAGGCCCTTGCTTCATGCCGCTCGCGTCGATGCACAAGGCATGACGGTCGAGCAGCACGCGACACGTTGAAGCCTTTCGGCTTCGCGATGTCAATCTCATCCGACCCAGCGGCCGGACCTGCAACCTCAGTCGCTTTCGCGACCCACCGGAATCGCTCCCGGTCACTCCAGTGCGCGTATCGTGCGCGACGCCAATGCCGGTGGGCATCGGACTTCATGGCGCCGCTCCACGAGGAGCGACCACGAAGGCTTGGTGAGGACGAGCCCTCACGAGAAGCGTATGCAGTATGGCACCGCGTTTCGGGCCGCGCAAGCGATTGGCACATCATATTTTTGTGTCCACCGTACCCCCTGCGCTTGGTGACCCATTGTCGGGTGGACGCGATGGGCCGAAGGCTATTGCCACGGCCGTGTCGAGCGCGAAAAGCGGTGCCGATTGCGCAGAAATGTCTCGGCGCAGTGCGCAAGCACGTGAGTCGCTTCCGACGCTCGAAGGGACGATGCCCAGCCAGTCAGCGGGGTGCCTGGTAGTCGCTGCATGTCATGCAAAAGGCATTGAGCGTGAATCCTCGCTCGCGGTCGGGGTAGGTCCGCACTCGGCGCAAAGCAGCGCAACGGTGCTCCGGCGCGCGGAGCGCAAGTCCGGGTCGAGGACTGCCGGTATCACCTCAGCGTGATCGTGTTCCCGGCCTTCCAGTTGTTGCTCTCGCTGCTCTCCACGACGACGCCGGTACGGTCAGCGATCGCGCCGATGTAGTAGGTTCCCGCCGCGAGCGACGTGGGCAGAGTTACGTACGAACTCACGGCCTTGCTGGCGCCCACCGCCAGGCTCGTCACGCTCACGTCGGACAACTTCCTGTCGCCAGTCGTGATCGTGGCGTCACTGGACAGGTAGAAGCTCATAGTCGAGGCCGCAGCGCTGGCTTGCCCCTGGTTCTTCGCCGTTGCGTTTACCGTTACCTTACGGCCGCGGGTTCCGCTGGTCGGACCCGAAACGGTGGTGACGACGAGATCGGGCCGGTTCTGGACGGCGATAGCGATGGAGAGATCCTTGGTCGCCACCGTACTGTTTGCGTCGGCGACGCGGACCGTGAAGTTGAACGTCCCCCCGGCTGTCGGCGTGCCGAAAATCACGCCGGTGGAACCTGCTAGCGAGAGCCCGGCAGGAAGGCTACCGGCGCTGACGCTCCAGGTGCGCGGCGCCTTTCCTCCGGCAGCCACGAGGGTCTGGCTGTAAGCGACATTGACGGACCCGGACGGCAATGACGAGGTAACGATCGACAGCGGCGCAACGGGCGCGAGGGGCCCGCCGTACACGCCCATGTCGTTCCGCGTGCCGTCCGTATCGTTGTAGATCACGGCCGGGTCGCCGGCATTGATGGACGGCGACGTCGATTGCAGACGGTAGTCCTCCTGGGCCGCGGCCACCAGGCGCGGATCCGCGCTCAGATTGTGCGTTCCGAGTTCCGGTGCATAGACGTTGGCGAAGTTCACCTCGTTGTTGTAGACGGTGTTGTAGTTGACGATGCCAATCGCGCCGTCCGCATAGACGCGCTGCACGCCCTGGCTGTTGCCCACGAGGATGTTGTTCTTGACCGTCGGCGTTCCCCGGTACCACATGGCAATGGCCGTGGAGTTGCGATCGAAGTAGTTGTTGGTCACTTCGAGCGAGCCCGGCGAGATGCTGGGTGAGCCGTACATGTAGGTCGTGTTCACTCCGAAGGCGAAACCGGTGAGCGCGCAATTGCTCACGCGGGCGTAATCGAAGGTCGTGTCGGCCATGTCGTAGCCGGCACCTTTCTGGCCGTAGTTGCTCGACAGATAGTCCGCGCCCTTCAAGGTGAAGCCCGACAGAACGGTGTCGTCCGCTCCGGCCACCAGTATCGGAAAGAATGCGCCGTCCAGCGTCGCCACATCCTGCAGGATGGATTTGCCAGGTCCGGCGCCCGCGACATCGATGCCGCGGCGCATCTGGACGCGTTCGGTGTAAGTGCCTGCGGGCACGGAAACCGTCTGGCCGGGCAGCGCCGAGTTGATCGCCGTGAACAGCGTGGGGTAGTTGACCCCACCGACGGTGATGCCGACGCCCGGTCGCCAAGCGACGTTGAAGTTGACCGTGACGATGCCACCTTCCGCCTCAATGTCGCTGAGGTTCACCGCACATGAGCCGTCGTAGTCCGTGCTAGACGGCGTCGATGCGCAGCCGAAGGCCGTGTTGCCGGTGCTGCCGGGGAACGGCGCACCCGCTGTCCCGCTGTGGGCAATACTGCCATCGGCCTCCTCCATGTCGATCCGTGCGGGAGCAGGAGAGACGACGTTGGTGGCCGTCATGTTGACGTGCCACACCGTCAGACCCTTGCCCGGCAGGTGCAGGTCGTAGCCTTCCTGCTGGCGATTCTCGAGGTAGAAGAAGGATCTCTCGGAGACGACCTTGTAGACCGCTCCCGCCGTTGCGGATGCCGGAATCGACAGGGAGCCGGAACCCTCTACGACAACGGTCGGGCTCACCCAGCCGAGCATCTCCTTCTCCAAGCCGAGGATTTGGACCGGTCGCTCGCCGCTGCTGCCGTTGCCGCCATAGCAGCCATAGCCCATGAGGCCCCAGGTACCGATGGAGCCTGGGTACTCATACAGATCCCACAGGCCGAGCAGGTGGGCGAATTCATGGGTGTGCACGCCGATGTCGGAGAGATCCTCCGACGCGAACTTCTCGGACATCGTGTAAGATAGCCGCGGGCCGCCCATGTAGGCATGGGGCCAGAGCAAGTTGCCCCAGAGAGCATCGCCGGCATAGATCAGCGCGAAACCATCGAAGTTCGCTTCGTTCACACCCGACTTGGCGATGGCCTCGTCCAGCAGTTCCCAGTCACCCTTCTCTTCGTAGTAGGCCTTGGACTGGTTTGCGGTCTGCCAGCCAAAGACCTGGCCCGTGAGGCTGAACTGTCCGCCCGACATGGCGTGGAAATAGTCGCGCATGCTTCCGTAGGCAGCCTTACCTCCCGGGGTCGTGACATAGCTGTTTGCCGAAAGTAACATCTGTTCGATCTGCGCCGGCTCGTACGTATGCAGAACGGCGGGGGTGCTCTCGGGAAACTCGATCAGAAGGATCGCCAGCCGGAACTCCGTCGGGGCCGGCGTCATGCCGGGATAGGAATGGGAGGACTCATCCTCTTCGGCGCCCGCCGCTTCCGCTCTGATCGCCGTTGCGTACTCCTCGACGAGCGCCTTGCGTTTCGCGAGACGGTGGAAGACATGCCGTTTCGTATTGGCTTCGCGGCGCGTGCGCTCGATCTCCTGCATGGTTGCGTCGTCGTGTCGTTCGTGGGGAGCCACCCCCAGGCTTCGCGGATCGCCCTGCCCCGCCTTGAGCTCAGACGGCGCAAGCCTCCCACTCCTTCCCCGCACCGCGTAACGCCAGGTTCCTCCGGCGTCCCGAATCACCGTATAGCCGTCTTCGGCCTCGAAGAAGAGGCCATGTTCGTCGCCATAGGCGCGAACGGTGAGCGCAGTGCCATCGGGCTGGGTTACTTTCATCGGCACCGGAGGCGCCGGTACCGCAACGGCTTGGGGACACCAGGTCGCAGCGACCAATAGACCAAGTGCAACGCCCCAGAACAAGAACTGACGTGCTTTCACGGGAGCCTCCTTAGTTCGAAGAAGGTGGTAGGAACTGCACTGTTATCTCGCACAGCGCGTGCCGCCCGTTACTGACCAATGCCGGACCTGCGTTGGCCGAATTGCTTCGTCATCGTCGAGGGGCACTCTGCATCCGGGTGTCATTAGTCCCGGATGCAGAACCCCCTGGCGAACGCCCGATCCGCCGACGATGTGCAAGGAAGCCTCCGACCTCTGGCACATGGACCGCGACCGGTGACGCGAGCAAGCGCCCGCTGCGGACTACCTGCCGTTATCGACGAAGGGGGATGGCGCGTTGCGAGTGCGCAAGATAGGGTCTGACCTCCCTTTGGACTTGTTATTGATTGCCCGGCGCTGCACTGAAGCCTTCTCGTCGCCCCTTTCCGACAAAGGGCCGAACAACTTCTTGGCGCCATGACAACGAGTTACGCTACGCTCCGCAGAGCGATCGTGCTTGAGCTAAATCAATATTTCCTTATGGAAATTGTGAACGCACCAGCCTCAAGCATTTCTCGCGCCCGGTGCCGTTTCCTGAGCCGTTGAATGACTTGAGATCTGGCGGCCTTTGCCAAGCACGACCGGGGGTGCGGCAATTTGTCGCAGATAGGACGCCACGGTCGTTGCGGCATGGCGTTGGTGCAAGAACGAAAGCCTGATGTAGGTCCGCTCAGGGGAAGCTGAGCCGACCTATAAACGTTACAAATGCGTCACGTATGGGCCACTAGCCGCAGATCCTCCAGGACCGACCGCGCCGGCCAGTGGAAGGCCACCGGCCCGTCGGCTTCGGCATGGACGGCTTGCGCACGGAGGGATTGTCGGACTCGCGCATCTCCGCGCCGGGCCGCCGGCGACCACCACGCCGCTGTCGATGAAGTAGACGTAGTCGGCGACCTTTAGGGATTCGCTGACGTCGTAGGTGACGACGATGGAGCTGATGCCAAGGGCATCGTTGAGGCGGCGGATGAGCTCGGCGATGACGTTGAGCGAGATCGGGTTGAGCCCGGCGAAGGGCTCGTCGTACATCGCCAGCAGCGGGTCCAACGCGATGGCGCGGGCCAGCGCCACGTGCCGCGACATGCCACCGGAAAGCTCATTGGGCATCAGATTGTGGGCGCCGCGCAGACACGGCATGGAGCTTCATCATCACCAGATCGCGGATCAGCCGGTCCGGCAGGTCGGTGTGCTCGCGCATCGGAAAGGCGATGTTGTCGAACACGCTCATGTCGCTGAACAGGCCGCCGGCCTGGAACATCATGCCCATCTTCTTGCGCAGTTCGAAGAGCTCCGACTGCCCCAGTCGTGGACCACGCCACCGCCGAACGTGACGCTTCCCTGGTCCGGCGCGAAGGATACTAGATCCAACGCCACTTCCGCAAGTATTGCGGGTATTCCGGATCGTTACAGGACGGCGTCAGCAGTCCTCACGCGGGAACTGCATGCTGATGAAGCCTGAAAACCGGCCAGAATCACAACGCAAGTCGTGCCGTGGGTCGCCGGGGCGGCCGCCGAGGCCGTCTCGGTGACCCACGGCACGAGCGCTCCCCGACGAGCGAGATCGGGTCCTCGTCGAACTGTTCTTGCCAGGCGATGCGCTGATCGAATTCGTAATCCGGCGCCGGTTGGGCCTGCGGGTTCACTCGCCCTGCCCGGCAACGGGTATGTCCCACAGCGGTGAGCCACGGGCTGGCGCCAGGCGCGGGGGCGCGGTCGGCTCACCCAGATGCGCGAGGATCTCGCGCACGCTGGGCGCCTCGGTGATGAAGGCGATGACCGCATCTCGCTGCCGCATTTCGGACAGAGAAGCGGGAAGACCTCATAGATCCGGGCAAGCAGCAGCGCCCAGGTGTATCGCGCAGCCCGGCGATGGAACGGCTCTTCTGCTGCCGCGCCGTCTCTGCCGACGCTCGCAGGGGCGTGTGGCGGGGCGGCGGCCGCCGCAGCCGGTGTCTGGTGGCCGGCGTTTCGGCCCCCCTATCCGCGAGCGCGGTGACCGCTCACGCAGCGGTGCATTCGGTACCAGCACCCCGAAGTGGCGGTGACTATGTCGGCGCGGCGGTGGGATCAGTGCGGCCAAGCGATCGAGCAGTTCAAGCGGGGTGAGCATCAGCGTGACGCTGCCGCCCGGGCCC
>CAVPDA010000008.1:0-42332 GCA_963702495.1 uncultured beta proteobacterium | reverse complement strand
GGCGGCAGCGACCGCCACGACGTCTTCGGCGCCGCCTTCCTCACGCCATGGTTCGGGCCGCGCATCGTGGAGCCGATCGGAATGCATGTCGCGGCCAAGCGCTACCTCTGCGCCACCGAGCCGGCGTACTTCCGGCAACTCTCCTGCGCCTCGAAGACCGATCTCGTGTCGCAAGGCGGGCCCCTCACGCCGGCAGAAGCGGCCGCATTCGCGGCGCAACCCTATGCACCGCTCGCCATCCGTTTGCGTCGCATGGACGATCGGTCGGCCGAGATTGCGGCGCCGCGGTCGCTGGCGCTGTTCTGGGATCTGGCCCAGGACTGCCGCCGCGAATCCGACGCCGGCAGCCGGCAGCGCTGAGCGGCGGGCGCCCGGATCGTGACCAGGGCATCTGCACCGCTTGTCCACCATGGATCCACGGCGGAGGAGGCCGAATTCTTTCGCCAGCTGTTGAACGCCCTGGAGCACGGCGAGCCGGTAGCGCTGGCGAAGATGTACGACCTCGATTACGCGGATTTCGAACTGGCGCTGGAGACGCTGCGGGATTGGCGTTTGCACCGCTACACGCTGCAGCCGGCAGCGGCGCCTCGCCGGTAGCATCGGCCCGCGGCCCCGGCGCGTCATCGCCATCAGCCGCTCGATCCGGTTTTCGAGCGGGTCGGACCGGGGGCGGTCCGGTTAGCGCATCCAGAAGCGCTTCTGCTTCGCCAGCGGGCGCACCTCGCCGGGGATCCGCTGCAGCAATTCGGCCAGGCGGGTCGCGTACCAGCCATGGGCGAACGCCACCCCCTCCGCCATCGCCGGATTCCGCACGGCGCAATCCGCGAGCCGCGGATAGGCGTTGGCCAGGTCGTTGAGCAGGCCGAGATCCTCCTGCAATTTTTCCATGCGGCCGAGGTAGGCACGCACCGCCTTGCGCGAAAACAGCGGCGCCAAGAACTCCAGGGTATAGCGCAGCCGCTTGATCGCGATGCGCAGCCGATGCAGGGCCGGGATATCGTCCGCGGATGCGCGCTTGGCGGCTTTCGCCACCTTGCGATGCAGCGCATCGAGCCGCCGGGCCGCGAACTGGCCCAGCAGCGGTTGCTCCTCCCCGGCAGCGCCGGGCCAGTCGCAGTGGAGGTAGGCGAGCAGCTCCGCCAGCAGGAGGCGATGGCTGCCGGCAGCGAGTGCTGCGGCGCACTGGGCCCGCGCGTCCTCCCGCAGTTGCGTCGCGGCTGCGACCAGGGTGGCGAGGCGCGCATCGTCCGGTTGCGTCTGTGCCACCGGCAGGATCAGTTCCTCCAGCGTGACGTCCCAGTCGCGGGCGGCTCCCAGGGCCGCAGCCAGGGTGCGCAGGGGGGGGATGAAGCGCGTCTGCACTTCGGCGGGCAACAGGGGCGCGAAGGCGCGCAGGGCAGAACGCAGCCGCCGCATCGCCACCCGCATCTGGTGCACGTACTCCGGATCGTTCGCGCCGGACGCCCCGGCTTCGTTGCGCTGGAACTGGGCGACGCAGGCGAGCGCGATGGCGCGCAGCGCATCGGCGCAGCTCTGCTCGGGCGATACCGGCGAGGGGCTGGACTTGACCGGCTGCGGCAGTTCGTTGCGGGCGAGGCGCAAGCCGCGCACTTCGAGCGTGGCGGGCTCGACGCGCAGCCCCGGGTCGGCGATCAGCGCGCGCGCCACCCGAAAGTGGTCGCAGTCCTGCGGGTCCACGGCACTGAGCCGCAGTTCGCTGATGCGCAGGACGCGCTCGCCGCCGCGCAACTCGCCCCGCGCCAGTTGGGCGAGTACCGCCTTGCCGCCCGCTTGCGAGATCTGCCAGGTGGACACGATGGCCTGGGTCTCGAAGGCGGGCGCCAGTCCGCGCCGGGCCGCGCGCCGCAGCCGGCGGCGCAGGTCATCCTCGGGGATGCCGGAAAAGTCGAAGTCGGGGCCGTAGGCCGCAAGGTACTCGTCTTCGGCGCCCGTCGCGACGCGCTGAATCCGCGCCGTCCCCGCGTCGATGAGGCAGAGGCTGATATTGCGTGTGCAAAGATCGAAGCGGTCGGTGTCGAACCAGGTGATGCGGGACCTGCTGCGGCGGCCGGGGGCGGCGAAGAGGGCGTGGCGCGCGAGCTTGCGCGCCAGGTTTTCCGGAACAGCAAGGGTGACGTAGCGCTCGGGCGATTCCACTGTCGTTCGTATGACGTTGCGCCGTTGCCGCGCAGAGGTCGCCGACTATAGCGGAGAAAGGATCTTCCTTCCACCTCGCCCCGTGCGGTCAGTCAACGGGCAGCGGCGCGGCCTCGCCCTGCGTCGTCTTGAGCGAGGCGCGGCGTATGAGTTCCTGCCACAGGGACTCCGGCTTGGCGCTGAATACCACCTCGGCGCTGGCCTCGATCACGTGCCAGTCTCCGCGCGTGATTTCCTGCTCCAGTTGGCCGGCGGTCCAGCCGGCATAGCCGGCGTAGATGCGCAGCCCGGCCGCAGGCTGGTCGCGTCGCAGCAGTTCGCGCAACAGCGTGGCATCGAGGCTCATGAAGACGCCGGGCATGAGTTCGACGCTGTGCTCGGGGCGGGACTCGGCGCGGAACACGAAGACCAGCATGCGCCGCGATACCGGTCCGCCGAAGAAGAGCCGGTCGCGTGTCGCGTCCAAGCCGGTTAGGTCGCCGAACACCTCCTTGAGCGGAACTTCCGTGGGACGATTGAGCACGACGCCGATGGGCTCGTCGCCGCCGTGGCGGGTCACCAGCACCACGCTGCGCTCGAAACTGGCGTCGGTGATCCGATTCGAGGCGACGAGAAGGATGCTGCGTGCCCCGTCTGTTTCGGCGGCGCGGGCGCTCGCGAGCCATGAGCCGAGGATCATCAGCAGCGCGAGGGCGATGCCGGAACCGGCTATTAGCTGAGATAATAGCGGGCCGCGCAGCCCATCTCCGTTCCTACACTCCATGATCCTCGTCACCGGCGGTGCCGGATTCATCGGCTCCAACTTTGTCCTCGACTGGTTCCAGCATAGCGACGAACCGATCGTCAATCTAGACAAACTGACTTACGCCGGCAACATGCAGAATCTGGCGGCGCTGCGCGGCGACGGCCGGCATCGTTTCGTGCACGGCGACATCTGCGATGGACCCCGGGTGGAGCGGCTCCTGGCCGAGCACAGGCCGCGGGCGATCGTCCATTTCGCCGCCGAAAGCCATGTCGATCGCTCGATCCACGGTCCGGCCGATTTCATCCGGACCAACATCGACGGCACCTTCGCCCTGCTCGAAGCGGCGCGCTCCCACTGGAGTGCGCTCGAGGCCGCAGCGAAAGCGGACTTTCGCTTCCTGCATGTCTCGACCGACGAGGTGTACGGTTCGCTCGGCCCGCAGGAGGCGCCCTTCGCCGAGACCACGGCGTATCGGCCGAACAGCCCGTATTCCGCTTCCAAGGCGGCATCCGATCACCTGGTGCGGGCCTACCACCATACCTACGGCCTGCCTGCGCTGACCACCAACTGCTCGAACAATTACGGGCCGTTCCAGTTCCCCGAGAAACTGATCCCGCTGCTGATCGCCAATGCGATCGCCGGAAAACCGCTGCCCATCTATGGCGACGGCATGAACGTGCGCGACTGGCTATACGTCGGCGACCACTGTGCGGCGATCCGGACGGTGCTCGCCCGCGGGCGGACGGGCGAGACCTACAACATCGGCGGCTGGAACGAGATGCCGAACCTCGACATCGTGCGCTCCGTCTGCGCGCTGCTCGACGAAATGCACCCCGGGTCTCCGGTCACGCCCCACGAGCGCCTCGTCACCTTCGTCAAGGACCGGCCGGGACACGACCGGCGCTACGCCATCGACGCCCGCAAGATCGAGCGCGAACTGGGCTGGCTTCCGGCCGAGACCTTCGGCACCGGCATTCGCAAGACGGTGGCGTGGTACCTCGGACACCGCGACTGGGTGGAGCAGGTGCAGAGCGGCGCCTATCGCCAATGGGTGGCCCTGCAGTACGGTGCGGACGCGGAGGAAAATCCATGACCAGGCGCAAAGGCATCATCCTTGCCGGCGGCTCCGGCACCCGTCTGTATCCGGTGACCCAGGTCGTCTCCAAGCAACTGCTGCCGATCTACGACAAGCCGATGATCTATTACCCGCTGTCCACGCTGATGCTGGCGGGCATGCGGGACATTCTCGTCATCTCGACGCCGCAGGACACGCCGCGCTTCGAGCAGTTGCTGGGCGACGGCAGCCAGTGGGGACTGAGCCTGCGCTACGCGGTGCAGGCATCGCCCGACGGTCTGGCCCAGGCATTCCTCATCGGACGGCACTTCATCGGATCGGCGACGCCTGCGCGCTGGTGCTGGGCGACAACATTTTCTACGGCCACGAGTTCGCCGACGATCTCAAGACGGCCACGCTGCGGCAGGCGGGGGCGACGGTGTTCGCCTACGCCGTCACCGACCCGGAGCGCTATGGCGTGGTCGAATTCGATGCCGCAGGCCGCGCCGTCAGCCTGGAGGAGAAGCCCGCCAAGCCGAAATCGCGCTATGCCGTGACCGGGCTCTACTTCTACGACAACCAGGTGATCGAGATCGCGGCGGCGCTCAAGCCCTCGGCGCGGGGCGAGCTGGAAATCACCGACGTGAACCGGCGCTATCTGGAATTGAATGCGCTCAACGTCGTCGTCATGGGGCGCGGCCATGCCTGGCTGGATACGGGGACCCACGAGTCCCTGATCGACGCCTCGCAATTCATTCAGACCATCGAGAAGCGGCAGGGCCTGAAGATCTCCTGTCCCGAAGAGATCGCCTATCGCATGGGCTATATCGACGCGGAACAGATGCGAAAGCTCGCGGCGCCGCTGGCCAAGAACAGCTACGGTCAATACCTGCTCAGGCTGCTCGACGAAAGGGTGTTCTGAGCGTAGTGCAGCGAGCGGCGATTTCCTGAACCGGGTTGCGGTGGCCGCCCGACAAGAATTTCCAGGTCCGAGAGTCGAATGAACGTCATACCGAGCGCCCTGCCGGAAGTCCTGATCATCGAGCCGAAGGTGTTCGGCGATGCGCGCGGCTTCTTCTTCGAGAGCTACAATCGCCGCGCCTTCGCCCAGGCGACCGGACTGGACGTGGATTTCGTGCAGGACAACCACTCGCGTTCCGCCCAAGGCGTCTTGCGCGGCCTGCACTATCAGATTCGGCAGCCCCAGGGCAAGCTGGTGCGGGTGACGCAGGGTGCGGTATGGGACGTGGCGGTGGATGTGCGCCGCGCGTCCCGCCGTTTCGGCCGCCATGTGGCACTGGAACTGTCCGCCGAGAACAAGCGCATGATGTGGATTCCCGAGGGCTTCGCCCACGGCTTCCTGGTGCTGAGCGAATTCGCCGAGTTCTTGTACAAGACCACGGACTACTGGGCGCCCGAGCACGAGCGCTGCCTCCGCTGGGACGATGCGGATCTCGCGATTCCCTGGCCGCTGGCCGGCGCCCCCGTGCTCTCCGCCAAGGATGCCCAGGGCATGGCGCTGGGCGATGCCGAGGTGTTCCCGTGACCACGATTCTCCTTGCCGGAGGCGGCGGTCAGGTGGGCTGGGAACTGGCCCGCAGCCTCATGCCGCTGGGCGATGTCCTGGCTCCGCAGCGGGCCGAGTTCGACCTGGCACGGCCTGCGGCCTTGCGCGATTACCTGCGCCGGGTGCGGCCGCAGGTGATCGTGAATGCCGCCGCCTACACGGCGGTGGATCAGGCCGAGCGCGAACCGGAACTGGCGATGACGATCAACGCCGAGGCGCCGGCGGTGATGGCCGGGGAGGCACAGCGGCTGGGTGCGCTGATCGTGCATTACTCCACCGACTACGTGTTCGACGGCACCAGGCCCGGCGCCTACGTCGAGGACGACGAAGCGAACCCCCAGAACGCCTATGGCCGTTCCAAGCTGGCGGGGGAGAGGGCAGTGCGCTCCTCCGCGGCGGACCACCTGATCTTTCGCACGAGCTGGGTCTATGCGGCGCGCGGCCGAAATTTCCTGCACACCATCCTGCGCCTGGCCGCCGAGCGCGACGAGCTGCGCATCGTCGCCGACCAGGTGGGGGCGCCGACCTGCGCCCGGCTCATCGCCGACGTGACCACCCTGGCGCTGAAGCAGAGCATCGAGGAGAGGCGGGCGGGGCGCTTCGCGTCCGGCCTCCATCACCTGAGCGCACAGGGGGCGACCAGTTGGCACGGTTTCGCGGCGCGCATCGTCGATCTGGCGCGCGGCCTGCCGGCCCTGGGGCCGGTGCGAGCCGGTACCGTTACGCCGATCGCCTCCGCCGACTACCCGCTGCCGGCGCGCCGCCCGCTCAACTCGCGCCTGTGCTGCGATCGGCTCATGGCCCGGTTCGGCCTGCGACTGCCGGGCTGGGAACGTTGCCTGGAGCTGGTGATGGCCGAGCTGGCCGCCCACATGAGATAAGATGCGCATCCGGTCGGGCCCCGGACGCGTCTTGCGGGGCCGGCCTGCGGCATTCGGACAACCCAACCAACCACGCCCTTCCATGAAAATCCTTGTCACCGGCGCGGCCGGTTTCATCGGCATGCACGTCGCGCAGCGTCTGCTGGAGCGCGGCGACGAGGCGGTCGGGGTCGACAACCTCAACGATTACTATGATGTCGGGTTGAAGCAGGCGCGGCTGGAGCAGTTGGCGCCGCGGCGCGGCTTTCGCTTCGTCCGGCTCGATCTCGCCGAGCGCGGCGCGGTCGAGCGATTGTTCGCGGCGGAGCGCTTCGATCGCGTCGTCCACCTCGCCGCCCAGCCCGGCGTGCGCTATTCGCTGAAGAATCCCCACGCCTATGTGGAGAGCAATGTCGTGGGCTTCCTCAACGTGCTCGAGGGCTGCCGTCACAACGGCGTCGCCCATCTGGTCTATGCCAGCAGCTCCAGCGTGTATGGCGGCAACTTGCGCATGCCTTTTTCCGAGCACGACAACGTGGATCACCCGGTCAGCCTCTATGCCGCCACCAAGAAATCGAACGAGCTGATGGCGCATACCTACAGCCATCTCTACGGCCTGCCGACCACCGGGCTGCGCTTCTTCACCGTGTATGGCCCGTGGGGGCGGCCGGACATGGCCTACTTCTCGTTCACCAATGCGATTTTGGCGGGACGTCCGATCGAGGTCTTCAATCACGGCGACATGAAGCGCGACTTCACCTACATCGACGACATCGTCGAAGGCGTGCTGCGGGTGCTCGACCGAACGGCCGCGGCCGATCCGGCTTTCGACGCCGCCGCGCCGGATCCGGCGCGCAGCCATGCTCCCTATCGCATCTACAACATCGGCAACAACCGGCCGGTGGCGCTGATGAGCTTCATCGAGACCCTGGAGCGGGCCCTGGGCAGGACGGCGGAGAAGCGCTTTCTGCCGATGCAGGACGGCGACGTCCCCGCCACCTATGCCGACATCGATGCGCTGCAATGCGATGCCGGCTTTGCGCCGCACACCGGCATCGAGGAGGGCATCGCCCGCTTCGTGATCTGGTACCGCGACTATTACCGCGGCGCCAACCCATCATCCTGACCGATTGCCTTATCTCGACTGGCAGAACCATGCTGATCCAACCCGTCATTCTTTCCGGCGGCTCCGGCACGCGCCTGTGGCCGCTGTCCCGCGAGCAGCATCCGAAGCAGCTGCTGCCCGCTGTGCGGCGAGCATACGATGCTGCAGGACACGGTGCTGCGCTGGGACGCCGAACCGGGCGAAGATCGCCTCAACGAGCTGGCGCCGATCATCGTTTCGAACGAGGAATACCGCTTCATCGTCGCCGAGCAGTTGCGCCTGGCGGGGAAGCCGGCGCAGGCCATCATCCTCGAGCCGGTCGGGCGCAACACGGCGCCGGCCCTCACCCTGGCCGCGCTCTACGCCAGCGCCGAGGGGCGCGATCCGGTGCTGGCGGTGATGCCGGCGGACCATGTCATCCGCGACGGCCGCGCCTTTCGCGCGGCGCTGCGCAGCGCCGCCGGGCTGGCGGAGCAGGGCGCGCTGGTCACCTTCGGCATCGCGCCGGCTACGCCCGAGACCGGCTACGGCTACATCCGGCGCGGCGTCCCGGTGACGGGCCTGTCCCATGGTCATGCCTTCGTCCTCGATCGCTTCGTGGAGAAACCGGACCAAGCGACGGCGCAGGGATACGTCGACTCGGGCGAGTACTTCTGGAACAGCGGCATCTTCGTCATGCAGGCGTCCGCCTGGCTGACAGAAATCGGCAGGCACCGTCCCGACATTCTGGAGGCCTGCCGCCGGGCGATCGCCGCCCCGCAGCAGGACCGCGATTTCCTGCGCGTGGACAAGGAAGCGTTCGCCGCCTGTCCCGCCGACTCGATCGACTACGCCGTGATGGAGAAGGTGACCGGCGCGGGCGCCGACGGCTCGCGGCGGGCGGTGGTGATTCCGCTTTCCGCCGGCTGGTCCGACGTCGGCGCCTGGGATGCCCTGTGGAGCGTCCGCGACAAGGACGAGCACGGCAACGTCCTGCAGGGCGACGTGATGGTGCACGACACGCGCGACACGCTGGCCATCTCCAACGGGCGGCTGGTGGCCTGTGTCGGCCTGAGCGGACTGGTGGTGGTCGAGACGCCGGACGCCGTGATGGTGGCGGCCAAGGACAAGACGCAGGAAGTGAAGAAGATCGTCGAAGCTCTGAAGCGCAGCGGGCGCGCGGAGGTGTCGGCCCACCGCAAGATCCACCGCCCCTGGGGCTATTACGACAGCATCGACGACGGCGAGCGCTTCCAGGTCAAGCGCATCGTCGTGCACCCCGGCGCCGCGCTCTCGCTGCAGATGCATCACCACCGCGCCGAGCACTGGGTGGTGGTGCGGGGCACCGCGCGCGTCACGCGCGGCGACGAGCAGTTCCTGCTGTCGGAGAACCAGTCCACCTACATCCCCATCGGCATCCGGCACCGCCTGGAGAACCCGGGCAAGGTGCCGCTGGAGATCATCGAAGTGCAGTCCGGCGCCTACCTCGGCGAGGACGACATCGTGCGCTTCCAGGACACCTACGGGCGGGGATGACTGGGGCGGCCAGGTTCGTGGCATCGACGCCGGGGAGATGAGCATGCGGATTCTGGTGGTGGGCGGCGCGGGCTATATCGGTTCCCACATGGTGAAGCTGCTGCTGGAGCGCGGCCACCAGGCCGTCACGCTGGACAATCTGTCCACCGGTTTCCGCGACGCGGTCCTCGGCGGCCAGTTGATGGAGGTGGATCTGGCCGACCGCGCCGCCCTCGATCTGGTGTTTCGCAGCCCCTTCGACGCGGTGATGCACTTCGCCAGCTACATCCAGGTGGGTGAGTCGGTGCGGGCGCCGGCGAAGTACTACCGCAACAACTACGCCAACACCCTCAACCTGCTCGAAGCCATGATCGAGCCTGGCGTGATGCGCTTCATCTTCTCATCCACGGCGGCGATTTTCGGCGAGCCCGACTACGTGCCGATCGACGAGGGCCATCCCAAGCGTCCGATCAACCCCTACGGCTTGTCGAAGCAGATGGTGGAGCAGACACTGGCGGATTTCGACCGCGCCTATGGTCTGAAATCCGTGTGCCTGCGCTATTTCAATGCCGCCGGCGCCGACCCGGACGGCCTGCTGGGCGAGCGGCACGAGCCCGAGACGCATCTGATTCCGCTGCTGCTGCAGGTGGCATCCGGCCGCCGTCCTTCGATCCAGATCTTCGGCCGCGATTACGACACGCCCGACGGCACCTGCATCCGCGACTACATCCACATCGTCGATCTGTGCGAGGCGCATCTCAAGGCGATCGATTATCTCGCCGCGGGCGGCGCCAGCGCCCAGTTCAATCTCGGCAACGGCAACGGATTCTCGGTGCAGGAAGTGATCGACAGCGTGGAGCGCGTCACCGGCCGCACGGTGCGTGCCATCGACGCGCCGCGACGCGAGGGCGATCCGGCGCGGCTGGTGGCCGATTCGCGCAGCGCGCGGGAGGTGCTGCGCTGGGCGCCGCGTTTCGCCGATCTCGATACCATCGTCGCCCACGCCTGGGCCTGGGAGCGGAAGCAGGCTTCCCTGGCCGGGAGCGGAGGGTAGGCCCGCCGAGGGCCGGGCCGGGACGGCGACCGCGCGGCCTCAGAGATTGTGAAGGAATCGTAGCGAGCGGCCCGAGGGCAAGGCGCAGGTCGCGCAGTACATCTATTCACAACCTCTCAGGCCGTCGGCAGCTTGTAGGCCTTGAACTGCTCCCGCAGCCTCATCTTCGACAGTTTGCCGGTGGCGGTGTGGGGAAGATCGGCGACGAACACCACGTCGTCCGGCAGCCACCATTTGGCGACCTTGCCGCGCATGAAATCGAGCAGCTCTTCGCGCGTGGTGCTGCGGCCTTCCTTCAGCATCACCACCAGCAGCGGCCGCTCGTCCCAGCGCGGATGGGGCACGCCGATGACCGCCGCTTCCGCCACGGCCGGGTGGCCGACGGCGAGATTCTCCAGGTCGATGGAACTGATCCATTCGCCGCCCGACTTGATCACATCCTTGGAACGATCGGTGATCTGCATGTAGCCGTCGTCGTCGATGGTGGCGACATCGCCGGTGGGGAACCAGCCGTCCTCCAGGATTTCGCCGCCGTCGCCCTTGAAATAACTCGACACGACCCAGGGACCGCGTACCAGCAGGTCGCCGAAGGCCTTGCCGTCGCGCGGCAGCTCCCGGTGTTCGCCGTCCACGATCTTCATGTCCATGCCGAAGATGGGACGTCCCTGCTTGGCGCGCACGCGGTCCTGGCTGCCCTCGGGCAGGGAAAGGTGCTTGCGCTTGAGCGAATTGACCGTGCCCAGGGGGCTCATTTCGGTCATGCCCCAGGCATGGAACACATCCACGCCGTAAACGTCGCCGAAGGTCCGGATCAGGGCAGGCGGGGCGGCGGAACCGCCGATGATGATGCGCGCCAGGGTCGACAGGCGCAGGCCGCGCACCTGCAGGTACTGCAGCAGCCCGAGCCAGATCGTCGGCACGCCGGCGGAGAACGTGACCTTCTCGTTCTCGAACAGGTCGTACAGGCTGTGGCCGTCCAGATTCGCGCCGGGCAGGACCAGCCGGCAGCCCGTCAATGCCGCGCCGTAGGGCATGCCCCAGGCATTGACATGGAACATCGGCACCACCGGGCAGGCGGTGTCCCGGGCCGACAGCCCCATCGAATCCGGCAGGCAGGCGGCGTAGGCGTGCAACACGGTGGAGCGGTGGGAATAGATCACGCCCTTGGGTTTGCCCGTCGTGCCCGAGGTGTAGCAGAGGGAGGAGGCGGCGTTCTCGTCCAGCTCCGGCCAGTCGAAATCGTCCGCGGCTTCGCCGACCAGGTCCTCGTAGCAGAGGACCTCGATCTTGCACTTCGGCATGTGGGCGCGGTCGGTCATCGCCACCCAGCCCTTCACCTGCGGACACAGCGGCGCGACGGTTTCGACCAGTTGGGCGAAGGTGACGTCGCAGAAGATGTAGCTGTCTTCGGCGTGGTTGATGATGTAGGCGATCTGCTCGGGAAACAGGCGCGGATTGATGGTATGGCACACCGCCCCCATGCCGGAAACCGCGTAGTAGATCTCGAAATGCCGGTGATTGTTCCAGGCCAGGGTGCCGACCCGCTCGCCGCTGCCTACGCCGAGGGTGGTCAGGGCCCGCGCCAGTTGCCGGGCGCGGCGGTGGGCGTCACGGTAGGTATAGCGAAACACTCCGCCTTCGGACAGGCGCGAGACGATTTCGGTATCGCCGTGGTTGATGTCCGCGTGCCGGATCAGCGCCGAGATCAGCAGCGGCATGTGCATCATCTGGCCGAGCATTGTCCTCCCCCTATGTGCCCTGCCGGGCAGCGCCTGCGAAGATAACACGGCCCGGCGATGCAGTCCAAGGCCGGCGCGGCTTCAGCTTTCCGCGGTGAGGAGGGAAACGCCGAGCAGGGCGCGGCGCCGCAACCAGGGGCTGGGACGATAGCGCGGATCGCCGTAGAACTGCTGCAGGCTCTCCAGGATCTGGAGCACGATGCGCGGCCCGAGGGCATCGCCCCAGGCCAGAGGCCCGCGCGGATATCCGAGTCCCAGCATCACCGCGCGGTCGATGTCCTGGGGCGCGGCAATGCGCTGCTGGGCGATGTCGCAGCCGATGTTCACGATCTGGGCCAGAACGCGCTGCACGACGAATCCCGGACTGTCGTGGATCACGGTAACCGGCACGCCGTCGGCGGCGAAGAGGCCGTGGGCAGCGTCGCGCATGGCCGGCGCAGTGAGGGGCGTGGTCATCAGCGTGCGCCGCCGGTTGCCGCCGAGCAGCAGGTCGAGGGCTACGGTGCGGCTGGCGTCCAGCGATTCCGTGGCGCAGCAGCTGGTGGCATCCAGGCCGCGCGGCGTCACCACGCACAGGGAGTCGGTCGCGGGCCGGCGGTTGGCATCGATGCTGCCGCCGAGTTGCCTGACCAGCGTGATCACCTGGGCGCGCAGACCCGGATCGGCGCTTCCCACCCAGACGCGCACCGGGCGCGGTCGCGGCGGCGGCGGCTCCGGAATTTCCTCTCTCCGGTTATCCGTATAGCGGTAGAAGCCGGCGCCGGTCTTGCGGCCGAGCACATCGGCGGCGAGGCGCTGCGCCGTGAGCGGCGAGGGACGAAAGCGCGGTTCCTGGTAGAACTGGTGGTAGATCGATTCCATCACCGGCTGCGACACGTCGAGCCCGGTGAGATCGAGCAGCTCGAACGGTCCCAGCGGGAAGCCCGCCGCCTCGCGCAGGATGCGGTCGATGTCGTGGAACGGCGCGATGCCTTCCTGCAGCACCCGCAATGCCTCGGTGACGAATCCGCGGCCGGCGTGATTGACGATGAATCCGGGGGTGTCGCGGCAGCGCACCGGCGTGTGGCCGACGCGCTGCGCCAGCGTCATCAGCGTCTCGATCACCCAGGGTTCGGTGAGCAGGCCGTCTATGACCTCCACCACCTTCAGCCGGGGCACCGGGTTGAAGAAGTGGAAGCCTGCCACCCGCTGCGGCAGCCGGCACGCGGCGGCGAGGGCGGTGACGGACAGGGACGAAGTGTTGGTGGCGAGGATCGCGTGGGCGGCTACCACGTCCTCGAGCGCGCTGAAGAGCCGGCGCTTGGCGTCGAGGTTCTCGACGACGGCCTCGATCAGGATGCTGCAGGCGGCAAGATCGTCGAGGTGGACGACCGGCTGCACTCGCGACAAGGCATCGGCAGCCTGCGCCGGGGTGATGCTGCCCTTGCGTGCCAGCATGTCATACGTATCACGGAGGCGACCGCGCGCCTGCGCCGCCACGCCCGGCAGGACGTCGTACAGCAGGACGCGGATGCCCGCCTGGGCGGCGATCTGGGCGATACCGCAGCCCATGGCGCCGCTGCCGGCGATGCCGAGCGTGAGATCGGGTGCGGTCACATCCGGTGGCATGTTCTCCCCGTGGCGGACTGCGGCTGGTTGACGCTGCTGCGCGGCAATCCGAGGCGTTGCCGCGAGTCGTCCCGGGCCGTCGCTAACGTCGTGCTACCAGAGCTTCCACCACGGCCCCTTGCGCTCCAGGCCGCGGGCGTAGAACTCGCTGCTGGGGAAGTTCTTGCGCATCACGCGGTCGGCATCGTCGCGCAGATCCGTCATGCCGAGGGCATCGTAGGCCTTGACCATGACGAACAGCGCTTCCTCCAGCGCCGGCGCGTCCGGATAGTTGCGCAGTACGAACTGGGCGCGGTTGGCGGCGGCGATATAAGCGCCGCGCCGGAAGTAGTAACGCGCGACATGCACCTCGTGGGAGGCCAGCGCATTCACCAGATAGCTCATGCGCGCGGTCGCGTCGGGCGTGTACTTGCTCTCGGGAAAGCGGGCCACCAGCTCCTTGAAGGCCAGGAAGGACTCGCGCGCCGCCTTCGGATCCCGCTCCGTCGGGTCCTGGGCCGACACATAGCCGAGCATGCCCAAGTCCTCGTTGAAATTCACCAGCCCTTTCAGATAGTACGCATAATCGACATTGGGATGGTTCGGGTGCAGCTTGATGAAGCGGTCGCAGGCGGCGATGGAAAGCGCCGGCTCGCCGCTGCGGAAATAGGCGTACGCCACTTCGAGCTGCGCCTGCTGGGCGTAGCGGCCGTAGGGATAGCGCGCTTCGAGCGACTCGAAATACTTGATCGCCTTGTCGTAGGAGCCGTCGGACATGGCGGTCTTGGCCTCGGTGTAGAGCTTCTGCGCCGACCAGCCGGAGGTCTCGTCCCCTCCCTCGGGCAGCAGGCCGCAGCCGCTTAGCAGGAGCGCCACGACAATCGCTACACTACGCAACCATGAAAGTCCCACGACGAACCAGCCCCGATGGCGAAGACGGCGCGGATTATAGCGCAAACGATGGGGCGCTCCCGGCGCGGAGCATGGGCGTGCCGGCGGCGATGTCGGGGTTGCGCCTGGACCAGGCCCTGGCGCAACTGCTGCCGGAATATTCGCGCAACTGCCTGCAGAGCTGGATTCGAGAGGGGCGGGTGCGGGTAAACGGCGCCGCCGCCCAGACCCGGCAGAGGGTGTGGGGCGGCGAGACGGTCGAAGTCGCCGCGCCGATGGCTGCGGCCGAACTGGCGCAGCGGGCGGAGGCGATCGCGCTTGCCATCGTCTTCGAGGACGCCGACATCATCGTGATCGACAAGCCGGCAGGGCTGGTCGTGCATCCCGGCAGCGGCAACTGGCAGGGCACGATGCTCAACGCGCTGCTGCATCACCTGCCGCAGCTCGGGCAATTGCCGCGGGCCGGCATCGTGCATCGCCTGGACAAGGACACCAGCGGCCTGCTGGTGGTGGCTAAGACGCTGCCGGCGCAGACCGATCTGGTGCGCCAGCTCCAGGCGAGAAGTGTGAAGCGCGAGTATCTGGCGCTGGTGCGCGGCGTCGTGGCTTCGGGCGGCACGGTGGACGCCGCCATTGGCAGGCATCCGGTGCAGCGCACGCGCATGGCGATCGTGGGCGGGGCGCGCGCCGCACGCACCCACTACCGCGTTCTGGAACGCTTCGCTCGCGCCACGCTGCTGGAGTGTTCCCTCGAAACCGGACGCACGCACCAGATCCGGGTGCACATGGCGCACCTCGGCCATCCGCTGATCGGCGATCCCGTTTACGGCGGCCGTCACGGCGCGGCGAGGGGGATCGAATTCGGCCGCCAGGCGCTGCATGCCTGGCGGCTGGGTTTGCTGCATCCGGTTTCGCGCCTGCCGCTGCACTGGGAGGCACCGCCGCCGCCGGATTTCACGGCACTGCTCGAGCGCCTGCGCGCGCCGGAGAAGGTCCATGCATGACTGGATCGTGCCCGACTGGCCGGCGCCGGCTGCGGTGCGCGCGCTGATCACGACGCGCCACGGCGGCGTCAGCCGCGGCCCATGCGCGAGCCTCAACCTCGCCTTGCATGTCGGCGACGATCCCGCGGCGGTGGCGGAGAACCGGACCCGCCTGCGCCGGCACTTGCCGGACGAACCGCACTGGCTCGATCAGGTGCATGGGGTGGCCGTGGTGCGGGCGGATCAGGCGCAGCAGGGGGCCAAGGCGGATGCGGCGGTCACGCGGCGGCGCGGTACGGTGTGCGCGGTGATGACGGCGGATTGCCTGCCGCTGCTGCTGTGCGACACGGCGGGCGCGGTGGTGGGCATCGCCCATGCCGGCTGGCGCGGGCTGGCGGCGGGAGTGATCGAGGCCACGGTGCGGGCCATGGGGCAGGGTGGCGGCGGGCTGCTCGCGTATCTCGGCCCGGCCATCGGCCCGGCATCGTTCGAGGTGGGTGCCGAGGTGCGAGCCGCGTTCCTCGCCCACGATGCGCGGGCTTCTGCCGCTTTCGTGCCGGCGGGTGCGGGCAAGTTCCGCGCCGACATCTACCAATTGGCGCGGCAGCGCCTGGCGGATGCCGGCGTTGGCGCCGTGTTCGGCGGCAGTGCCGATACCTGCGCCGAGGCGCAGCGCTTCTTTTCCTTCCGCCGTGACCGCGCCAGCGGCCGCATGGCGTCGCTGATCTGGCTGGCTTGAGGGCGCCGGCGCAGGGGCCGACACGAGGTCGGCCCTGCTTCGGCGGCGGATCGATCTCGCGCCTGGGCTATAATCCTCGACCATTTCTGCGGTATCCGTTCCCCATGACCTCCCTCGGCTGGATCGTGGCCATGAGCTTGGCCGGCGGCGCTCTCAGCGTCGTCGCGGCGGCAATTTTCGCCTACTTCGCCCCGGCCGGCTGGGTGCCGATCCTGATCAGCTATGCCATCGGCGCGCTGCTCGGCGCCGCTTTCCTCGAAGTGCTGCCCCAGGCGGTGGAGGCGAGCGGCGGCGCGTCGGCGGCGACGGCCACGGTTCTGGCCGGCATCCTCGGCTTTTTCGTGCTGGAAAAGCTGGTGCTGTGGCGGCACTGCCACGACGAATCCTGCGAAGCCCACGACGGCCACGAGGAGCACGCCGATCACGGACGCAGCGGCCTGCTCATCCTGGTGGGCGATACCTTCCACAATTTCGTCGACGGCGTGCTGATCGCGGCGGCGTTCCTGCAGAGCGTGCCCTTGGGCATCGTTACGGCGCTGGCCATGATCGCCCACGAGATTCCGCAGGAGGTGGGTGATTTCCTGATCCTGCTGCATTCCGGCTATACGCGAGCGCGCGCCTTCGCCTTCAATCTGCTGTCGAGCCTGGCGACCCTGGTGGGCGGGCTGCTGGCCTACTTCGCCCTGTCCAAGGTGCAATTCCTGGTGCCGATCATGCTGTCGCTGGCGGCGGCCAGCATGATCTATGTCGCCGTGGCCGATCTGATTCCCGGCCTGCACAAGCGGCCGGAACTGAGGGCGACGCTGCAGCAGGTGCTATTGATCGGGCTCGGAATCGCGTCGATCCTGGGCGCCCATCCGCTCGTCGAGCGCCTGGCGGGCTAGGCGCCGGCGCCGGCGTTGCGGCGTGCCGAACAGCCACAGGAAGAGGGCCAGCGGCAACGCGCCGTAGAACAGGAACGTCATTGCGCCCGCGATGAAGCTCGACTCGGTGAGGGCCATCAGCAGCGTGACGTAGATCCAGGCGATGGCGACGATGTACATAAGTCCCAATTCTAGGCGCATTCAACTACACTATCCGCGTTGACAGCGGACTTTTGTGCAGTGCAGAATCGTCTTCCTTTTTCCCTGTTCATTTCCTGGCGATGACCATGCGGATCCGACCGCACGCCGGCTCGGCTGACGGCGCAGCGCCTTGATGCTCGAGCCGAACGCACCTGCATTGCAGGGTCTGCTCCAGGCCGGCCAGGCGCTCGCCCAGAATTTTCTCGATTTCCTTGCGAAACAAGGCACTGCCCTGCAGCAGGGGGTCCCGGGGGCGTCCCTGTCGGTGCTGCCGGACACGGCGCAGTTGGGCAGCCAGTGGAATGAACTGCAGCGCGAGTTCATGCACAAGCATGCCGCGCTGTGGGCCGGCATGGCGCAGCGCAAAGCCGATGAACCCGGTCCGGCGGTGGTCGCGCCGGAACCGGGGGACCGGCGCTTCACCGCTGCCGACTGGTCAGAAAGCCCCTATTACGATTACCTGCGGCAGGCGTACCTGATCAATGCCGACTTTCTGAAGAAATTGGCGGAATCGTTGCCGCTGGACGGCCATGCCAGGCACCGGTTGCGATTCGTGACGCGCCAGTACGTCGATGCCCTGGCCCCCTCCAACTTCGCTGCAACCAATCCGGAGTTCGTCAAGACCGCGCTGGCGACCCAGGGCGCGAGCATCACCCGGGGCATCACGAACATGATCGCCGACCTGGAGAAGGGCCGCGTCACGATGACCGATGAATCGCGGTTCGAGGTCGGGCGCAATCTGGCCGTCACTCCCGGCGCCGTGATCTACGAGAACGAACTGATCCAGCTCATCCAGTACTCGCCGCTCACCGACGCGGTGGCGAGGCGGCCGCTGCTGATCGTCCCGCCGTGCATCAACAAGTTCTACGTCATGGATCTGCAGCCGGAGAACTCGCTGGTGCGCTACATGGTGGAGCAGGGCCAGACGGTGTTTCTGGTGTCGTGGCGCAATGTCTCCGCCGCCCAGGGCCGGCTCGCCTGGGACGACTACCTGGAAATGGGACCGCTCGCCGCGCTCTCGGTGGTGCGCGAACTCACCGGCGCAGACAAGATGAACGCCGTCGGTTTCTGCGTCGGCGGCACCCTGTTGTCGAGCGCGCTGGCCGTGGCGAAGGCGAAGGGCGACGATCCCGCGGCCAGTCTTACCCTGCTCACCACGCTGCTGGATTTCGCCGACGCCGGAGAAATTGGCTATTTCGTTAACGAAGCGACGGTCTCGGCGCGGGAAGCGCAGATCGGCAAGGGCGGGCTGCTTCCCGGCCGGGAACTGGCAAGCGTTTTCTCCAGCCTGAGGTCGAACGACCTCATCTGGCAGTACGTGGTCGCCAATTACCTCAAGGGCGGCACACCGGACGCCTTCGACATCCTCTACTGGAACGGCGACAGCACCAATTTGCCGGGGCCATTCCTGACCTGGTATGTGCGCCATCTGTATCTGCACAACAGCCTGCGGGTGCCCGGCAAGCTCGACATGTGCGGCGTCAAGGCGGATCTGACGCGGCTCGACATGCCGACCTACATTCTGGCGACGCGCGAAGACCACATCGTGCCCTGGCGGGGCGCCTACCTGTCGCGGCAACTGATCGGCGCAGAGACGACTTTCGTGCTCGGTGCGAGCGGTCATATCGCCGGGGTCATCAACCCGGCGGCGAAGAACCGGCGCAGTTACTGGACCAACGACGCCACGGTCGCGGATGCGGCGGATTGGTTCTCCGCTGCCCGCGAGAACCAGGGCAGTTGGTGGCCCCACTGGATCGACTGGCTGCGCCGCTTCGGCGGCGGCGAGCAGGCGGCGCGCGGCCGGCTCGGCAACAAGAAGTACCAGGCTATCGAACCCGCACCCGGGCGTTACGTGAAGGAGCGGGCATAGACTGTCGTCGCGGCAGCGTTGAAGAGGGGGCGCCACTGCGAATTGAAACCAACCCCTGATCGAAATAAGAGGAGAGGAGAAGCAAGACATGCCAAGAGTCGCATTGGTAACCGGCGGTATGGGAGGATTGGGCGAGGCCGTCTGCATCAAGCTCGCCGCCCTCGGCTACAAGGTCGTCACGACCTACAGCCCGAGCAACACGAAGGCGCAGGACTGGCTCGCCTCGATGAACAACATGGGCTACGGCTTCAAGGCCTATCCCTGCGACGTGGCGGACTTCGATTCGTGCAAGGCCTGCGTCGCCACCGTGACGGCGGAAGCGGGGCCGGTGGACGTGCTGGTGAACAACGCCGGCATCACCCGCGACATGACGTTCAAGAAGATGACCAAGGCCGATTGGGACGTGGTGATGAGCACCAACCTGGATTCGTGCTTCAATATGACCAAGCAGGTGATGGACGGCATGCTGGAGCGCAAGTGGGGCCGCGTGATCAACGTGTCCTCGGTGAACGGTCAGAAGGGCGCCTTCGGCCAGACCAACTACTCCGCCGCCAAGGCCGGCATGCACGGCTTCACCAAGGCGCTGGCGCTGGAAGTGGCGAGGAACGGGGTGACGGTCAATACCATTTCGCCCGGTTACATCGGTACCAAGATGGTGATGGCGATTCCGCAGGAGATCCTGGACTCCAAGATCCTGCCCCAGATTCCGGTCTCCCGGCTGGGCAAGCCGGAGGAGATCGCGGGGCTGGTGGCCTACCTGGCGTCCGAGGAAGCGGCGTTCGTGACCGGCGCCAACATTTCCATCAACGGCGGTCAGCATATGTTCTAACGGGCGCTCGCCGGCCCGGGGGTGCGCCAGTCTGTGGCGGCGCACCTGCCCCTGCTCCGGCCAAGGCAGCGAGCGGATTTCGGTTTTTTATGTGGGGAGGAAGCAGAAAATGTCGAAAAGAGTTGCGCTGGTGACCGGTGGCATGGGGGGCTTGGGGACGGCGATCTGCAGGGCGCTCGCGCAGGGCGGATTCACCGTCGTCGCCAACTGCCTGCCGGGTTTTCCGAAGATGGACGAGTGGCTGGCACAGAACAAGGCGGAAGGTTTCGACTTTCACGCCGGCGAGGGCGATGTGTCGGACTACGAGTCCTGCGCCGCCATGGTGAAGAAGATCGAGGCCGATCTGGGGCCGGTCGAAGTGCTGGTCAATAATGCCGGCATCACGCGCGACGCCATGTTCCGCAAGATGCAGAAGCCGGACTGGGATGCGGTGATCAACATCAACCTGAGCTCGGTCTACAACGTCACCCACCAGGTGTTGCCGGGGATGGCCGAGCGGGGCTGGGGCCGCGTCATCAACATCTCGTCGGTGAATGGCGTCCGGGGCCAGTTCGGCCAGGCCAACTATTCCGCCGCCAAGGCCGGGATTCTCGGCTTCACCAAGGCCATCGCCCAGGAGGTGGCGCGCAAGGGCGTCACGGTCAACGCCATCGCGCCCGGATACATCGGCACCGACATGGTGCTGGCCATCAAGCCCGAAGTGCGGGAACAGATCATTGCCACGATTCCGATGGGGCGTCTGGGCCGGCCCGACGAAATCGGCGAGCTGTGCGCCTATCTCGCCTCCGAGCATGCCGGCTACATCACGGGTTCGACCCTCAACATCAACGGCGGCCTGCACATGTGCTGACGGACGGCGCCGGAGCCCGGCCTGAAACCCCGCGTGCAGCGGGGTTTTTTGTCTGTGTATAATGAATCAATGCGGTGCAGCAATTGCGCTGCCGCAGGTCGAGGAGGGGACCCATGTCGGAACAGATCAGACTGATCAAGAAATACCCAAACCGCCGCCTTTACGACACCAAGACCAGCGCCTACATCACGCTGACCGACGTCAAGGACCTGGTGCTGCACCACGAGGAATTTCAGGTTCTGGATGCCAAGACCAACGAGGATCTGACGCGCAGCATTCTGCTGCAGATCATCTCGGAGGAGGAAGGCGCCGGCGCACCCATGTTCTCCAGCGCGCTGCTGGCGCAGATGATCCGCTTCTACGGCAATGCCATGCAGGGCATGATGGGCAAGTACATGGAAAGCAACATCAAATCCTTCAGCGAGATGCAGCAGAAGCTGCAGGATCAGGCGCGCTCCATCTATGGCGAGAACAGCCCGATGAGCAAGGACCTGTGGGCCCAGTTTCTCAACTTCCAGGGTCCGGCCATGCAGAGCATGATGGGCGCATACATGGAGCAGAGCAAGAAGATGTTCATGCAGATGCAGGAGCAGATTCAGAACCAGACGCGCACTCTGTTTTCGGGCTTCCAGCTCCCCGGCTTCGTCGCGCCGACGGCCGAGCCGAACGGCGACACCGCCGCGCCCGAAAAGGCCGAGGCGGAGAAGAAGTAGTCCCCGATTACGGCGGCGCACGACCGCCGGACGCCTCTCATTCCCCGACCGAGCATGGTTCGCGCTAAAAGAAGCCCGGCGCCGCAGGTGGGCTTCGTCTCCCTCGGCTGTCCCAAGGCCCTGGTCGATTCCGAGAACATCCTCACCCGCCTGCGCAGCGAAGGCTACGCCATTGCTCCGAGCTACGCCGGTGCCGATCTGGTGATCGTGAATACCTGCGGCTTCATCGACGCGGCGGTGGAGGAATCGCTCGATGCCATCGGCGAGGCCCTCGCAGAGAATGGCCGCGTCATCGTCACCGGCTGCCTCGGCGCCAAGGGCGACATCGTCCGCAACACCCATCCGCAGGTCCTGGCGGTCACCGGCCCCCATGCCGCCGCCGAGGTGCTGCAGGCGGTCCATGCGCATCTGCCCCAGCCCCACGATCCGTTCACCGATCTGGTGCCGCCGCAGGGTGTCCGGCTCACGCCCGGCCATTACGCCTACCTCAAGATTTCGGAGGGCTGCAACCACCGCTGCACCTTCTGCATCATTCCGTCGCTGCGCGGCGACCTGGTGAGCCGGCCGCTCGACGAGGTGATGCGCGAGGCCGAAAACCTGGTGCAGGCAGGCGTCAAGGAACTGCTGATCATCGCCCAGGACACCAGCGCCTACGGCGTCAACATCCGCTACCGTACCGGCTTCTGGAACGGTCGCCCGATCAAGACCCGGCTCTACGAGCTGGCGCAAGCGCTGGGAGATCTGGGCGTGTGGGTGAGGCTGCATTACGTGTACCCGTATCCCCACGTGGATGACGTGATTCCGCTGATGGCGGAGGGCCGGATCCTGCCCTACCTGGACGTGCCGTTCCAGCATGCCAGTGCCCGCATCCTCAAGCTGATGAAGCGTCCGGCTTCGAGCGAGAACGTGCTGGCGCGGGTGCGGGCGTGGCGCGCCATCTGTCCCGATCTCGCGATCCGCAGCACCTTCATCGCCGGATTTCCCGGCGAGACCGAGACGGAGTTCGAGGAACTGCTGGACTTCCTCGACGAAGCGCAACTGGACCGCGTCGGCTGCTTCGCCTATTCGCCGGTGGAGGGCGCGGCGGCCAATGCGCTGCCCGGCATGGTACCGGAAGAGGTGCGCGAGGAGCGCCGCGCCCGCCTGATGGAGCGGCAGGAGTCGATCAGCGCGGCGCGCCTGGAGGCCAAGATCGGCCGCGCCATCGACGTCATCGTGGACGAGATCGACGACCAGGGCGCAGTGGCCCGCTCGGCAGCCGATGCGCCGGACATCGACGGACTCGTCTATGTCACGGACGGCGAGGCGCTCGCGGTCGGCGACAGGGTGCGCGTCACGGTCATCGATTCCGACACCCACGACTTGTTCGCGCGCCTGGCCCCGTAGCATGCCGCGCAAGCGCCGACTCGGTCTCGCGCTCGGCAGCGGTTCCGCCCGCGGCTGGGCCCATATCGGCGTGGTGCGCGCCCTTGCCGAACAGGGCATCGTGCCCGATGTCATCGGCGGCTGCTCGATCGGTGCGTTCGTCGGCGCCGTCCATGCCGACGGCGACCTGCGCAAGCTGGAGACCTGGGTCTCCTCCCTGACCTGGCAGGACGTCGTCTCGCTGCTCGACGTCAGCCTCAAGGGCGGCCTGATCAAGGGCGCGCGGCTGATCCAATTCTTCGAGCGGCATTTCGTTAACCGTGACTTCGCCGATCTGCCGCTGCCCTTCGCCTGCGTCGCCACCGATCTGGAATCGGGGCGAGAGATTTGGCTGCGCGAGGGCAGCGTGGCGCATGCGGTGCGCGCGTCTATCGCCCTGCCGGGGCTGTTCACGCCGGTGGCGCACGAAGACGGCTTCCTCGTGGACGGCGGTTTGGTGAATCCGGTGCCCGTCTCGCTGTGCCGAGCGATGGGGGCCGACGTGGTGATCGCGGTGGATCTGGGCTCCGCCATCGTCGGACGCGGACTGCGCCGCCCGGTGAGTGAAGCTCCAGCCGAGACCGAAGCGAGCTGGACGCGGCGGGTGCTCGGCCGGCTCGGCATGGCCACCGACAGCGCCGACCCGGAGGCGAGCCAGTCGCCCTCCATGGTGAGCGTGCTGACCACCAGCATCAACATCATGCAGGTGCGCATCGCCCGCAGCCGCCTCGCCGGCGAGCCGGCCGACGTGCTGATCTCGCCGCGACTGGGGCAGCTTGGCCTGATGGACTATCACCGCGGCAGCGAGGCGATCGCCGAAGGTCAGGCCGCGGTGGCGCGCATGCTGCCGGCCATCCGCCATGCTCTGGAGGAGGGCATCCGATGAACGGCGACAGCCTGATTGGCAGGCTGCGTGCGCTGCTGGGCGAGACCGCCGTGGTCGCCGATGCGCAAGGGATGGCGCCCCATCTGGCGGACTGGCGCGGACGCTACCGCGGCAGCGCGCGCTGCGTGGTCCGGCCCGGCAGCACCGGGGAGGTGGTGGGGGTAGTGAAACTGCTCGCCGCAGAAGGCGTGCCGATGGTGCCGCAGGGCGGCAACACCGGGCTGTGCGGCGGTGCGACGGCGGACGGCTCGGGCCGGGCCGTGGTCATCCACCTCGGGCGGCTGCAGCGCGTGCGCGCGATCGATGCCACGAACAACACCATCACGGTCGAGTCCGGATGCACTCTGAAGCAGGTGCAGGAAGCGGCTGCAGAAGCGGATCGGCTGTTTCCCCTGAGCCTCGCCGCCGAGGGCAGTTGCGAGATCGGCGGCAATCTGTCCACCAATGCCGGCGGCGTCCATGTGCTGCGCTACGGCAACACGCGGGAGCTCACGCTCGGCCTCGAAGTGGTGCTGCCCGACGGCCGCCTGTGGGACGGCCTGCGCGGCCTGCGCAAGGACAACACCGGCTACGATCTGAAGCATCTGTTCATCGGCGCCGAAGGCACGCTGGGCATCATCACGGCGGCGGTGCTCAAGCTGTTTCCGCGGCCGAAGGCGAGCGCCGTTGCATGGCTGGCGGTGGATTCGCTGGCGATGGCGGTGGATCTGCTGTCGCGCATGCGCTCGCGCTTCGGCGAACGCATCACCGCCTTCGAACTGATCGGCCGCAGCGCCCTGGAACTGGTGCTGAAGAACATTCCGCGCGCTCGTCCGCCGCTGCCCGGCGCGTCGCCCTGGAGCCTGCTGATCGAGGCCGGGGAGTCGCTGCCGGATGTGGATATCGCGGCCGCGCTGGAGGCGGCGCTGGCGGAGGAGATGGAGTCGGGCCGCGTGGCCGACGCCGCGGTGGCGCGCAGCCTGGCCCAAGCCCAGGACTTCTGGCGTCTGCGGGAGAACATCTCCGAGGCGCAGAAGATCGAGGGCATCAGCATCAAGCACGACATTGCCGTGCCGGTGAGCCGCATCCCCGAGTTCATCGCACGTGCCGACACGGCACTGGCGCGGGCCTTTCCCGGCGTGCGCATCGTCGCCTTCGGGCACGTCGGCGACGGCAACCTCCACTACAACCTGTCGCAGCCGCAAGCGGGGGCCAACGCCGAGTTCATCGCCCTCACGCCCCAGGCCAACCGCATCGTCCATGACATCGTGGCGAGCCTGGGCGGCAGCATCAGTGCCGAACACGGCCTCGGCCAGCTCAAGCGCGGCGAGATTCTGCGCTACAAGAGCGAGGTGGAGATGGACCTGATGCGGGCGGTGAAACGTGCCCTCGACCCGCACAACCTGATGAATCCGGGCAAGGTGCTGTGAGGGGTCGTCTGCGGACCGGGCCGGGGTTTTCTTTACAAAGCCACGGTCGGTCCTTATAATTCGCGTCTCTTTCGTGGGGGTATAGCTCAGCTGGGAGAGCGCTTGCATGGCATGCAAGAGGTCAGCGGTTCGATCCCGCTTACCTCCACCACCCAACCCACGCGGGTCGGCCTTTGGCCCGCGATGTCCGGCTAGCCAGGCGTCGAGTTGGCGGGCGCAGCGCAGCAAGGCCAGGTCAGCATTCGGCAGCAGGCCGATTCGGTATCGAACTTCCACAGTGTTTTCGTAGGGCGGGCCATGCCCGCCAAGTCCCGGCGTCCGTACCGCGGCTCGCGACGTTGGTCGCCCGGCTGACATGTCGTTCCGTCCAGCCGGCTGCAAATTGCCGACGCGCAGGCCATTGAAATTTTCGGGAGCGATCCAACTTTAGGAAGCAGATGCGCTGCGGCGTGCGCTGCGGCGTTCGACTCAACCTGAACGGAGGTATCCGCAATGTATCGATCGCTGTTTTCCCGCGACGTGTTCGCCGAACTGGATCGCCTGCAGCGCGAGATGCAGCAGGCATTCGATCTGTCCCCCAGCATCCGCGGTTTCGGGCGCGGCGGCTTTCCGGCCCTGAACGTGGGGGGCACGCCCCAATCGGTGGAAATCTATGCTTTCGCGCCGGGCATGGATCCCGCCGCCCTCGAGGTGAGCCTGGACCGCGGCGTGCTGACCATCTCCGGCGAGCGCAAGGCCGGCCTGCCGGCGCCGGATGCGAAGGCGGCTGTCCACATCAATGAGCGCTACGCCGGCCGCTTCAGCCGGGTCGTAAGCCTGCCCGACGATGTCGATCCCAACGCCGTGTCCGCCGCCTATCGGGACGGCGTGCTTCACATCAGCATAAAGCGCCGGGAGTCGGCCCAGCCGCGTCGCATCGCCATCCAATGATCGGGAGCGGAAATCATGAGTGAAAAAACTGCCGTCACCAAGGAAACCCACGCCGCCTCCAGCGAGGCTGCGCTGATGCCGCCGGTGGATGTGATCGAGGACAGCACCGGCATCACCCTGTACGCGGACCTGCCGGGCGTGCCCAAGGACAAGCTCAGCCTGCAGGTGGAGGCCGATACCCTCACCATCGAAGGCGAGGTCGGTCTCGCCATTCCGGAAGGCATGGAGGCCAGCCACGCCGAAGTGAGCCTGCCGCGCTTCCGGCGGGTGTTCACTCTGAGCAAGGAATTGGATCCCGCCAAGGTATCCGCCGAATTGAATCAGGGCGTCCTGACGCTGCGCATTCCCAAGGCCGAGCACGCGCAGCCGCGCCGGATCGAGATCAAGGTGGATTGAGTGCGGACACGCCCCCGGCAACGGGGGCGACGAGTCAATGCGGCGAGGTTCATGATGAAACTGGACGAACTCAAGCAGAGCTTCAGCTCCCTGTGGGATTCGGTGGCCGATGGCTGGCAGCGCCTGCGCGCCTCCGCCGCCGGCGCGCTGACCCGCTTCAAGCCGGGGGAGGACGCCCAATTGCCAGCCAAGGGCGAGGTCGATGACGACGCCTATCTGCCGTCCCATGGCTGGTCGATGCTGGGCGGTGATGTGTTCGAGGACGACAAGCGGCTGGTCGTGCGCCTGGAGGTGCCCGGCATGGAGAAAGAGGATTTCGCGATCGATGTGCGGGACGACGCCCTCATCGTCCGTGGCGAGAAGCGCTTCGAGCGCGAGAGCACGGAAGGGCGCTGGCGAATCCTGCAATGTGCCTACGGCAGTTTCCGGCGGGTGGTGCCGCTGCCGGTGCCGGTGCTGGCCGACAAGGCCGGTGCGAGTTACCGCAACGGTGTGCTGAAGATCGAACTGCCCAAGGCCGCTCCGGGCGAGCCCGCGAAGCTGACCATCAAGGTCGAGTGAGGCCCGGTCCCGCGACGCGGGGCGGCTACGCGTCCTGCGTCCGGGCCATCCCATCGCCCGTCGCGGGCGAGCGCCGGGTGCAACTCCGGCGGGCGCTGCTCCTGCCGGGATCTTTGTGTCATCATCCGCTGATCGGTCGGGCCGGGACGTCGACGGGCTTGTCATGGCGACGTTTCGTGACTTCCCGGGATGGGCTGCAAACAGAGATCACACCGAAGCGTGAGGGAGTAAAGCGAACTTGGGCCTGTTTTCCGTCAAGACCAGCCATCCGCTGAGCGACGAGAAGGAGCGCGAGCGTGTCCTCAGACGGCTGGCGAGCGGCGAATCGCTGGCCGCGCTGAAAGAGGCGACGGACTGGTTCAAATCCCTGTCCGACGCCCACGGGATTCCGTTTGCCGTGCGGTCGGCGCTGATGCTCCAGATCGACAATGCCGCGCAGCGTCCGGCGCGGGCGCTCGGCCGCGTTTATCTCACCACGCCGCATCTGGCCGAACGCGACGCGTTGAACCTGTGGCGCGCCAGCCGTGGCTTCTGGGCGCAGCTTGGGGTGACCTACAGTGCCTGCCTCGCCGATTTCGCGCAGTCCTCGGAACGGCCGGAATCCAATCGCGTCGAGCTCACGCGCCTCACGGTGCGACTGCTGCGTGCCTATGCGGTGCGCCTGCAGTGGAGCCAGTACCGCTATTGGCCGGTGTCGGACCTGTTCTGGCAGAACGTCGGTCGCGCCTACCTGTATGCCCTCGACAACGGCTATGTGCGGCGGGAGATCAGCGTCTATCCCGGCGACCGCGAACAGACGAACGTTGAACGCGAGTATCTGTGTGCCCTGGTGTTCCAGGTTTCGGCCACGGACAGTTTGCTGCCGTTCGAGATCGAGATTGCTGGCTTGCTGATCGCGCACCTGCGCGAATGGTTCGAGATCACGACCGAACCGCACGCCGGCTTCGCCTACTCCATCGACCCGGAACGGCGCAGTTCCCCCAGCCGCATCGTCAGCAAGCTCGAACCCAGCCTGTCGCGCGTGTACTTCAGCACGGTAGGGGCACTGAGGCGGCTGCAGCAGCTGCAGGAAACGCTGGAGCGGGGAGAGCTTCCCCATGACATGGAGGTGGCGCGCTACCAGTCCCCGCAAATGATCCTGCCTGTGGTCCGCCACCTGGCGGCGCAATGGGCGGAGCAGCCGCGCAAGCGCGAGTACGGGCGGTACAGAGCGCGGATGCAGGTTACGGCAGTGAGCGGATTGGACACGATTCGCCGCTGTCTGGTCTGGCCGGCACTGGCGCAGAGCATGACCAAGAAATGGACCATCGAAGACGTCAGCCTCGGCGGTTTTCGCGCACGCATACCGCTCGAACCCGAGAAACAATTGCGCATCGGCACCTTGCTCGGTTTCCAGTTGGAGGGCAGCCACGACTGGATCGTCGGTGTCGTGAGACGGGCGTCGCGCGAGAGCGAGACGCGCGGCTTGGCGGGCGTGGAGACGCTGTCGAAGAATGCGATTGCCGTTACCCTCGGGCGGGATGGCCCGGTCGACGCCCTGCTGCTCGATCCGCCGGAGGAGGGTGATACGGTGCGCCTGCTCCTGCGCGAAACCGGAGAGAACTGGGAGGGGTCGATTCCCTGTGCTGTGCTGGGAACGACGTTTGGCCTCGTGCTGGTCGAGTTGGTGGAGCGGGGTGCTGATTTCCAGTTGGTGCGCTGCCGCGTCGTGGAATCCCCATGACCGCGCGCCCGCAATGTTTCCGACAGCGTCGCGCGGTCTGTCCGTGCCGGATGAGGTTCATGCCGCTGTCCGCGCGCAGAGCGGGCTGACGGTTGCAGATCGGCAGTCCGTTGCTGCGCGGAGCAGTGCGTTCAGGGCCACGAGTCGCGGCAGCCGGTCTTCCCCGCCGCGGCCGGTTACTCCATGACAAGTGACTGCTGGCGCGGGGCGCTCCGTGGCGCGGGGCGCGACGGATGTTATCATTGCAACTATCCGAGCTGATCCGCAGCGACGCGGCGCGAACACCCGTTCCGGCAGGCTGAGCGAGAACGCGGAGGCACAGGAATCCCGATGCGGCACGAGCGCAAGCTGGCGATCCTCTTCGCCGATATCTCCGGCAGTACCCGGGTGTACCGGGTGCTGGGAGACGTCATGGCGCTGGACATCCTGGCGCGGCGTATCGCGATCCTCATCGATGTCACGCATGAGTGCGGCGGTACCCTGATCAAGACCCTCGGCGATGAGATCATGGCAACCTTCGAAAGCGCCGATGCGGCCGCGGCCGCCGCCGTCAGGATGCAGGAGGACGTCACCGGAACGCTCTTTGCCGAGGGTCCGCAAATCAAGATCCGCGTCGGATTCCATTTCGGTCCGGTCCTCGTCGAAGGAGACGACGTTTTCGGCGAGACCGTGAACCTTGCGGCAAGAATGGCCAGTCTGGCCAAGGGCGGGCAGATCGTAACCACGGCTGCCAGCGTCGCGCTGATGTCGCCATCGTGGCAAGCGCGGACCCGCCGCATCGAAGCGAAGGACGTGAAAGGCAAGGGTGAGCGCTTCGATACCTGCGAAGTCGTATGGCGGTCGGAAGAGACGACCGTGGCACGCCAGGGGCCGGCATCGGGCGCAAGCCGCAATGGCGGCGCGCGCTTGTTCCTGACCTTCGTCCACCGGCGCATCGAACTCGGCCACGAGCGTCCGACGCTGACCATCGGCCGTTCCGATGACAATGACTTGGTAATCAAGCATTCCGTCGTGTCCCGCGTGCATGCCCGGCTCGAGTACCAGGATGGGGAGTTCGTCCTGATCGACCAGAGTTCCAACGGTACCTACGTCGTCTCCACCAGCGGGGCCAACACCTACCTGCGCCGCAACCGATGCGTGCTCGATGCCGTCGGGGTCATCGGACTGGGGGAACCGCCCGTGCCTGACTCCCCTGTAACCGTTCGCTACGAGGTTGGAGCAGCGACTGCGTCCGCCGAAGCGGGCGCCAAGGCGTCGGATGGTTGAGCATAGAGGCCCGGACCGGACGGGAGGCTGCTAGAGAAATCAGCCCCCAGTGAATGGCCCCTTGGCACCCCCCTTGATCGTGAACGACTATTTCGGTTGTCCACGATGGCATTCATGCGATTGCCCTGGGAATCTGGCCGGGCGTAGGAATTTGCGGAAAAGTTCTGGTATAGTACGCGCCGTCCAACGCTCGGCGCGGCATTTTTCTACCACCTCGGCCGCGCGCCGTTTCTCAGCGTCCCCATCGTCTAGAGGCCTAGGACATCGCCCTTTCACGGCGGTAACCGGGGTTCGAATCCCCGTGGGGACGCCAAAAAAATCAAGGGCTTGCAGCATCTCAAGCCCTACTTTTTTGCCCATCGGAAACTTATCGGAAACTCGGAATCGTGCTGGTTTCCGATGCGGAAACCGACAACGAAACAGCGCCACATGCGCCACCGTGGCAAGGCACTAGGCGCGTCAACCCCGCCGGTCAATGCCGTGGCACGGGCACCAGCGCATCGAGCTGCTGTAGCGCGTCTGGAGCGGCCGCACTAACCGCCACCGATCCTTGATAGACCGCCTTGACCAACTCCGGTATGGCATTCGATAGGACGGTGCGGGCGCGCTGCACACTTGGACGCGAGACGTTCAACAGTTCGGCAGCGTCCGGTTGCCTGAATGCATCAATTGATGCATTTGGAACCGCTCCCTTCTGCAGCGTCGCCAGCCTCGCCGCCCTTGCCACGGTCTGCCTCCGAAACGAGAACGCCCCGCTTTGTGGGCGGGGCGCTTGACAGCATCATGGATCGCCGCGGTTGTCACGGTCACTCACGGCTTGACCGATGCGCATGCATGCCCCCATAACAGAGACATGCCGCGCGCATTCTTACGACGTGCCGAACTTCATCAACTTGTAGGCGCGGGTATTGCGCACCATGCCGCCGACACGCTTGACCGAGTAGAACCCGACATAGGGCTTGTTCGAGTACGGATCGCGCAGCAAGGTCGTGGAACGATCCACGATGGTGTACGCCGATTGCCAGTCGCCGAAGGCAATGCTGAGTGAATTCGCCGACAGGTCCGGCATGTTCTCGTCCTCGTTGATCGGGTAGCCCAACAGCTCCGGCGGCTGCCCGGCGTTGAGACCGTCGCGCACCAGATACATGCCCGTGGTCCCGTCCTTGAACTGGCGGATGGCGGAGAGCACCGAACTGTTCATGATCCACGCGGCACGCTGCCGATAAGCAGGCGCCAGCGAATGCACCAGGTCGAAGAGCTTGTCGCCCGGGTTGCTCGCCGCGAATGCGCCGCTGTTGCCCGTGACGACATATTGCACAGCAGTGTTAGCGCGGGTGCCGTCCGCCGTGCTGGCAACGTCCATTGTGAGAATCCCGCGCGGTTTGCTGATTCCGTCGCCGGTGAGGAACGCCGAGCCCTCATACGTGCCGAACGTCTCCGCCAGTTCGAGCAGCAGCCACTGCTCAAGCTCGAAGGTGTTGTCGTTGAGCAGCGCCTGAGAAAGCATCGGCAGCGCATAAAGCTGGTGAGCCGGGGCGCTGATCTTCTGGAATGCGGGCGACGTGGTCTCGGGTCGTGCCGAAACTTCGCCTACCCAAGCCGCCACAGTGCCGCCCACCGAATGCACCATCTGCAGTTCGGCGCCGTCGATTTCCACCACGCGTGCGAGCTTGCGCATGGGCGAGAAGTCGCGCAGGTACTTGGAAAGCTTGGTGTCGATTATCTGCGGCACCAGATAGCCGCCCTCCGGGTCGGAGCCGGACGACATGCTCTTAACCTCGGCGCCGGTGCGGATGTAGCGCCAAAAATCCTTGGCCTCGGCGCCGAAGGTGTCGCCGCGATCCCGGCCGTCAGGCCGCTGCGATGCAAGCTGAACCTGAGCGGTTTCCTTCGCCAGTTGGTCGATGTCCCGGTCGATCTTCGCGAGCCTGGAATCGTTGGCCTTCCTGAACTGTTCCCACGCCGTAAGCTGGCGCTCGATAGCTTCCTTGATTTCGAAATCCATTGCCATATTCCCCATTCATCCCGTCTGGCGGTATGTCGGAATCATGGCAGGATGCAATCCCGGTATAGCGGAATGCGGGAATCATGCGGGCGACTTTTTTCGCAATGCGGCGAGATTGCGAAGGCGCTTAAGGCTAACGTCCCGCATGCCGTGATCAGGGTCAAGGTAGGCTACGGTCCCGGCTTCGGAATCGACCTCCACAATCACCCCATGTCCGCGCTGCCGGGTCAGCAATGCCTCGAACCGGATCTGCACCATCAGTTCATGAAATGTGCGCGGATGGTGATCGGCGACCAATCTTTCGATGTACTTCGTCATGAAAGCAGGACGGCGGCCGCGCTGCTGTGCCGCAAAGCATTGCCCGAGTCGCACCAGCCGCAGCAGCCGGTCCCGGTCGTCGCCGGCAGGGACGAAGCGCACAAGGTCGCCGGTCGCGCTCATGCCTTCGTGGCGAAACTCCGGCCGGCGATGGTCGCGCTCATCTATTGGATCTCGAACGGCTGGATCGGGACGGCTTCGGTACGGAAAAGCTCCGCCGTCGCCATGCCTTCGGCGTCTAGCGCCACGAGCGTGGCAGTCAGCAGCGGACTGAGCCGGACGCGCAGCTCCAGGGTGCCGCCGGTTTCGCGCAACTCCCGCAGCGCTTCCGTCAGTTCGCCAGGGGTCGCCCGGCCGGAATAGCGCAATCCTTCCCGCGCCACCACGCTTGCCGCTGCGCCCAATGCCGCCATCGCTGCCATGTCGTCGAAAGGCGCGCTCATGACTGCACCTCCCGTGCCGGCGCTTCCGCGGCGACCTCGTACCCCAAATGCCGCCGAATCACCTCGTAGCGATCCGGAAGCGCCGCCCGTGGCGCGGTTGCGGAGCGCCAGACCAGTGGCGCGCGCCCACGGACGATGCGGAGCACCGTCACCTTGACCGGGACGCGGATGTAGCCGGGACGATCCTGCCGTAGGACGGTAGCGTCCTGCCGTTCAACGTCCAGGCCGATGCCAGACTGCCAGCCGGCCGATGTTGTGTGTCTTAGGTCTGCTCGTTCGTACATGGTCCTTCTCCTTTGAAAAAGTCGTTTTCAGTCAGCGTTTTACGATTGAGTCTTGATCTAGAACATAATCTGTGCGTGCCATTGGGCGGGGTGTCCAAGACAAAAAGTTTTCAGAGAATTGGGTGGCATGCCATTGATGTATATAGCCTTTCTTCCTCTCGCTATTTTCCAGTCACAGCGCCCTCGTGTCGGCAGCCGCCGCCCTGGTCCGCGGGTGCCGCGGTGCGCGTTGCCGGGTGCGGGTAATAGACCGTAGGAGCGAACTCGCTCGGGTGCTCCACAGCCAGTGCCGAGTCCAAGCTGCAGCGCGCTGTGCTCAACGCGTCTATCGCCCGGCCGATTGCGGTGTATTGACGGGCCAGACGCGGGTATGCGCGATTCAACTCGCCGGAGATGTGCGTCAAGCGATCCGATGTGAGCGCCAGTTCCAACCCAAGGCTGCGGTGACGCTCGGGGGTTAAGCCGGGTTTGCGTGCCATCTTTCCTCCAAATAGGTCAAGGGACAACGAAGGGACAACGAAGGGACAACGAAGGGACAACAGGGACACAGGGTAGCGAAGGGACAAGGGACACACCCTTTAGGGTGTCCCTGTCCCCTACACTGGTGTCTGGCGAATGTCCCTTCGATTTCACAAGTCGGCGTCCAAAACGCTCGGCAGATAGATGCCCCTACCCGCGCCGCGCTCAATCAGCCCCGCTCGGGATAGCCGGCCGACTATTCGCTGCATTGCCTTCTTCGCCGCTTCCACATCGCGTGGGATTAGCGCCGCGCATGCCGCGCGCCATTCGGCGAGTTTCGGCGTGCAGGTGGCGGCAAGCCCTTCGAGCACCTTAAGACACTGCAAATCCCCCGCGGTGACGCTGTCTTGCTCCGCCCCGAATTCGAGATTCGCCTCCGACAGCGTCCCGAAGTCCCCCCGGCGCAGCCAAACAGGGACAAACGCCGACGGCGAGATGTGATTCCCCTTCGTGGCGACAAGCTGTACGTGGCGCTTGCGCTCCTCCATATCCGTTATCCCCGCCTCCCGCGCTTCCTTTGCAGTCATGGTGCGCAGGCTGAACTCGCCCCGGGTGGCGTCAGTTATTGCCCCGCCTCCCCGGCTGTTGTGCGAACCAAGCTCCTCGCTGCTCGCGCTCGCTTTGGTTGCGTGAGAGGCCAGCATGACAGTCGCGCCCGTGGCCACGGCCATGTCATCGGCAGCCTTCCCGAGCATTCTTTGATGCTGCTGTTCCATCTCGTCGCCGGCAGAAAGCCCTAGCGCCGGGTCGAGTCCGACGAAAACCACGTCGCCGATACCCTGAATTCGCTCCACCAGGTGCTCGTAGGCGGGGGTGCGGCGCAGGATGCGATCCTTGCCGAAATTCAGCAGTTCGGCACTCTTCCCCGCCAAGGGGAAAACCGTGAGCCGCTCCGCCACGAGGCGCAGTTCCTCGGCAGTCAGCCGCATGGCTTGACACATTCCCCACAGGGTGCGGTGCACGTCCTGTTGCGTGTCCTCGGTCAAAACGAGCACGGCGCGGCCGCTCGTGTCGATCTGCCAACGCCACGGCAGGCGCTTGATGATGGAACCTATCGCCGCGTGATAGAGCAGCCTCGTTTTGCTAGATCCGCCGATACCCGTGATGAGCACGGCGCGTCCTAGCTGAATGCGATCCCGCGCTAACCATGTGATGGGCTCCGGCTCGGTTTCGAGCATGCTGCGGATGTCCGCCGGCTCATCCCAAATGGAAGGCGCGCCCTCGCCCTCTTCTCCTTCGCGCTGGTCAAACCCTTTCCCGCGCGCTCCCAAAATCATCCGGTCAAGCTCACGTCCTAGCAGCTCGCGCACCCGCTTCTCGCCGCGCGCTTTCGCCACGGTGCCGGCCACGCCCTCGAAGTACGCGCGGATTTCCGAATCGACCAAGCCCTTCGCGACCATGCGCGCAACGAGCCGCAAAGCGCCGTGATGCACGTCAGCGCCATCGGTCAATAGGGTGATCCAGTCGTCCGCGGTCGTGCCGTCTGTGGGGCCATTTTCGGGCTCTGGCGTGGCCCTTTCGAGCCAAGAGTTCACGTCTAGCGCCTCGCCCGTGAAGAAAAATGGCCGCACACTGCCGACGGCTAGATAGCAAGGCTGCTCGCCCCGAAACGTGCAGGCATCGACCTTCACCGAGTCTCCGAATTCGTCGGCCAGATCAGCGATCAGCAGGCGCCCCAGCGCGATGCCTTCGCCGCGGGTAACTTCCCGCGACAACTCGATGATGTCGCGCTCGCGCGGCGCCTCGGGGGTGCTTGAGGCGGTCGGCCAGCCAAAGCCGCGGAATTTCGCCAGATACATGCGGTATTCCGGGAGTACCTCGGGCGCTATCCCGTCCGCATCAATCGGAGCGAACGGCGCGGGAGCGCCCCTTCGGCGCATCGGCGCCCGTCCGAGTTGAGCGGCGAGCAGACGTAGCCCTGCCCTTTAGCGCGCTGCACGTCCGAGAGCAGCGCCTTCGCGAAAGCGCGCAGGTCGGTGGCGCTGCGCTGCTCCGGGTGGTTGTCAAAGGTGTTTTTCCCGCGGCTGTAGGTGAAGGTCATCGCGGCGGCTCCTGGTGGCCACGTGCGTCGATCCACCCGCGTTGCATCGCAGGGCAGCCGTGGGGCAGGGGCTTGCCGGCCAGCCAGGGGGATGCGCCGTCGGGCAGGTCACGGAATGCGGTACGCATGAATTCTGCATTCGTTATCACGATGCCGCCCCTTTCGCGCCCCGCACCGGCTCAATGACGCCGAAAGCATAGGCGCCGCTGCCGCAGACTGTGGCGCTGCAGTCAGAGTGCTGGCCTGCGATTTCGAGCGGGCGCGGGTCGTCGTGATACAGGTCGCAGATCGGCCCGAGAAAACGCGACAACTTTCGCAGCTCGCATCCAACGGCTTGGTTCCGGTAATCGACATGAAAACCTTGTCGGCCGTCTCGGTCACAGTGACGCGCAGCCGGCCGGCGGACAGGCGCAGGTCGTGGTGGACGGTGGTGGTCATGGCGCATCCCCCAAATGCCCGATGAATACATCCAACCACTTGTCAATGCTATGCACCCATTCGCGCAGCTTGGATATCTCATGCGATTTGAATCCCTTCACGATCATGCCGGGGTCGTTTTTTCCAGCGAACTTCGCTAGGTCACGCAATTGATCGCGCGCTTCCATGGCTAGGCCAAGAATCGCAGGGTTGATCCCCTCTGGGTCGTAGAGCGGTTTCGGCTTCGATGCTGTTCCTTGCTGCGCTAGTCGGGTGACGGTGGGAGGATCATCACTTTCCACCTGTGCCTCGAAGTCCTTTTCCTCCACCGAAGCAACGCGCAGGGCTGTATCCTTCTGGCGTTTCGATAGGCCGGCTTCCGTGGCAGCATCAGTGCGGGATAAACTCGTACCGTTAGCGGTATGAGTATCCTTAGACGGTCTGCCGCCCTTTGCAGGATCTAGCTGTTTTAGCAACTCCCCGCACCGCCGGATTGCCCGTGATCTAATGCGAGTTGCCAATTTGAATAGCGTCTCATCTTCAGATTGCTTGGCGTAGCTCGCCATAGCAGCAGCTTTGTCTGCCCAGTCCTGGCACTCATCGATGCGGGAGCACTCCGCCAATGCTTGCTTCGCGTGCTCATATGCCGCGGGCAATCTGGCATCGGTGATCGATGGATAGTCGGTCATGGCGCCGTCCTCCACGTCAGGCGCCGCGCCAGGACGCGCTTGATCGTCCGGCGCCACCAGTAGCAGGTGATGCAGTTCCCTCGGGCTTGGCAGTAGCAGGGTGCTATACTTTGTGCGCGTACAGTCGTTTTCTGAGCCGGTCCGGGTCTGCGCCCTTCGCCGGCTTTCTCTTGTCCGTCCGTCATCGCCGGCCCCTTCCGCCACGTCGCCGCGGTCGTTGCCGGGTCGGCTCGTCGCGCGGCTTGCGCGGGCGAGGGGTCGGTTGCCGGCCGCCGGCCGGCTCGGGGTCGCGTTGCCGGGTCATGCTTCTTGCATCCGTGCGATGCGCGCCAACCACGTGTGGGGCGACTCGATGATGATCCGCGCCCGTCCAAACTTGATAGAAGCGGGCTTCATTTCCGCGGGCATAGAGTAAAGCGCGGCTCGGCTGATGCGCGCCAGTGCGCAGAATTCCGCGGGCTTAAAACCGGCTTGCTGCGCCGCCGATGTCGTTGCGTTGCTGTGGGGTCCATATGCGCCTCCGTAGAAATACAAACGCATCCTACGAAGAACGCGGCGCGATGTCACATGGATAAACCTTGCCGTGCTAACCAGCCGGAAACCAAGTATTGGCGCGGCTTACCGAAGAACCTTGCCGAGCAAATCGGAGACCGTTGAGAATCCGGGGGGGTCGTGTGACTCGATCAGCGCGAGCAGCGCCGTTGCGAATTCAACGAGCGGGCTCGCCGCGCCATCGCGCGCCCATGCGGCGAAATCATCTCGCCCGAGTTCGCGCCACAGATCAATGCACTCTTCGGCAAACTGCTGCCGGTGCCGCTTGCCAGGGCTGCCGCCGCTGCCTGCTTAAAGTCCTGCGCCGCGAGCAGCGCAGCGGCACGGATCGCGGCAGGGCGCACTTGCCGCATGTCCTGCAAGTCACACGCGAGAATCCATAGGAGTGATTCTTCGATCAGCCGCTTTGAGTACCAATCGGCATTGGCGAGGGCGTCCGCGACCTTCGAGGCATCGAGCCCGCCAATGGCGCGAAGGGTAGCCTTGATGTCTTGGGCAGGCACGTTGCAGGCGATATTTATCACCCTCACAGAGTGCACCACATTGACCAGTGCCATAACGCGCACGCGGTCGATGTCGGCAAACGGGCGCCCGACGATCGCTTCAAGGCGTTCCAAGTCCCGTGCCAGTATGGGAATCTGTTCCCATTCGCCCGTCGGGTCGTTAGACGGGTGCGCGCCTTGGGCGAAGGTTCTCTTGCCTGTCATGGAACGCGCCCTCTACCGGATCGCCTCCACCGTGCCGCCCTCGGCGTGCCCGAATCCCGGCAGCAAGGCGTTTATCGCTCGCGATAGCGTCTTGTCCGTCAGGTGCGCATAGTGGCGCGATGTGACCCGCGTATCGGCGTGCCCGAGCAGCTTGCTGATGGTGAGCAGATCGGCGCCGGCCTGCGCCAGCAAGCTGGCGTAGGTATGCCGCAACTCGTGGAAGGTGATCGCCGGCTCGATCTCCGCCGCGGCGCAGGCTGCGACGAGCCCGCGCACATGGTGATTTTTGCCCCACTGCGCACCGTCCGCACGGGTGAATATCGGCGCCGGCCGGGCTTGCCGGCGGTCACGTGCGAAAAAACGCAACGCCCTGGTCATTCAACGGCACATGGCGCGCCTTGCCGCTCTTGCCGGGGGCAAAGAAAACCAGGCCGGTGTCGGCGTTGAAGTCGGCAGCGAGCAGCCCGGCCAGCTCGCCGAAGCGCGCGCCAGTGAATAGCGCGCCTTTCACCAGCTCGCGCAGGTCGGGGCGGCAGGCATTGATCAGCCGCCGCGCCTTCGGCCTCGGTCAGGAACCGCATCGACGGCTCATCGGCGCCGCGGGAACGCTTTGATGCGGCGCCAGGCGGTATCGTCCGCGACCATGCCGTGCTTGAAGGCGAGATTCAGGATCGCGCGCAGGACGTTGTAGCATGCGGTTCGCCGTGCCAGCCGCGCGCGCTTGCTGTCGTCGGTCAGCGGGAGCCGCGCGGCATCGCGCGGCTGCGACCCTTGGGATGCGCGGCTTGCGCCGCGGTGCCTTGCCGCCACCTTGTCCAGCCATGCGCGCAGGCGTGCCGTGCGCAGTTCCGCCAGGGCGCATGGTGCCGAGCTCCGGCAGGATGTGCGTGTCGATGACGTCTGAGTCTCCGCTCGCCGACTTGCGCGCGGTGCAGAACCACTTCATGTAGCGCTCCGCAGCATCGGCAACGGTCGGCAGCTTGATCGGTGCGGCGACTCCTGGCGGGCGTGGTTCTCGGCGATTCCGCGCGCCCTGTCGGCGGCCTCGAAGTAGGTCAGGCAGTCGATGCCCGTCGGCGTCGCGATGTCGTCGGCGATGCCCAGTGCGGCCTTCGCGTAGCGCTTGGTTCCGGGTATCAGTTTGCGCGCCCACCATGTGCCGCCGCCGGTCGCGGTGCGGTAGTACCCGAGAAATATGCCCTGGTCGATCTTGACCCAGTAGGGTTCGTGTTGCGGGGCCGAGCTTCATGCGTTTGCTTCGATGTTCCAGGTGCTGCGTGGACGTGGCGGCACGGCGGTAACTCCTTTGTCGGAAACCGGGCGTTCTCGGCACCGAATCGGCGGTAACCTCGCCATCGGAAACTCATCGGAAACTGACGGGAGCATACACCTATAGACTACAATGCGTACAATGGCGTACATAAAACACTGCTGCATCAATACGATACAAACACGCTGATTGTCCGCCGAAATCCGCGGAAGTCTGATTCCGCGCCCTTTCACGGCGGTAACCGGGGTTCGAATCCCCGTGGGGACGCCACCAGTTCCCCGCTTTTCGAAGCGGGACCGACGCGGTAGTTGATCACCGCTTCGAAGCTCTCGGCTGAGAGTTCGACGCTTTGTAGTGCCTGACGCAATGTGTCCCGGAGAGCCTCCGGGTCCTTTGCATTCATATCGTCAACGATGCTGTGCAGCATACGGCGGACGTCGGCAGCCCCAATTTCACGGAAAATTTTGGCCGCAGCGCGATCGGACTCCATCGATTCGAGCATGCCCGAGATGCTTGATCGTTCCTCCTCGAGCGCCTCGATCTGTCGGAGGAGAGCGTTCGGCGCGCTCGTCTCGCTCATCAGGTCCGCCAAGCGCGATGTCTTCATGTCTATCTCCGCGATCCGACGCTTCATTGGGGCTGCTTCGTTTGGTCGTTTGTCCATCGTCTTGGCCAGATCGCGATAATGGATTGCGATTGCTGCAGCCATCGGTTCAGACTGAAGGTCATCAACGACCCGGGCGACGATGGCACGCTCGACGCTGTCCGCCTGGATTCGCACGCCCTTACCCAGCCGATAAGCGCCGCCATCGCCATTCCACGGCGAGCCGTCGGGAGCCATCAGCAGGCCGGCGAGTAGATAGACGCGTCGGGCTGGCTTCCCCCCACTGCGTTTCCTCTCGGCGATCGCCGCCAGGATAAGCTCGGCCTCGTCCTCGGAGATCAGTGCCTCGTGGGTTTCCTTCTGGATCACCCATTCTTCGCGCGGCCGCCATTTTTCGCCGCCGGCGTAGCCGCCGTCCGTTCTTTCGGCGGATCGATTCCACACCGTGTGCCCGGCGTAGACCAGGGCATTTCGCTCCATTTCGACCAAGCTGCTGGCTGGCCAGGTTACCCCGACAAGTGCCAGGGCGCGCGAGCGCTTTAAGCCGCGCGCACGGTGCCCGAGGTAGGCCCGGACCTGGAGGGCGTCGTCCCCGGGTACGAGTTTCGATTTCGTAACTGGCTGACCATCCCGAATTGCCCCAGTTTCTTCGAAATGCAGCTGGTAGCCCCTGGGAGCACGGCCGCCGGCACGCCATCCCTGGCGGATATTCTCCGCCATTCCGGCAAGGCCCTTTACGCGGCTGGTGAGCGAATGCCATTCGTCCATCGCCTGAAGAATGGACTTCAGCAGCATCTCTGTGATCGGATCGGACTCCGGCAGCGACTTATAGATGATCCGCACGCCGTGGCGCTTGCACTCGTGCTCTTCGAAGATTATCGCGAGGGCCCGCCGGCGAGCGATGCGGGCGGTGTCGAGCACGAGGATATGGTCCCAAGCTCGTCCAGGTGCGCGAATGTCACGGATCAGCCGCTGGAAGCCTGGTCGGTCGTCATCCTTGCCGCTTTCCACGGCATCGGCGTACTCGTCACCGACGATGGCTATGCCGCGCCCTTTGGCGAGTTCGAGCAAAGCACGACGCTGGGCATCGATGGAGACGTCGGATCGATCCTTTGATGACCGTAGGTAGAGGACTGCCCGAATCATTTCCGAGATAGTCTAGCCGCTTCCGCCTTAGGCGGGATAGCAGACTGGGTCCGCCACGTTTCCCTGGCCATCAGCAGGCGCGCAAATGCCGCGAGCGCGGCTCCGGCGGGGGCGCCGACCGCTCGGACGGTGATCTGGCGGGGTTTGCGGCCGCGGCTGTCCATTTGCTCTAGGCGATCCGCCGGGATTCCACGATGCACAGGATTGGCCTGGGGAGAGTTAGCTGCCAGCCCCAGAAAGATGTGTTCCTGTTCATGCCCTGCCTCACAAATCGTCGGATGGATCGTTGCTCGTACAACTGATACGAATCTGCGCATTCGGCACCAGGACAAAGACATACGGGCGGCGATGCGTGGTAAATCGGTGAGCGACAGAGCGAAACTCAGACCCGGCGGCCCATGTCGCGTGGCCCACCGGAACGTGAGGCCGCCGCATTGCGGCAGCGAAATGGCGAAGGCGTGCAACGTGACATGCCTGGCCGCCGGACAATCAATTGACCTCACGGTCAGCAACCTTGATACAGCATTCGGTTAGCCGTTCGCCCCACAGCGTTTCCGCGATTGGACCGAGGGAAAGTCAGTCCTTTCACGATCTTGGGACGGGCCTTGGCGCCGCCGACAGGGTGCGAGTCCGGGCCGTACGTTCTGCTGGAAATGCGGGCCACGTCACTTCCCCTTTTTTGGGGAGGCGTGATGGCCCCACGCGGCTTGGTGTCAGTCAGCGAAGTGCTAGACTTTCGCTGACCATGATCAGAATCGGCAAGCGCATCCGCCTGACCCGTGACGAGAGCACCTTTCTCGATGGTCTCGTGCAGGAGCGCGTGGCCCCGAAGAGCGTCGAGGACTACAACGCCTGGCTGGAGCACGCCCTGCGGGATCTCTCGGAATCCGATCCGGAAGAGCGCCTCTTCAAGCGAACGCTGGAGCGGATGAAGATCGGGGGCTGAGCCCCCGATCCCCGGTCCTTCACTTTCCCGTCATCAGCGCGAAGCGCACCTCGATGAAGGCGCGATGGGTCTTCGGGTAGCGCTTGCCGTGTCGGGCGAATAGCTGCGCCAGCAGCGCGGCGGCCCGCTCGTGGCGCGCCAGACACGCGACGACGCTCGCATTGCCATCGAGCAGCGCCGGATCGGCCTGGATCGCCTGCGCGATCTTCAGCGCGAGGGCCGGACTGCGCGCGGCCTGCTCGCGCAGGAACGCGCGCTTTGCCCTCGAATCCGAAGCGTCGGAACGCTGCGTCTTGCGGGCTCTCATCACGCGCTCCGCCTGCACGAGGCATCGGCATGCCGCCGGGTGCTTCCCGCCGCCTGGGCCGCACGGACCGGCGGGGGCAGGAGCAGGGCGCAGAGCTTGCGGGTGCGCCCGGCCGGTGCCTGAAGCAGTGCGGCAACGGCGGTGGAACGCGACACATGGGCTTGAACGTGGGTCATGGTGCTCTCCTTCCAGATCAAGAAAGAAGGGG
>CAVPDA010000007.1:0-182458 GCA_963702495.1 uncultured beta proteobacterium | reverse complement strand
GCGGGTGGGCCGTCCGCGGCGTAACAGAGCCTGCTTGAAGATCGGCAAGAATGCCTTGGTGTTCTCGGCCAGGGCGAAGGCGGCGTAGGGGATGACGCGCGTGGCATCGTCGAGGAAGGCGATCAGGTAGGCCTTGTGGCGCTGGCCGCGCTCACCGATGGCCACCGTCGGCCCATGCATGACATCACTCATCCACAGTTCGCCGGCATGGGCGAAGGCAAAGCGGCGGCGCTCCTGTTCCGAGGGTTGCACGGTCTTGCGCATCAGACCGGCGTGGCTGAACAGACGATGCACGGTGGCGCGCGGCAGGGTTTCATCGCGGGCGGCGATGCCGCGCTCGAAGGCGAGCCGGATCAGTTGCGGGATCGACAACTGCGGCAGCTCTTCCTTCAGGCCGATCAGTTGATCGGCGAGCGCCGCTGGCAGAGCGCGCGAGCGGCCGCGATCGGCGCGGCCTTTGGGCAGCAAGGCGTCAAAGCCGCCGCGCCGATAGGCCTTGAGCCAATCGCGCAGGGTTTCAGCGGCCACCCGGGTGCGGGTGCTGCCGGGAATGGTATAGGCCGCTTCGGCTTTGGCCTGCAGCTTGGCATACAGCCCCGGGCTGTGGGGCGGCAGGTGGACGAACTCGGCGAGAATGCGGAGCGTAGTGTTATGCGCAGAGAAGGATCGCAACGAGCTGGGATAACGTAATTCATTCAACCGGATATGGTTGCATGGGAGATGTAACGACTCCGCATAATAGTGACGGCCTTCTGGCCTGAGATTTCTATCAAAGGAGGACGTCATGCGCGAGCAGTTCTTCGATTCCCCTGACCACGTTCAAGGACTTCGCAACGGTCCGAGTGGGGTTCTTCTCGAAGGCTTTTCTCAAGAGCTAAGCCATTCGGGTTACGCAAAGGCCACCGCCCGCAGGTATATCCGCGCCGCGGTACGCTTTATTGATTGGGCAGACGATGAAGCGATACCGACTGCCAAATTCGACGAGCAGGCGATTGCGCACTTCGATGAGCATTTGGCTCAATCTCAAGGCTCACGCAACTGCCGTAAGGGGCGATTTGACTTGTTGCGCGGTGTGCGATTGTTCGTAGGCCACGTTTGCGGTACCGGCGTCAACATTGGCCGCGCTCGCGAGCCTGCCCCGCAGGATCCTGTTCTGCTCGCTCGATTCCATGAGTGGATGCGTGAGCAACGTGGAACCGGTGATGTGACGCTCGCAAACTACAGCAAGCCACTGCGAGACTTGCTGAAGCGCGTTGGCGAGGATCTGCGCAGACTCGATGCCCAGAGCTTGCGAGAGTTTGTGCTGGAGCAAACCCAGACCCTCGGAGCGGCAGGGACAAAAAACTGCACGGCGGCACTGCGCATGTTCGCCCGCTTTCTGATAGCTGAAGGCATGTGCACAGCTGGACTGGATGCGGCCGTCCCGGTCGTAGCTCATTGGCGGCTCTCTTCTCTACCACGCTACCTGCAAGCCGAAGAAGTCGAACGTGTCATCGCGTCATGTGATACCAGCTCATCAGTGGGCAAGCGCGATCGCGCCATTCTGCTTCTACTCGCACGCTTGGCACTTCGGGCGAGCGATGTCGTCCAGTTGCGCCTGGCAGATATTGACTGGAAAGCTGCCTGGATTTCCGTATCTGGAAAGAGCAGACGTGAAACGCAGCTGCCTCTGACCCAAGAGGTTGGCCAAGCGATTGTGGATTACCTGAAAGATGGACGGCCACAATCGGACAGCGACGCCGTATTTGTTCGCTCCTTGGCGCCATTTCGTGCCTTCGCCAATCAGCGCGCCATCTCAGCCATTGTCAAACAGGCGATGCGGCGCGCTGGCGTCACGTCCCCGAGCCGAGGCGCAGCCCATGTCCTCAGACATTCCGCAGCAACCTCTATGTTGCGGCAAGGCGCCTCGTTGCAAGATATCGCGACTATCCTCCGGCACCGTTCCATCGAGTCCACACAGATCTACTCCAAAGTCGATGTCGCTACCCTGCGGAGAATCGCCCAGCCCTGGCCGGAGGTGCAGCCATGTTAGCTCAGGCCGTGGAGTCGTACCTGTCAGTGCGCCGTGCCTGTGGATTCGATCTCACGAACACAGGCAAACGGCTACGAAGCTTCGCTGCTTTCTCAAATGCACGTGGCAAGTCCCACGTTTGTTCGCAAACCGCTATCGAATGGGCCGGATTGGCACGATCGGTTGCTCAGCGCGCTTGGCGGCTGGGCGAGGTCATTCGGTTCGCACGATATGTACGCGCCGAGGATCTCGGTCATGAAGTGCCGCCACCTGCATTTGGCAGCATGAATCGGCAACGGGCCGTCCCTTACATCTTGTCCAAAGAGGATGTTGGGCGCCTCGTGCAGGCGGCGGTCCATCCGACCTACCGTGGCTTGCGTCGAGATACCTACAGCACGTTCTTCGCGCTGCTCGCCTGTACTGGACTTCGCGTGTCGGAAGCAATCGGACTGCGTTATGGAGACATCACCCCGGATGGGCTGGTGATTCGATGCTCCAAATTCGGGAAGAGCCGACTCGTTCCCTTGCACGAGACTGCCCGCGACCATCTCGAACGCTATCTCGAGCGGCGACGTCGCTATGTGCCATTCGACGATCACGTGTTCGTCTCAGTGCGAGGAAAGCCGCTACGGATCCACAGTGTTGAAGCCGCATTCCGCACCGCCGCTCGCAAGATCGACGTTCCATGCGGCCCACAGCGGCCGCGGGCCACACCGCACTCGCTGCGTCACACGTTCGCCGTGAGAGCCTTGGAAACCTGCCCGGACGGCCGCGAACGCATCACGCAACACATGTTGGCGCTCTCGACGTACTTGGGCCACAGCAAGGTTGCTCATACCTACTGGTATCTTGAGGCAACACCAGAGCTCATGGGAGATATCGCTGAGCGTTGCGAAGGCTTCTTCAGGGGAGAGCAGCCATGACTATGACGGCGATCGCACCCCACATCACAGCCTTCTTGCAACAACACCTGCCTGTCGAACGCCATGCGAGCGACAACACCTGTAATTCGTATGCCTACGCGTTCAAGCTACTCTTCGAGTACGCCAGTGACTGCCTCAAAGTCCCACCCTCGGCATTGCAGTTGGAGCAGCTCGATGCACCGCTGATCATTGCGTTTCTAAATCACCTGGAAACCACGCGCGGCAATGGACCGAGTTCCAGAAACACACGGCTTGCCGCCATCAAATCGTTCATGCACTTCATGTCCTACCGTGTACCGTCGGCGATGGAACAGATCGCGCGCATTCTGGCGATCCCAGTAAAGAAAGCCGAAACGCGGCTGGTCAAACACCTCACGGTGGAAGAGATGCAGGCGATTCTCGACGCGCCTGTCCCCGACCACCGCGACGGCATCCGCGATCGCGCCATGCTCCACCTGTGCTTTGCCGCGGGATTACGTGTGTCCGAACTGATCGGGCTACGATTGGACGATCTTAAACTCCAACCACAGGCCAGTGTTCTGATTCACGGTAAGGGCCGAAAGCAACGTTGCTTACCCTTGTGGAAGCAAACGGCATCAGCACTGCGCGCGTGGTTAGCGGTCCGAGGCACGATGTTCGCACCGGAACTGTTCGTTAATGCCCGTGGCGATGCCATGACGCGCTCCGGTTTCGAATACATCCTGCACAAGCATGCCGACTCAGCCGCAGCGCGATGTCCCTCCCTGTCGAACGAAACGCGTATCCCCTCACGTATTGAGGCACACCTGTGGACTCACAGTGCTGCAAGCAACCAAAGATCTCCGCAAGGTCTCTCTTTGGCTCGGACACGCGCATATGAAGACGACCGAAATCTACACCCGTGCCGATCCTTCGGTGAAGCTCGAAGCGCTTGAATCTGTCATCGCACCGAAATTGCGCTCGGGACGCTTCAAGGCGACCGACCAGCTAATCGCTTCCCTCAAAGCCGGTACTGTTATGCGGAGACAATGACCGCAAAAAGTACATTCAATCAGAGCCTCTGAACAAGGGGCTCTGCATAACAATCTACTCCGCATTCTCGCCGTAATGCAGTGCACAGCGTTACGGCGATCAGACCGTAGCGAAACAGGGCAACGGTCTGGCGGGGATCGGGCTGACTCATGGTTTGACTCCGCAACGAGGAACGAAGCGCGCACGCTACGTCCCACCGGCCGGCGGGTCAGGCCCCTTGCGTTGTTGGTGCCGTGCTTTGCGCCCACCGGCTGCGCCCTGCGGGGGCCGCAAACCGAGCGGACGCGACAGTGCGGCCAAGTGTGAGGCGGTGATGGCTCGCAGGGCCACCAATGCCGATTCGGCGCCGAGCAGCAGGCGAAAGGCATGGATGCTCGGTGCCGTGCCCAGAAACAAAATCGGCAGCAGGCTCACCACGGCAATCAGGTTGATCCGCACCAGATGCACGCGACGGCGGACCCAGCGCAGGGCCGTGGCCAGGCTGACATCGTCGGTGCGTAGCGTATTGGCGGCGGCCTCCAGACTCGGCGCACGCTCTACGGCGGCCACCACCTCTTCGATCTGCGCCAACGTCCCGGGAAAGCGCGCCGCCAGATGATCCGGCAGCAGACTGAAGGTGCAATGGCCTTGGCGGCAATACCAGCGCGCAATCCGTGTGCCTGGCGGATCCACCCGGGCGTAGGTGCCGTGGCGGGCAAACCCGCAGCCGCCCTTCGGGTGCAGCGGGCAACGCGTCAGACTTGCGCTGCGCCACCCTTGCAAGCTAACGTAATCGCTGCTGGTGTGCCCCGAGTCGAATCGAAGCTGCACCGGCAACCGGCCCGCGTTGGCGGCGACCTTCGCGGGCCATCCTCATTTGATGGCAATGGGCCCAAGCGTAGCGCCTGTGGCCGTGCCGCGAAAGCCCCAGTGCGCGGGGCGGGCGTGGACAGCCTATGGACGTCCTGCGGAGCGTGTGGACAACGCAACGGCGCGTTGCCCACACTCGCCCACAGCCTGCCCACCCCCGCCCCGAATAGCCGCTTCGCCTGGCTCAACGCGCCCTGCGGGCCTGACGCGCTTCGCTTGCCAGCGTCTTTATTTAATTAGCAAGTCAAAAAAGGCAAACCCCAACCCGCATTCCGCCACCGCGAACCAGCATTGCGCGGTGCCCCATTGCGCAACCAATCAGCCGGTGGATTGCGATTCAATGCGCGACCCAACACCCTTCACCAATGCGACCAAGGCCTCGCTGATCTACCGGCGCACCAAGAACCTGCGGGCGGTGCAACTGCTGCTTGGCCACACCCGAGTTGAGAGTACGGTCAGGTATCTTGGCATCGAGGTCGATGATGCGCTGGAGATGGCCGAGCAGACGGAAGTCTGAAATCCCGGTATGACCTTCAGGCAGCGACGAGGACGCGAAGCGCTCGGGGTACGTTGAGTGCTTCGTGCCCGCAGGCGGACGGGATTGCCGGGCAAGATCTGACACCCGTCGCCAATGCGGCAACCGCTGCAGCGCGCACAGGCCACGGTTCGGGCGGCACCGTCGCCCTTCTGTCAAGAGGCCGCCCCCCTTCGGCTTCCCGCCGGCAGAGGTATGATGGCCCCGTGCTTTCGATCGACATCCACTCCGACATCGTCTGCCCATGGTGCTTCATCGGCAAGCGCCGTCTCGAGTCGGCCATTGCCCGGGTGAGGCAGGACAATCCGACCTTCGAGTGTCAACTGCGCTGGCGCCCCTTCTTCCTCAACCCGGACACGCCGCCGGGAGGCGAGCCCTATCTGCCCTTTCTGGAGCGCAAGTTCGGCGGTCGCCGCCAGGTCGAGGTGCTTTTCGAGCGGGTGCGCAGCGCCGGTCACGGCTGCGGCATCGAATTCGCCTTCGAGAAGATCCGACTGCGCGCCAACACCCTCAGCGCGCATCGACTGCTGCACTGGGCGCAGGAACGGGGAAACGCCGATGACCTTGTGGAGCGGCTGTTCTCGGCGCAGTTCCAGCGCGGCGAGCATGTCGGTGACGCCGCCGTGCTGGTGCGCATCGCCGCCGAATGCGGCTACGATCCAGCGGATGCCGCGGCGTGCCTATCCCAAGGCCGCTACGAAGATGTGGTCCGCGCGAACGAGCGCGATGCCCGGCAGATGGGCATCACCATGATTCCCACCTTCGTCTTCGACGGCCGAATCCTCATCGTCGGCGCCCAAGATCCTACGATCCTTGCCGAGTCCATCGGGCAGGCTCTTCATTCGAGATAGCGATGGGCCGCCCGGGCCAATCCTGCGGACCGGAAGGACTGTTCAAACATCCCTTGTATCCCTCAAGGTGTCCCGCATGATTGAAGTTCTACGTGAGCACAGACATCGAAACCGACGGTCCGGTCGCGGGAAAGCACTCCATGCTGAGCATCGGATCGGCTGCCTACACCGCCGACAAGGACCTGCTGGCAACGTTTTCCGCGAATCTCGAAACCCTGCCGAATTCGACTCCGGATCCCAAGACCGCTGCCTGGTGGGCCACGCAGCCGGAGGCCTGGCTTGCCTGCCGGCGGGATCTCGAAGCGCCCCGGCTCGCCATGCAGCGTTACCTGGCGTGGCTCAAGTCGCTTCTTCGGCGGCCGGTTTTCGTCGCCTATCCGGCTGCGTTCGATTTTCCTTTCGTCTATTGGTACCTCATGGAATTTGCGGGCGAGAACCCGTTCGGCTACTCGGCGATCGACATCAAGACCTACGCCATGGCGCTCCTGCGCAAGCCGTACCGCGCGTGCGGGAAGCGATCGATGCCTGCGGAGTGGATGGACCCGGTGCCGCACACCCACGTCGCGCTCGACGATGCGATCGAGCAGGGCCGGTTGTTCTGCAACATGCTGCGAGCGAATGGCGCGACGTCCAAAGATCGAACAGGGCCGCCCGCCTGCTCCTGAGTCCGCGGGGCGGTCCTGGCGTGAGGTCCGGAAGCGTATCTTGCACTCACCGTTGTGATTGCCTGCCGGAGTTCGAGATTCCGGTCCCCTTGAGCTTTCTCCCCATCGGCAGGCGGTGGCAACTGCCGCGAGCCGGCGGCAGTGGAGCGAGCATCGCCACGACCATGTCGATCTGACCCAGGCTCGGTCCGCATGTCTGGACGAGACGTGTCATCGTATCCGCCTCATTCTGGTTGCAGGAAAGAGCCCCGCTGGGTGTGGCAAACTCGCGGATTGCCACAACATATCAACCGATGGGTTCAGCTGCCAACTTCCGTTTCGACAACTCCTTCGCCCGCGAGCTCGAGGGTTTCTACGTTGCCTGGCGGCCGGCCCCCGTGCCCGAACCACGGCTGATGTTCCTCAATCATTGCCTGGCGGCGGAACTCGGTCTCGATATCACGGCGCTGGACGCCAACGCATGGGCGGCGACATTCGCGGGAAACACCCTGCCCGAAGGCGCCGAACCGCTGGCCCAGGCCTATGCCGGCCACCAGTTCGGCGGTTTCTCGCCCCAACTCGGCGATGGCCGCGCGCTGCTTCTCGGCGAAGTGATCGACCGCCAGGGACGCCGCCGCGACATCGCCTTCAAAGGCTCGGGCCGCACACCGTTCGCCCGCAACGGCGACGGCAAGGCCGCCGTCGGGCCGATGCTGCGCGAAGTGCTGATCGGCGAGGCCATGCACGCGCTGGGCATCCCCACCACCCGCGCGCTGGCGGTCGTGGCGACGGGCGAGCCGGTCTATCGCGAACGCACCCTGCCCGGCGCCGTGCTGACGCGTGTGGCGGCCAGCCACATCCGCGTCGGAACGTTCGAGTTCTTCGCCTCACGCGGGGACGTGCAACGGGTGCGGAAACTGGCCGAATACGCGATCTCAAGGCACGACCCCGAACTGGCAGCCGCACCCCAGCCCTTCCTGGCGCTGCTGCAGGCCGTGGCACAGCGTCAGTCGGCCCTGGTCGCCCGCTGGATGAACGTGGGCTTCATCCACGGCGTCATGAACACCGACAACATGGCGATCTCGGGCGAGACTATCGACTACGGCCCCTGCGCCTTCATGGAGGCCTACGATCCCGGTGCAGTGTTCAGCTCCATCGACCACCGCGGACGCTACGCCTTTTCCAACCAGCCCGACATCGCATGCTGGAACCTGGCACGCCTGGCCGAAGCGCTGCTGCCCCTGATCGCCGACGATGTCGAGCAGGCCGTGGCGCTGGCCACCGAAGTCATCGATGCGTTCCCGGGGCAGTTCCGCAGGCACCTGCTGCATGGACAGCGCGCCAAGCTCGGCCTGCGCCGGGGCGAGCCGGAGGAAGACAGCGCCGATGCCGCGCTGGCCGAGGACTGGTTAACGCTTCTTCATGCCGAGCGGGTCGATTTCACGCTCGGGTGGCGGCGGCTGGCCGATGCCGCGGCCGGTGACGAGGCGCCGCTGCGCGCGCTGTTCGCCGATCCAAGCGCGCCCAACGCCTGGCTTGCGCGCTGGCGCGCACGCTGCGCCAGCGAGGACGGCGGGGCAGGTACCGATTCAGCGATGGCGGGTATCGCACGCGCCGCTGCGGTACGCAGCGTCAATCCCTGGGTAATCCCCCGCAATCACCGCGTGGAGGAGGCGCTGGCCGCCGCCTCCGACGAGGGCGACCTCGCACCCTTCGAACGGTTGCTCGACGCCCTCCGGCAGCCGTACGCGGAGGCACCCGAACGGGCCCAGTACGCCGCGCCGGCGCCGGCCGACGTGACAGCGTGCTACCGCACTTTCTGCGGAACCTGATCGAGGGGATGCGCCTCTGCCGCGCGGCGAACAATTGCCGGGCCGCCTTCCCGGGTCACTCGCTCCCGGTCGGTGCCTCCAGAGGTACTTCCATTGGCGCAACACGCAATCCGCGAGTGGGACAGCAGCCGACCGTTCGGTTCAATGACGAGATCGACGACGACCGGCAAGTTGGCTGACGCCTGGCGCCGGTCAATTTCGACCGCTCAGCCTTACTTCAGGACGGCGACCTGAGTGGCGGCATCACTTCCGTAAGCCGAAATTCGCCGTCTCGTGTTGGTCTACCGCAGTTCGGCCATAGGAGTCATGGGCCTCGCGCGCTCTCCGACTGCAGTGTAGTCGACACCGGTCACTGACCTGAGCTGGCACCGCGAAGGACGGCTTGTCCCGAGAATGCCGTCCGGTCCCGACCCGACTGTTGCCATTGGCATGGCCGATGACGGCTTTCTGGAACACGAAACTTGTCGTGACCGCTGCAATCAACGACCGCTCTGCATTTGATATCAGTCCCAATCTGCAGGGCCAGGAATCAGAATTTTCGTTTCGAGCGCCAGCTTTCCACAAAGATGATCGCCGGCTGGCGACCCATTGCGGTCCTACATCTCGCGCGATTCGGTGTGACAAAGCCGACCTTCAGCAGCGTCGAGTAACAGGGCGACGGAGTACAGGCGCGGCCGTGGCACGGGTGCGGCCAGCCGCCGCATGAACTCCATCGGCAACAGCCGCGAATCGAGAAGTTCGGCCGCGTAGACCGGCTCAGTGTTTCGACCCTGCAGTGATAGGCACCACGACCCACTCGGTCCATGAGCAGCCGAGTTCGCTGGCCGGATACTGTGCCGCGACGACCAGGGCAGGAACCCCTTCCTGCGCCCAGGCCCGAACATCCGACGGCAGCGTCCGCCGCGGGGGCTCCGGGTGGCAGCGCATCGTGCGCGGGGCGAAGCGGTACCTCGTGGCGGCGCGGCCCCTGGCGTGCACCACGAGCCAGGCGCTGCCCGGCGCGTTGTGGAACTCGATGCGAAGCTCACCCAGCGTCAGCACCGCCCCCGCCGGCGCCACACTCCGATGCAGGGCCGTCATCGGCGTGTAGCCGTGGGCGCGCAAGGCTTCGGCCAAAGGCGCGAGGTGGGCGTCGAGCGTGACGCCGGGCGGTGCCGTCTGCAGCTCCCAGCGCTTCACAGCGCGCCCGTCCTTGGCCTTGAAAGTACAGACTTGGTTCTGGCACGACGAAGGCCCGAGGATGTCGCCATCATCGGCGATCGCGATCTGCTGGTGGCCGCGCGATGCAGCCGGCAGATTGCAGGCCAGGTAGTACGCTGGCGTGTTCGGTTGCATCTGCTGCCTGAGCAGCTGCGCGCCGGCTTGCGAGACGCAGTCCTCGCCGGCCGAACCGGGTCCTGCATGCAGACACACCGCCACCGCCAGCGCGGCGCCCCGCGCGAGGCGGGAGCTTGCTGCAGCGGCTCGGGGCGTCATATACCAAGAATAGACCCTTTCTTCGTACGTCATTGCCCGTCGCGGAGATGATCAGTGCACGACGCCAGCCCAAACGTTGCGGGAAGTGGTGCTCGTGCAGGTACGTCGAAGTGCCCATCCCATGACGTTGAGGCCGTCGCTTGTGACTCGCCAACTGGGAGTCGCAGATCCGGGCGCCGGAACCGGACGGTCAGGAGCACCCGCAAATGGCCGAAAGTACGTGCCTGCGCTGCCGCGGCGGAATTGTCGCAACCCGACATTGAAGGAGGTCGCCTCCGAAACGTACTGACGGCACTGACGGATTGCCGGGCCAAGGCCGAAGGAAGCATTGACAACTCTCACGGATGTAGCTACATGGAACCTACGCCAGACGTCCATTCAAGGCTGGACCGAGGCGACGTCGCTTCCTGCCTGGGCCCAGACGGGGAGGCTGAAAAGGAATCCGAGATGCTTTCAACCCTCAAGACTACCGACGTTCGCTCCCGTATTGAACCGGAACTGAAGGACCGCGCTGCCGAAGTGCTGGCCGAATGTGGCCTGAACCTGAGCGCGATAGAACCAGGCAGTTCGAGGGGGACTGGGTGCGCCTGAGCCATTCGGGCCGCTACGACATGCGTCGCCTGAAGGAGGCGATGTTGCTGCTGATTGCCAATGACCGCCCCCTGCCGCCGGCATACCTGGACCACGAACTGACCGGCGATTGGAAGGGTTTCCGCGAATGCCACATCGGCGGAGACTTTCTGCTTGTCTATGAACCTAAAAACCTCAGTTAACCGATTCCGTTTGCATGGTTTTCGAGTAGCCGGTGTGCGCGAGGCGGTCCGACCCCGGCGAGGAGGCGTTTGAGATGCTCGCAGACGAGGTTCCAGACGGTGGTCGGATCCAACTGCTCCGCAGCACGAGCCACCCAGCCCTGAAGCATGGCGGAGACACGCATCAGCGCTGCCCGCGCCTTCTCGAAATGAGCGTGCAAACCGGTCAGTGTGATCGTCGTCTGCCCGGCATGTTCGGTCCGGCGCCCCACCGAGGACATCAACCACGGCCGACTGGTGATGGCCTCGCGGCGGGCTTCAGGATGGGCCAAGCGAACGAACAGGCTCCACCAGTTGTAGATCAGCGCCACGGCCCGGGCGGCCAACTGGCAGCGGTGCAGGTCGTGCGTGGTAAAGCCACCCCAGCCCCACTGGTTCTTGAGTTCGTCGAAGGCGTTCTCGGCATCGGCCCGATCCCGGTAGAGCTGACCCAGGCTGAGAATCTCATAGTCCGTGTTGGTCACCAGCACCGCGTACTCGTAGCCCGTGATGCCCTTGCCTGCCTTGCGGTCGGCCTCAACGAAGGCGAGCAGTTGCTGACCGTCATCCTCACCGGCCACCACGAGCTCGCCCATCAGCGGCCGGCGCAGCACGAGCACGCGACGATTCTTCTCCCAGCCCTGGAGCGCAAGCGCCCCATCCTTGCCCTCCCAACCTTGGCCGGCATCCGTCCAACCCGACTGGTGGAACACCCTGCCAATGTGACGCTTGACGTTCTTCGAGAGCTTGAGCTTGAACAGGTACGGCTGCCCCCGTTGCTCCAGAGCGCTCATCATCGCATCGTTACCGAAGGCGTTATCGCCGCGCACCAGCTTCGGCTTGTTTTCTGCGGGCAGTTCATCGAGTACCTTGAGCAGACCGGGCTGGGCATGCTTGGCCGTGTGTTCGTTGCCGGCACACACTTCGACACCCAGGACCAGCCGCAGACCGGCCATCAGATACGTGTGATAGGCATGGGAGGGGCGTCCCGGCTTCTTCGGGTTGTAGCCGATCAGCGCGCCTTCCTGATGAGCGTACAACGGCTTGATCGTGGTATCGGTGTCCAGAATCCAGGCGGCGTTGAGCAGCGCGCTGACACTATCGGACAGATGCCCATCCAGCCAGGCGCAGCCTTGGCCTTCCGGGATGCGCTTCAGGGCATTGCGCAAAGCGTCTTCCGAGATTACCTTGTCCATGCCCAAGAGCCCCGGACTGACCCCGTCGCAGCGGATCCCGGTAACGTGGGCGTAGCGTCGGTGGCCCGACAACACCGAGAGCATCCAGGTGCCCAGCACTTGCGCCTTGGAGGGGGCATTGGGACTGGCATAGCTCAGCGGGGCGCTCTCCAGCCAACGACTCCACAGTCCAGTCAGGTTGAGAAACTCGATGAAGTAGGCCAACTGCCCCATCGGGGTGGCCGCGCTCTCAGACTCCCATCGCACTTGCACCCGACCTGCCATCGTTTGCACCCCCGCGCACGACGGCAGCATTTCTTCGCGTTTCGCCAGCTTCAGCTTTGCCTCACCCATCGGGTGACCCCTCAATCTCGGCTCCGCTTTCATCTTGAGCGCAAGCTTGTAGCAGGGGATGCGTGGCTGAGTCACCTGCATGAGCGTGCCGCCAATGCGGAATATGTCGCCGACCCGCACGCCCTCCTCCAGCAAACCCTGTACGGTCAAGTTCTCGCCGAACTGCCCCTTGGGCATAGGTCCTCGACCCAGGGCTTGTTCCCAGAACCCATAGTGCTCGACCGGATAAGCGTACACCGCCATGTCGATGCCGCCGTGGACGCGCCTGTCGGCCTGGCCATCGCCTTCGAGGCCGAGCTGGCGTGCGACGATGCGGCCCGAAACCGGCTCCTTGAAAATGCCCGTGGAGACGAGTTTGCCTTGATGAGCAACTTCTTTGGGAAGGGAAACATTGACCGATAGCACTTGCATGGCTCGCCTCCCTTTTTCGCCCTGGGACACACCAGTCAGCCGTTGAAAGCGGGTTTCACTGGGCATGGGACTGCGGTGTACAAAGGTCAATCACATGCTTTCCCAACGCTCTGCTCTTGAATTCCCGTCGCGCACGAGGAACTTCAGCGCCCGTGCCGAGAACTGCCGTTGACGATTCCACGAAGGCCCATCATCGCATGTCATTTTCCTCCTTCTCCATCATGTCCTTCATCTCGGAATCCTTCTGCGCCATGCCCCGGCTCATGTCCTCTTTCATCATGCCCGGTTTGGCCATGGGTGTGGTCATGGGCTCATGCATCCTGATCGGCTTTTTCATCTTCATCTTCTTGTGCGTCTTCGGTGCCGGAACGGGTTCCGCCGCCCCTGCGGGCGAGGCCGTCTGCGCCTGCGGACCGGGTGCTGCGCTGGCAAAGGACGGAGCGAGCGCGGCAATCGCGAGACCAACCAGGGCATTAAGGGAACGATGTTTCATGTTTGCCTCAATCGCGCAGTAGGGTTAGCCCGGTGCGCGAGCAGCTGGATCGGACGGTGCCCCCACGCCTAGAGTCCCGCGAACCAGTTGTAGCCCTGGTCTTCCCAATAGCCGCCGGGACACATGTTGGTGACGTAGATCTCCATGATCTGCTTCGGGTTCTTGAAGCCGAGCTTGGTGGGAATGCGCAGCTTCATCGGGAAGCCATATTTTGGCGGCAGAATCTGATCGGCAAACTTGAACGTGAGCAGTGTTTGCGGGTGCAGTGCCGTCGCCATGTCGATGCTCGTGTAGTAGTCGTCGGCGCACTTGAAACCGACGTACTTCGCACTCAGATCTGCGCCGACACGTTCCAGAAAACGGCGAAAGACCACGCCGCTCCATTTGCCGATGGCGCTCCAGCCCTCCACGCAGCAATGCCGCGTGATCTGCGAGGTCTGCGGCAGTGCGTAAAGCTCTGGCAGGGTCCATGACTTGCGCTCGCGGATGCGACCGCCCAGCTCCAAGGAGTAATCCTCGGCGTCGACCTCCACCACCTCGTCCTCGCCGTAATAGGCGTTGAACGGGAAGGGCTTGGTGATAGCACTCTCTGGAAACACCGGAGCGAGCTTGTTCGGATCGAACAGCCAGCCCTGGACCCAGTCGTTCCAGCGCGATACCGCTCGTAACGCTTTCTGGACGGAATCTACCCTGCTGGCATCGCAGCCGGTGAGCAATGTCAGGGCGCCCAGGCTCAGGCTGTGTTTGAGGAACAAGCGGCGCTCCACCAAGCAAAGCTCCTCGTCGGGAACCGCAATCGTGTCGAGCCGGCGAAACGGGGAGCGCATGTCAGTGGTCCTGAGGGGCAGAGGTGTCTGTCGCGGCACGACCGGTGAGCATGGGCAGGAACGTGCGCGGCACCAGGGCCACCATGGCGACGTGGATCAGCACGAAGCCGACGATACCGGCCATGGCGAAAAAGTGGACGCGGCGGGCGCCTTCGTATCCCCCCATCACCGCGGCGATCTCCTGGAACTGAACCGGTTTCCAGATCGCGAGCCCCGACAGAACGAGCACGATGCCCAGCAGGATCACCGTGAGGTAGGCGGTCTTCTGCAAAGCGTTGTACCTGCCGATCTCGTGGGAGAGCCGTCCGCGCAGCGTCATAGCCAGCTCGCGTGCGATGGCAGCGAGCGACAGCGGCAGAAAGTCGCGCCGGTAGTGGCCGGAGAGCAAACCGTGGATCAGATAAACGAGACCGTTGGCCACCAGCAGCCACATGGCCGCGAAGTGCCACAGGAGGGCGCCGCCAAGCCAGCCACCAAGGGTGATCTGCGCCGGGAAGGTGAAGGGAAAGAAGGGCGACGCGTTATAAATGCGCCAGCCGCTCAGAACCATCACCAAGATCGCGACCACGTTGAGCCAGTGACAGACGCGCACCACCAGGGGGTGAATGACCACCGCTTTGCCGGAATCGGACATGGCGTTTCTCGCGCGTGCGCCATCGGATCAAGCTTGCCCCACGACGCTATCAGTATAGCGACTATCGAAGCGGCCGCTGCTGGGTGGCGCCTCGTCTATGCGCGGTCTGCCGAACCCGGGCCATTCGCGTCGGCTTCCGGCGGGCTGGCGACGGTGTGCCAATCGCAGCCAATGTCGGCGATCGAGTGGCGACTGGACGGTCAGCGGAGTGGTTTTCTCGGGCTGGCAGTGCCTGCTTCTGGCCGGCTGCCGCCGGTCTGTACCTGAACTCATTTCATAGTTCGGTGGGCCGTCTCCGACTAGCCTGTCAGGAGCGGCCAATATCACCCGCTAGCCGCGCCGTCGGTGCGAACGACTTCGCCCGAGAACGACCTTGAACCCATTACTAACAGGCGGTTACGAATGTCTTAGTTCTCGCCCTGCTCGTCTTGATTCGGATACCCGGCTTCACGCTGGTGCCGGATCGCGAGAATGAGGACGGCGTCTTGCGCCGCCTCGAAACTGTACAGCGCAACGTAGCCCGTACGGCCGCGAGAAATGACCAGCTCCCTCAGTCCCGAATCGACAGGTCGGCCAATGAGCGGATGACGTCTGAGAACCCCCACGGCCTCCTCAACAAGCACCAGCGTCTCGGCCGCGGCCGCCGCATCGGCATCGATCAGGAAGTCGGTCGGACGCTCCAGATCACCCAGAGCCCGCTCGGAATAGATCAGCCGCGCCAAGGCTTCGCCTTCGGTCTGGCCGATTTCTTTCCGGAGACGCGGTTCCGAAGGTAGGCATGAACGTCATCAGCATCGTAACCCTGGCCACTATCGAGCATGGCCGAGCGGGCAGCAAGAGCTTCTGCCACAAAGCTGGCCCGCCGCTCTGCCGCAGTCGTAGCCGACTCGATCGCTGCAACCATGAAGGCATGTGGGCTTACTCCTTGGCTTTGTGCAGCCGCGGCGGCTCGTTGCTTGAGTTCGTCTGTCAGCTTTAGTGAGGTGGTGGACATACGGAAGCTCCTCCTGAGGTGTCACTAGAGTAACACCCTCGTTTGCCAAGGCGCAATGCCTTGCAGCAAGGCTCAATCGCGGCACGACGGCTATCCAAGCATCTACCGGACCGCCGGCACCCGGCCATTTCCAGCGCCTGCATCTGTGGCCGCCACCATTCGAAACGGGCTCGGGTGGCAGGCTAACGGTGTGGAGTCCAGGCAAGGGTGTCTTCAGTAGAATGCCGGGCATGTCAGCTCTCGCCACCGAGTTCCTCGCGCCCCTGCTCACCCCGCACGGCCACCTCTTTCTGGCGCCGGATTCTGACGCACCGCCCTTGCCCGCCGCGCTTCAGCAGCGTCTCTCCGATGCCTTCGCCCTGGGTTCCGGGCATGGCCTGCTGCTTCTTGGGGCGGCTGAAGTCGGCAGCATTCTGCCGCCCTCTTGGGCTTGGTGGCGCGATTTTGCCGCGCGCTATGTGACGGCGCTGTGCGCCACGCCGGAGGGTGGCGCCATTGCCGCACCCGACGGCGAGACCTTCGATCGCCTGATCGCCGACGCCCCGCCGATGACTGGGGTGGAGTATCTGACGACGGAGGTGCTGCGCACGCTGTGGAAGGATCTCGATACAACCTTGCGCAACGAACTTGCCGCATCGAAGATCCCGCTCCAGGAGTTTCTCAAGGCACGTCATCCGGTCTGGAATCTGGTTGGCCGGGTGTATTTCAATCTTGCGGAGAACCGCAAGGATCCGGAGGCGCCGTTCGCCTTTCTCGCCACCTACACTTCGCAAGTGTCGGCCCACGGCCGGGCGCAGCACCTGCCGCTTTCGCAGGCGCTCACCGAGTTTTCTGACGGAAAGAGCCAGGCACGGCTGCTCTCGCTGCTGATGCCCGTGCAGCGCGCGGCGGAGCAATCCAGCTGGCTGCGCGCGATGGTGGACTCGGGCGATATCTATCACCCGCTGCGCTGGCTGCCGGGCGATGCCTATCAGTTCCTCACGGACGTACCCAAGCTCGAAGCGGCCGGCATCATCGTGCGTGCGCCAAGCACATGGCAGGCCGGTCGCCCTGCCCGCCCGCTGGTCAAGGCCAGCGTGGGTGCACGCCCCCCTTCGTTGCTGGGAAAGGAGGCGCTGCTGGACTTCAGCATGGAGGTTACCCTCGAGGGCGAGCGCCTCAGCGCCGGCGAGATCAAGGCGCTGCTGTCCGCGGGCAACGGCTTGCAACTGATCCGGGGACGTTGGGTCGAGGTCGACGGCAAGAAGCTCGGGCGTATGCTGGAGCGATTCCAGGCCATCGAACAGGCGGCGGCGGAGCACGGTCTGCCCTTCGCCGAGGCGATGCGCCTGGTAGCGGGCGCCTCGCTGGAGGGCGCGGGCGATGCCGCTGCTGCCGACTGGTCGCAACTGGTGGCCGGCCCTTGGCTGACCGAAACCTTGCAGGGGCTGCGCCAGCCCGAGGGGCTGGCGCAGGTCAGTCCGGGGCCGGAGCTCAAGGCCACATTGCGCCCCTATCAGCAGGCTGGCCTACGCTGGCTGTACCTGCTCACCCGGTTGGGGCTGGGGGCGTGTCTGGCCGATGACATGGGCCTGGGCAAGACCATCCAGGTGCTTTCCCTGCTGCTGGTGCTCAAGCGCGAGCACGAAGAATCTCGCCCCAGCCTGCTGGTCGCCCCGGCTTCGCTCCTGGCGAACTGGGCCGCGGAAGCCGAGCGCTTCGCCCCCGGCCTGCGCCTGCTGATCGCCCATCCCTCAGAAGTCCCGGCCGCCCAATTGCGAGCGCTGCAGGCGAGTCAGTTGAGCGGCGTCGATCTGGTCATCACCAGCTACGGCTCTCTCCTGCGCTTGCCGGCGCTGGAAGGCATGCAATGGCGGGTGGCCGTGCTGGACGAAGCGCAGGCGATCAAGAACCCGGGCGCGAAGCAGACGCGGCAGGTGAAGAAGCTGAACGCACGCTCGCGCATTGCGCTGACCGGCACACCCGTGGAAAACCGCCTTTCCGACCTGTGGTCGATCTTCGATTTCACCCATCCCGGCCTCCTGGGTACGGAGAAGGTCTTTGCCAGCTTCGCCAAGCGCTTGGCCAATGCCGAGCACTTCGGTCCGTTGCGCGCCCTGGTACGCCCCTACATCCTGCGGCGCTTGAAGACCGACAAGCGGGTGATCGCCGATCTGCCCGACAAGACGGAACTCAAGGCCTGGTGCCACTTGAGCCCGGTGCAGGCGGCACTGTATCAGCGTGCGGTGAAGGAACTGGCCGCCGCGCTGGAAGACGCCGAAGGCATCGGCCGCAAGGGCGTGGTGCTTTCCTTCCTGATGCGCTTCAAGCAGATCTGCAACCATCCCTCGCAATGGCTGGGCGATGGGGCGTGGAGCGCACAAGACAGTGGCAAGTTCGCCCGCCTGCACGAGCTGGCCGAGGTGATCGCCGCCAAGCAGGAGAAAGTGCTGGTGTTCACCCAGTTCCGTGAAACCACCGAGCCGCTGGCGGCCTTTCTTGGCACCATCTTCGGCCGCGAAGGCCTGCTGCTGCATGGCGGCACGCCGGTGGCCAAGCGGCGCGAACTGGTCAAGCGGTTTCAGGAGGACGAGCTGACGCCCTTCTTCGTGCTCTCGCTCAAAGCTGGCGGCGCGGGGCTCAATCTTACCGCCGCCTCCCACGTCATCCACTTCGACCGCTGGTGGAATCCGGCGGTGGAGAATCAGGCCACGGATCGGGCGTTTCGCATTGGTCAGCAGCGCAATGTGCTGGTCCACAAGTTCGTCTGTCGTGGCACCATTGAAGATCGTATCGACCAGCTGATCGAATCGAAACAGCAACTCGTCAAGGATGTGCTGGAGGGCGGCGCCGAACTTCTGCTCACCGAACTGAGCAATCGCGAGCTGCTCGACCTGGTGAAGCTGGACATTCATTCCGCCCAGGAAGACTGATCGCAAGAGGGAGATCAAATGAGTTTTTACGAATGGAAGCCCTATGTCTCGGTCGCCGAGCGTCGCAGGAAAGCGGAAAAGGCGGCCGCCAAGGCAAGAAATGCGGGGGCCGACCTGTCGCCCGTGGCGCCCTCGCGTGGCGCCATCGCCAAGACCTTCTGGGGCAAGGCCTGGAGCGACAACCTGGAGCGCTACAGCGACTATGCCAACCGTCTGCCGCGCGGCCGCACCTATGTGCGTAACGGTTCGGTGATCGACCTCAAGATCCTGGAAGGCGAAGTGCGGGCACAGGTGATGGGTTCGAGCCTGTACCAAGTCGCCGTCAGCGTCACCGCCGTTCCCGGAAAGCAGTGGCAGTCCATCGGCGCCGATTGCGCGGGCTCGATCGATTCTCTGGTCGAACTCCTGCAGGGGAAGCTATCCAGGGCAGTGATGGAACGTATCTGCACGCCGCACACGGGACTGTTCCCGGCCCCCAAGGAGATCAGCTTCAGTTGCAGTTGCCCGGACTGGGCATCCATGTGCAAGCACGTCGCCGCCGTTCTCTACGGTGTGGGCGCACGCCTCGATGAGCAGCCTGAATTGATCTTCCGCCTGCGCCGGGTCGATGCCAAGGACCTTGTCAGCCAAGCGGGTGCCGGCCTGCCGAAAGCAAAGCATGGCCCGGCTGCCGGCAAGCGGCTCGACGATGCCCTGTTGGCCGATGTGTTTGGTATCGAGATGGCCGATGCGGTGTCTCCGACGAAACCCGCTGCGCCACCCCGAAACGCGACGGCAACCGTGAAGGCGGAGCCAACCAAGAAGACCGCTGTGGCTCGCAACCGCGTCAAGGCGCAAAGGCCCGCCAAGGTATCGGCCGGCTCACGGAAGTCAACCACCAGCAACGTCACGGCCGGCAAGACAAAGACGGCGGGTCGGACACCGCTGCCGAAAAGCACGGCGGCGACAACGGGACCTGTCACCGCTCCATTGGCGAAGGGTTCGATGGCGACCAAGGTGCCCAAGATGCCGGTCAAGGCAACGACCACCCGAAAAGCGCCTGCATCCGGGAAAATCGAAGGAGCCAAGGAGACCTTGGCGGCTCAACAGCCAGGCAAGCAGACAGTATCAGGCAAGGCATCTGCCGGTCCGCGCACGACAACCACCAGCATCGTCGCTACCAATAAAACAAAGACCGCGGATGCGACAAGACGGTCAAAAGGCACGGCCGCGGCGCTGGAAAGGGTCTCCGGTCAACGGGCGAAGAACAACAAGTCGCGATGAGTACACTTGCGATTGCGATGAAGCCCCGCAAGGCAACGCTAGATTTCCCTCCTGCTCGACGAAGGGAAGATATCGCCAACTTCCTCTCCCTAGCACTTTGACACCATTCCCCCGACGGCTCCACGTGCGCCCGAACGATTCATTGCGACGTCGGAATGCATAATTCCGTGGTCGGTACGGTCCGGCGCGAGAACACTGAGGGAATTCGCGATCGACAGGTTCGGAGAGCCAACGCGACTGTCTGCTCATGGGCGGGAACCGGTCACCCGGCGCGATGGTTTCGCCATCCCGTCTACGGCCGCTAGGGTCGGGCTCGCCGTTCGAGCCGCGAAAACCTGCCGTTCGGGAGCGGAAGCCGGGTCAATGTCCGGTCATGCACCTTAAGCGGACGGCGCTGACCAAGAGGCGACTGCCGGCTTCACGCCGAGCACTCGTCAGCGACAGGCTTTTGATGACTGACGGCTGACGCCTGGGCTGCAGTCGCTTGACGATGCCGTCGCCGAACCTCGCAGCGCTAGTTCATGGACGCTTCCAGTCACGTTCGTCCTTTGGAAAGCGATTGCTGAGCAGCAGGCCGCAAATAGTCTGCTCACAAATAGTCTGCTCTTCCTCGGCGACGCCTAGATCACCTGAGAAAGATAAGAACCCAATCGTCCGTCGGCGGTGAGGATATGTTCGGTTAACCAGCGCTCCAGAAATACGATCTGTTCATCCACCATGGGCTTCTCCGCCTGCAGGATTTCTTGCTGCAGTTCCTTGGCGCTCTGAATTAATTCCCGGTGCTGCGCTTTGTGTTCTTCAATTTCCTTGTAACGGTACTTGAGCATTAACCGCTCCTCATGGCTGAAGTGCCAGACCGTACAATTTATCAACTCTTCCAATACCGCCGCAAGATACTCGGGCGATTCCCTTTCCATTACGGAGTGATTGAGAATATTGAATATGTGTATCAGCTTACGGTGATCTTCATCGATCTCTTTGACCCCGACGCTTAGTATCTCCCCCCAAACCAGATCTTTCACGATCGCTCTCCTGCCTGGATTGACAAGCCCCGCGAAGGGGTTGAATCACGTGAACCGCCCGGCTTCAGAACACACTTCCAACCCGGCGAAAAAGCTGCTGTTTGAACTGTACCGGAAAAGCGTCTTCAGATCGCTTGCGCCGGTGCCAGAGGTGTTGCCGTCATTCATTTCGCCGCTTTCAGCAACGCATGAAAGCGCGGAACAACCGATACAGAGCGTTCCAGCATTCCGAGGTTCGACGCTCCGCCGTGTTCAACAGTTGGGGCGGGGATCCGACGGCATCGTCCGTTTTCCCTTCAGAAATGAAGAAGCCCGCCGTCGGCGGGCTTCTTCATCTACATCGTCCGCACATTGCGGTAGGCGGACCGGCCGCCCTCGGCAATCATCGGTGGCGGATCACACGGCGTAGCAGCGCAGCCGCAACGAGAGATCCTGCAACTGCGCGATGCCGCTCGCTTCGGCCCGCGCACACCAGTCCTGCAACTGCTTCACCAACTGCTCGCGCGTGGCGGTGGAACGTGCCCACAGCGCGGTGAGGTCGCGCCGCATGGCATACGCGGTGGCAAGCCGGTTGCTCTTGCGCAGCACCGATTCGAGCTGCGCCTTCTCCTGATCCGGCAGTTCGTCCACATCCCGCGCCAGCCAGCGCTTCACCACCTTGAACTGCTTGGTATCGGCACCGGCAGCCTTGAGCCTGGCGAATTCCTCGCGGTAGATCTGCTGCGTGGATTTCAGGTACTTCTGCATGACGTCGTAGCGATAGGTGATCACCGCCTGCAGGGTATCGAAATCGACGACAGGGCGCGCGGCGGCCAAACGCGGCGTCGGCGCCACCTTCTTCACCTTGGCCAGTCCCAGCGCCTGCATCACCCGAATGTAGAGCCAGCCGATGTCGAACTCGTACCACTTGTTGGAGAGCTTCGCCGATGTGGCGTAGGCGTGGTGGTTGTTGTGGAGTTCCTCGCCGCCGATGAGGATGCCCCAGGGCACGATGTTTCTGCTGGCGTCCGCGCAATCGAAATTGCGGTAGCCCCAGTAGTGTCCGATGCCGTTGATCACGCCCGCAGCCCAGAACGGGATCCACACCAGTTGTACGACGATGATCGCGAGTCCGGGCAGGCCGAACAGGATGAGGTCGATCACGCCCATGGCGACGGGACCGAGGAAGGAATATCTGCTGTAGAGATTGCGCTCGATCCAGTCGTCCGGCGTGCCGTGGCCGTAGCGCTCCATGGTCTCCTTGTTGTGGGATTCCTTCACGTACAGGAACACGCCGCCCCACAGCACGCGGTTGATGCCATAGATCTGCGGGCTGTGCGGATCGTCCGCAGTCTCACATTTGGCGTGGTGCTTGCGGTGGATCGCCGCCCATTCCTTCGTCACCATGCCCGTGGTCAGCCACAGCCAGAAGCGGAAGAAGTGGCTCGGGATCGGATGCAGATCCAGCGCTCGGTGCGCCTGGCAGCGGTGCAGGAAAATAGTTACGCCGGCAATCGTGACGTGAGTCAGCGCCAGGGTAACCAGGACATAGCCCCACCAGGTGAGGTCGAACACGCCGAAATACATGCAGAAGGGTTCCTTGTTCGGGAAGATAATCAAACAATGATACGCGAAACACCGCACCAATCAACAGATTGGCGACTTCGCCGGTGCGGATGGCAATATTGCGGTGTGAGTCCAATCTGGGGGCCGCATCGCGCCCGCCCCCAGGACGCGGCGAGGATGGCTCGCGTAGTAGAATTGCGGCTCGCAATCGGCGGCACACGCCGGCCCCGTCGGGGCCGCACCGCGCCCAGGACCTCCGCCCCATGACGACCGCCGCGCTCGCCCAGGCCTCCGTACACCACACCGAATCGCTGCTGTTTTTCATCCTGCTGCAACTTGCCCTGATCGTGCTCCTGGGGCGGGTCGGCGGAGCCGTCGCCGTGCGCATCGGGCAATCGCGGGCGGTGGGCGAGATCGTCATGGGTATCCTGCTGGGGCCCTCGCTGTTCGGCGCGCTGGCGCCGGAGGCCTTCCACTACGTGTTCCGTTCGGCGGCGCCGGAACCGATGACGATCCTGAGCCAGATCGGCCTGATCCTGCTGATGTTCCAGATCGGCCTGGAGTTCGACTTCTCCCATCTCACCGAGCGGCGCAACCGCAGCGCGGTGATCCGCATCGCCACCGCCGGGCTGGTCCTGCCCTTTTTGCTCGGGCTGGCCTTCGGCTACTACGCCGCGCCCCACATCTCGCCGGCGGCGAACCGCTTGGCGTCGGCGCTGTTCGTCGCCACCGCGCTCTCCATCACCGCCCTGCCGATCCTCGGGCGCATCATGATGGAGTTCGACATCACGCGCACCCCGCTGGGCGTGATCGTCATCAGCGCCGCGGCGATCAACGACGTCATCGGGTGGCTGCTGCTGGCGGTCATCACGGCGCTCACGCTGGCGCACTTCTCGGCCTGGGACTTCGGCCTCAAACTGCTGCTGCTGGCCGCCTATGTGGCCGCAAGCTGGTGGCTGATCCGGCCGCTGCTGCTGCGCCTCATCGCGCGCCTGCGCCGCAGCGGCGACTCGCTCTCGGGCAATCTGATGGGCGTGCTGCTCGCCGCCATCTTCCTGTCGGGCATGGCCACCTACCAGATCGGCATCTTCGCGATTTTCGGCGGCTTCATGATGGGCGTGCTGCTGCACGACCAGCACGACGTGGTGAAGGCCTGGAAGCGGCGCATCGGCGAGTTCGTGACCGTCTTCTTCCTGCCCATCTTCTTCACCTACACCGGCCTGCGCACCAACGTCGGCGGGCTCGACAGCCTTGCCCTGTGGGGCTGGTGCGCGCTGCTGCTGGCGCTGGCCACGCTCGGCAAATTCGGCGGCTGCTACTGGGCCGCGCGCTGGTCCGGGCTGAGCCGCGGAGAGTCCAAGGCCATCGGCATCATGATGAACACCCGGGCGCTGATGGAACTGATCGTGATCAACGTCGGCTACGACCTCGGCGTGATCTCGCAGAACGTATTCACCATGCTGGTGCTGATGGCCATCGTCAGCACCGTCATCACCACCCCCGGCCTGCGCATCTGGCTGCCGCAGATCGGCCTCGGCACGCTGCCGCGCCGACGCGGGGTAAAGCCGGCCCTCGATGGCGCGCCGCCGGTATAATTGCGCCGATTGCGGTGACACCCGCCCCACCGCGCAGGCAAACCCTGTGTGCCGGCGCATCCGACCCACGATTCGCGCCACCCGGCTCGTGTGGAGCCCCCATGACGTCCCCTGACCACGGCAGCGAAATGCAGGAAACCAACCATTGCGACGTGCTGGTGATCGGCGGCGGTCCTGCCGGATCGACGGCCGCAGCCCTGCTCGCCGAGCGCGGCCACCGCGTGGTGGTGCTCGAAAAGGATCGGCATCCCCGTTTCCACATCGGCGAATCGCTGCTGCCGCTCAATCTGCCACTGTTCGAGCGCCTCGGCGTCGCGGACGACATCGAGCGCATCAGCATGCTCAAGCTCGGTGCCGAGTTCGTGTCGCCGGCCCACGGCAAGTCGATCACCTACCTCTTCTCCAATGCCCTCGACAAGTCCCTTCCCCACGCCTACCAGGTGCGCCGCTCCGAGTTCGATCAGGTGCTGCTGAAGAACGCGAGCGCAAAGGGCGCCGCCGTCATCGAGGAGTGCAAGGTCACGGGCGTGTCCTTCCTGGCGGATGGCGGAGCACTGGCGACGGCACGCCATGGCGACGGTCGGATCTCGCGCTGGCACACCCGGTTCGTGGTTGACGCCTCGGGCCGCGACACGCTGCTCGCCAACCAGTTCGGCATCAAGCGCCGCAACCCGAAGCACGCCAGCGCCGCCCTGTTCGGCCACTTCTCCGGGGCAAAGCGGCATCCCGGCACGGCCGCAGGCAACATCAGCATCTTCTGGTTCGACCACGGCTGGTTCTGGTTCATTCCGCTGGCCGACGGCGCGACCAGCGTCGGCGCCGTGTGCTGGCCGTACTACATGAAGGCACGCAGGAGCGATCCGACTACCTTTCTGCACGAGACCATCGCCCTGTGCCCGGCCATCGCCGAGCGGCTGAAGGACGCGAAGCTGCTCGGGCCGGCCACCGCCACCGGCAACTACTCCTACACCTCGGCGCGCATGAGCGGTGACGGCTATATCATGCTCGGCGACGCCTTCGCCTTCATCGATCCGGTATTTTCCAGCGGCGTCTATCTGGCCATGAACAGCGCTTTCCTCGGCGCCGACGCGGTGGATGTGTGCCTGCGCCAGCCCCATCGCGCGGCGCAGGCGCTGAAGCAGTTCGACGCGACCATCCGGCGCGGGCTCGCCACCTTTTCCTGGTTCATCTACCGCATCACGACGCCCGTCTTCCGCGATCTGTTCATGGATCCCAGGGACATGTTCCGCATCGAGCAGGCGATGATGTCGTTGCTCGCCGGCGACATATTCCGTCCGTCCCCGGTGCATTCGCGGCTGGCCCTGTTCAAGGGGGTGTACTACGTAATGAACCTGCTCGACGCGAGACGCAGCTTCGCCGCGTGGCGCCGGCGCCGACTTGCCATCCGCGATCCGCAGGCGGAAGCCGCGACGAGCGCCGCCCGCTAGCAGCGCATTCCATGCCATCCACCTTGCAGCTCGATTACCTTTGCGATGCGCAGATCGGCGCCCTGCTCGATCGATCGAGCGACCACCTCCTCGGCGCCATCGAGTTCGGCGCCGCAGGAAGTGGCATGCCGGTGTCCGACATGCCCTGGACCCGGGTCCGGATGCCGGTGCTGGGCGCATCGAGCTTCGTCGAAGTCTGGTCGAGCGATCACCCGACCACCCGATTCCATGACTTCGACATCACCGGTGCGTGTACCGCGAATCTGCTTTTCGGCGTCGTCGAAGTACCGCAGGGCGGAAGTCTCGGTGCTGCCACCTATGGCGTGTACGAGCGCATTTTCGACTGCGTCGATCAGCACGGTTTCCCGAACCTGCTGCGGCTGTGGAACTACTTCCCCGGCATCAACCTGCCGGAGGATGGGCTGGAGCGCTACCGGCGCTTCAGCGTCGGACGCCACGAGGCGTTCCTCGCCCACGGCCGTACCATCGGCAGGGAAACGGCCGCGGCGTGCGCCCTCGGCACCGAAGAGGGAGACCTCGTGGTGTACTTTCTCGCCGCCCGAGCCCCCGGCGAAGCCCTGGAGAACCCGCGCCAGATCAGCGCCTACGCCTATCCCGCCCAGTATGGCCCGCGCAGCCCGACGTTCTCGCGCGCCATGCTTGCCGGCAGCGGCGGGGAACGCACGCTCTTCATCTCGGGAACCGCAAGCATCGTCGGGCACGAAACCGTCCATGCCGGCGACGCCGCGAAGCAGTTGGAAGAAACGCTGGCGAACATCGATGCGCTGTCGGAACAGGCTGCGCGCCATGGCATGCCGCAAAGCGGCCCGGCACGGCACTTGTTCCTGAAAGCCTACCTGCGCCACGCCGAGCATTTCCCCGCCGTGCAGGCAAGGCTGCGCCAGGCGTTCGGTCCCCACGCACGTATCGTGTGCCTGCGGGCGGACATCTGCCGTGCCGACCTGCTGCTCGAAATCGAGGGCGTCGCGCTGGCTTCGGGCCGGTAGCGCAATCCTGCCATGCGCGCGGCCCTTGCTCAGCCTTTTCACCCCAGCCGCAGCGAGGTGGCAGCGCGGATCTTGCGAAAGACCGCGCTTGCGCTCGTTGCCGCCCTCCTTCCGTTTCTGCCTGCCGCAGATGCGATCGGCCGACGAATTCCCATTGTGGGAGCTGGGGGCGGGACTGGGCGTGATCGACTTTCCCGATTATCGCGGCTCCAACGAGCGCAAGACCTGGCTCCTGCCCGTTCCCTATTTTGTTTACCGCGGCGACATTCTCAAGGCCGATCAGCAGCGGGTGCGCGGACTCTTCTTTCACAGCGACCGGGTCGAACTCGATGCCAGCGTCAACGGTTCGGTGCCGGTGAAGAGCGATGACAATCAGGCGCGCAGCGGCATGCCGGATCTCGATCCTACGCTGGAGATCGGTCCGGCGCTGAATCTTTCCCTGGTGCGGTCGCAGGACCGCAAGATCAGCCTGGAACTGCGGCTTCCGGTGCGCGCCGTCATCGCCACCGACTTCTCGCGGGTCCACGGCGAGGGCTGGGTAGCCACGCCGAACGTGAACCTCGATCTGCATGGCATCTGGCCGGGCGCAGGATGGAACCTGGGCATGCTCGCCGGCCCCCTCTTCGCCGACAGCAAATACCATCAGTACTTCTACGGCGTCGAGCCCGCCTTCGCCACGCCGCAGCGACCCGCCTACAGCGCCCGCGGCGGCTACGCCGGAACGCAGTTCGTCGCTGCGCTGAGCAAGCGCTATCCGGGCTTCTGGGTCGGTGGTTTCGTCAGATGGGACACGCTGGACGGCGCCGTCTTCGCCGACAGTCCCCTGGTCAAGACCCGGCAGTATTTCACCGCCGGCCTTGCCGTGAGCTGGGTGTTCGCCGATTCCGCGACGCGCGTCGAGGCGGATTACTGACATGCGGCTGTCGCTGGCCTCGCTCGAGGGTGAGCATCTGCATCGGGCGATGGCCTGGCTGCGCATCCCCTACGAGTACCTCGTGCTCTACGGCGGACTGCTGCTGTTCGCCATCACCTGCCTCACCTGGAGTCTTCCCGCTGCCCTGCTCTATCCGCTGCTGCCGCGCCGGGTCGCGGCGCCGCTGGGACAATTCGCCATCATGGCCGGCTGGCGCTTCTATCTTCGCGTGCTGCAGCTGACGGGCATCGTCCGGCTCGACCTGAGTGCTCTGGATGGGCTGCGGAACGAACGCGGCCTCATCATCGCGCCCAACCATCCCTCCCTCATCGACGTGGTGCTGGTGGCATCGCGGCTGCCGCGCGTCACCTGCATCATGAAGGCCGCGATCTGGGACAACATCCTTCTCGGCGGCGGCGCGCGACTGGCACGCTATATCCGCAACGACTCCGGCGTGAACATGGTGCGGCTGGCGGCGCAGCGGCTGGAGGCGGGGGGACAGCTGCTGATCTTCCCCGAAGGCACGCGCACGGCGAGCCCGCCGGTGAATGAATTCAAGGGTGGATTCGGGCTGATCGCGAAAAAGGCGGGCTGCCCGGTGCAGACCGTGTTCATCGAAACCGATTCACCATTCCTCGGCAAGGGCTGGCCGCTGCTGCGCAAACCTCCCTTCCCGCTGGTGTATCGGGCGCGGCTGGGACGGCGCTTCGACGCCCCGGGCGACGTCAGGAGTTTCGTCACCGAACTGGAGCGCTACTACCGGCAGGAACTGACCGGCCCCCATGCCGGCGCGGGCAGCCGCGGGCCCCGTGCCTGAGCGCTCGGCGTCGCATCTCGTCCTCATCCCGAGCTACAACCCGGGAGAAAAGGTGCTGGAAACGGTGCGCGCGGCGCGCCGTTTCTGGGAACCGGTCTGGGTGGTGAGCGACGGCAGCACCGACGGCAGCGCGCAGAAACTCGCGGAACTCGCGGCGGAAGATCCGGGCCTGCGGGCGTTCGTCCTGCCGCGCAATCAGGGCAAGGGCGCCGCCATTCTGCACGGCCTGCTCCAGGCGCGGCGCGAGGGCTACACCCATGCCCTGACCATGGACGCGGACGGGCAGCACCCCGCCGCCCGGATCCCATCATTCATGGCGGCGTCCCAGGCCAGTCCGGCTGCCATGATCCTCGGACTGCCGCAGTTCGACGCCAGCGCGCCGGCGCTGCGGGTGCGCGGGCGCAGGGTCTCCAACTGGTGGGCGAACCTGGAGACGCTGTGGAGCGGCATCGGCGACTCCCTGTTCGGGTTTCGCGTCTATCCGATCCGGCCGCTCGCCGACATCATGGCGCGCCAGCCCTGGATGCGCCGTTTCGACTTCGACGCCGAGGCCGTCGTGCGGCTGTGCTGGCGCGGCGTGCCGCCGCTGAATCTGCCGGCGCCGGTGCGCTACCTGCGCCCCGAGGAAGGCGGCGTGTCGCACTTCGACTATTACCGCGACAACGTCCTCCTCACCTGGATGCACACGCGGCTCGTCTTTGGTTTGCTGCTGCGGCTGCCGCTGCTGGCGTGGCGCCGGCTCAAGCGCGGCGTCAGATCATCCCGCCGTTGATGGAAATGATCTGCCCCGATATGTAGGCGGCGTGCTCGGAGGCGATGAAGCCGACGAGATCCGCCACCTCCTCCGGCTTGCCGGCGCGCTTCATCGGCACCAGCCGCTCGACCACCTCCTTGCCGAAGGCGCCTTCGCTCATGTCCGACGCGATGATTCCCGGCGCGATGGCATTGACCGTGATGCCGCGGCTGGCGAGTTCCTGCGCCAGGGATTTCGTCGCGCCATGCAGCCCCGCCTTCGCCGCCGCGTAATTGACCTGGCCGCGGTTGCCGGTGAGCGCCGCCACGGACGAGATGTTCACGATCCTTCCCCAGCGCGTCGCGATCATCGGCATCAGCAGCGGCTGGGTGACGTTGAAGAAGCCGTTGAGGGAGACGTCGATCACCCGCGCCCACTTCTGCGCGCTCATCGCCGGCATCACCACGTCGTCGTGTATGCCGGCGTTATTGACCAGGATCTGGATCGGACCGTGCTGCAGCAGCCGGTCCAGCGCCGCATGCGTGGCCTCATGGTCGGCGACATCGAAGGCGACCGCCGCGGCCGATCCGCCCGCGGCGAGGACCTGGGCAACGACGTCCTGCGCCCGGGCCAGGTTGACATTGGCGTGCACGTAGACGAAGCAGCCGTCGGCGGCCAGCTTACGGCTGATGGCGGCGCCGATCGCGCCGCTGCCTCCGGTCACCAGCGCCCGTTTCATCGTGGCTCTCCTTCGGCCTGCAGGATGACCGTCGCCCGCCCCGTCAGCAGCGGCTGCGCCGCGGTGCCGACGGCGAAGCGGTAGACCGCGCTGCGCGCATCCCCCATCACGCGCTCGGCCTCGATGATCAGGTCGTCCTCGACGTCGTCGAGCCGGGAGACGCGGCATACCACGTCGCGCAGCGCGGCGAGATAGCCGGCCCGCGGGCGCTGCGCCGCCGCCCCCGTCAGGGCGCCGTGCACCGCCATCGCCTGCGCGGCATACTCCACGCCGGCAATGGCGTCCAGCCGTGCGTCGAGGCGCAGCGGATTCGCGGCATCGCGATGGCTATGGGCGACGCAGCGCACGCGCTGCTCGTCCCACGCCAGCACGCCGTCCAGCAGGCACATGGCGCCGGCATGGGGGATCAGCCCGGCGATCTCGGCTTTCGTCATCGGCATGGGTTCACGTCGATACGCACACTGCTGCCCGCCAGGTAGTCCAGCACCACCTCGTCCGGGCGCCCGTGCGCCAGAGCCGCCAGCAAGGGCAGGCTGCGCGCCGCCGGAACGCCCGCACGCAACGCTTCCAGGGCAGCGTCGGCGATGCGGCTCGGCGCGCGGACGGTGTCTTGGTTGAGCGCGATATCGAGGCTCGCCAGCGCGCCGTCGCCGGCCCGCGGCACCAGCACCAGGGCGACGCCGAAAGTGTCGGGGATCGGGCGCACGGCATGCAGGGGCTCGGGATAGGGCATGTCGTAGGCGATGAGCACGACGTCCGTTGCGTCCGCCACCACCTGCGCCGCCGCCTCCAGCAGGCCGGCGGCGAAACTGGCGTCGAACGCGCACAGGCTGGTGGACGCTGCCATGGCCTTGACGGCGATGCTCCAGTAGCCGGCGGGCGCGTTATGCACCGAGTTGTGGAAACGCGTCGGCGACACCTCGCGCGCCGCCGAGGCGAGGGTCTCGCAGATGCGGTGCAGGGTGTCGCCGTCGCCCCCCGACGAGGAGAATACGGTGGGCAGTTCGGACGCCGCGCGACCCGCGTGGGCGATGGCTTCGCGCCCCACCGCCAGCGCCAGCTTGACGCTGGTGCCGGCACGGCGCCGCTCCGCGGGCGGCAGCAGGTCGCTGGCCGGCACCGCCGCCGGTGTCGGGACGTAGATCTGCGTCCCGGCAAGCACCGTCCGGCTGGCCTCCCATCCCGCGAGTCCCGGCCCCAGCACGCCCAAGCCCTGCACGAATACGCGCATCAGGCGGCCCGTCCCAGCACCAGGCAGCAGTTCGTGCCGCCGAAGCCGAAGGAGTTGCTGAGGACGCGATCGACCTTGCCACTCCTGTTGTGCAGGAGGTAGCGGCTGCGCAGCGCCGGATCGATTTTCCGCGTATTCAGCCCGCCGGGCAGGAAGCCGTGGCGGATCGCCAGCGCCGAGATCACCGCCTCGGTGACGCCGGCGGCTCCCAGCGTGTGGCCGGTCGCCCCCTTGGTCGAACTGCACGGCGTGTCGCCGCCGAACAGGGCGAACACCGCCTTGTCCTCGCTGGCATCGTTGCTGCGGGTGGCCGTGCCGTGCAGATTGACGTAGTCGATCGCCCCCGGCGCGAGCTTCGCCGCGCGCAGCGCCGCCTGCATCGCCAGGCTCGCCCCCAGTCCCTCGGGGTGGGGCGAGGACATGTGATAGGCGTCGCAACTGTCGCCGACACCGAGCAGCAGCACGCCGTCCCGGTCGCTGCCTTCCGTCTCCTTTTCCAGCAGGACGAAGCCGCCGGCCTCGCCGATGGATATGCCGTCCCGCGCCTCGTCGTAGGGCCGGCAGGGCGCGGGCGAGGTCAGTTCCAGCGAGTGGAAGCCGTACAGCGTCGTCAGACACAGGGTGTCCACGCCGCCGACGACGGCCGCGTCGCACAGTCCGGCGGCGATCATGCGTGCCGCGCTGCCGAATACCTTGGCGCTCGAGGAACAGGCGGAAGACACCACCGCCGCCGGCCCCGTCAGCCCCAGGTAGCGCTGGGTGAAGTCGGCGAGGGAAAACGTGTTCTGCGTCGTCGCGTAATGGAAATCCGGCGGCAGGGCTCCGCTTTGGGCATCGCGCCGGCGGTACGCCCGCTCCGTCTCGAACACGCCGGAGGTGCTGGTGCCGAGGAACAGGCCGATGCGCCGGGCGCCGTACCTGTCCCGCGCCGCGGCGACTGCGGATTCGAAGCCGTCCTGGCGCAGCGCCAGTTGGGCGAGGCGGTTGTTGCGGCAGTCGTAGTCGGCGAGATCGTCGCGCACCGGTTGCCCGTCCAGACCGTGGACCTCGCCGACGCAGGTAGCGAGCTCCACGGTGTCGAAGGCACAGGGAGCGAGACCGGACCGCTGTTCGCGCAACGCGGCCAGCGTCGCCCCGATCCCCGCCCCGAGGCTGCTTACCAGCGTGAAATGGCTGAGGACGAGTGGCTGCAAGATCGGTGCGCAGAGATATGGGGGCGACGATCGACGATGCCGCGGCGATTGCCCCGTGGGCCAGTCCAACGGGGCACGGTACCGACGATCAGCTCCGGGAGTCTAGCAAATTGCCGGCTGCGGACGCAGGGCAGTTCGTGGCGCCGCCGGCCGCAGGGCTCGCGCCCTTCGTGGCCACGAACAGGACATTGCAGAACGGCGTGCCCTGATCCATGCGCTGAGCGCGCACGGTGAAGCCCAATTCCACCAGCAGTTCCTGCCACTGCCCGGCCGCGCGATAGGTCAGCGCCTGCCGCGGGCGGCCCCGGCCCATGCCGGCGAAACGCTCGGCGCAGCGCGTGACGTGGTAGGGAAAACCTCCGGCGGCATCGGCTTCGCGCAGCAGCAGCACGCCACCCGGCAGCAGGGCGTCCATGACCCGCGACAGGACGGCGCGCTGCTGCGCGTGGTCCAGGTACAGCAACACGTCGAGGATGACGATCACCGCGCTCGCCGGCAGGGGTGCGGTGCGGAGGTCGCCCTGCTCGACCGCAGCCTGTCTGCCCAGCGCGGCGCGGGCCGCTTGCACCCGATCAGGCCGCAGTTCGACGCCGTGCAGGTCGAGATCGAGCGGTGGTGGCGGCCAGTCGGCAGGCCAATCGCCGCGCCGGTAGCGGTCCTGCGCCGCCAGCAGCAGGGCCGGCAGCAGCCCGTAGCCGCAGCCCAGGTCCAGCAGCCGCCCGCCGTCGCGAATCTGGCCATAGCGTAACAAATGCAGGAATACCGGATCGTGGCGCAGTTTGCCGCGCGCGAAGTGCCACGGGTACCTGCCGGCGGGCAGAAAGGGACGCGTCGCGGCGTCCACCAGGGCGCTATATGCCGGATCCATCGCCGCAGGCAGCGCTCAGGGACACGGGCCGCAGCCCCGCCTCCTCCACCCGCTTCAGCAATGGGGGCAGGACGGCCAGCACGACCGGCGTGCCATCGGCGCAACGCGCGTAAGTGCCGTCGTGCAGCAACAGCACCTCCCCCGCGGCCTGCCGGTCCGACAAGCGCGCCAGAACCGGCGCCGGATCGCGCCGCACCGTGTCGTAGCCGCGCCGGGTCCACGACACGAGCCGCAGTCCGCACCGTGCCAGCACGGGCTCCAGCAGCGGGTTGCGCATGCCGAACGGAGCGCGGAAGAAGCGCGGCGCCCTGCCGGTGATACCGGAGAGCGCGCGCTGGGCCGCTTCGATCTCCCGCTGCAGCCGGCCCGGCCCATACCAGCCGAACGCCGTGGAGTGCCGCTGGCTGTGGTTCTCCACGCCGTGACCGCGGCGCACGACGTCCTCCACGATGCCGGGGTGGGCCAGCGCACGCTCGCCGATGCAGAAGAAGCTGGCCTTGGCGCCGTGCCGGTCCAGCAGGTCGAGCACGCGCGGCGTCACCTCCGGATCGGGACCGTCGTCGAACGTGATGCAGATTTCGCGGCGGCGCGCGGCAGCCTGCGGCAGCCGCACCAGGTTCGGCCCCAGCAGAGAACTGCGCGGCCACAGTCCGGCGCCGGCGAGAAGCGCATGGTTGCCGACGACGGCGCCGGCGGCCCACGGCCACCACTCGGGCCGTACCAGTGCCGCCGCGGCCGCGGCCGCATGCACGCCGGCCGAGACCCAGAACACCGGTGCGGGGCGCCACCGGCGCGGCGGCGGCCCGGCCATCCTTGCCGAAGCGTCGCCGCGGATCATCTCGGCGCTAGCCGGGACATCACGCCGGCATCGAGCATCCCCGTCCATAACGCCTTCCAGGTCGGCCAGTCGTGCCCGCCCGGCAGCGTCCACACGCGGCTGCGCGGCAGGCGCGCCGCGAGCAGGCGGTGCGCAGCGGCGAAGCGGTCGTCCGCGCCATAGCCCAGGTAGATGGGGGGAATCGACCCATGGTCAGCTCCGTAGTCCTTCAGCCAGACCAGCAGGGCGCGCTCGTAGTCGTGCGCCGGGAACGGTTCCGGCTGCCAGGCGGCGAGACCGCCGGCGCGCTCGATCTCCGCCACCACACCCCGCGTCCCGAGAAACGGTGCCAGCACGATGATGCCGTCGATTTCGGCGGCACGCTCCCTGGCGTAGAGCAGGGAACCGTACCCGCCCAGCGATATGCCGGCGAGCCAGACCGCACCGTAGCCCCGCGCCCGCGCCGGCTCGATCACGTCCTGCTGCAGCCGCTCGATGATGGTCTGACCTGTGAAATAGCCGAGGTGGGAATCCACCGCCACCACGTCCACCGCCAGGTGGCGCTCCCGTATCGCGCTCACGAAACCATGACTGACGAGGTCCTGCGGGCCATCGTAGGCCCCGGGCAGCATCACCAGCAAGGCGCGGCCTGCCGCTGCGCCGGGCGACACGTCGGAGATCGTATCCATCGGAATCCTGGGCGGTCGGTTGAAAGCGCAGCCGGTCAGCACCAGCACCGCTGCGCAGAGAAAAGGCAATAGCTTCATCGCGCGCTCGCCTCCGGCGCTCGCCCCGCCAGCATGGCGGCGAACGCCAGACTGAGGAATGCGCCGAGCCCCACCGTGGTACCGATCGCGGCAAGCACCGGAACGCTGGAGAACGACAGCAGACCGAAGCCGATCATGGTGGACAAGTTGGCGAGCGCCAGCGACACGTAGGTGCGCTCGCCGCCGTTGCCCGGCATGTTCTGCCGGTCGAAGAACAGGGTGTAGTTCGACCCCACCGCCACCACCAGCAGAAATCCCACGAGGTGGAACAGGGTGAGTTTGCCCACGGTCAGGAGCAGCACGGCGCAGGTGATCAGCACCGCGGCTGCCAGCGGCGCCACCACGTCGAACACACGGCGCGGCGCGCGCAGGCTCGCCGACAGCAGGGCGACGATGATGGCGGCTCCCGCCGCGGACAGGGCCAGCGCCTCGCCCAGGTAACTGCGATAGAGCTGATCCGTTTCGCGCTTGAGGTCGAGCATCACCACCCGGGCATCCTTCAGCGCCGCGACTTCCCGTTGCAGGCGCTGGGGATCGGCCACGCCGCGCAGCGGCAGCATCGCCGCCCAGCCCGAGGTGCGCCGGATCAGCAGCGAATCCAGCTTCAATGCCAGAGTCGTGCCCTGCAGGGCGGCGCGCTCCACCAGCGGCTGATGGCGGGCCGCCTCCACCTGTTCCAGGAAGGGTTCGAACACGCCGGCGCGGAAGGGAAGGCCAACCAGCGCCTGGTCCAGCGCTTTGCGCAGTTCCTCCGGCGGCGGCAGGGCGCGCTGGCGGGCGAGCTGGGTCTCCCGGCTCGGCAGATGGGCATCGGGGGCATCGAACCCGGCCAGCACCCCCTCCCCGGCGAGGCGGCGCAGCGTCGCCCCAACGCGCTCGCCGGCGGCCAGCGCCTCGTCCGGCGTCGCGGCATCGATGACGATGAGATGGCGCACGTCGGGCGCGCCGAGCTCGCGCCGCAACTGCTCGTCCAGCAAAGAATCGCTGCGGGGAACCGGGCTCAGGCCCGCCAGATCCTCTCTCCACATCGAGCGCGATTGCGGCGCCACGTACACCAGCGCAGCGGCCACCGCCGCCAGCAGGAGGTAGCGCAGCCGCGGCGCCCGCCGCACCAGCGCCGCGATCGCCGGGCGCAGACGCGCCACGGCGCGCGCCGTGAAGCCCTGCGGCAGCAACGCCGGCAGCACCCAGCGCGTCACGGCGACGGCCGCCAGCAGGCCGCTGATGGAGAACAGGCCGAGCTGGGCCAGCCCCGGAAAGCCCGACAGCAGCATGGCGCTGAAGCCGCATACCGAAGTCATCACGCCCAGGCGCAGCGTCGGCCACAGGCGCTGCAGGGTCTTCTCCGGCGCCTCGCCGGGGGCGTTCTGGGTGAACAGGTAGATGGCGTAGTCCACGCCTTCGCCGATCAGGGTGGCGCCGAAGCCGAGGGTAATGCCGTGCACGGCGCCGAAGCCGACGCTGACGGCGGCGATCCCGGCCAGCGCGCCGCTCGCCACCGGCAGCAGGCCCAACGCCAGCACCCGCGGCGAGCGATAGACGGCCAGCAGCAGGCCGGCGATCAGGAGCGTCGCGATCACGGAAAAGCGCTCGGCGTCGCCGCGGATGGCGGCGCGGCTGTGCACCGCGAACACCCCCGGGCCGGTCAGAAGCAGGCCCAGGTCGCCGGCGGCGGCGCCCGCCGCCTGGTCATAGGCGCTGCGGATGCCGGCCATCGCCTGTTGCTGGGCGTCGATGTCGAAGCCGGCGGCGCGGGTCTGCACCACCATCAGGGCACGCCGGCCGTCGCCGGCGAACCACACGCCATGCCGGCTCCCCGGCCTGGCCTGGGCCTCGAATTGCTCCAGCAAGTGCAGCACTTCGCCGGTCGGATCCTGCGCCAGCAGGCGCTCGACGAACACGCCCGCCGCCGAGCCCAGCGACTGCAACTGATCTTCCAGTGCGGTACGCAGGGATGCGGCGGAGAAGTGTTCCGGCGTGACCTGGGAGCTAAGCAGATAGCGGTGACGCAGCAGGAACTCGGCATCGGCCGCGAGGCCTTCGGTTTCGCCGTTGTTCACCGCGGCGAACCGGCTGTCCTGGCGCAGCCGCGCAGCGAGCGCCTTGCTGATCCCGGCCAGCCTTTGCGTCGGCGCACCCTCGATGCCGACGAGGACGAGCCGGGACACCACGCCGTCGCGCAACTGCTCCACCAGCACCTGCTGCGCCGGCGTCGGCAAACGCGGCAGGAATGCCGTCATGTCGGCGGTGAAGCTGGTGCGGGCGATGATGACTACGCACAGCACGAGGCCGGCAAGCCAGAGCGCCACCGCCCAGCGCGCGGGAACTCTCACTGCGCCGGCTCCGCGCTCACCGTCATCACCGAATAGTCGCCGTCGGCCTCGTAGATCTCGATGCGATCGATGCGGGATCCGCCGCCGTCGATACGGATCGAACTGACCAGCGCCTGCATCGCCGGCTCGGTGGGCGTAAGCAGGAGGCGCCAGCGTTCGGCCTTGCCTTCCAGGGTTATGCGATAGAAGCGGGCGAGGGACTGCCGGTCACCCGCCAGGGTTCCGCGGATGCTTTCGACGAAGGCCCAGATCGCCGGGTAGTCCTGCAGCGCCAGGGTGCGCCGCTGCTGCCCGCCCTTGCTCTCCAGCGTGAGCGTGTCGCGCTCCACCACCATGCTTTCCGGCTTGGGCAGCAGCGTGTTCCGCTCCAGCCGGTCGGGCGCCTTGTAGACCAGCGTGCCGGACAGTTCCAGCGGGCGGCTCAGGACCTTCATGTACTTGCGCTCGGTGAAGCGGGCGGTCGAGGACTTCACCCGCGCCAGATCCGCCATCAGCTGCTTCATTCCCCAGCCCGTGCCGGCGCCGTCGCCCTCGGCGGCGGAAGCGGATCCCGCCGCAGCCAGGGCCAGCACGCCCAGCAGGATCAGGGTGGCGAGGCGGCGGTCATTTCCAGAAGTCATAGAAGTTGAACCAGTTGTAGGGCGCGCCGCGGCAGTAATGTTCGAGCCGGGCGACGTAGCGGCACAACCGCTCCCGCATCAGGGCCTCGCGCCCTGCGTCCGCCGCCGGAGCATCGGCCAGGCGCTCGAAATGAATGTCGTAGCGGTTGCCGCCGCGGTAGAGCGCGACCATGAGGACGATCGGGCGCTTCAGCGCGGCCGCCAGGCGAAACGGGCCGACGGGAAACGCCGCCTCCGCCCCGAGGAAGGCACAGCGCAGAACGCTCTCGCTTTCGATGGACCGGTCGCCCAGCATGCCGACGAATTCTCCCGCCGCCAGCCGTGCCTGCACCCGGAGCATGGAGTTGACACTGCCGAGACCGATCACGTCCAGCGCCAGGTCCGGGTTGATGGCGCGCAGGGCGGCGTTCACTTTCCGGGCGTTGTCTTCGTACATCACCAGGCAGGCCCGCAGGCCCGGTTGCCGGCGTCCCACCGCCCGCAGCGCCTCGAAGCTGCCGAGGTGGGCGCCGAGCAGGAAGCAACCCTCTCCCCGCGCCAGCATGTCGGCCACGATCTCTTCGCCCTGCAGGCGCAGATCGAACAGGTCGTAGCGGCCGTTGAGGAAGAAGACGCGGTCGAGGATGGTGGCGGAGAAGCTGTGGTAGTGGCGGAACAGCTCCGCCACGGTCGGCCTGCGATCGAAGACGCGGGCCAGGTACTGGGCCGACGCCGTCCGCGCCTTGGAAGAGAACAGCAGGAAGTAGGCGCAGATCGGGTACAGCAGCAGCCGCGCCGCCGGCCGGCCCAGCGTCAATGCCACCCATACGATGAAGCGCAGGGCCAGCGCGCTGCTGCGCTCCTGCTGCCCCATCCAGTCGCGGGCCGTTACGGCAGACGCGGATGCCGCGCCGGGAGCCGGATCGTCCCGCTCGCCGCGGTGATCTGCTGTACTTTGCATTGGAACGTGTAGTCGGTTTCCGAAAGGATCTCGATGAGGACCTGCATCGTGTCGCCGGGACGCACCGGATGCAGGAACTTGGCGGCGCGGATTTCCAGCGCTGGCAATTTCGCTTCCAACGCCCCCTCCAGCACGCGAATCACCTGATCCAGCAGCACCGCTCCCGGGATGACGGGATGGCCGGGGAAATGCCCCGCCGCGGTCGGGTGATCGGCGGCGAAGCTGCGCTCGGCCGCGATCACGCCGGCCGCGCCTTGGCACCGTGGGCTGCGGCAAGCCGGCTCAACGTCTCGCGCGTCAGTTTGCCGGTGCCGTTGCGCGGCAGCGCGTTGACGAAGCAAAGGGGACGCGGCAGGAATGCGGCATCGATGCGCTCGCGCAGCGCCCGGGCCAGAGCCTCGGCGCTGAGCTCCGGCGCCACGACGAAGGCCATGAGCCGCGTCACGGTGCCGGACGTCTCGTCGGGCAGGAAGAACGCACCGTCGCGCACGCCTTCGATGGCATTGAGCTGGAAATTCAGATGGGCCAAGGAGGTGCGCTTGCCGGCGATGTTGACCAGGTCCGCCATCCTGCCGTGCAGCAGAAAGGTCTGCGCATCGCGCAACTCGATGACATCGCTCAGCAGTGCTTCCACGTCCACGCTGCCGCCGGCGGCCCAGGTTCCCCGGTCGTCCTGGCGCAGGCGGATTCCCTCGAAGGTGTGCCACTGCGCGCTTTCGACGGTGCGCCGGCTGGCGACCTGCCCCGCTTCGGTGCAGCCATAGATCTCGAACAGGGGGGCGGCGAAGCGCGCCTCGGCCTGCGCCGCCAGTTGCGGCGACAGCGGCGCAGTGGCGCACAGGATGCGGTCCACGGGCGGCAGCTCGCGGCTCGCCTCCAGCAGCGCCCGCAGGTGGATCGGCGTGGTGACCAGCATGCGCGGGCGCGGCACGGCGTCCACGGCGGCACAGACGTCGGCGGGATAGAAGGGGCGGCCGGCGTGCAGGGCAAGGCCGTTCTGCAGCGCCATCAGCACCGTGGACTCCAGACCGTACATGTGCTGGGGCGGCACGGTCCCGACCAGCACCAGCCCCGAATCCGGTTCGATGCCGAGACTCCGGGCCTCCGCCACGGCACTCGCCGTGATGGCACCCCAGGACTTGGGGTGGGGCAGCGGCCGGCCGGTGGAGCCGGAAGTGAACACGATGGCAGCCCGTTGCCGCGCGGGAAATTCGGGTACGGCTGGCGCTTCGCCGTCAGCGCTATCCAGAGCGGGGAAGGCCAGGGTTTCCAGGCCGTGGTGCTGGTCCGGATCGTCGCTCAGGGCGTAGAGGCCGGGATATTGGGCCAGCAGTTCCCGCACCATGGCCGGAGTGTGGTTCGGCGGCAGCAGGCTGGCCTGCCCGCGCAGCAGGGCGGCGGCGAAGCCGACGCTGAAGCGGTAGCGATCGCCACACAGATTCAGGATGTGCGGACGGTCCGGCAGGGTCCGGGCAAGCGCGGCCACGTCGCGCAGGAATCCGCCCACGGTGATCGACCGCGTTCCCTGGTAGGCGATTACGGCTTCCCTGTCGCCATGGCGAACCAGCGGCACCCCGACCATGGTCCGGTTCCCTAGCGCCTCTCGGCCGCTTCCGAGGCAGGCGCGTCGAGCTGCGATAACAGCTGCGCTCCCTTGAAAATCGAAGAGTGGGTGAAGTCGGGATAACGCAGGATGCGCCAGAGGTACTCGGCGACGAACATGAGGATCAGGAGCGGGAAGTTGAGTACGTTGACGAACAGCGACCAGGCCGCCACCGGCGCGAAGAGGTAGAGCAGCGCCGAAGTCGCCAGATTCGCGGCGGAGAACAGGCACCACGCCCAGGTCACGCGGCGCGTGTAGGACACGAGCTCCGGCGGCAGACCGCCGTGAATGCGGCGCGCGAATCGGGTGACGAGAGCTTCGCGGCCCGCTAGCAGCGAGCGCCCGAACAGGGAGAGCAAGAAGAGGTAGGCCGCCGCATGCGGCACGCCGTAGGCAACGCTCACGTCGATGTGGCGTCCCTGGAGGAATGCAACCGCCGCAACGGCCAAGCCGCTGCCGGCGAGCCACCACCATCGGTATCGCGACACGGCAGCGAGCCAGATTCCCGCCAGCAGGATCGGGCCGATCGCGACGGCGGTGCGCGCCGGCTCGCCGAGTTCCTGCGCGGCCGCGGCATGCAGGAGCAACGGATAGCCGACCACGGCCGCGGCGGAAAGGGCCCACTTCAACCCGATGAGGCTGCGGCGCATCTACCTGGTCCGATTGCGCTGGACGTGCTCGCTGAGACTGCTCAGGGACTTGAAGATCCTGGTGTTGTTCTCGTCGTCGGCACGCAGCTGGAGCCCGTAGGTCTTGGACACGGCGAGCGCGATCTCCAGGATGTCGATGGAATCGAGTCCCAGGCCTTCGCCGTACAGCGGCGCCTGCGGGTCGATGTCGGCCGCTGCCACCTCCAGATTGAGCGTGGACACGATCAGTTGGGCGAGTTCGAGTTCCTTGGGACTCGCGACGGCGGGAGTATTCATCTGCGTACTGTCTGTTGGGGCGATTTGGCCTCGGGCTTGTCCCATGCCGGGCATACCCGCGGCAAGGCGCGTGAAATCTACAGGATGGCGGATCGGCGGCGGCATGAGTTGCCTCGCGGCAAGCCGTTCCGGGGCGGCATTATAGGCGCTGCGGGCCGCGCCTAGCAACTTCCGAACGCCGCACGCCTGCGCTAACTCCCTAACCCGGCGCGATATTTTGACCCGGACCGGGGCCGAGCAGGCGCACTTCGCGCTGCGGATAGGGAATCTCGATGCCGGCCGCCTTGAATGCGCGCCACACCGCGAGGTTGACGTCGGAGCGGATCCCCAGCGTGCCTTCGTGCGGATCGGCGATCCAGAAGCCGAGTTCCAGATTGAGGCCCGATTCGGCAAAGGACTCCAGAAACGCCCGCGGCGGCGGGTCAGCGAGCACCCGCGGATGGTCCCGCGCCGCCGCCTCCAGAATCCGCATCGCCTGCTCGACGTCGCTGCAGTAGCCGACCTGCAACTGCAGCGCGTGGCGTACCTTGGGGTTGGTGAAGGTCTGGTTCTGCACGATGGAGCTGATGAGGACGTCGTTCGGCACGATGGCTTCGACTCCGTTCAAAGCGCGCAGCACGGTGTAGCGGGTGGTCATCTGCGTCACCTCGCCGGCATGCTGGTCCAGCTTGACCATGTTGCCGGGCCGTATCGAGTGGTCCAGCAGCAGGATGAAGCCGCTCACGTAGTTGCTGGCGATTTTCTGCAGGCCGAAGCCCAGGCCCACGCCCAGGGCGCCGCCGAACACCGAAAGCGTGGTGAGGTCGATGCCCACCAGCGGCAGCGAAACGAGGATGGCCACGGCGACCAGCAGCGCTTTCGACAGGCGCGCCAGAACCAGCCTCAGGCTGGCGTCGAGATCGCGGGTGCCGCCGAGGCGCGCCTCGATCACGCCGCCGATCCACAACGCCGCCACCACCGTCACCAGCACGGTGAGGAGGGCGTGCAGGATCTGCCACAGCGAGAGCCTCTGCTTGCCGATCGGGATCACCACCTGCTCCAGCCAGTCGACCACTTCCGGCAGGATGCCGACGACATAGAGGGCGACGATCGCCCAGACCGTTACGGCAACGAAGCGCTCGAAGGCCGCCAGCCAGTCGGAGGGGGCGAAGGCCTGGCGCAGGGCATAGACGACGAGGCGGATCACCGCCAGAGCCACCAGCAGCGTGATGGCGAACCCCAGCAGTTCGCTCTTGTGCTGCAGCGCCCGCAACAGCAAGCCGGCGCTGAACAGCAGGAGCGACGCCACCAGGGGAAACGCCAGGCGCCGCGCACTGCCGGCGCCGATGCGCGCGGCGCGGCTCTGATACTGCGGCGCGGCCTTTGCCACGCGGCGCTCGAACAGCCACGTCGCCAGCGCCGCAAGCCCGAGGCAGAGCGCGATGGCCGTTATCTGCCACAGCATGTGCGGACTCTGCAGTACCTGCCACAGTTCGATCAGGTCATTCACGTCGCAACCATTTCGTCGATGGGCCGTCGGGGCGCGGCGGCAATGCCGTGCCGTAAGGCAACGCTCCGTCGCGGTGGCGCCGGAAATTGTCGTAATAGGCGCGCGCCAGCGGCGGATTGTCGCGCAGCACCAGCACGTTCTCGGCGTTCCTGGCGCGCGCGGCGTAGGTGAAGTTGTAGGATCCCGTCACCACGGCATTTTCCGGCAGCAGGGGATCGATCAGGATCACCTTGTTGTGGGCGGCGTCATAGCGCACCTCCAGCCGCACCGGAATGCCGGCCTCCGCCAGTAGCGGTATGCGGCTGCGGCCCCCCTTCACCGTCATCTCGCCGTCCGCCAGCACCTCCACCGCGACGCCGCGCTGCTTGGCCTCGATCAGCGCCCGGGCCAGCTTGCGGCTGGTGAAGACGTAGGCCTGGACATAGATCTCGCGCTTGGCACCGCGGATCGTGCGCAACACCAGGCCCTCGGTGTCGTCCCAGGGCGAGAACGCCACCTCCACCGACCCCACCGCGCCCTGCGGTCCGCGCGCGCCGGGCTCGAAGGCGGCCGCGTTTCCCGCCAGCGTCAGGAGCAGGGCGATCAGCGGCGCTGCAGCGCCGACGCGGCGCGCGGTCCGGACCGCCGCGCTACTCACGCCGCGGCCTCACCATTGCCATCGGGCGAAGGCACGGGCGCGCCCGCGACGCCCTCTGCCGCCCTTCGCTCCAGCACCACGGCGAAAAAACCGTCGGTGTCGTGCACATGGGGCAGCAGCCGCAGTTCTTCCCCCATCGCCAGCGGGATCTGCTGCCGCGCCAGGATCTCGCCGGCGCAGGCACGCCGGAATTCCGCATGCTCGCCGAGGAAGGCGGCGACGATCTCCTCGTTCTCCTCCGGCAGAATGCTGCAGGTGGCATACACCAGGCGCCCGCCCGGCTTCACCAGACGCGCCGCACCCTTCAGGATGCCGTACTGCTTGCGCGCCAGTTCCGCCACGCCTTCCGCCGTCTGGCGCCACTTCAGATCGGGATTGCGGCGCAGCGTGCCGAGCCCGCTGCAGGGGGCATCCACCAGCACGCGGTCGATCTTGCCGGCGAGCCGCTTGACGCGCACATCGTTCTCGCTGCCGATGACCACGGGATGAACATTGGACAGGCCGGCACGCGCCACGCGCGTGCGCAGGCGCGACAGGCGCTTGTCGGCGACGTCGAAGGCATACAGCCGCCCGGTGGAGCGCATCAGGGCGCCCAGCAGCAGGGTCTTGCCGCCGGCGCCGGCACAGAAGTCCACCGCCATTTCGCCGCGCTTGGGCGCCAGCAGATAGGCCAGCAACTGGCTGCCCTCGTCCTGCACTTCGATGGCCCCCGACAGATAGAGCGGATGGCGCTGCAGCGCCGGCTTGCCCTCGAGGCGGATGGCAAGGGGAGAGTAGCGGCCAAGCCGCCCCTCGATCCCGTCGGCCGCGAGCTGCGCCAGCACCTCCTCGCGCGTCGCCTTCATGGGATTGACGCGCAGATCGAGGGGAGCACCCTGGTTCAGGCCGCGCGCGAGCTGCAGCACTTCGGCCTCGCTCATGCGGGTGCGCAGCCGCTCGCACAGCCAGTCGGGAAAGTCCGCCTGCTCGGCCAGGGTGAGGGGCGTGGCGGGCTCCGCCTTGATCTGCCCCAGCCACTCGACTTCCCGCGGCCGCAGCGCCTCGGCCAGCTGGCGCGGAGCCAGGCCCTGGAGACGGGTCAGCGCTGCGATCACGAGGCGGCGCGGCGTCACGCCGTCGACCAGGGCGTGCTCCAGAAATCGCTTGCGGCGCAGGACGGCATACACGGTCTCGGCGACGAAACCGCGGTCGCGGCTGCCCAGCACCTTCTGCTCGCGAAAGAACTGGGACAACACCGCGTCCGCCGGATGGCGGAAGGTGAGCGCCTCGGTCAGCGCGGAGACGGTGCTGTCCAGCAGCTTGGGGGTCATTTTCATGTCGTTTTCATTCGGGTCTAGCCGAGGGGGGCGGGAGGTTCCGGCGGCGGCACCAGCTTCACCTTCTCCTTGCCCATGTCATACTCGATGTAGGCCGCCTGGAAATCGTTGATCGAGCCGTCCTTGCGCGCCCAGCGGATGCGAACCGGCAGATGCTTGACGTCCACCCCGAACCAGAGGTCGAGCAGCTCGTCGCCCTCGCGCCCCAGGCGCACGTGCAGGGCCCGCAGCGGCCCCAGCCGCGTCGTCACCTGTTCGGTTCCGACCACCTGGAGATAGCGGTTGGTGTAGGCCCGTCCCGTCGCCACCCAGACGTCGGCCGGCGATTCTGAGGGCGGAAACAGGGCCATCTGATAGATCACGCTGACCAGATCCTGGCTCGCTTCCATCAGATCGAACGCGGCATGACCGCGCGGCGAGGCGATCGTCAGGCGCCGCTGCTCCCAGTCGAAGACGACGGCCTCCTTGAGTTCGCCGTTCTCGTCCAGCTTGTAGCTGTGCGGAACGAAGCCGTTGGCGGTGATGCGACCGTCGCTGCTGTAGCTCAGGGTCACGCGCTTGAACAGCGCCACCAGCCCCGTGGTCTGCAGGTAGAGGCGGAACTGATAGCGGTCGCCCTGCGTCAGCCAGACCGTTTCCGCCGTGCCGACGACGAATCCGTCGGCGCCGCGCGCCGCCGAGAAGACCACCCGGCCATGATAGGGAAACACGTTCTCGGTGGCCGGTCCCGGCGCAGGCCGCGACTGCGTTTCGCCGCCCGGCGGCTCCTCGCTCTGCGCAGCGAGCGGCGGCGCCTCGCCCAGGCCGGACGCCGCGGACGCTTGCCCTTCCGCAAACGCCTGCGCCGGGGGTTCGCTCGGCGGCGCGGGCGCCACGGTTTCCTGCTGCTGCGCCTGCGGCAACTCCGGCGGCGGCGGGCGCGGCTTGGGCGCCGGGCGGGGCCGCGGCTTCGGTGCCGGCTTCGGTGCCGGCTTGGGCGACGGGGCCGCTTCCGCCGCGCCAGCGGCAATCTTGGGCGGCGGCAGCAGACGCGCCTCGATCGGCACGCTGCGCGTTTCGTCCTCTCCCGGCAGGCGCCAGCCCGGCGCCGCGACGAGCACGAAATGCAGCAGAGCCGAGGCGACCAACGCCACGCCGAACCTGCGGTCAACCCGACTCATGGTGCGCCGGTCCGTCACGCATCCTGCAACGCGCGCGCCGCATCCAACTCCGGCACCAGCAGCGCATTCGCCTGCGGTGCGCTGCCGGCGACGCGGACGATGCCCCCGGCAGTGAGGCTCAACCGGCCTTCCGCGAACCAGCGCGCCGCCTGCGGGTAGATGCGATGCTCCTGCGCCAGCACCCGCGCCGCCAGAACGTCCTCGTCGTCGCCGTCGAGCACCGGCACCGCGGCCTGGATCACGATCGGGCCGGCGTCCAGGGCCGCCGTCACGAAATGCACGGTGCAGCCGTGGATGCGCACGCCCGCCTGCAGCGCCCGGCGGTGGGTATGCAGGCCGGGAAAGGCCGGCAGCAGCGACGGATGGATGTTCAGCATGCGCCCCTCGTAGCGATTCACGAAAGCGTTGCTCAGCACGCGCATGAAGCCTGCCAACAGCACCAGGTCGGGCGCGTGGCGGTCGATCTCGACGCCCAGCGCCGCATCGAATGCCTCGCGCGACCCATATTCGCGATAGTCCAAAACGCTGGCCGGAACGCCGTACGTCCGCGCGATGTCCAGTCCGGCCGCGCCCGGTCGATCGCTGATCACCGCCGCCACGCGCGCCGGCAGGCGCGCCTCGAGCAACGCCCTCAGGTTGCTGCCACGGCCGGAAATAAGGATCACGAGATTCTTCATCTACTCAGTTTACTGGCGGGAAAATGGACTTGCCGGACTCGCGCGACCGTCCGGCACGGAGGGACATTGCGCCGGGGCGCGGCGACGGCGCCGGCCCCGGCGGTACGCGAGCCATGATAGCGCAACCGTCCCCGGCCGGGCTAAGCCGCTGTTGCGGTGCAGCAATCTACGCTGCGCGACGATGCCTGAGGTAGCCGATGGCGAGCGGCGTCAAGGACAGGGCGATGATGCCGAGTATGACCAGGGTGAGATTGTTCTTGATGAAGGGCAGGTTGCCGAACCAGTAGCCGGCGAGAGTCAGCGAGAAGATCCACAGGCAGCCGCCGAGGAAATCCATGGCGAAGAAGCGCGGGTAGGTCATGCGCGCCACCCCCGCCACGAACGGGGCGAAGGTGCGGGCCAGCGGCAGGAAACGGGCGATGATGACGGTCTTGCCGCCGTGGGTCTCGTAGAAAGCGTGGGTCTTGTCGAAGGCCGCCTTGTTGAAGAAGCGCGACTGCTCCCAGCGGAACACCTGGGGCCCGATGGTGTGGCCGATCCAGTAGTTGGTGTTGTCCCCCAGGATTGCCGCGGCGAGCAGGACGGCGCACAGGATCGTGATGTCCATGCCGCCGGTGGCGGCGAGCGTGCCGGCGACGAAGAGCAGGGAGTCGCCGGGAAGGAACGGCGTCACCACGAAACCCGTCTCCATGAATATGATGAGGAACAGGATGGCGTAAATCCAGGTGCCGTACTGGGCCAGAAGCACCGCCAGATGCTTGTCCAGGTGCAGCACGATGTCGATGAAGGACGCGATGATTTCCATGAGAGGCTCCGCGGCAAGCGCGCATGATACCCGAAGCCTCCGCTTCGCCCCGTGACTCGGGCCAAGCCTGCAGCGGGCGTAGGGTGCGCCGCGCGCACCGGTTCAACCGGCTTCGATCGGTGCGCACGGCGTACGCTGCCTGTCCTGCGTAGCGCAGGCGCCCGAGCGGCACAGCGGCATTCGCGCGAAGCTATAATCGCCCTGCCCCAATGCCCGCCATCAAGACGCTCCCCGATGTGCTCATCAGCCAGATCGCCGCCGGCGAGGTGGTCGAGCGCCCGGCGTCGGTGGTGAAGGAGTTGATGGAGAACAGCCTCGATGCCGGCGCGCGGCGCATCGAAGTGCAGCTGGCGGCCGGCGGCGTGCGCCAGATCCGCGTCGCGGACGACGGTTGCGGCATCGCGGCGGAGGATCTGCCGCTCGCCTTCGCGCGCCACGCCACGAGCAAGATCGCGACCCTGGAAGACCTGGAGCAGGTCGCCTCCCTCGGCTTCCGCGGCGAGGCGCTGGCGGCCATCGCCTCCGTCGCCCGCGCCGCCATCACCAGCCGCAGCGCCGGCAGCGAGCGCGCCGCCCGCATCGACGCCGCCGACGCCAGGACCAGCCCCCGCCGCCCTTGCCGCGGGAACGGTGGTGGAAATCGCCGACCTCTACTTCAACACCCCGGCGCGGCGCAAGTTCCTCAAGAGCGAGGCCACCGAATACGGCCACTGCGACGAGGTGTTCGCCCGCATCGCGCTGGCGCGTCCCGACGTCGCCTTCCAGTTGAGCCACAACGGTCGCGTGACGTTCATCGCCTGGCGGCGGGCGACGCGCGGCGCCGCGCGCCGAACTGCTGGGCGAGGATTTCCTCGCCGCGGCACGGCCGGTGGAGGTTCAGTCGCCGGCGACCTGCGGCTCGCCGGCCTGGCGGCGCTCCCCGCCTACTCCGCGCCACGGACGCGACATGCAGTACTTCTTCGTCAATGGCCGCTTCGTGCGCGACAAGCTGCTGGCCCACGCGGCGCGCGAGGCCTATGCCGACATCCTGCACGGCAGCCGGCAGCCGGCCTACGTCCTGTTCCTGGAGCTCGATGCCCGCGGTGCGTGGACGTGAACGTCCATCCGGCCAAGATCGAGGTGCGCTTCCGCGAGGCCCGCGCCGTGCATCAGTTCGTGTTTCACGCCCTGCAGCGGACCCTGGCCCCCGCCATCTCACCTGCCGCCGTGACCGCGTCCCCGGAACCGGACTCCCGCACCGCGCCCCAAGCAGCCCCGCCCTTCCAGCGCTCGTTCCAGGTGGCACAGCCGGTGGCCGCCTACCTGGATTTCGTGCGCGACGCGAGCCGCGGCCCGGTCGCCGACACGACTGCGCTGCCTGCGGCCGAGTCCGCGGGCTCGCCGCCGCTCGGCTATGCCCTGGCGCAACTGCACGGCGTCTACATCCTGGCGCAGAACGACGCCGGCCTGGTGCTGGTGGACATGCATGCCGCCCACGAGCGCATCCTCTACGAGAGGCTGAAGAGCGCGGCTGGACGCCGCGCCGGCGGTGCAGGCGCTGCTCATCCCCGCCGTATTCGGCGCCAGCCCGCGCGAGATGGCGGCGGCGCAGGAGCATCGGGAAGTGCTGGCCCAACTCGGCTTCGAGGTCGCGCCGGCGGGGCCGCAGGAACTGATGGCGCGCAGCGTGCCGGCGCTGCTGGCGCGGGCGCCGGTGGCGGACTTGGTGCGGGCGCTGCTGGACGAGCTGAAGCGAATTTCCCGCCAGCACCGTGATCACCGCCCGGCGCGACGAACTGCTCGCCACCATGGCCTGCCACGGCGCGGTGCGCGCCAACCGCCAGCTCACCCTGCCCGAGATGAATGCCCTGCTGCGCGAGATGGAGGCCACCGAGCGCGCCGACCAGTGCAACCACGGCCGGCCGACCTGGACCCAGCTCGGCATGGGCGAACTGGACCGGCTATTTCTGCGCGGGCGCTGAACGGGTCGCCGCCACCTGCCGCACCTGGAAGCCGGCGGCCTTGAGCTGTTCGAGCACCGAGTCGCTTCCCGCCAGATGCAGGGCGCCGATGACGACGAAGCCGGGACGCTGCGTCGCCATCAGCCGCATGATGCGCTGCGCCATGGCGCGGTTGCGTTCGATCAGCAGGGATCGCAGCAGCCGCTCGGAAGCGGCGGCGTCGTCCAGGCCGGACTGGGACAGGCGGTACAACTGCTCCGGATCGCCGCCGCGCCACGCCTGCACCATGTCGTCAACGTAGCGCGTCACGCCGTCACCGGCCGCCAGCCGCAGCGCCTGAGCCACCAGCAGCTCCTGCTCCGCCGCCGCCAGCCCGTCCAGCGAATTCACCTGCTGCTCGACCGACTCCAGCTCCACCACGGTCTTCTTCTGCGCCCGCGCGCGCTCCAGCAGTTGCATGTCGATGCCCTGGTCGGCGGAGTAGCCGGCCTGCATCGCGGACAGCATCGTCAGGGTCGTGCTCGCCATCCACGGCTTCATCTTGAGCAGCGCATCGGGCGGCAGGCCGAGGCGCGCGGCGGTCTCTTTCAGGTCCTGGACCAACGGGCCGGGCAGATGACGATCGAGGCCGTCGCCGTCGGCGTAGAACGAGCGCAGCAGCAGTTCCTCCTGCAGTCCGGGCTTGGCGGGATCGAGTTCGAGGGCGAAGAAGTGGGCGCGGTCGAGCGCCGAAGTCACGGCTTCCGGCAAGGGGAAACAGTCGGCCCGGCACAGGTGGATGGAGCCGAACAGGTGGACGCTGCCGCCCTTGCCTTTCGCTTCCCAGAGGTAGAGCTGGTCGCCGGCAGGGGCGGCTGCGGCCGCCAGCAACAGGGCCAGCACCCCGGCGGCGCGCGCTACGAAACGTTTCATGGTATCTCCTGATCGGTCGGCCGCTGCGGCCGGCATCCGCTACGCCCGGTACAATTGCGCCCCGGTGACGATAGTCGGATTATCCCTGCGTTTTAGATGTCCCGCCCCGCTCCCGTTCCGCCCGCCATCCTGCTCATGGGTCCCACCGCCAGCGGCAAGACCGCGGTGGTGTTCGAACTCGCGCCACGCCTGCCGCTGGAAGTGATCAGCGTCAACTCGGTGCAGATCTATCGCGACATGAACATCGGCACCGCCAAGCCCTCGCCCGAGGAGCGGGCACGCTGCCCGCACCATCTGATCGACATCCTGTCCCCGGAGCAAGCCTACTCGGCGGCGCGCTTCCGCGCCGACGCCCTGCGCCTCATGCACGAGATCACGGCGCGCGGCCATGTACCGCTGCTCGCCGGCGGCACCATGCTCTACTTCAAGGCCCTGCGCGAGGGCCTCTCGCAATTGCCGCAAGCCGAACCGGAACTGCGTCGCGAGATCGACGAGCAGGCCCGCGCCCGCGGCTGGCCGGCGCTGCATGCCGAGCTGGCGCGGCTCGATCCGCAGGCGGCGGCGCGGCTCCAGCCCGGCGATGCCCAGCGCATCCAGCGCGCCCTCGAAATCGTGCGCCTCACCGGGCGCTCCCTGGCCGACAGCTATGCCGCGAAGACAGACGTTACCCCGCCCTTCCGCCTGATCCCGCTGGCGCTGCTGCCTTCCGACCGCGCCGCGCTGCACGAACGCATCGCCCGCCGCTTCGACGCCATGCTGGAGCAAGGTCTGGTGGACGAGGTGGCGGTGCTGCGAAGCCGCTACCGCCTCAGCCTCGAACTGCCGTCGATGCGGGCCGTCGGCTACCGCCAGGTGTGGGCCCATCTCGACGGCGAAACCGACCGGGAGGCCATGCGCATGAAGGGCATCATCGCCACGCGCCAGCTCGCCAAGCGGCAGATGACCTGGCTGCGCTCGTTCCGCGACGTCAGCGAATTCGATTGCCTCGACCAGCGGCTGGCGGAGCGCGTTAGCGAATTCCTGGAACGTACGCTGCCAGCGGTGTAGGGCGGCCCGCGGCCGCCGCACCACATCCGGCGGGCACGGCCCGCCCTACGGTTCGCCGCGCAGCGCGTCGCGGATCACGGGGTAGGCTCGCCCATCCTGCAGGAAGAACAGGTGGCCGCCTTCGAACAGTTCGAAACGCGCGCCGGGAATGCGCTGGGCCAGGGCGCGCTGGTGATCGGGCGGGGCAATGCCGTCGTAGCGGCCGCCGCAGACCGACACCGGCATCTGCAATCGGGGCAGACGCTCCCACGTGTCGTGGGCGCGGCGCGCCTCCAGTTGCCGGCGGGTGCCGATGTCGCGGTTCGGATCGTCGGCGCCGAGTTGGAGGGCGGCGAGCGCTTCCGCGACGAGGGACTCGAACATTTGCGCGTTGGCCTGCTGCCAGGCGGCATCGCGGCGCGTGTCGCCCAGTTCCACCATGCGCCGGGCGCGTTCCGGGGGCGCCATGGCGGCGAGTTCGTGCAGCGGATAGGATGCGCCGCCGGCGCCGCCGCTGGTGGTGGACAGCAGCAACAGCCGCTCGACGCGCTGCGGATCGCGCAACGCCAGTTCCTGCGCCACCATGCCGCCGAAGGAATAGCCCAGCACCGGGCACGGCCCCCAGCCGAGTACCTCCAGCAGTGCGCCGGCATCGGCGGCATAGTCGGCCAGGGTGTAGGGCAGGTTCGGCTTGTCCGACTGTCCCATGCCGCGCTGATCGAGCAGCAGCACTTCGAAGTCGGCTTCGAGCCGGCGCTGGAACGGATTGGGCGGCAGGCGCAGGTCGCTCCCGGTGCCCGTCAGGAACAGGATGCGCGGCCCGCTGCCGCGGATCTCGTGGTAGAGGCGCAGTTTGCCGACGTTGGCGAAGGGCACGGGATGCGGGCTCGATCAGCAGATGCGGCGGGCGCGGCCCGCCCTACGCCGCGGCGGGCTGTACCTCCACTTCGGGCGCCGCACGCTTGTGCCGCGCCACCAGGCTGTACACGGTCGGCACCACGAACAGGGTCAGGAACGTCCCCAGCAGCAGGCCGCCCACGATCACCCAGCCGATCTGCTGGCGCGATTCGGCGCCTGCTCCGCTGGCCAGAGCCAGCGGCACGGCCCCCAGCACCATGGCGCCGGTGGTCATGAGGATAGGCCTTAGCCGCAGCACCGACGCCTCGATCACCGACTCCATCACCTCCTGACCCTTCTCCTGCAACTGGTTGGCGAACTCGACGATCAGGATGCCGTGCTTGGTGATCAGACCGACCAGGGTCACCAGCCCGATCTGGCTATAGACGTTGAGCGTGTTGCCGGTCAATAGAAGCGCCGCCAGCGCGCCGGTGATGGACAGCGGCACCGTCAGCATGATGATGAAGGGATTGCGGAAACTCTCGAACTGCGCCGCCAGCACCAGGTAGATGAAGGCCAGCGCCAGCACGAAGGTGAACGCCAGCGAGCTGGTGGACACCTTGAATTCGCGCGACTGGCCGTTGTAATCGACGGCATAGCCCGGCGGCAGGGTCGTGCGCGCGAGGCCGTCCATGAAGGCCAGCGCCTCGCCCATGGTGTAGCCCGGCGCCAGGTTGGCGCTGATGGTCACCGCGCGGCGCTGGCCGAAGTGGTTGAGTTCGCGCGGACTCACGGTTTCGCTCACCTTCACCAGATTGGCGAGCGGGATCATCTGCTCGTTCTTGCCGCGCACGTAGATGTTGCTGATGTCGCGCGGGTTGTCGCGGTCCGAGGGCGCCACCTGGACGATGACATCGTACTGCTCGCCCTGCTGTTTGTAGCGCGTCACCTGGCGCCCGCCGAGCATGGTCTCGAGGGTGCGGCCGACGGTCTCCACCTGCAGCCCGAGGTCGGCCGCCTTGTCCCGGTCCACCTCCACCGACAGCTCCGGCTTGTTGAGCTTGAGGTCGTTGTCCAGGCCCTGCAGGCCCGGGTTCTTTGCCGCCTCCTGCATGATGCGGTCGGTCACCTGCTGCAGTTCCTGGTACGAGGCCGAGGTGATGATGACGAAGTTGAGCGGCCGGTCGCGCGGGCTCTGGCCGAGCGAAGGCGGCGACACGGGGAAGGCGAGCACGCCGGGTATGCCGAAGAACTTGGGCTGCAGCTCCTTGGCCACCGCCGTGGAGTGGCGCGTGCGCTCGTCCCAGTCGGTGAGGCCGATGAAGGAGATGCCCTGCGACACGGTGGGATTGCCGGCGACGACGAAGTAGCGCTCCACGTCCTGGGTGTTCTTGTAGATGTCCTCGAGCTGGCGCGCGTAGCGATCCATGTAGTCGATGGTGGCGCCCTCGGGGCCGAGGAAGATGCCGAGAATCACGCCGCGGTCCTCCACCGGCGACAGCTCCGACTTCAGGCTCTTCAGCAGGAACCAGCTCGACCCGCCCACCAGCACGAACACCAGCAGCACCAGCCAGCGGCGCTGCAGCGACCAGCTCAGGGCGCGGCGGTAGCCGCTCGTCATCCACTCCAGCGCGCCTTCGATGCTGCGGTAGAGCCGGCCGTGCTTGGTTTCGTGGCGCAGCAGCACCGAGCACATCATGGGCGAGAGCGTCAGGGCGACGAAGCCGGACACCAGCACGGCGCCCGCCAGCGTCAGCGCGAACTCGATGAAGAGCTTGCCGGTGCGGCCGGTCATGAAGGCCACCGGCGCATACACCGCCGCCAGGGTGAGGGTCATGGCGATCACGGCGAAGCCGATCTCCTTCGAACCGAGGAACGCCGCCTGCAGGCGCGGCATGCCGTTCTCGATGTGGCGATAGATGTTCTCCAGCACCACGATGGCGTCGTCCACCACCAGGCCGATGGCCAGCACCAGCGCCAGCAGCGTCAGCGTGTTGATGGTGAAGCCCATGACGAACATGAGGGCGAAGGCGCCGATCAGCGATACCGGGATCGTCACCAGAGGAATAACCATGGCGCGCCAGTTGCGCAGGAACAGGAAGATGATCGCCGCCACCAGCAGGATGGCCTCGAAAATCGTCTCGAACACCGCGTTGATGGAGCGGTCGATGAATACCGAACTGTCGTAGGCGATGTTGACCGTCATGCCCTGGGGCAGATCGGCGATCAGCCGCGGCAGTTCGGCGCGCACCGCCTTGGACAGCTCCAGCGGGTTGGCGGTGGCCTGCTTGATGACGCCCAGCGCCACCGCGCTCTTGCCCTTGAAGCGCACCGTGCTGCGTTCCGACACCGCGCTCACGTCCACCTTGCCGATGTCGCGGATGCGCACCGGATAGCCGTTCACCTGGCGCACCACGATGGCAGCGAACTGCTCCGGCTTGGTCAGATCGGTCTGCGCCACGACGCTGAATTCGCGCTCGCGGCTTTCGATGCGCCCGGCCGGCACTTCCACGTTCTGGCGCCGCAGCGCGTCCTCCACGTCCCCGGGGGTGAGGTTGAAGGCGGCCAGCCGCTCGCGGTCGATCCAGATGCGCATGGAATACTTGCGCTCGCCGAACACGCGCACGTCGGCGGCGCCGGGCAGGGTCTGCAGGCGCGGCTTGACGATGCGGCTGGCGACGTCGGTGACATCCAGCGGCGAATGCACTTCGGAGGAGAAGGCGAGCCAGATGATGGGATTGGCGTCCGCCTCGACCTTGGCGATCACCGGCTCCTCGACATCCAGCGGCAGGCGGTTGCGCACGCGCGAGACGCGGTCGCGCACGTCGGCGGCGGCGTTGTCGGGGTTGCGCTCCAGCTTGAAGCGGATCGAGATCTGGCTGTTCTCCTGGCGGCTGATGGAGGACAGCACGTCCACGCCCTCGATGCCGGCGAGGGAGTCCTCCAGCGGCTTGGTGATCTGGGATTCGATGATCTCGGCCGAGGCGCCCTTGTAGGTGGTATCCACCGTCACCACCGGCTCGTCGATCTTGGGATACTCGCGCACCGGCAACCGGGTGTAGGACACGATGCCGATCAGCATGATGACCAGGCTCATGACGGTGGCGAACACCGGGCGGCGGATGCAGATCTCCGAGAGGACCATGAGAAACCTCCGTCAGCCTTTGCCGGCGCCGGGTTCGACGACGCGCACCGGCAATCCGTCGCGAATCTTGAGCTGGCCGGCGGTCACCACCAGATCTTCCGGCCCGAGGCCTTCCACCACTTCCACCTTAGCGTTGCGCCGCACCCCGGTCTTGATCTTGACCCGCTGCGCCTTGCCGTTGACGACGCGGAACACGAACTGGTCGGACCCCGACGGCACCATCGCCTCCTCCGGCACGATCAGCACGTCGTTGCGCTGGCCGAAGATCAGCCGCGCCCGCACGAACATGCCCGGCCGCAGCTTGCCGTCGGGATTGGGCAGCCGCGCACGCAGCGCGATGGCGCGGCCGTTGGTATCGATCAGCGGATCGATGGCATCGACGGTGGCGGTGAAGGACTCGCCCGGCTTGGCGTCGGAGGCAAGCTCGACGCTCTGCCCTTTCTGCACGCGATTGAGGTAGCGCTCCGGCAGCTTGAAATCCACCTTGAGAGAGGAAATATCCTCCAGATTGACCAGTTCCTGCCCCTCCTTCACGTAATCGCCGACGGAGACGTTGCGGATGCCGATGACGCCGGCGAAGGGTGCTAGGAGGCGCGTCTTGTTGAAGCGCGCCTGGGCCTGGGCCGTCGCCGCCTCCTGCACCTTGAGGTTGGACGCCGCCTGGTCCTGCGCGCTGGCGCTGACGAATTTCTTGCGGAACAGATCCTCGGTGCGGTTGTAGTTGGAGCGCGCGAGGGCCAGGTTGGCCCTGGCCTGCTGCAGATCGGCGGCCTGGGTCGAGGCGTCCAGGGCGACCAGCAGCGTGCCCTTGGCCACCGCCGCCCCTTCCTTGAAGTTGATGCTCTCGATGCGGCCGGCGATTTCGGGACGCAGCACCACCGACTCGTTGGCACCCAGAGTGCCCACCGCGGTCACGTCGTCGGTGATCACGGTGCGTTCGACCTTGATCGCCTCGACACCGATGGCGAAACCGCCCGGCGCTCCGGCGCCAGCCGCTCCGCCTCCGCCAGCGCCCGCGCCCGGCTTCGCATCCGGCTTGCCGCCCGTCCCGGACATACCCTCCATCCCGGCCATGCGGGCCATCCCGGCCACGCCGCCGGGGGCGCCGCCCGCGCCCGGCGGGGCGCCCGCCGGCGCGGACGCCGGCCGATTGGCGTAATAGGCAAATGCGCCCAAGCCGGCCAATCCGATCACTGCAATAGCGATAACGAAGGATTTCTTGGCGTTTGTCATCATCTCGTGAATTGGGAATACCCCGTGGGAAGCAGGCACCGGCCGTCGCGGCCATCCCTTTGCGACAGGCGGCGCAGCCGAAAGTTGCGGCGGCCCGTCGCGGCCCGGGCGGATGCTCAGATCACGACCGTGCCCGGCTGATCGTCGGCGCGGCGTTCGATGGCGCCGATGCGATAGACCGTCTCGCCGGCGCCGGCGAGCATGGCCGCCACCTCGTCGGCGCTCTCGGCGGCCACCACCGCCACCATGCCGATGCCGCAGTTGAAGACGCGGTGCATCTCGGTTTCCGCCACGCCGCCTTCCTCCTGCAGCCAGTCGAACAGCCGGGGGCGCGGCCAGGCCGATTTATCGAGCACGGCGCAGAGGTCGTCGGCGAGAATGCGCGGAACGTTCTCCAGCAGGCCGCCGCCGGTGATATGGGCCAGCCCCTTGACCACACCCGGATGCTGCTTCAGCAGCGCCAGCAGCGGCTTGACGTAGATGCGCGTGGGCGCCATGACGACTTCACCGAGGCTGCGCCCGCCGTCGAAGCTCGCCGCCAGATCGGGGCGCGAGCGCTCCAGGATCTTGCGCACCAGGGAGTAGCCGTTGGAATGGGCGCCGCTGGAGGCGAGGCCGAGCACCGCATCGCCGGGCCTGATGCGCTTGCCGTCGATGATCTTCGATTTTTCCACGATACCCACTGCGAAGCCGGCCAGGTCGTACTCGCCCGCCGGATACATGCCGGGCATCTCCGCCGTCTCTCCGCCGATCAGCGCACAGCCCGCCAGTTCGCAGCCGCGGGCGATGCCCTGGATCACGCTCGCCGCCGTGTCCACGTCGAGTCTGCCGCAGGCGAAATAATCGAGGAAGAACAGCGGTTCCGCGCCCTGCACCAGGATGTCGTTGACGCTCATCGCCACCAGGTCGATGCCCACCGTGTCGTGGCGGTTCAGCTCGAAGGCCAGCTTGAGCTTGGTGCCGACACCGTCGGTGCCCGCCACCAGCACCGGCTCGCGGTAGCTCTTGGCGATTTCGAACAGCGCGCCGAAGCCGCCGATGCCGGCCAGCACTTCGGGCCGCAGGGTGCGCCGGGCGTAGGGCTTGATGCGCTCGACCAGGGCATCGCCGGCATCGATGTCCACGCCGGCGTCGCGGTAACTCAGGGGAGGATTCGCGGGAGTGCTCTTGACTGTCATGGGCGGCGGCCGCCGCGACGGCGGCGCAGAGGGAAAGTTGGTACACTTGCGGCTTTGCTGCGCCGCGAAAATGCGAGTGTACCGGAATTGAACGAGACCATGTCTCGCTGCCAGGAGGAAGGATGAAGCGGGCCAAAGCGGCCAGGTTCGCGCGCGCCGAGCGCCTGCCCTCCGGCGCTGAGCCGCAGCCGGCGATGCAGCAGCTCGTCCTCGACATCCGGCCGCTGCCCCAACCCACCTTCGACGGCTTCGTCGCCGGCGCCAATGCGGAACTGGTATCCCGCCTGTGCTGCCTGGCGGCGCCCAGCGCCTTCGATGCGATCTACATCTGGGGACCGGCGGGCAGCGGTCGCAGCCACCTGCTGCGCGCCACCGCCGATTCGGCGCACGCATTGGGGCGGGCGGTATCCTTCGCCGATGCAGCGGAGATCGGCGCGGAGCTGGCGCTGCCACCGGGCGGCCTGCTCATCGTGGACGACGTGGAACAGCTCGGCGCGGCCGGACAGGTCACGTTGTTTCGCGCCTTCAACACGGCGCGCCTGATCGGTTTGGCGCTGCTCGCCGCCGGCCATGCGCCGCCGGCGGATCTCGACCTGCGCGAGGACGTGCGCACGCGCATCGGCGGCATGCTGATCTACGAGGTGAAACCGCTCACCGACGAGGAGAAGGCCGAGACCCTGGCGCGCCACGCGGCGAGCCGGGGCATGCGCGTGGAGCAGGCCATCATCGACTACCTGCTGCGCCACGGCGAGCGCGACCTGCCCTCGCTGATGGCGGTGCTGGACGCGCTGGACCGTGTTTCCCTGGAGCAGCAGCGGCCGGTGACCTTGCCGCTGCTGCGCCAGGCGCTGGGCAGCATCCCCGGCGCGGCCCCGGGGGCAGCGGGTTAGCGGCCGCTCCCGCCACCGAACGCTCCGCATCCGAGACATGGAACTGGCGCTGTTCGATCTGGACAACACGCTGCTCGGCGGCGACTCGGACTTCGAGTGGGCGCAGTTCCTCATCTCCAAGGACGTGCTCGACCGCGAGGTATATGAGGCGCGCAACGCCGAGTTCTACGAACAGTACAAGGCCGGCACCCTGGACATCCATGCCTTTCTCGACTTCCAGCTCAAACCCCTGTCGCGCCACCCGCGCGTCCAGCTCGACGCCTGGCATGACGAGTTCATGCGCACGCGCATCCTGCCCATCGTGCTGCCGGCCGGACGCGACCTGGTGCGACGCCACCTCGCCGGTTCCGCGCTGACGGCGATCGTGACCGCCACCAACAGCTTCATCACGGCGCCCATCGCGCGCGAATTCGGCGTACCGCACCTCATCGCCACCGAGCCGGAAGCGATCGACGGCGAGTTCACCGGCGGCGTCCGCGGAACGCCCAGCTTCCGCGAAGGCAAGATCACCCGCGTCGAACAGTGGCTGGCCGGTTTGGGATGCGGCTGGGACGGTTTCGAGAAAAGCTGGTTCTACAGCGATTCGCTGAACGATCTGCCGCTGCTGGCCAAGGTGAGCGACCCGGTGGCCGTGGACCCCGACCCGACCCTGGACGCCCACGCCCGCGCCCGGGGCTGGCCCGTAATCAGCCTCCGCGGCTAAGCCGTTGATTCCGTCTATAATGCGGACACTCCACAGCGACAACAAACGCGAACCCACTACATGATCCGCAAGCTCCTGCGCAAAGTTTTCCGTCGCGGCGAGCCTCCGTCCCACGAACCCGCGGTCATTCCCGCCACCCAGCACGGCATCCGGCGCGAATGGATTTCGCCCGCGGCGCGCAGCGTCGTCACGCGCCTGCAGGAAGCCGGCTTTGCCGCCTTCATCGTCGGCGGTGCCGTGCGCGACCTCATTGCCGGCTTCCATCCCAAGGACTTCGACGTCGCCACCAATGCCACGCCGGAGGAGGTGCGGGAGCTGTTCCGGCGCTCGCGCATCATCGGCCGGCGCTTCCGCATCGTGCATGTGATGAGCGGCAGCGAGACGACGGAGGTATCCACCTACCGCGCCGGCAACGTGGAGGAGGCGGAGACCGACGAGCACGGCCGCGTGCTGCGCGACAACATCTTCGGCAACCAGGAGGAAGACGCGGCGCGGCGCGACTTCACCGTCAACGCCCTCTACTACAACCCGACCGACGAGACGGTGGTGGACTACCACCACGGCGTCGCCGACCTGAAGCAGCGGACGCTGCGCATGATCGGCGACCCGCGCAAGCGCTACCGCGAGGATCCGATCCGCATGGTGCGCGCCGTGCGCTTCGCCTCCAAGCTCGGCCTGACCATCGATCCCGAGGCGCGGGAGCCGATCCGCGAGCTGGCGGATCTGCTGGAGAACGTGCCGCCGTCGCGGCTGTTCGACGAGATGCTCAAGCTGCTGCTGTCGGGCCACGCCGTGGAATGCATCCGCCAACTGCGCGACGAGGGCCTGCACCACGGCCTGCTGCCGCTGCTCGACGTCATCCTGGAACAGCCGATGGGCGAGCGCTTCGTCATGCTCGCCCTCGCCAACACCGACGAGCGGGTCAAGGCCGGCAAGCCGGTGTCGCCCGGATTCCTGTTCGGCACGCTGCTGTGGCACGAGGTACTCGCCGACTGGGAGATGCGCAAGGCGCGCCAGGAACCGAACATCCCCGGCCTCTACGCGGCGATGGGCCAGGTGCTGGACATCCAGGGCGAGAAGCTCGCCATCACGCGCCGCATCGCCGGCGACATCAAGGACATCTGGGCGCTGCAGCCGCGCTTCGAGCAGAACACGGGCAAGCGCCCGCTGCGCCTGATCGAGCAGCCGCGCTTCCGCGCCGGCTATGATTTCCTGCTGCTGCGGGTGGCGAGCGGCGAACTGCCCCAGGAACTGGGCGAGTGGTGGACGCGCTTCATCGAACAGGACACGGCGGGACGCATGGCAATGCTCTCGCCCGAGAAGGCCGGACCGCGCCGGCGCAGGACCCGGCGCCGGAAGCCCGCCGCAGCGGCGGACGGGCTTCCGGCGGGCGACGCCGCGGCGTCCTGAGGCAAGGAACGCAACTGCACGTCGTCTGGCGCGCTCGAACCGACCCCTGAGCCCGGAATTCAGGTAGGCTCGCAACCCGACCGACGGATCGTCCATGCGGGGAAAGCATTCGTAAGCCATGCTGGAAAAGGCACGCTACATCGTCGTCGAAGGGCCGATCGGCGCCGGCAAGACCTCGCTCGCGCGCCGGCTCGGCGAACACCTGCGGGCGGAGATGCTGCTGGAGCGGCCGGAGGACAATCCCTTCCTCGCCCGCTTCTACCAGGACATGGAGCGCTATGCGCTGCCGACCCAGCTCTTCTTCCTGTTCCAGCGCATGGACGCACTGCGCACCCTGTCGCAGGAGGACCTGTCCGGCAAGCGCATCGTGTCCGACTTCCTGCTGGACAAGGATCCGCTGTTCGCCGCGCTCAATCTGAACGACCCGGAATACGCCCTGTACCAGCAGATCTACACGCGGCTCAGGCCCCAGGCGCCGACGCCCGATCTCGTCATCTATCTGCAGGCCGGGGCCGAGACCCTGCTGGAACGTATTCGCCGGCGCAAAGTCGAAGCGGAGCGCAAGATCGGCGAGGCCTACCTCGCCCGGGTCGCCGACAGCTACGCCCGATTCTTCCACCAGTACGATGTGTCGCCGCTGTTCATCGTCAATGCGGAATCGCTCAATCCGGTGGACGCGGATGCCGACTTCGAACTCCTGCTGCAGCGCCTCTATGCGATGCGCAGCTACCGGGAGTTTTTCGGCTACGCCGAGTAAGGCGAGCCGGCGGCCCGCTGTTCGCCGCCAGGAGTGCCATGACAGAACAACCAACCAGGAGCCCAGACGTGACCTATCTGTCGGAGCAACCCAAGCCCGTGACCCTCACCGAGCTTGCGCGCATGCGCACGGCGGGCGAGAGGATCGCCGTGCTCACCTGCTATGACGCCAGCTTCGCCGCCCTGCTCGAGCGCTGCGGCGTGGACGTGCTGCTGGTCGGCGACTCCCTCGGCAACGTGCTGCAGGGCCAGGCGACGACGCTGCCGGTGACGATGGAACACATGGCCTATCACACCGCCTGCGTGGCGCGCGGCGCGAAGCGTCCCTTCCTCGTCGCCGACATGCCCTGGGGCTCCTACCAGGAAGGCCCGGCGCAGGCCATGCGCAACGCGGCGCGGCTGATGGCCGAGGGCGCGCACATGGTCAAGCTGGAAGGCGGAGCATTCATGGCGGAAACGGTGCATTTCCTGGTGGAGCGCGGCGTTCCGGTCTGCGCCCACATCGGCCTCACCCCGCAGTCGGTGCACCAGCTCGGCGGCTATCGCGTCCAGGGCAAGACGGAGGAGGACGCGCAGCGCCTGCGCAGCGACGCCTGGGCGCTGCAGGAGGCGGGCGCCGCCCTCCTCGTCCTGGAGATGGTGCCGGCCTACCTGGCGGCGGAGATCACCGGTACCCTCACCACGACGGCCACCATCGGCATCGGCGCCGGCACCGAATGCCACGGCCAGGTGCTGGTGCTGCACGACATGCTCGGCGTCTATCCCGGGCGCAAGGCACGCTTCGTGCGCAATTTCATGGACGGTGCGGCGGGCATCGACGACGCCGTCAAGCGCTATGTCGCGGCAGTGAAGGAAGGATCCTTCCCGGCGCCGGAACACGCTTACTGATCCCGATTTCGTCATGCTGCTTACCGCCGCCCAGATCGCCGCCTTTCTGCCCGCGGCGCTGCTGTTGAGCCTGGCCCCGGGACCGGACAATCTCACCGTGCTGTCCCTCGGACTGGCGCGCGGGCGCGCCGCCAGCTTCGGCTTCGCAATGGGCTGCGCTGCCGGCTGCCTCAACCACACGCTGCTGGCGGCGCTCGGCGTCTCGGCCCTGATCGCCGCCTCGCCGCTGGCGTTCCGGCTGCTGCAATACGCCGGCGCCGCCTATCTGCTGTGGCTCGGCTGGCAGGCGCTCAGAAGCCGCGGCACCAGCCTGGCGGCGAACCGGGACGACGCTGCCGGCGGCGGCTTCGGCCTGTATTTCCGGCGCGGCCTCATCGCCAACGCCATCAATCCCAAGGTGGCGCTGTTCTTCCTGGCGCTGCTGCCCCAATTCGTCGTCGCCGGCGGCGCCCGACCCGGTTTCCAGACGGCGGCGCTGGGCGTGCTGTTCACGCTGGCGGCGGCGCTGGTGTTCGGCGCCATCGCGCTGGGCGCCGGCCGCATCGGCGACTGGCTGCGGCGCCGCCCTGCCGCCACGCGCTGGCTCGATCGCGCCGCCGGACTGGTGTTCATCGGCCTCGGCCTGCGCCTGGCGCTGGCGGACGCACCGGCGCCGCGCTGACGCAGTCATGCAGATCCACGCCACCATCGCCGGTCTGCGCGCTGCCCTCGACGCCGAGCGTCGTGCCGGCAAGCGCGTCGCGTTTGTGCCCACCATGGGCAACCTGCACCAGGGACACACCGATCTCATGAGCCTGGCGCGGGACCATGGCGAACGCGTGGTGACGAGTGTGTTCGTGAACCGCCTGCAGTTCGGCCCCAAGGAGGACTTCGCCAAGTATCCGCGCACTTTCGACGAGGACTGCGCCAGGATGGAGGCCGCCGGCGTGCACCACATGTTCGCGCCGTCCGAGGCCGAGCTTTATCCCACGCCGCAGAGCTATTTCGTGCTGCCCGATCCGGCCCAGGCCGACATCCTGGAAGGAGAGTTTCGTCCCGGGTTCTTCCGCGGCGTGGCCACCGTGGTGGCCAAGTTGTTCAACATCGTGCAGCCCGATGCGGCGGTGTTCGGCAAGAAGGACTATCAGCAGCTGATGATCATCCGCAACATGGCGCGCGAACTGGCGCTGCCGATCGAGATCGTCGCGGGCGAAACCCGGCGTGCCGAAGACGGACTGGCCCTGTCCTCGCGCAACGGCTACCTCAGCGCCGCCGAGCGCGCCGAGGCGCCGCGGCTGTATCGCACCCTGGACAAGGTGCGGCGGCGCCTGCAGGCGGGAGAGCGGGACTTCGCCCGCCTGCAGGCCGATGCGGTCTTAGAACTGAATACCTATTCCTGGGCGACACAATATGTTGCAGTGCGACGACAGGCTGATCTACAATTCCCAGCCGCTCACGATTTCGGGTTGGTGGTGCTGGCTGCGGCACTCCTTGGGAGCACGCGCCTGATCGACAACCTGGAAGTTTAGGACGCCGCGATGCGCTTAGGCCTGCGGTGCGCCAGCAGCGAATGATGCGGAACCGCGTTTCCGCACCCTTTGCCGACGTACCGTGAACAGGAGCGAACCATGCAACGGACCATGCTTCAGTCCAAGCTGCACCGCGTGACCACCACCCACGCCGAACTGCACTACGAGGGTTCGTGCGCGATCGACGAGAACCTGCTCGACGCCGCGGACATCCGCGAGTATCAGGCGATCGACATCTACAACGTGAACAACGGCGAGCGCTTCTCGACCTACGCCATCCGCGCCGAGCGCGGCAGCGGCATCATCTCGGTCAACGGCGCCGCGGCCCGCAAGGCTGCCCAGGGCGACCTGCTGATCATCGCCTGCTATGCCCAGTACAACGAGCTGGAGCTGCAGAAGTACGAGCCGAAGCTGATCTACGTCGATTCCCGCAACCGCATCGTCAACCAGCGCGCCCGGATTCCGGTGCAGCTCGCCGGCTGATTCAGAAATCCAAGTGCGTCCTGAAATTGGCCCGCTCCGGCGGGCCATTTTTTTTGCCTCCTCAGTCGGGTGGCGAATGCGACGGATACAGCGTGTCCTCCTCGCGGCGGAAGCCGTGCATGAAATCGTTGCGGATGGCGTCGCTCTGCAACAGGTGCTCCCGATAGACGTAGAGCCGCACGTCCTCCTTCAACCGGTGGTCCTGCAGTGCGATGCGGGAGCGTTCCAGGCGCTTCTGCAGGCCCGGCAGGTCGCCGGCCTTGGAGGCCTGCCCAATGGAGCCGAAAATCTCCGGCTGCAGTCTGTGCTCATGCTTCGGCGCCTCGACAAATCCCGGATCGCAACGGATCGACGTGGCGGGGGCCGTGGCGAAGCCAGGGGACGCAGCAGGCGCCGGTACCGGCGCCGCGGCGCCCTTTCAATGCCGGATGATTCGGACGTCAGGAATCGGCGTTGACCGAATCGCAGGACACCTGAATACTGTGCCCCAGGGTGGCGTTCTTGCGGCAGACGGTGCCGGAAATGGTCTCTTGCGCGTGCAATCGTGACAGTTCTGGCGAAGAATTGCCCGGCCGCCGGTTTTGAAGGATTGGCAAGGGGGACTGTCCCCTTGTTCCAACTCCGGGGGGATGCAAGGGGAACCTCCCCTTGTTCGTACATCGCAGGTTCCGCGGCCGGAGGTCGCGGGCAAACCTGTTTGGTTCCGGCGCGGCCGACTTAGGATGAGCGACGTCTTCATCAGCTATGCGAGTGCGGACCGGGACCGCGCCGCCGGCATCGCCGCCGCGCTGTCGGCGGGGGGCTGGCGCGTCTGGTGGGACCGCCAGATACCGGCCGGGCGCGCCTATGATCAGGTGATCGAGCAGGCGATCGACGACGCCCGCTGCGTTGTCGTGCTCTGGTCGGTCACCTCCACCGCCTCGGAATGGGTCAAGACCGAGGCGGCGGAAGGTGCCCGGCGCCAGATCCTGGTGCCGGTGCTGCTCGACGCGGTGAAACTGCCCCTGGAGTTTCGCCGCCTGCAGGCCGCCGATCTGACTTCCTGGGACGGCTCACCGGACCACCGCGAATTCCGCAAGCTCGCCCAGGCAGTGGCGTTGCTCGTCGCGCCCTCGGCGCAGCCCGGATCGGACGCGGCCGTTCCACCCGCCGCCGCAACTGCGTCCGACGCGGCGCCTCGAACCCCACAGCCTGCTGTCGGTCCTCGCGACCGGCGGCGGGCGTGGCCCGCAATCTTGCTGGCCGCTGTGGCGGGGCTCGCGGCGATCGCCGGCGGCGCATGGTTCTACTGGCACTCCGGCGGCGTCGATGTGCCGGCGCTGGTCGGAAAGCCCGTGGCGGAGGCGCAGCGGGAAAAGGGCGCTACCGTGGATCTCGTGGTAGGCGTGGCGAAGGAGATCCCGGTGCCCGATGTCACCGGGCGGTCGTCGGGCCGGGCACGCGAGGCCTTGAAGGATCTCGGTTTCGAGACGCGTCTCCAGGAACGAGTCAGCGACACCGCAAAACCGGGCAGCGTGCTGGAGCAGGATCCCGCCGCCGGCACGCCCCTGGCGGAAGGCAGCCGCGTCACGCTCGCGGTGGCCAAGCGCGCCGGAGCGGCGGCCGAGGATGTTCAGGCGCACGCCGCCGCCCTGCGCGAGGCGGAAGGGTGGCTTGCCAAGGCCGCGACGTCGGCTGCCGATGCCAGGAGCAGCGCCGGGACGGCGTCGGACCTCTACAAGCGGGCCCTCGAATACGCCAAGACCCTGTCGGCGGAGACCCGCGTCAGACAGTTCCTCGACGAAGCGCGCGCGGCGGCGACAGCGGCGCGCCAGACGACGCAGGAAGCGGAGAAAGCCATCGCCGCGGCCCGCGACGCGACCGCCGGCGCCAGCGCCCCGGGCGTGGCGATCAATTCCGACACGGTGCGCGAGGCGCGCCGCATCGTCGGTGCGGCGAAGGACGCGGCAGGGACCGCGGCGGCGGCGGCGGCAAAGGCCCGCGACCATGCGGCGACTGCGCGCAGTGCCTACGCCGGCCTGACCGCGCTCTCACCCCAGCAGACGCGCACGGCTTACTGCAGCGAGCGGGCGAAGCGCGGAAACCTGACGGGAGACGAGCGCAAGAAATTCATGGCCACCTGCCTGCGCCAGACGACCGACGCGCACTGAGCAGGCAACGCCCGGCCGGGGTCGGCGACCTGCGGCCGCGTGCCGGGGCACCTCAGCCGCCGCTGAGAGCGGCGACGATCAGGACTTCGCGCGGGGCATCGAGACGCGCCGCCAGCGCGGTTACGGGCGCCCCGTCGGCATAGATGCGGATGTGGGGACGGATGCGGTCCTGCTCGTCCACCAGCCGAAAGCGCATGCCTGGGAAGCGCGCGTCGAGCGTGTCCAAGAGCTCGCCCAAGCTCGCCGCTTCGCATTGCGTGCGCGAGCGTCCCTGCGTATAGGAATGCAGGGGGCCGGGGATGACCACGATCATGGCGTCGCCGTCACCGCCGCGACCGACAGGATGGGCGGCAGATGGCGCGCGATCGGAGCCCAGTTGTCGCCCTCGTCGGGGCTCATCCAGACCTCGCCGCCGGCGGTGCCGAAATAGACGCCGACCGGATCGCCGGCATCGGCGCACAGGGCCTGGCGCTTGACGCTGAACCAGGCGTTTTGCGGCGGCAGGCCACGGTCCTGGCGCCGCCATGTCGCGCCGCCGTCCCTCGAGCAATACACCGCCGGCCTCCCGCCGGGGCTGGTGCGCGGCCACACATCGGTGCCGTCCATGGGAAACACCCACAGCGTATCGGGGTCGCGCGGATGCAGGGCGAGGGCAAAGCCGATGTCGCCGATCTCCGCCGGCATGGTTCGGCCGATGCGCTGCCACGTGTCCGCCGGCCGGTCGAGGCGGTAGATGCCGCAATGGTTCTGCTGGTAGAGGCGGTCCGGATGCTGCGGGTGCAGCGCCAGAGCATGGGGATCGTGGCCGAATTCCGCATCCGGTTCGGGCAGGAAATACGCCTCGACGCCGCGGTTGAGGGCGCGCCAGGATGCGCCACGGTCTGCGCTTTCGAAGACGCCGCCGGTGGACAGTGCGATATAGAGATGCGCGGCATCCCGCGGGTCCACGAGGACAGCGTGCAGGATCGATCCCTCCGGCACTTCCATCACCTTGTCGGCGATCTTCGGATAGAGAACGTCGTTGCAGCCGGCGACACCGCTCCAGGTCGCGCCGCCGTCGTCGGAGCGAAACAGCCCCACCGGCGAAGTCCCGGCATACCAGACGCCCGGTTCGCCCGCATGTCCCGGGGCGAAGCAGAACACGTGGCCGACCGAACGGCCGGCCCGGCCCTCTGCCGCTTTGGGGAAGGCGGGCGGCCGGCCAGCCTCGTTCCAGCCGCCTTCGCTCCAGCGGCCGCGGTACACCGTCGGGCCGAGATGGCCGGCCTTGGCGGCGAGCAGCAGCGTTTCGCCGTCGCGCGGGTCGAGCGCGACCTGATTCACCATCGAGCCCAGGAAGTGGGGACCGTCGAGCCGCCACTCGCGGCGGCCCTCCCCGCCATGGAAAAGAAAGGCGCCTTTGCGCGTACCCACCAGCAGGCTCACGCGCTGCGCGCCGCGGGTCGCTCCCGTAGTCTGCATGACGACCTCCGCATGGCCAGTGACGACGATTCATCATAGCTCCGGGTCGGCAAACGTGGTGCCCGGCGCGCCGCTTGGGTTTCGACGCCGGAAGGCATGTCCGCGACGCCCCGTTTCGCGGGAACCCGGCCAAGACGGCATAATGCCCCCCGGTTGCGCGTGCGCCGCGCGTGCCCTATGGTAGAAGGCATTGTGCAGGCTGCGCGCCGCGGCTCCCGGGTTGCGCCGCGGCCCGGATGCGAGGGGAGCGAGCATGACGAAACGGCCGGCGGTGGGTGGCGACGGCCCGGCGCGGACGGTTGCGCCGGGGACGGACGCGCCGGCGCCCCTGGCCGAGAGCGCCGCGCGCCTGCTGCTGGCGTTGGAAGCGGCGCAGGTCGACGCCTTCTGCTGGGACCTGGTGGGCGATCGCGCGGACGGCGCCGGTGCGCTGAGCCGCGAGCTCGGTCTGGCGGCGGGCGGGACCGTCGCCGCCTACCTGGATCGCGTCCATGAGCAGGACCGGGAGCGGCTGGCGGGCACCCTGAGGCGACTGTCCGCCGACGCGCCGCATTACACTGCGGAGTATCGCGTGCGCGACGGGTCGGGGGCCTACCTGCAGGTGGCGGACTCGGGGCGGGCGCAATTCGACGACGCGGGCCGCCTGCTGCGGGTGCTCGGCACCCGCCGGCGCGTGGGCGAAGCCGAGCGCGTGGAGCAGGCTCTGCGCGAGGGCGAGGAGCGCTACCGCACGCTGCTGCAGGCGGTGCCCAGCATGACCTTCGAGGGCGACACCGAAGGCGGCAACATGTTCGCCAGCGAGCAGTGGTGCGCCTACACGGGGATGACGCCGGAGCAGACGGCAGGTTTCGGCTGGACCAAGGCCGTGCATCCGGATGATCTGCCGGCCGCCGCCGAGCGCTGGGCGCAGGCCGTTCGCGATGGCGGGCCGTGCGAAATGCGTCACCGCCTGCGCGCCGCCGACGGCTCCTATCGCTGGTTCCTGCTGCGCTCGCGGCCGCTGCGCGACGCCCGCGGCCGCATCGAGCGCTGGGTCGGCAGCCTGACCGACGTCGACGATCTGCTGCGGACCGAGCGCGCGCTGCGCGAGAGCGAGAGCCGTTACCGCGAACTGGTCCAGAACGCCAACAGCGCGATCATCCGCTGGCGCAAGGACGGCGCCCTGACGTTCTTCAACGAGTATGCCGAGCAGTTCTTCGGTTACCGCGCAGACGAGGTGCTGGGCAAGCACGTCGGCATCCTGGTCCCGGATCAGGATTCGGATGGGGCGGATCTGACGCGGCTGGTCGAGGACATCGTGCGCTACCCCGACCGCTACCGCAACGGCGTCAACGAGAACATCTGTCGCGACGGCCGTCGCGTCTGGATGAGCTGGACCAACCGTCCCATCTTCGACGAAGGGGGCACGGTGAGCGAGATCCTCGCCATTGGCTCCGACATCACCGAACGCTTGCACATCGAGCGGGCGCTGCGCTACCAGCTCCATCTCAACCAGAGCATCACCGACAAGGCGACGGACTCGATCATCGTCACCGACGCGCAGGGACGAGTCACCTTCATGAATCCGGAGGCGCAGAGGGTATTCGGCTATGCCACGGAGGAGCTGACGGGTCAGCCGCTGCACGACGCCATCCACCACCACCATGCGGACGGCCGACCCTTTCCCATGAGCGAATGCCCCCTGTGCCGGGTGTACGACTCGGGGGAGGTGGTGCGGGACCACGAGGGCGTGTTCTTCCATCGGGACGGCTCCCAGATCATCGTCACCGCCTCCAACGCCGCCCTGGAGTTCGATGGACGCCGGGTCGGCGCCGCGCTGGTCCTGCACGACATCACCGAGCGCAAGAGGGCCGAGGCGGCGCTCCGGGAGCGGACCGAGCGCTATGAGCTGGTCCTCGCCGGCGCCCAGGATGCGATCTGGGACTGGGACGTGGAGCACCGGCGGGTGCATTTCTCTCCGCAGTGGAAGACACTGCGCGGCTATGCCGAGGACGAGGTAAGCGACCGCGAAGAGGAATGGAGTTCCGGCATCCATCCGGAGGACGCCCCCCGCGTGCTCGCGGCCGTGCAGGCCCATTTCGACCGTCGAACGTCCGTGTTCGCAGAGGAGTACCGGATCCGCTGCAAGGACGGATCGTGGAAATGGATCTCCGACCGCGGCATCGCCCAGTGCGACGCCAGTGGGCGGGTGGTGCGCATGGCTGGCTCCGAAAGCGACATCACCGAGCGCAAGCGCGCCGAACAGCAGATCTCCGACACGAGCCAGCGACTCCAGGCGCTGATGCAGGCGCTGCCGGTAGGCGTCAGCTTCTCGGACGATTTGAGCTGCCAGCGCGTAACGGGTAACCCCATGCTGCTCGCGCAGTTCGAGATGAGGCCGCAGGACGACGTCTCCGCGTCCGCAGCAGAGGGCGACGCGGCAGGCCGCCTCGTGCGCTATTTCCATGAAGGCCGCGAACTGCGCGACGCCGAGTTGCCGCTGCAGCGCGCCGCGGCGGAGAACCGCGTGATTCCCCCGATGCAACTCGAGGTGCGCCTGCCCAGCGGCCGGACCTGGTTCGCCGAGGTCTCCGGCGCGCCGCTGCACGATGCGCAGGCCAACGTCATCGGCGGCCTCGCCGTCGTCGTGGACATCACCGCTCACGTCCGATCGGAGCGCGCACTGCGTGAGAGCCAGGCGGATCTGCAGCGCGCCCAGGCGGTGGGCCGCATCGGCAGCTGGCGGCTGGACGTGCGGCGCAACGCGCTGAGCTGGTCGGCGGAAAACCACCGCATCTTCGGCATCTCCGAGGGCAGGCCGCTGAGCTACGAGAGCTTCCTGTCCGCGGTGCACCCGGACGACCGGGACTTCGTGGACCGCATGTGGCAGGCAGGGCTGCGCGGCGAGCCCTACGACATCGAGCACCGCCTGTTGATCGACGGCCGGGTGAAGTGGGTGCGGGAGAAGGCCGAGCTGGAATTCGACGAGCGAGGCGGCTTCCTGGGCGCCTTCGGCACCACCCAGGACATCACCGACATCAAGCTCGCCGAGCAGGCGCTGCGCGACCTGAACGAGCGGCTCAATACCCTGCTGGGCGAGCGCACGCGTCTGGCCGAGGCGCAGGCGGCGGATCTGCGCGAGCTGGCAGGGGAGCTGACGCGGGCGGAACAGCGGGAGCGTGATCGGCTCTACGAACTGTTGCACGACCACGTGCAACCGCTGCTGGTGGCCGCACGGCTGAGCCTGAGCGGGCTCCACCCCGGCAGACCGATCGAGGGCTGGATGCGGATTGCGGCGGACGCCCGTGGCCACATCACGGAGGCGCTCGACACCGCGCGTTCCCTCAGCGCCGAACTCAATCCGCCGCTGGTGCGCGAACAGGGACTGGGACCGGCGCTGGAGTGGCTGGGCCGCTGGGCGCTCAGCCGGCACCGCTTGGAGGTCAAGCTGAAAGCGGAACCGCAGGCGGAACCGGCCGATGCCGCCACCCGTCTGCTGCTGTTCAAGGCCACGCGCGAGCTGCTGATGAACGTCGCCAAGCATGCCGCGGCATCCGAGGTGATGCTGGCCATGGAGCGCCTGCCCGAAGACATGGTGCAGATCACGGTGACGGACCAGGGCGTGGGATTCGACGCCCCCGGGTTTCGCTCCGACATCGGCGTAGGAGATGGATCCGGTCTGTGGAACATCGAGCGCCGCCTGGGCATGATCGGCGGCCGCATCGAGATCGAGAGCGCGCCGGGCGCGGGAACGCGGGTGCGATTACTGGCGCCGCTGCAGGGGTCGCAACCGCGGCCAGAACGGCGCCGGGCCGCGAACGCGGCCAGAAAGGGCGGCTAGGCAGCTTTGGCAGAGCGCAGGCGCCTGCCGCGGTAGTGGTAGGGAAAGGAGAGGCTGAAGCGCGGGTCTTCCACGACGCACACCAGACTGCGCGTGCCGAACGAGGTGAGGGCGAGGCCAGCGTGCACCATACGCGCCTCTTCGGCCGTTTCCATGTCTATGATGCAGGCGACGCCCTTCGACCTGGAGCGCGTCAGCGGCAGCACGTCGATGGAACAGACCGTGCCGAAGCGTTCGCAGCGGGGCCGGAGCAGATCGCACATCGACTGCGGATCGCCGGCCGCCCGCAGGTCGCTGCGAATGTCGACACTCATGTGCGACTCCCGGCGCCCGACAATCTCAGCCGCAGGTGCTCCATCGTTGCTGCGCCTGTAGCGGGGCGCAAAAGCCTTGGCCGATCTCTTCCCGCCATGTCGCATTCGAAGACGCCATCGAGCCGAAGCTCCGGCCGGTGACGCCGCAACCAGGTGACGGCGGCATCCCGATCCAGGCGGAAGCAGACGTCCGTGCCGGCTTGTACCGCATAGCGGACCAGGATCTCCACCTCGTCGTTCTGCGACTCGAAGAATCGCACCAGCATCGCCTTCGTGCCGCGACCACCCCAGCCCGCGCTGAGAAGGGTGTCGAACTCTGTCTGTTGGACCCGCCGCAGCCACGGCGCTGCGTCCAGCCTGGCCTTGAGCGCGAGGTTCTCCGACCACATCTCGAGCAGGATCGCTCCCTCGGGCAAGCTATTCGATTCTTTTGTACATGGTGACCTCCGCTAACCGTTTATCTGTGATTTGGCGCGATCCCGCGGCGCGGCCGGATCGCATCTCAGGCGGCCCCGAATGCGGCGACCCCCGCAGACTTGGGAAGTGCGGCGGACCGCCGCCGACTCGACACCGGATCCAGCAGGCCGAGGGCGCGCGCACTGAGCGCGAGAAACCTGGCTTCCGTTGCGCTCGCGCACGGGCCGAAGTAGCGAACCCGGGCGTCGTACTGGTCCGAGGCACACCGTCTCGGCCACAAGGCCAGGTAATAGCCGTCATCCAATCGCCGCCCGCTCCAGGTCGTGTAGCGGCGTGTGTTTCCTGCCGCATCGACGACGAATTCGGGGCTGGCCGCCCGAACCACTTCTGCGCGTCTCACTTGCATTGGCTCATCCCTCCACTGCATCGTTCCTGTTGCGGCGACCCGGTCGCCGCCCCTGCACTGCGCCTGCGGGAGGCAGCAGCTACCGTCGAAACATCCGGGCACCGGCCTCGACCATGAGACGGACCCTCGATGCGGCTGCTTCCCGGCATGCGCTGCGGGAGACGATGAGTTGCTTGCTTGCTGTCATTCGCGATTCTCCTTTGATTCGATCCTTCGCTGCCTTCCGGATTGCGGCCCCGGGGTGCTCTGCGGGAACCGCTCCGGTAAGACGCTTTCTCTGTTGGGGGTGGGGGTGCACGCATACCGATTTTGTTCGAGATCCGGCTTGCGAATCGATCGTATCCCGATCCCGTAGGAGAGAATATCGGCGGGCTTCTGCATCTGCGTCGGAAGCGCAGACGAGCGATGCCGGAGTATTCCTACAGGACGCGGCCGGATGATCGCTACCGGATTGCCCCTCGGGCGCCGGCATCCGATTCCCGAGGGCATGGACGCGCATGCCACCGTTCCTGTCGGCGCGGACCTCGGCCTGGGGTAGACTTGCCGCCAACGCAAACTGCATTCCGCTGCCATGACCGACGACCCATCCTTGCCTGACCTGCCGAGCACCGGCCGCCGCGACCTGGACAGAGTTCATTGGCGGGTGAGCGGGAGCCTTGGCAGTCTCTGGCGTGCCCTCGACGGGGGTACCCGGGAAGAGGCCATCGCCTGCGCCATCGGGCTGCTGGAAGGGCTGCGCGCGGACTACGTGGGCGAGGAATCGCTGATGCGCCGCAGCGCATTTCCCGATCTCGACCGCCATGTGGAAGCCCATGCGGCACTGGAGGCCGGGTTCAACGGCATCGCGCGCCGCATCCGTGATGCCGCTCCGGGTTTCCCGCCGGAAGAGCGTTCCGCCTTGCGTCGAGCGCTGTCCCGGGTGGCCGGCGAACTGGCGGCGCACATGTCCACGGCCGATGTCGCCTTGGCGCGTTTTCTCGACGCCGGCGGCGTCCCCGAGACTACGGTCGCGCGTTCGAGGCCTCGCCGGAGTCAATGCGCGAGCCGCCCCGCGCCCTCGTCCGCGATGCCCCAGGCGTAGGAGTCCATCGCAAGCACCCCGTAGCTGATGCCGCCTTCGATGACCTGCGCCGCCTCGCCCTCGGCGCGGGCGCCGACGGCCACCAGCAGGGGCAGGAAGTGCTCCTCGCTGGGATGAGCGCGTTGCGCATGGGGCGCCAGCCGGCGATAGGCCGCCAGATCGTCGGCCGCGTTGCCGGTCACCGCCTTGCGCACCCAGTCGGAGAACTCGCGGGCGTAGGCGATCTCGCCGGAACCGGGCGGACGCAGGTCGGAAAGGTTGTGGGTCAGGCTGCCGGAGCCGACGATCACCACCCCCTGCTCGCGCAGCGGCGCCAGAGTCCGACCCAGCCGCAGGGCGCCGGCCGCATCGAGCGTGACCGGCATCGAAACCTGGAACACAGGGACCGTGGCCCCCGGCAGCAGATGCCGCAGCGGCACCCAGGCACCGTGATCGAGGCCGCGCCGCTCATCCAGGGACACGCTGTATCCGGCCGCGGTCAGCAGGCGAGCGGCCTCCGCCGCGTACTGCGGGTGGCCGGGCGCCGGATAGTTCAGTGCGTAGAGTGCCGGCGGGAAACCGCCGAAGTCGTGCATCGTCGCCGGCGCAGTTCCCGCCATGATCCTCAGGTCGCGCGTCTGCCAGTGGGGCGACACCACCAGCACCGCCCGTGACCCGGACAGTTTCTCGCCCAGTGCGCGCAAGCGAGGACCGAGAATTCCCGGTTCGAGGGCAAAGGTCGGGGCGCCGTGGGAGATGAACAGGACGGGGGCGGCGTTCATGATTTCCTCCAGGATCAATCGGGGGAGAAGGCGCGGCGAGGCGCCCGCTGCACGGGTCGAATCCTAGACTCTAGCATTCCCGAGATAAACCACCTATCCTGATACCAACTATTCCGGATATTGAGACAATGGACCGCTTCCTCGAAATGCAAACCTTCAGCGCGGTGGTGGACGCGGGCAGCTTCGTCAGGGCCGCCGAGGCGCTCGACTTGTCCAAGGCCGCGGTGTCACGTCATGTCGGCGACCTGGAAGCCCGCCTCGGGGTGCGGCTGCTGCACCGCACCACGCGGCGGCTGTCCCTGACCGAGGAGGGACAGGTATTCTATGCGCGCTGCAAGGAAGTGCTGGCCGACATCGACGAAGCGGAGGCGGAGATCAACTCGCGCAGCGGCGCCGCCAGCGGACTGCTGCGGGTGAACGCCCCGGTGACCTTCGGCATCCGCCATCTGGCGCCGCTGTGGGGCGAGTTCCGCGAGCGCCATCCCCAGGTCACGCTCGATGTGACGCTGGCCGACCGCGTGGTGGATCTGGTGGAGGAAGGCTACGATCTGGCCATCCGCATCGCCACCCTGGCCAGTTCGACGCTGATCAGCAAACGCCTGGCGAGAACGCGCATGGTGCTGTGCGCCTCGCCTCGGTATCTTGCAGCGCATGGAGCACCGCGCCACCCCGCCGAACTGGCAGGCCACGCAGTGATCTCCTACAGCTATTGGTCCACCCGGGACGAGTGGCATTTCGACGGCCCCGCGGGCCGGGTCAGCGTCAAGACCGCCCCGTGCATGCACACCAACAGCGGCGACACCTGCCGCGCCATGGCGCTGGCGCACCAGGGCGTGATCCTGCAGCCCAGCTTCCTGGTCGCCGAGGATCTTGCGGCCGGCACGCTGGTGGAACTGATGCCCGAGTTCCGCTCCATCGAACTGGGAATCTACGCCGTCTATCCGACCCGCAAGCATGTGTCGCCCAAGGTGCGCGTGCTGATCGAATTCCTCGGCGAACGCTTCTCGCGCACCGGCCCGGGCTGGTAATTGTCTCGGCAAGAGGAACGGCACATCTGCGAGCACGGAGTTTATCCGCAGCGGCTTGCCGCATAAGCTGTTTCTCCGACGGCCATACGCGCGACGACAGAGACATCCGCGCCTTCGTCACCCTGGTCCGCTTCGATCTGGCCTGGTACAGCCTGTTCAAGTGCAGCCTGCCGGCCACTCTCGTCGTACCCTTCCATGCTGGCGTACCTGCGCCGCCTGCTCGCCCTGCCCGCCTTTGCGGCGAGCGTGAATGCGGAGCACATCAAGACCGGGTACTACTCGATCAAGTCGCTCAACCCGAGCGGCGTGGTGCCGGTCGGGCCGCAACTCGACCACCTCGGCGCCCGAAGCAATGGCAGGACGGCGAAAAGGCGCGGATCGCAACGCGGTGGAAGCCGTCCGATCAGCCTGATGGACGGCGCCACCACGTCACGCACAGAAGCTCTCCATGGCACCGCGCAACTCGGACGGACCGGGGCACCTCGCCGCGTCACCGGTCTGAACTGCCGTCAGATTTCCTGCCGCCGAGCCGCAAGCGGCGCAACGGATCTCGGTGGACGTTGACAACGTCCAGGTGGAACCACCGCAAACATTGCAGCCCCACACTCGTTCCGCATCATCGCGCGCGCCGCTTCTTGCCTTGCCGTAGCGGTAGATCCTGAGGTTGAGGACGGTACCCATGGCTGCGCTCCCGTTCGATGAAAGCCACGGTTGCAGTGTCCCTCGCAGAAGTCACGGCAGCGTCACGAATGGATCATCTCTTCGGTGCGGACTCATGCCAACTCTGGCGGAGAGTCGGCCCCATACACACCGGGGCGCGTCACATTCCGCGATCGCCCTGGAAGCTGACCACGATGTTCGCGTGCGTGGCGCGCGGGGCGGCGTGGGGTTTGACGCTGGAAAGGGTAGCCGCCCGACGATCGACCGGTTCGTGCAAACGCCGGCATCCCCGGAACCGGACGCCACCCTGCGGACCGGCTATCGACGGAAGTCCGCCGGACCGGTATCGAGGGCGCCTATCGCCGGACATGGCGCTGGCATTGACAATTGTCGTTCCTCCGGCTGCCGGCTCGGTGTACCGTGTGGGCCTCTGGATCCCGCGCACACACCCTGTGCCCACGGCCTGTCCGGACCCCGTGTGGCGTGGGCGTTGTGTGCGCGGTGCATCCAGGGCTTGGGTCGATACCCCCCGATTGGAGCCGTCGCGTCGTCCCGATTTGTCCGGCCAGACGACGGGGGCTATCCGGCGTCTGCGGCCGGCAGCGCTCCCGGCCGGCGGAGCAAGCGGTTCGACAGCTCGCTGCATGGACTGCGTCGAACGCAGGGCCTTGTGACCGGGGGACGCGTCTTCGACAGCGACAGCGTCAGGCAACGAGGCCCCGGCGACGCCGCGAGGGGGAGTTGCGCAGCGCCGGACCGACGCTATCCCATTGGAATTTCGTCAGCCCGGTCGCAGCGTCAGGCAACGCGGCCCCGACGACGCCGCAACGGGCAGTTCCGTAGCGCCGGACCGATCGCTATCCCATTGGAATTCGTCTGCACCGGCGGCGATCGCAGACCGGGCGCGATCTCTGCGCGATCGCGCGCGGCCCCGGTGAAATTTCCAGGCTGCTAGGGCTTCGCGATGTGCCAGACGTTGTTGAAGCCGTCACCCGTCTTGTCGCCGGGCTTCTGGTCCTTGGCCCAATAATAGAGTGGCTTGCCCTTGTAGGCCCACTGCTTGCCGCCGTCGTCGCGGTTGATGATGGTGTAGTCACTGGCGGGCTTGGCATCGGCGCCGGCCATCAGGGGCGGCCAGTTGGCGGCGCAGGGGCCGTTGCACATGCTCTTGCCGGCTTCGTCCTTGTCGAAGGTATAGAGAGTCATCCCCGCCGCATTGGTAATCATGCCGCCTTCGACCTTGGTCGGCGCCTGGGCGAACGCGAGGGCGGGAAGGAGGATGGCGGCAGCGGGCAGGAGGGTACGAAGGATCTTCATCGATGCATTCCTTTCAAGAGTCCGAGAACGATACACCTGCACAAACAGGCGGACGCACCGGTTTATTCCCGCCACCGAACCTGCCGACGCGGCACGAGTCCCGGCAACGAGGCCGCGATGGCCCGGCGCGGCTTCAGACCATACCACGTGTAAGGAGTCTGGCGGCCCCTTTCGAGACCTGCCCTTGAGAGCACTAGCGGCCGAAAGCTGCGGCGAGAATGAGGCGCTTCGCCCGGCGCAGGTCGAATACCGGGAAGCGGGTCCGGCGTGCCGGTCGAAACGACCCGCGCATTACGCGATGGCACACCGATTTCCAGTGGCGCCGGGCGGGAGGACGGATGAGTTCGCTGACCACCCGGTTTCGTCCAGTCTGTTTGGCCTGATAGAGCGCTTTGTCGGCCGCGGCAACGAGATTGCCGGCCAGGACGCTGTTGTCCTTTTCCGGTGACGGACCGGGCAGCGCCGCGATGCCGATGGACAGGGTGACCGCGAGTTCTTCGCCGGGCAAGGCTTCGAACGGCCGGGCGGCGACCGCGCCGCGAATGCGCTCCGCGATCTCGCCCGCGTGGCGGATGGCCGTATGCGGCAGGAGCACGACGAACTCTTCGCCGCCATAGCGGGCGAGGATGTCGCTGCCGCGCAGTTCCGACTTGATCAGTCTCGCCACCTTGCGCAGGACTTCGTCGCCTGCCAGATGCCCCAGTGTGTCGTTGATGCGCTTGAATCGGTCGATGTCGAGGAACATGCAGGTGAGCGGCAGCGCGTGGCGATGGGCGTAGGTGATTTCCTCCAGGCAGCGGCGTTCGAAGTAACGCCGGTTGCTCACATTGGTGAGGGCGTCGGTGAGCCCCGCCAGCTTCAAGCGCTCGTGGTTCAGTGCGCTGTCGAGGCAGACCGCGACGATCGCGGCCAGGTGTGCCAGGAGATCGGTGCCGCTGCCGGCGGCGAAGCGTTGCGCTTCGCTGCTGCCCAGATTGAGGCTGCCGATCAGTTCCCCATGGCGCATCAGCGGCAGCAGGGCGACGGAGGCGATGCTGGAACTCGCTGCACCGAACAGCGCGGCATGCGGACCGTGCTCGTAGGCTCCCAGGACTGGATTGGCGCTTCCTCGGTACAGGTTCTCCAGCCCGGCTGCCGTGTCGAGCAGTAACAGGCCGGCCATTGCGGCGGCGTCCCCGCTGTCTGCCTCCAGGATGCGCGCACTCTCGTACTGCGGGTCCACCAGCGCGAGCGTCACGGCATCGAGTTCAAAGGCAGCCCTGTAATCCACCAGGAGCAGCCCGACCAGTTCGACCAGGGAGCGCGTCCCGATCAGGCGTCGCTCCAACTGGTCGAAGCGGCGCATCTTCTCCTCGTTCTTGCGCGCCTGCAGCAGCAGCGCTTCGATCTGCCGGCGAAGAGACTCGTTTTCCAGTTGGAGGGCATCGCGCATTCACGCGATATCGGTGGCACAAGGCGATCCTTGAGGAGGCCATGGCGGCCGGCCGCGCCACGCCTCGCGCGCAAGACGGTCCATGGCCATGCGCCGCGTCAGCGACCACGCACGACATCGAGCGGAATCGGCGCCTCGCGGTCCTGCAGGGACTGCATGCGGGCGACGTACTGCGGCGGAATCAGGTCCGGCCGCGTGGATAGAACCTGGCACGAACTTGATCACCGCTGCCGCAAGGATATCGACAGGCATGGCTCCCTCAAGCGGCACGCAGGGCGTTGACGATGTTCATGCGCGCGGCGCGGGCGGCGGGCAGGACGCCACCTACCAGTCCCATGACCAGGGAAAAGGCCAGGCTCTTGGCCACGATCGCCGGCGTGAGCGTGAAGCTGAAGGCGAGTTCGGCGAAGGACTGCCAGTTCATGGTGGAGATGGTGTAGAGCTGCATGGTCGAAGCCAGCAGCACGCCCAGGATGCCGCCGAGCAGGCTGAGGAACAGCGACTCGGCCAGGAACGCCGCCAGCACCGAGCTGCGGCGGAAGCCGATGGCGCGCAGCGTGCCGATCTCGGCGGTGCGGTTGGCGACTGCGGCGTACATGGTGATCATGGCGCCGATGACGGCGCCGATGGAAAAGATCACCGACAGGGTGAGTCCGAGGTAGGAGATGAATTTCGACAGGGCTTCCGACTGGTCGGCGTAGTACTGGCTCTCGCGCTTGACGTCCAGCTTGACGCGCGGATCGTCCTCCACCGCCCGGTACAGGCCGTCGAAGCTGGCGGCGTTCGCCAGCTTGAGCAGGACTGAGGAATAGACCGGCCGGCGAAACGCCGGCATGAGCTGATCGACGTCGCCCCAGATCTCCGAATCGAAGCCGGTCCTGCCGGCGTCGAATACTCCCACCACCGTCCATGCACGACCGCCGAAGCGCACCGTCTCCCCCAGCCCGGCGCCGCTGAAGCGCTCGGCGATGGAACGTCCGGCGATCACCTCGTCGCTGCCGGGCCGGAACATGCGCCCCTGCGCCATCCTGACCTGCGGTCGCAACGCCAGGCCCATGGGCGTGACGCCGCGAATCACGACGTTGGAGGGTTTCTCGGGCGTGCCGGCGCTCTGGCGCTTGTTGAGCGAGATCAGCACCACCACTTCCTTCGACACCATGCGCTCGCCGCCCTGCCCCAGCGCAACCTGCGACTGGCTCTCGACGATGGCCGCCTGCAGCCGCTCCACGCCGCTCTGCACCTCGCTGCCGGAGCCCTTGCGGATGATCACGACGTTGTCGTAGGAACCGGTCTCCACCAACGTCTTCTTCAGCCCCTCGTCCAGCATCATGACGGCGGCGAAGACGAACACGACGAGCGCCATGCCGCCCGCGGTCAGCGCGGTGGTGAGCTTGCGCGTCCACAGGTTGCGCAGGCTGTAGGCGAGAGGAATGCGCACCGTAGTTCAGCCTATGCTGCGCAGCCCGTCCACGATCTTCACCCGCGCCGCGCGCCAGCCGGGAAACAGCGCGGCGACGATTCCGACCAGCAGCGCGCAGGCGATCTGCAGCAGCACCGTTTCGTTGCTCACCTGGAAAACCGGAAACAGTGAGCCCATCTGAGCGGCGAAGGCGCGCGCCACGGGAAACGTCAGCGCCACGCCCACCAGCCCGCCGCCGAGAGCGATCGCCAGCGATTCGCCGGTAATCAGCCGCACCAGGAAACCTGGACCGAAGCCCAGCGCCTTCAGCGTTGCATATTCGGACAGCCGCTCGCGCGCGGTCATCGCCATGGTGTTGGCCATGACCGCCATGATGATGAAGATCACGAGAAACGACACGGCCCGGATCGCCACCACGATGGCCTCGGTCATGGAGACGAAGGAGAGCTGGAACGCCTTCTCGGTCTCGGTCATGGTCTCGGCGATGGAATTCTTGAACAGCGCGTCCACCTCCCGGCTCACTTCCGCGGCGCGGCCGGGATCAGCCAGTTGCAGGACGTAAACGCCGACGGTGTTGGCGCGCCGTGGAATCGTCTTCTTCAAGGTCTCGTTGAGGTAGTCCCAATGGAAAAAGAACTGCGAGGTGTCGGTCTTGGCGTCCCGTCCGTCGTAGATGGCGCGGATCACCAACTCCCAGTTACCGGCAAAGATCGTGCCCTTGAGCGTCACCGCGTCGCCGACCTTGAAGCCGTAGGTCTGCGCCAGCTTGCGCCCGACGACCGCGCCCTTGCGATCGCGCTGGAAGGCCTTCATCTGGTCCTCGGCGATCACGTACTCCGGGTAGAGCTGAAAGTAGGTCGGCGCATCGACGGCGAACTGGGGGAAGAAATTCTTCGCCTCCTTGTAGATGCCGCCGAACCAGTTGGCGTTCGACACCTGGCGCACGCCGTCCACCGAGCGCAGTTTCTGCCGGTAGGTCAGCGGCAGGGGAAACACCAGGGAAATGGCGTTGCGCGTCACCAGGCGCGCCGACGACGCGCCCTCGGCGCCGGCGTACCAGGCGCCGACCACGGTCTGCAGCAGGCCGAACGCCACCACCGCCACGATCAGCCCGACCAACGTCAACAGCGTACGCAGCTTGTGGCGCAGGGCATTCTTCAGGATCAGCTTGATCAGGTACATGGCACGGGCGACAGCTTCGCCGTCAGGTCACGCAGTGGCGCGGGGGGAACGGCGCGGGGCGAATCTCTCCGCTACCGCTGCGGGTTGCCCATCTCCTGGGCCAGGCGCTGTTCCATCAGCCGCGCCGTGTTGATCCCCATGTTCTTGAGCTTCTGATTGAGGGCCGCGATCTCCACCAGCGTGCCGACGCTGCGTCCCGGCTTCACGGGAATCGTCACGTGGGGCAGCTCCACGTCGAGGATGCTCACCGTCGCCTCAGTCAGTCCGGTGCGGTCGTACTCGACGCTGTCCTCCCATTCCTCCAGCGTGATGACCATGCGGATGCGGGCGTCGGTGCGGATCGCCATCGCGCCGAAGATGCGGCTGACGTCGATGATGCCCAGCCCTCGCGCCTCCATGTGGAAGGGCAGCAGCTTCGAGCTGCGGCCGACGAGCAGCGAATCGTTCATGCAGCGGATCGTGACGTAGTCGTCCGCCACCAGCTGGAAGCCGCGCCGGATCAGTTCCAGGCCGCACTCGCTCTTGCCGACGCTGCTCTTGCCCTGGATCAGCACGCCGATCTCGTGCACTTCCATCAACACGCCGTGCAGCGTCGTCTCGGGCGCGAAATCGGGCTCCAGGTGTTCCCACAACCGCTTGTAGAGCTTGGTCGTGCTGTGCGGACAGGTCAGGATCGGCGTCCCCGCCGCCTGCGCCTGCTCGCACATCACGGCGGGCGGTTCGCGGCCGTTGGTGACGATGGCGCACGGCACGTTGCCGCCGAGCACCCGTTCCAGGATCTCGCGCAACCCCGGGTCGTGGCCGTGCACCGTGACATAGGAAACTTCACCGTTGCCGAAGATCTGGATCCGCTCCGAGCGGTATTCCTGGAAGAAGCCGGTCAGCTCCAGCGCCGGCCGGTTGAGCTCCGCCGTGGTGATCGAGCGATCCAGGCCCTGCTCGCCGGCGGCGACACGAAGGCCCAGCATCGGATCCTGCAGGAGCTTGCGTACGGGAATTTCCATGATGGCCAGTCTCGATCCTTGCATGCGCACGCGCGATTTCACCGCCCACGATACCAGCGCCGGCCCCCGGACGAAACCCGACAGGGCGCCGCGCGGCGCAAGTATATTCGCCCCGCCGGAGGTTTCGGGCACCGCAGTTCGTGAGGATCGCGCGCGGCAGGCGTAAACTTGCGCCTGCCTCCACCATCAATGTCCTCGATCGTGCTGGAAAAACTCGGCCTGGACCGCACCCTGCTGCCCCTGCTGCGGTGGACGCAGCGCCAGCTGGTGCGCTACACCACGCTGCCGGCGGAAGCGGAAAAGATCGCCTTCGACCGCGGCCAACCCGTCTGCTACGCGCTGCACGTGCGGCAGCTTTCCTCCCTTCTGGTGCTGGAGGAGGCGGCGGAGCAGCTCGGACTGCCGCGGCCGCTGGCGCCGCTGGCGGTCGGCGATCCGGCCGAGCGCAGCTCCTTCTTCTTCCTCACGCGCAGCGGCCAGCCGTCGCCGCTGCGACCCAATCCCTATGAGTATTCGCAGCGCCTGCAGCGGCTCGTGGCCGCGGCGCGCGGCGACCCGACGTTCGAGCTCCAGATCGTGCCGGTGAGCATCTTCTGGGGCCGGGCGCCGCAGAAGCAGGAGTCGATCCTGCGCGCGCTGTTCGCCGACACCTGGGTCGTCCCGGGCACGTTCAAGCAACTGGTGCGGGTGGCCCTGCACGGCCGCGACACGCTGCTGAAGTTCGGCGCGCCGATCAGCCTGCGCACGGTGATGGCGGAGGCCGCGGCCGAGGGCCTGGACGAGCGCACCAGCCTGCGCCGCGTGGCGCGGCTGCTGCGCGCCGAATTTCGCCGCGAGCGCGAACTGGCGGTCGGCCCCAACCTGTCGCACCGCCAGACCCTGCTCAACGAGGTGATCGGCAGCGCGGAGGTAGAGCGCGAGATCGCTCAGGAAGCGGAGCGCAAGGGCATCCGCCTCGACCAGGCGGAGCTGGCGGCGCGGCGCATCGCCTACGGCATCGCATCGGATTACTCCTATCCCTTCATCCGCGCCCTGGACATCGCCCTGACGCGCCTGTGGAACCGCATCTACGACGGCGTGGACGTGCACCGCTTCGAGGACGTGATCGCCGCCGGCAGCGGCGCCGAACTGATCTACGTGCCCTGCCACCGCAGCCACATCGACTATCTGCTGCTGTCCTACGTGATCTACCACCGCGGGCTGCAGCCGCCGCACATCGCCGCCGGGGACAACCTCAACCTGCCGCTGATCGGACCGATCCTGCGCCGCGGCGGTGCCTTCTTCCTGCGCCGCAGCTTCAAGGACGATCCGCTGTACGCCGCGGTGTTCGCCCAGTACCTTCATGTCATATCTTCCCGCGGCTTTCCGATCGAGTACTTCGTCGAGGGCGGACGCAGCCGCACCGGGCGCATGCTCGCGCCCAAGGCCGGCATGCTGGCGATGTCGCTCGACAGCTATCTGCGCGGCATCAAGCGTCCCCTGGTATTCGTGCCGGTCTACGTCGGCTACGAACAACTGCTCGAGGGCGAGAGCTACGCCGCGGAACTCGCCGGCAAGCCGAAGGAGAAGGAATCCGTGGCGGCGATGTTCGGCACGCTGAAGAAGCTGCGACGCCGCTTCGGCAAGGTTCATGTCAATGTCGGCGAGCCGATCCACCTCGAGCCCTTCCTCGATCGCGCATGGCCCGAGTGGCGGGCGCGGGGGGCATCGAGGCTTGAGGCACAAGACGACGCCGCACGGCACCAGGCGGTGACGGCGTTGGCGACGACGATCGTCACCCGCATCAACGATGCACTGGTGGTGAACCCGGTGAACCTGATCGCCGTCGCCATGCTCGGTGCGCCGCGCCGGGCGATGGACGCCGGCCACCTGGCGCTGCAGATCGATCTGCTCAAGCAACTGCTGACCGAGGTACCCTACTCCGAGCGCCAGGTATTGACGGAAATGAACGGCGAGGCGGTGGTGGCCTACGGCGAGGGGCTGGGCATCGTGCAGCGCATCGCCCACCCGCTGGGCGACATCATCCGCGTTCCGACCCAGCAGACGATCCTGCTCGGCTATTTCCGCAACAACGTGCTGCACGCCTTCGCCCTGCCCTCGCTGATCGCCTGCCTGGTGGCGCACAACGTGCGCATCGAGCCGCACCGCCTGTTCGAAATCGCGCGCCGCCTGTTCCCCTTTCTGCGCTCGGAACTGTATCTGTCGTGGCCGGAGCAGGATCTGGAGCGGCGCCTGCAGAGCTACCTCGACGCCTTCCACCGGCTGCAACTGGTGCGCGACCGCGGACCCCGGCTGGTGGCGCCGGCACCCGCCCAGCGCGAGTCCCTGGCGCTGCATTCCCTGGCCCAGGCCATGCGTCAGCCGCTGGAACGCTACTTCATCGTGGTCGCGACCCTGGTGCGCTTCGGACCGGGTGTGCTGACGGCCCGGCTGCTGGAGGACTGCTGCGTCCTGCTGGCCCAGCGCCTGGCCTATCTGCACGAGGCGGCTGGACCCGAGTTCTTCGATCGCTCCTCGTTCCGCGCCATCATCCGCACCCTTGCCGACATCGGGCTGGTCGGCGAGGAGCAGGACAAGCTGCACTTTCCGCCGCTGCTCGGACGCAGCGCCGACGACGCCGCCTACGTCCTGCCGCACGAGGCGCGGCTGGCGATCTCCCACGTCACGCAACTGTCGGAGGACGACATCGTGCGCGCCGTGGCGACGCTGAATTCGCGGCACTGAGTCATGGCGAGCCCGCGCACGGCTTGGCTCGTCGGCTTGATGGCGACACTGCTGGGGGCGTGCGCACCCACGCCGCAGCGCGCCGGCATTCCGACCGAATGGCGGCCGTCGCCCAACTTCAACGAGCGGCGACCCCATCTCGTCATCCTGCATCACACCGGCAGCGACACGGCGGAACGCGCCCTGCGCACGCTGAGCAGCCCGGCGCTGGCGGTGAGCGCCCACTACCTGGTTGGACGCGACGGCACCGTATTCCAACTCGTGGACGAGCGCTCGCGCGCATGGCACGCCGGAGCGGCGCGCTGGGGGGCTATCACCGACCTCAATTCCTCGTCCCTCGGCATCGAACTCGTCAACGACGGCGAGGAGCCCTACACCGAGCCGCAGATCGCATCGCTGCTGCGGCTGCTCGCCGACATCCGGCAGCGCTACCGCATCCCGGCGGCGAACTTCATCGGCCATGCCGACGTCGCGCCCCGGCGCAAGGTGGATCCGGGGCGCAACTTCCCCTGGAAGCGGCTCGCCGAGCAAGGTTTCGGTCTGTGGTGCGAGGCGCCGCTGGCGCCGCCGCCCTCCCCCTTCGATGCCGTGGCGGCCTTGCAGGCGCTGGGCTACGACACCGTCGATGCCGAGGCGGCGATCGGTGCCTTCAAGCTGCATTTCGCGCCCGACCGGTCGGCACCGCTGCTGGACGACGCCGACGCCGCCCTGCTCCACTGCCTGCTGCAGAAGAGGGCCGGACAGGAGGCTCCGCGTGCGGCACGCGAGGCCCAGTCGGATTAAGTCCGATCCGCCGGCGCGGCTGCGGCGTGCGATGATTCGTTCCACGCAATCTGGAGGAATCACCATGGCTTTGGACGAACGCACCGCCGATCTGCGGATGGATTCCGCCAATCTGTACCGGGAGGAAATCGTCAGCGACCGCGGCGCCGGCACCATCCGCGTCATGACCCCCGTCACGCGCGACGGCGCCGTCGATCCGCGCCGCAAGACGCTGTACGTGGGCGAAGCGCAGATCCTCACGCCTGTCGGCGCGCTTCCGATCGCCTTCGAGATCGCGGCGGAGTCGCTGGGCGAAGCGGCGGACAAGTTCGCGGCCGGCGCCCAGGTGGCGGTGGAGCAGGCGGTGAGCGAACTGCAGCAGATGCGCCGCGAAGCCGCTTCCGGCCTGGTGATCGCGGATCAGATGCCGGGCGGCGGCCGGATTCAGATGCCCTGAGCGCGCGCGACGGAACGACTCCCGCAGGGCGCGCCGTGCGCGCCGAATTCAGGCCGTTCGCGGACAGATTGACCGGGCGCCGCGCCACCGGCGCACAAGCTCACGATCCGGGCTGCGCCCGGGAATCGATCTCCTGCAGGGCTTCCGCGGCGATCTCACGCACCTCCGCGTCATCGTCGCCGCGGCAGGCTTCGAGCAAGGGAATCGTCTCCGGCGTGCCGATCAGCGACAGGTAGTGGCATGCATCCGCCCGCAGCCGCGCATCGCCGCCGCGCGTCAGGGCACCCAGTTCCTCGACCATGGGATGGGCGCCGGCGCATCCCTGCAGCGCCTCCAGCACGGCGCCGATGCCCAAGCGCACCGCCATGCTCGCCGCCGGATCGCGCAGCAGATCCACCAGAGCGAGGCTGTGCCGGCTGTCGGCGCGGATCACCGCCTCGACGTGGCGGCGGCGCCCGCTCCGGAGCATTTCCAGGAAATAGGCCGCCATTCCGTTCGCATCGCCGGCACGCTGCGCCCAGCGCCGCAGGTCCGACGGCGCCATGGCGCCGTCGAAGACGAAGGAGCCGATGCCGATCCAGGGCACGCTGCGGGCGCCGCGGCGCGACGCCTCCTCCGGATGGACGGCGACATTGACCACCTGCAGGCGGCCGACCACGCCCTCCTTCACCAGCGCCGCCAACCCTTCGAGTACCGCCCCACAGTGCGGACATGACCCGGACACCAGCAGCAGCGCATCGGGCGGCGCGACAAAAGCTTCACCGTCATGTCGGGTCATGGACATCGCGGTTGTTGCTCGAACGGCCGGCCCATCAGGCCGGTTGCGCGATTTCCTCGCGCGCGGACAGCTCGCCCTTTTCCAGGTGCATGATGGCATGGGCATAGGCGGCGGCGCGCGAATCATGGGTGACCATGATGATGGTCTTGCCGATCTCGCGGTTGAGGCGCTGCATCAGGCGCAGGACGTTGACGGCGGATTCGCGGTCCAGGTCGCCGGTGGGCTCGTCGGCGACGATCAGCGTCGGGTCGGACACCAGGGCGCGGGCGATGGCGACGCGCTGCTGCTGGCCGCCGGATAGTTCGGACGGGTAATGCTCCACGCGGTCGGCCAGGTTCACCATGGCCAGGGCCAGTTCCGCCCGCGCCTTGCGTTCGCGCCGGCCCAGCGGCGTCAGCAGCAGCGGCAGCTCGACGTTCTCCAGCGCCGTGAGCACCGGCATCAGGTTGTAGAACTGGAAAATGAAGCCGACATGGCGCGAGCGCCAGTCGGCGAGGGCCTGTTCGGACAGCAGCCCGATCTGCGCCCCCGCCACCCGCAGCGTGCCCGAATCCGGCCGATCGATCCCCGCGATGAGATTGAGCAGCGTGCTCTTGCCCGAGCCGCTCGGCCCCATCAGCGCCAGGAATTCACCTGCCGCGATATCGAAGCTGATGCGCGTGAGGACCGGAACGCTCTGGTTGCCGCGGTGGTAGCTCTTGGCGATGTCGCGCAGTTCCACCAGCGGCGCAGGCGCCGGCCCGGCCTCGCCCGCGACCGCACTGATCTCTGTGACGCTCATTTCTGCAGCAGCTTCACGGCGCTGCCGTCCCGCAGCTTCGCGTCCGGCTTGAGCACCACGCGCTCGCCCACCTTGACGCCGGATACGACGATCGCCTCACCGAGCCGCTCCCCGGTCACGACCGGCGTCTGCACCGCCCTGCCCTCGCTGACCACGAACACGATCGATTTGCCGTCGCGCGCGAGGACGGCTTCGGGATTCACGACCGTGAGCGGCTGGCGCTGATCGGCGGGGACCTCGCGCGACAGGAACGCGACCTTGGCGCTCATCTCCGGCAGGATGCGGGCGCCCTGGCCGGCATCGCTGTCGACGAACTTCACTTTCGTCATGACACTGGCCTTGGTGCGATCCACGGTCGGCACCAGGCGGCTGACCCGGCCGCGGAAACGCTGGTCCGGGAAGGCGTCGAGCTGGATTTCGCAGGGCTGGTTGACCTTGATCTTCGACAGGTTCGACTCCGACACGTCGGCCTCGACCTCGAGCGTGGACATGTCCGCCATGGAGACCACCGCCCCCTTCGCGTCCAGCGCCGAAGAGAACGGCGTGACGACATCGCCGACGTTGGCGCTCTTGGTCAGCACCACGCCGTCGAAGGGCGCGCGGATCTGGGTCTGATCCACCGCGACCCGGGCGGCGCGACTGGCCGCCTGCGCCGCCTGCAAGGCAGCGCGGCTGCTGGCGAGCGCGGCCCGGGCCTTGTTGAAGCGGGCCTGCGCCGCGTCCACGGAAGACAGGGACACGAACTTGCGCGCCAGCAGATCCCGCGCCCGCTGCAACACCTGTTCCGCATCCTGCAGTTCGGCTTCCGCCTGACCGATGTTGGCGCGCGCCACGGTGACGTTGGCTTCGGCCTGATCCGCCGCGGCGCTCACGTCCCGGCTTTCCAGGCGGGCGATGATCTCGTCCTTCTTCACCACGCTGCCTTCCTGCACGCCGAGCCATTCCAGGCGGCCCGTCGCCTTGGACGATACCGCCGCCTTGCGCTGCGCCACGACGTAGCCGGCGGCGTTGAGCAGCGTCGCGGCCTGGTACGGATAGGCGGAGGTCACGCTTCCCGTCTCCACCGTGACCGGACCGGTCACCATGCGCATGGCACCGTAGCCGCCCGCCACGACGACCGCGGCCACCGCGAACAGCCAGCCCGGCCGCAGGCGCCGGGGCGCCGCGCCGGGCTTGCGCTCGATGCTCAGTTGGGAGAGGTCGGAAGCTTGCACGTTGGCAGGTCGATGGAGGGAACGGCGATTATACCGGCACGGGGCACCTCTCCCGGCGGCGCCCGGCGACACCGCCCGTGATCTGCCGCCGGCGGCGCCGTTCCGCCGCCCGGGCGGCTGCGCCCGGCCGGGAAGTTGACGCGAGTCAAGGACCATCCGGCGCCCCGCTCCTACATTTGCCGGACGCTGCGCGAGCAGCACCGATGACAAGGGGGACCAACAATATGAGTGGCACATTCACCACGTCGATGGCACGCAACGTCTTCTACGGCGGGACCGTCTTCTTTTTCCTGCTGTTCCTGGCGCTGACCTTCGACACCACCGGCACGCTGCCCAAGCGCGACAATCGTCAGAACCTGACCGCGGAAGTGGTCGCCGGGAAGAAGATCTGGGAAACCCGGAACTGCATCGGCTGCCATACGCTGCTCGGCGAAGGCGCCTACTTCGCACCGGAACTCGGCAACGTCTACCCGCGCCGCGGGCCGGAGTTCATCAAGGGATGGATCAAGGCGCAGCCCACCGGCGCGCCCGGCCGACGTCAAATGCCGCAATTCAATCTCAGCGACAAGGAGTTGGACGATCTCGTCGCGTTCCTGAAATACACGTCCGAGATCAACACCGCCAAGTGGCCGCCCAACATCGAAGGGTGAGGCGGAGGGCGGAGCAGGGGCCTGCCCTCATCCCCGCCCCTTCTCCCGCGCAGCGGGAGAAGGGAGCCTCGACCCTCCTCTCTCCCTCTGGGAGAGAGGTCGGGAGTGAGGGAAAGCGGGATGCGACCCTGGAGCCGAACGCCGCGCCCAGCGCGGCCCGCCCGATAGCGGAACGAAACATAAAGGAGCGATAGATGCAATACAAATCCCAAGCGGTTGCCAAGCCGTATTTCATTGCGGCCATCGGACTGTTCGTAGGCCAGATCCTGTTCGGCCTGATCATGGGCCTGCAGTATGTCGTCGGCGATTTCCTGTTCCCCGAGATCCCGTTCAACATCGCACGCATGGTCCATACCAACCTGCTCATCGTGTGGCTGCTGTTCGGCTTCATGGGAGCGGCCTACTACCTCGTTCCCGAGGAATCGGAGACCGAGCTTGTCAGTCCCGGGCTGGCCATACTGATGTTCTGGATCTTCCTCGTGGCCGGCGCGCTGACCATCGTCGGCTACCTGGCCCTGCCCTACGCGACGCTGGCGAAGCTGACCGGCAACGACATCCTCGAAACCATGGGGCGCGAGTTCCTGGAGCAGCCCCTGATCACCAAGGTCGGCATCGTCATCGTCGTCCTCGCGTTCCTGTTCAACATCACCATGACGGTACTGAAGGGCCGCAAGACCGCCATCAACATGGTGCTGCTGCTGGGCCTGTGGGGCCTCGCCGTGTTCTTCCTGTTCTCCTTCTACAACCCGCACAATCTGGTGCTGGACAAGTTCTACTGGTGGTGGGTGGTGCACCTCTGGGTGGAAGGCGTGTGGGAACTGATCCTCGGCGCGATGCTGGCCTTCGTCCTGATCAAGGTGACGGGCGTCGATCGCGAAGTGATCGAGAAGTGGCTGTACGTCATCATCACCCTGACGCTGGTCACCGGCATCATCGGCACCGGCCACCACTACTACTGGATCGGCGCGCCGGAATACTGGCAATGGTGGGGTTCCATCTTCTCCGCCCTAGAGCCCATCCCGTTCTTCGCCATGACCGTGTTCGCCTTCAACATGGTGAACCGCCGCCGTCGCGAGCATCCGAACAAGGCGGCGACGCTGTGGGCCCTGGGCACCGGCGTGATGGCCTTCCTCGGCGCCGGCGTGTGGGGCTTCCTGCACACCCTGGCTCCGGTGAACTACTACACCCACGGCACCCAGATCACCGCCGCCCATGGCCACATGGCGTTCTACGGCGCCTACGTGCTGGTGGTGCTGACCATGATCTCCTACGCCATGCCGATCCTGCGCGGCCGCGCCGCCAACTCGGAGAAGGCGCAGGTGCTGGAGATGTGGTCGTTCTGGCTGATGACGATCGCCATGGTGTTCATCACGCTCTTCCTCACCGCCGCCGGCATCCTGCAGGTGTGGCTGCAGCGCGTGTCCTCGACGCCCGTGCCGTTCATGTCGGCGCAGGACCAGGTGTCGCTGTTCTACTGGATGCGCGAATGGACCGGCGTGGTGTTCCTGATCGGCCTGCTGGTCTATATCGCGAGCTTCTTCGTCAAAGGTGACGAGAGCACGGCCAAGGCATAGACCGGAAGTTTCCGGGTGCAACAGGACGGGGGCCGCTGGCCCCCGTTTTCTCTTGGTGATCTTCGCATGACTTGGAAACGACTTGCCGGCAGGGGATTCACTTGCGCACAGGCGAGCACCGCGTCATGGCTACAGCATGCTACGGTTGGCAGACGAGCAGCCCGTTCGTAAGGAACGCGACAGAGACCTTAGTGTCGCGGCCCTGCGCCACGGTTCAGCGGACGGGGAGTACCTGAGGCGTGCGCTGCAGTTGCGCCTCAGGCGTGCGACCGGACATCGATACGCCTCCCGGCCGGAAACGGTCCGCCGTGTCGGCGAGTGCGCTTACTGGACGTTGACGACCACGTACTGGGTACCGGGGGCTGGTAGTAGGTTCCGCCGCACTGGTGCAACGTGGTGCCCTCAATGATGACGGTCGTGCAGGCCGGTGGCAGCGCAACGACGTAAACGGAAGTCGCGACGATCATGCGCCGCGTCGTGCGCCGGGCCACTCCCGCGACGCTCACCGGCGTCAGCGGCCTGCCGACAATCGCTTGGGCCTCTTTGACGAGGAGGCCTCCGTCGATGATCCCGCCGCCCGGCAGTAGCTCGCCAGCGGCCACTGCACACCCAAGTGCCAACATCAGAACAGTCGAACTCTTCATCACTTGCCCTCCTCGGACGGCGCAAACTCTCCCGTTTCGTCAGCCGCGAGCGCTTGCAGCTTTTTCGCGCCCTGTGGCACCACAAACTTGAACTTGTCCGCCGCGATCGCCGGTTTGGTATTCCAGTTGCTCAGTTCGACGCTGTACTGCGGAGCCCCTGCCGTCCACTTGGTGGTGATCACATACTTCATGGGCAGCGGCTCGGCGCCCTCCTTCACCCAGATCTGCCAGTCAACTTTGGGCGTGCGAAACGCCAGGTGATGGCACTGGACGCCTCCCACGTAGGCCATTCCGTAGTAGCCGCTGCTGGTTACGCCGGAGGAAAGAACCTTGTAGGGATTGGACAGCAGCAGGTCCGCCCCTGGTAAACTCAGTCCGGAATCGGTTTCGATGGTAGAGATCGCCTGATCGATGGTTCCGGCGACATCCTTCTGGACGTAGCCATTCGCAGTCTTGCCGTAGAGCGTCAGCTTGCTGCCGTCGAAGATCAGTTCCGCGTCGGCGAACTTGCCCTTGCGGGTTACATAGAACCGCGACGGCCGCTCCACGAGGACGGTGGCGTGACTGTTCAGTTGCAGTTTCTGCGCCTCGGTCGTGATGAACTCATTGCTGATATCAGCGGTCACGCTGAAGGCCTTCGTCCCCGCAAGAAACTTGGACATCGATTGCAGGATCTCGTCGGCGTGCTGGTTGAGGCCTTCCGCTGCCATCGCAGAGCCGGCCGAAAGGCCGAAGCCGAGCGCGAGGGAGGCGGCCAGAAGGCCGCGCTTGATGCTTGGTCTTGTATTCGGTTGTTGCTTCATACGTTCTCCTTGCCTGTCAGGCGATTGACTACCATCTGCTGAAAATGCTCCTTCAATTCTGCAAAATCACCTGCCTCACCCGAGGCTTCTTCCCCTTGCCTTCCACCGCCTAGGCCTCCGGTCACTAAAGGCGCGAAGTGTATCGCTACTTGGACGCCTCGGGCGGTTTCCCCTCCGCACCCGAACGATACGCCGGATACCTCGTCTTGCGTCGGAGTCGCCGCAAGTGCTCCAAATCCACAGGACATGCGGCAAAGGCCGTTGTTCTTGAGGCGCTCCCGCGGTTGCCACCGGTCGCCGCACGCGGACATTGCCCTGCACGCCCCTCGGCCGGCTTATCCTTGATCAAGTGCGGCGTGCCGCGTCCCGGCTATCATGGCGCCGAGTTCTCGTCGCCCTCGCCCCGTTGAAGTCCCCAGTCCTTTCCGACAACGCACCCATAGCGCTCCCCGACTCGCCCGACACAGAGGCGGCCGGGCTGAACGCGCCACAAGACGGCGATCTGCCGGGCGACCTCGCCATCTGGATCTTCATCTTCGCCGAACTGCTGGCCTTCGGCGTGTTCTTCGTCAGCTACGCCTTCACCCGGGCCAAGAACGTCGCCCTGTTCAACGAGATGCAGCTCACCCTCGACCGCGAGGCGGGGGCGCTCAACACCGTCGTGCTGCTCACTGCGAGCTATTTCGTGGCGCGCGCGGTGAATGCGATCAAGCGCGACCGGTCGCAGACTTCGGCGCGCTGGCTGGCGGCCGGCATCGCCTGCGGCGCCGGCTTCCTGGTGGTGAAGCTGTTCGAGTACCACGCCAAGTTCTCGATCGGCATCAACCTGTCCACCAACGCCTTCTACATGTTCTACATCTCGCTCACCTTCTTCCACTTCATGCACGTCATCCTGGGCATGATCATCCTGGCCGCGGTCCTGCTCAAAACGCGCCGCGGCGGCTATTCTTCCGCCGATCACCATGGCATGGAGACGGGGGCGAGCTACTGGCACATGGTGGATCTGGTGTGGCTGATCCTTTTCCCGCTCATCTATGTGATGCGATGACCCGCTATTCGGCCATCTCCTGCCTCAACCGCACGCTGGTGGTGCTGATGCTGGCCACCGGTGTCTCCTATGCCATCGGCGAAATCGGCGCCGAGGGATGGGCCGCCGTCGGCAGCGTCCTGATCCTGGCGTTCATCAAGTCGCGCCTGGTGATCAACGAATTCATGGGCCTGCGCTTCGTCCGGCTGCGCTGGAAACTGCTCATGCTGGGCTGGCTGGTGGCCGTGCTCGGATTGATCGCGCTGGCCTACCGGGTCGGCGCGGGATAGCTCTGCGGTGCTGTCGCCGCGGGCGCAGCTTGCTTGTTGCGGGGCGCGGCGTCCTCGCTGCCCGCAGACCGTTCGGGGCAGGTCGAGCGGTAGCCCGGTTCGAACACGCGCTTCCACCCCGATTGCTGTCCCGCGTCGAAGGACACGTACTGCCGCCACTCCGCCTGGGTGAGATTGCGGTCGGCGACGGCGCAGGCCCTGCGCTTCCAGTCCTCCGCATCCATGCTCCATTCCAGCACTCCGTCGGCGCCGACCGTCACCAGGGAGCGGCCGTCGGGAGAAAACCCGATCCGGCTCACCGCCCGACTGGCGAGCCCGCGCCGCAGCCAGTCCAGGCCGCCGCGGAACCAGACCGCCGGACCGCGGGTGGTGGCGGCGGCAAAGAGTGCGTCGTCCGGATCGAAGGCGACGGCCGGAACCGAGTACGAACCCTCGAAGGCCGGGCCCGGCCGCACCTTGAAGCCGTAGGCCGGCATCGGTGTCCGCCGCTGCCAGGTGCCGGTATCCCAGACCAGGATCTGACCGTCCACACCGCCGGTGGCGGCACGCTTTCCGTCGGCGCTCAGGGCCGCGGCCTGGATGCCGAGCGAGCCGGTGCTTTGATGGGCGTCGAGCGCCTGCCGCAGCGGCTTGCCGTCGGCCGGATCGAGCACCAGCAGCCGGCCGTCGGCCAATCCGGCGGCGAGAAATGCGTCCGCCCTGCCGAACAGGAGCACGCGCGGTTCGCCTTCCAGGTCCACCGGACCGAACAGCAGTTTTCCGGACGGCAGCTCCCACATCCACAGCGTCCGCCCGGCGGCGCCCGCCAGCCGTTTGCCGTCGCGCGAGATTGCCGTCGCCTGCACATAGGATGGAAGGGGAATCTCCAATCGCGGGCCGGCCGGGTCGGTGCTGCGCACCAACAGCCGGCTCTCGTTTCCGGCTGCCGGAACGTCCACGGCCAGCGCGATGCCCGCGTCGTTGTCGTAGGCGGGAAGGGTGGCGTCGGACAAGCCGAGCTGGCCGGCGTAAAGCGGCTTGCCGGCAGCCCACAGGCCCAGGAACTGACCCGCGCGCTCGGGCCCGACGATTTCCCGCGCCAGCCGCTGGCGGTCGCCGGTACGCCACTCGATCGTGTTGGACTCGATCAGGCTGCGCTCGCCCACGACCGCCAGTACCTCGCCGGGATCGGCGACGCCCGCTACCGGCGTCTTCAGGCGCGGCTGCACGGCGAGGTCCCAAAGCTTGGGCGGGCCGCCCTCGTGGAGGCTGGCGAGCGACCTGCCGTCGGCGCTGAGCCCGAGAGCCAGCACCGGCAGCTCGTTGTCGGCGAAGGCGGGCTCCATGCCGACTCCCGTTGTGACGTCCCACAGCAGGATCCTGCCGTCGTAGCCGCCCGAGATCAGCAGCCGCCCGTCGGCAGAGAACAGTACGCTCATGACCGGCTGCTGGTGGCCGATGCGGGAGAAGGCGCCGCGCGTTCCGCCGGCGCCGGCGATGCGCACGTCGCCGCCGTAGCAGCCGTAGGCGGTGAGCTTGCCGTCCACGCTTGCGGCGGAGGACTCGGCACCGCCTTCGCAGCCGGATGATGCCTTGGCAGGGGCAGTCGCGGCGCCCTGGCCTGCGCCCGGCCGGGCAGGGCCGAAGAAGCGGAATCCCTGGCGCTCGAGATCGTCCCTGGTTGACCCGTGCAACACGCGAATCAGATGCGGCTGGTCCAGCAGGGCGTCGAGCAGGCCGGCGCGGCCCTCCACCGAGTCCGCGATGTTGAGCGCCTCGACCGCCAGCAGCAGGCCGAGATCGGGCTGAGCGCGCACCAGCCGCAGCGACTGGGCCGACAGTTGCCGCGACAGCGACTGCTGCGCCTGCTGCCGCGCCACCACCGCCATGACCGCAGCGGCGGCACCGAACAGCGCGATCGCGGTGACGCCGGCCCGCACCAGCAGGCGGAACATGCGGTTGCGCTTGACGTCCTCGTTGTCGAGCTGGTTCTTGGCGATGCCGCGGACCGGCGCCGCCAGGTCCAGCATGGCGAAGCGGAAGGTCGGGTTCGCCAGAGACAGGTCCGCGCTCTGCTTGACTTCGCGCAGATCCACATAGCGCGGCTCGGACTGGAACGCGCCGCGCAGGCATTCGGGCAGCGCGTCGGTCGCGCTCCAGTCGAAGTCGCCCCGCTGCCGGTCCCAGGCAATCTGGCCGTCGGTGAGCGCGATGAGAAGCTGATCCGTCCCCCGCTGGCGTACCCACCACGCCACTTCGTCGCCGCAATAGGCGGAGCGGGCCGCGGTGCGGGAGGCGAAGACGATCAGCCAGCGCGACTGCGCCAGGTGCTTCTCCAGCGCGGGCGTCAATCCGGAACTCGCCGCAAGATCGCTTTCGTCGCGGAAGACCTCCATCGCCCGGATCGAGAACAGGGGTTTGGCCAGCTTCTCCAGGCCTTTCTCGACAGCGGCAGCCAGCGCGAAGTCCGCGCGGTGGCTGTAGGATATGAAAGCGTCGTTGGGCATGTCGTCGGTATCGGGCGGCGGGCGGCTCCGGCCCCATGGTAAGGGGAAACCGCCGGCGCCGGAAATTCGGACGTTCCGGACGGCTTGTCCTGCGTCAAACACATTGCGACGTCCGCGGGCTAGCCTTCGCGCTTACACTTGAGACGATTGCACCGCCGCAGAGGACGATGACACAGATGGACATCCAGGTTCGAACGACTGCTGCCGCACTGCCCTATTACGAGGCGGCCGGCAACGAAGTCGAAGTCTTCGAGCGGGCCTGGCGCAACCGCCTGCCGCTGCTGATCAAGGGGCCCACCGGCTGCGGCAAGACGCGCTTCGTCTCCTTCATGGCGGCGAAACTCGGCCTGCCGCTGTACACCGTGGCCTGCCACGACGACCTCACCGCGGCGGATCTCGTCGGCCGCCACCTCATCGGCGATGGCGAGACCTTCTGGAGCGACGGGCCGCTCACCCGCGCCGTGCGCGAGGGCGGCATCTGCTATCTGGACGAGATCGTCGAGGCGCGCAAGGACACGACGGTGGTGCTGCACCCGCTCGCCGATGACCGGCGCATCCTCCCCATCGACCGCACCGGGGAACTGCTGCACGCGCCCGACGGCTTCATGCTGGTGATCTCCTACAACCCCGGCTACCAGAACTTCCTCAAAGGGCTGAAGCCCTCCACGCGCCAGCGTTTCGTCGCGCTGCGCTTCGATTTCCCCGACGCCGCGCGCGAGGAGGCGATCCTCGCCGGCGAGACCGGCGTGGAGGCGATGGACGCGCGGCGCCTGGTGTCCATCGCCCGCTCCTTCCGCGCCCTCAAGGATGTGGACCTCGAAGAAGTCGCCAGCACGCGCCTGCTGGTGTATGCCGCCACGCTGATCCGCGACGGCATGGACCCGCTGCAGGCCTGCCGCGTGTCGCTGGTCGAAACCCTCAGCGACGACCCCGAGATCAACGTCGCCCTGATGGAAGTAATCCATGCCACCTTCGGCCGGTAACACGCCCTTGCGCGCCGTGCCGGAGGGCCAGGATCTGGCCGTCGCCGCCGAGGTGCTGTTCCTCGCCAACCTGATGCTGGCGCCGGGGCTCGCCTTTCTCGGCCTGCTCTGGCTCTGGCTGAAACGGCGCAAAGACGCGCCGCCGCTGGCGCGCTGCCACATCGAGCAGACCTTCGAGGCCAGCATCTGGGCCGGCATGCTGCTCGTCATCGCCAATGTCTCGGTCGTCGTCCTGGGGGGCTTCCAGTCGGTGTGGACCTGGGTCGTCGTGATCCTGTGGTTCACCTGCGTCCATTCCACCCTGATCCTGCTCGGCGTGTGGGGACTGGTGAAGGCATTGAGCGGCAAGCTCTTCGTCTATCCGGTGGTGGGGAAGCCCTGTGACTGAACGCGCAACCGCCGCGGTAACGCAGGCCGGAGGGGCCCGCATTTCGAAAATCGAGTTCCACCGGCGCGCGGCGATTCCCGTGCGCGGCCCGGCCGGCTTCACCCAGCGCAAGCGTCTGTGGTGGCAGATGGGCTTTTTCATCCTCTTCGTCGTGGCACCGCTGTTCGACCTGCTGCGCTACGACCTGACCCTGGGCCATGCCTATTTCCTCGGCATGCCGTGGCGCATCGGTCTCGACGAGTTTCTCGCCGGCACCATCGGGCCGGGGGAAGCCGCATTCAACCTCGTCACCCGCGTCTTCGTGCCGATCCTGCTCGCCGGCGCCGTCCTCATCTACACGGCATGGCGCTGGGGGCGGCTCTACTGCGGCTGGCTGTGCCCGCACTTTTCGGTGGTGGAAACCATCAACCGCATGATGCGCCGCGCCTCGGGCAAGCAGAGCATCTGGGACCGGAAGGCCGGCCCCAGCCGCAATCCGGACGGCAGCGCGACCGTGCCCGATGCGCGCTGGTGGCTGGTGGTGCTGCCGCTGGCGGTGTCCTTCGCCTTCGTCTGGGCGGTGGTGCTGCTGACCTACCTGCTGCCGCCGTTCGAGATCTACGGCAATCTGTTCCGTCTTGCCCTGACGCGCAACCAGGCCCTGTTCATCGGCGTCGGCACCCTGCTGCTGAGCATCGAGTTCCTCTTCGCGCGCCACCTTTTCTGCCGCTACGCCTGCGCCGTCGGGTTGTTCCAGAGTCTGGCCTGGATGGGCAATCGGGGCGGCATGGTGGTGGGATTCGAGCGCAAGCGCGCAGCGGACTGCGCGACGTGCCGCGCCCTCCTGGGCGCCCAGCACTCGGCCTGCGATCATGTCTGCCCGATGCGGCTCAAGCCGCGCAACATCAAGCAGTTCATGTTCACCTGCACCCAGTGCGGCCAGTGCATCGACGCCTGCAGCACGGTGCAGCGCGACAACCCCGAAGGATCGCTGCTGCAGTGGGTGGAAGGCGAAGCCGCCAAGCGCAACGAAGCGGCGGTGAGCCTGACTGGCTGGCGGCAGCAGGACAAGCCGTAGATCCTCGCCCATGGAAGAATTCATCGGCGGCCTCTGGCACAGGATCGTCACCCGCGCCGCGCGGCAGGAACATCCCGAGGCGGCGGTGCGCCTGGCCGACATCGAGAAGACCGCGGGCGTGCTGTTTCGCGCCTTCGGCGGCGAACCGGGATTGCGGGTGGCCGCGGCCGCATCCACCCAGCATGGCGCGCGACGGCGCCTGCTGCAGCGTATCGCCGGCAGCGGCGAGCGCACGCCGCAGGCGACGCGCGACGAACAGACGCTGCAGTTGCCGCCGCAGATTGCCTTGTTCTCCGACGTGGGGCTCAACCGCGACCTCTATCTGTGGCTGATCGCCCTCGCCGCCAGCGATCAGGATTCCGAGGAGCCGTGGATCGTCCGCAACCAGCAGGCGACGGCGGCGGCGCTGGCGCGCTTTCCCGGGCTCGACTCGCGCTACCGGCGCCTGGTGGACGCGGTCCTGGCCCTGCGCATCGCCCCCGACCGACTCGGTGCCGACGAGGCCGCCGCCGAGAAGGCGATCCGCCGCGCACTGAGGGAGCCGGGCAGCGTCGATGCCCTGCCCCTGTCCGCCAAGCGCAAGGCGCGTCCGCCGCAGCCGGTGCCGCTGTGGCTCTATCCGACGATGCGGGCGCTGGCGCTGGCCGAGCAGCGCGCTGCGGAGCAGGCGCTCGGCGAGGAGCAAGGCAGCAAGGCGGCGGATGCCGCGCGCAAGCGCTTTCGCGCCCGGCGTGAGGAGGCGCCCGAGGGCAAGAACGGGTTCCTCATGATCTTTCGCGCCGAGAGCCTGTTCTCCTGGGCGGAGTACATCAAGGTGAACCGGCCGCTGGACGACGATCCGGATCCCGATGCGGCGCAACGCGCGGAGGAGATGGACGAACTCGCCGTGACGCGCGATGGCAGCACGGCAGCCTCGCGCGTGAAGTTCGATCTCGACCTGCCCTCCGCCGCCCAGGACGATCTGCCGCTGGGCGAGGGCATCCTGCTGCCGGAGTGGGACTTCCGCAAGCGCCTGCTGCGGCCCGACTACTGCCGCGTGCAGCCGATGGTGGCGCGCGACGCGCCGCCCTGCGCCCTGCCCGCCCACCTGAGGAAGGCGGCACAGCGCCTGCGCTGGCAGTTCTCGGCGCTGCAGCCGGTGCGGCGCTGGCTCAAGAGCCAGCCCGACGGCTCGGAGCTGGACCTCGACGCCTGCGTCCGCGCCCATGCCGACCGCATCGCCGGCAGCCATGGCCGGGAGGCGGGAACCTATCTGGCGCAGCTGCCGTGCGAGCGCGACCTGGCCTGCCTGGTGCTGGCCGACCTGTCGCTGTCAACCGACGCGTGGGTCAGCGATCATGCGCGCGTCATCGACGTAGTGAAGGACAGCCTGACCCTGTTCGCCGAGGCGCTCACCGCCACCGGCGACGCCTTCGGGCTCTACGGCTTCTCGTCACTGAAGCGCAGCAACGTGCGCGTGCACCAGATCAAGACCTTCACGGAGAAGTACGACGCTGCCATCCGCGGCCGCATCGCCGCGCTCAAGCCCGGCTACTACACGCGTCTCGGCGCCGCCATCCGCCACGCGACGAGCCTGCTCGACGAGCATCCGGCGCAGGTGAAGCTGCTGCTCATCCTCACCGACGGCAAACCGAACGACACGGACCATTACGAAGGCCGCTACGGCATCGAGGACACCCGCGTCAGCGTCGTCGAGGCGCGCGAGCACGGCCTGCGGCCGTTCTGCGTCACCATCGACCGCGAGGGCGAGGCCTACCTGCCGCACCTGTTCGGCGCCGCCGGCTTCACCGTCATCCGCAAGCCGGAGGAGTTGCCGGCGCGGCTGCCGCAGCTTTACGCGCAGTTAACCCATCGCTGAACGGCGCGCATACCCCCACCCCGACTCCTCTCGCGACAGCGAGAGGGGAGAGTGGGATGGGCGCCCTACGCGCCGGGATGAACCCCGTAGGGCGCGCCGTGCGCGCCGGTCCCCATTCAGGAATGGGCGCGCGCCAGTCCGCGCCGCACCACAGCGCTAACGCCGTCGACGATCATCACCAGCAGCAGCATGCCGATGATCACCGTGCTGGCCTGCTCCTGGTGGAACAGGGAAAGCTCGAAGTAGAGCATCTGGCCCAGTCCGCCGGCGCCGACGAAACCGAGGATCGCCGCCATGCGGATGTTCATCTCCCAGCGATAGAGGCTGTAGGCAACGAGCTGGGGCAGGATGGAGGGCAGCGTGCCATAGATGAAGGCCAGCGCCGGCGTGGCGCCGGAATCCACCAGCGCGCCGGCCGGTTCCGGCGGTGCGTTCTCCAGCGTTTCCGCGAACAGCCGCCCGAGCACGCCGGCCGTGTGCAGCGCCAGCGCCAGCGTGCCGGCGAAGGGGCCGAGTCCGGCCGCCAGCACCATCAGCGCGCCCCACACCAGCTCCGGCACCGAGCGCAGCACGTTGAGCGCGAAGCGCGTTGCATTACGCAGCGCCCAGCCGTAGCGGCCCGACGCCGGCAATGCCAAAAACATTGCCCCCAGCGCCGCCAGCAGCGTGCCCACGGCGGAGATCGCCAGCGTCTCCAGCGACCCCTTGCCCACCTTGAGCAGGTAGTCGGCGGAGAGGTCGGGCGGGAAGAAGGAATGGAAGAAGCGCAGCATGTCCCAGCCCACCTCGGCGGTGAACAGCCGGTCCAAGCCCAGCGAGAGGTAGGCGAAGCTGGCGACGATCACCAACGCCACGCCGAGCAGCGTGAGGGTGCAGGTGAGGCAGAACTTGGCCGCCTCGCCGGCGTCGTCCAGCCTCGTCGAGGAATCACATCCCCGCGCGCTCATGGGACCTTCCCCCCGACCCCCTTCCCACGGAAGGGGGTGATAACGGTTCGCGGGCTGCGCCCTCTCCGGTCTGTTGGCGGCGCCATCCTTGGGACGGCCCGGCGGACGGCGCTCATTGGAGTACCTTCCCCCCGACCCCCTTCCCACGGAAGGGGGTGATTGCTGTTCGCGGGCCGTGCCCGCTCCATGTCGTTGGCTGCGCCATCCTTGGGGCGGCCCGGCGGACGGCGCTCATTGGAGTACCTTCCCCCCATCCCCCTTCCCACGGAAGGGGGTGATTGCTGTTCGCGGGCCGTGCCCGCTCCATGTCGTTGGCTGCGCCATCCTTGGGACGGCCCGGCGGACGGCGCTCATGTGAGTTGCCGCCGCAGCGCGGCGCTGATGGCATCCGCCAGCAGCACCAGCAGCAGGAAGGTGAGCAGGATGGTTGCCGCCTCGCCGCCGTTGAGCATCCTCATCGACTGGTCCATCAACTGGCCCAGCCCGCCGGCGCCGACGAAGCCCATCACCACCGAGGCGCGGATCGCGCACTCCCAGCGGTAGATGGTGTAGGACACCAGTTCCTGGGCGGCGCCGGGAATCAGGCCGTAGGCGAGCGCCATGACGCGCCCGCTGCCCGATTCCAGCAGCGCCCGCGCCGGCCGTGTGTCACCCGATTCCAGAATCTCCGCATAGACCTTGCCCAGCATGCCGCCGTAGGTGATGGCAAGCGCCAGCACGCCCGCCGCCGCGCCCAGCCCCAGGGCGCGCACGAACACCAGCGCCCATACCAGTTCCGGAATGCCACGCAGCAGCAGCAAGGCGATGCGCACCAGCGCCCGCCCCGATTCGCCGCGCCAGCGCCCGGGGCCGGGTCCGATGCGCGACACCGACAGGCTGTGGGTCATCGCCATGCCCAGCGGCACCGCGACCAGCATCGCCAGGGTGATGCCGGCGGTGGCCATGGCGAGCGTCTCCAGCGTCGCCTTCACGACCAAGCCGAGGAACTCCGTGGACACCTCCGGCGGCAGGAAACCCTGCAGGAAGTGGCCCATCACCTTCAGATTCTGGGGATCGAACAGCGCCGCGGGCTTGAATTCCGCGAGTTGCAGCAACGGCCACAGCAGGATCAGCGCGCCGGCGAGCAGGCTCGCGCGACGCAGCGCCTGAGGGTCGCGGGCGTTGGCTGCGCTCACCAGCATTGGGCGCGGCGCGGTACCGCCTCGCTCAGGCCGGGCTCGGGCAATAGCAGCGGCTCCCGGTCCTGGGTCGGGATGACGCTGCTCTCCGCAGAGTAGAGATCCCGCAGCAGGGCGTCATCGACCTTCACCGGCGGCAAATCGAACAGAATCTCGCCGCCCTTGAGTCCGACGATACGGGGAAACCAGCGCAACGCCAGGTCGACGGCATGCAGGCTCGCCACCAGCGTCACGCCGCGGGCGGTTGCCTCCTGGGAGAGTTGGGAGACGGTGAGATCGGCCAGAGCCGGATCCATCGCGGAAACGGGCTCGTCTGCCAGGATCAGATCCGGCGCCTGGTACAGCACCCGCGCCACGCCGATTCGCTGCAACTGGCCGCCGGAGAGGCGGTCGCAGCGCTCGAACAGGCGGTCGGCGAGGTCGAGCCGCGCCAGCTGCGCCCGCGCGCCGGCGATGTCGGCGGGATACCACAGGGAGAGCAGCGACTTCCACCACGGCCAGCGTCCGAGCCGCCCGGCGAGGATGGCGGTGACGGCGCGCTGGCGCGGCGGCAGCGGCGGTGCCTGGTGCACCACGCCGATGCGGCTGCGCAGCCGGCGCAGCTCGCGCGCGCCGAGCTGCCAGGGGCTGGCGCCGAGCACGCGGACCCGGCCCTCGGTCGGACGCAGCGAGGTGGCGAGCAGGCGCAGCAGCGAAGTCTTGCCCGCCCCCGACGGACCGATAACCGCGATACGTTCGCCGGCCTGCGCCTCCAGCGTGAGTCGGTTCAGCGCGCGATGGCCGTTGGCATGGGCGAGGCCTGCGGCCTGGAGGTGGAAGCTCATGATTCGTCGAACCGTCCGCGCGAACTCTCCCTCTCCCCCGCGAACGGGGGAGAGGGCTGGGGTGAGGGGGACACCCGTGCCGCGTGACAGCAGCATGCCCCTCACCCCGCCCCTCTCCCCGCGAACGGGGCGAGGAAGAAGCCGCCGGCGACACACGCGCTTGTCCGCCGTGTTTGGAGCGGACGCCCTACTTGAGCAGCCCCGCGGCCTTGGCCGCCGCCTCGATGCCGGCGTAATTCTCGGCCTTGGTCGGGATGAAGCGGCTGGCGCGCTGCAGGTCCATCAACTCCTTGTGCTCGGGGTTGTTGGGGTCGAGCTTGAGGAAGGCGTCGGTGAGTTTCTTCACCAGCGCCGGGTCGAGGTCGCCGCGCACCGTCCAGTTGTAGTCGAAGTACGGCGGCGTCGTGGCGAATACCTTGACCTTGGCCGGGTCCACCTTCTTCTGCTCGACCAGCTTGTCCCACACCGAGGCGTTGAGCACCCCCGCATCGACCTTGCCCGAGGCGACGAAGGCCACCGTCGCATCATGGGCGCCGGAGAAGGCGACGTTCTTGAAATCCTTGTCCGGATCGAGCCCGGCCTGCATCAGGAAATGGCGCGGCATCAGATGGCCGGAGGTGGAAGAGGGGGAACCGAAGGCGAAGGTCCTGCCCTTGAGGTCCGCGAAAGACTTGATCTTGTCGTCTGCACTGATGAACTTGCTGGTGAAGACCGCGTCCTCCTGGCGCTGCACGATGGGGATGGCGGTGCCGTTGGTGCGAATCCTGGTCTGGACGAAAGTGAAGCCACCGAGCCAGGCCATGTCGATCTTGCGCGTCGCCAGCGACTCGACGACGGCGGCATAGTCCGTGACCGGCGTGAATTCGACCTTCATGCCGGTCTCCTTCTCGAGATACTTGCCGAGGGGGGCGAACTTGCGCTGCAGCTCGGTGGGCGCCTCGTCGGGAATGGCGGACACTTTCAGTACGCCCTGGGCAATGGCGGCCTGGCCCAGGCCGAGCATCGCCGCGAGCACCAGGGCGCTGCGGGCGATCAGTCGTGGCAACGGATACATGGCTTCTCCTCGATAAGATAGGAACGGGATGCGAAGCGGCCCGGCCGCCCGCCAGGCGCGGGCGGACCGCGCTGTTCAGGCCGCGACCTTCTTGCATTCCTTGAGACAGGCGGCGCAGGCATCGGCGCAGGCCTTGCACTGGGCATGCTTCTTCTCATGCTTGCGGCACTCCTTCTCGCAGTCGTCGCAGATCTGCCCCGCCAGCGCCGCCATCTTCGGCAGGTACTTCGAGTCCTGCGTGCCCAGCCGCACCAGCGCGTTGCAGGCCGCCAGCATCTGATTCACCGACTTGGCGCACATGCCCAGTTCCTTGTCGCCCGTCGCCAGCAGATCGAGGCAGTGGTTCATGCACTCTTCGCCGATATGAATGCAGTCGGCTGCCGTGGTCACCAGCGCCTTGAACTTGCCGCCGCCATGGTGCATGTGATGATCGTGCTCGTCCGCGGCGAAGGCCGCACCCGCGGTGGCCGCAGCCGCCAGCGCCGCGCCGCCCACCAGAAGCTCCCGTCTGTCCATTTCCTTCTCCTGTCCGTGTGGCCATCAGTTGGCTGCCAGATGATAGCCCAAGTGGGCATTCCGCGAATGATTCGCATTGATTCCCTGCGCCGACAGGTTTGTGCCCGATCGACTGCAGGTCCGGGGACGGCCCCGGGCGGCGCCGCGCTCCAGCCAGACGCGTGCCAGTTGACCTGCCGCAAGACGAGGCTCGGCGCCCCCTGGAATGCTCGGCGCCAGCGGTTCCCCCGATACGATGTTGCACTTGCTCAGGGGGGAGGAAGGGCGGCTTCGGTCGCCCTTCCTCTTTCCCGGCGGGGGGAACGGGACCGCACGCGAAGGCGCGAGAGGTTGACCTGCCGCAAAGTCGTCGCAGCGCAGAGCCCTAGAATGGCGGCATTCAAAGGAGGACGCACTGGACCGCTGGCGGGGACGAGACAACCGGGGACGCGACTTCACCCGGACCGCACCGGCAACACGATTAGTTACGAAGCACTTGCTCAGGGAAGGAAAGGCGGCTACGGCCGCCTTTCTATTTGCGTGCGCTCTTGCGGCGCGGCGTAGGGCAGGAAGGGAAGCGATGCCGCCGCCACTGCAAATAGCGCGAGGCCTCCCAGGGCGAACCACAGGCCGGCTCCGACCCCCGACGTCACCAGCATACCCCCGGCAATCATCAGCGCAGCCCGCAGCGCGCTCCAGCGACCGAGGCGGGCTCGCGCCGCGGCGTGCCACGCCGTCTGCACGCCCGGGCGCAGCCACACCGGCAGCAGTTGGGTCGCGGCACCGCTCACCAACGGCAGCAGGAAGGCCAGGATGAAGCCGAGGATCGCATCGCGCCCCGGCTGCAAGCCGAGGCCGTGGGCGCCTCCTGCCAGCAGCAGCAGGACCAGCCCGAGCAGCGCCAGCGACAGCGAAGGCGCGGCACCGTGGCGCTGCAGCAGCGCGCCGCGAAAGTGCGCGATCCACGCAGCGGCCATCCGCAGCAACGGCGCCAGATAGAGAATCAGTCCGGCATAACTCAGCGGCTTGAACCAGGCCGCGCCGGCCGCCACCAGCAGCGCACCCGCCACCGCGAAGGGCAGATCGCGCCGCAGCCGCTGGGCGACGCCCGGATCGGGACGCGCGGCGGCGGTGGGCAGGAGTACCTGCAGCGTGCCGATCGCGGTGATGCCGACGAAGCCCAGCAGATTGAGATGCAGATGGAATAGCCGCAGCGCGGCCTTTTGCTGCGGCCACAGTTGCATCGCAATCGCCGCCAGCAGCGCCGCCGCCAGCAGCACCATTGCCGCGAGGTACCAGCGCAGCCCGGGATGCGGCGCCCCGAGGGCGGAGCGCCCGCGCCGCACGATCCACGCCAGCATCCAGAGCGCCGCAAGAAGGGCGATGGCGGCGGCGGCGAAGGCCGAGTGACCGAAGCTGCCCGGCCATGCCAGGGCCGCAATCAAGCCCGCAGCGGCCGCCACGGCCAGAACGGGCAGCAGTCGAACGGGAGGCGGCGGAGCGCCGCTGCGCGTCAGCACCGGGACGAAGTAGCCGATGGCGCCGAGAATCAGCGGCATGACGCCCATGGCGAAGGCGACATGCGCCCATGCCGCCGGTGCCATCACCTGCGAGGCGGACAACAGCGCCGCCGCCGCGAAGCCGGCCAGGGCCACCACCACCAGAACCGGCAGCATGGAGATCCGACGGTCGGCTCAACTCACGACAGCTTGACGAAGTCGATGACGATCTCGCCCGGCTCTCGCCTCAGATAATTGATCTCCACCGCAGCGCCGTAACGTGCCCGCATCTGCTCCAGCAGCGGCAGGGGATCGTGGTCGTTCATGAAGCGCATCGTTTCCCCGGCGTGCAGTGCGTCGAGGGCGCCGAAGATCGCCGCGTGGCGGAAACGCTTGGCGATGCCGCGCGCGTCGAAGGGATAGATGGCTTCCGGTGTGACATGCAGATGGGGTTGGGACACGGTCGTCCTCCTGATGGGTCGAAAGCGCGAATTCTCGCGTCCGGTGTCCGCGACCGCCTTGATTCATGTCAGTCGGACCCCGGCCGTCGGGACAAGGCACACGCCGTGTCCTACAATGAGGACGCAAGCCGCGGCGACGTTCGACGCGGATTTCCTGGAAGAACCTCACTCCCATCGTGTCCATCCGTTCTCGCATCCAACATCGTTTCGGGAAGACTTCCACGGGAACGGAACTCATCCTGCTTCCCTCCAGCCGTGGGCAGATCGCGCTCGTGGCGCGACGCTGCCGCAGCATGGTCAGGCAACGCGCCCTCGTTTCGGCGGGCGCCGTGCTGGTGCCCGTGCCGGGGCTGGACCTCGCCACCGACGTCGGTCTGCTCATCCGACTCGTCACCAGGATCAATCAGGAGTTCGGCCTCGCGCCCGCGCAGATCGAGCAACTCGACATGGACACGAAAGTGGTGGTCTACGCGTCCATCGTCGGCGCCGGCGCCAACATGATCGGCAAGCTCGTCTCCGCCGACCTTGTCCTGCGCGCCCTGCAGGTGGTGGCCACCCGCATCACGGCGAAGCAGGCGGCCAAGTACCTTCCCGTCGCCGGGCAAGCCCTGTCCGCCGTCATGAGCTACACAGCGATGTGGTACGTGGGCGAGAAGCACATCCGGGATTGCGTCCGCGTCGCGGAAGACGTGATCGAGCCGGGAACTTGGCCGACCGCCGAGAGGCTGGACTAGCGCCCGAGGCGTCTTGGCCGCATTCAGGCAACGTACAGGAGTATGGCGACATAGTGCACGGCGCTGCCGGCGACCACGAACAGGTGCCAGATGCCATGCCAGTGCTTGAATTTCTCGTCGTAGAGATAGAAGGCAATGCCCAGGGTGTAGATCAGGCCGCCGGCCGCGAGCCAGGCGAAGCCGGCCGGCGACAAGGCCTTGACCAGCGGAACCACGGCGACCAGCGCCACCCAGCCCATGAGGACGTAGATCACCAGCGACAGCGTTCTGGTCCTCTTGCCCAGCAACGACTCCTGCAGCATGCCCACCGCAGCCAGCCCCCAGATCACGCCGAACAGCGTCCAGCCCCAGGGCCCGCGCAGGGTCACGAGGGTAAACGGCGTGTAGCTGCCGGCGATCAGCAGGTAGATGGCGTTGTGGTCGAGCTTCTGGAAGAGTCGCTTCGCGCCGCCACGGGTGCTGTGATAGAGCGTGGAGAAACTGTAGAGCAGCACCAGGGAGGCGCCGTAGATCGAGAAGCTCACGATCTTCCAGACGTCGGCCTGCAGCACGGCAACCACGATCAGCACGACCGCGCCGGCAAGAGCGAGCAGTGCACCGATCAGGTGGCTATAGCTGTTGAATCTTTCACCGTGGTACATGATTTCCTGGTGCCGGCAGCGGCGTGGACGCCGGCGGAACCATTGGGTCGGACCTCCGATTCCTTCACCGGATCCGATTTGGACGAAGTGGACGGACGAGACGGCCGACCCGCCGCTGGATCGGATGCGAAATCGCGCTCAGTGGCTGGTCCCGCTGGAGCGCGTGATCTTGTTGAAGAGATTGTACTTGCCGACCGGCTTGCGGGCCGGGATGCGCTTCACTTCCTTCAAGGTCGCGGCATCATAGACGATGATCGCGCCCTCATTCTCCCACAGGCTGGCCAGGGCGTACTTGCCGTAGCGATCGAACTCGATGTGGGCCAGCGTCTTGCCCGGCTCGACTCTGACCTCGCCCGCCTTTTCCAATGTCTGCTTGTCGATCACCTGCAGCACGTTCTTGTTCTGCGGACTCATCATCGAATCCACCCAGGCATAGCGTGACTTCTCGTGGCTGCGCATGAAAAAGCCGGGCCCCAGGGTCGGAATCTGCTTCACGGTTTTCCAGTCCTTGAGGTCGATCACCGAAACCACACCCTCCTTCAGGTTGGGCGTGGCCATTACCGTGCGGCCCTGGTATTCCCAGGTGATGCCCGATCCCAGATGGGGCATGCCGGGCAGGTCCAGCGTTGCGATCTTCTTGCGCACGTCGAGATTGACCACCTGACCCTTGCCCGCCTCGCGCGAGGCGCCGATCAGCTCGGTGTAGTCCTGGGTGAAAAAGAAGTCGTCCAGGACATCGGCGAGAAAGGTGCGGCGCGGATTGAGGAAGCCGGGGATGAACGCCCCCTCCTTGTACTGGAAGTCGTGGATCATGCCGGTGGGTATGTCCTCCGCCTTCGGGTCGTAGCTGATCTCCCACACCTCCGGCACGTCCTTGAGGGCGGCGACGAAACTGCGGCGCGGGCCGGCGTCATACACCGCGGAAACGCGCGAACTGCTCTTGCCCTCCTTGTCCCGCACCGCATGAACCTTGAGCAGGTTGAGGTCGGCATCGAGCAGGACCAGCGTGTGGGGAAGGTAGTTCGCGACCGCCACGAACTTGCCGTCGGACGACACGGCGACATTGCGCGTGTTGATGCCGGCACGGACTTCCGCCACCGTCTTCAGGTTCCAGATGTCGAACTTCGACACCCAGCCGTCGCGCGAGGCGAAGAACACATAGCGCCCGTCGGGGGTGAATTTCGGCCCGCCGTGCAGCGCGTAGCGCGAGGGGAAGCGGTGGATGCGCTCCAGCTTGTCGCCGTCGAACACGGAGACGTGATTGTCGCCCGCCTCGACCACGATGAAGAGATTCATCATGTCGGCGACGAAGGTGGGGGCGTCCTTGAGATCGCCCGGCTTCACCGGCACCACGCGCGAGGCGCGGATCTGCTCCTCGGTCCACACCGGACGCGGCGTGACCGGGGTGTAGATCCAATCGGCGACGCTCTGGATTTCCTCGGCCGTCATCTTGGCCGAGAAGCCTTCCATCTGGGTGGCGGGACGGCCTTCGCGGATCACCTTCGCCGCTTCGGGTTTCTTCAGCCGCTCCAGGTTTTCCGGCAGCAGCGCCGGTCCCATCAGCCCAAGGCGATCCGGACCATGGCAGGCGGCGCAGTGCTGCGCATAGAGGCGCGACGGCTCGGCGGCCGCTGCCGCGGACGGCTGGGGCGCGACGATGCCGAGAACGACGGCAGCGGCGAGACCGACTGCCGTCGCCAGCGACCGCTTCGCCTCCCGGGTCGCAGTCGGAGCGCGGCTCACGGTGTCGCCCGGTCCACGGCAAGTCGATCCATGTTCCTCTTCAAAAGCCTGCCAGCGGCGCCGCCTGGGACGCGAAGCTGGCCACCAGCACCAAGCCGATCAAGACGGTGACATGAATCAGGGTTTGCATCTCAGGCTCTCCTCTTCAGGGATACGTACGGTGTGACTTTCAGGCGTTCATTCGAGGCCACGACGCCGATCTCGTCGTCGCTCAGATAGCAGGCCGGATCTTCCGCCCACGGGTCGCCGGTGAGCTGCTGGGCGCGAACCCGCGTGTTTCCGCCGCAGACATCCAGATACCGGCAGGCGCCGCAACGGCCCTTCACCGGTCGGGGCTTCGCCTTGAGGCCGGCCATGAGCGGGTCGGACGTATCGCTCCAGATCTGCGAGAACGGACGTTCGCGCACGTTGCCCAGGCTGTAGTGCCACCACATGGTATCCGGGTGAACATTGCCCAGGTTGTCGATATTGGCCACGTTCACGCCCGAACTGTTGCCACCCCACTGCACCAGCTTGGCACGGATGTGGTCTTCGCGTTCGGGAAAGCGGCGCCTCACCCATTGCAGGAGGTAGACGGCATCGGCATCGTTGTTGCCGGTGGTGAATTCCTTGGCCAGGCCGCGCTGCGTGTGCTCCCAGCAGGTGTCGAACAGCAGATCCATCGCCCGGCGCGTCATCTGGTGATGGGCGTCGTCCTCGCGGTTCTTGTTGCCGCGGCCGGCGTAGTTGAGGTGCGAGAAGTAGAAGCGGTCGATGCCCTCGTCCTCGACCAGCCGCAGCAGGGCCGCCAGGTCGTGGGCATTGTCCTGCGTCATGGTGTAGCGCACCCCGACCTTGAGGCCGAGATCGCGGCACAGCCGGATGCCGGCGAGCGAAGCGTCGAATGCGCCCGCCATACGCCGGAAGCGGTCGTGGGTTGCTGCGATGCCATCGAGACTGACGCCCACGTAGTTGAACCCGACTTCGGCGATGCGCTCGATGTTGTCCTTGGTGATCAGTGTGCCGTTCGACGACAGGCCGACATAGAATCCCATACTCCTGGCCCGCCTGGCGATGTCGAAGATGTCGCTCCGCAGCAGCGGCTCGCCGCCGGACAGGATCAGCACCGGCACGCGAAAGCGCTTCAGGTCGTCCATCGCCTCGAACACCTCGGCGGTGGACAATTCGCCGGGGAAGTCCTTGTCGGCGGAGATCGAGTAGCAGTGCTTGCAGGTGAGATTGCAGCGCCGGATCAGGTTCCAGATGACCACCGGACCGGGCGGATCGAGCTTGCGCCCGAGCAGCGTCGGGTGGGCGATCTCCTGCATGTACTGGGATATCCGGAACATCGGTCACAACCTGGATTCGCGGGAGCCGTCACGCTAATGCATCGGGCGGTGCTCGCGCGTTGATTTGCATCAATCAAGCGGGTCGTTGCCGACGCAGGAAAACCTCAGCAAGATCAGGGAGATTCATTGCGGGCGCCGGGAACTGCGGCGAAGCGTCAGGCGGCGATGCGCAGGCCGGTCTTCTTGAGGATGCGGCTGCTGTAGAGCACGTCGCGGCTGCGGCAGGCAGCGCCGAGGAGAGCGGCGATCGTCTCCAATTTGGCTGCCACCTCGTCGCGATTCCTGCCATGCACCATGGCGAACAGGTTGTACGGCCAATCGGGCAGGCGGCGCGGGCGGCGGTAGCAGTGCGTGACGAAATCGAGGGCGCCGACCTGCTGTCCCAGTTCATCGATGCGCGCGTCGTCCACGTCCCACACCGACATGCCGTTCGCCGCATAACCGATGGCGTAGTGGTTGGGCACGGCAGCGATGCGGCGGATGACACCGGAGTCCAGCATGCGCTGCAGGCGCGACATCACTTCCGCCGGCGCCATGCCGAGCCGATCGGCCAGTTCCTGGAAGGGGCGCGCGACCAGCGGCAGCCCCGCCTGGGTGGCGACGATGAGGCGGCGGTCGGCCGCGTCCAGGATAACGCCGCAGTCCTCAGTCATGGAGGTCTCCGGCCGCAGCATGGTAACGATGCGTCGGTTGAAGGCGGTACGCGGGCATGGATCCGCGGCGGGCCCGGATTCAGGCCGCGAGCTTCATTTCGACGAAGTACTCGCGCTCCTTCGGGAACGCGAACACCGGCAGGCCGGTTTCCGCCTCGATGCGCGCGATGGCACGAGCCACTCCCTCGCGCGTCTCGGTGGCCAGCACGAACCACATGTTGAGGCGATGCTCGCGGCGATAGTTGTGCGCCACTTCCGGCAGCGCATTGACGATTTCCGCGATGCGGTCGAACTCGGGCTCCGGCACGGCCAGGGCCGCCAGCACGAAGCTGCCGCCCATGCGTTCGACCTGGTACATCGGCCCGAAGCGCGTCAGCACCCGCTCCTGCAGCATGCGCTCGATGCGGGCGATGAGTTCGTCCGTGTCCAGGCCGAGGGATTCCGCCACGGCGCGGTAGGGTTCGTCGCACAGCGGAAAGCCGCCCTGCAGCGCGTTGATGATGCCGCGGTCGATGTCGTCAGACATGGGCCGAGGCAGTCTCCGCCGCGTCGAAATAGCGCGCACCCTGCTGCTTGAAGCAGCGCCGGCTGAACAGCACCGTAGTGGGATAGGCATGGAGGGCGTGCCGGTCGCGCAGGGCGCCGATCGCCTGTTCGACCGCCAGCCGGTTCCTGCCGTGCACCATGCAGTACAGGTTGTAGCTCCACTGCGGCAGATGGCGTTCGCGGCGATAGCACAGGGTCACCGCCGGCTCGGTGGCGAGTCCCGCGCCGACGGCGCGGACGTGCTCGTCGTCCACGTCCCACACTACCATGGCATTGGCATTGAAGCCGAGTTCGCGATGACGCACCACGACGCCGAAGCGCTTGACGATGCCGGCGTCGAGCCAGCCGCGAACGATGGCAAGGGCCTCGTCCTCGCTGACGCCGGCCCTCATCGCGAGGCGGGCGAAGGGCCGCGGCACCAGATCCAGGCCCGCCTGCAATGCCGCCATCAGGCGGCGCTCCACCGGCGACGGCTGATAGCGGGCGGGATCGCCGCCGGCGCGCGGCGCGGCGCGCCGTCCGCCGCTGCCGAGGTCGAAGCCGAGATCGATGTGGAACTCCTCGCGCAGCGGCAGCGAAATCACGGCGCAGCCGGTTTGCGCCTCGATCCCCTGCAGCACGCGTGCCAGACGCTCGGCGTCCGCGGCGGTGACGACGAACCAAAGATTGAGCCGGTTCTCCCGCTCGTAGTTGTGATTGACCTCCGGGTGGGCGCTGACCAGGGCAGCCATGCGCGACAACTGGCTCGGCGGTGCTGCCAGCGCCGCCAGCGTGGATGCACCGATGCGCCGCGGAGCGAAGACGGCGCCGACACGGCTCACGCTGCCGCTCGCGGCCAGCCGCCGCAAGGTGGCGAGCACCGCCGATTCCTCGCACCCGAGGGCGGCGGCGATCTCGCGGAACGGTTCCGCCACCAGCGGGAATCCGCGCTGATATTCGTTCAGCAGCCGGAACTCGACATTTTCCGTACTGCAGTCGGACGCCGTCGCACCCCGCTCCAAAGCGGCGACGGTCGATTCACCGCGGCCTGTTGCGCTCATTCGTTCAGCCCAGCCACAGTTCAGAAGCCGATGCGCGCCGCGCGCGCGGCGAAGAAAATGCCCGAAGGCGAATCCGCCTTGAGTTCGGCAACCCGGGCGAAGCTCGCGGTGTCGTAGACCGCCACGCGATTGTCGTCGCGTGCCGATATCCACACCTGCTCGCCGCGCGGCGTGAACTCCAGGTGCAGCACCGCCTTGCCCGGCTCCAGGGTCTTCACCACCTGGTTTTCCAGGGTGTCGATCACCTGCACCCAGCCATTGTCGGGGAACGCGAAATTGACCCACACCTGGCGCCCGTCGGGGCGCGCCATGACGAACACCGGCTGTCCCTTGACCGGAATGCGGCCGGATTCCTGCCAGGTGACGGTATCGACCACCAGCACTTCATGCCGGCCCACCGCCGGCAGGTAGGCATGCCGTCCCGCCACCGACCAGCCCCGCAGGTGGGGCATCTTGAACACCGGCAGCTTTTCCTGGCCGCGGCCGTAGTTCGGCAGGATGCGCCGCACCCCCTGCTCCGGTCGCCACAGGTCGAGCAGGGCGACGCCGTCTTCGCCGAACAGACCGGCGAGGAAATAGCGGCCGTCGGGCGTCACCAAGCCGTCGTAGGGTTGGACGCCGATATTGGGGAATTTGGTGACCTTGGGCGCGCGCGGGTCGGCGAGGTCGGCGACCCAGATTTCGCCGGCATCGAACAAGGCATAGACGAACTTGTTGCCCGGCGCATCCGCCAGGCCCACCACTTTGGAGCGCTTGCCTTCCGTTCCATAGGACGACGGCACGTCCGCCAGTTGCTCCAGCGTGTCCGCATCGAATACCTTGATGCCGCCGGGCTCGTAGTTCTGCGCCACCACCAGCCGGCCATCCTGCGAGATGGAACCGCCGATGGCATTGCCGGACTGCACCACGCGCCGGGCGATCGTCTGCGTCAGCAGATCGACCTTGGTGAGGCCGCCGTCGCGACCGAAGACGTAGGCGTAGCGACCGTCGCGGGAGAACACGGCGTGGGCATGGGACAGGTCGCCGAGTCCTTCGACCTGGCCGATGCGCGTACGGGCCGTGGTGTCCACCACCGAGACGCGTCCCGTGGCGCGCTCGATGACGATGCCCAGATCTCCCGTGCCGCGCAGCGCGGGCGCCGGCGCACTGGCGCAGCCGCCCAGGCCGACGCAGGTGAACAGGCTGATGACGAATACGGACTTGCGCACGATGGCCTCCCAGCGCGGCAGTTTGCCCGGCCGCGGAATGCCCGCACACGATCTAGATCAAGAAATGCCCGCGCCTGGGAATCGTACCGGACCGGCACGGGCGGACGGCGAAACAGACCGTTCCCCGCGCTTCAGGAGCCGACGAGACGCGCAGCCGAAAGGCCGATCGCCAGCAGCACGCCGTGCATCATGGCAGCGCCGATGGTGGCCTTGATGGCCGGCACCAGAGCCTGCGGATTCGACGCATGGCGCAAAAGTTCCCGCGCCGCCTTGAGCGCGGGAATCGCGGCAGCGAGCGCCAGCAAGGCCGGCCAGGGCAGCCAGCCGGAAGCGACCGCGGCGATCAGCCACAGGTAGGCGCCCAGCACCACCGTGAGATAACCCCAGCGCGCCCGCTGCGGGCCGAGGCGCACCACCCAGTTGCGCTTGCCGGCCGCCGCATCCGCCCGGTAGTCGGGGAACTGGTTGATGTAGAGCACATTCGCCACATGCAGCGCATAGCTCACGCCTCCCAGCAGCGGGACAGCGGAAAACGTGCCGCGCTGCACGAAATCGGCCCCGACCACCACCAGCAGCCAGCCGCAGGCGACGGCGAATTCGCCCAGCCCGCGGCTCATGAGCTTGAGCGGCGGAGCCGAGTAAGCCCAGCCGATGAACAGCCCGGCCAGTCCGATCCAGATCAGGCCTTGGGCCGAGTAGGCGGTGAGCCACAGTCCCGCCGGGATCACCGCCGCCAGCAGCGCGTAGCCGAAGATGCCGGTGGCCTGAAGGGGCAGTACACCGTTCTGGATGAAGCGGCTGCCGCCGGTGAAGGGAAACTGGCGGTCGCCGTTCGCTTCGTCGGAACCGTTCAGCGCGTCGTAGTAGTCGTTCAGCACGTTCGCTCCGGCGTGCGCCACCAGGGCGAAGAACACGGTGAAGAACGCGGCCATCGGCCGCAGTGCGATGCCGTTGACGAACGCCGTCGCCAACCCCAGCAGGGCGGCGGCGAAGGTGACGGAGAGGAAAGCCGGCCGCGTGGCGGCGAAGTAACGCAACGCCGGGTTGGGAAACGCGGCCAGCGTCGGTTCTATCGGTGGGGGCATGAGCGGCTCGCCATCGGGGTCGATGAATTCTCGTGCTTGTTCTTCAGGACACGGGGCGTCAGCGCGTCGCGCCAGTCGCCTTGAGCATGCCGTCGAGATCGGCCGTAGTCAGGATTCCCATCTTGGTGGCCACGACCTTGCCGCCGGTGTCGATGGCGATGGTGAAGGGCAGGAAGCCCCTGTTGTTTCCGAGGGCGCGCATGAGGTCGAGGGACTTGTCCTTGCCCATCAGGACCAGATATTCCATCTTGTAGGCCGCGGCGAATTCCTGCACGCTGGCCGTGTTTTCCTCCACTGCGACGCCCACCACCGTGAGCCCGTTCGCCCTGTGCTTGGCGTGGACGTCCACCAGTTCCGGGATCTCTTCACGACAGGGACCGCACCAGCGCGCCCAGAAGTTAACCAGGATCGGCTTGCCGCGCAGGCCTTCCATGGCCATCGGCTTGTCCTTGAGGTCGTCGAGCGTGGATGAAAAGAAAGCGGCCGAGGACGGCATTTCCTCCGCCGCAATGGACGCTCCCGAGACCACAATCAGACCGAGACAAACCAGCAGAAGTTTCCTGAACATGTTCATTCCCCAAGATGACACGCCCCGCGTGCGAGGCGGGGCGGAGCTGCGACCGGACCGGAATCGGGTCGCGTCAGGGCAGATCACCGCGACGGAACAGAAGATAGCCAAGGCCGGCGCAGCCGGTGCCCAGTAATACCGGGTAGGCTAACGCATAGACCTTGTAGCCGGCAACGCCGAACAGGTCGAGGATGACATAGGCGGACGGCCCCAGCACGATGAGCTGCGGATCGAACAACGCCAGCGCCGCGGTGCGGAACACCTGCAGCGGATTGGCGAGCGCGATGCCGACGGCGAGTTCCGGCGCCACATGCCCCTGGATCATCACGCCCAGTAGGATCAGGTCGAGGAACAGCAGCAGCGTCAGCCACACCATGAAGGCCGTGCCCTGGGCCACATCCGTGCTGCGCGCCAGCGTGGACAAGAGCATGCCCAGACCCAGAAAGCACCAGCCCATCGCCGCCAGCAGCGCCGTGTAGTAGCCGAACATGTTCCACGGCACTTCGATCTCCTTCACCAGGGCCCACAGCACCGCCCCCAGCATCGCCACGAACACGGGCAGGAAGATCACCACATAGCGGCCGACGATCTTGCCCCAGAACCAGGCGGAAAGGGACACCGGCAGCGACAGCAGGTACTCGAATACGCCGGCCTCCCGGTCTCCGGCCACCGAGCGTACCGTCGTGATGAGGACGAAGATCGGCAGAATCGCCATCGTCAGTTGGATGTAGGTCACCAGCAGACGCGACAATCCGATGAAGCCGAGCACGCGCGATTCGGTCAGACCGAAGGCGAACAGGAAGACGACGATGGCGCCGAACACCAGGCTGTAGACCAGGAACCAGCGCGCCCGCAGCGATTCCACGATGTCGAGCTTGGCCGTCAGCCACAGGTTCCTCATGATCTCACTTCCCCTTCGCCAGGATCTGTTCGCGCACGGTGTCGAAGTCGAGCGCCCCCGCCGCCTTGTTGCGCACGGCGCCGAAGTTGTAGCCCATGGGCGAGGTCTTGCCCCCGACGTAGTACGCGGCGCGGGCGTCGAGCCAGCTCTGATCGCCGGCGTCGATCACCCAGATGCGGTTCGCCGGATCCTTGCCCCAGGACTGGCTCTCCAGCCAGAACATGACGCACCCGATGTCGTCGAATTTGAAGTTCTGCTGCTTCGGTCCGCCCTTCACCTGGGCGGCGAAACGCCGATCCGAGATCGCCATGGAGCAGCGCACGCAGGTATCGCGATCCCACTTGGTCTCGACCATGCCGTCGGGAAGATTGGACGACTTGCAGCCGGCCAGCGACACCGCCGCCGCGATCGGCGTCAGCACGAATCCGGCCCCCGCCAGATCGCTCAGGAACCGGCGACGCGACGTACCCATTCCGGCTTCCCCTCCTGTTTCGTTCCCTGCTTCGCCCCGGCCTCGGTCTCGGTCAGCGAGATGTGCGTGGTCAGGGCCACGTAGCGCGACAGCATGCCCAGGAAGCGCAGCCGGTCGGGACCGGCCACGGTGCCTTCCCAGACCAGGGCGCCGCCGGCGTCGCGGAAATTCCAGGCGCCGATCGCCTTGATGAAAGCCGGCTCGGGACGCTTCACCTCGACCCGGCAGTCGAGCAGGCCCGACAGCGACACGTCGTCGGCCACCCGGTCGTCCAGCACCACCTTGCCCATGTCCAGTTCCAGCACCCGGTTGACCAGCGCCGCCACTTCGTTCAGGCGGTGGCTGGAGATCAGCATGGTGGCCGACTCCTGCCGCTCCGCCAGCAGTTCGAAGAAGATCTTGCGCGCTTCCGGATCGAGGTTGGCCGCCGGCTCGTCCATGATGAGGAGATTGGCATCGCGACCGAGTGCGATGGCGATGAGCAGCTTCTGCTTCTGGCCGCCGGAAAGCTTGACGAAGGGCTGCGCCTTGATCCTTTCCGCGTCGAGGCCCAGCCGCAGAGCCAGATCCGTCATGCGTCGCGGATCGCTGCCGCACAGCGACGCCGAAAAGTTCAGCAACTGCCCCACCGGCATTCTCAGGGGCGGAGGCAACTGGGGCACGAATCCGATGCGCGCCAGAACGCTGGTACGGTTGGCGCGCGGCGCCTTGCCGTCGATCGTGACGCTGCCGTCGTGCACGTACTCGCCCAGCAGGCAGCGGATCAGGGTGGTCTTGCCGGCGCCGTTGGAGCCGATCAGCGCCACCCGTTCGCCGAGCCCGATCTCCAGGCTGACGTCGTCGAGAACCTTGTTGCGCTTGAAGGACTTCGAGACGCTATGGAAAACGATCATGTCGGGGTTGCAGGTCGTTCGTCGTTGTCACAGCAGCTTGCTCAGGCCCTTGATATTGAAGGTCAGGGCACCGCTCGGACAGGTGTCCACGCACAGGCCGCAACGGGTGCAGTCCGGTCCGATCGGCACTTCCGCATCCGGCGACCGGCCCTTGATCACCACATCCAGCACGTGCGGCACCAGGCACACCTTGCGGCAGTCGCCCTCGTGGAAACAATGTTCCAGCCGGTACAGGACACGCACCGGCGTCACGATGCCCACCGCACCGTAGGTCAGGCCGATGGGACAGACGTAGCGGCACCACGCACGTCGCGAGTAGAAGATCTCGAACAGCAGCAGCAGCGCGATCCATCCCAGGGCCAGCCCCGGCCCGTAGATCAGGGCGCGGCTCAGTATACCGGTGGGCGAGATGGTTTCAAAAACCGTGTAGCCGGTGACGAAGGTCAGGATGCTGAACAGCACCCAGAACACGGTGCGCGTGCCGCGATAGAAGGTGTGGTCGGTGACAACCTTCCGCTCCACCAGACGCAGATGAAGGTTCTCCGCCCACTCGGCGACGAGATGATAGGGACAGAGCCAGGAACAGAAGCTGCGGCCGCCGAGCAGCATCCACAGGATGAAGATGGTGACCGTGCCGATCAGCAGGTTCACGATGATGTGTTTGTGGGCCAGCATCACCTGCAGCGCGGAGTTGAGGTCGATCATGTGGAAGCCGACGAAGCGCGAGGCGGTGAGCGCGCCTTCCAGGATCTGGATGTCGAGCCAGAAGGAGAAGACGAACAGCAGATTGGCCAGGATCAGCACGATCCAGCGCCGGTTGCGCCAACTGTTGAGCCGCGCGCGGTGGGCGCGGGCGTGCTCCTTGAGCGCCTCGAAGTCGGCCTTGTTGTTTTTCTTGAAGAGGTGGATGCGGGCAGCGCTTTCCGTAAAGGCTTCGGGCTTGCGCGGTTCGCGCCCGAGCATGATCATGATCTGATCGAGCAGGCGGCCTTTCACGATTTCTTCCACTCCGCCTGGGCGTCCACCACGATGGCCGCCGGCTCCACCGGGCACATCATCTCGCACACGCCGCAGCCGACGCAGCCTTCCAGCACCTTGGGCATCATGCGCTTGCCGCCGCCCTCCGCCAGGGGCTCGAGCTTGATCGCGTCCTTGATCGGGCACTCGCGCACACACAGGTCGCACAACTCGAGGTCGTAGGGATGATCCTGGATGCGGATCGGCTTCCAGCGGTCGACATCCATGTAGCGCATCCGACCGTCGAAGTCGCCGTCGCGCGCCACGCCTTTGAGGCCCTTGCCCTGCACCGCAAGGCACGCATCGGGCCGTGCCATCCGCGCCACGCCGATGCGCTCGCGGATCTCCAGGCGCGGATCGGCGTCCTTCTCCTTGGCTTTCAGGACGGGCTTGTCGGGCAGCTTCACCCCTTCGCGCATCTTGAGGAAGGGCTCGCGCTTGTCGGAATAGACCAGCGCCCCCGTGGGACAGGCCAGCACGCACTGCACCGCGTCGCAGGAGAAGTCGCAGGCCTGCTCGCGGGCATCGATGTGCGGCACCCCGATGCCGAAGCCGTTGACCAGATCGCCCAGCCTGATCGCCTCCACCGGGCACACCTGCACGCATTGGCCGCATTTGATGCAGGAGGCGAGAAAATCCGCTTCCTCGAGCGCTCCCGGAGGTCGCAGGCGCCTGCCCTTCGCGCTCACGACCGGAACATAGGCGAGCAGGGAGAAGCCCACCACCCCGGTGGCAAGCAAGGCCGAGCGGATGAAGCGGCGCCGGTTCTCGCGCCGCCTCGCTTCGGACAGCGGAGGCTTCTTGCCCGAGCCGCCCTTCGCCGCGCGTGGCAGCGGCGCTCCGGTCGCCGAGTCTGGTGCCGCGTCGCGATTGCCCGCTGCTGCGGACTTCTCAGCCTCGCTCATGGGTGTGCTTCCTGGGGTTGTCGAACTTCGGCGCATCGTCCTTCAACAGCAGTTCGGGCGAGGAGAACGGCGCCAGGCGCTCCAGAAAGTCCAGGGCCTCCATCGCCGGGGCGTTCAGGAAGAAGCGGGCGAAAGGAATTTCCATCCACAGGCGGTCGGCGAAGGCATACAGCTCGTAGGGCGTATCGCCCACGCCGTCGCCGTTGCGGTCGAAGCCCTGATAATCGTCCCAGTAGTTGCCGTGCCATTCGTTGCGCTCCACGGCAGCGCGCCCGCTGTAGGCGATCTGCGTGAGATTTCCCTCGAACACGTTGTTGGTCATGATGTTGCCGCCCAGCTCGCTGGTGAACTGGATGCCGATGCCATTGAAGGCGAAGCGGTTGTTGCGCATCTCGATCTTGGTGTCGGGCTGGAACGGAGACAGATCGGAGCCGACGCCCACGGCGCAGTAGATGATCTCGTTGCCCTCGACGATGGCATCGGACGCTTCCTTGAAGCCGATGCCCATGCCGGCGGCGCCGGTGGCGTGGGAGATCACGTTGTTGCGCACATGCACGCCCTCGGTGTACATGAGGTAGATCCCGACCGCGTTGTCGTAAAAGCGGTTGCCGACGACCTCGTTGTTGTTGGCGAACATGAAGTGGATGGAATAGCGGCTGCGCCTGCCCACATTGTTGACGAACAGGTTGCCGTTCGAGTACCACGCCACCATGTCGCGCGAATCGACGATCGCGTTGCCGTCGATGCGGTTCTTCATGCTGTACCAGAGGCGGAGGCCGTCGCCGCGCACGCCCAGGTCGAAGGGCTTGGAGGTGATGCGGTTGCCCTTCACGATGTTCTCGTTCGACTGCTTGAGGTCGATGCCGAACAGGCAGTCGTCGATGACCAGGTTCTCCAGCGTGTTGCGGTGGCCGCGCACGTTGAGACAGGCATCGTCCGTGTCATGGGAGTCGCCCGAGCCCTTGAGGTGCACGCCGCGCAGCGTGGCGCCATCCGTCTCCAGAACGAACACGGTGCCCTTGCCGCCGCCGTCGATGACGACCCCTCCACCGCCTTCGATAGTCAGCGGCTTGGTCAGCCGCACCGGACCAGCGTAGGCGCCGGGTTGCGGTTTCAGCACCGAACCCGCCGGCGCCGCGTCCACCAGCGCTTGAAACGGCGGCAGGCCGTGGATGCGGGGGCTGCGTTCGCTCAGGGGAATCGCATCCTGGGGCTTGTCCACATCGGCGCGCACCGTGCCACGCTCGCCGCCCATTCCCGTTTCCGCCGTGTTGCCGATCGGCACCGCCCCACCCGCTCCCAGGATCGCCCCAATGATCAGCGTCAGGCTCAGGCGCGGCGCCATCGTGCCCGGCCTTAGGCTGCGGACTCTTCCCTGAGCTGCTTGCGGCGCAGCAGCAGCGCCAGCATCATCAGCAGGAATACGGCGGCCAGAAGTCCGTAGCCGTAATGCGGATAGGAGTAGGTGGAGAACTGCGCCACCTTGCCCTCACCGAATACCGTCGGCATGAAAGGCTTGACGGTGAAGGCACCCCACGGGTGCAGGTTGTGGCCGAAGAACCAGAGCCAGCCCGCATAGTCGATGAGGAAGAACAGCGGCAGCAAACCCGGCACCAGGGCCAGCAGCAGCTCAAAGGATCGAATCTTCCACACGCCGAGGACGACGATGACCATGGCCGCGATCAGACCCGCGACGACGACACCGGTTATCGTCTTCAGCATCGCGCCCCAGTGGGCGATGCGCTCCGGTTCGTTGAAGAAGCTTGCCGCCTGCACCATGTAATTCTTGATGAAGGGCTCCAGCGTGCCGACGACATAGAGATCGCCGACCATCCACGCCGCCACGGCCGCGAAGCCGGCGCCCAGCACGGCAAGCTGCAGCTTCTTCGAGCGCAGGGTGAACGCCAGCAGCATGACGGCGAAGAAGCCGAAGAAGAATTTCGCCAGCGGACGCTCCACCGGCGCCCCGGTCTCAATCGGATACATGCCCACATAGTGGTTGATGGTGTTCATTTCGTGCATGCAGTCGAGCCCCATCTGCTCCTTCTCCGCGCCCGGCTTCCCAGGCTCGCCGTCGCGGTGGGCGAGATCGTCCCCAAGGTCGCGCTGCTCGGTCTCCTGGGTCAGCTTGGTCTGCGGAATCGAAGTGCAGCCGTTGGCGACGCGGTCGAAGTGGAAGTGGATGCGGATGCCCTGGGGAAAGGCCTCCTTCGGATAGTTCGGCGCCGCCAGGGACACCCACCAGATGGGGCTGAAAAACGAGCCCACCATCAGGACCAGTGCCGCCAGGGTCAGCGCGGCGACGAGGACGTTCTTCTGCGTGCTCTGGGATGGCATGTTCGACTCACTGTAGCGCATCGCCGCGCCCGCAGCGATGCCCGCTACGCCGGATTGGAGGTTTCAAGACGCGCACCGTGGCCGACCCGCAAGGCGAGCCCGGTGCCGCATCCCGCCGCCGGGCAGCGACGGGACGCGCGGAGGGAATTACTTCTTCTTGGCGGCGGTCTTGCACATGCTGCCCGGCATCGTGAGGCTCGATTGGTAGGCAGAGATGGCCACCAGCTGCTGGTCGTTGTACTTCTTGATCACCTTTACCATGTCCGGATTGGCGTTGCGGCGCTTGCCTTCGCGAATCTCGGTCATCTGGCGCAGCAGGTACTTGTAGTGCTGGCCGGCGATCACGGGATAGAACTTGTCCTTGACGCCTTCGCCGTTCGCGCCATGGCACTCCTTGCACTCCTTCTCGTACAGCGCCTTGCCATCGGCCAGTTGCTTGCCGGCGTCGGCGCCTTCGTACTTGCCGTGGTCGGCGGGAATGCACAGGCCCTGGATATAGGCTGCGACGTCGGCCAGTTCCTGCGGATCGACCAGCGTGACGGCAAACGGGTACATGGTCGGGTTGTCGCGCAAGCCGGCGCGGATGTCCGCCATCTGCTTGATCAGGACCGTGGTGTGCTGGCCGGCGAGCTGCGGGAAGGTGCCGTCGGGGCGGCCGGCGCCGGAGGGAAGGTGGCAGGCACCGCACACCTCGTACGCTTCCTTGCCGTTCTTCACGTCGCCCTTCTTGTGCAGAGCTTCGATCTTCTCGCCTTCCTGGGCGTTCCATACATAACCCTTGCCTTCGATCCCTTCCTGCTTCGGTGCCGGGGGGCCGGCGAGCACGGAAGTTGAACGCGATGAAGGCGATGGACAGTGCAACTGCAAGTACCTTTTTCATGAGTAAACCCTTTGCTGATAGCCTGGAAAGAATAGGCGCATTCTGTTGATTCCCTGTCCTCCACGCATTGACTTGGGTCAAGCGCCGCGCCGCCCGAGATTAAGCATCGGCGCGGGCTTTAGCCCTGCTGGCGTCAGGGTTTCAGCTTCGAGACGTAATCGGCGATGGCGTCGATCTCGGCATCGGACACCAGGTGCATGACGCCCTTCATGGCGGCGCTGTTGCCGTTGGCGCGGGCGCCGCTCTTGATGTCCTTCATCTGCTTCGCGAGGTAGGCCTTGTTCTGGCCGGCGATCTTGGGATAGTCGGGCATCAGCGCCTTGTTGCCCTGGGGGCCATGGCAGGCATTGCAGGTTTTCTCGGCGTAGAGCTTGGCGCCATCCAGCGCCATCGCGCCGCTGCTGAACGAGGCCGCAGCAACCATGCGTGGCGGCGAAAATGATCGTACGTTTCATCAATTGACTCCTGATCGATTGGTACTAGAAAAACGGGGAGCGTTTGACGCTCCCCGCGATTTCATGCCGGAACCGGCAGATTACTTGAGCTTCTTCGCACCCGCCTGCTCGAGGTAGGTCTTGGCGCGCAGCCCGATGTCCGCCGCCTTGACCTGGTATTGCCACACCTGCTCGGCCCACAGCGTGGCGTTCTGCCAGTCGCTCTTCTTCGCCGCTTCCTCATGCTTGGCCTTGGTGTCCTTGATGCGTCCCAACTGGTCCGTGGCGTCTTCCATCAACTGCACAACGTCCGGATAGTCCTTGTAGTTGACGCTGGTGATGTAGCCCACCACCTGGTCGATGACGGCCTGCGTATCGGCGATCTTCTTCAACTGCTTGTCGTAGTCGGCCTTGGTGTAGTCGGCCTTCGCCGCGGTGACCTTGGTCGCCTTCCAGCCCTTCGGCTTGACCAGCAGGTAGCCCTGCATCTCCAGGTGCAGCGCCGAGCAGAACTCCGTGCAGTAATACGGATAGACGCCTTCCTTGTCGAGCTTGGCCTTGACCGTGACGGTCTTGCCCGGCTCGATCGAGGCATGCACGTTGAGGCCGCTCAGGGTGAAGCCGTGGGTCTCGTCCTGGGCACGCTCGAGGTTGGTGAGATGGATGGTCAGTTCGTCGCCCACTTCCGCCTCGATCGTCTCGGGCGTGATGTGGGAGCGGATCAGGGTGCCGAACACCTCGACCTTGTTGCCCTTCTTCACCGTCTTTTCCTCCCCGGCCCGGACAGCGCCTTCGGACGGCTTGTCGGTGCGGCTGTTGGTGCCGACCTTGTAGCGGATGCCCGGCTTCAGCGTCGAGGCGGAAATGGCCACCACGTAGTGCGGCTCGCCCAGCGGCAGCGGCATGTCATAGAGCAACTGCATCTTGTCGTTGCTGATGTCGATCAGCTGGTGGTTCTGCGGATGCAGCGGTCCGACCGGATTGAAGCGGTCGATCGACAGCTTGTTGAGCGCGATCAGGTAGCGGCCCTTCGGCTCCACCGAGTCGCCTTCCATCGTCACCAGGTGGCCGATGTTGTAGTGGATCGAAAGTTTGTCCAGCACCTTGCCTTCGCAGAAGTTCCACTTCGCGACCTGCGAGTCCACGTACAGCGAGGTGTAGGCGACGCAGGGCTTGGAGTCGTACTGGGTATGCAGCGGGCCGAGGCCGAGCTGAACCTGGGTATGCAGCGCATCCTTCATGCCGATGACGGGGATGCCGTACGGATCCTTGCTTTCGAACTTGCCGGCCTTGATGGCGGCCTGGATCTTCTCGAAGCTGAAGACGGAAACGTGGGTGTCGAGCTTGCCGGCGACGACGATGTACTTGCCGTCCGGGGTGACGTCGGCACCGTGGGGGCTCTTCGGCTCGGGGACCAGGAACAGGATGCCTTCCTTGATCGCCGTGTCCATCATCAGGACGTCGTGGCCGTTGATCTTCTTCGCCTTGCCGGCCTTCACCAGCTCCGCGGCCTTCTTCCAGTTGATGACATGAAGATAGTCGGTGTCCTTGGCGGAACAGCCTGCCTCATACGGCGGACGGCCCTTCTCGATGCCGCCGACGTAGCGCTCGGAGCAGAACGAGTTGGTGAACGACCAGCCTTCCGACGGGCCCTTGCCGGCGTCGGACAGGTCCTGCGAGTACGGCGGCAGTTCGAGGGAGAAGGACTCCTTGGGATCGATGCGGCCTTCCTTGCGGTCGAACTTCCAGTAGGTGACGCCGCCGCGGTACTTCTCGTTGAACTCCTCCAGCGGCACGAACTTGTTCTCGAACGGCGCGGCATACTGCGCCGCTTCGATGATGTATTCGGTGTTGGTGGTGACGAAGGCGCCGCCGTGCTCCGACTTGAACACCGGGTTGGCCACGATCTGCTTGGTCTCGAAGTCGCGCAGATCGATCACCGCGATGCGGGGATTCGACTTGTCGTTGATGAACAGGAACTGGCCGTCGTACTTCCCATTGGTCTCGGAAATGGCCGGGTGGTGCGTGTCGCCCCACGTGATGTCGCGGCCGTTGATGCGTCCGCCTTTCAGGACTTCCTTGGACTCCTCGTCGAAACCGTAGCCCTGCCACGGCTCGGGCGTGAACACGCCGATGTACTTGAGGATGCGCATGGACGGCACACCGTAGACGATGACCTGTCCGCTCTGGCCGCCGGAACTGAAGGCGAGAAACTCGTCGCGCTTGCCGGTCGGAACGTAGGTCTTGGCCGCCGCCAGAAGATCCTGCTGCGACAGATTGCGACGCTTCATCACGTCCTGCAAGGATTCGGCCGACCAGCTCGCCGCCGCTGCCAGGCCCAAGCCTGCCGCTAGCGCCACGGCCAAGGTCTGCTTGCCTTTACTCCTCATGGTGTACCTCCCTATGGTTCACAAACAAAACGACCCTCCGCGGAATCGTCCTACTGTTGACGCCATGAATCGCCGGCTGGTGCGACAATATGTCGCGCTACTTTAGTCATGCCCACCCCAATCTCCTTGACCTGAATCAACCGGCGAACCAGTGACGACGACGGAAAATCGGCGAGGCCTGAAATGATCGGACATCGTATTTCTCCCCCGCGTACACCTGACGCGCCGCTGTTCCGCCTTCCCGAGTGAGATTCGTCTATGGACGCGACCGGCAAGAGTGCGCCCCGAAGCCGCCTGATCGATGTGCTGATCCTGCTTTCCATCGCCCTGATCGGGGTGGTGACCTGGAAAATGCAGCCCAGATCCGACGTCGCAATACCGCTGTCGACCTGCAATCTGAACCTGCAGAGTTGCGCCGCGGAACTGCCGGGCGGCGGCAGCATCGAGTTTTCCGTCGAACCTCGTCCGATACCCGTGGTACGCCCGCTCGCCCTGCGCGTCGCGGTCAAGGGAATCGAACCGGACAAGGTGGAAGTCGATTTTGCCGGCACCGCCATGAACATGGGGTTCAACCGGCCCGAGCTGATGCGTGTTGCCTCGGGCCGCTTCGAGGGACAGACCACGCTGCCGGTATGCGTCAGCGGCGGCATGGAGTGGCAGGCCACGGTTATCGTCACGGCCGGCGGCAAGGTGATCGCCGTGCCGTTCCGGTTCGATTCCGGACACGCCTGAGAGGCGGGCATCCAGGGAAGCCCTTGCGCCAGTCCCGCTCGCCAGGCTCAGCCTATCGAAACACAAGGAGCGCACATGAAGAACAAGATGCTGATGGTGTTCGTCGCATTGATCGCCGGAGCGCTGGCGTGGGCCGCGTTCTTCTGGCAGCCCGGACAGAAGTCCCCGCAGCCGGTGCATGAGCCGCTGCCGCTCGCCAAGCCACCCACCGGCGGCGACTTCAACCTGGAAGGGCCGCAGGGACCGGTCGCGCTCAAGGATTACCGCGGCAAGGTGGTTCTGCTGTTCTTCGGTTACACGCACTGCCCCGACATCTGTCCGACCTCGCTCGCCGTCACCGCTCAGGCCCTGACGGCGCTGGACGAATCGGAACAGAAGCATGTGCAGGTGCTGTTCGTGTCCGTCGACCCGGAGCGCGACACCATGGACAAGCTCAAGGACTATGCCGCCTACTTTCATCCGAAAATTCTCGCCATCACCGGCAAGGCGGAGGACCTCACCGCCGCCGCGGCGCTCTACGGCGCCAGTTATGCCAAACAGGAACCGGATGACAAGGGCGCCTATGCGGTGGCGCACTCCGCGTACACCTATCTCATCGACCGCAACGGCAGGCTGGTCACCAGCATCGACTACGGCACTCCGGCGCCGCAGGTGCTCGCCGAAGTCCGCAAGGTGTTGCTGCAAGACCTTCCTGCGCCACCCAGTCCGCCGACGCCCGCACCTGCAGCGCAAAAGTAAGGACGTGCGGCAGCGCCTGCCGCACGTCGCCTCACCGGCTTCCTTCCAGCGACAACGGGGGCTCGGCGCCCCCGTTGCACATCCGAGCCGAAAGCCGGGCTCAGTAGACGTCGTGCTGCGTGTTGTAGACGTTGAAGTGGCCGGTCGGCGTAATCAGCTTCGGATCCTTGATGACGGTCTTCAGCTTGCGCGTCTTGTCATCGACCACCACGATCGCCGACTCCTTGTCCTTCGCGCTCCACACCGAGAACCAGACCTCGTCGCCGGCCTTGTTGTATTCCGGCTGAACGACGCGTTTGGCGCCATCGCCCACGCCGGCCCACTCGGCGATCGGCAGGACCTGGAATCCCTTGTCGAGATTGTTGATGTCATACACCGCGATGGACTGGCTGATCTTCGCGTCCGGATTGAGCGGCGTATCGACCCACAGGTTCTTCGAGTTGGGGTGCGACTTGATGAAGAGCGAACCGCCGCCCTGGCCCTTGAGCGAGGCGACCATCTTCCACGCTTCCTTCGGATGCTTCTGCGGGTCGGTGCCGATGAGCGCGATCGTCTCGTCGCCCAAGTGGCCGGTGGACCAGACCGGGCCGAACTTCGGATGCACGAAGTTGGCGCCGCGGCCGGGGTGGGGAATCTTGCCCACGTCCACCAGACCGGCGAGCTTGCCTTCCTTGGCGTTGACCACGGCAATCTTGTTCGACTGGTTGGCCGCCACAAGGAAGTAGCGCTTGGACGCGTCCCAGCCGCCGTCGTGCAGGAAGCGGGCGGCGGGAATCTCGGTCATCGTCAGGTTGTTGATGTCCGCGTAGTTGACCATCAGTATCTTGCCGGTCTCCTTGACGTTCACCACGAACTCGGGCTTGAAGTGCGACGCCACGATCGACGCGACACGCGGCTCGGGGTGATACTCCTGCGTATCCACGGTCATGCCGCGGGTGGCGACGATCTTCATCGGTTCGAGCGTGTCGCCCTTCATGATCACGAACTGAGGCGGCCAGTACGAGCCGGCGATCGCGAGCTTGTCCTCGTAGCCCTTGTACTTGGAGGTATCGACCGAACGCGCCTCGAGGCCGACACGGATCTCGGCGACGTTGCCCGGCTTCTCCATCCACAGGTCGATCATGTTGATCTTGGCGTCGCGGCCGATCACGAACAGGTAGCGGCCCGACGCTGACACGCGAGAGATGTGCACCGCGTAGCCGGTCTTGACGATGTTGATGATCTTCTTGGTGTCGCCGTCGATCAGGGCCACCTCGCCGGTGTCGCGCAGCGTCGTCGAGAAGATGTTGTCGAGGTTGTAGTTGTTCATCTTCTTCGTCGGGCGCTTCTCCGGCGGAACGATGACCTTCCACGTTGCCTTCATCTCCTTCATGCCGTACTCGGGCGGCGTAGGCGGCTCCTGCTGCACGTAGCGCGCCATCAGGTCCACTTCCGTGTCATTCAGTTCGCCCGAGGTGCCCCAGTTCGGCATGCCGGCCGGCGAACCGTACTTGATGAACACCTTCAGATACTCGGTGCCGCTGGGCATGGTCTTGTCCGGCGTCAGCGGCTTGCCGGTCGCACCCTTGCGCAGCACGCCATGGCAGCCGGCGCAGCGCTCGAAGTAGATCTGCCGCGCCTTGTCGAACTCGGCCTTGGTCATCGGCGGCGCCTTGGGGTCGATGTTCTGGTGCATGTCCTCCTTTGCCAGCGGCGAACCGCCCGCCTGATACTTGATCTCGGCTGGACTCACATCCTTGTGCTCCTGCTTCGGCTCGTCGGCGAGCGCCGTACCGATCGCCAGCGGCAAGACTGAAAGCGCGAAGGCGCCAAAACACCACTTGTTACCTCTTTTCATCTGAATCCTCCCTGGTCGAATGAGTCCGCGAGCTGCCGTTCAGTCCGGCTGGCCCGAAGTTTCGTCCTGCGCCCCTTTGAACGTCCTTGACCGTTGTCAATTTACTGGTCCAACTGCGCCGATAAATCGGTCCCCAAGCTGCGCGCGTCCGCAGCCATAGGCTCACGAACGTCATGGCGCCCACCGGCGAGATGCGCGCTGGGTCGCCCGCCGCACCGCTACTCCAAGGGAAAGCCGCCTTGCAACCGGACCACGATCCACTCCGCCTCGGCCGCAGTGACGAAACGCTGCCACGGCGGCATCGGCGTGCCCGGGCGACCCATGAGTACCGTCGCCACGAGGGACGCCGCAGGTTTGTCGCGCAAGGCTTCCGGTGTCAGGGGTGGACCGAGCCCGCCTTTCAGCGTCATGCCGTGACAGGAACCGCAATCCTGCCGCACCAGGCGCACCAGTTCCCGTGCGCGCCATGCGTTAACGCCCGCGTCGGCCCAAGCCAGGCCGGCCGGCGCAACACTCAGCGCAAGCAGCGAGACGAGAAGGCGCCGCTCCATACCGAGCCGTCCCGCCTTGGGCGCCAATGGTATTTTCACGCATCGCACTTTGCCGGCCGCCCGCCTCTGCCACATTGACGCCGGTCAACCGCTGGGACGACAAACACCGCTGCGGCAGCGGCGGCGAGGCAGGGGCCAGGCTCGCGGCCAGCAGCGCAGACACGATGCGCCACGCCGACGAATGGACTGCGCTATTGCCTCACGGCGTTGATGTCGGACTTGACGTTGTCCAGACCCAGCGTGTAGCCCAGCGACACATGGTGGAAACGGCCCGCCGCACTGTCGTCGTGAATGGCAAAGCCGAAGTTGTAGCTCCTGCCCGCCGCGATCGCGACGTCACCCTCGCCGCCAGCGAGCTTGCGCGCGAAGGTCACGGTCCAAGTGTCGCCGCTCTGCTTGCCGTCGGCCGAGATCAAAGCCTTGCCGCCTTCCATGACGCGCTTGTCCGCGACGTAGCCGTCCACCGGCTTGGCTCCCTTGCCGCTTTTCCACTGCAGCAGATCGTAGAACTTGCCGCCGGCGAGCGAGCCGCCGGTCACATGTTTGGTCTTCGTGTCGTCCTTGACGTCGGGCATGGTCCGGTCGGCCTGATGGCAGGCGGCCCAGCAACCGCTCAAGTTCGCCATCGGAACGTTGTTGTCTTCCAGCATGAAGGCGAGCTTAACCGGATTATCGGGATCCATCCTGGCGCCGCCGGACGCGGGCGGCTGCTTCCAGGCAAAGCGCAGGTAGATGTTGCTTTCATCGTGCGCCGCCTGCACGGTGACCGGAATCGACCCCGCCTTGCCCTTCGGAGGTGCGGGCTCGATCTTCTGCCCGGTCACCATCTTCTTGCCCATCTCTGCGGCCTCCTCGTCGTGGCAGGAGGCGCAGCTTTCACCCTTTTTGAGCCCCTTGGCGCCGCCGTGCTCGGTGACCTTCATGATCCACTCCATCGGCGACACGCCGGGATAGAACACGGTGATCTTCTTCGCGGGCACCTTGCTCCAGTCCGCAGGCGCGGCGGCGAGGACATGCCCCGCGGCAAGTCCCAGCACCACGCTCAGGGCCGAGGAGGGGACCAGTGCTCTCTTCATTCCGTTCTCCTTGTGTATGAAATGCAGTTCATGAACGCCTCCCTGGGGCGCGTCGATCCGGTCACGAGGCCTCATCCTCTTCGGTCATCCCCTGCGGCTTCTTGTGCGCGATGCCCTTGTGGCACTCGATGCACGTCTGCTTGTCGCGCTGCGCCAGTTCGTGCTCCTTGCGCGCGCGCTGCTTCTGCAGTTCCGTGTTCATGCTCTCCAAGCTGTGGCAGTTGCGGCATTCCCGCGAATCGGATGCCTTCATGCGCTGCCATTCGTGACGTGCCAGTTCCAGCCGCTTCGCTTCGAACTTCTCCGGCGTACTGATGGTTCCCATCAACTTGCCGTACAACTCGTTGGTTGCCTGGATCTTGCGCGCCACCTTGTGCACCCAGTCCTTCGGTACATGACAATCGGCGCAGGTGGCGCGCACCCCGGAACGGTTGGCGTAGTGAGTCGTCTGCTTGTATTCCTGATACACGGTGTCGCGCATTTCGTGGCACGAAACGCAGAACTCCAGCGTGTTGGCCGCCTCCATGCCGGTGTTGAAGCCCCCCCAAAAGATAACGCCGGCAAAGAATCCGAAGCTCAGCAGTCCCAGCAGGGAATACTTCGCGCTCGGTTTGCGCAATGTCGCCCAAAGGCCACCGCGTCCGTCCGATTCCTGGTCCGCCATTCTTTCTTCCTCTTGTGAATTCCCGCACGCGGGGCCGCCATTCCCTGCCGCCCCGGGGCGAGCGTCCGGGAAACCGATAAGCTGCTTTTCAGGCGATCAGTATATGCCCTGCGGCTTGTTGCCGGCTGTGACCGGTGCCCGCGGAAATCGCTTTCGGAGCATTGATCACCGGCTCCAGCGCCAGCGCCGTTTCGGCGCAGTTCCTTTCCCTCCTTGACGACTGTCAAGTTTTCCGCCCGGCCGCAGGCATAGATTGTGCGGCCAAGACGGGTCACCGGTTTCGGGGAGCGAGGCGCATGAGCGAATTGGTATGGTTTCGGACAAAGTCGGCACGGGCGGGGACTTCCGGCCGCAGCGGCAATCGCTGGCGGCAAGTCGGCGCCAGAGTCCTCGCCCTGCTGTTGCCGCCATCGTCGGGGCGCAGACGCGGCGGCCCGTTGCAGGCTGCCGCCACGCTACGCGACCAATTCGCCGGCGATGCGACGCGCACTGCAGTCCGTGCCGCGCGCGGCACTGGCAAGGTGTTCCTGGTCGGCGGCGGCCCGGGTGATCCCGAGCTGCTGACGCTGCGTGCGGCGCGCCTGCTGGCGCAGGCGGACGCCATCGTCTATGACGCCCTCATCGGCCGCGGCATCCTCGAACTGGGGCGCGAGGATGCGGAAAGGATCTACGTCGGCAAGCAGTCCGGACGGCATACGCTGCCGCAGGACGAGATCAATCGGATGCTGGTGCGCCTGGCGCGGGAGGGCAAGCGCGTGGTGCGCCTCAAGGGGGGCGATCCGTTCATCTTCGGCCGCGGCGGCGAGGAGCTGGAGGAACTGTCCGCCGCCGGCATCGAATTCGAGGTGGTGCCCGGCATCACCGCTGCATCCGGCATGGCCGCCTATGCCGGAATTCCGCTCACCCACCGCGACCATGCCCGCACTTGCCTGTTCGCCACCGGCCATCTCAAGGACGGCACCTGCAATCTCGATTGGCCGACCCTTTCCCGTCCCGGTCAGACGGTGGTGATCTACATGGGGGTGGGGGCGCTGGCGGAGATCTGCCGCCAGCTCGTCGCCCATGGCCTGCCGCTCGAGACGCCCGCCGCCCTGGTGCAGAATGCGACCACGCCGGCCCAGCGCAGCGTCGCCGGCAGCCTCGGCGCCCTGCCCGAGTTGGCCACCGCCGCCGGCATCCACGCTCCGGCCCTGATCGTCATCGGTGAGGTGGTGCGCTTGCAGCCGCGGCTGCAGTGGTTCCATCCGTCGCAACGGGAAGTCGCCGCCGGCGTCGCCGAAACGGCCTGATCCGCCGCCGCACCTGAGCCAGATCCGCGACGGCCGGGTCGCCGGAACCCGGCCGGGAAACACCGTAGTCCCGCGCCATCGGTCGCGCAGAACGACGGTCCCGTAATCGACCCGGGCACGTCATCCCGGATTGTCGAATGCCGGAAGCGGGCAACCGGCCCGGAGGAAATGACTCCAGGTCGGTCGCGACTGCATCAGCGGGGCGGACCGCCCATTCCCCCCATGCCGCCGCCCGGCCCCATGCCGCCCGGCCCCATGCCGCCCATCCCCGGCCCCATGCCCGGACCCATGCCGCCGCCGTAACCATACCCGGGCGGCCTGTCGGGCAGGATGACGCCGCGTTCCCGGGCGCGCGCCTGCATCCGCGCATGATGCTCGGCGCGAATCTGCTCCCGCTGCTGCGCTGACTGCGCCGCCCACATGCGCGCCCGTAACTCGGTGCGCTCCTGCGGCGTCATCAGTTGGCTGCCATAGACCAGCTGCTGGGTCTGGGTCTGCGCGGACATCTGGGCATGGGCGGTCAGGACGACCGACGACAGCGCCAGCATGGAACCGCACAACAGCGTCACGAGTCCGCGTCGAACCATCCTTCCCTCCACCGTTTCGTGACTGATCAAACGGTGGTGTGACTGGAATTCAACGGCCGCCACCTCCACCGCCACCGCCGCCACCGCCACCGCCACCGCCACCGCCACCACCACCACCGCCGCCGCCACCACCTCCGGCACCGCCAGAGCCTGAGCCCGCAGCGCCTGAGCCCGCAGCGCCGGCGCCGGCAGCGGCTGCTGCGCTCGCGCCCTTACCGGACTGGGTCGTGGTCTGCTGCTGGGCCCGGGTCTGTGTCTGCTCGCGCGACTGAACCTGCTGCGCCTCGGTCGCCTTCTTGGACTGTAGCTGATCCTTCGTCTGCAGTTGGTCCTTCGTCTGCAGCTGGTCCTTCGTCTGCAACTGATCCTTCGTCTGCAGCTGATCCTTCGTCTGCAGCTGATCCTTCGTCTGCAGCTGATCCTTCGTCTGCAGCTGATCCTTCGTCTGCAGCTGATCCTTCGTCTGCAGCTGATCCTTCGTCTGCAGCTGATCCTTCGTTTGCAGCTGGTCTGCTGCAATTACGCCCTGCCCTGCCACCGCAAACGCGGCTGCGATCAGGGTGGCGAGAAGATGTTGTCGTTTCATGACTTTCTCCTTTCGGATTGCAAGGTAAACGCCACCATATTAAGCACCGTGCCTGTTACGGCAGGTGGTGCCGGAGGGTTTCAATTGGTTACGATCGGTTTCACCGGCGTCGCGCCCTCTGCCTCCGCGTCGTGATGCATATCCAGCGGCCACAACTGGTGAGCGTCCAGCAGCAGGCGATAGCGCGCCTCGACGGCGTCGATCTGCGCCACCGTGGCGGCCAGTCGCCCTTCCAGCGCCTGGCGGCGCGCGTTCAGGACGTCGGTGATGCCGCCCTCGCCCAGCGTATAGGCTCGCGCTGTCAGGTTCGCGCTGGCGTCGACACGCTCCGCGGCCGCGCGCAGATTTTGCCAATTGTCGTAGGCGGCCTGGGCGACGGCGAAGGTACCGGCGATCTCCGCCTCCAGCTTGCGCAGCACCCCCGCTTCGCGGCTCGCCGCCGCTTCCGCCCTTGCCTGGGCGCCGTCCGAAGCGGCGGCACGGGCCGCGCCGGGCAGCGGGATCGACACCGAAACGCCGACGATGCGCTCCCTGCCGCCGAACTCCGAGGCGTAGTGAATACCCGCCGTCGGATCCGGCAGCCGGTCCGCGCCAGTACGGGCAGCCACCAGCCGCTCCCGCTGCACCTGGGCCCGTGCCAGCGCCAGTTCGTGGCTGTGGGCCAGGATCTGTTCCTGCCAGTACGGTCGGTCCTGCGTCAGCGGCTGCGGCTCGGCGATCACCGGCTGGGCCGGCAGGGGAACCCGGGCGAACCGCACCGCGAGGTCGCTTGCGGCGACCCGTTCCCGTCCGCGCGACTGCGCCAGGGACGCCTCCGCCTGCGCCAGCGACGCTTCCGCCAGAGACTTCTCCAGCCCCGACGCGTCGCCGGCGCGCACCCGTTTGGCAGCCACGGCCGCCTGTTCCTTGAGCACCTCGACCTGCGCCTGCCACTGGCGGGTCTGAGCGACCTCGCGCTGCCAGGCGAACCAGGCCTTGAGCAGCGTCCGGCCCGCCTCGTGCATGGCATCGCCGAGCATGATCTGCGCCTGCGACACCTCCTGGTTGCCCAGTTGCTCGTCGAGGCGGGCCTTGCCCGGCAGCCGCAGCGGTCGCTCCAGGGCCACACCCCATTCGCCGTACGCCTGATCGGTCTCGCTCAGGGTGCGGCGCTGGCCCAGAACCCGCACATTGGTCTCGTAGGTCCCTGCCGTCTGGCGCGCGCGGTTGGCCTCGCCTTCGCGGATGCCGGCCCGGGCCGCGAGCACGGCCGGATAGTCGGCCAGCGCCGCCTGCACAGTGGAGAGGGGCGGCAGATCGGGAAACTCGGCCGCCGGCGCCGCCTGGCCTGCAATACCGAGCAGCGCCGGAAAAATCCAGTACAAGGGCTTCATGCGAACCTCCCGAATTCCAGGATCGGGGAGACCCAGTAGGCCACCTCCGGATTGGGCAGCAACTCCTTCAGCCGCGCGATCAGCGCATGGGCGTCCTCGCAGTCGAGAATGGTCTGCACCTGCACGCGCCGCGCCCGCCCCCGCACCTCCTCCACGACTCCGGAAAGGCGCACCGCCGTGCCCTTGCCTTCCACCTGGGAGATGGTGAAGCCTCTCACCCACTCCGGTTGCTCCAGCAGGTAATCGATCAGTTCCTCCTCCAGCGCCTTGGGAAAGACGATGGTCAGACTGCACTCGAATGTCTTCATGAACGGGCCTCCGTGATCTCCGGCACCGCCGCCGGCTTGACAGCGGGCGGCTCGATGCCGAAGCGGCGGTAGAGGATCGGCAGCACGATTAGCGTGAGCGCAGTCGAGGTCACCAGGCCGCCGATGACGACGATCGCCAGCGGCTTCTGGATCTCGGAGCCGGGGCCGCTGGCGAACAGCAGCGGCACCAGGCCGAAAGCGGCGATGCTGGCGGTCATCAGCACCGGCCGCAGGCGCCGTTTCGCTCCCTCCACCACAACGTTCGTCACGCTCATGCCGCGCTCGTAGAGCTGGTTGAAGTAACTCACCATCACCACGCCATTGAGCACCGCGATGCCGAGCAGGGCGATGAATCCCACCGAGGCCGGCACCGACAGGTACTCGCCCGAGATCCAAAGGGCAAACACGCCGCCGATCATGGCGAACGGGATGTTGGCGAACACCAGCACCGCCTGCCGTACCGAACCGAAAGTGGCGAACAGCAGAGCGAAGATCAGTCCCAGCGCCAGCGGCACCACGGTGGCGAGGCGCTGGGCGGCACGCTGCTGGTTCTCGAACTGGCCGCCCCAAACGGTGCGGTAGCCTTCGGGGAACTTGACCTCGGCGGCGACCTTGGCTTTCGCCTCGTCCACGAAACCCACCAGGTCGCGGCCGCGCACGCTGGCCTGCACCAGCACCATGCGCTGCGCATTTTCCCGGTCCACCTTCACCACCCCGTCCACACGCTCCAGGCGCGCTACGGTGGAAAGCGGCACGCTGCGGCCGTCCGCCAGCGTCAGCGTGAGGCCGGCGAACAGCGCCGGCGAATCGCGCACCGCCTCGTCGCCGCGCAGCAGCAGCGGCGTGCGCCTTCCCGGTTCCATGACCAGCCCGAGGATCTGACCTTCGATCTGCGTGCGCAGGGCGGTACCGATGTCATCGACATGGAGCCCCATGCGTCCGGCGGCGAGCCGGTCGACCGCCACGCGGTAGTACTGCACGCCCGTGTTCTTGAGCGTCAGCACGTCCTCGGCACCGCGTATGCCCTTCATTGCGCGCACCGTCTCCTCCGCCAGGGTGTTGAGGGTGGCCAGATCGGCACCGAAGATCCGGATCACGACGTCGCCGCGGGCGCCGGTCAGCATCTCCGACACCCTCATGTCGATCGGCTGGGTGAAGCTGAAGGCCACCCCTGGAAAGTCCGCCATCACGCCGCGCAACTCGTCGATGAGCCAGGTTTTGTCCGGCTGGCGCCATTCGGCCATCGGTTTGAGCACCATGAAGGTGTCGGTCTGGTTCAGCCCCATCGGGTCGAGCCCCAGCTCGTCGGAACCGGCGCGGGCGACGATGCGCGTCACCTCCGGCACGCGCTCCAGAATCGCACGCTGCACCTGCATGTCGGTGACGGCGGTCTGGGCCAGACTGATGGAGGGCAGCTTTTCGAGTTGCATGATGATGTCGCCCTCGTCCATCGTCGGCATGAAGGTCTTGCCGATCAGGGTGTAGACGCCCGCCGTCACCGCCAGCGCGGCGAGCGCCGCGGCGATCACGCTGCGCGTATGGGCCAGCGACCAGGCCAGTGCCGGTTCGTACAGCCGCAGGGCGAGGCGCACCAGCCAGGGATCGTCGTGCCCGACCTTGCGCAGCAGGAAGGAGGCAAGCACCGGCACCACGGTAAGCGAAAGCACCAGCGAGGCCGACAGGGCGAACACGATGGTCAGGGCCACCGGCACGAACAGCTTGCCCTCCAGCCCCTGCAGCGTGAGCAGGGGCAGGAACACCAGGATGATGATGGCGATGCCGGAGCCCACCGGCAGCGTCACCTCCGCCACCGAGCGATAGATCACGTGCAGCCGCGGCAGGACCGCCGCATCGCGGTGTCGCGCCTCGGCGAGGTGGGTGACGATGTTCTCCACCACCACCACCGCAGCGTCCACCAGCATGCCGATCGCGATCGCCAGCCCGCCCAGGCTCATCAGGTTGGCCGACATGTTGAACCAGCGCATCAGGATGAAAGTGGCAAGCGCCGACAGCGGCAGGATCAGCGCCACCACCAGGGCGGCGCGCAGGTTGCCGAGAAACAGTACCAGCAGCACCAGCACCAGCGCGATGGCCTCCGCCAACGCCTTCGACACGGTGCCCACGGCGCGCTCCACCAGGCTGCCCCGGTCGTAGAAGACGCTGGTCGTAACACCCTTGGGCAATACGCTCTGCAGTTCCTTGAGCTTGCCGCGCACACCTTCCACCACCTGCCGCGCGTTGGCGCCGCGCAGGCCGAGCACCAGCCCCTGCACCGCCTCGCCCTTGCCGTCCTGGGTCACGGTGCCGTAGCGCGTGAGGCTGCCGATGCGCACCTCCGCCACGTCGCCCATGCGCGTGACCTGGCCGTCGCGGCTGGCGACGACGATGGCGCGCAGATCGTCCAGCGTTTTCACCGCACCCTCGGCCCGCACCACCAGGGCTTCCTCGCCGGCATTGAGGCGGCCGGCGCCCTCGTTGCGGTTGTTCATTTCCAGCGCCTGCTGCAACTGACCGATGGAGACGCCGCGCGCCGCCAGCGCCGCGTTGTTCGCCACCACTTCGAAGGTGCGCACCAGTCCGCCGAGGGAATTGACGTCGGCGACGCCGGGCAGGGTGCGCAGCGCCGGGCGGATCACCCAGTCGAGCAGCGCGCGCCGTTCAGCCAGCGGCAGGTCCCCCTCGACCGTGAACATGAACATCTCGCCCAGCGGCGTGGTGATCGGCGCCAGGCCGCCCGTGCTGCCTGACGGCAGGTCGCGCGCGATGCCGGAAAGGCGTTCGGCCACCTGGCTGCGCGCCCAGTAGATGTCGGTGCCGTCCTCGAAGTCGATGGTGATGTCGGCAATGGCGTACTTGGAGGTGGAGCGCAGGATGCGCTGCTTCGGGATGCCCAGCATCTCGAGCTCGATGGGCGTGGCGATGCGCGCCTCGACTTCCTCCGGCGTCATGCCCGGCGCCTTCATGATGATCTTCACCTGGGTGGTGGAGACGTCGGGGAAGGCGTCGATCGGCAGCAGGCGGAAGGAGTAGATCCCGGCCGCCGTCAGCAGCAGGGTGAGGCCGAGGATCAGCACGCGCTGCGTCAGCGCGAATTGTACCAGGCGCGGCAGCATCATTCGCCTCCGATGCCGGAGAGCGCCGCCTTGAGCGCCGCCACGCCGCGCACCGCGATGCGCTCGTCACCCTTGAGTTCGCCGCCGACCAGGCTGTCCGCGGCGCCTTCGCTCGCCAGCGTCACCTTCTGCGCGCGGAAACCCTCGCCCGTCTGCACGAACAGCAGCAGCGCGCCTTCCGTGCGCACCAGGGCGGAGTTGGGCACGCTCCAGCGCTTCGCCCCGGCGGACGACGCCGCCACGCTCGCTTCGACGAACTGGCCCGGGCGCAGCTTGTCCGCGCCGGTCGTGATTTCGGCGCGCAAGGCCACCGTCTGGTTGGCGCCGACGCTGCGGCCGATGGAGATGACGCGCCCCGCTGCGCCGTAGGCCGGCACACCGACCGCCGCGCCTTGCGCCACTTCGTTCAGCCGCGCCACCGGCAGTTGCACCTCGATCCACAGGGGATCGAGCTGTCCCAGCTTGAACAGCGGCGCTGCCGCCTCGACGCGCTGGCCGGGCGTGGCCATCTGTTCCAGAACCACGCCGGCGGCCGGCGCCGTGATCTCGACCCCGTCGCTCGTGCCGCGGCCCGATTGCAGCCGGGCGATCGCCGCCTCCGACAGGCCGGCAAGCCGCAGCGCCTGGCGGCGCTCGGCAAAGGCGGCGGCCGCCTCCGCGTGCTGGCTCTTGGTCGCGCGCTGCCGGCTCGCGGCGATGATGCCTTCCTTGAGCAATTCATCGTCGCGCTCCAGATTGTCCTTGGCCAGTTGCAGCTGGGTCGCCGCCTGCAGCAGCCCGCGCTGGATCTCCGCCAACTGCGGGCTCTGCAGCCGCGCCAGCAGCTCGCCCTTCTTCACCGTCGCATTCGCCGCCACCGCGACGTGCTCGACCAGTCCCGCCAGCGGCGCCGCTACCACGTGAAGCTGCCGGTTCGGCACCGTCACCTGCGCCGGCAGACCCTGGATCTCGCCTGCCTGGCGCGCTGCGAGCGCAACGGTCTCGATGCCGAGCGCCTTGCCCTGCTCGGGCGTGAGCCGGACGAGATCGGCGGCCGCAGCGACGCCGCCGGCGAGGACCAGGGCAGCGAAGGCCGCCATGCGGGCCGAACGGCCCGCTGCGTTATGGGGTGCGTGGTACTTCATCGATGCTCCCTGCTGCCCGCGCATCCATGGCTGCGGGCGGCGAAATTCCAGGTGGTCGAAATGCGACGGGGTGCCGCGTTCGATTCGTGGTGCGGGCGAGGTGCCCGCATCAGGCGCGGGCCGGCGGTGCCTGTGCCCAGGGAAGTACGAAGGAGGACGGTTTGTCCGCTCCAGCCGACGCGATCAGGGGCGGCATCGCCGCAGGCGCCTCTTCGGAGATGGGTGGCTTCTTCAGCGCCACCGCAGCGTCCGCGATAACGAGGACGTCGCTCGGGCGGTGTTCGTCGGCCATGCCGATCACTGGCGCCGCGTCGCGCCGCGAGGCGTCGGCCTGCCGCTCCGCGGGATAGGCGTGATCGGCTGCCGGCAGGGTATGGGTATGGATCGCCTGGCCCTGGCCGCCGTGGCCCGCATGGGCATGCAGCAGCGGCGCGAGGCCCTGCAGGAGCGCCAGCCAAAGGATGAGGACGAATGGGGTGGTGCGCTTCATTGCAATGCAATAGATTGGGCCGACGCCGCTCGGTTTTCAAATCAGAACACGCCCCGTTTGATGCAGATCAACCCTGCGCGGTACCTGACCGGCAGCGACCACGGGCGGTCCACCGCCCGCCGCGGCGTGTCCTTCAAGGCCCGCAGGATAGGTTTGCTTCCTTAAGGCACTCTTAGCGCACCACGAGCACCGCCGCCGCCAGGATCATGGCACCGAACGAGGCGGCCGACACGGCGATCAGCGCGACGCCGACGAAGGGAGGGTTGTTCTTCAAGGCCGGGACGGCCCGCCGGCGCGGCCGCTTCGAATTTTCACGTTAGCAATTGTCCAACATTCTGCTAACCTCCTCGCCTTTGAAACAAGCGGTCGCCTCGATCGGCCCGGCCGATCCGAGGAAGGAGAGGAAAATGTTTCAGGTCAGGATTCATGGCCGCGGCGGCCAGGGAGTGGTGACCGCGGCGGAGATGTTGTCGGTCGCCGCGTTTCTCGAAGGGCGCAACGCCCAGGCCTTTCCGAGTTTCGGTTCCGAGCGCATGGGCGCGCCGGTGGTCGCTTTCTGCCGCATCGACGACAAGGAGATCCGGCTGCGGGAGCCGGTGATGCAGCCCGATGCGCTGATCATCCAGGACCCGACGCTGCTGCACCAGGTCGATGTCTTTTCGGGCCTCAAGAAAGACGGCTACATCCTGATCAACACCAACAAGAGCTTCGACGAACTCGGCCTCGCCGACTTCGTGAAAGACTTCCGCCACGAGCGCCTGATGACCGTGCCGGGGACCGAATTCGCACTGAAGCATGTCGGCCGCCCGTTACCGAACGCGGCGCTGTTGGGTGGATTCGCGGCGATCAGCGGAATAATCACGATCGATTCCGTGGCGGACGCGATCCGGCAGAAGTTTTCCGGCAAGCTCGCCGACATGAACATCGCCGCGGCCAAGGAAGCCTACAACTTCGTGCTGGAAGAGGAGAAGGAGGCCGCATCCCATGCTTAAGCAGATCGAAGGCTCGCACGGCGTCGCCGAAGCCGTCGCCCTTTGCCGGCCGGAAGTCATCTGTGCCTATCCTATTTCGCCGCAGACCCACATCGTCGAGGGTCTCGGCGAACTGGTGAAGTCCGGCGAGCTGACCCACTGCGAGTTCATCAACGTAGAGAGCGAATTCGCCGCGATGTCGGTGGCGATCGGCGCCTCGGCCGCGGGGGCGCGCGCCTACACCGCGACTGCGAGCCAGGGACTGCTCTACATGGCCGAGGCGGTGTACAACGCTTCCGGGCTCGGCCTGCCGATCGTGATGACGGTCGCCAACCGCGCGATCGGCGCCCCGATCAACATCTGGAACGACCACAGCGACAGCATGTCGATGCGCGACGCCGGCTGGATCCAGGTCTTCGCCGAGAACAACCAGGAGGCGCTCGACCTGCACATCCAGGCGTTCAAGCTCGGCGAGGAACTGTCGCTGCCGGTGATGGTGTGCATGGACGGCTTCATCCTCACCCACGCCTACGAACGGGTGGACGTGCCGACCCAGGAGCAGGTTGACGCCTTTCTGCCGCGCTACGAGCCGCGCCAGGTGCTCGACCCGAGCGAGCCGGTGTCGATCGGCGCCATGGTCGGGCCGGAAGCCTTCACCGAGGTGCGCTACCTGGCGCACGCCAAGCAGATGCAGGCGCTGGAACTGATTCCGCACATCGCCGCCGAGTTCAAGCAGATCTTCGGCCGCGATTCCGGCGGCCTGGTCAAGCCCTACCGCACCGAGGACGCCGAGACCGTGGTGGTGGCGCTCGGCTCGCTGCTCGGCACGATCAAGGACACGGTGGACGAACTGCGCGACGAGGGGCACAAGATCGGCGTGCTCGGCATTTCCTCCTTCCGCCCCTTCCCGATTCCCGACATCCGGGACGCGCTCGCCGAGGCGCAGCGCATCGTCGTCATCGAGAAATGCTTCGCCGTGGGGATAGGCGGCATCGTTTCGCGTGACGTGCGCATGGCGCTGCGCAACCGGCCGCAGCCGGTATTCACCGTGGTCGCCGGACTCGGCGGGCGGGCAGTCACTAAGGTCTCGCTCGAGCGATTGCTGCGCGACGCGGTCGCCGACAAGATCGAGCAGCTCACTTTCCTCGACCTCGACTGGAACATCGTCAACAAGCAGCTCGAACGCGACAAGGCGAAGCGGCGTTCGGGGCCGATTGCCGAGAGCGTGCTGCGCGACATCGGCGTCGTGGCGGCGAAGATGGTCTGAGGAGCGCGAAGCCATGGAACAACTCGTCAAGTTCTACCAGACCGGCACCTTCACCGTCGGCAACCGCCTGCTGGCCGAGAACCAGCGCAGCGTCCAGGCGAACACGCAGCGCACCAACTCGCTCAACTCCGGCCACCGCGCCTGTCAGGGCTGCGGCGAGGCGCTGGGTGCGCGCTACGCGATCGATGCCGCGATGCACGCCACGGACAACCAGCTGATCGCCGCCAACGCCACCGGCTGCCTGGAGGTTTTCTCCACGCCCTATCCAGAGACCTCCTGGCAGATTCCGTGGATCCACTCGCTGTTCGGCAACACCGCGGCGGTGGCCACCGGGATCGCGGCGGCGATGCGGGTCAAGGGCCGCAAGGACGTGCGGGTGATCGCCCAGGGCGGCGACGGCGGCACTACCGACATCGGCTTCGGCTGCCTCTCCGGCATGTTCGAGCGCAACGACGACGTGCTCTACATCTGCTACGACAACGAGGCCTACATGAATACCGGCGTGCAGCGCTCCTCGGCCACGCCGCCGGCGGCGCGCACCGCCACCACGATGCCGGTCGGCCCCGAGCCGGGCAACGTCTTCGGCCAGGGCAAGAACCTGCCGCGCATTGCGATGGCGCACGGCATCCCCTACGTGGCGACGGCGACCGTGGCCGAACTGCGCGATCTGGAATACAAGGTCAAGCGCGCGATGAGCTTCCGCGGTGCACGCTACATCCACATTTTCGTGCCCTGCCCGCTGGGCTGGGGCACGGCCTCGAACGAGACCATCAAGATGGCGCGCCTGGTCAAGGACACCGGCCTGTTCCCGGTGTACGAGGCGGAGCACGGCGAGATCGTCAGCGTCTCGAAGATCCGCAGGCAGCTCCCGGTGGAGGAGTACCTGAAGCCGCAGAAGCGCTTCGCCCACCTGTTCGGCAAGCAGCCCCGCTACGAGGTGATCGCCCGCATCCAGGAGATGGCGGATCGCAACATCCGCAAGTTCGGCCTGTTGGACAACGAATGAACCGCCGAGGCGCGCAGTGACGACGGCGGCACAGAGGAGTTTCGGCAATTCTGCGCGAGTCGTACTCCGGGCCTGCGTGCCTCTGCATTGGATATTGAGGATGCTCTGATGGAAAAGCCGTTTGCGATCACGCTCGATGTAGGTTCCTCGCTCGCCAATCGCACGGGATCGTGGCGCACCGCGCGGCCGGTCTATCTCGACCGGCTGCCTCCCTGCAACAACGCCTGCCCGGCGGGCGAGAACATCCAGGGCTGGCTGTTCCACGCCGAATCGGGCGCCTATGAGCAGGCCTGGCGCAGCCTGGCCCTGGACAACCCGCTGCCGGCGGTGATGGGGCGGGTCTGCTACCACCCCTGCGAGGGGGCCTGCAATCGCGGCCAGATCGACGCGGCGGTGGGCATCAACTCGGTCGAGCGTTTTCTCGGCGACGAGGCGATCAAGCGCGGCTGGACTTTCGATCCGCCGGCGCAGGAGACCGGCAAACGCGTGCTGATCGTGGGCGCCGGGCCCTCCGGCCTGTCGGCGGCCTATCACCTGCGGCGCATGGGTCACAGTGTGTCGATCTACGAGGCGGGTCCGTCGGCCGGCGGCATGATGCGTTTCGGCATCCCGAAGTACCGCCTGCCGCGCGACGTGCTGGACGCCGAGATCCAGCGCATCGTCGACCTGGGCGTCGAGATCCGGCTCGACACCAAGGTGAGCGACCTGCTCTACACGATGAGCGAAGGCCGCTTCGACGCCGCCTTCCTGGCGGTCGGCGCGCACATCGGCAAGCGCACCTTCATCCCGGCCGGCAGCGCCTCGAAGATCCTGGACGCGGTGTCGGTGCTGCGCGAGATGGAGGGCGCGGACAAGCCGATGCTCGGCCGCCGCGTCGTCGTCTATGGTGGCGGCAACACCGCGATGGACGTCGCGCGCACCGCCAAGCGGCTCGGCGCCGAGGAGGCGATCGTCGTTCTACAGGCGCACCCGCGAGAAGATGCCGGCGCACGACTCCGAAGTGCAGGAGGCCTTGCAGGAAGGCGTGATGATCAAGTGGCTGTTGACCATCCGTCAGGCCGGCGACGCGACGATCACGGTGGAGAAGATGGAGCTGGACGAGAAGGGCTTCCCGCAGCCCACCGGCGAACTCGAGACGCTCGAGGCGGACTCGCTGGTGCTCGCGCTCGGACAGGACGTTGACCTCTCGCTGCTCAACGGCGTGCCGGGACTGGCCATCCGCGACGGCGTGGTACAGGTCGGCGCCGACCTGATGACCGGCTACCCGGGTCTGTTCGCCGGCGGCGACATGGTGCCCTCCGAGCGCACCGTCACGGTGGGAATCGGGCACGGGAAGAAGGCGGCCCGCAACATCGATGCCTGGCTGCGCGGCACCCGCTACGCGCCGCCGCCGAAGCACGAACTGGCCACGATCGAGCGGATCAATACCTGGTACTACTCGGACGCGCCGAAGACCGTGCGCCCGATGCTGGATGTCATCCGCCGCCAGTTTACCTTCGAGGAGGTGCAGGGCGGCCTGGACGATCACAACGCGCTGTACGAGGCACGCCGCTGCCTGTCCTGCGGCAACTGCTTCGAGTGCGACAACTGCTACGGCGTGTGCCCGGACAATGCGGTGATCAAGCTCGGCCCGGGCAAGCGCTTCGAGTTCAACTACGACTATTGCAAGGGCTGCGGCATCTGCGTCGCCGAATGCCCCTGCGGCGCGATCAAGATGGTGGCCGAAGCCATCTGAGGTTGCGCTCCGGAGCCAGAGAGCGCATCGCGTCCCGCCGGGACAGGGCAGCGCTCGAGCTCCCTCGATCGCCTGGCCGCCGCGCGGCTCCCCCCGGATCGCCGGCAGGGTGCCGGCTCCCTTGCTTTGTCTTGGCGGCATTTCGTTCTATGCTTAGCACCTTGCTAGGAACCGTTCGCGGACAACAACCCAACAACCCCGGCCGGATTCCCCCTAAATATCCAACTCTGACGGAGGGTCAAGAGTGAGACAGCCTTCTATGGTCTCGGAAGCGGTGCATGGCGACAGCCAGCCCGCCCCGAACACGGTCACCACAGTTTCGCAGGCGAAGTTCCCGGGCTTCCCGACGGTCATCCACGGCAACGGCGCAGTCGCCCATGTCATGGGCCATGTCTGCGGCGGCGTGATCGGCTACCCGATCACGCCGTCCACCGAGATTTCGGAGCTCTACGAGGCCTTCCGCGCCCAGGGCGGCTGCAACGTCTGGGGCAAGCACCCGTTCTTTTTCGAGCCGGAAGGCGAGCACTCGGCGCAGAGCGGCGCCCTCGGGGCGGCGCTGACTGGCGGCAAGTTCATGTCGAACGCGTCCTCCAGCCAGGGCATCCTCTACGGGCTGGAATCGCACTACGTAACCGTCGGGAAGAAGATCGGCGGCTTCGTGCTGCAGGTCGCGGCGCGCGTGGTGTCCAAGCACTCGCTCAACGTCATGGCGGGCCATGACGACGTCTATGCGCTGCTGCCTTCCGGTTACACGGTGCTGTTCGGCAGCAACCCGCAGGAGGCGGCGGACCTGGCGGCGATCGCGTACAAGGTCAGCGCGCTGTCGCTGATTCCGGTGGCCAACGCCATGGACGGCTTCGCCACCAGCCACATTCAGAGCGAGGCGAATCTGCCGGAGCCGGAACTGCTGAAGGAGTTCCTCGGCGACCCCGAGGGCTGGATCAAGTGCCCGACGCTCGCACAGGAAATGCTTTTCGGTGCGAAGGGCCGGGTGTTCCAGCTCGAGCAATACCTGAAGCAGCACCAGGGCGACTTCATGCCGGCGAGCCGGGAAACGCTGCTGGCTCACCTGCGCGACAGCGCCGCAGCCGTGGAGCGCGACAACGAGGGCGCGATGGTCGCCGCCACGCTCGAGTGGGTGCCCGAGGAGCTGCGCGACCAGTGGAGAAGGCAGTGGCTGAACGCGCCCGAGAAGGGCACGCGCCAGCTCATTCCCGCACTGATGGACGTGGACAACCCCGGCCTCACCGGCGGGGTGCAGAACCAGCCCGATTTCCAGGCCGGTACCGTGGACCACCAGACCCACTTCGCCAGCGAAGTGCCGCGCTTCGTCAAGGAGGCGATGCGCGAGTACAGCGAGCTGACCGGCCGCGCCTACGGGGTGATCAGGACCTTCATGACCGAGGACGCCGACCACGTGGTCATCGGCCTGGGCTCGGTCACCGACGACGCGGAAGCCGTGGCCGCCTATCTGCGCGGACAAGGCAAGAAGGTCGGCGTGCTGTCGGTCAAGATGCTGCAGCCCTTCCCCGAGGCCGAGGTGGTCGCGGCACTGGCGGGAAAGAAGGCGGTCACGGTGCTCGAGCGCTCGGAGGTGACCTCGCTCACCAGCCTGGTGACGCGTGCTCTGTTCAAGGGTATGGAAAACGGCACGCGGATGCGGCACAAGGACATCCCGGCGCTGAGCGCGCTGCCGCAATTGAGCACCGGCATCTTCGGCCTCGGTGCTCACGATCTGCAGCCGCGTCACCTGATCGCCGCGTTCCGCAACATGGAATCGGGGAGCAGCGTTCCGTTCTTCTACCTCGGCTCGCAGTTCTTCTCCAAGAACCCCTCGCCGCAGGGGGCCGAACTCCAGGCCAGGCTCAAGGCGGCCTATCCGGACACGGAGCAGATGGCGCTGGAGACCGGAGACAATCCGCGGCTGCTGCCGCCGGAGGCTTTCCGCATCCGCTTCCACTCGGTCGGCGGCTACGGCACGATCGCCACCGGCAAGCTGCTCACCGACATCCTCGCCGGCGCGCTCGCCCTGCACTCCAAGTCTTCGCCCAAGTACGGCTCGGAGAAAAGCGGCGCGCCGACGAACTTCTACATCTCCCTCAGCCCCGAGCCGATCAAGATCACCAACGCGGAACTCGAGGAAGTCGAGGTCGTGGTCTCCCCGGACCATAAGGCCTTCAGCCACACCAATCCGCTGCGCGGGCTGGTGCCCGGCGGCACGCTGATCATGCAATCCAGCCTGGAGCCGCTCACGCAGTGGAAGGAACTGCCGCCCCAGGCACGCCGGCTGATCCGCGAGCGCAAGGCCCATTTCTACATCGTCGATGCCTTCCGCGTGGCCAAGAAGCACGCGCCGGCACCCGACCTGGAGATCCGCATGATGGGCATCGCCTTCATCGGCGCAGTCTGCGGGCACCTGGACCGGGTCAGCGCCGGCGCCTCCAACGAGAAGGTGCTGGAGAAGATCCGCCAGCAGATCAAGAAGAAGTTCGGCGGCAAGGGCTCCGCCGTGGTTGACAGCAACATGGCGGTGATCAAGGAAGGTCTGGAGGCCACGGTCGAGGTGGACTACGACGATCCGGCCTTCGTAGAGTCGGACAAGCACGTCAGCGCCCTGAGCTCGATCGGCGTGGCGGTGTCGGCGTCGATGTCCAGGCCCACCCGCAGCGCGCCGAGCGCCGGATTCTTCGACCGCAACTACTTCCAGGAGGTCGTGTCCGACCGCTTCAAGGACGGGACGATCGCCGAGGCCCCGGTCATCCCGGGGGTCGGCATGTTCATGCCGATCGCCAGCGCCGCCTGGAAGGACAAGGGCCTGTTCAGGTTGAGCGTGCCGAAGTACCTCCCGCACCTGTGCACCGGCTGCATGGAATGCGCGATGACCTGTCCGGATGCCGCAATCCCGAACACGGTGCACGAGATCCACGATCTGCTGCTCGGCGCGATCAGGAAGGTGGAGGCTACCGAACAGCACAAGGAGCAGATGCGGGCGCAGGTCTTCCCGCTGACCAAGGTGGTGCGCGAGGCCTATCGCCAGCTCCCGGCCAAGGATCCGAAGCCGCTTTACGAGATCGTGGCCGAGGCGGTGGCCACCACGGTGGAGGCCGACAGCGCCACGCTGCGGCACGACTTCGATCGGATGGTGGAGGTGCTGAAGCGCTTTGAGGTCGCCAAGACCCGCCCGTTCTTCGACGCCATGGAGAAGACCATGGCGGGCACCGGCGGGCTCTATTCGGTCGCCATCGACCCGTGGAAATGCACCGGCTGCCTGGAGTGCGTGGATGTGTGCGGGCCGGGCGCGCTGGAGGCGCGGGCGCAGACCAGCGAAATCAATGCCGAACTCGGCTCGACTTTCGAGTTCCTCAGCACCCTGCCGAACACGCCGACACGCTTCTTCGGTAACGCCACGCAGCCCGACGGCGACACCAAGCGCCTGATCCTCGACCACAACAACTATTACGCGATGACCGGCGGCCACGGCGCCTGCCGCGGCTGCGGCGAGACCACGGCGGTGCGACTGATCACCGCCGCGAATAGGGCGATCCACCAGGACCGGCGCCGGCGGCACGTCCCCGAACTGGAGAGCCTGATCGAGCGCCTGCGCACCAAGATGGGCGAGGTGCGACCCGATCCACAGGATCCGGCGCGCCTGGAGCGTATGCGCAACGCGCTCAAGTTCATCGAGAACCGCCTCTACCGCTTCGAGAGCGGGCCAACCGGCGACGGCCCAGCGAGTGCGATGATCGCGAACGCCACCGGCTGCAGCAGCGTGTACGCCTCGACCTTCCCGTTCAACCCTTACACGGATCCCTGGGTGAACAGCCTGTTCCAGGATACCCCGGCGGTCGCCAAGGGCCTGTTCGAGGGCCTGAGCGCGGGCGCGGTGGAGGATTTCCGCGCGCTGCGCATCGCCAAGCTGGACCTGGAAGACCACTACGACCCGGAGACCCACGACAGCTTTTTCAAGTATTTCCACTGGAGCCAGTTCTCCGAGGAGGAGCTGGCGCTGATGCCCGCAGTGATCAGCATGGGTGGCGATGGCGCCACCTACGACATCGGCTTCGGGGCGTTGTCGCGGCTGCTGATCACCGACACGCCGGTCAAGGTCGTGGTTCTGAACACCGGCTGCTACTCGAACACCGGCGGTCAGGCCTCCACCGCGAGTTTTACCGCTCAGGACTCCGACCTGAGCCGGTTCGGCATCGCGCACATCGGCAAGCAGGAGGACCGCAAGGAGATGGGGCTGATCGCGGCCTTCCACCCGAACGTGCTCGTCGTGCAGACCACGGCGGCGTTGCAGGGGCATTTCATGAAGTACCTCATGGAGTTCCTGAACTACAACGCCTCGGCGGCGCTGCTGGACGTCTACACGCCCTGCATGTCGGAGCAGGGCATCGCCGACGATGCCGCCAACCGCCGCGCGCGGCTCGCGGTGACGAGCCGCATGAGCCCGGTCTTCGTGCATGACCCGCGCCGGGGCGACACGCTGGCCGAGCGCTTCGTGCTCGACGGCAACCCCGACATCGGACAGGACTGGACGATCACCACGATCAGCTACGTCGACGCCGACGGCAAGACCCAATTGATGGAAGTGCCGCTGACGCCGGCCGACTTTGCTCTCCAGGAAGGTCGTTTCAAGAAGCACTTCCACACGCTGAACGGCGAAGGCGAACCAGTTCCGGTGCACGAGTACGTCGAACTGAGTGCCGAGGACCGCTGGGGCAAGACGCCATTCATCTGGTCCACCGACGAGGACAAGCGGTTGATCAGGTTCACCGTTTCGCCGGCGATCATCGACCTGGTCGAGGAGCGGCGGCGCAACTGGCGCATGCTCGAGTACCTGAGCGGCCTGCACATCGATCGCTTGCACGCCTCGCACCGCGCCCAGCTCGACGATTGGCGCGAGAAGTACGAGCTGTCGGTGAAGGAGCGCGAGTCATCGATCGACGACATCGCCCGCGGCATGTCGGAGCTGGCGGCGGCCTCGAGCGCGCCGGCCGGCGGACCGAGCATCGCCACGGTTCCGGTTTCGGCGATCACCACGGCGCGCAAGGAGATGCCCGGCGCAACTCGCGGCGGGGCGGTCGGGCCGCTGGTGGAGATCACCGAGATCGCTAAGTGCACCAACTGCAAGACCTGCTATCAGGACGTGAGCGAGCTGTTCGAGAAGACGACCATCGTCGTCGCCGGCGAAGCGAAAGAAGTCAGCCGCGTCATCCCGGGCATCTTCGACAAGGTCAAGCTCACGCCCGATCTGGTTCGCCGCGCTTCGCGCGTGGCCGCCGATTGCGACGCGGAAATCATCCGCTTCAATCAACCTGACTGAGGAGTAGCGCCATGTCTGAATCCGTTCGAGGACACCCGTCGAGCAGCGGCGCAGATCACCGCTACGACCGGGAAGACCTGCAGCGCTACCACCAGGCGAGCGCGGAGATCGAATCGAGTCGGCACCACATCGAGGACGTGGACCGCGAGCGGCGCGAGCTTGAGCACAGCGAGGCGGTCGCGCTCTTCCAGAAGCAGATCGAGTTGCTGCAGCGGCGGCTGGTGAAGGATCCGAAGTTCTTCCGCGACGCCTTTATCGCCGAGGGCACGAACGCGATCGGCTGGGAGTTCCAGCACGAAGAGCTGGGCGAGAAGTTCACAAAGGCTTTCTGGGGCCTGCTGCTGCGCGGCGACGACATGAGTTCAGTGCTGCTGCGCTTCATCTGGGGCATCCCGCTGAAGTACAAGCGCAAGTTCGTCCACGCGATCGACAAGCACCTGTCCGACCGCTATCCGATGTTCAAGGGGCTGTCACAGAACTGGCCGGGGCAGAACAGCATCCCGCCCTACATCCGGCCGGCGGAGGAACGCGCCACCGACTTCGAACTGGTGACGGAAGGATATCTGGGCTACATGAGCCTGGGCTACAGCTTCCGGGAAGTGGAGATGTTCGTCTGGCTCGAGGTGCTGCGCGACAAGCAATGCGACGACCGGCCCTGCGAGATCGGCGTGGCCGTCGAGGGCAAGCACGAGATCAAGGGGGGCTGCCCGGTCAAGATCCACATCCCGGAAATGCTGCAGCTCATGGGCCAGGGCAAGTTCCGCGAGGCGCTCGACCTGATCAAGCATTCGAATCCGCTGCCGAACGTCACGGGCCGCGTCTGCCCGCAGGAGATCCAGTGCCAGGGCGTGTGCACCCACACCGGCAAGCCGATCGAGATCGGGCAACTGGAGTGGTATCTGCCCCAGAGCGAGAAGGTCGCCCACCGCGGCGCGCCTGAGCCGAGGCAGAGCTTCGTCAACCCCTGGGCCAAGGCGGGCAAGCCGCCGATCGCCGTGGTCGGTTCAGGACCCGCCGGGCTGATCAACGCCTATCTGCTTTCCAAGGAGGGCTTCCCGGTCACCGTGTTCGAGGCCTTCCACGAACTGGGCGGGGTCCTGCGCTACGGCATTCCCGAGTTCCGCCTGCCGAACGAGCTGATCGACGACGTGGTCGCGCGCATCCGGCAGCTCGGCGGCCAGTTCGTCACCAATTTCGTGGTCGGCAAGACCGCCACGCTGGAGGGGCTCAAGCGCGCCGGCTTCTGGAAGATCTTCATCGGCACCGGCGCCGGTCTGCCGCGCTTCATGAACGTGCCGGGCGAGCACCTGCTCGGCGTGATGTCGGCGAACGAGTTCCTCACCCGGGTCAATCTCATGCAGGGGCACCGCGGCGGCTTCGAGACGCCGCTGCCGGAAACCAAGGGCAAGCAGGTGATCGTGATCGGCGGCGGCAACACCGCCATGGACGCGGCGCGCACGGCACGGCGCCTCGGCGGCAACGTCACCATCGTCTATCGCCGCACGCAGGCGGAGATGCCGGTGCGCAAGGAAGAGCTGCACCACGCGCTCGAGGAAGGCATCCAGCTCATGGTGCTGCGCGCGCCGCGCGAGTTCATCGGCGACAAGGACACCCACTTCGTCAAGTCCGCGGTGCTCGACGTCATCGAGCTCGGCCCGCCGGACGCCTCGGGCCGGCGCAGCCCGGTGGTCACCGGCAAGACCGAGGAGATGGCGGTCGATCTGGCGATCATGGCGCTGGGCAACACCCCGAATCCGATCGTCAAGGACGCCGAGCCCGACCTGAAGACCACCAAGTGGGGCACGATCGAAGTCAAGCAGGGCAGCCAGGAAACCTCGATCGACGGGGTGTTCTCCGGCGGCGATGCGGCGCGCGGCGGCTCCACCGCGATCCGCGCGGCCGGCGACGGCCAGGCGGCGGCGCAGCAGATCGTCGGCGAGATCCCATTCACGTCGAGCGAGATCAAGGCGCTGGTCGCCAACGCCGAGCGCTACACCAAGCTCGGCCAGACCCGCGCCAAGATCGAACAGAAGATCGAACTCGGCCAGGGTATCGTCGAGTTCGTGGTGCGCTCGCCTCTGGTGGCCAAGGCGGCAAAGGCTGGACAGTTCGTGCGCGTGCTCGGCTGGGACAAGGGCGAACTGATACCGCTCACCCTGGCCGACTGGGACTCGGAGAAGGGCACGATCACCCTGGTGATCCAGGGCCTGGGCAGCAGCACCATGATCATGAACATGATGCAGGTGGGCGAGGCCTTCGCCGGCATCGCCGGGCCGCTCGGGCTGCCCAGCCAGCTGCACCGCTACCCGAACGGCGAGACCGTGGTGTTCACCGCCGGCGGCGTCGGCCTGCCGCCGGTCTACCCGATCCTGCGCGAGCACCTGCGCATGGGCAACCACGTGACCCTGATCTCCGGCTTCCGCAGCAAGGACTTGGTCTTCTGGACCAGGGAGAACGAGCGCATCGGGCTGCTCCAGAACCAGTATCCCGACCGGCTGGAGGTGATCTACACCACCAACGACGGCAGCTTCGGCGTCAAGGGCTTCGTCACCGGGCCGCTGGAGGAACTGCTGAACAAGGCCAAGTCCGGCGAAGGACGGCAGATCGGCGAGGTCGTGGCAATCGGGCCGCCGATCATGATGCGGGCGGTGAGCGACCTGACCAAGCCCTACGACGTGCGCACGATCGCCAGCCTGAACTCGATCATGGTGGATTGCACCGGCATGTGCGGCGCCTGCATGGTGCCGGTGTCGATCGAGGGCAAGCCGGTGCGCAAGCACGCCTGCATCGACGGTCCGGAGATCGACTCCCACATCATCGACTGGGACAAGTTCCTGCCGCGCTTCAATCAGTTCAGGTCGCAGGAACAACACAGCAAAGCCGAGCACGGCTTGACTTGATTGCGCATGCCGGCGCGAGGCCGGCTTGCGCCATGTGAAGACGCCATCATCGTCTGCCGCCGCACGCGCGAAACAAGGTTGATGCGCCGATGATGGCGACCTACCCCGGCATCTTCGCCGGCGGCGACATGGTTGCCTCGGAGCGCACCGCCAGCGTCGCCATCGGCCACGGCAATCAGGCCGTGCGGAACATCGACGCCTGGCCCCCGGCGGCACGAATTCACCAGCATCGACAGGATCAACACCGGGTGCTGCTGAGATGCGCCGAAGAGGGTGCAGCCGGCGCTGGACGTGGCGCGCCGCCGGTCCGGTTTCGAGGAGGTGGTGGGCGGGCTGTACGAATCGAACGCCCTGTTCGAGGTGGGCCGCTGCATGTCCTGCGGCATCTGCGGCGCCGAGTGTCCGTGCGGCGCCATCAAGATGGTGCCGGAGAGCACCTGACGCAGCCGTTGCAGCGCGGCGCGCCGAGAGTTGGACCGGCGCGCACGGCGCGCCCTACGGGTACGTGTCAGCACGCTCTCGCAGGGCGCGCCGTAACGTTCCATGAACTTCGCCGCGTCCATCCCGGCGCAGCGGCATGCCAGCTGCCCGTCCCGTCCGAGTATCCTGCGCCGATTGGTCTCGTAGGGCGCGCCATGCGCGCCGCCCCATTGACTGCCCTGGACTTCGCTGCGTCCATCCTGGCGCAGCGGTGTACCCACAGCGGATTCGTACGGAGGACAGCTAAATGGATGAAAGACAAGAAGTCGTGGTCACCGACATCAGGATGAGCTTTTGGTCCATGGTCGTGTTCATGGTCAAGTGGGCCCTGGCTTCGATCCCCGCATTGTTCATTCTGGTGGTGATCTTCTACGTCGCCGCCATGCTGCTGCACACGGTGCCGCGGATGCACGCCTGATCTGCACAACCGCCGCGGCGGCGGGCGCGACGCCCGGCCTTGGCGCGACTGCGGAACTGTGTGCCGGCACGCCGGTCAGAGTGATGGTCACCGGCTGGAAGTTCCGAGGGCAGGGACACCATGCGGCGATGCCGTAGCGGCGTCGGCGTCCGCCGTGTCGGCGGCAGGCCGTGACAACGACCATCGCTGTTCTTCCCCGGGTTGCCGTCCCGCCTTGGCCGCGACCTCCGATCGCGGCGGGCCGGAGCGACCGTCGCACGCAATGTGCCGAGCCTGCCGTCCGGGTGCGCCGGGAAGCATTCCGGCATGCCGCGGTTGCCGGCATCAAGACCGCCCGCGGCGCGTTTCCTATAATGAAGCTTGGCATTGCCCCGCAACCGAGGACGAACAAATGAATCCGAGGAAAAGCGCCGATGATCCCCTTGCGGCTTGCATGACGCGGACGGACCGGCGCGGCGGCGGCACGATGCTGCGGCCCCATGCCCCCTGCGCGCAGGCCGCTGTCGCCGAGCGGGAGGGCAGACGCCACGTTGTTCTCGCCATGGCGGGCCGCGCCGGATGCGGCGCCCGGGTTGGCGTCACGGACCCAGCGTCGCGCGATCCCGGCAAACGTGGCAATTTCGATCGAGATTCGGCAGATGCCCGCGGCCCCGCCATCGACCGATGGCAGCGACGAGGCGGAGATGACAAATGAGCGCGAACGAGCACAGGCTGCACACTCTTCTTGGAGCGCACGACGCGAAGTTCCCCCAGCAAACCGCGCTGCGCTTTCCCCATGTCGCGGATCGGCTGGCGGATCTGTGGGGGACGCGGGAGATCGACGGCTATTTCAGCGAACTCATGGTGGCCGACGAACGGCGCAAGGCGGGATTCCCGCCGGAGGTGGCGCTCGAGATCCTCTCCCTGAGCATGCTGCACGACTCGCTGTTCCCCGGCGCAGCCACGCGCCTCGACGCGTGGGTGGAGGCAGCGCAGCGCGACCGGGCGGACCGTACCGGACGCAGCCCAACGCCGGGTCCGGACAAGCGATAGCAGGCGTTTCGCCCCGCTGGTCTCGGCAGCCTCCCGACATGGAGCCAAAGCGCCGGTTCGGCGGCGGCCGCTCGCGCGACGGGCGCGAGCTCGCCCCCGGGTTCTGGATTCGGGTCTGAGTTGGCCGTCGAAATAGCGGTGGGGGCCGGTCCACCCGGGACCTGGATGAATAGCAGCAGCTTGCCCGCGCACGCGCCGGACTGTCTTGGCTGATGCTGCCCCGTACGCCCCTGCTCTTGCCGGGTGTCGGACCGTACCGAAGACGTCGGAGGGAGGTGGCATCACCTATTGCCGGCGTCGCCAATGCTGGCGCGGGTACCGCTGATGTGAATTCCGATTCTACCCTCAAGTCTCCCCGCAATCGGCGACGGCTCCGTTGAGTGGCTGGGTGATCCACTGGCAGGGTGCCAGCTTCGCGAAGCATCCCGTGTTTCCGCCGCCAGATCCTTTCTCTCCTCGTCAGTTCGAGCGCTGACGGCGCCACTAAACGAGCTGACGACTATATACTGTGGAAGATCCTGGTAGGTGGCGTGTTGAGGCTGGATTTGAACATCGATTACGATCGTCTGCATGATCTGATGAATCATCACGACACGATTCGGCAGATGCTGGGGCATGGGACATTTGATCGGGAGGCGTACCATTTTCAGACGCTCAAAGACAACGTCGCTTTGCTCACGCCGGAGTTGCTCGACAAGATCAATCAGGTGGTAGTCAGCGCGGGGCATGACTTGGTCAAAAAAAAAGAAAGCGAAGCGCTGCGTGGGCGGTGCGATTCCTTTGTGGTTGAGACCGAGGTGCACTTTCCGACCGATATCAACCTGCTATTTGACGCGATGCGCAAGGTTGTAGAGCTGACGGCGCAGCTGTGCGAGGATCATGGCCTCAGTGACTGGAGGCAGAGCGCCTACAACGTGCGGCATCTGAAGCGCCTCATGCGTGCGGCGCAGAACAAGAAGCGCAGCAAAGGGCGATCGGAAAAGCGCAAGGATAAAAACGAGGCGCTGCTGGTCGAGGCGCATCAAGCGTACCTGGATGTTGCTCAACGCTACTTGAGCAAAGCGCAGGACACGCTCGCGCAACTGCAGGCGCGCGGCTTGTCCAGCGAACTGGCCGCTGTGCGCAAGCTGGAGATTGAACAGTACATGCGTCATGCCGAGCGCCAGATCTCGCAGACCAAGCGGCGTGTCATCCTTGGGGAGATCATCCCGCACGCCGAGAAAGTGTTCTCGATTTTCGAGCCGCACACGGAATGGATCAGCAAAGGCAAGGCCGGCGTTCCCGTGGAGCTGGGCCTCAAGGTGTGCATCCTGGAGGACCAGTACCGCTTCATCCTGCATCATGAGGTCATGCAGAACAAGACCGATGATCAGCTGGCCGTGTCAATGGTCGAGCAAGCACAGCAGCGCTTTGCCGATCTGAACGCCTGCAGCTTCGACAAGGGCTTTCATTCGCAAGACAATCAACAGCGACTCAGCGAGCGCCTGGCGCTGGTGGCGTTGCCCAGAAAGGCAAACAGTTGTATGTTTCGTCAGAGGCTTGTAAACGCAAGACAATGAATTTGGTCGAGTTCGTGGGCGATTCGCTGGACCGATTGAAGGCATTTCCTGCCGGCCCACGACGTCGGTGCGGCTATCAGATCAGCCGCGTGCAGGCCGGGCTGATGCCCGATGACTGGAAGCCGCGATGGCGAGCGTGGGTCCGGGCGTTCAGGAGATCCGTGTACGCGACGCGGCGGGTGCATGTCGGGTGATCTACATGGCGAAGTTCGCGGACGCCATCTACATCCTGCACTGCTTCGATAAGAGACCCAGCGCACGCCAAAGGCGGACGTCGATCTGGCGACCGCCTGGCCATCGCCAACGACCGCAAGGCGCAGGAGTTACTGCGCGACTGGGAGACCGAAACCGAACACCTCATCGACGCTGAATTCCCCCGCAACCGATGACGCAAGTCAGCCGGGAAATTCAGGCGAAATGCGTCCGGAGATGTGCGGAATGCAGGACAAGTCGGCGGATCTCGCCGAATTATGTGCGCGAGGAGGCGGGGCGTGTGGCGGAGGTACTTCGTGCTCTTGAACGCCACGAGTTTGCGCCATGGATCGATCAACGGAGCCTTAAGCCGGGCGAAGTCTGGGAAAACTTGACAAAAACCGCACTGCGGGATTCAGACAGGCTCCCGTTCATTGTGCCGGTCCGGATCGACAATCTGGATCTGCCGAGCGAACTCGCGCGATACCAGTGGTACGACCTCTTCTCAGGCAATGCAGACGGGCTGGTGAACCTGTTGGAGCGATCTACCTTGAATCCGACATGACCACCCGGAACATTTCTGTGCCGTTCAGCGTAGCGGCTGACGCCGGCCGCTGATCGCTGTCGCAACGTCACGTAGCGTGCCAGCTCAGGAAACAGGCGCCAGGGTCGTCAAGCCAGCAGTGACGGCACCGCCCCCCGGGTCGAATGGAGAGACGCCAGCTGCGCGGCCCCAGAACAGGGGCGGCGGCCGGCTAGTCGATAGTCCCCAGGTCTGCTGGGGCAGCCTCGTCATGCCCGGGGTTCGCGCTCAATACGCGGCGGCGAAGGTGCGAATGTCCGCATCCTCCGAGCCGACGGCGGTTCAAGACCTCCAGCCGTTGCTCGGCGATTCCTGTGCCGAACGACCGGTCGCCCAGGTATCGCTGTCTCCCTCGATGGCGCACCGGCGGGCTCATGTTCGGCCGGAGCCGCCATCCATTGGCGGCCGCCATTTCTACGTTGACGACTGCTTACCTTTACCCTACCGATCGCACGCTGCCGGACGGGTGCCGACGTTGGCTGGCCGCTGAAGTTGCTGAGCCGAAGTCAGAAGTGCCCCAGATAACCGACGTTCGCGAGTACGGGAGCAAATTGCGCAGCTTGGCCACCTCCGTCATCGGCGTGCCATAGAGCGCTACCTCGCCGACGCTGTGGCTCGCCATTTTCATGGCGATGTCTCTGACCGATGTCGCCTATCGGGGCGGATCACCAGCAGGCCCGAAGATCGCGTGAGCCGTCGGCGCGCGCGTTGGGACTGTCGGTCGTTTAGAATGCCCGTTCGCAGGAGCGGGTTGCGGCGGAACCTATTGGAGGAAGGGAAATGTCACATCGAACCGCGCGGCACACCGCACCGTGGTCCGATTATTTGTATGCCGTTTCGCCGAGGCTGGCGACCCTACCATTGTCCTCGCGCACGCCCTTCCGGTCGCCCGTCCCTCACTTCCACCGTTCGGGCAGGCATCGTGTCATCTAGCCGCACGCCTCCGCCTCGCCGTCCGCCAAGCCCGAGAATCCCGGATGAGCCGCCACCCGAGACGGGTAGGCGCGCATGGCGAGTTTGGCCGGCAGCCGCTGTGTTCGTCGTGGTGATGGGTTTCGCCGCCGTCTACCTGTTCCACTCCGCTCAGCGCACCTCGCCTGCACCGCCCCCGGCTGAGGCAGCCGCCCGCGCCGCGCCCGCCCCAGCCGCCCCAGCCGCCCAAACTGCCCCCGTTGCCGCCCGCTACGTCGGGGTGAACGGCTGCACCGACTGCCACCGCAAGGAGCACGAAGCCTGGCGCGGCTCGCACCACGACCGGGCGATGGCGGTGGCAAGTGCCGAGACGGTGCTGGGCGACTTCGCCGACGCCAAATTCACCCATGCCGGCCTCACTTCGACCTTTTTCCAGCGCGACGGCAAGTTCTTCGTCCGCACCGACGGCCCCGATGGCAGGCTCGCCGATTTCGAGATCCGGTACACCTTCGGCTTCACGCCGCTGCAGCAGTATCTGGTCCCGCTGCCGGGCGGCCGGTTTCAGGCGCTCGGCATCGCCTGGGATGCGCGGCCGAAGGAACAGGGCGGGCAGCGCTGGTTCCACCTCTACCCGGAGCGCAAGCTCCAGCCGGGTCAGCCGCTGCACTGGACCGGCATCGACCAGACCTGGAACTTCCAGTGCGCGGACTGCCATTCCACCAACCTGCGCAAGGGCTACGACGAGAAGACCGGCAGCTACGCCACCACGTGGACCGACATCAACGTCGCCTGCGAAGCCTGCCACGGACCGGGTTCCAATCACGTCGCGTGGGCGAAGAAGGAAGGCGACTGGAAGCGCCATGACGGCCCCGGCAAGGGCCTCACCGCCGCTCTGGACGAACGCCGCGGCGCAAGCTGGGCGATCAATCCGGCCACCGGCAACGCGGTGCGCTCCAGGCCGAGGGAGTCGTCGCGGGAGATCGAGACCTGCGCCCGCTGCCACGCTCGCCGCGCCCAGTTCTCGGACGCCTGGCACGCCGGCGACGCCCTCGGCGATGGCTTCCGCCTGTCGCTCATCGAAGCGGGCCTGTACTACGACGACGGCCAGATGCGCGACGAGGTGTACAACGTCGGCTCGCTGCTGCAGAGCCGGATGCATGCCAAGGGCGTCACCTGCTCGGACTGCCACGATCCCCACACCCAGAAGCTGCGCGCGCCGGGCAGCGCCGTGTGCGGCCAGTGCCACGCGCCGGCGCGCTACGCCGGCGCCTCCCACCATCATCACGCCGAGGGCACGAAGGCTGCGCAGTGCGCGTCCTGCCACATGCCGGCCACCACCTACATGGTGGTCGATCCGCGCCACGACCACGGCTTCAGCATCCCGCGGCCCGACCGCACGGTGAGCCTGGGCACGCCGAACGCCTGCGGCAGTTGCCACGCCGACAAGAAGGCCCAATGGGCGGCGGCGGTAACGAAGTGGTATCCCAAGCCGAAGCCCGGCTTCCAGAGTTTCGCCGAGGCCTTCGTCGCCGCCGAGCGCGGCGCGGCGGGCGCGCAGGCCGGACTGGCGCGCATCGCCGAGGACCCCGCCCAGTCGGAGATGGCGCGGGCGAGCGCGCTGCTGCGGATGGGCCGCCACCTCGACGCCGCCACGATCCGGACGGTGACAAAGGCCTTGGACGATTCCGGCACCCTGGTTCGCACCGCCGCCATCGGTGTGCTGGCCGATGCCGATGCCGCGGCGCGCCTGAAGTTGCTGCCGCGCCTGCTGGGCGATCCGGTGCGGGAGGTACGCATGGAGGCCGCGGCGGCACTGGCCGGCGAAGCGGAAGCGCGGTTGCCGTCCGCCGACCGCACCGCGTTCGCAGCCGCCCTCGCCGAGTACGTCGCGGCGCAGCGCTTCAATGCCGACCGGCCGGAGGGCCGCACCAACCTCGGCACGCTCTACGCCAGGCAGGGCCAGTTCGACGAGGCGGTGGCGCAATACCGCGGCGCGCTCGCGCTCGACCCGAGCTACGTCCAGGCCGCCGTCAATCTCGCCGATCTGTACCGGGCGCGCGGTCTCGAAGCGGACGCCGAGCGCACGCTGCGGGAGGCACTGAAGCGCGATGCGCGCGCTGCCCCCGTCCACCACGCGCTGGGCCTCGCGCTGGTGCGGCAGAAGCGCAGCGCCGAGGCGCTGAAGGAACTCGCCGAGGCCAGCCGGCTCGCGCCCGACACGCCGCGCTTTGCTTACGTCCATGCGGTGGCGCTGAACGATGCCGGGCAGAAGCGGCAGGCGATTCGCGCGCTGGAGGCAGCGCTCGCGCGGCATCCCAACGAGCGCGAGGTGCTGCTCGGTCTCGTGCTGTTCCTGCGCGATGCGGGCGAGGACAAGCGTGCGGCCACCTACGCGCGCCGGCTGGCGGAACTGGAACCCGACAACCGGCAGGTCCAGCGCCTGGTAAGGCAATCGGACGGCGTCGGTCGATGAGTTGACGCGCACGATCGGCCATGCCCACCGCGCTCGCCTGGGTCATCGCGGGACTTCTTGCAACGGCCGGCCTGCCGGCGCATGCGACGGCGGAGACGCGCAACGTGCTCGCGCTCTACGCCAACGTTCGGCGCTCCGGTTCCCGAGTGCCCGCACCCCGGAGAATCGACCACAACAGTGAGCCGAGACCCAGCCGCCGTAAGGGGGTTCGTAAGGGGGTTCGTAAGGGGGTTCGTAAGGGGGTTCGTAAGGGGGTTCGTAAGGGGGTTCGTAAGGGGGTTCGTAAGGGGGTTCGTAAGGGGGTTCGTAAGGGGGAAGCGTGGACCAGGAGCAGGACACGTTGCGGGGTCCTCTGACCTCGGCAGGCACGCATCTCGGGCAGCGTTGGGAAGACCAAGGCGCACCGGCCGCCCCAGGGCATCGGCCAGTCTAACGCGACCCAGTTGACCAGCCGATTCGCGCCGTTCTGTCCACGTGCCTCAGATGCGGCCCGGGATAGGCGCGCAACAGCGGGCTCTATGTCCGCTGCCGCCCGCCTTGAATGCAACGCCGGGAAATCCCGTCCCAGACGCCCCTTGCGGTTTGCCACCGGCAGGGGACGGCTCCAACTGACAAGCATGCCGTAACGTGACCTAAATCAATGACAAATGGGCAGTTCCGGCGTAGCTTCTCAATCCAATGGGCCCCCGCGATCGGGCATCGAAGAGGGGCGTCGTTGAAGACCAATTCCAACACCCAACGACAGGGACGTTACCTTTCCCTCCATGCGGCCGCCAGGCCGACAATGCCATCGCCCCGCAAGCGGGCATCCTTCTGGAGGGGGGATTGAAGATGGGTCGTTTTCACATACGCGCGTTTGTCGATGAGACGATGGCCGGTCCCGGCAATCGACAGCCGAGTTTCATTATCGTCTCGGTCTCGGATGCCGTAGGCGCGCCGGTCGGAGGACTCGGAGCCGGCAACTTTACGCTCGATCCGATCCTCGCCGGTCCCGGCGCGGCGCGGCTCGACATTGATCGGGTCAGCCCGGCAACCCTGCCGGGGGTCTATCAGATCCAACTCGTGCCCATCCGCCGGGAACGGTGGAAGGCCGGCGCATACATTTTCGGGATCAATGTGGCGAGAACCAGCGAGGAAGGTCAGACCGTCGCGACGGTCCTCCTGGATTGAAGTCAAGGCTCATCCGTGCGGCCGCACGGTCACGAGCGAGAGCCGAAGCTGCAGTGGACCCATTTGGTCGGCTCTGAGTGTCGTGGGCGCGGTGGTGCTGGGCGAGCGTATTCGGCGCCATCGTTGCCGGCGCGGTCGCGACGGCGGTACAGGTCGCGCTCTGGCTGCTGCTCACCGATGCCTTCCCGGAGATCTTCTACCGCGACGCGAGGCTGGCGGCCGCCATCGTCCTGGGCCCGACCGTGCTCGCGAGCCGGGAGGGGTTCGACCCCTGCGTCATGGCGGTGGCATCGACGGTTCACTTCGCGCTGTCGATCGCCTACGCGGCCGTATTCTGCTCGCTCACGCGACGACTGCCGATTCTCGCCAACGCTCTCGTCGGCGCGATGTTGGGCGGCGGCCTCTACGCCTTGAACATGTACGGGTTCACCGCGCTGTTTCCATGGTTCATCGCCACTCGGGACTGGATCACCCTCTTCGCGCACATCGTCTTCGGCGCTTCATGCACGCTTGCCTGTCGCTGGGCAGCAGCCAGGCTTTCCCATGCTGGGCCACCGTCGAACAAGACGTGACGTGCCTGACCGCAGCGAGGCCCGGCACGGCGCCGGTGCGGCACCCGCGACTGCTTCCCTAGAACGGGCCGATCGTTGCCTGACGACCGCTTTGCGCGCCTTTCGACAATGGCCAAGAGCAACTTGTTACCGACGCTTAACCCGAGCTGTTTATAACTTCGTCATAATTATCTAAGCAACCCATTGGTTTGACAGCGGGAATGGGTTTTGCTGTCGCTGTGCATGTTCCCATGTAATTGTCTTGACTATTATCGTAGTATGTGAATAATAGTTCCCATGTACGTTGAAATTGTCCCCAACCGCAACTCGCGCCCCGCCGTTTTGCTGCGTGAGGGCTGGCGTGAGGGCAGCAAGGTCAAGAAGCGCACCCTGGCCAACCTCACCGACTGGCCCGCGGCGCGCATCGAGGCCTTGCGGCGGGTGCTCAGGAACGAGCCGGTGGGCGCCGATGAGGCCGCCTTCGTCATCGAGCGCTCGCTGCCGCACGGCCATGTGGCGGCGGTGCTGGGCACGGCGCGCCGCTGCGGGGTCGAGAAACTGCTCGCCGGCGCCCCCGCCGCGCTGCGCCCCGTGGTCCTGGCCCTGATCGTCGCGCGCGTGATCGAACCGGGCTCCAAGCTCGCCACCTGGCGCATGCTGCGGAGCGAGTCGGCGGCGCATTCGCTCTCGCAGGTGCTCGGCTTGGGCGAGATCGAACTCGATAGCGTGTATGAGGCGCTGGACTGGCTGGGCCAAGCCCAGCCGCGCATCGAAAGCGCGCTCGCGCGCAAGCACCTGGCCAATGGCGTGCTGGTGCTCTACGACCTCAGCTCGGCCTGGGTCACGGGGCACTGCTGTCCCCTGGCCGCCTTCGGCAAATCGCGCGATGACAAGGGCAAGTACCCTCAGATCGTCTTCGGCCTGCTGTGCAGCGCCGAGGGCTGCCCGGTGGCGGTGGAGGTGTTTGCAGGCAACACGGGCGATCCGAGCACCGTGGCCGCGCAACTCGACAAGCTCAAGCGCCGCTTCGGGCTCACGCACGTGGTGTGGGTGGGCGATCGGGGCATGATCACGCAGGCGCGCATCGAGGCGCTGCTGCGCCCGGCCGGCATGAGCTGGATCACGGCGCTGCGCTCCCCGGATATCGCCAAACTGATGGAAGAACAGGGGCCGTGGCAGCTTTCCCTGTTCGACCAACGCGGCTTGATCGAGATCGCCAGCGAACACTTCCCGGACGAGCGCCTGGTGGTGTGCCGCAATCCGGCCCTGGCGCAGCAGCGCTCAGACAAGCGCGAGGCGCTCCTGCAGGCCACGCAGAAGGACCTCGATGCCATTGTCGCGGCTACCGCGCGCGCACGCCGGCCCTTGCAGGGCAAGGACGCGATCGGGCTGCGGGTGGGGCGCGTGATCAACGCCCACAAGATGGCCAAGCATTTCGATCTCACCATCACGGAAACCAGCTTCGCCTACGCGCGCAAGAGCGAACAGATCGAGGCCGAAGCCACACTCGACGGCTTTTATGTCATTCGCACCAACGTGCCGCAAACGAAGCTCTCCGATGTCCAGGCGGTGTCTTCCTACAAGAGCCTCGCCCAAGTGGAACGGGCCTTTCGTTCATTGAAGAGCGTCGCTCTGCACGTGCGCCCGATCTTCCACTGGAACGAAGCGCGCGTGCGCGCCCACGTGTTCCTGTGCATGCTCGCCTACTACGTCGAGTGGCATCTGCGCCAGGCGCTCAAGCCGATGCTCCACGACGACGAAGAACTCGAAGAGCAGCGCGAGAGCCGGGCCAACCCGGTGGCGCCCACGCCACGTTCCGAGCGCGCCAAGGCCAAGGCGCAGCACCATCGCACCGAGGACGATCTACCGGTGCACAGCTTGCGTACGCTGCTGCTCGATCTGGCCACCGTGACCCTCAACGTCACCTCCACCGCAATCAACCCGCAGGCCAAGATCAACGTGACGACCCGCCCCACGCCGCTGCAGGCCAAAGCCTTCGCCCTGCTCGGCGTCGATCCGGGGTGTTCCCAGTAGCGACCCACTCAGTTTCAAAAACTTCCCACTGAATCATGGGGGTGGCTCGCGCGTCCCGGCAAAGTTCGGCTTAACACGGTCTTCTTCACGATCCTCGGCTATCCGGTGAGCTATATCGAATTCGCCGGTACCGTCCTGTACCTGTGGTCGGTATGGCTGATCGCCCATCGCAACATCCTGACCTGGCCGGTTGGGATGGTGGCCGTCGCACTGTATCTTGCCCTCTTCTACCAGATCCGCCTGTACGCCGACGCCCTGGAGCAGGTCTATTACTTGGGCGCGAGCGCGTATGGCTGGTGGAATTGGTCAAAGTCCCCGAATGCGAATCGCGTTGTCTTGGATGTGTACTACAGCAGCCCCCGGGCGATGGCTGGAGCGGCTGCGGTGACGGCAGCCTTGGCGATTTCTGCCGGCTACGCGACGAGCCGCCTACACGTCTGGCTGCCCGCATTGGGTGTAACTCTCACACTGACGATACCCGATATGCATTTATTGGCACGACGTTTTCGGGGAAGGAGACGTCGCGGCGGTATTCTGCGGAGACCAGTTTCCACGCGCCATCGAAGCGCTCGCTCTGAGCCAGCGCCCGGAAGGTGAGGATGGCCTGACCGCCGTCGATGCTCCAGCGCTGCCCGGAGCGCTTCATGCGCTGGGTCACCAGCGTCTTGCAGGCGGCCTCCACCACGCCCGAGCCGATCGGCAGGTTTTGCGCACGCAGCCGCGCATAGTCCATGCGTGCGCGGTTGCGCCGGAAGTACTCCAGTTCCTGCTTGAGCGCCTTGCAGCGGCGCTTTCTGCCATGATGGTAGGCCAGCGTGCGGATCACCTTGCCCACCCCGTCCTCGGCCTTGAGCAGCAGATGGCGGTATTCCTCGAAGCTGGCCTGGGCCTTGGGGGAGGCTTCACCATAGACCTGGCCGAAGGCACGCCGCAGATGTTCGGCGGCGTGGTAGAAGTCCACCACCTCCTCGCCCGGGGGCAGTTCCTTGGCCAGGAACTCCCAGTTGTCGCGCGCCCCATCGGCCACCTTGACCAGCCGCAGCTGCGGTTGGCTGTTGAGCGCCTGTTCCACCTCCGCCACCAGTTGCCGCTTCAAGCTGCGCTTGCCCGGCTCGGGCATGCGGGCATGGCGCCGCGTGCGCAGCCGCTCGCCGGCCCCGTCATAGTGGCTCAGCGTGCCGCAGCCCACCTCCCGGAACCCGGCCGGTCCCCGCGTGGGTTTGCCCTGCTGCCGGCTCTGGTTGCGTTTGTCCTGGCGCTGCCCGTCTTTCATCGGCGCCATCACCCCGTCCAGCGAGACGGCCAGCACGGCCGCCTCGGCGGGCGGGGGCTCCTGCTCGCGCAATTGGCTCTCCCATTGCCCGCGGCGCGCCTCCCACTTCTCGCTGAGCGCCTTGGGCAGCCGGTCCAGACTGCTGCGCGAGGCGCTCATGCCCCCCAGTTCGTGAAACAGTCTCTCGCCTTCGGCCGGCGTCAGATGGGTCACCACCCACAGCCCCATGCGCGCGGCCAGCGGCGTAAAGAACCCCTCCACGATTCCCGCCCGCAATTCCAGCGGGCATTCACTGGCCCCATTGCTGCCCGCCGCACGGTAGCGGTGGCGCAGCACCTTTACCGGCCCCGCCGCCGTCATGTACTCACCGACACCGCTCACCACCCGACGGTAGAGCACCCCGTCGATCTTCACCTCCGGGAGCGTGACGTCCAGCCGCGCCAGCTCTTCGCCGACGAACTCACGCTCGGCTTCGGCAAAGCGCTGGCGCACTTCGCGCTCGAACGCCTCGAACCCGTCTTCCCAGGCGCCTGCCCGGCGCCTGCACTCCTCGATAAACTTCAGCAGACTCTCCAGCGCCTTGCCGCCAACACGTGCTTGTCCCTGTCCCCCGCCAACATTCGCTACACTCTCCATGGGCCGATCTCCGGTGGTTATCTCTGTCAAGACAACTACCTTACTATCATGAGGTCGGCCCGCCTTTCCCCATGCCAGACCAATTTCGTCTCGGCACCCCATGGGCATACCTGTAAGTCATTGTTTTTATTATCAATCGTGGACCTACACCCCCCGCATTGTTCCCCCAGCCGGCATCGTATCCCTACGTCGACGCCCTCACGACCATGATGAGTTTCACGGCTATGTGGCTCATGGCGCGCAAGCGCATCGAGAGTTGGGCATATTGGATCGTCGTTCAACGTCATCGGAATCTGGATCTATTTCGCCAAGGACGTTCGATTCATTTCCGATTATGACGATGGGGTGTTAAAGCTGGGTTAGGCATGGGATGCTTCTCCGGAGGTGGACGTGCGGCGAAGGCCTGCGGATCGCAACTCATACAAGCCGCAGCCGCCAGGAGCCGAAGTCTACGGCCGAAGCCTTGCCCTATGTTCAGGTTCTTGGCGACGTTGATGTTCTCGAAATGCCAAACCAGTTGGAAGGATTTCCTCGCCAAGCTCAAGGCAAGGGGTCTGTCGGGCGTCGAATTCGTTGTCTGCGACGACCATGCGTAGCTGAAGAAAGCGATCCGGCAGACGCTCACCGACGCCGGTTGGCAACGCTGCTACGTGCATTTCCTGCACAACGCGCTGGACTACCTGCCTCGGCGCGCCGACGATGACTGCCTGCAGGAGTTGCGCGGTCTCTACGACCGGCGGAATATCCAGGAGGCGAGCCGCGATCTGGCCGCCTGATTCGGCTGTGCGCTGACGGCGTCGCTACGGGCTAAGCCCGTCGCGTCACCGTCAGCATGACGGAGCAACCGATTACCTGAACGTCATTTGCACAACTTGACGCACACGATTTCAGAATTCAACCGGTGCCGACACCCCAACACGCCTTCCCGAGATTCGTAACCAAGGAAACGCCATGACCCATGCGCTGCAAGCCGTCATCTTCGATGTAGACGGCACCCTGGCCGACACCGAGCGCGACGGCCATCGCCCCGCCTTCAACGCCGCGTTCAAGGAGTACGGACTCGACTGGAATTGGGACGTCCCCCTCTACGGGGAGCTGCTTGCGGTGACCGGCGGCAAGGAACGCATGCGCGCCTTTGCGCCAGGCACCGCCCCGATTTCCTCTCCCGGCCCGACGCGGATGCTCTGATCGCCGAACTGCACCAAGCCAAGACACGCCACTATGTGGCCTTCATGGAACGGGGCGAGATCCCGCCGCGGCCGGGCGTGGTACGCCTGATACGGGAACTGCAGACTGCGGGCATACGTGCTGGCCATCGCCACCACGACCACGCCGGCCAACGTGGACGCCCTGCTGAGCCATACCCTGCACGCGCTGCCGCCGGGAACCTTCGAGGTGATCGGTGCCGGCGACATAGTCCCGGCGAAAAAGCCCGCCCCCGATATCTACACCTGGGTGCTGGGCAAGCTCGGCTTGCCGCCCTCCGCCTGTCTGGCCGTGGAGGATTCGCGCAATGGTGTGCTCGCCGCCCGCGGCGCCGGATTGCCGGTGCTGGTGGCGCAGAGCAGCTACACGCTGGGGGAAGACTTCACGGGCGCCGCCGCCGTGCTGTCCGACCTGGGGGAGCCGGGTCGTCCCACCCAAGTCATCGCGGGCATCGCGCCAGAGCGCGGCATGGCCGACGCCGCCTATCTTGCCCGCCTGCATGCCGAATGCTTGTTGCCCCGATGAGTCGCCCGGCATGGCTTTCCGTTCCGAGGTCATGACGTCGGTCAGCGGACACCACGATGAGCAATAATCTGAGACAGGCGATCGCGCGCCAGCGCCAGATCCTTACGGGCTGGCTGTCATCGTCCCTGATTCGGCTGGCGCACAGCTGCCGCGAGGCCTGGCCCGATCGCGCCACCCTGGAAGCACGGCTGATGGAAGGCCTGACGGAGCTTCCCTACAGCAAGTACCTCTATGTTCTGGACGCCGAGGCGCGGCAGATCACCGCCAACGCATCCCGAGCCGGCCTGCTGCCGGAGCACTTTGGCCGTGATCGCAGCAACCGGCCCTACCTGGCGCAGGCGCGCGCAGGCAGCGCGTTTTCCTTGTCCGAGGCCTACATCAGCCGCAATGCGAGGCGGCCCTCGCTCACCGCGGTCCAACGCATCGAGGATGCGCGCGGACAACTGCTCGGGTACCTCGGGGCGGACTTCGACCTGCGCGAACTGCCAGCCACCCAGGCTCTGTATCAGGAGCCGGGACAATGGATGCAGCTCAAGGGCGACCCGGCGATTCGCGCCGGCCTGTTCCACCAAGCGCGGGTTGCCAGCCCGATGGACGAGAACATCGAGCCGGTGCTGGATCTGCTCACCGAACTCATCACGGTGCACGGCATATTCCACGCGAAGCTGCACTTTTCCAGTTCGCGCGTCACGCTATGGACGATGGATGATCCCTACCGCTTTCGCCTGCACGGCATCGCGGACCTCAGGGACCCTGACCTTTGCCTCGCCTACCCGCGTCGGGACTACCCGGCGGACGCCGTCGTGCCGGTCACCGCCATCCGGCCCATCCTGAGCTGCTTCCGGGATCTGCGTTTCATGGACGAGACGCTCTACCTGCGCTCGGGGACCCTCAACATCTTCAACGGCATCGTCGGCCTCACCTTCTCCTGTGACGGCTCCCACTACATGCCCTGGAACGAGTTCCTCGATAAGAACCTGGGCTTCTGGCTGGGAAGCACGGGATCATCGGCAGGTTGACGCGATGCCGGACCCCCTTTCCCGCGCCCCCGACCAGGCGCCGATCAGCCACCGGTCCGGCAAGCTCAGCCACCGTCGCCCTCATGACAACCGGCTGCCCTGTTTGGCAAGCGGCCGATCGGGTTCGTCAGTGGCGAAGCGAAGAAGTAGGTGCTGCCTTGAACAACGGCCGCAAGCGAGGACCTTGTTCAGTACCTACCGGAGTCATACGCCGTGGGATGGCAGCCCGTCCGAATCAATGCGAAGCTGACCCCTTTGGCCGCTCGACAGGGCCCCTCGCCGGCGAAGGTCGGGGCGATGTGCGTGGCCTGGCCGCCCGAAACCGTCGTTCAGCGGTTTCGCCCGTAGGCGGCGTCCAGGGCCGCCCGCAGCCCCTCCTTGTCCAGGGGGCCGGGCAGAACGCCGTGACGCGCGCCGTCCGATCCAAACAGCAGCAGTGCCGCGGCGCCCACCTGCTGGGTGCGCATGAAGGCCTTGCCTTTCTCCGTATCCACGTCGGCGACGAGAAACTCGATCTGCGGCGCGTAGTCGCCGCGCACGGCGTTCAGCAGATCCATCAGGTGCTGGCTTTCGATGGCGTTCTTGTTGTGGACCAGGACCACGACGTTGGAGCCGCCGCCGATGCGGCTCATGTCTTCGCTGAAGCTCTTCGGCAGCATGGCGATGACGAAGGCGACGAGGCCGACGATGACCGCGGCTATGATCAGCCGCACGGAAAGTCTGGAAGCGGGTCGGGCAGGGTTCATCCTGGGTTCCTGGAGGGAGGGGCGGGTTGTCTTGGGCTCGCGGTTGTGGCGGGATGCGTGCCGCGGCGACGTGGTTCGCTGGGCAAAGTCAGTCGCCGGAGGACGGTGCGCCGTGCGTCCTCGTCTCCTTTCAGCGCCAACACCCAGCAGGCTCCCCGCCTCCGAAATGGCGTTGGTCTGTTGTCGGGCGAGCACCGGACGCTCGTCGGTCCTCTCTTGGCTTTGTCTGACCGTCTCCTCATGGCCGAAGGACTGCGACGTTGGGGATTACGCCCGTAAGGCGGCGTAAATGAATAAAGGTATCAACTCATTGTAATTGACTGAGTCTTGCCCTGATTGAGGTAGATGCCACCTTTATTTCTTTCCGGCGCCTAAGCTGCCCCTGGCAAAATCCGCTCGGTAGGCCTATGGCAGCTTTCTGGAAACCATCCCCATAGGCAGCCCCCGGCCATGAGCGGCCATTGGCTGGCCGCTCGAATCTGCGTGGTGAACGTCAGCACCACCTCGGTAAGCTGACGTTCTTAAGCACCTGGGCTAACTCTTTCGGTTAACCGTTGCGGCCCTTCACCTCAGCGTCGAAGTTCGGGGGCAGGACAAGAGCGCATCTCTTGACATGTGCCAGACCTGAACGTACACCTGTCTGCCCAGCCGAACAGGCTCCATCGTGGTGACGGTAAGGATTGTGTGGTCGCCCGCAGGAGGCATGCGTGGAGCCTTTCTGTCGCGGAGCCTTTCTGTCGCGGAGCCTTTCTGTCGCGGAGCCTTTCTGTCGCGGAGCCTTTCTTTTCTGCCAAATATTGCCAAACCATTTAGTCTAGTGCAATGAGCACGATGAACATTTCTCTGCCCGACTCCCTCAAGTCATTCGTGGATGAGCAGGTCGCCAGCCGAGGCTATGGCACTAGCAGCGAGTACGTGCGCGAACTGATCCGCAGGGACCAGGACCGAATGCACCTGCGCGTCCTCCTGCTCCAAGGAGCAGCTTCTGCACCCGCCACCGAGGCCACCAGCGCCTACTTCGATGGCCTGCGCGATCGCGTCCGCCGGCGTGCCCGAGAGTGACGGCCAAGCCGGTCATCCACCGCGAGCAGTCCAACCGGGATGTCGAAGAGGCGATCGCATACTACCTCAGCGAAGGCTCCGAACAGGCTGCCCTTGGCTTCATTGATGCGCTAGAGCAGGCGTACGCCCATATCGGTCGCCATCCGGCGACCGGCTCGCCACGCTACGCCAACGAGTTGGACCTCCCGGGGCTGCGCTCCTGGCCCCTGAAGCGCTATCCTCATCTGGTCTTTTACGTTGAACGCGAGGATCACATCGACGTGTGGCGAGTGCTGCATGGTGAGCGGGATATCCCTGCCTCGATGCACGCACCTAGCGAACCCTGACGGCAGCCGAAATGTGCCCTCGGCGTACAGCGCGACCAGCTGCGCCGTGCGATGAACGGCTGCTCGTGCCTGCCGAGGCACGGTCCCCGCCTCGGACCTTTGTTCCCATGGGGTGTTGCTGGCGCCATCGGCCGGGTCTCAAGCCGCTGCACGCTTCAGATGGACGGCGCGCCCACCGTTAAAGCGAAGTGGGGGTTGTATCTCACTGCTGCTTCCGGACGGGAAGATGCGTTCAAACATTCATTTCCTGGCGATGTCATGCCTGAATCCGCGCGAATTGTCCGAGCCGGAGCCGGGCGTTCGTTCGGGTCACGGCCTCCCGCAACGGCGACGAGGCAGCCGTCGGGCTTCACCCTCGTGGAACTGATGCTGGTGGTGGCGATTCTCGCTGTTCTAGCGGCGATTGCCCTCCCTTCCTACCAAGCCTATATCGACCGCGCCAACGTCGCCCAGGCGATAAGCGACATACGGTCCATCGATGTGGCAATCGCCCAGTACTATAGTGACAACCGCACTCTTCCGGACGACCTGGGTGACGTGGGGAAGGGGAGCCTCATTGACCCCTGGGGAAATCCCTACCAGTACGTCGATCTCGGAGACGTGAATGGAAAGGCCAAGGCGCGCAAAGACCATTCGCTGGTGCCGATCAACTCCGACTACGATCTCTACAGCAAGGGAAAAGACGGGCGGAGCGTCTCGCCGCTTACGGCGCAACACTCCCGGGACGATATCGTCCGCGGACGCAACGGCGGGTTCGTGGGGCTGGCCTCCAACTTCTGAGCCTCAGGCGCAGATGAAGATCAAAGGCATGTTCATGCGCGGCCGGGTAGCGCGCCGCATCTTCGTCCTGTTCGTACTCTCCGCCTTCGTTCCCGCTTTGGCATTGGCTGTGCTGACCCTCAGCCAGGTGCGCGCCGTGCTTACCGAGCAGTCTCGGGCTCAACTGATCGAGACCAGCCAAGCCTACGCCCTGACGGTCTATGAGCGGCTGTTGATGGCGCAAGGCAGTCTCGCGCGCATTGCACTGGGTCTGCACGACGGTGTAGCCCCGACCGGCCGGGCCTTGCAGACCCTGGAGGGAACGTATACGGCGTTGTCAGTCGTCGGACCGGATGCGCGACCCTCGGCGCTCATGGGCAAGACGCTGGCGTGGCCGGAGATCGGAGAGGCCGGGCGCACTCACTTGGCGAAGGGGGAGTCGGTCCTGGTCGCGGAACCCGGTTCCGGTGCGATACCCCGCGTCCTGCTCCTTCAAATGATCGACGCGAACAGGTCCGACAACTTCGCACTGGCGGCGGAACTCAACCTGGCGCAGCTCTGGGGGGCGCCCGACAGCTTTCCGTACATGGTCGATCTGTGCATGCTGGCCGAAACGGGCGCCGTCCTGTTCTGTTCGCAGCCAGAGCTTCTGGCGGACTCCCCCGAGTTGAGGCGCAAGGTCGCCGAATCCTCGCCCGACCCCCGGGTGCAGGTCGGCGAGGAGCCCAGGATCATGGGCCACTGGCAACTCTTCCTGAAACCGAAATTCTTCGCGCCGTACTGGACAGCGATCGCGCTGCAACCGACGTCGGCAGCGTTGGCGCCGGTCACGAAGTTCAGCCGGATCTTCATTGGTGTGGTCGTGCTTGCCCTGCTGCTGGTGGCGCTGCTCAGTGTGAGCCAGATCCGCCGCACCATGGGACCGCTGGCGCAATTGATCAAGGGCACACGATGCGTCGCGGACGAGGATTTCGACCACAGGGTTGCCGTGGCGAGCCGGGATGAGTTCGGCGAGCTGGCGAGTTCGTTCAACGACATGGCGGCGCGACTCGGCAGGCAACTCGGCGCCCTCAAGGTTCTTTCCGGCATCGACCAAGTGATTCTGTCCAAGCTGGACATGGACCCCGTCTTCCACATGGTACTGGCCCGCATCCGCGAACTCACTTCAGCCGGGTTCGCCGGGATCGTCGTGCTCGAGGCGGCATCGGCAGGGGAAGCACGAGTCTATTTCCTGAGGGGCGGGCATGACGGAAACCTCGAAATGAGCCGGATTCGGCTGGACCCTCAAGCGCTACAGGAGCTTGACGACCGGCAGGGGGGCTTTTGGCTGGATGACGCGGGTAGCCTCCGCCGGTCCTTACCCTGCCTGGCGTTTCAGAATTCGCGACGCGTGTTCATCCTGCCCATTCTCGCCGCAGGAAAGTTGTGCGCATTCGGCTGCCTTGATCTCGCTGAGGCAGGGGACTTGCCGCAGGATGTGCTGGCCCACCTGACGGATCTAGGCGATCGCGTCGGCGTCGCGCTGTCGGCAGCCGCACGCGACGAACAGCTGATCTACCAGGCGCGCCACGATGACCTGACGGGCCTGCCGAATCGCCTCCTTTTCAAGGAGCGGTTGTCACGCGAGATCGCCTTCGCGCAGCGCGAGAGTCGCAACCTGGCGCTGCTGTACATCGACCTCGATCGCTTCAAGAGCATAAACGACAGCCTCGGCCACTCGGCCGGCGACCAACTGTTGGAGCAAGCCGCCCAGCGGCTGCGCCGCTGCATCCGCGAGAGCGACACCGTTGCGCGCCTCGGAGGAGACGAGTTCGCCATCGTCCTGCCGAGCATCGCCGGGGTACGCAGCGCAACGACCGTGGCCGAACACATTCTCGTCGCGTTTTCCGAATCGTTTGCCGTTGCCGGCCAGGAGTGCTACGTCAGTGCCAGCATCGGGATCACGATCTCGCCGGTGGACGGGAACGACAGCGAAGAGCTGCTCCGAAAGGCCGACACGGCCATGTACCGCGCCAAGGACGGGGGAGGCGGCAGATTCGTCTATTTCGAAGAGCAAATGAATATAGAGGCCATCGAGCGCATGACCTTGGAACGGGAGATGCGGGAGGCTTTGCTTCGCGACGAGTTCGTTCTGCACTATCAGCCGCAGTTGGACCTGCGCACCGGACGCATCGCCGGGGCGGAGGCGCTCTTGCGCTGGAACCATCCGACCCGGGGGCTGGTGGCGCCGGGTGTCTTCATCGGCGCCGCCGAGGAAACCGGGCTCATCGAGGAGATCGGCAGAAGGGTGATCTTCGGCGCCTGTGTTCAACACGCGGCTTGGCGGGCGGCGGGCGGGCGGCCGCCGCGCATTGCCATCAACGTCTCAGGACGCCAGTTCCGGCGCGGTGACCTGGTCCAGCTCGTCGGCGACGCATTGCGCAAGACGGCGACACCGGCCAGTGCGCTGGAGATCGAGGTCACCGAGAGCCTCTTCCTGGACGAGAGCACCAATGCCCTCGCCACACTGGACCAGTTGCGACGCATGGGACTGAAGGTTGCGATCGACGATTTCGGTACCGGGTATTCGTCCATGGCGTACCTGAAGCGACTGCCCGTAGACGTACTGAAGATAGACAGGTCATTCATCACGGACCTGGTCGCGGACGACGATGCGCGCGTCATCGCCGAGGTGATCATCACCCTTGCCCATGCGCTTCGCAAGTCCGTCGTGGCAGAAGGCGTGGAAACGGTGGATCAGCTTGACCTGCTGCGTAGTTGGGGATGCGACACGATCCAGGGCTACTACTTCAGCCGGCCCCTGGCGCCGGAGAGGTTTGTCGCACTCATGCAGCAGCAGAGCATGGACGGAGCGCCGAACGACCTCGGGGCATCGGGCGTTGCGTCTGCAGAGCAAGGAGCAGTCCTCGCGCCATAGGGTCGAACGACGAGGCACGTTCGCTGCAGGGTTTGCGATTCCTGTCGATTCGTGTCGATTCCTGTCGGCTAGGCCGAATTCCGAGAATGAACGCGTGAAGCATCGGCGGATCGATAACTCCTCGCTAAGGGCGGGAAATCTGCTTATCTAAATGGGGCGGGCCGCCTATTCAACGTCCTGGACGCAGGCATTGCGGAGTGACCGGTATCGGAATGGTGCGACAGTCCGGTGAGGTTAACGGAAGCCACCCAGCTTGGCGGCATGGGCGACAGCAATACCATGGTTTGCGGCCATTCGACTCCAGAATCCTCGAACGGCGACTATAGTGGGTCGCTATGCAAAGCAGTGCAGAGGATTTTTAGGTCGTCGGCCGCGGCGCACGGCGCCCGAGGTGGGCACGACGTAGATGCCGCGGCTGGCGGGCTAAAAATCGTTTGTGCTGAACCGCCGCGCCGCGGTCGCTATGGGGATTGAATGCGCCCGGAGTAGCCGGGTAGTGCCAATGCAGGTCGGCAAATGGGACCGGGCGCGGCAGAAGGTGTGCGATGCTCGGGCGGGAACAGGCTGCGATCCGAAGCGTCAGGCGCTTGCGGCAGCGGGTCGGCCGCGAAACCAAGGCAGTGAAGGCGTTTGGGCGCCGCCGGGGCGCACCGTTCCCTGCCCGCGGGAGGCTGGCGCTGGCCAACGTTGGTGCACGTCCGACAACGGCGCAGGTGTCTCATGAGGTGTCCGGCGGGGCGCTGCGCGGGAAGCTGCCCGCAGGAAAGCTCTCGATGCACACCATGTGTCCGCGCCCGCAGACGGGGCAGTCCCGCAGCGATATGCCGGTGAGCTGCTCATAGCGGTCGCGATAGTCCAGGGTCTCGGTCAGCTCGTCGCAGACAGGCGTAGGCATCTCCAGCAGCTTGCGGCACAAGGCGATCTTGGTTTCGCGATAACGGTTGGCCAGGAAGCCGTAGCTGCGGATGTGCTTCACCGCATCCGCCACTATGGGCTGATCGCCAACGCCGAGCGCCGCGACAACCTCGCGCGGGCACGTGAGCTGCTGCAGGTCGAAGCGCCGGGCGCCGAGACCGAACCGCAGACCGATGACAGGCCGGCCGCTTGCGCCCCGCCAAGCTTCGTCTGTCCGGACTGCGGAGCCACGATGATCGTCATCGACACGTTGCTGCGCACGCCACGTATCCGCGCACCGCCACAGCTTCCATGCGCGCCATGAAGCGCAAGCACCGCTCGACACCCACACCCACCGTCGGCTCGCCTTCGCATCGAGTCGAAAGGGGAGGCTTTGCCCGAGCGCAGGAAAACGGCACCTCTTGCTTGCGTCATGAGCCAACACTGTCGCGATTCTGCGTCGCGACTTGGTACCGAACCGGTGTTGACGTTGCGTCGCTCGCCAGGACTGCCACGCATGTCCCGAGTGCGGACCCTCAAATCCCCATAGCCGGTTAGGCTGCGCTCACCGCCCGCGGTGCATTCCGCGGTTTCCTCCCTTCTGGATTGTCCGACGCCTGCCCACCGGCTTCGCCGAGTCATCGCAGCCCCGCGCGTGAGGGCAGGCATCGAACAATCCTCAAGAGGAGCGGACGCTCAAGCCAAGCAGTACAACCGACTCTTCTTGGGCGGGCCCTGCCCGACGTTTCGGGCGAAGCGGAGTTCCGTGCCCATTGAAGCGCCCCCTTATTCTGGTGTGCGACAAGCTGCCCGGTCCGGGGGCGCTCTCGCGTCTAGCGTTGCTTCTTACAACTTCCATAGCCGCTCAATGAGATTGAGTTGGCGAATACTGTGGCAGGAACAGCAACTCGATGTTCAGTGCAGCGGCGAGGTTTTGCACCAGTGCGCAGCGCTGGTAGCGAGCGTTGTCGAGCACCACGGTAATGGGCAGGCGGGGAGTGAGCGCCTTAATCTTGTGCAGCAGGTCGCACACGCTTTGGGAGTTGATGTAATCGGTGTTGGTGATGGTGATGACCTCCTGCGTGAAGGCGTTGAGCGCGCCCAGGACGTTGAAGCGTTGGCGACCGCTTGTCGCTCGCACCCACAGACGGGACCAACACCACAGCATGCAGGCAAAGGCACCAAAGACGAAATGGGCGGCGTCAACCAAGAACAGTGCCCGCCTTCCGGCCTGGGCCTGAGCCAGCGTGGGTTCGAGCGTTTTTTTTAAATGCTTCCTGCGCCACGGGATCGACTTTGGCGGGTAGCACACCGGTCTTCAGACGCTCATTAGCGCGGGAAACTACTCCGCCCTCCGCTTCGGGAGCACGCGCAGGTGGCCATCCGAGTCGACTACGAATTCACCCGCGGTCCGGCGACGCTTTGGTCCGGCGCGCCCTGGGTCGGAGATACGCGTTCGCGCTCCCGCTGACAGCGATCGTAGGAGATCGACTCCACGCGACCGGTAAGCTCAGCCGTGTAGCCCGCGAGGGGCACGACCAGACCGAGGACGCCGACCAGCGCTGCTCGGAATCCGCCCTTCATGCGGCGGCCTGCGCGATCCGTGCGGGAGCTTCATTGCCCACCCGGCTCGCCGCCTTGGAAACCGGCCCGGTGATCCTCGGTTCGGCCGGGCATGGCGCGAGCATCGCGCTCCAGGATGCCAGATCCATCATAGCGGGGTCCAGTCCAGATCTGCATACGTCCTCCGGCAGGGCCACCGGCATGCGATCGTGCCGCTTGGCCATCCGATCGTTGGGGGAGCAAGAACATCAAACCGGTATTGCCGCTCTACCCGCCCTGCGCAAATCGCTGCCGCAGGATCGACAAATACATCCGCATGCGAACCAGCAGGCTGGGAGCTTCCTCGCTGTAGGCCGCGGAGCCGGCGACGGCGCGCTGGACCGCGTCGGCGGCATAACAATGGCTGGTCCGCAATCGATCGATCAGGCCCATGGTCCTCGTCTGCTGCCCTCCCCCACATCATCGCCGGTATCGGGCCTACTCCTCAATGGACCGATCGTCGCTCGCAAGCATACCGCGCCATTTCTTGACGTTGGCAATCTTCCTGCAAATCGGGATCGCGCCAAACTCCGCGTACGTCCAGAAGGCAGCCTCGCTGCCGATCTTGCGCCAATCCCCCATCAGCTGGCCGCCGTCGGTGCGCATGACCTCATACCAGCCTTCGCGTGACGGCGCTTTCCGGGCCGAGAACCAGCGCGTGTAGATCGGCGCCGGAAGGCGATCGGGCTGACATCGCCGAAGCCTCTGCCGGGGTCTTTGCGTCGGTGCCCTCGCTTCCTGCCGCCCCGAGCGCCGCGTCGGGTGTCGATCTGGCGGCCATGGCGCTACCTTTTAGCGACTCGGTGCGGATGGGCGATGTCCTGACCGCCGACTGTCCTCGTCGGCAAGGATGAATGCGATGGATCCACCGTTACTTCTTCTTGCTGACCAGATCCTTCAAGGCCTTGCCGGCGGAGAACTTGGGCAGGGTCATGGCCGCAATCTTGATCGGCTCGCCGGTCTTGGGATTGCGGCCCTTGCGCGCCTTGCGCTTGACGGTCGAGAACGTTCCGAAGCCGGTGATCTGCACCGTGCGCCCGCGCTTGATCTCGTTGCCGATGGTATCGATGAGGGTACCCACGATACGACCGATTTCGGCACGCGGGAGATGGTCGTGGGCTGCAGCGATGGCGTTGACGAATTCCTTCTTGTTCATGTCCTGGAACCTCGGTGGTTGTTCGGGGAAGCGAGTGTAGCAACAAGACCCCCATTCAGGTTGGCCGCGGGCGCTGACTTTGACCTGCGCTAGACTGGTGGATCAGGCCCGAGTCGAAGTGTCCCCAGGTCATGCCGCGCGAGGAGAACCCATGGCAAAGTCTGGAACGGGAAAGAAAGCAAGCGCTGCCCAGCGGGCGCAGTACGCACCCAAGCCCAAGGCGCCACCTGCTCGGCCGCAGACGAAGCCAGTCGAGAAGCACCTCGTGGTCGATGACACGCTGAAGAAGATCATTCAGCGTGTGCTCGAAGAGCTCAAGGTTCCCGGCAAGATCCCGAGCGAAGTGATCTTCGCTGCGCTGGCGGAAGTCCGCGACCTGGTCGAGCGGGCGGCGGCGGCCGGTCCTCCCGCAAAGCCGAAATAGGCGATGCGCTTCTCCATGCCAGTATTGATCACGCCCTACTCTCATGGCGAGCGCCCGAGCCCTGCGCTGCGGCGAGGCCGCCCAGTGGGGCGTACTCGCGGCACGTGCCGTGGCGCCTGGCCTGGTCCAGGAGCAGCCCATCGACCACGCCGGCCAGTTCGATCAGTGCCGCGGGCGCCTCGCGCAGCCGCTCGATGAGCGCGTTGGCGCGCCGACAGCGGCAAACGGGCCGATCCAGCAGGGCCGATACTTTGACCAGCAGGTGCGTACACAGGCGACACGGAAATGGCGCCGACATGCGGATGCGCGCTTCCACGTCGTCGGCGTGATAGTGGTCAGTGTTCATCGTCTCCTCCTCACTTAGCTGTCACCAGCCTACCTCCTCAGCCCTCACCTTCAAGTCCTGTCCAAGATGGCGGCGGCATCACGGTCTCGGTGTTCCCCAAAGCCCGTTTTGTTCTACTGCGCGCATCGCGCACGCACCTCGGCCGCGATCGAAGATCCACGCTCGATGCCTCGCGCATGAGCCAGCTGTCGCCATCGGCCGCAGCGCGTGCGTCGCCCGCCTCGTCCGCTTCGGTTTCGCCGAACACCGCTCAGGGGTTGAGCACGGCGCTGAAACATTTCTGAGAGATCGGCACCGCTTTTCACCCCCGATGCGGCCGCTGCGATGCCCTTCACCGCGCCGCGTCCACCCGACAATGCCGCACCGGATGCAGGGTGTACGGTGGACGTCCAATATGATGTGCAAATCCCTTGCGCAGCCCAAAACGCGGTGCGCATACTGCATGCGCTTCTCGTGAGGGCTCGTCCTCACCAAGCCTTCATGGTCGCTCCTCGTGGAGCGGCGCCATGAAGTCCAATGCCCACCGGCATTGGCGTCGCGCACGATACGCGCACTGGAGTGACCGGAAGCGATTCCGGTGGGTCGCGAAAGCGGCTGAGGTTGCAGGTCCGGCCGCTGGGTCGGATGAGATTGACATCGCGAAGCCGAAAGGCTTCAACGTGTCGCGTGCTGCTCGACCGTCCTGCCTCGCGCATCGACGCGAGCGGCATGAAGCAAGGGCCTTCCGTTCGAGAGGACAGAAGGCCCTTTTTGTTCTGACGGGGAATTCGGTCCCGCCGGGACCAACGTTTCCTTTTTTCTTGAAGGAGGACGTTGAGGGCGTTCGGCATCACGTTGTACGATGCCCTGATCGGTGCGAATTTCCCGCCTGACAAGGCGAAGCCGGTTGTGCAAGCCATGGAGAGGGAGATGTTCGAGAGGCTCGCGACCCGGCAGGACCTGCAAGCGCTCCAGAGCACCATCGCGCAGCAGCTGCTGGCCCTTGAGTCCCGGCTCAAGCATGACCTGACGGTGCGTCTGGGCACCCTGTTGGCCGCCTCGATCGGCCTGATCGTCACGCTGCTCAAGGCGTTCTGATCGAACTCTCCTGTGCCGGCCAGGCCGGCACGTGAATGCAAAGCCCGGATGGCGATTGCCTCAGGGCTTTTTTGCATTGCGCGTTTCAGGCGGACCCTGCGGTCCGCGAATCGTCTCACCCGAGCGGGGAACATTCATTCCCCGCCCGGGGAGCG
>CAVPDA010000006.1:0-105790 GCA_963702495.1 uncultured beta proteobacterium | reverse complement strand
CCGGCAGGCGCTGGAGCGGTAGAGGCGACACAAGGCGCAATCGCGGGGCAGTCGCAGACGCTATGTCAGGGAAAAACCGGGCGGCGTTTACCTGCTCGGGGTCGGAAAGAGGTTGCAGGGGCCCATTGATCGATGCCGGCACATACTCCTCCTGCTGCTGCGCCTACGCTGCAGTGACCGAAGGTGGTGGGCAACGATGACGACCAGCGGATTGGCAGTGAGCGGACGCCAAGATTGCGCCGATGGGGGGCCGCTTTGTTGGCGGTACCAAGCGTTCGTTAAGAATGGCGCGGCACCCGCATCGGCCACGAGAAATGTTCGACGCGATGCAACTTCGAATTCGAACGACGGTGCCGCGGACGCCGAACTGGCGCTCCCGGCCTCACCCGTCGTTGGCCGTGCCGCAAGATCACGCTAGTGAGCGCCCGGTGCGCCGCGAACACGAGACCCTCCCTAATACCGCCTCGCTGACGCAGCATCGGTCATATGTGGAGATCCACATGAGGTCGCGCCGGCGCCTACGGCCGTGCCCTGGCGAAGGTCTGGTGTGTGGCGGATGCCAGCCGCCCGGTAGCCGGTTTCTTCGGCGTGGACAGTGCCTGATTATGGCCGAAACAACCCGTTGCACTCGCTGTCGCAAAGCGGGCGTGCGCAGGAATTTGCGACGCATAGCATGCGACCGCTGTGGCCGAGGGACTGGCGCCGCCGCGGCCGCCCTGAGCGACTCCCATCGGCGCCGGAGCCGTCCTCCAGAGGCTGATTTTCGCATCTGCGGCTCTGGTCGTGGCCATGGGACCCGACTGAAAGCGCTGCCGACGTGCACGGGTCTGGATGCGTAATTCACCCGCCTGGGTTAGCATTCCGCCGCAATGCAGGCAAGTCGTTCATCATTATCCCGATCGCAAGGCCGGTCCGCACGCTTCCAGTGCGGGACGGCGCCCGACTCGGGCCATGCGGTCGGCGCCGTGCTGAAGCTGATGCCGATGCCGTCGGCGCGGTGACACGTCCGACCCACATGCGCCATTTGCGAGACACCGGCAGCAGGAACCCCGAAGAATCCTCACGTAGGCCCGACATGCAGAAAATCCAGGCGCTGATCGACAACGTGGAAAGGGTCATCGTCGGCAAGCGGCCGGTGGTCGAGCTGGCGGTGATCGCGCTGCTCTGTCGCGGGCACGTACTGCTCGAAGACGTACCCGGTACCGGCAAAACCATGCTGGCGAGGGCCTTGGCGCGCTCGGTTGCGGTGGACATGAAGCGCCTGCAATGCACGCCCGATCTGCTGCCCTCCGACATCACCGGAGTGCCGATCTACAACCAAAAGACGGGGGAGTTCGAGTTTCGGCCCGGTCCGGTATTCACTCATATCCTGCTGGCCGACGAGATCAATCGCGCCACGCCGCGTGCGCAATCGGCCTTGCTGGAATGCATGGAGGAGTTTCGCGTCAGCGTCGATGGTGCCACCTATGAACTGCCCAAGACCTTCATGGTGCTGGCCACGCAGAATCCCATCGACATGGCCGGAACCCACGCCCTGCCCGAAGCCCAGCTCGACCGCTTCTTCGTTCGCCTTTCGATCGGCTACCCGACGCTGGAGGAGGAACTGCGTATCCTCAGCGCCCAGGCGCAGGTGCATCCCATCGAGACCCTGACCTCCGTCACCACGGAGCCGGAGATACTGGCCGGGCGAGACGCCGTCAAAGCCATCCACATCAGTCCCGACGTGTCGCGGTACGCGGCGAGCATCACCGCCGCAACGCGCACCCATGTCGATCTGCGCCTCGGCGCCAGCCCTCGCGGCACGCTTGCGCTGGTGCGCGGATCGCAAGGCCTGGCCTATCTGCGCGGCAGGGAGTACGTCACGCCGGACATCGTCAAGGCAATGGCCGGGCCGGTTCTGGAACACCGCCTGATCGTCCGCCCACAGGCTGCCGCGATGGGGCAGACCGGCCGCAGCGTCCTCGCGCAGGTACTCGACCAGCTTGCGCCGCCGGTTTGAACATGGGCCGGCACGGGAGGCGACGGCGCTTGAAGCTCCTGCTCACTCATAACCGACGACGAGTGAGGCCCGTCCCGGCATGAAGCGATCCGGCATCTCGTGGCCCGCCTGGCAGCCCCGGTACGCCAAGCCGCTGATCCTCGGGCTCATGACCCTGGTGGCCTACGCCGCCGCCATCAACCGGCTACAGGCCATGCCTTGGGCCATCGCGGCACTCCTGGCTGCCACGCTCATCACCGGCATCGCTTGGCCGCACTGGCTGGTGAGGCAGCTTTCCGTCGTGCGCAAAGGGCCCGGCCGGGCCGAGGAGGGCGAAACCATCCGCTTTCATGTCGAAGTCGAGAATCACGGCGTGCTGCCGCGCTTCATGGTGGAACTCGTCGATCATCTGCCCTTCGTCGGCGCGGCGCAGAACCCGCCGGCACAGGCCGAGAAGACGCTGGGCGTGGTGGCCTACGTTCCGGGCGGTGGCCGGCGGCATTTCGATGTGCCGCTGGTGTGCGAGAAGCGCGGCTTCTATCGGCTCGGGCCGGTGGGCCTCGCGTCGAGCTTTCCGCTGGGGTTGGCCGAAGCCCGGCAGCGCCGCAACGACGGCGTGCAGACCTTGACGATCTATCCGGATGTCTTCCCCATCGTGAGCCTGCCCCTGCGCGGCGCCCCCAGCCAGATTCACCGCGGAGGCTGTCTGCTGCCGGAGGGCGCCGGGGCCGCCGAGTTCTCCGGCCTGCGCGAATACCGGCGCGGCGACAATCCGCGCCACGTGCATTGGCCCACCACGGCCAGGCACAACGAGCTGATGATCCGGGAGTTCGAACCGCTGGCCTCGGCATGCCTGTGCCTCATTCTCGATCAGGCAGCCGACGCCAACGTCGGGCAGGGCAAGCACGCGAGCTTCGAATACGCCGTCCGCACTGCCGCGTCGATCGCGAAGTACGCCTGCGGCAACCACATCCCGACCCGGCTGGTCGGCCAGGGCGAACGCGCGCTCCGGATCCCGGCCGGAACCGGCGAACATCACTACCAGGGCATCCTGGACGAACTGGCGGTGGTTGCCGCCGACGGGGTGACGCCCTATGCCGAGGTACTGCAATCCGTCACTGCGGACTGCCGCCACGGCGAAACCGTGGTCGCGTTCCTGTCCGAGCCGCAGGCAAGGCTCGCGGATACGCTGCAGGCCCTGGCGCTGCTGCGCGCGCGGGGGGCGCACCTGCTTGCGGTGGTGTTCGAGCGCGCGACCTTCATGTCGTCTGAGGGTACGGGCAAGGATGCCACCGCCACCGCCGTGGCGGGCCTGCTCGATCTCGGCGCGAGGTGCCTGCAGGTTCGCAGCGGCGCCGATCTGGTCAAGCTCTTCAACGCGTGAAAACGACGGCTTCCCCGCCGCTGACGTACTTCCCGGCCTACGTCGGCCTCTTCGCTTCGCTTGCCCTGGCCGCGGCCTGCAATGCTTTCCTCGACATCCATTACCGGACCTTTGGCTTCGAAGTCCTGCTATGGAGCCTGACTTTCGCGCTGACCCTCGGGCTGGGGTGGTGGCAGCGCGGCCAGCCTTCCGATGTGGGCAAGCGAGGCCAGAGGCTGGTCCTCGTTCTCGGGCTCATCGTCACGTTCGCCGTCTTCATACCCCTGTGGGGCTTCCCCCGCGCCGGACTGGCGTTGCTCGCCACGCTTCAGGCCGCCCAGAACTGCGTCACCGTGACCCGGCGCCAATTGCACCTGGGCGTGCTCGTCGCGGTCGCGATGGTGTTGTTCGCCGCATCCCACCCTCGAGCGGACTGGACCATGCTGTTCTACCTCGTGCCCTTCATCGTCGCGGTGGTCTTTACGCTGGTTTCGGAACAGGTCAGCCGTCGCGCCCAGGACTTGCGCCGCGCAGGCCTGGGAGAGGGCGCGAGCGGCGGACAGGGCGCGGCCATCGTCGCCGCGACCGCCGCCATCCTGATGGGCGGCGCGCTGCTCTATGCCCTCACGCCCCAAGTGACATGGCCCTATTTGTTCTGGAAGTATGGCCAGCCCGGCAATCTCGGCCAGCTCGGCAACGCGCCGGGCAGCGGCCAGACCGTACAGCGCCCCGGCCAACCGCTTGGCGGCCGTTCCGGCAACCCGGCGGACGGCGAATCCGACCGCGGGCCCGGCGGCAATGGCGCGGAAGGCAGCTCCCTCGGCGAGGATGGCAATGAGGCCGAGCAGAGTGCCGGCGGTCGGCCCGCTGACGGAAGCGCTGGTGCCAACCCGTCGCCAGGCGACGAGCTGCTGGCGCGCAGCGCGTGGCCCTCGCTCAAGGACATGCACGAAGCGGCGCGCCGCCCCGGTCTGCCGGCGTGGCAGTCCGCAGCCATCGAGGGCCTGGCCAGCGTCGCCGAGCGCATCGATCTGCGCTTGACCCCGATCCGGCTCCGTCTGGACCAAGTGTGGAAGGACTTCAAGGCGTGGCTGACGGACCACCGACGCGAACTCACCCAGTCGCTGATGGCCTTGATCGTTTTCGCGCTGCTCCTCGCGGCCTGGAAACTGCTGAGGGAAGTACGGCCGGTCGTGTGGCTGCTCACCCATCTCGACTACCTGAGACTGGGCGTACTCAGGGGGAATGCCACGGGGAATCATGGAGCACTCCAGTACTACCGGGCACTACAGCGCCTGCTCGATCTCCATGATCTCGGCCGCCCGCCGGCAGCCAATAGCCGGGAGCATCTCGCCCAGGTGTGCGGCCGCTACGGGCAATTGTGCCGCGAGGCGGTGGAATTCACGCTCCTGTTCGAGCACGCCCGCTACGGAAATCGGGAAGTCGCCCCATCGGATGTGGCTCGGATGCGGGAACTCTATCGTCGTATGTTCCGCGGCTTGTAACTACTCAGGTGGGCAAAACAGTACTTTTATTCCTGGTGTTAGAAATGGTTGTTAAGGTGGATAATGCGGTTCATGGAAGCGCTGCCCAACCTTGAGCGACTCAGCGTTGCTGAGAAAGACGACCTGATCCGTGTGCTGTATGCGCAAGTGGCCCTGCTGACGGCGAAGGTTGCGGAACTTGAAGGTCGCCTGGCGCTGAACAGCCAGAACTCGAGCAAGCCGCCGTCCTCGGACGGTTTGGGCCGGCCGAAACCGAAGTCGCAGCGGCACAAGGCGATGAAGTTGACGGGCGGTCAAAAAGGGCACCGGGGCCATACGCTGAAGAAGGTGGCGCAACCGGATCACATTGAGCCGCACCCGCCGGCGAGCCATTGTGATGCCTGCCATCGGTCGCTGAGCGATGCGGTGGTGGTTGAAACGCGCCAGGTGTTTGACATTCCCCCCCTGCGCCATGCTGACCTTTGCGCACGCTGGACTCGGTGTCTTTTTCTCACCCACGCGGCACCGGCCTGACGTTTTGGCGAGAGATTCCGAATGGATGGTCGAGCAAACCCGCTACCAGACGGCCGAGCCGTGTCTTGAGGAACGTACGGCCATGCCGATTGCAGCAGGCAGCGGCGAGAATCGGGCGCTTGTGATCAACGCACGCTGCGGCAGTGTTTCGCGTGCGAAGTGGTGCTGCTGAGCACCAACGGGCAGTGTCTGCGCCATGCGACAAGGACCGTGGCGTGGCCGGTCAGCGAAGGCAAGCGCGGCTCTCGCACTGTCTGGGCTAGGCGTGCGCCGGCTGGCCGCCAATCGTGCACATCTTGGACTGGCGTTCGATTGGCAGCGCAGTTGTGGTTCATGGACCGCTGGCCATCACCCGCCAGACATCCGTCATGAGATCCAGATGTTGTAAGCCACGCCAAAGAGTCTCCGTGCCGGGTTCGCCATCGCCCTTGCGCCCCAGAAAACCGCCTATCTTGGCCACCATGCGGATGGCTTCGCGCAGGCTGGGCGCCTGTTCAGGCGGCACCGGATTCTTCGTGCTGTAGGCAACCAGCGCTTTCCACTCGGCTTCGTCAAAATAGACATCGCAAGGCAGTTCGGGAACCTCACGCCCGAGCTTGACCATATGATAGATGCGCCAGGCGACGACCATGTCGATGGCCAGGCAGGCCTCCAACCGGTCAGCGTGACCGAGCTGGCGATCTTCGATGCGGCAGCCGCTTTTGAGCGTGCGATGAAACACCTCGATACCCCAGCGCTGGGTATACCAGGCCACTTTCTCACACGCCTGCTCGAAGCTCTCCACAGCGAGCGTGGTGAGCAGCCGCCATTCAATGGGCTCGGCGCCCTCGGGCGCGCCCTCTTCTTTGGCCAGCACCGTCCAGATCTGGAGCGCGCTCAGGTGCGCCTTGTCCTGTGGGGGACACAAGCTCAGCGCGGCAAAGCGGATCGCCAGTTTGGCCTCGCGCGCTGGACGATTGCCCTGCCGAGGCAGTTTGACGAGTTGATAACCGCTGATCGGCTGCCCCTGGAGCGCCTCGAACAGGCGCGCCTGTTCGCCTTGCACTTGGCGGTCGTGCTTGGCACGAATGAGCAGCTTCGGTCCCGCCGGCTCGAGTGCCGCTTGGGCAAACAACTCATAGATGTCCGCTTCCCGATCGCCCATACTGACCAGCGTGAGCTGTGGGTTGCGCTTTTGCACTGCCGCCACCGCCTGATAGCTCTTGAGCCAGCGATAGCTTTCCTTCTGTTCAATGGCCAAGGCATGGCGCTGCGCCTTCGTGCCGAACTGCGCGGGGTCGCGAGCCCAACATTGCGCGTTGACAAAGCCCAGCGGCACCCCTTGCACCGTCATCGCCAGGCTGCTGTGCAGATGCAGGCCTTGCGCCCCCTCGGCCGTGGTGCCGATCGGGCCCAGGCCGGCGATGCTCAGATGGCTGTAGTTCACACTGGTGGTGTCTTGCGGCACCAGCACCACCGAACCCTCACCCAACTCGCTGATGCGCCCCTCGGTGGCCGCGTAGTGCGGCTGCAACAAGGTCTCGAACAGCACGTCGTCGTTGGCCAGAAAACGATAGGCCGCTTGCATCTTGGTCGCGCTCCCACACGCTTCCGGTAGGTTGGCCATGGGTCGGGCCCAGAAATCACGCGCCAGGCTCATCAAGCGCTGGGTGAGCCGCTCACTGAGCCGGCAGCGTCCGAATTCTTCTTCCGCCCAGTCGAGCGGGGGCTTGGCTCGGACCGACGGCATCAGGCGCGCCAACTCCGGCGGCGCGGTCAGTAGTTTGCGCCAGTTGCGTTGCAGCGGATAGACGAATACCTGTTTGCGCCCCACGCACCCTTGGCGCACCCGATCCTGACGGCCTCGCCCCTGGGTCATCCCCAGATCGGTCCAGTTGGCCGCGCGGTAACAGGTGCCCGGGTAGCGGCTGCTATCCACAAAGGTCTCGATCAGCACCGGTTTGTAGCCATAGTGCCGCTGCCAATCGGCCGCGAGCTGGCGGGTCGCCAAGCCCAGCACGTGTGAGGCCAGATTCTTCACCTGGACCGAGGGCACAATCAGGAATCGACTGTTGCCCACGATCAGCGCCAGGCGCGCCGCGCGGGTGCCCTCGCTCCAACCGATCCACTCATCGCGCACACCCAGCCGCCAGGCCGCCGCGCTAAAACTCAAGCCTCCCAAAATCCCTTGCTTGCTGCGGATCAGATAGCGCAGCTGCGCCCCGCACAGCGGCCCGTCGCCCAGCGGGTGATGCGCTTGCATCATCGCCCGCCACTGGCGCGACAACGCCTTGTCGCCATTGACCACCACCAGTTCAATGTGGCCCAGCTTCGACAGCGCCCCCTCGATCTGCGGCCACTGCATGGGCTCGGCTGGCCGTGGCCTGCGCGCAACGAAACTCACCTCGCGCGCCGCCGGCAATTCGATCACCCCACGCCGTTCGAGCTTGTTGAGCACAATGCGGCAGCTCGTCTCCTTCGGCCGCCCGTCGGCGTGCCGCCAGTCGAACCAGCCGCACACCACGCGTGCCAGCGCACCTCGGGTCAGATCAACGCCGCTGCGCACCGTCTCGCGGATGCGCGCTATGACTTCATCGTTAAAGTCTCTGCCGGCGATGAGCATGCCGCGCACAGTAGCGCAAAAAATCTTCCTTGTCCAGCATGCCTAATGGTCAGGCGCCATGAGGTGACCGAGCACCAACGGCTTGAAGTGCGTTGCACTTGCGGTAAGGTGCATCGAGGCGAGTTCCCTGCCGAGGTTGCGGCGCCGGTCCAGTACGGGCCGCGGATCAAGGCGGCCGTGGTTCATCTGACGCACCACCACATGCTGCCGGTGGCGCGTACCGGCGCCCTGACGGGCGATCTGTTCGGCTTGCCGCTGTCCGATGCCACGGTACTGGCGATCCACGCGCAAGCCGCAGCGCTGATCGCGCCGACGGTGGCCGCCATGGGCGATGCCCTGAAAACCGTGCCCGTTGCCCACGCCGATGAAACCGGAATGCGCGTAGCCGGCAAACTGTTCTGGCTGCATGTCCTCGCCACCCACTCGATGACCTGGATCGGCAGTCACATCAACCGGGGCAAGAAGGCCTTTGATGCCTTCGGGATTCTGGCCGTGTTTGCTGGCACGTTGGTTCACGATGGCTGGAAACCGTATCGCGATCTGGCCTGCACCCATGCGCTGTGCAACGCCCATCACCTGCGCGAACTGACCTATGTCTTCGAGGAAATGAAGCAGGCCTGGGCCAAGCGTCTGATTGATCTGTTGGTGGGCGCCTGCCACGAAGTCGCGGGCGCTGGCGCAGCGCTGCCCGCTGAGCGCAGCGCACACTACCGATCCGCCTACGAGACCATTCTTGCCGAGGGCGCCGCCGTCAATCCGCGCGCTCCGCCCTCCGGCAAGCGCGGCCGCACCAAGCAAAACAAGGCGCTCAATCTGATCGACCGATTGCGAACTCATGTCAACGATGTCTGGCGTTTCATGGCCGATCACAACGTTCCCTTCTCCAACAATACCGCCGAACAGGACGTGCGTATGCCCAAGGTCAAGCAGAAGATCTCCGGCGGCTTCCGCACCCCGGCTGGCCTCGAAACCTTCTGCACCATTCGCTCCTATCTCGCCACCCTCCACAAGCAGGGTGCCAATCTCTTCCATGCCCTGACCTTGACTTTCCAGGGCCAACCGCCTCAGCCCCGATTCGCTTGAGCTTCGGTTGATCCAGCAAGGGCACCTGAGTAGTTACCGCGGCTTGAGAATTGCGGGTCCGACAGCAGGCCCCGGGAGGTCGTGAGCGTCTCGGGGCGAACCACTGGGTCATTCGAGCGCCAGCGCGCCGAACGGCTGCCAACGAAGGCAGTGCTGTCGCCCGCGCCGCCAAGCAGTCCGGCGCCTCTTCGGCCATTGCGGTTACATGGCTCATCCCTCAGGAGCGCGCTCGCCACCGGCAGCTTTGCAATGCCTTGGCACGACGCTCGCGACTCCCACTCCAAACAACTGCATGCTGGAAGCTGTTGTTTGCGTGCTCAACTGGGTGTTGCCGCCGGCGCCGACAGTTGAGGATCCCGCAGCGTTCGAGGAGCGGATAGCCAGCAGCAACAAGGAAAGCCGCGACTTGCCCAAGGCAGGGAGGGAGAGCACCGTCGAAGCCCTGAAAGGCGACCCCGGCATCAAGGTTCTTCAGAGCATGCGGGCGGAACTCGCCAACAACCAGGCGCAACTCAAGAATACGGTCGTCACCGTGTTCCAAGCTACGTGATCGGAACCTGCCGCGGCGGCGCGTGCTGCGCCGAACCACTGACAGGCATACCGTGCAGCGCCGAGCGCAAGGCGCTGCGCAGCGAGCGACGAGACATGTCAAGCAGATGGGGATGAGAAATCGAATTGGACGAGGTCTCCTGCGCCCATGCGTCATCACGAACCAGTGCGGGGTGACTCCGCAAATGCACGTGGAGTGGGCAGGCTCGTGGCAGCGCTCCCTGAAGCGCACGTCACGGTGCTACCGGCCGGACTCCTCGGCCGCCGCATAGGTCGTCGCCGGCAGACCCTGGAGAATGTTGCCCTTCACCGGCGGCGCCGAGAAGGTTCGCCAGACCAGACGCCAGGACAAGGGCCCGCGCCGGTTCCAGGGAAGCAGAGTCAGACAGCGGGCCAGGGTGCAGTAGCCGAACAGGACTTGCGCGGGTGTGCCGATAGCCGGCACCCAGAACAGCAGGTTCATCGGTTCCCACGAGGCCAGCAGAAGCATGGCGGTATAGGCCACGCGCACCTGAACCGGAAACGCCGTGAAGCTGCCTTCGCGCAGTCGGAAATGAACCACCTGTACGGCGCTCAGCGCAGTAGCCAGCAGGAAGGCCTCGAACCGTCCGGCCAGCCCGATGATGAGCAGCACCGATGTGACCGCCCAGTACCACCAGCTCACTTCCCTGTAGAGAATCATGTCCGTCCCTTTCCTGGCTCAGAAACTCAGTGTCGCGGCGCCGCGCTTGATCTTCTCGTGCATGACGCTCGCCCCGGTGATGATGACGCCATCCAACAGGTTCTCCTGAACGTACCCGCGGCTTTTCACACAGGGGGTGCAGGCCCACAATGTTCCACCCCGGGCCAGAAAATCGCGCAGCATGTCCACCAGCGGTTCGAGAGGTTTGACCTGCGTCAGGTCGGACGCGCCGCGCCGCACGATATCGACGCCGGCGCTGGTGAGAAAGATCGAGACCTTCAGGCCGGCAGTCAGCCCGCCGAGCGCGATGGTGAGTCCAGCGGATGACAATTCGTGGTCGATGCCGTGCGTGATCACGACCACCAGATCGCGTGCTTCCGCGTCCATCCCTTCCGTATTCATGATCGTCCTTCCCGCTTTCAGCTTTGCTAAGATCAGCGTAGATGGTTAATGGACGGGAGGCCATGACCGAAACACCGCAAGTCTTGTCCGAAACGCCGCCCGCCTCGGCTGATCTGCTGTCGGATCTGCTGGGCAGCATGCACCTTGCCGGCACGGTGCTGTTCCGCGCCGAGTTTCGCGAACCCTGGTCCGTCGTTACCCCCGATTCCCGCCAGCTTGCCCGGGTGCTGCCGTTCCACACCGAACACATCATCCCCTTTCATGTCGTCGCCACCGGAGGCTGCTGGCTGGAGATGTCCGAGCGTGCGCCGGTCTGGCTACGTGAAGGGGATGCCGTGCTGCTCCCCTATGGCGACAGCCACCGCCTGGGCGGACGCGAGGCCGCCGCCCCGGTGCAGGTGGGTCAGTTGCTGCCGCGGCCACCGTGGAGCGACATGCTGGTTGTCGCCCATGGTGGCATGGGCGCCAACAGCAGCATCATCTGCGGCTTTCTGCAGTGCGACGAGTTGCTGTTCCATCCCATCCTGCGCCATCTGCCGGCCTTGCTGCGCGTCAGCTCGGAACAAGCTCGGGCCGACGACTGGCTGTCCAGCACGATCCGCCACACGGTCTCCGAGGCCACCAGGCCCGTTCCCGGCTCGCGCTGCATGCTGCCGCGCCTGGCCGAACTGATGTTCGTGGAGATTTTGCGCAAGTACATGCAGGGCCTGTCGGCGGACGAGGTCGGCTGGTTCGCGGCTTTCAACGACCCCGCAATCGGGGCGGCCTTGAAGTGCCTGCACGGGGCGCCACTTCACGACTGGAGCGTGGCGAGCCTGGCGCGCCAGGTGGGAGTGTCGCGCACCGTGTTGGCAGAGCGCTTCAAGCACTTCCTCGATCAACCGCCGATGCAGTACCTGGCGCGTTGGCGCCTGCAGCTTGCTGCGCAGCATCTGAAGTCCAGCGACTTACCCATAAAAGCGATCGCTGACCGGACCTGCTACGAGTCGGAGGCAGCCTTCAGCCGCGCCTTCAAGCGTCACTTCGGCTTGCCGCCGGGGGATTGGCGCAGACGGCAAGCTCAACGTTGATGACAGTACAGTCACAAGCGGCGCATCTCGGATAGTCAGCAAGATCGTCTTGTCGTAAATGCTAGAGTTCGGGAGTGAGTTCGACCCGGATCAGTCGCCGCGTGAACGCGCTACGCGCGATCGTCTATCGCGCGCTTCTCGATGCGCGCGCGGTCGCGACGTGGATGGTGCCGGCCGGCATGACCAGCCACGTGCATGCGTTCGATGCCCGCGACGGTGGCTCGTTTCGAATCTCGCTCACCTACGACGCGCCGGCCGGGACCGGCAAGACGACCGCGCACACCGACACGTACCACGGACGCTTCGTGAGCCTCGTGAAGAATGAGCGGGTGGTCGAAGTGGCCAAGTTCGAGACGACGGATCCCGCGCTGCGCGGGGAAATGACGATCACGATCTCGCTCGCCGATGCAGACGGCGGCACCGATGTCCTCGCGGTGCACGACGGGCTGCCGCGCGGCCTGCCGACCGCCGACAACGAAGCCGGCTGGCGGGAGGCGCTCGATAAGCTCGCAGCGCTCGTCGAGGCGGGCTGGAACACGCGCGACCCGACTCCAGCCCCTTCAAGAACAGGAGACCATGATGACCGTTCACCTTGATCACCTCATGGTGCCGTCCCGCAACAAAGCGGCTTCGGCGAAGCTGTTGGCCGAACTACTTGGGGTTCGTTGGTCGGAATCGGGTGTAGGACCGTTCGCCGCCGTATATGTGAACGATGGATTGACCATCGACTTTGATGAATGGACCGACCCTTTTCCCATGATTCACTACTGCTTTCGAGTGAGTCAGGACGACTTCAATATCATCCTTGAGCGAATCAAGGCGGCGGGAATACCTTACCGAAGCAACGTTCATGGGCCCGTCGACTTCCAAATCGACACGCAGCACGGCGGCAGCATCGTCTACTGGAACGAACCAGACGGTCATCAATGGGAAATGCTGACGGTCAGCTATGCACGCCTTGTGCAGTGAATTCGAGCTCGAGACGGTGATGCCCGACATCGGATGTGAGGCGGGTGCTTTCCAGTCGGACTCCGGGCCGGGCAACCGACCCGACAGCGGCCCTCGTCGCAGTTCGGGTTAGCGGCTGCGTTCACGCCCCACCCAGAAGAGCAGGCCAACAAGCGCCGCAAAAGGTATCAGGGACAGCAGGTCTGCATTGGGGCCGGCAAGGAACGGATTGTGTTCGCTCGCCCATTCGCCTACCGCCTTGTCAAGATCGGTCAGGATGCCCGCGCTGAAGGCGATAACGATTCCTGCGAGGGCGCCGCCCGCGATATAGCCGGACGCGAGGAGGATACCCGGCCGGCTGTCGTTGGCTGCGTTGCGTTCCTCTTCGGTCAAGTCTGCGAAGCGAGGCAACTGGTTGTTCCGATGATCGACGAAGCGGCGCGCCAGGCCGCCAACGAAGATCGGCGCGGAGGAGGAGAGCGGCAGATAGACGCCGACCGCGAAGGGCAGCGATGGAATTCCCGCCATTTCCAGCACCAGTGCGATCATGACGCCGAACAGCACCAGCCCCCACGGCAGGTCACGGTCGAGGACGCCCTTGATGATGTAGGACATGAGCACCGCCTTGGGCGCGTCGTACTTGCGCACTTCGGTGCCGTCGGGCCTCGTCGTGTGCGTGCCGTTGATGCCCGGATCGACCAGATAGACAGCGCTGCCGTCGGCGTCCACCAGGTACTTGCCGGCCGGGCCGCCGGCGTGGTCTGTCTTGTGCCAGACGCGATAGTTCTTCGCGTCCTGCGCCGCTTGCGGTCCCTGCAGCGCTTCGATGCTCCCCAGTGTGGCTGGATCGGCCGACAGGCCGGGCGCGACCCGGGCGATCGGCACGTAAACCGTCGCGGCCTCATTCAGCTTCAGCAACACCGGTCCCAGCGCCAGGGCTGAGATCAGGGCGCCGGCGAGGATGGCGTACTGTTGCAGCTTCGGCGTTGCGCCGACGAGGAATCCGGTCTTCAGGTCTTGCGAAGTCGCGCCGGCGTTGCTCGACGCAATGCAGACGATGGCGCCCACCGACAGGGCAGTGACGTAATGCGGTCCGCCGGTCCAGCCGACGAGCAGGAAGATGAGGCAGGTCAGCAGCAGTGTGGCGACGGTCATGCCCGAGATTGGGTTGGACGAGGACCCGATCTCGCCCGTCAGGCGCGACGAAACCGTCGAGAACAGAAAGCCGAAGACCAGAATCAGCATTGCCCCCAGGACGTTCATGTTCAACGGCGCAGCAAGCGTAACGGCAGCGATGATGGCGAGCGCGCCCACGAGCACCCATTTCATGGGAATGTCCTGCTCCGTGCGAAGAAGCTGGGGAGCGCCCTTGCCGCCGAGGCCGCGCAGGCCTTCCAGCAGGCTGCGCCAGATGGTCGGCAATGCCCGCAACATGCTGACGACACCGCCGGCGGCCACTGCGCCGGCGCCAATGTAGAGGACATAGGCGCCGCGAATCTGGTTCGGGCTCATTTCGTTGATGAGTTGGTTGCCAGGCGTCAGCGGCGCGGGCAGGGCGTCGCCGAAGAACCTGATGAGCGGGATCAGAACCAGGTAGGCGAGCACGCCGCCGGCGCACATGACGGATGCGATGCGCGGCCCGATGATGTATCCGACCCCCAGGAGTTCGGGCGAGACTTCCGCGGCAACCGACCCGCCCGGGTAGGCGGCGCCGAAAGTCGTTCCCGGTACATCCTTCCAGCCCTTGAGCGCAATATTGACCACCTTGTACACGAGGCCGATACCGAATCCGGTGAAGATCGTCGCGGCGCGGCTGCCGGCATCGAATCCCGCACCGCGGGCGACCCGCGGCTCGCCGGCAGCGGCGCGGGACTCGTCCGAGGCAGCCGCCTTGAGCACTTCCGCGCAGGCCGTTCCCTCCGGATACTTGAGCTCGCCGTGCTGCGCCACGATCATGCTGCGGCGCAGTGGAATCATCATCAGAATGCCGAGGAGGCTGCCCAGCACTGCGACCAGCATGACGCGCGTGATCTCGAGGTCGAAGCCGAGGATCAGAATGGCCGGCATGGTGACGCCCAGACCGAAGGCGATGGATTCCCCGGCGGAACCCGCGGTCTGCACGATGTTGTTTTCCAGAATGGTCGAATCCCGTCCGCCGATCTTGTGGCCCAGTCGAAACAGGGTGACGGCGATGACTGCGACCGGGATCGATGCGCTGACCGTCAGGCCGACTTTCAGGACCAGGTACAAGGACGAGGCGCCGAAGATGACGCCGAGCACGACGCCCATCAGGAGCGCCCGCAACGTGAGCTCCGGCAAGTGCGCAGTTGCCGGGATGAAGGGGCGAGGGATCTGCATGGCATGCCTTCCTGTCGGACCGAGCAAGCTTAACACCTGCCTCGACGCATCACCCAATGTCCGGCTTCGCGGGACTTCGGCTCGGTCCTCACGGCTCGGAGACGAATTCGCGGGGTGTCCGCTTCATCAACCGGCTCCCATGCCAGCCGCCCGCTGCAAGCTCAGGGCGGCGGGCATGGTGCCGCGCGACGAATCCGCCCCGGGCAGCGTCCAGAACGTGGTCCCGGCCTAGGGACAGAGTGGTTGGTTCGACCGGCTTCGAGCGACCGGATCACGGCCGGAAGGCCGTCCCATCCCCGAATCGGCACCCGACGCATCCGACAAGGCGCCGGCATCTGCTATGGTAGTGTGCATGCAGGCCATCATCTCCGTATCCAACCTCTCCAAGACCTACGCCTCCGGTTTCCGGGCTCTCAAGAGCATCGATCTGGACATTCGGCGTGGAGAAATCTTCGCATTGCTGGGACCGAACGGCGCGGGAAAGACGACGCTGATCAGCTGCATCTGCGGCATCGTCAACCCAACCGAAGGGATCATTCGGGTAGACGGTCACGACATCGCCACCGATTTCCGCGCCGCTCGATCCATGATCGGACTGGTGCCGCAGGAACTGACCACCGATGCCTTCGAAACCGTGTGGGCCACGGTGTCCTTCAGCCGCGGACTGTTCGGCAGGCGGCCGAACCCGGCCTACATCGAAAGGGTGCTCAAGGATCTGTCGCTGTGGGACAAGAAGGACAACAAGATCATCACCCTGTCGGGCGGCATGAAACGTCGGCTGCTCATCGCCAAGGCGCTGTCGCACGAGCCGCAGATCCTGTTTCTCGACGAGCCCACCGCCGGCGTCGATGTCAACCTGAGGCACGACATGTGGCAACTGGTGCGCTCGCTCCAGGACAGCGGCGTAACCATCATCCTGACCACCCACTACATCGACGAGGCCGAAGAGATGGCCGACCGCATCGGGGTGATCAGCAACGGCGAGATCATCCTGGTGGAAGACAAGACCGAGCTCATGCGCCAGCTCGGCAAGAAGCAGCTGACGCTGCAGCTGGAGAGGACGCTCGAACGTATCCCTCCCGAACTGGCGGCCCATCGCCTGGATCTGTCGAGCGACGGCAGTCAACTGATCTATACGTACGAAACGCAGGGCGAGCGCACCGGCATCATCGCGCTGCTCAAGGATCTGAACGAAGCGGGCATCGGCTTCAAGGATCTCCACACGACCCAGAGTTCGCTCGAAGACATCTTCGTCAGCCTGGTGAGGGAAGGGAAATGAACCTTCATGCAATCCGCGCGATCTACAAGTTCGAGATGGCGCGCACCGGGCGGACGCTGCTGCAGAGCATCGTCTCCCCGGTGATATCGACGTCGCTGTATTTCGTCGTCTTCGGCGCCGCGATCGGCTCGCGCATTGCCGAGATCGACGGCATCAGCTACGGCGCGTTCATCGTGCCGGGCTTGATCATGTTGTCGCTGCTCACGCAGAGCGTCTCGAACGCCTCCTTCGGCATCTACTTCCCCAAGTTCACGGGAACGATCTACGAGCTGTTGTCGGCGCCGGTGTCCTATCTGGAGATCGTGGTGAGCTACGTCGGGGCGGCAGCGACCAAGTCGATCCTGCTCGGCCTGATCATTCTGGCCACCGCCGGCCTGTTCGTTCCGCTTCAAGTTGCCCATCCCGTCTGGATGATGCTGTTCCTCGTCCTCACGGCCGTGACGTTCAGTCTGTTCGGCTTCATCATCGGCATCTGGGCCGACAATTTCGAGAAGCTGCAACTGGTGCCGCTGCTCATCATCACGCCGCTGACCTTTCTCGGCGGCAGCTTCTATTCCATCAATATGCTGCCGCCGGTGTGGCGGTCGATCAGTCTGTTCAACCCTGTGGTCTATCTGGTGAGCGGCTTCCGCTGGAGCTTCTACGGCAGTGCCGACGTCAGCGTCGGTGTCAGCCTTGCCATGACCGCGGCATTCCTGGCGGCATTCCTGGCGATCGTGGCGTGGATCTTCCGGACCGGGTACCGGCTCAAGGCGTAGTTCGCCAGTGCCCGTGCGAATCCGGCCCGCCATGGCGTCATGCCCATCGACACGGCCGGCGCAGCGACGGCCTGCACCTCAGCCGCTCAAGGCGCGAACCAGTACCATCACGATATTGGAGATTGCCGCCGTCGCAATGGCGGCAAAGGTCAGCTGCATGCCCCGGACCCGGTTCTTGAATGCCCGTTCGGGGTGGCGAATGCCGCTGCGATGCAGGATCCGCCCGGCGATGAGGGCGACGCCCAGTGCGACGAGCAGCGGTTTGGGTCCCTGATTCAGCTCCACGAGGGCCATCAGCAGGAGGGCGATGGGCACATATTCGGCAAAGTTTCCGTGCGCTCGTATCGCCCGGCGGATGTCCTCGTTTCCCCCGTCGCCCAGCGAGACCTTGTGCCGGCGACGCAGGGCGATGACGTCGATCGCCAGGCGGATGAAATACAGAGCCAGCACTGAAGCCGTTACCGCCGTGATCGTGAGCATCAAGGACTCCCGTTGGACGCAGGCGCGCCGTCACCGCGGGCCAACCCGCCGCGGGCGCGCGATGCGCAATGATGGGCTCTGGGCTGTGTCAAGGCAACGGCAGCGTTCCGGCGGGTGTGGCTCCGCAAGCGTGATGCTGATGCTCGATCTGGGACTGGCAAAGCGACTTCGGAAATGCGCTCCCTTCCATTTGGTGATCCACCGCAGGCGTCGAGCAACGCGGGCGGACTAACCTGAAGACGCGACGCGCAAGCCGCGCGGAGTAGACAGACGCTGGCCCCAGCCGAAGAGCGCCTCGACGACGAGAGCAAGGGCGGCAGCGGGAATCGCACCGGCGAGCAGGGTGACGTGGTCGTTCAACGCAAGCCCGGTCACGATTCTCTCGCCGAAGCCACCGGCACCGATGAAGGCGGCGATGGTGGCGGTGCCCACATTGATGACGGCGGATGTCCTGACCCCCGCCCATATCGTCGGCGCCGCCAAGGGGAGTTCGATCCGGTGCAGGATCGTGCCCGGCGCCAGACCGAGCGATTGCGCCGCCTGCTTCATGCCGCGTGGAATCTGGCTCAGCCCGGCATGGGTGTTGCGCACGATGGGAAGCAATGCATACAGGGTGAGCGCAATGAACGCCGGGGCCGCTCCGATGCGGCCCGTGAGCGAAATCAGGAACGCGAGCAGGGCGAGCGCGGGAATCGTTTGAACCAGGCCGCTCGCGCCCAGGATCAGGCCTCGGGTCATGGGGCGTTTGGCGGCGAGGATGCCCAGCGGCAGGCCGAGCACGACGCTTGCCGCGAGCGAGGCGAACACCAGCGCGAGATGCTCGGCCCCAAGCCGCATGAAATCCGGCGCGAACAGCTTGTGCCAGAGATCGCTGGGCGCGGCGCCGCGCGATTCCATCGTCGCGCTTGCGCCTGAAGCTCGCACGGCGAATTCGGCGGCGACCGCGGCGAAGTCTTTTCCCTCCAGTTCGGCCGCGGCGTTCATGCGCCGCATGGCCGCGTCGTCGATTCGCCCCGCGAGCTTCGTGATCGCGGCCCACGTCGCAGGCAGCCGCAGCGGCAGGTCCGCCCGATGCAGGAGTACCGCCTCATAGCGGGGGAAGAAATGCCGGTCGTCCGCGAGCACGGTCAGGCCGTACTTGTCGATCTTTGCGTCCGTGGAGTAGATGTCGATCACGTCGACCTGACCCCCCGCGATCGCTTCGTATGCAAGGCCGTGGTCAAGCCCGCGCGGCGAGGCGAACGGCAGGTCGTAGGCGCGCTTCAACCCGGGCCAGCCGTCGGACCGGCCGAGGAACTCCTGGGACAGCCCCAGCCGCAGGTCCTTGTGCGTCTGGAGTTGCGACAGCCGGGCGATGCCGCGCGCGCGGGCATCGTCGGTGCGCATTGCGAGCGCATAGGTATTCTCGAAACCCAGCGGCACGGACACCGCGATTCCCAGGGGCGCGAGCCGGGCATTGAGTTCGGGCAGCGCCGGCACATCGTCCAGTTTGAGTATTTCCCTGGCGATCGTGCCCGTGTACTCGGGATAGACGTCGATGCTGCCGGTCCTGAGGGCGCTGAGCACGATTGCGGTATTGCCCAGGCCGCGCTGGTGCACGGCGCCCGCCTCGCCGGCGGACTGTGCCGTGTGGCGGATGATTTCGCCCAGGATGTAGGACTCGGTAAAGCGCTTCGAGCCGACATTCAGGACTGGCGCGGCGCACGCAGAGCCCGCGAAGTACGCGCCGATCACAGTGACAAGCAGCAGTTTCATCCGCCGGGCCTCTCTCGTAATCACGGGCTAGTGTAGTGCTTCGTTCTTCTTTGAACCAAGGCGCATGGCGTCGGGCGGGCCATCATCATCAGCGCCAGTGGGATCGATCATGGGATCCTCCGCCCTGGGAGACTCGCCGACGACGTTGGAGCGGGTACCATCCGACTTGCGACGCAGTGGACCGCCACGGCTCCGCCCGTCGCGCGCGGGGATTCGGCAGCCGTGACGGTGCAGCGCTTGGCGGCCGGAATTCACCACCGCGTCATCGGCTTCGTCGGCGGCGCCGACGCCTCCGATCCTGTAGGCCGTGTGACGGGAACTCATATCCTTGCCTGGTCGGGCCAGCCATGAACACTACACACCTTGTCACTTGGAAACGTCCCCTCGATCGAGCGGAAACCTTCTTCTGGTTCCTCGACCGCTTTTCTTCCATGAATTTCGCGGTCATCGCCGAGGGGCGCGGCACACTCGCCGACGCAGCATTGCAGGCCGCCCTCGATGCGGCACAGCGTCGTCACCCCTTGCTCACGGTCGCCGTCGAAGCGGATGCCGAGCAGCGTCTCAACTTCGTTTCGCGCCCCACCCGGGGCATTTCGCTCGAGCGGATCGCAAGCTCGGGCACCGACGACTGGCGCCGTGCGCTCGCCGAACGCATCGTCCTGCCCTTTGCGCTGGGGGAATCGCCTCTGATGCGCGCCTATCGTTTCGACGGCGCGGGCGATGCCTGGGTCCTAGCGCTGGTGTTGCATCACCCGATTTCCGATGCCCGTTCGGGATTTTTCCTGCTCACCGAAGTGCTGCTGGGTGCAGCCGGAGTGGCGGTGCCGGCCGAGGCGATCGCACCCCGGCCGGCGCTGATCGAACTTTATCCGCCGGCCTTCGCCGGAGAGGCCGGGCGCCAGCTCAGCGGGCAACTCAAGGCGGCACGCAAGGCGGCAGCCGAACGCACCGGCATGCCCGAAGCCCAGGCCCGGCACCGGCCCAGCAACGGCCCGCCCAAACCACGTATGCTCACGCTGAGGCTCGAAGCGCCGCTGATTGAATCGCTGGCCGCCCGCGCCAGGCAGGCCGACACCACGATCAACGGCCTGATCGGGGCGGCGCAGCTCATCGCCCTGCGCCGCCTGTTCGGCGACGGCGCGGAGCGGGTGCTCGGACTGACCTGCGCCGCGGATCTGCGCCCCTACCTGAACGCATCGATGGACGTCAGTACACCGGGCTTCTACGTGACGCTGGTCACCAGCGTGCAGCGTGTCGGCGACGCTGCCGGGCTGTGGCCTCTGGCGCAACGCCTGACCGGATCGATCCGCCAGCAGCTCGCCGTGGGCGCAGGCCACCTCCTGTACGATTTCCTGCCGCCGGCCGACCAGTTCCCCGCCACCGATGCCGGCGTGCAGAGCTTTCGCGACCTGATGGCGCGCGGGGTGCAGACCAGCCTACTGAGCAACGCCGGCCTCCTGCCGGCGCTGCCGGCACTGCCCGGCCTGAGCGTCGATGCCCGCTCATTCGCGCTTCTGCCGACGCCCACGCAGCCGGTATTCACGGCCGTCACCACCGACGCGGGCGGCATGACGATCCACCTCAACTACAACGCGGCACAGCTGGCCCAGGATGCCGCGGTCGAAGTGGCCGCTTCCATGGAGTCCTTGCTGCGCGCTGCGGCCATCGCCGTCGATGCCGGGGCCGCTCGCTAGACGTCTTTGGCATTGCGAGACAGTGTGGGAAGCGACATGACAAGCATGCAGAGTCCACGGACGAAAACGGCGCTGGTCACCGGGGCATCGTCGGGCATCGGGGAGGCCTTGGCGGATTGTTTTGCGAAGGGCGGATACAACCTGGTGCTGGTGGCACGCAGTGCCGACAAGCTCAAGGATCTGGCCGACAGGCTGTCGGCGACCTACAAGGCGAAGGTGTGGGTGGCGCCGGCCGACCTCGCCCAGCCCGACAGCGCGCGGCGGCTGGCTGCCGCCATGAAGCGAGCCAGGCGGCCGATCGACGTGCTGGTCAACAACGCCGGTGTTCTGGAGCATGGCAGCTTCACCGGGATTGCAGCCGAGCGCCATCAAGCGCTGATCGACCTCAACGTATCGGGGCTGACCGCAATGCTCGCGCACTTTGTGCCGCCGATGGTGGCGCGCGGCCATGGGCGGATTCTGAATGTGGCATCCATCGCAGCTTTTCAGCCGGTCCCGTCGCTCGCCACCTATGCAGCAACAAAGGCCTACGTTCTATCGCTGACCGAGTCCCTGGCCGAGGAACTGAAGGGTACCGGTGTGACGGTCACGGCGCTGTGCCCGGGCATCACCGCAACCAATATGCTCGACGCAGCGAAGAAGGCCGCTTCGCACTTGGAGAAGCTGCCCGATTCGTGATCGGCCAGGCCGAGGCCGTGGCCGCTGAAGGCTACGAAGCCTGCATCGGCGGCGAAGTCATTCGTGTGCCGGGGGTGCTGAATCTGGCAGCCGTACTGGCCTCCCGCGCCACGCCGAAATGGATCTTGCGGCGCGTCGGTGGCACCTTCGTGCGCAAGATGATGAAATGACCTGCTCCTCCGCGTGCCGCTCTGGCTGCTGCCGATAGCTCGCGGCCCCTGGGCCCCACGGTGATCGAGACTTTCGCCCTGTCTCCCACGCCCGGACCGGAGAGCTTGTGAATAAATCTACTGCGCGCCCCGAGTGCTGCGTTGCGCGGTACTCGCTCCTCGCCTATCTATTTGATATGTCTCGTCGCTGCGCTCCGTGCGCCTTGCCCTCGGGCCGCTCGCTACGATTTCTTCACAACCTCTGGAGAGGCCGCAGACCGGCGGCGCATCACTCGCCGGCCGGCGGCGGCGCCATGGCGTCGGGGGCGCGGGCCGTGGCCGGCACGATGTTGCCGCGACGGAAAAGGCGACGGAAATGGCCGATGGCGTCATCCACGTACGTGAATACCACCGGGATCACCAGCAGGCTGAGGAAGGTCGAGGTGATCAGGCCGCCGATCACCACGATCGCCATCGGCGCGCGGAAGCTGGGGTCGGTGCCGATGCCGATGGCGATGGGCAGCATGCCGGCGCCCATCGCCACCGTGGTCATGACGATCGGCCGCGCCCGCTTGCGGCAGGCGTCGAGCAGCGCGTCCCAGCGGTCGAGGCCGTGCTCGCGCCGCGCCAGGATCACGTAGTCGATGAGCAGGATGGAGTTCTTGGTGGCGATGCCCATCAGCATGATGAGCCCGATCATCGAGGGCATCGACAAAGCGGTGCCGGTCACGAACAGCGCCAGGAAGGCGCCGGGAACCGACAACACCAGCGCCGCCAGGATCGTCGCCGGCTGCACGAAGTCGCGGAACAGCAGCACCAGCACGATGTAGATGCACAGCACGCCGGTCAGCATCGCCAGGCCGAAGCTGGCGAACAGCTCGTTCATCGCCTCGGCGTCGCCGACGGTGGTCTGCATCACGCCGGGCGGCAGGTTGCGCAGACTGGGCAGCGCCAGCGCCTGCTTCTCCACTTCTCCGAGGGGCTGCTGGTTGAGTTCGAGCTCGAAGTTGATGTTGCGCAGCCGGTCGTAGCGGTCGATCTCCGCCGGACCGCTGTCGATGGCGAGCCGGGCCACATTGCCGAGCATCACCGGACCCTTGCTGCCCGGCACGGCCATCCGTTCGAGCAGGGACAGGTCCTGCCGCGCCGCGGGCGGCAGCTTGACCACGATCGGCACCTGACGCTGCGACAGGTTGAGCTTGGGCAGGCTCTGGTCGTAGTCGCCGGCGGTGGCGATGCGCAGCGTATCGGCGATCGCCGCCGAGGTCACGCCGAGGTCCGCCGCGCGGGCGAAATCGGGTCGCACCACGAGTTCCGGCCGTACCAGGCTGGCAGTGGAATTGACATTGCCGATGCCGGGGATGGTGCGCAGTTCCCGCTCCACCTGACGCGCATGCTGCGCCAGCAAGGGGCCGTTTTCGCTCGCCAGCACCAGCACGTATTTCTCGCTGGAACCGCCGAAGGCTACCGTCACCCGCGCCCCCGGCAGCACCGCCAGTGCCTCGCGCAACTCGCGCTCCACCTGCTGCTTCTTCACGCCGCCGCGCTGCGAGCGCGGCGTCATGTTGATGGTGAGGGTGGCCTTGCGCACCTCCGCCGCGCCGCGCGGCGCGAACGGATCGGAACCGGCCGCGCCGCCCCCTACCGCCGTATAGACCATCCTGACGTGGGGATGCTTCTCGACGATCTCCCGCGCCCGCTCGGCGCTCGCAAGTGTCTGCTCGAAGGTGCTGCCCGGCGGCAGCGACAGATAGACCTGGGTCTGGGACAGGTCGTCTGGAGGGATGAAGCCGGTGGGGAGCAGCGGCACCAGGGCGAAGGAGCCAAAGAAGAAGCCGGCCGCCGCCAGCGTGGTGAGCAGGCGATGCCTCAGGCACCACGCCGCCCAACGCGTGTAAAGGGTGAGCCAGCGCGGCTCGGCATGGGCCTTGCGCGGCGGCTTGAGCAGGTAGGCCGCCATCATCGGCGTCAGCATGCGCGCCACCACCAGCGAGAAGAACACCGCGATCGCCGCCGTCCAGCCGAACTGCACGAAGAACTTGCCGGGCACGCCGCTCATGAAGGCGGTGGGCAGGAACACCGCGATCAGCGTGAACGTGGTCGCGATCACCGCCAGGCCGATCTCGTCCGCCGCCTCCATCGCCGCCCGGTAGGGCGTCTTGCCCATGCGCAGGTGGCGCATGATGTTCTCGATCTCGACGATGGCATCGTCCACCAGGATGCCCACCACCAGCGACAGCGAGAGCAGGGTCACCACGTTGACGCTGAATCCCATCAGGTACATCGCCGCGAAGGCGGGAATGATCGACAGCGGCAGCGCCGTGGCCGAGACGATGGTGGCGCGCCAGTCGCGCAGGAACAGCCAGACCACGATCACCGCCAGCACCGCGCCCTCGATCAGCAGCCACATCGAGCCGTCGAAGTTCTCCTGCACCGGATCGACGAAGTTGAAGGCTTCGGTGATGATGATGTCGGGATGCTCGGCCTGCAGCCGGGCGAGTTGCGCGCGCACGCCGGCTGCCACCTCGACCTCGCCGGCACCGCGGCTGCGGGTGATCTCGAAGCCCACCACCGGCTTGCCGTTGAGCAGTGCCGCCGAGCGCTGCTCGGCCACGGTGTCGCTCACGCTCGCCACCTGGTCGAGCCGGATGCGACGGCCGTCGCTGAGCGCGATGTCCATGCGCGCCAGCTCCTCCGCCGACTGCACGGTGGCGATGGTGCGCACCGACTGCTCGATGCCGCCGACGTCGGCGCGGCCGCCGGAGGCCTCCTGCTGGATCTGGCGCAACTGGCGCGAGATGTCGGCCGCCGTGGCATTGAGCGCCAGCAGCCGCGCCGGATCGAGTTCGATGCGCACCTCGCGGCTGACGCCGCCGACGCGCGCCACCGCACCGACGCCGCGCACGCTCAGCATGCCCTTGGTGACGGTGTTGTCCACGAACCAGGACAGCGCCTCGTCGTCCATGCGCGCGGAGGCGACGGTGTAGGTGAGGATCGGCGAGCCCGCCAGATTGACCTTGGAGATCACCGGGTCGCGCAGATCGCCGGGCAGATCGGAGCGGATGCGCGACACGGCGTCGCGCACGTCGTCCAGCGCTTCCTGGGTCGGCTTCTCCAGGCGGAACTCGACGGTGACGGTGGCGGTACCGTCCTGCACCTTGGTGTAGATGTGCTTCACGCCCTGCAGCGTCGCCACCGAGTTCTCGATCTTGCGCGCTACCTCGGTTTCCATCTGCGACGGCGCCGCGCCCGGCAGCGTCGCGGTCACTGTCACCGTCGGCAGGTCGATGTCGGGGAACTGCTGGATCTTCATCGCCCGGAAGGACATCACTCCCACCAGCGTGAGCATGACGAACAGCAGGATCGCCGGGATCGGGTTGCGGATCGACCAGGAGGAGACGTTCACGGCTTTCCTCCTGCAACGCTCGGCGCCGCTCCGGTGCCGTCCGCGACCACCCGCACCGTGTCGCCGTCGGCGAGGAAGCCCGCCCCCTGGGCCACCACGGAGGTGCCCGGTTCGAGGCCGCCGGTGATCTCGATGCGCTCGCCGGCGCGCCGGCCGACGCTCACTTTGGTCTGCACCGCCTTGTCGCCTTCGATGCGGAACACATAGGAGAAGCCTTCGCGCAGCAGCACCGCGGACTGCGGCAGCGTCAGCGCGGCGGCACGGCCCAGTTCGAACTCGCCGCGGGCGAACATGCCGGCGCGCAGCGCGCCGCCCGCCGCCGGCGTGGGCAGATCGACATACACCAGGGCATTGCGCGTCTGCGGGTCCACCGTCGGCGCCACCATGCGCACCTTGCCCTGCACCCGCGTGCCGTCCGCCGCCAGCAGCGTCGCCGGCGTGCCCGGGCGGAGCCGGCCCAGTTCTTCCGCGGTGACCTCGGCGCGCCACTCGAGCCGGCCGCCGCGGATCAGCCGGAACAGCTCCTGGCCCGGCTGGGTCAGCGAACCGACGGTGGCGGCGCGTGCTGAAATGACGCCGTCGTCGTGCGCCACCACCCGCATCTGGGCCAGGCGCACTTCGTCCGTGCGCACCCGGGCCTGGGCCGAAGCGAGCCGCGCCGCCGCCGTTTGCTCCGCCGTCACGAGCTGGTTGAACTGCTGCGCGCTGATCATGCCCTTGGGCTGCAGCAGGCGCGCGCGTTCGGCGTTGGCCCGCGCCTCAGCCAGCGTCGCCTGCGCCTCCGCCACGGCGGCCCTGGACTGGGCCAGCTCCGCCTCGACCGTCTGGCTGTCAACGCGCGCCAGCAACTGGCCCTTCTTCACCGTGTCGCCGACATTCACCAGCACCTCGGTCAGCCGCAGGCTGCTGATCTCGGCGCCGATCACCGTCTCCTGCCAGGCGGCGATGTTGCCGTGGGCGCTCAGGGTCTGCGCCCAGTCCAGGCGCTGCGCCGTGGTGGCGCTCACGGTCAGCGCCGGTTTGGTCGCGGCGGCCTGGGCCGGGCTGGCGGGCTTCCCTTCCTGCGCGACCTTGGCATCCAAAGTAGCGTCCGGGCCGCAGGACACGGCGACCAGCCCAACGACTACAAGCAGCACGACTGTGAGGCTAGCCGCGATTGCTCTTGTGGGAGTACGTCTCGTCATGGTTGGAATCTGCGTATGGGTATGGGCACCGCCCCTCCTTGCGCCGGGGGAGGGCGACGCTGTAGTTGACCGGCCGATCCAGGATCCGTTCTCGGCCTTGGGGCCCTTCGGAACCTCGGGGGCCGGCAGCTTCATCGGCTCGCGGGGCCGGCGGCAGTCGTTGTCCAGGGGGATCGCGGCGAAGGCAAACCGGGGCAGAAGCCCGATCATGCCGGCGCGGCTTGCGCGGACTATCCGCGAAGCGATCTTTCCACGATGACGACACGGGGAGCTATTCCGGCGGTCGATTCGGCCGCGACTTGCGCCGTTCAGCATCCTGCCGGCGCCGCAGCCAGTCGGTGTGCGCAGGGTCGCTTACCGAAAGCTGTTCCAGTTCCGCCAGCAGGGCCAGGTGCGTGTCGGAGAGCGGTTGAGGTCGAATCAGGCGCACCCGGACCAACAGGTCGCCGCGTCGCCCCGAGGCGCCGTCCAGCATGCCGTGACCGGGAATGCGCAACTCCGCTCCATCGACCGGTTCGGAAGACAGCGGGACCGAAACCGCTGCCCCCAGCGTGGGCACTTCAAGGGTGCCGCCTGCCAGCGCACGAAACACGCTGACCGGCATCTCGCAGCGCAGATCGGGAAAGTCCGGTTCGAACAGCGGATGCGGTGCAACGCCAACGTGAACCAGCAGGTCTCCGGGTGCCTCGCCGCTGCGGCCGCGCCGCCCGTGCCCGCGCACGCGCAAGCTCGCTCCCGGGCGGATGCCCGCGGGAACCTCGAACTGCAGATGGCCGGTCTTGCGTGCGCTGAGTCCCGTTCCCGCGCAGGCTTCGCACTTCGGGCGGATCGTGCCCTTCCCGTCACAGTCCGTGCAGGCGACCGCGGCAGCGCGAAACAACGAGAATAGACCAAGAGGATTTCGCACGTAACCCGATCCCCTGCATGTGCCGCAGGCGATCGGCGGCAGGTTGCCGTGCCTGGAGCCGCCGCAATGCCGGCAATACTCGGTGCGCGTGAGCCTGAGCTTGGCACGACAACCGCGCAACTGCTCCTCGAGCGAGATGCTCACGTGGCGGCTCAGGTTGGGGGCGCGCCGCGACGATGCTTCGGGTTGCGCTGTCGATGCCGGCTGTCCCTGGGCGTCATGTCGTCGGTGTGCGTGCGACGTGACGTTGCGATCGTATTCGGTACGCCGCTTCGGCTCGCGCAGGACTTCATAGGCAAGTCGGATGCGCTTGAAGGTTTCCTCGGCGTCGGCGGAGATATTGCGGTCCGGATGCCAGATCATCGCGAGCTTGCGATACGCGCGCCGGATCTCGTCCGCCGAGGCGGCGGAGTTGACGCCGAGAAGACAGTAAAGATCCTCATCGATATGCGTGTGCTGCATCGCGCAATTATCGCATGGCCACCGCTGGCGCCTCGGCGTTTTGCGGCTGCGCGACTATCCCCTACCGACGCGACGGCGGCCGCTCGGCCGCGGGCCGCTGCCACCGACTTTAGATGGACCGCCGGCACGGCGGGGCCGCACGTCCGAGCGACTGCCGGTGCCGCGTCACGCTTGGCGGGGTTGATCGCCGACTCGGGTGCTTTTTGCGCCGAGGCCCAGTTCGGCCGGCATACGTTGCGGCAGATGAAGAGACTGGGTCAGCGACCTCGGTCTGGTCGGCGCATGCAGGGCCTTGGAGTGAAACTTCCGCCGGTACAGGACATGCGCCACCAGTGCCGAGGCGAGGACGAACAACCAAGGACGCAGGAACCAGCTCAAGGCCGCCAGCGCGAAGTCGAACGCGCGCAGGCAATCATTCAATGGTCCGACACACAAACGGCGGCTGACCGAGGCCTCGGTGTCGCTCGTGACGGCAGGCTCGGGAACCCCAGTTCGGCGATTGCTGACATCCAGCACGGCTCGGAATCAGACGACCGGCAAGGACTGTCATCCGAGGCTCGCTATCTGGCCTGGCAGGGATTTGTCAGGCCTTCCGTCCTGAGCCGCCCCGCCGAGCGCCGATCGATTCGACCACGGCTCCTCTAACCCGCTCTAGGCCGTTGGGTGTTGCGCCCGCGTGCGCCGTATCGGGCCGGGGCAGCCAGCGCAGGAGGGCGGCGGCAAGCTGCTCGCGCGTGAAGGGCTTGCTCAGGTAATCGTCCATGCCGGCGGCAAGACAGCGCTCGCGATCGCCCTCGACGGCGTTCGCTGTCAGCGCCACCACCGGCAGGTTGCGCCGCAGCCGGCCCTCGCGCTGGCGGGCACGGATCTGCGCCGTGGCCGCAAAGCCGTCCATCTCGGGCATCTGGCAGTCCATCAGGACCAGATCGAAGTGCTCGTGGAACACCCGCTCCAGGGCCACCAGCCCGTTGCCGGCCAGGCTGTAGGCCACCCCCAGGGATTCGAGCATGGCCGCGGCCACCTGCTGGTTCACCGGGTTGTCCTCGGCCACCAGCACCCGCCCGCCCAGGCTGGCGGGCAGCGCCGGCGGCCCCGGCAATGGGGGCGGCGCCACCGGCGCGGCGACCTTCCTGAACGACATGGCGGTCGAGATGGCATCGTACAGATCGGACTGGCGCACCGGCTTGGTCAGATAGTAGTCGATGGGTGCGGCGCGCCGCTGCGGATGATCCGAGGCCACGCTCACCGAGGAGAGCATGACCAGCGGCATCGCAGCAAGGTGCGCATCCGACTTGATGGCCTGGGCCAGCTCGAAACCGTCCATTCCGGGCATATGAAGATCGAGGATGGCCAGATCGAAACGCTCGCCGTGCGCAGCCGCGTGCTCCAGCTCGCGCAACGCCGCCGCCCCGCCCTCGGCCCCGGTGTAGCGCATGGACCAGCCCTGCAGCTGGTGCTCCAGGATCTCGCGATTGGTGGCGTTGTCATCGACCACCAGCACGCGCAGGCCGGTGAGGCGCTCGGCCATGTCGATCACGGTGCGGGCATGGGCATCCTGCTTGATGAACGGGATTTCGAACCAGAACACGGACCCGCGCCCCACCTCGCTGTCCAAGCCGATCTGGCCGTGCATCATCTGCACCAGACGCTTGGCGATCGCCAGCCCCAGACCGGTGCCGCCGTAGCGCCGCGTGGTGGAGCTGTCGGCCTGGGCGAAGGCGCTGAAGACGCGGCTTTGCGCCGGCTCGTCGATGCCGATGCCGGTGTCCTGGACTTCGAAGCGGAACCGCGCCTGCTGCGGGCTCTCGTGCAGCAGGCGCACGCGCACCACCACTTCGCCGCGGCGGGTGAACTTGACCGCGTTGCCCACCAGGTTGGTCATGACCTGGCGCAAGCGCACCGGATCGCCCCGCACCGCCACCGGCACGTCATGGGGAACCGCGCACACCATCTCCAGCCCCTTGGCCTCGGCGGCCTGGGCGAACATGTAGCCCACGTCTTCCACCAGTTGGCGCAGGTTGAAGTTGATGCTCTCGATCTCCAGCTTGCCGGCCTCGATCTTGGAGAAATCCAGGATGTCGTTGATGATGCTCAGCAGATGCTCGCCGGACTGATACACGGCATCGGTGAAGCGGATCTGCTGGGCGTTTAACGCCGTGCCGCGCAGCAGCTCGGTCATGCCCAGAATGCCGTTCATCGGCGTGCGGATCTCGTGGCTCATGGTGGCCAGAAACTCGCTCTTGGCCCGGCTGCCCGCTTCGGCCAGATCCTTCGCCTTGCGCAGCTCCGCCGTGCGCGCCTCCACCTCCCGCTCCAGCTCGTCGCGATGCGCGGCCAGGCGCCGGTCGCGCTCCTGGATCTGCTCCAGCATGGCGTTGAAACCGCTGGCCAGCTCGCCGATCTCGTCCTCCGCTGCAACGACAGCGCGCAGCGAATAGTCCCCGCTCAGGGATACGCGTGACGTCAAGTGGGCCAAGGACGTCAGGGGAACCGTGATGGTCCGGTTCAGTCGCCAGGCGAGGACTATGATCAACACCATCGCACCAAACGCAAGCGCAGCCTGAATTCGCACCGCCCGTTGTCCTTGGTCCTGGGCGGCCACGTAGGTGGCCCTCGCCTCGGCAACCTGCAGCGGCACCAACTTGGCCAAGGGCTTGATAAGCGCCATGTGCAGGTTCGGCCACTCGTCTTCAAGCATGGCGCCGATCTTATCCTTGTCCCCCCTTTCGTAGGCCGCGCTCAGCTCATCGAAAAACCGCGACAGCTGGGTAAGCTCGCGCTCCACTGTGCCGATCAGCTCGTCGCCTTCCGCACCCAGGCTACGGCCGTAGGTCCGAATTCGGAACTCGCGCCAGTTTTCCGCAATGGACTTGCGTGCCGATTTCAGATGAATGAGGGAGCCCACGAGGGGCAGCTGGTTGAGCACGACACCCGCCATGCGAAAGCGCACTTCCTTCAAGTCGTTTTGAATCGCAGCAAGCAGTACACCCGGTACGACATCGCGCTCGTACATCGAGGCCAATGCTGCCGAAGACTGAGCGGACACCCAGAAGTTGGCCGAAGACAAGGCGACAGTGATCGCCGCAGCGATGATTACGACCCAGGACAGCTTGGCCCTAATGCCCGGCGCAGTCACGCGGTATCCGTCTCACGCTGCGGACACCCGCAGTTAATTGACTCTTACGGGTGAAATCACGACGATTCTGGCGAAGAATTCCCCGAACGGCGGGGCTGGGGGATTTACAAGGGGGTTCTCCCCTTGTTCCAACATGGCAGGATTTCCGGCCGGAGGTTGCGGGCGAACCTGTCTGGTTCCGGCGCGGCCGGCTTAGGTATGCCTTTCCAGCCACAATGCCCCCGAATATCGAGGGAGCATGCGACCGGGGATGTGCTCGCGCTGCCTGGGCATAACCGGCAAGGCTGGTTAGCTGCAACAGCCGCCGGACTGGGCGGGTGAGCCGTGCATACGGAGCAAGCGGCGTCCTCTCAGACCGGTCATGTGCGCACCGAGTGCTCGCCGGCGACATTTGTCGAGCGTGCCCAATCCGCCCCGCTGGATTTCTCTTGCTGCGCCTGACCGCGGATGTAGATAGCAGTTGCGGAACGACGCAAAGGCGAAATGCAGCCATCGACATGCTTGGGCCAGCCGCCTGCTGTGCGAAGCGGTACGCCGGGCCGACAGCCTCTTGCACCAAGGCCGCATTCTTCTCGCTCACCGCCGACCGCTTTAGGCGGATACCGAAGCTCATGACTTTGCCATCCTCTTGCCCCTCCCAGGAAACGAGGGAAAGTTGGACGATTCACTCGACTGGATAGCCCTTGTCCATCCAGGCCGGCAACCCGTCACGGAACCAATAGACATGCGTGTAGCCGGCCTTGATGGCAGCGGCAGCAGCCTTGTAGCCCTTCCAGCACGGCGAGCCGTTGCAGTAGAACACCAGCGGCGTGTTCTTTTCTGCAGGCAGCTTGGCGAGGTCGAACTTGTCGTCCGGGGACAGCTTCGACTCCCTCGGGTGGACCTCCCTGTACAGCACGCTTTTCGCTCCCTTGATATGCATCTCCGCATATTCGGCCGGAACGCGCGCGTCGATGACGACGGCGCCCTTGTCCGCGAGCGCTTTGGACCTAGGCGCATCGACCAACGCTCCTCCATCAATCTTGTGGGGCGTTTCCTCCACCGCGTAGGTGTCGGGCGACGTGCTGATCCACAACCCTGCCGCAGCCAATGCCAGAACAAGAATCCGTCCAACGCGCAGGGTGTTCATTCTTCATCCTCGATCTTTTTGCGTCTCGCGCAGCCGGGATGGCGGGCGTCCAGCCACAAACATACCGGCAAAGCCATGGGAGACTTTAGGGCCCTTCGAAGTCTGGCCACCGATCGCCCGGAGCGTGGCTCCTCAAGATCGTCCCGGGACTGATCGGGGCCATCGACGAATTCATCGCCATGCATCGCCAGAATCCCGTTCACTTCGTCTGGACCGCCGAAGCCGATGGGGCAGGGCGTCCCGCAATGGCATGTGCTGGCAACTCAAGACACGGTTCCCTCAGAGTGATTGTTCGTTGGCGACGGGAGCAGGGGAGAGCCTCGAGTGGGGAAGATTATCGGCGCCGGCGGTACGGCGTTTCAAGCGATCGGGCGACACCGAATGCGCAGGCGCGTCCGTCCATGTCACGTCTACGACGGTTCGCGCCAGGCGCCACGGGCGAATAAGTGTGCTATATAGCAAAAGATGCCGCCGTCATACCGATAGGCACGCGCGCCCGGCGACTCCGGCCCACCGCGAACGCCGGGCTTGGCGTCGGCATGCCGCCAGTTTGTGGGGCATGTCACGTTGCGTACCGGCTCTTGCGCTGGCCCGCCGGTTTTCCTGTTCCCGCAGTCTGGCACCGATGCGATGGATGCTCCTCGCCACCTTCGCCAGCGCGACGGACGTTTGAATCCGCCAATGCAAGGGCCGGACAGCGATCAAGCCCATGCACTCGAGCGCGTTGACCGCCGACTCGACTGCCGAGTGCTGAGCGCGCGCCTTGACGAAGTCCTCCGTGCTCTCTACCGCTTGTGCCGGTTGCGACAGCTTGCCCTTTCTCGGCAAGGCCACCAGCTTCAGATGGGCCTGCAGTTCCTGCTGGTTGGCCGGGGAGTGGAATCCTTTGTCAAAGCTGCAGGCCTGCAGGTCGGCAAAGCGCTCCTTTGTCTCTTTGACCATGGCCACCGTCACCTGGTCATCGGTCTGCTTTTCCATGACCCGATGATGCAGCATGAAGCGATGCTGGTCTTCCATGACGCACACCCGCAAACCCAGTTGACCGGCACGCCGGCCTTGCCCTTGCTGATCCACTCGGTGTGCGTCTCGAACACCGAGAAGACTTTCTCGGCATGGGGGATGACTTCTCCCAGAATGACCCGCCGTCTCGTCTGGTCGATCTGGCGCTCGGCATGTTTGATGAACGTCTCGATCTCGATCTTGGCCGCCAGGGACTCGATACCACCTCCGGCAGTCCTGGCCAGCGTCTGCCGGGCCTTGTCCAGATAGCCTTGGGCGACCTCCAGGTAAGCCTTGTGCGCCTCGATCACGCGCGCGTCGTTTTTCTCCTTCTGCGCTTCGCTGCGGGCCGTGCGGTGCTTGGTGCTCTGCGCGGCACGCAAGTTCCGCTGAGGTGCCTGACGTTGTAGGCGTGCTGGCGCCAGTCGCTCAGCCTGATCGGCGCTCAGGCGCGCGCTCAGTTCGACGAGCTTGCGCGTGGCGTCAAAGAGCAGGCTGATATCGGTCGGGTAGTGCACGTCGGTCTCAACCACGAAGGAGTCGCAACGCCCACGCAGGACTTCGCCTTCCTTTTTTTTACCAGTTCGTGACCGGCAGCCACGACGATCTGGTTGATCTTGTCCAGCAGCTCCGGTGTGAATAACGTGACGTTGTCTTTCAGCGTCTGGTAGTGGTACGAGGTCGGATCGAACAGCCCGTGTCCGAGCATCTGCCGGATGGTGATGTGCTGATTGACCAATTCATGCAAACGGTCGTAGTCGGCGTTCAGGTCAAGCCGGATGACGCCGCAACCAGATCGACCACAGCGCATTCCGGGGCGCCCGATTCGTTTATCGATCTTCGGCGCTATCTCTGACTCAAGCAGCTGGAACAGCTTCGCACGCAGGCTCGCATCTCGGTACAGGTGCTGCAGCCCTCTCAGCATCTGCGGGATGGGATCGCGTGACTTGGGGTCGAGGACGACCCGGGAAACATCGTCTTCGCCATGTGCATCTCGGTGTTCTGGACCACTCGCATCGCCTGTCGCCGGAAAGATCGCTTGAACTTGTCTTTCGGTGACAGTCATTATAATGCTCTGGGGTGTCCATTTAACCGGAGTTGGCGATTTGCCTCCACGGGCGACCCGGCGAGGATCGCTCCAAGCTGGGCGGATGTCCTCGTTGGTTCGGCGGCATGGGCGGAACAGACTTTGGGCTCCGGTTCATAACAAGGTCTTGGTAACGCACCGGCCCATGGGCGACAGCAAACTCGAGGATCCGGTAGAACAGCATCCCGCGGCTACGTGACCGGCGGCGATTGAAACGGAACACGAACTCGTTCAAGTAACTTGGCAAGTGTGCGGAATCCACCGCGCCCGGAGTACCCAATAGCCAGCGTTTTCAAGGGAAGCTATCGATGCACGCCTGGCAGGAGTTCTCCGGGGTCCTCGCCTCGCGCGGAGGCCGCCCGCTGGCTGCGGCTCTCATGGATGACGCTTTGTTCTCCAATCCCCGGTAACCCTGCCAGGCGTCGGTGATGCCAGTCGTCCCCGGCTCGACGTTCGCCACCTCAGGCGTGCAGCGATGCTGCGGGGCATCCGCCACAGGCGCCATTCGACAGCGCCCGAAGCCCTTCGGCTCCAGGATCTCGATCGCGATGCACGTCAGGATCTTCTTCCCTTTGGCGCAGCCCCCCGGAAGTCCGGCCTCTTTACCGCCAATGGAGGTTTCGTCCACCTCCACCTTCCCGCAAGTCGCTCACGATCGGGGCGATCAGCACAGACCGCAGGCGATGAAGGATCGCCCACATCGTCTGGTAGGAGCCAATCTCCAAGGTCCGCTTCAAGCTCAGCGCCGAGATCCCGTCTTTGCCGCTAGCAAAATGCCAACAGGCCGAAAACCAAACCGTGAGTGGGGTACGGGTCCGGTCAAAGATGGTGCCTGCCATCACTGATGTGCGGCTACCGCATCCAGCGCACATGAACCTGCCGTCGCCAAGCCGCCATCCTCCTGGATGGCCACAGGACGGGCACACGAATCGCAGGCTCTCAGCCATTCCGAATCCAATCAGTCAGCTCACCGAACTTTGACTGGAGCTCCCCAGGCTTGATCGTGGGTGCTGACGCAGGGGCGTTCCATCGCCCCAGTTTACGCTTAACTCCGGTTAAATGGACACCCCAGATAATGCTTATGGTCTACAGACGCCATGGATTCTGGAATGGAATGAAGATTTTTTTTGCCGGCAGCTCCAGCGCCGTTTCTGGCGTGAAGATTTCCACCGCCTTGTCCTAAACCGCCCGTATTTCGGCACTTTCGTCATCGTTTCCCGCGTCCACCATCACTTCTTCGGCACAGGAAGAACGATTGAACCCTTTGCAGTTGCTGGGATTGAGCGGTTTTCGGTCAAGCACTAGTTAATTAAGCGCCGGGACATCGATCGCAGCCCCTTACTGCTCAGTGCGATAGCGGGAGACCCGGAAGACAACCCGACGCTGGCCTGGCCCGAGAGTCGCAGGCAGATGAAGGTCGGGACTCTTACGATTACCGCGGCAATGCCGCAGAAGGGGGCAGCGTGCGAGAAGATCAATTTCGACCCCTTGGTCATGGAGGAGGGCATCGCGGCGACGAACGATCCGGTGCTGCTGTTCCGCTCTCCGGCATACGCGGTCTCGTTCGCCAAGCGACTGGGGGGGCAGAGTAGCACCCCAATTTCCGGCACGCATTCGGGTCATGCGTGCGGCGGGCGCACATCACGGCAGCGACCAAACCTCCCGCGAGCGCACCGCAGCCAAGGAAGAGGAGCCGCAGGCGAATGCGTTGTGGATCGCCGTCGGCACCTTTGGCGGCACCCGGCCACAACCCGTCACGCGGGATACCTGATCAAGGTGGTCGCATCCGCGAGCCGCACTTCCCCTGGAATCCCTGATTGGATCGACCGGATCACGTTCCCCGAGACGTGGGCGCTGTTGGCGGCCATGCGCAACCAGCGCTGCAGTTCAGGACCCAGGTCGAGGACCTTGCGCTCCGGTTCGATCGTGGCCCGCGTCTTCCCGCACCGCATCGGTGGCTACTGCAGCGGCTTCAGGTCCTGCAGCAGCGTGGGGAGGAGTTCCGCCACCGTCGGGTGGATGTGCATGGCACGCGAGATGACGGTGTAGGGTGCATCCGCATACATGGCATCGAGCAGGCAGTGGATGATCTCGTCGCCGTTCAGGCCCAGCAGCGCCGCACCGAGAATTTTCCGGGACGCGGCATCGACGATGACCTTCATGAAGCCCAGCGTCTCGCCGCGCTCCCTGGCGCGGCCGACGCGGGTCATGGGCATCTTGCCGATCAGCGCCGGGCGGCCGGAAGCGCGCACTTCGCGCTCGCTCTTTCCGGCTCGACCCAGCGGCGGATCGATGAACAGCGCGTAGGCGGCGATGCGGTCGGTGAGGCGGCGGGGGTCGTTGTCGAGCAGGTTGGCGGCCACGATCTCGTAGTCGTTCCAGGAAGTGTGCGTGAAGGCGCCACGGCCGTTCACATCGCCCATGGCCCATACCCCCGGCACATTGGTCCGGCACTGGTCATCGACCCGGATGAAGCCACGCTCGTCGGCGTCGATGCCGGCCGCGCCGAGCCCCAGGTCGTCCGTGTTGGGGCGGCGGCCGATGGCCAGCAGCAGATGGCTGCCGAGGATGAGCGGCGCGCCCTCCGCGCAGTCGGCGAATACGGCGATGCCGCCGTCGCGCTGTTCCACGCCGATGCACCTGGCGTTGAGCCGAACCTCGATCCCCTCGCGGGCGAGGATGTCGAGCACGGCCTCCGACACGTCTTCATCCTCGCGCGCAATCAGGTGCCGCCCCTGTTCCACCACCGTCACCCGCGCACCGAAGCGGCGGTACATCTGCGCAAACTCCAGCCCGATGTAACTGCCGCCTATGATTACCAGATGCTCCGGCAGGAAATCCACGTCCATCATGCCGGTGTTGGTGAGGTACGGCATATCCTTCAGGGCGGGCCAGTCGGGCACGAAGGGTCGGCCGCCGACATTGATGAAGATCCGATCCGCCTCCAGCTCTTCGCCGTTCACGGCAACGCTGTGCGGCCCCGTGAAGCGGGCATGGCCCCACAGGACACTCAAGCCGGGCATGCCCTTCACCCAGGCGGCAACACCGTTTGCCGACGCCCTTACGATGGCGTCCTTGCGCGCCTTCACCGCGCGCATATCGACGCCGATCGGCCCGCCGACGGTCACGCCGAAATCCTGATGGCGCCGCGCCACGAAGGCCGCTTGAGCGCTCGCCACCAGCGCCTTGGTCGGAATGCAGCCATCGTTCACGCAGGTTCCGCCGAAGTGCTCGCGCTCGATGAAGGCGACGGACATCCCCGCACCCGTCAGCCGCCCGGCCAGCGCCGGACCGGCCTGTCCGCTGCCGATGATGATCGCGTCAAAATGTCGAGCCATAGTCCCTCCTTTCCGCCTGTCTTCGGAAATGCAGTGCGCCACGGATACTGTGCCCTACGGCAGCGGGTCCCGCAATACGTGCCTTACGTGATGCCCGAGGCAGACGGATGCACTACACTGCGGTACCCGATTGCGTGCCCGAGCCATGAATGCCACCCAGAACACACCGTTAACCGAGAGCGAACTCGACCGGCTCGAACAACTGCTGGACTCCGATCTCTTCCAGGGCGAGGGGCCGCTCCTCGACGAACTGCAGGCCATGCTCTGCGCCATCGTCAGCGGCCCGGCGGTGGCCATGCCCAATGAATGGCTGCCGGCGGTGTTCGGGGAGCATCCGGCCTATGAGAGCCAGGCCCAGGCCGAGGAGGTGATCACGCTCGTCCTGCGCTTCTGCAACGACATCGCCACCGCCCTGTCCGAAGGGCAGGGGATCAGCCTGATTCTCTACCCGGTGTCCGAGGGAAGCGAGGAACTCGACTTCGCGGCATGGGCCGACGCCTATCTGTACGGCAGCCAGATCGGCGCCGAGGACTGGTACGAGGCTGCCGGCGAGCATGCCGAGGACCTCTCCGAGTTGATCGAGCCGTTCTTCCTGCTGACCGGAAAACTCAAGGAGGACGCGCAGGCGCAGGGGGAAAGGTGGCTGTCGGCGGCGCAGGAGCAACGCGCGCTCGCGCATGCCCGGGAGGACCTGCCGGAACTGGTGTCGGCCCTCCATCAGTTCTGGCAGGTGAAGCGCACGCCGGTGCAGAGCTACCAGCGCGAGTCACCGAAAGTCGGCCGCAACGATCCCTGCCCCTGTGGCAGCGGCCGGAAATACAAGCAGTGCTGCGGATCGCCGGAGAAGCTGCACTGACTTCGCCGGCTCCCGCTTCGAACCAGGCCGCATAACGGCCGAATAGCGCCCCGCTGCCTGCAGGACTTGCCCCGACGGCGGCCGCAGTCTTGTCGGTCAACGAAAGCTTGAGCCTTTCGTGACGGTGCCGTGACTTCTCGCATCGATACTGGCGGCGTGGTTCGAATGCGGCGCGCGCTGATATCGGGCTTCCTGTTGCGGGGCGCTTCTACGGATGCGAGGACGCGGCAGGGAAGATTTCCGAGTCGAGTCGATCACCCCGCCACGATCGAACCGGGGAAAATTCGCCACTTTCGATCCGCCATACACTCTTGATCCCATGAACCGCCGCCATTTCTTCCGCCGCCTTTTCGCCTTGTTCCTGACCCCTGTGCTGCCGGCTACCGGCAAGGAGCTTTCTGCTGTGACACCGCTGACGAAATCCAAGTTCGAATGGAAATCCCTCTTACCTGCCGACCGCTACGGCGTGTTGTTCGAGGAGAACACCGAGCGTCCCTTCTCCAGTGCGCTCAACGACGAAAAGCGCAGCGGAACCTATGTTTGCGCCGCTTGCGCGTGGCCGCTGTTCGACTCGGCGCAAAAGTTCGACAGCGGCACTGGCTGGCCGAGCTTCTGGGATGCGCGCCCCGGGGCGCTCGGCACCCGGACCGATTTCAGGCTCATCTGGCCCCGCACCGAATACCATTGCGCCCGATGTGGAGGCCATCAGGGCCACGTCTTCAAGGATGGCCCGGCGCCGACGGGACTGCGCTATTGCAACAACGGCCTGGCGCTGCATTTCGTTCCTGCCACCGACAGCTTGCCGCCCCTCCGGTCATGAAACGCGTGCTTCGATCGGCTTTTCTGCTCGTGTTGTTCACCATCGCCGGCTGCCACACGGCGCAGCGGGACGCCGCTATCGCCGATGCCCCGCCGGCGGGTGGGGCCACGGCGATCTTTGCCGGCGGCTGCTTCTGGTGCCTGCAGGCAGACTTCGACCGGCTTCCCGGCGTGGTGAAGACCGAAGCCGGATACACCGGTGGTCACGTCCGGGACCCGAACTATGGGCAAGTCAGCGGCGGCGGAACCGGGCACGCCGAGGCGGTGCGCGTGCTCTACGATCCGGGAAAGCTCAGCTACGAGCGCCTGCTGGACTACTTCTGGCGTCACATCGACCCCACGGTGACGGAGCGTCAGTTCTGCGACGTCGGCGACCAGTACCGCAGCGCGATCTTCTACCTGGGGGAGGCGCAGCGCGCCGCGGCGCAGGCGAGCAAGGCGGCGCTCGAAGGCAGCCGCTTCGCGCACATTCACACCGAGATCGTGCCCGCCGGACCGTTCTATCCTGCCGAGGACTACCATCAGGAGTACTACAGGAAGAACCCGATCCGCTACAACTTCTACCGCATGAGTTGCGGCCGCGACGCGCGCCTGGACCGACTGTGGGGCGCGAATCCAGCCAACCCTCGAAGCACGGTCGAGCCGGGACAATGGTAGTGCGGCCGGGCAAGCTGCGGATCGATGCCGTACGCATGAGCGACCACTGAAATCCGGCCAAGGCCGTAGCTGCTGGATAGGGTTCCCGAACGATTGCTTCGCCGTCAAGTGCCGCCGTCGTCAATGGGTCGCCTCGCGGCGAGTACGAGACGATCGTGGCGCGCGCGAGCGTTGCCGGTCAATGTCGGGGCAACGCCCTGTGCCCGACCTTGGAGGCAGTTCGCGCAGCGCCTCGGCATCGGCCAATCCGGATGCCGGCACGCTATGATCACCACGAATGAAGGCCCGGTCGATCAAGGCGGCGCTGCGGCACAATTCATCTCGAGTCAATTGTGCCAGCGAGGGCGGCTTACTAAGGGCGGCATGGCCGGGGATGCGCTCCTGAGCCGGTCATGCACGGGCGCCACTGCGACTCTTACCTCGGGCAAGGAACCTGGCGCCTACAACCCCCGCGCCCATGCCGGGCGCAAGGCAGCCGCTTGTGGCCTCTCGATCGCGGCACGCACCTGCGTCAGCAGACGTTCCTTGTCCGCGTTGAGGGTACCCCTGAGCACCAGCCAGTTCGAAGCGTGGTCGCTCCTGAATACCGTCCGGGCGAGTTCGAGCTGCGAGAGAAAGCGCTCCATCTCCCGGAACAACCCGTCCGGCGCCAGCGGCTCCCAATCCGGAAAGGCATTGCGAAAGCGCTCCTCCCCCTTTGGAAAGGTGACGACCAGCGTCAACAGGTATTCGGGTTGCGCGGCATTCGCGAGCCGCGCGGAGCCGTCTGCATGGCGGGCCGAGAGGGCTGTCCCGCCGAGGCCGTTCAGGATCATCACCGAGCGGCCGATGCCCGCCTGACGCAGCTTCTGCAGCGCGTCCAGGGTCGAGTCGTGGGTTTCGCCCTTATTCACCAACCTCAGCACTTCGTCGTCGCCCGACTCCGCGCCGACATAAGCTAGGGCGAGGCCGGCATCGGCCAGCTCGCGCAGTTCCGTCACCGACTTCTTGCGCAGGTTGCGGGGCAGGCAGTAACTCGAGACACGGTGTACCGCCGGCATGTGGGTGCGGATGGCGACCAGGATGTCGAGCAGCCGCCGCGTGGGCAGCACCAGGGCATCTCCGTCGGCCAGGAATACGCGGCGGATTTCGGGGCCGAAGCGTTCGGCGCAGCGGCGAATGCTCTCCAGCACCTCATGCTCGTCTCGCGCCCGGAAGCGCTTCTGCGGTTCCGTATACATCTCGCAGAACGTACAGCGGTTCCATGAACAGCCGTCCGTCACGGGCAGGATCAAGGACCGGGCTTCGCTCGGAGGGCGAAACACGGGATCGACGTAGCGGACGGGGAATGCTTCGCTCATGCGGGCTGGTTTGCGCTGATGGCAGATGGTGGCCATTCGGCCTGATGCACCAGGCCCAGGAACTTGCCGTCTCAGTCTCGGCTGAACACCTCATTCAACTGCTGCGTGACGCGGATGAAGGTCGTGCGCTTGGACAGTTCCTTGAGTCTGCGCGCCCCCACATAGGTGCAGGCCGAGCGCACCCCGCCCAGGATCTCCTGCACGGTGTTCTCCACCGGTCCCCGGTAATCGAGGAGCACCTCCTTGCCTTCGGCGGCGCGGTACTCGGCCACGCCCCCGGCATGGCGCTCCATCGCGGCGCGGGAGCTCATGCCGTAGAAGCGCATCTTGCGCACGCCGTCGTGTTCGACGATCTCGGCCTCGCACTCGTCGTGCCCGGCCAGCATCCCGCCCAGCATCACGAAATCGGCCCCGCCGCCGAAGGCCTTGGCCAGGTCGCCCGGCGAGGCACATCCCCCGTCGGCGCAGATCAGCCCGCCAAGACCGTGGGCCGCGTCCGCGCACTCGATGATCGCCGACAACTGCGGATAGCCCACCCCGGCCATCTTCCGCGTCGTGCATACCGAGCCGGGACCAATGCCGACCTTCACGATGTCAACACCGCCGAGGGTGAGCTCCTCGGTCATCTCGCCGGTGACGACATTGCCCGCCATGATCGTCACCTGTGGGTAGGCCGTGCGCAGCTTGTGCAGGAAATCGACGAACGCCTTGGTGTAGCCGTTGGCGACATCGACGCAGACGTACTCGATGGCCTCGCCGGCCTGATCCTTCACCCGGCGGAATTTGTCGTAATCCGGCGGGTTGATTCCCATCGAGTAGAACGCGCTGGAATTGACGGCGAGTTCCCGGAAGAACGCGAGCAGCTCCGCCTCGCCGTAATGCTTGTGCAGGGCCACCGAGAGCCTGTGCCGGGCCAGCACGCGCGCCATCTCGAAGGTCCCGGTGGCGTCCATGTTGGCAGCGATGACGGGGATGCCGCGATACGTGCGCCGCGAGTGCAGGAAGACGAACTCGCGCGCGATGTCCACCTCGGAGCGGGAGGTGAGCGTGGAACGCTTGGGGCGGATGAGAACATCCTTGAAATCGAGCTTGAGGTCCTGTTCAATTCGCATGGCGCGCTCCTGCCCGGTTCATGCGCCGGGCGCGACCTGCACGGCGCCACGCGCCTGCCGCGTCTTGCGTCTGGCCCCGCATGGCGGTCGGGCTATGTGATTTCCTGCCTTCGGAAGCCCATCATATCAGCGCGACGGCGAATCGCTGTGGGCTGCGCCGATTCCGCGGCCTGGCATGCTTGCATCGCTTGGCTGTTCCGGTGTGCGCTCGCCGGTGCGCCATCGGATCAAGCTTGCCGCAAGACGTTTTCAGGATAGCGACTATCGAAGCGGCCGCGGCTGGGCAGTCCGCGCGATGGCACCGCTTGTCTGCCACCGCCGAACGTTGCTCCTTGCCCAGATACAAGCGTTTGCCGCGCCATGCGTCGAGTTGATTCCAATGCATGCGAAGTGTCTGCGTTCGTGCAATTCAAGCGGCAAGAAAGAAACGCGAATGGGTACGCAACTGGGGGCAATGGGTGATTGCCCTACCTGACCGGGTCGATCGCCCGACTGGCCCGCCCTGAAGCACATACCGTACCTCACCAACACCGGCATGATGGACCTGGATTTCCTGCCGGAGCACCTGGTAGTCATCCTCGGCAGCCATGTGCTGCTGGCCATCGGCCGCCGCCCCGACACGGACGATCTGGGGCTCGCCGCGGCCGGCATCGACACCGACGCGCGCGGCTTTATCCGGGTCGATGACCAGTGCCGGACCCATGGGCCGGGGGGTAATGAGCCACTTGCGATGTGAACGCCGTGGCGCCTTCACGCACACTTCCTGGAACGACTACGAGATCGTGGCCGCCAAACTGCTCGACAACGACCCCCGCCGCCTCACCGACTGCTCAAGCGGTCACGTGCCACCCGCTTCAGTAGCCGCTGCAGTACTGAAAGTGCATCGGATCCTTGTTGGCGCCAGACCAGCGTCCGCCCCAGGTGAAACCGTAGCCTTCGAATAGCGCCACCAGCGCTGGGTCCATGTCACCGCGCGTGCCCATCGCGTTGGTGCGCGCGTTCAGGTCGATCGCGATGCCCCAGCTGTGCGTCGAGGGTTTGGACTGGCCGCGCTTCATGCGCCAGTTGTAGCCGCCCCCATAGGTCTTGACCGATTTCTGCAGGCCCTTGGCCACGATGTCTGCGAACACGCTCTGGAGCAAAGGCGCGATCAGCTTGTGGCAGCGGATGCTCGAAGCGCTTTGCTGCGGGGCCCAGTCGAGCGGCATCGCAAACGGCATCTTCGCCGACACCATGAACTGGCTCTCCCATTTTGGGTCGGGCCGGTCGCCATCGCCGACATAGTTCCAGATGTTGCCGAAGGTCTGGACGATCGCCTGTAGCCTGTTCGGCGGCGCCGGCCAGGCGGGGACGTCGCGTACCGCGCGGGCGGCGACGCGCGGCGGATTCAGCTCGCGTACCGACGGGATGTGGATGGCCTGGCCGACGCCAATGTCCTTGGCGTCGAGCAGTCCGTTGTAGCCGGCAAGCGCGCTGGCAAGCTTGCGGTCACCGAGCAGCCGTTCAGCCACCTTGGCGAGCGTGTCACCTTTTTTCAGGATGTAGGGCTTGGCCATCGGCAGTATCTCCTCAAGATGCGGTTCAAGTACGGTCACTTCTTGCTGCGCGCCGGGCCTCGCGCCGGGCTGGCGCGGCTGTCGGCTCAGCGCCGTGAGGCGGCGCAGGCCGGTCCTCGCGCGGGCGAACACCGGGGCGGATACGCAGACACAGTTCGATCAGGCGACTCGCTGTGCGGTAGAGCGCCGCGCCGGACTCGGCCACCGCCAGGGCATCGCAGAAGCGCGACAGCAGTTCCATCTGCGAGACCACCGAGTCAAGCTCAGCGGGCCTGACGGCCACATTGGCGAGTGCCTGGGCATAGGCTGCGGCCACGACGTCGAATGCGGCCTGCCCGGCCTCGCCGGGCTGACCCAGACTGCCGTCGATCAGACGTTCCACCAGCAGCGCCTCGGCCTGCATCTCGGCATCCCAAAAACCCGGGCTGCACTCAAAGCCGAGTTCGGCGCTGCGCCGGCACTGGCGCGCCAGTTCGATTGCCTCCGCCTTACCGGCCTCGTCACGCTGTGGCATCAGCGATTCGAGGGTCAGTCGGTTGAGCGCCAGGTTGCTGGAGAACTGGCCGCTGCCCGGGCTGTCCTCGTCACGACCGTAGGCCGCGGCGCTCTGCCGCAACGCAGCGCGAAGCTCCTGGGCGGCGCTTGGTACCAGCGACTCGGCCTTGGCCCGGTCTGCTGGGAACGTTGCCTTGTCGGTGCGTATGCGATCGGCTGCCAGGAGGCGCAACGCATACAAGTTGGCCTTGCGCTTGTGGGCGCTGCCCAGCAGCGCGCTGCGCTCAGGGTTGAAAGGCTTCCTCCCCTGCTCCGCCAGAAGATCGTCGAGCATGCGCAGACGGGTAATCGCCCCCTCGACCAAGGCCTCGGCCGATTCCGTCCCGCTCGCGCCCGACCGGATGCGTCCGGCCTTCACTGGACGCTTGGCGAGCCGGTCCTTGGCTGGAGCCGACTCGAAGCTGGCGCGGACCTCGTCCTGCGCGCGCTGCTCGCCCAGACGGGCCTCGACGTTGGCCAGCTTCTCGATGTCGTGGATCGGTACCGAGCCGCCCTTGTCCTCGGCCTGCACCGCGCGCAGCAGTGCCTCGCGCGCCTTGTCGAACTGCCCGAGTTCATACCAGGTCGCACCGAGCGCCGACTGCAGGCCCGGCACGTCCAGCCAGCCCGGCGGGCAGCGATTCTTCAGCATCTCCTCGATGGCCTCGACCCCGGCACGGCTATCACGGTCGTTCATGCGCTCGCTGCGGCGCGCGAGATCGGCGCGGGAACGGGCCAGTTCGTCCAGCAGTTCCTCGGGAGAGGCGAAAGGCAAGCCGTCAGCCCCCGCCGCCCCGTCGGCACGTGGTTCAGCGCGCCAGGCCGGGTCGCCGTAGGCCTGGAAGGCGCCCCAGGTGATGTCCTGCGAGTTGTTCTCCCAGACGGCGCGGCGTGCCGCGAATACCGCCTCGCCGAACGGGCGGCGGCGCTGAAGCAGTTCCTGGTAGAAGGTCTCGCCGAAGCGCTGCGCACCTTGGTCGTCGACGGCCCACCCGGCCACGACGACACAGCGCACACCGATATCGATGAGCTCGCGCGAGACGCTCGCCGCCAGCTTGTTGCCCTGCCGCCCGACGTCAACCGTTCCGAGATGGCAACAATTGAGGAACACCACATCGGGCACAACCTCCATCGCCTGCACCTCGGCGGCCGTGATGAGCAGACCGTCGGACAACAGCACGCCGCTGCGATGGCGCCCGTCTGCGTGGCGCAGGCCGAACACCCCGTGGGCCGAAACGTGCAGGATGCGCCAGGGCCGGTGGTAAAGCGCTCCGAGCACGGTGCTCGCCACGGCACCGCCGATGAGCGGCTTGACGTCATAGCCCATCGCGTTGAGCAGACGCGCCACCGACTCGGCCTCGGCCTGCGCGCCAGGCAGGTCCGGCGGATCGGACTCGATCTTGGCATGCGGCGTGGAGAACGCCGCCGCGAAGCCCTTCACCGACGGGTTGCCGATCACCAGCGCAGTGCGCTCGATGTTCTGCCGCACCTGGCGACGGAACTGCGTCGATGACAGCTGGCGCACGACTGGCATGCGCAGCGCGAACGGGCGCTTATCGTCATCGCCGCGCTGCGGGTCGTCGGCGAGCATCAGCTCCCACGGCAAGTTGGCCGTGGCGGCGTCGAACCACCAGGACGACCTGGTCAAGCTGGCGCGCCGCATCCTTGAAGTCGTGCGGTACCATCAGCTGGAACAGCATGCGGCCGAAGTCCTCGTTCCACACGGTGTCGTGAATCTGCTGGCGCACCAAGCGCTCGACCAGGCCCGGCTGGCGCTGCTGCAGCTGCGCCTCGGCGCGCGCGCGCTGGCCGACATAAAGGAAGCGCAGCGTATCGGCGAGTGCCGTGGCGGGTGCATCTCCCTGCCCGGTTGCGCCACGCGCGTCTTCGCCGTCGGCGGCGGTGACGATCAGACGCGGCCAGTAACTCGCGCTGCGGCTGTCGAACAAGCGCTGGCGCATGCCCTCTCCGCGGTCGAGTTCGCGGCTGCACACGAGCTGGGTGTGTTGCTGCTCCGCCTGCGCGGCGAGCCGGCCGGACAGGCTGCGTAGCGCGTAGACCGCGGTGATCGCGGTATCGAGGTACAACTCGACGATGTCGAGGCGCGAGATGCGGATATTCAGGCGCGTCGTCTCGTAGAAGCGGGCGTTGGCCTCCATCACGCCGCGCACCAGCGCCTCGACCGAGGCCTCGACGGTGAGATTGGCCGATGAGTTGTAGCCCAGCAGCAGGGCTGCGAGCGACACCTCGCGGTTATCCTTGCCGAGCACATCGATGACCTGCAGCAGGTAGCGCAGTGCGCCGGCGCGCACCGCCTCGGTGAGGTTGCTCTGGGTCAGTGCGCCGTCGTACCCGCCGAGGCCGGTCACCACCGCCCCGCGCAGGCTCCCGCGCGCCCGTTCTGCCTCGTTGGGCGCGCGAAGCACCACCGTCGCGGTGCCTACCGGGCCGGCATACAGGCCCAGGCTGTGTCGCTCGCTCAGATCGCCCGCGAGCAGTTCGCGGTCGATCAGACGCTGCGGACCTGCGATCGGATCCTGCTCGTAGTGTCCCACCATGATTGGTTGGGCGAGGAAACGCAGGTCCTTGCACTGCACCCGGACCTCGAGCCGGCGCATGCGGCGCGGCGGCACGCGGTTGCGCAACGAGCCGCCGAGCAAAGCGCGGCCGACCATGTCCGGATCGTCCGCGCTCGGCGGACCGGCGTCGTAGCTGACCGGCTGCGGCTGCTCGATCGCACGCGAGACCGGCGGCGCACTCATCAGCCGGCTTGTGACACCGGAGGTGAGCAGTTCCGCCAGCGCCGGGAAGTACTCCTTGGTGGCCGGCAGGTCGCCATGCTCGGCCAGCATGTAGAAGAACTGGCCAATCCCGCCGATGCGGCCCGACTCCCAGGTCACCGTGCCGTCGCCGTGCGAGGTGCCGACCATCTTGAGCCGACCGCCCTCCTCGCGCACGCCGCACGGCGTATTGCGCGCCACGCCGAACACATAGAGGCTCTTCTTCTCGTAATCGGCTGGAAGCGACGGGCGTTGCGTCCCGTCCTGCGACCACAGCCAGGCGGCGGAGTCGAGCACCGCCTGGGAGGGCTTGCCGACCTTACCATTGCCGAACCAGAAGTCTTTCACCCTGGGCTGGAAATCGACCCAGGTCTGCGCCTTCTGGTAGTCGTAGAAGCTCCCGCCGTCGCTCTGGCCCTGGAACATGTCCCTGAAACCGGGTTTGGGCAGCAACTGCAGCGCGCCCCTGAAGCCGGCGACGATGTCGAGTACCTCCTGCATGCTGTGCGTCACGTCCAGCCGTACCAGCATGCGTAGCGTGTCGCCCTTGCCGATCAGGTTCTCGACCATCGAGTGCGCGCCTTGGTGCGGCGTGCCCAGCATCACCAGTCGTGCGCCCTCGCGCGCCATGAGCGCGTCCATCACCGGTCGGCGCTTGTGGATCGCGGCGCGCACCACCAATCCGCCCATGCTGTGCGCCAGCAGGCGAATTGGCTGCTGCGTGCGCTTCATCAGCCGGTCGAGGAATTCCCCGAGGCGCTCGCCGAGCGCGTCCAGCGGCTGACGCCAGTCGTAGGGGAAGCGCTCGACGCGGTGGCTCTCTGAGAGCGCCTTACACAGGTCGCCGTAGAGCATGCCGAACAAGTCCTCGGCCTCGATACCCGCTTTGCCCCATTCGATCTTGCTCAGGCCGCCGGTGGCGATGTCCGCCGGGTCGAACCAGACGCGGTCTTTCCCATTCCGTTGCAGGTGCGATCCCATCACTCCGGGCAGCACGACGACCACTGGCCGGTCCGTCGCGAACACGTCACGCGCCGCGGCGGCGAGCGCTGCGGCGTAGTCCTGCGCGCTTGGAAGGGCATGGAATACATCGAGCGCGGCCGGGTCGCGTTCGACCAGCCAGTCGCGCAGCGCCGAGCGCGTCCCGACGTTCGTGAAGTATCGGAAGTGGGAGACGTCAGCACCGCGGTCGAAGAGCACTCGCGCGCCTGCGCGCGGCGCGATGCCGGCGAGCATGGCGGTGGTGTTGACCACCAGGTCGTTGTCCTCGCGATCGAAGATCAGCGTGTCCGTGAGCAGCAGTCCGAGCCGCCTGAGCAGGTTGCCGCCCTGGATGTCCCCGGCGATCACCGACATCGCGAAGCCGGCGCGCACCTGCGCATCGCGCAGCAGGCGGGCCAGCGGCGAGTCTGGAAGCAGCGCCTCGATGCCGGGAACCAGGTGGGGGTTGGTGCGGTTCTTCGCGATCTCGATCACGACCCGCTTGAATGCGGCGTAGTACGGGCTGCCGAAGAAGAACGGCACCTGACCGATCAGCGTAAGCAGACCAGAAAGAAACAGGTCGAAGTTGCCGCTGGCGAGCTTGGTGCCGTTGGCCGGGCTCGCGGTGCGCACGTAGCGCTGAATGTTGAACTGCTTGTCGCGCAGGACGCTGGCCAGCTCGCGCAGCTGCGCCCGGTGCTCGCGGTAGGCGTCGTCGAGCTGCCCGGCCAAGGCCTTGGCAGCGTCGCTATCGGGGTCGGCATCGCCGGTGCCGGGGAGGTTCTTCGGCCGGGCAAAGGCGTCGATTTGCGCCTCGAAGTCCGTGAGGCACAGCAGGTCCGCCACCAGCCCGCCGCGCGAGTGCGAGACGAGGTTCAGGTGCGCACCCTTAGGCAGCGCACGGGCCAGGTGCAGGGCGTTCTCAACCGGGCTCTCGGACAGGGTGCGATGCTCGAATGCGTAGATACCGCCGGTGAAGTGTCGCTCGAGCGCGGACCACAGGTCGCGGTCCCCGGCGCGCAGCTCGCCGAAGCTGCCCAAAGAACTCGATCCGGTACCATGCACGAAAACCAGCATCGGCAGTTTGTCGGCCACGGCCTGATCTAGCTCGTCCTGCCTCGGCGCTTCCAGGTCGTCGGCTTTGCCGCTCGCGCCAACCCAGCGGTACAGGCCTGGCTGCTTGACGAGGCGGCTTTCGATCGCCCACATCAGCGCCTTGGTGCCGGCCCAGGTGATTCCCAGCTCAATCGGGGCCAGTCCCTTGTTCTTCAGCTCGTCGATTGCAGCGTCGATGATCGGGTCGCTTGTCTCGCCGGCGACGATGGTGAAGACCTTGCTGACCAGGCCGCCCATCGCCTCGCCCAGACCTCGTCCGGGCGCGGCACCGGCGGCACGCAGTTTCTCGAACGGGATGGCGCCGTCCTCGATCCAGTCAGGATGGACGCGCTGCAGCGAGTCGAGCAAGCGCGCGGCACTGGTGATCAGGGTACTGCCGTCAGCCAGTTCGAGCACCACGACCTCGTCGGCCGCCGCGGCATGCTCGTGCGCCGCGGTGCCCTCGGCGCCGCGCGCCGCCGGGCCGACGTCATAGGTGCCGGTAGGACGAAAGTAGGACGCGGGAAGGAAGGGATCGGCCACCACGCCGGCGGCACGGCTCGCAACGGCGAGCAGCGGCGGCAGAACCGGCGCATCGGCCCGTCCGGTGATCCTGATCGGGACGGTCTGTGCCATCGGAGGTCTCCTCGTTCTTGTCGGGCCCGTCGGACAACCGCAGCCCGAGCGCTGCGGGCAAATCTAGAGGCAGGCGTGGGTGTCAGCCGGCACGTATCTTTTGGTCATTTCAACCCCGCGCTTCGATCCCGCGCTGCAGCGCGACGCGATTGCGCCGGCCGGGCTCAAACGCTGAAGGGGCTCTGGGCCAGGAGCCGGCTCACCGGGCCGAGCGTGAACAGGTTGGGTGACTGGGTCGGCGGCATGCCGGCCAGGATCTGCTTGTGGAACTGCATGTAGTTGCCGCTGAAGGCCCCGCCCTTCCACACCTTGAGCAGCCGCTCGGTGAATGCGCCGTTGTGGTCGCCGTCCATCGAGGTCTGGTTGTCCTGGCAGCCCGAGATCAGGACGACCGCCGGACTGAACTTACTCACGATCGCTGTCAGCCGCCCGCTCACCGTGACGTTGGCCAACGCCGCATCGGGATCCACCGGCTTGCCCGCAGCCCGGGCCACATCGCGCTGAAGCTTGTCGTAGAAATCCTGGTGCTCGCGGTAGGCGCGCATGGCCACCGCGGTTGGCATCCACTTGGGCCGCAGATCGGGCAGCGCGCTGGGCACCAGCGCCTCGCGCGTGACGGTACCGCTGTGGCAACTGTCGGACAGCACCAGTACGCGCACGCCGGCCTTGAAGGCGGACAGCTGTGCATACAGTTCGTCATCGATCAGCTGGCCATCGTAGAGGCACCAGGTCTCGTCCTTCTTGTCGGCCTCCTCCCCGGTGACGTCGGGCACCTGGCCTCCGTGGCCCGAATAGGTCAGGAAGAACAGATCCCCCGCAGCCAGCGTCTTGGACGCATCGCGCATGCCGGCGAGCACCGCGTCGCGCGTCGCCTTTTGCGTTAGCAGTACGGTGGGCTTCATGCCGCGGCTCTTGGCGATCGCTGCCATGTCGTTGGCGTCGAACTCGCAGGCGGCCAGTGGGCCGGTCCAGCCGGCGTAGGCCGCGCCGCTGACGGCGTTCAGCCCGATGTGCAGCGAAAGGGCCCGGCCCTTGGAGGTGCCCGCCTTGGCGGTCTTCTTCGGCATTCTCGCTCTCCTTCGACTTGGTCGCGCATAGCGCGCACGCACCATCGGCTCGCCGGACCCAGGAAGATCAACGTCCCCCTTATGCCATCAACTGGGAATGTATCGCTACATCATCTGGTGGTCAATCGGACCGGCGCCGCGGAAGTGCTCGCAGGTGCCCGGACGATACCGGACCGGTTCCCGAATCATCGCGATACTGCGCTTGATGCGGTGGTTGCGGTGACGATCCCATATGCTGGGCACGACTATCGGTTTGCAGAACATCGGACTGGCTCGTCCTTTCGACCGCTGCGGGTGATCACCGGGCCGTCACGAACTTCGGCTTTCGGGGGCGATGCTGACGCTCAAGTCGTCGCCTTGAACGACACGCGAGCGACCGGAGTTGGCCGCAATCGCCCATCAGGCACAGGCCGGAGTGGCGAACCCTGGCGGACGGTGCGCGGGGCACACATCGTCCCGACGCTGGCACGATGGGCCTTGCGCTGCGTGCATCAGCCAGACCGAATGCCACTCGCGCGGCCGATCGACAGGAACTCGCCGAGCATTGTGAGCACCCGGCAAACCTTGCAGTCGGAGTCGAAGAAGAATGTTTCCGCAGCGAGCCTTCCGCCGACCCCCTTGTAGTACAGGGTGACGCTGTCTCTCAGGAATAGTGTGGTGACGCGCTCGAAGTGCAAATCGGGAATCAACCGACGTGCGCTGTCCCAATAGTCGGCCAACGCCGCCTTGCCCCTGAGAATGTCGACAGACTCACCCGTGACTTCGTGCGTGGCCGGTGCCCACACCTCGAAGTCGTCGGAGACGCGAGAAAGGAATCGATCCGGATCATGGTTGTTCCATGCCTCGATCCATTCATTCGGGAATTCTCGTACAACCTGTTGATCGATCATGGATGGCTCCAACATCTCGGGAAGTGCTTCGTGGGCTTCGCACCGCACAATCCGTCGAGCTTGATTCCTTCAGACTGCCTTCGGCCGACTGCCCGAAACGTCGTCAGGGCTGCGCGCCCACCCGCACGGGGTGAGCGTCCGGTCTCCGCCTGGCGAAGCGATGGCGGAGGCACTCCCGACCTGCCCTTGATATCAATGCGCCTTGTGGTTGCGCTATGCACACAGCGTGCCAATTGATCCATCTGAAACGTGTGGCACGGTGTGCCAGGGGCAATGGCGCGAAGGCGTGAATAGACAGCCGGGGGGGGGGCAGTTTGGGGGCGGCCTGAAAGTCGAATGTCCCCACCCAAATTCCCCCCGGTCTTGGGGAATTTCCCCACGCCAAGTACTCCCCGGAATCAACGGTGGAAGCAGCGAGTGTCAGCACGGCACAGTTCGGCTCCATCGGCCGCCGCTTGTCTAACTGGAGGCCGCCATCGGGCGATAACCGGCCATACGATGGCCATCGTCCCTGACTGCAGGAAAACGCTCAAGGCGTTGCGATCGACTTCCCGGCCCGGATCTCGTGGCACGGCCGCATCACCCAGGCGCCGTCCAGCGGTACCGGTCAACGCTTCAGCGAAAACGCATTGTCCAAAGCCATGCGCAATTCGTTCTCGTCAACGGCGCCCTCCAGAACGCCCCAGCGCGTTCCATCCGGACCAAAGAACACCAGAATGCTGTCTTTGACCTGCCATCCCCCGTTCCTCGCCCTCTTGGCGGCGCTTGCCGTCCTGCTGGAAATCGAACATCTCCACGCCGTACGTGGTTGTCCATGTAACCGGCATCGTTGGCGGACGGACGGATCGCAAGGAACGCATTGCACTGCAGCACTAGGCAGGGCATTGACGCGCTATCGCGCTATCGTGTCCAATGGGCGCAGCGACACGCTTCAAGATGTGAGAACGATGGTCAATGCCCGTTGTTTCGTTCTTGATGTCGGGCCGTAGGGGGATTCTCCCGGACAACCTTCAACAGGAAACGACAATGGCAACTGGCAAGGTCAAGTGGTTCAATGATGCAAAGGGCTTCGGTTTCATTACGCCGGACGGCGGCGGCGAGGATCTGTTCGCTCACTTCTCCGCCATCCAGGCGGGCGGCTTCAAGTCGCTCAAGGAAGGGCAGACGGTGTCCTTCGACGTGACGACCGGCCCCAAGGGCAAGCAGGCGGCGAATATCAAGCCGGAGTAAGCCTCCCGCCAGGCCCAGGAGCCCCGGCAACCCGGGGCTCCTGCATTTGCGCGCGGTGTAAGCTCGACATCCGGGAACAGACAGGCCACGCACCTGACCTGAAGATCAACACCCACAGGGTTCCGATCGGCAGCGGGAAGCCTGGCTGCCAGGTCCCGTTCGAGATCGTCGGTCGGCTCCCTTAACCAGGCCGGCACGCGCCCCGTCGCGTCCCGAGCGATTGCCGATTCGATGTCGCGCCGCGCTAAGCGGTGTGTTTCAAGGTGGCCGGGCCCGCAATCCGGTACGCAGTTTAGCGGATGCCGGCGGAGTTGGAACACACCGGGGACAGCATGGGAACGGCCGCAGCATTCGCGAATAATGACCCTTTGCAAGAGAGGGGGCACGATCATGAGGGCCTCAGGAAGGACGCGGCGGTCGTACATGCGCCATCCGAGCGGGATTCCGATCGAGATCACCGCCGCAACCGGCGCCGATGCCGGGCGGCGCCGGCTCAGGGATGTCGGCCTCGGCGGGCTCGCCTGCGAATCGGCTCAACCGCTTCCGCCCGGAGCCATGGTGAGCGTGCGCATCCCCATTGTGTTCCCGCCGTTCGAGACGCGCGCCCGCGTCGTCTGGTGCCAGGGATGCGGCGCCGGCTACGAGCTCGGGATGCAGTTTGTCGCCCCCAGGGACGCCTACGCGGCACGCATGGTCGAGCAGATCTGCCACATCGAGGACTACCGCAACCGTGTGCGCGAAATCGAAGGCCGCGCGCTCGACGAGGAGCAGGCCGCGCTGGAGTGGATCAGCAAATATGCGGATGGATTTCCCGGCTCGCAGGCATAGGGTTCGCCGCAGTCCCGGGGTCGGTCGCGCAAGCGCAGCAGCCGGTGCGACTGCCGCTCGTTACTGTACCGGCTAGCGATGGAACAGCAGTGGCGGCCGAACCGCGGGAGACCACCACCCCACCGTGAACGTCCGCTACCCGGGGTGTTCCTGTCATTCAGGACGCCGTATTCCGCGAAGGATGAATGGCTGCGGTAAGCCGGGTCCGGAGATAGGCGCCAGTTGCCAGTTGCAGTCGATGGCGAAATTTGATGGTCTTGCCTCGGACCGCCTTGTGGCAGCATGCGAAAGTGCTGCGGCGCACTGGAAGACGGGTCGCCGCCTTCGTGGTGACGCATGGCCTAACGGCTGGGCAGCCGAGCAACCCCCTGGCCTTTCATGGCGGTGCGGCTGCGTATATCTTGTGCACGTACTGGTCCAGCATCCGCGTCGCGCAGAACCGCGGCCCTATGCTGCGCAGGGATGCCTTGATGCGCGCGATCCAGCCGCGCGGGATGCCTGCGGCATCGCGGTCGTAGTACAGGGGTATGACTTCCCGTTCCAGCAGCTCGTATAAGGCGGCCGCATCGCGGGCATCCTTGTACGCGGCGTTGGCATCCTCCGTGCCGTCGATTGCCCAGCCGTTGCTGCCGTCGTAGGCTTCGGCCCACCAGCCATCGAGCACGCTTAAGTTCAACACGCCGTTGAATGCGGCTTTGATGCCGCTGGTGCCGCTCGCTTCCAGGGGCGGCCGCGGCAGGTTGATCCAGACGCCGCACCCGTTCGTCAGAATGCTTGCCAAGCCCATGTCGTAATCCTCGAGGAAGGCGACCCGGCCGCCGAGGCGCGGGTCGGACTTCAGATTGAACATGCTGACCAGGACGCGCTTGGCGTCATCATCGCGGGGGTGAGCCTTGCCGGCGAACAGCAGCTGTATGGGGTGGGGCGCCGCCAGCAGGCGCAGCATCCTGTCCGGATCCTGTATCAGCAGATGAAGCCGCTTGTAGGTTGCCAGCCGGCGTGCGAATCCCAGTGTCAGCACCTCGCGATCGAAGGTGTTGGCGGCCTTCATGGCGTACTGCATTGCATCGCCGCGCGTGAGCCGGTCGGTCACGGTCTTGGACTTGACCCAATGCTCCAGCCATTTGGCGTACTCCTGCCTCACAGCCCACAATCGTTCATCTGGGATATTGTTGACACCGTTCCACGTGGCGGGATCGGTGACCCGATCCTGGGTATGCCAGCCTGGTGCGAGGTAATCATCCAGGAGACGACGCATGAGCGGCGATATCCAGCTCGGCAGGTGCACGCCGTTGGTGACGTGAGTGATAGGCACCTCTTCGGCAGAGCGACCAGGATACAGCCCCTGCCACATGCGGCGCGATATGCCACCATGGATCTGGCTGACGCCGTTGGTCGAGCGGCTCATGCGCATCGCGAGGGCGGTCATGCCAATGGGTTCGTCGCGACTGGCGGCGTTGAAGCGGCCCAGGGACAGGAGACGTTCCATGTCGCTGCCCAGGCGCCGTGCCAGGCCGGGGAAGACCGTCGAAATCTCGTCGCCGGAGTAGGTTTCATTGCCTGCGGGCACGGGGGTGTGGGTGGTAAAGACGACTCGTCGGCGCACCTTCTCGCGGGCTTCGTCGAAGCTCGCGCCGTGCTCCTTCTCCTGCGCGATCAACTCCATCGTGGCCGCGGCCGGGTGGCCTTCATTCATGTGGATGAGGGACGGGTCGATCCCCAGTGCATCCAGGACGCGTATCCCGCCGATGCCCAGCAGCGCATACTGGGCCAGGCGAATCTGACGATTGCCTTCGTAGAGGCGAGCGGTGACGAAGCGCTGGCGCGGCGTGTTCTCGGGCAATTCGGCGTCAAGCAGAAACAGCGGCACCCTGCCAACTTCGGCCCGCCACACGTTGACCGACACTTCCTCGTCCCAGAGCGGTACCTGGACCGTGAGCGGACGGCCGTCCTCGTCTGTGATCATGGCGCACGGGCGACGTTCCGGATCGGCCCCGTACCAGTACTCGTGCTGCCAGCCTCCCGCATCGACACGCTGGTGGAAGTACCCCTGCCGGTACATCAGTCCCACGCCGACTATCGGCAGGGCCCGATCCGACGCTTCCTTCAAGATGTCGCCCGCCAGGACGCCGAGCCCGCCCGAATAGACCGGCAGAGAGCGATGCAGACCAAACTCGGCGCAGAAGAATGCGATGGGGTGTTCCAAGGAGGCCACCCCGTCGTCGCGCGGTGGCCGCGCCAGCTCTTCCTCCAGGGCGTCGCGCAGGGCCTCCGCGCGCGCGACCAGAGACAGGTCCGACGCGGCTCGTTCCAGCGAATCCTGAGATGCTTCGTGCAGAAAGCGCACCGGATTCTGGCGGCACAAGCGCCAGCGGTGGCTGTCGACAGCGCGAAATACCCGCTCACCGTCCGGGTGCCAAACCCAATGGAAGTTGTAGGCGGCCCGCGCCAATGGTGCGAGCCGCGCCGGAACGTAGCGGGCGAGCGCCTGCGCCGCCCGCCGCACGTCCTTGGCGCCGCTCCCGACGCCTTCGTTTCTCTCGTGCATGGCCCATCCCCTCCTGATAAGCCGATCAGCGCATGGCAATCTTATGCTCACCGATGCCAGTACTCCAGTCCCTTGCGAGGGATGTCTGGACAAGACCGGCGAAGAACTTGTTATCCAGCGTGGGCCTTGCCGGGGGCGGTCTGGACGTGCGTCGGCGAGCGGGTGGCGGCGATGGCGGCGCGGCGCCTGGCGTGGATTGCATGCTCATAAATGATTCGTTGGCGCTTCCGGTCCGTCCGGAATGGGGGTGCGCCGTGAAAAGGCGGCGCTTTTCCAGTGGCTGCAGGGCCGACCCGCCGAATGCCCTCGCCGAAGAAGCGATGTACCTGCGCTACATCGGATCCGGCCAGCGCACGAGCCTGGGGTTCCAGCGCCAAGATCCGTCCTGCCTGAGGCGCCTCGTCATCGACCGCACGGAGCGGTGCGTCGTCCCCATCGACCCGGGCGAGAGGCGGAATCCCTCTTTCAACTGGCTTGACTGCCTTGCCGGAGTGAAACCCGATCCCCGCTCAGCGCGATTCGCGGCCCCCTGACCAGCGAGTGCGGCTCGACGCCATCATTGACTCCGGCGGCGAGCGTGCCCGCGTTGTACCGAAACAAACATGGTCGATGCCCATGCGGCGTGACACAATCTTCGGCTCAGTGACGCAGGACGGACGCCGCCGATGCTTGTGCAAGACCTGCATATTCATACCATCTGGTCGCGCGGCGACAGCGCGGTCGTGGCCGAGCAGTCCGTCGAACTTGTCGCACAGGTCCGACACGCCATGATCGTCGGCATCAGCGATCACTTGGAATACCTGGTGGATGGGCGGATCGATGCCTACGCCGATGCAGTGCGGCAGGCGGGTTTGCGCGTGGGCACCGAGGTCAATGGGCACACCTGGGTTGCCGCTGCGCGGGAGGCGCCCGTCGAGTACTATGTCGTGCACTGCTACGACACCGATGCTGACTACGTGGCGCTGGAACGTCTGCTGGATACGGGGAAACCGGTCATCATCGCGCACCCGGACGCCCTGGGTACTCGGCTTGAGCGCGTCCCACCTGCCTGCCTGGTAGAGCTCAACAACCGATATATCTGGCGCGGCAACTGGCGGGCCTACTACGCGCCTCACGCCCACCGCTTCCGGTTTGTCCTCAGTTCGGACGCGCACCAGCCCAATTGGCTCAATCAGACCATCGCCCGGTATGTTGCGGATCAACTTGGGATCGAAGAAAGCCTTGTATTCGGGGCCCAGCCGGATAGCGTTTTGTAAGACGATCGACTTGCACGCTGCGCCAGTGTCGGCCGAATCGCCGGAATTGGCTTGGTTTCGCTCGCCCTACCGAAGGGAGATACCGCCGAGACCGGTCACGTACGCGGCGCCGCAGTGGAATCGCTGGCACATTCTCGAAGGGCAACCCTGTCGGCTCTTCGAGACGATCGCGTGTTTCGCCCTGTCGCTCGGTGCCGGGAACTCTGGACGGTGCATGACCGAGGACGTGAACAGCGCGGCCTCTGGTACGGCTGATGACCTGCAAACCAGCCAGATCAAACAGGTCGAGGCAGCCGCCACCAAGACCTTGGGCCAGGTCGTCTGAGAGCCGACCGAGCGCTGCCTGACGGGTTTCTGCGGCCCTGGGGACGAGCGCCTCTGCAGTGGCGGAATTGGGGAAAAGGCGGCCGCCGCCCGCCTCTGCCTGTCCCTCTCCCGCGAGGGGAGAGGGAGTCTGCCCATCGAACCGGGCGGCAGCGGTCGGCCTGGCGTGCGCCGGTTAGTGGGCTGCGGCGCCGGCGGCCCCGAAGCCCGTCTGGGCACGCACGTACTGGTCTTCGAAGGCTTCCTTCTCCTTCGCGGCGCGGGCGCTGGTATCCAGGGTGGACACCAGCCAGGCGACAAAGAACGCCAGCGGCATGGAGAAGATGGCAGGCTGCTCGTAGGGGAAGATCGGGTCCTTGTTGCCCAGTACCGTGACCCACACCGCCTTCGAGAGCACGACGATCGCCACCGCCGCCACCAGGCCGGCGATGCCGCCCCATACCGCGCCGCGGGTAGTAAGTCCCTTCCAGTACATGGAGAGGATCAGCACCGGGAAGTTGCACGAGGCGGCGATGCCGAAGGTGAGGCCGACCAGGAAGGCGATGTTCTGCTTCTCGAACACGATGCCCAGCAGCACCGCCAGCACGCCGAGGCCGAGAGAGGAAATCTTGGACACGCGCACCTCCTCGCCCTCTGCCACCTTGCCCTTCTTGATCACGTTGGCAAAGATGTCGTGGGAGATGGCGGAGGCGCCGGCCAGCGCCAGTCCCGAGACCACGGCCAGGATGGTGGCGAAGGCGACTGCGGCCAGGAATCCCAGCAGGAGATTTCCCCCCACGGCGTGTGCCAGATGCATGGCAGGCATGTTGCCGCCGCCGATCATCTTGCCGGCGATGTTGCCGCCCTCGAAGTAGGCCGGGTTCTGGCCGACGATGACGATGGCTGCCAGCCCCATCAGGCTCACCACGCAGAAGAAGAAGCCGACGCAGCCGGTGGCGACGACCACGCTCTTGCGCGCCTCCTTGGCGTTGGGTACGGTGAAGAAGCGCATCAGGATGTGGGGCAGGCCGGCCGTGCCGAACATCAGGCCGAGGGACAGTGACACCGCCGATACCGGGTCTGCCAGCAGGGTGCCGGGAGCCATGATCTTGGGGCCATCCTTGTGCAGCGATACTGCCTTGGCGACGAGGGTCTCGAAGCTGAAGCCGAAGTGCGACAACGCGATCAGCATCGTCACCGTGCCGCCCGATAGCAGCAGCACCGCCTTGATGATCTGCACCCAGGTGGTGGCGATCATGCCGCCGAAGGTCACGTAGATCACCATCAGCACGCCGACGATCACCACCGCTATCCAGTACTCGAGGCCGAACAGCAGCTTGATCAACTGGCCGGCGCCCACCATCTGGGCGATGAGGTAGAAGATGACCACCGTGAGCGAGCCGATCGCGGCCATGGTGCGCACTTGGCGCTGGTCGAGGCGGAAGGAGGTGATGTCGGCGAAGGTGAATTTGCCCAAGTTGCGCAGCCGCTCCGCCATCATGAACAGGATCACCGGCCAGCCGACGTAGAAGCAGATGCAGTAGATGAAACCGTCGTAGCCCTTGGAGTACACCAGGCTGGTGAGGCCGAGCAGGGTGGCCGCCGACATGTAGTCGCCGGCGATTGCCAGACCGTTCTGGGTGCCGGTGATGCCGCCGCCGGCGGCGTAGTAGTCGCTCGCCGTCTTGGTGCGCTTGGCTGCCCAGTAGGTGATGCCCAGGGTCGCCATGACGAACACGAAGAACATCACGATGGCATGAACGTTGAGGGGCTGCTTCTGCGCCTGTTCCACGGCCGGGGCGGCCAGGGCGAGCCCGGCCGCGCAAGCGGCGACGCCGGCAAAGGCGAGTCGAATGAGGGCGCGGCTCATTTCATGGCCTCCTTGACGATTTCCTTGGTGAGATCATCGAACTCGCTGTTGGCACGACGGATGTAGAGGAAGGTCATGAGCCAGAACAGCAGGATCATGCCGGCGCCGATCGGCCAGGCGATGGTGGTGACCAGTCCGGCCGCGAGCGGCGTCGCGAGCAGCTTGCCATTGAAGGCGACCACCATGACGAAAGTGAAGTAGATACCCAGCACGATCGCCGTCAGGCTCCACGCCAGCCGGCTGCGTTTGATGACCAGTTCGTTGAACTTCGGGTTGTTGCGAATGCGCTCATACACGGCAGATGACATCTCGATCCCCCTCCCTGGTGATGGACGACGACGAATCCCGCAGACTCCGGCGCAAGATCATACGCAACGCCGGAGTTCTGGTTATGATGCCATAGATGAGCCTTATCAGCATCGGCGGCACGGCCGGAACCGACGGTTGGGCACGACGCGACCCACGTCTCCTGATGGTGCAGACGTGACCGTTCTGGCGAAGACCTGGGCCGGGCCAACGCCTTTTTCGGGATTTGCAAGGGGGGACTGCGCCCCCTCGTTCCCGCTGGGGGGATAGACAAGGGGATCTCCCCTTGTTCGTACATGGCAGGTTTTCCGGCCGCAGGCAACGCGACAGCCTCCATGGTTCCGGCTCGGGCGACGCAGGTTCTTGTATACCGGCCCGCAGTCCGGTAACTTCCCGGTTCCCGGCAAGACAGCGGCGCAGGCTGCCGATCGACGACGTGGCGGACAAGTATAAATTCATCCTCGCGCTGAGCGCCTTTCTCGCTCTGCTGACGGGTTTCGTCCTGGTGGCGGGCTATGCCTTCTATTACGACGTGGGGCCCGACAACCGGCACAGCCTCGCCGCGATGATCGCGCCGCGCCTGGAACTGCTGGCGGGACTGGGCGTGCTCGGCCTCGGCCTGTTCGGAATTCTCTTTGCCGGCGCCTATCACGCCTATGTGCGCGGGCCGCTGCGGCTGGTGGAGGCGCTGCGCATCATGCTGAACGTCAACCGCAGCCATCGCATCGAGGCTGCGGGACCGGCGGAGATGCGGCTGCTCGCGGAAGCGGTCAACCGCTTTGCGCAGCAGCACGAAACGCTGGCGCGCGATCTGGAGGCGAAGGCGGTCCGCGCCCGGGCGTCGGTGGAAGAGGAGAAAAACCGGCTGGCGGCCCTGATGTCCGAGTTGTCCCAGGGGGTGCTGGTATGCAACAGCGATGGCCGCATCCTGCTCTACAACGAGCGCGCGCGGCAGACGCTGGGGGCCGCCGCGAACGGGCCGGGGGAAACGACGGCGCCGCTGATCGGTCTCGGACGATCGATCTTTGCCGTCATCGATCGCAGCCTGCTGACGCACGCCCTGGACCATGTGCGCACCCGCCTGGAGCAGAACGACGCCGATCTGAACGCGCAGGTCGTCACCACCACCCGCGCCGGCCAGCTGATCCGGCTGCAGTTGGCGCCGGTGCTGACGACCAGTTTGCCGCCGGCTCGCGACCCCGATGCGCATGCTCGCGATCCGGGCGACAAGCCGGCGCCGCTGCGGCGCGCCGACTACGCGACGATCAGCGGCTTCGTCCTGACCATGGAGAACATCACCCGCAGCTTCGAGCGCGACAGCAGGCGCGACGTGCTGCTGCAGTCGCTCACCGAAGGCAGCCGCGCCGCGCTGGGAAACATCCGTGCCGCCGTGGAGACCCTGCTCGACTACCCGGACTGCGAGCCGCAGCAGCGTGACCGGTTCGTGCGCATCATCAGCGAAGAGACAAGCAGTCTGAGCAGCGCGCTGGACCGCACCATGGCCGACTATGCCGATTCGCTCAAGACGCGCTGGCCTCTCGAAGAGATGCTCGGGGTGGACGTGGTGGCTGCGGCGCGGCGTCGCATCGAGAGCCGACTGGGCCTGCCGACCAAGGTGGAGAATCTCGACAACTCGATCTGGATCAAGGCCGACAGCTACACCCTGATCCAGGCGCTGACCTACTTCGCCAGCCGCATGCAGGATGAACACGACGTGCGCGAAGTGCGCTTCAGCCTGTCCCGGGAAGGCAGACTGGCGCGGCTGGACCTGATCTGGTCCGGCGCGGCGCTCTCCTCCCAGACGCTGTACTCTTGGGAGATGGACCCGATGCACGCCGGCGGCGAGGACAGCCCGCTCACCCTGCGCGACGTCGCCGAGCGCCACGGGGCGGAAGTCGTCTTCGTCACGGAAAAGGCGCGCCACCGAGCCTGCTTCCGGCTCCTGCTGCCGCTCGCCACCCCGCTGCAGCCGGTCGCCGCCGCGCCGATCCGCTACGGCGACAACCGCCCGGAGTTCTACGATTTCGACCTGTTTCAGCAGCCGGGCCAGACCACCGAACTCGACGAACGCCTGCTCACCGAACTCACCTATACCGTGTTCGACACCGAGACCACCGGCCTGGAGCCTTCGGCCGGCGACGAGATCGTTTCCATCGGCGCGCTGCGCATTGTGAACAGCCGCCTGCTGCGCAACGAGAGCTATCAGCAATTGGTCGATCCGCAGCGCCCCACCTCGTGGGTATCCACCAATATCCACGGCCTCACCCACGAACTGCTCAAGGGCCAGCCCACCATCGACAAGGTGCTGCCGCGGTTCCACGAATTCTGCGAGGATACGGTGCTCGTCGGCCACAACGCCGCGTTCGACATGCGTTTCCTGCAGATGAAGGAGGCCTGCACCGGCGTCCGCTTCACCCAGCCGGTGCTCGATACGCTGCTGCTGTCTCAGGTGCTGCATCCGCATCAGGGCTCGCACACGCTGGAGGCGATCGCGGAGCGGCTGGGCATCATGGTGGTGGCACGCCACACCGCCCTGGGCGATGCCACGGTGACTGGCGAAGCGTTTTTGCGCATGATTCCGCTGTTGGCGGCGCAGGGCATCCGTACTCTGGGCGAGGCGCGCCGGGCAGCGGAGCGCACGCTCTATGCCCGGGTCGAATACTGATAGGGCGAAGACGGACTTGAATCTGCACGCTGAAGATCCGCCGCTCGACGAAGCGGCGCAAGGGCCGGGTGCCGCGGTATCGGATGAAGAGCACCGTTCGATCTACAGCCCGCTGTCGGCGTTTCTGGCGCGCACCCCCGTCACCTGCCCCCCCGGACTCCCGGTGCGCCAGGTGCTGGCGCACATCAACCGCCAGCGCGTCGGCGCCATCGTCGTGGCCGACCCGCGCAGCGGCGCGCCGCTGGGCATCTTCACGCTTGCCGACTTCGTGCAGCAGGCGGCGCTGCCCGACTATGACCTCGACCAGGCCGTGGAGCGGGTGATGACGCAGCGATTCGTCGTGCTGGGGCCGGAGGTTGCCGCCCATGACGCGGCGCTCACCATGGCGCGCAGCGGTTTGGGGCACCTGCTGGTGGTAGCGGAAGGGAGGCTGCTCGGCGTGGTGTCGCAGCACGACCTGTTCAGCCTGCCGCGCACCGGCCTGGGGGAGCTGAGCGGCGATATCCGGGTGGCACGCGACACCGAGACGCTGGCCCAGGCGGCGCGCCAGATCCGGCTGCTGGCCGGGCGCATGCTGCGGCAGGGAACCCGCGCCGAGACTCTGATTCAGCTCGTCTCCACCCTCAACGATCTGCTCACCATCCGCGTCATCGAGCTGGAACTCGATCGCCATACCATACCCGAGGTGCCGATGTGCTGGATCGCGCTGGGGTCCGAGGGCCGCTTCGAGCAGACGTTCAGCACTGACCAAGACAACGGCATCATCTTCGTGCCTCCCGAAGGAGGTTCGACGGAGGAGATCCGGCGCGGGCTGTTGCCCTTCGCCCGGGCCATCAATCTGGGACTCGACGCCTGCGGCTTCCCCCTGTGCCGGGGAAACATCATGGCGGGCAATCCGCAGTGGTGCCTCAGCCTGGCCGAGTGGAAGGAGCGTTTCGGCGACTGGATCACGAGGCCGCTGCCCCAGGCCTTGCTCAATGCCACCATCTTCTTCGACTTCCGCGCCATCTATGGCGAGGCATCGCTGGCGCAGCAGTTGCGCGAATGGCTCTTCGGCGTGGTACCGGAGAACACCCTTTTCCTGCGCTACATGGCGGAGAACGCGCTCACCTGCCAGCCGCCGCTGGGCGTGATCCGGGATTTCGTGTTCGATGACAAGGCATTTCCCCACACCATCAATCTCAAGATGTACGGCTCGCGCCCGTTCGTGGATGCGGCGCGGGTGTTCAGCCTGGCCCACGGTGTCGCCCACACCAACACCGCCGAGCGCCTGCGCGGCGCGGCCCCGCACATCCATCTCGCCGGCGACGGCCTGATCGCCGTCACCGAGGCGTTCTACTTCATCCAGATGCTGCGCCTGCGCCAGCAGATGAATCCGGTTACGCCGCCGGAGGCCGCCAACCGCATCGATCCGGACAAGCTCAATGACATGGATCGCCAGGTGCTGAAGGAATCGTTCCGGAAGGCGCGCCAGGTGCAGGCACGTCTAAAGCTCGCCTACCGTCTGTGACGGACCGAGCGCGCAGGCATCGGCGCGACCGCACCGGTTCTCTTCGAATTGCTTCCGGCTCCCGTCACATCGTCCTCGGCTGAAACCGTCGGACCTCTCGATCCCCGATCGATCCGTGCGTATCCCTGCAATCGTTGGCTCCGGGAACCGATTTCTCGATCATGGCAGCACGGCAATACGCTGTTGACGCAGCATATCGGCTGCCCCAAACTCGCCCGCTCGGCTGTGTCCTTCGCACCGTGGTTCTGCGGCTCTCGCCACCCAATGAGTTGCATGCCGGGCCGCATCTTGGCATCATGAGCGCGGCGCATGCGGGGGGTGGATTCCTGCGCCCCCGCAATCCGCGCCCCGTCGGCGCGCGCAGTCGGTCGCAGCCGCCAAGCCATCGCGGCCTCCTGATCGACGCAGCAGCATTCGCGCCTGCACACCCTCAATGATCCCGAACCAAGCGGCCAGCGTTCCATGCCACTGAAAAGCCAAGACGGTCGTCGCTGGCCGGCACCGCTGGGAGGCCGGGTCCCGGACGGCGCGCACGCCGGGCAGGTCGCCGATGCGGTCGTGGCCCTCTGGCGGGAGATCGACCAGGCCCTGCATCCGATCATCGGCCATGGGGGTGTGGCGGCGCTCTACGAGCGCAGCCTGCGCCTGACCGCGGCCGCCTTCGAGCAGCACCCCAACCGCTCGCGCAATCCCGTGCTCGTCGATCTGATCGCGCGCGGCCAGGTGGGCCTGATCGACAGCCGCGAGCCGGACCTGTCGATCGACGAGATCGTGCTGCTGATCCTGACCGAGGTGCGCCGGCTCAAGGCGAGCCGCGTCGTGCTCGATTCCCTGAGCGGCTTCGAACTCGCCCTGGCGCCGACCTTCCGCACCGACTTTCGCGAGTCGCTGCTCGGGCTGGTCACCGCCTTGGCGCGTGCCGGCGTGTCGGTGCTGATGACCTCCGAACTGGAAGACCGCTATACCGACCTGCGCTTCAGCCCCTATGGCGCGGCGTTCCTGACGGACGCGATCATCGTGCAGCGCTACATCGAGGTCGACAGCCGCCTGCTGCGCGTCATGGCCGTGGTCAAGGTGCGCGCCAGTGCCCATTCCAACGAGCTGCGCCTGTACAGCATCGGCGACCAGGGCATCCACATGGGCGAGATGCTGCCCGAGCAGGAAGGCCTGCTCGGCGGGCGACCCACCCGCAAGCGCCCTGCCGCCTCGTCGGCTCCGACCGATGACGCCTGAACGGACCCTGTGACGCAGACCCCTGAGCCGGCCGACCCATCGGTCGCAGACGCCGCAGTCAAGCTGGCGCGATTGACCGCGCAGGCCGAGGCGATGCAGGCGCTGCTCACGCGCCTGCTGCAGGACGTGGTCAGTGCGGAGATGCGCCTGGACCAGAACCAGGCGGCCCGGCTGGTCGAGGCCAACGAGCAGCTGGTGCTGGCGGCGCTGGCGAGCCAGGCCGATGCCGAGACGGCCGCGAAAGCGCTGCAGAATGCGGCGCAAGCCACCGTGCTGGATGCCCTGACGGGGCTGCCCAACCGCACCGCGCTGCGCGAGCGCTTCGTGCAGGCGATCGCCAACGCCAAGCGCCGCGGCTCGCGCTTCGCCCTGCTGTTCGTGGACCTCGACAACTTCAAGGAGCTCAACGACACGCTCGGTCATGCCTTCGGCGACAAGGTGCTTTGCCTTGCCGCCAAGCGCATGCTCGCGGCGGTGCGCGAGGTGGACACCGTCAGTCGCCACGGCGGTGACGAGTTCCTCATCCTGCTGGCCGAACTGAACCAGCCGCGCGATGCGCGCACGGTCGCCGAGAAGCTGATCGCGGCGATCGGCGCGCCGGCGGTCCTGGACGCTCAGGCGGTGCGCGTGACGGCGAGCGTGGGCATCACCCTCTACCCGGACGATGGCGAAGACTTCGACACCCTGGTCGCGCGGGCCGATGCCGCCATGTACGAGTCCAAGCGTCAGCGCGCCGGCGGCATCGCGTTCCACGGCATCGGCCCGATCGACGAAGCGGCGCCGCAGGCGCACCCGGGTGCGCCGGCGCGCCAGGCCGCGGGCAAGGGCGCCGACGAGGCGATCGACTCCGATCGCTGGCATGCGCAGCTGCGCGAGGCCAACGAGAAGCTGGTGCTGGCCGCGCTCACCGCGCAGGAGCTGCAGGCGGCTGCCGAACAGGCACGGCAGCGGCAGGCCGCCTTCGTGGCCGCGGTGGCGGACGAGCTGCGCAATCCCCTGGCGCCGATCCGCATTGCGAGCGCGATGCTCGGGCGCGCGCCGACCGAGGAGGCGCTCCTGCCGCGGGTGCAGGGCATGGTCGGACAGCAGATGACGCAGATGTCGCGCCTGGTCGGCGACCTGATCGATGCCTCGAATGTGGAGGCCGGCGGATTCGAACTCGAGCGCCGATTGGTCGATCTGGCCCAGGTCATCGACGCTGCCGTCGCCGCCCACCGACCGATGCTGGAACAGCGCGCACAGCGCTTCGAGTCGCAGCGGCCCGCCGGCGCTCTCCCGGTGCAGGGGGATGCGGCGCGCCTGGAGCAGGTCGTCAGCAACCTGCTCGACAACGCCTCCAAATACACGCCCGACGGCGGGGGCATCCGCCTCGACGTCGCCGTCACCGCCGACACCCTGACGCTGACGGTGTCCGATGACGGCATCGGCATCACGGCGCAGATGCTGCCCTACGTCTTCGAGCCGTTCGTGCAGGACACCCGCGCGCTCGGCTTCCACGGCGTCGGGCTGGGCATCGGGCTCACGGTGGTGCGCGCCCTGGTTCGGGCGCACGGCGGCACGCTCGTCGCGCACAGCGCGGGCGCCGCTCGCGGCAGCCAGTTCGTGGTCACGCTGCCCCTGGCCGCGAGCGCGCCGGCCGCGCCAGCCGCTACCGGCGACGCGGCTCCGGGTCCGTAGGTTACATGCCGCTCAGCTCCAATTCGACGCGATCGGGGTCGGCCGCGGCGTCGAGCGCCCAGCCCGATCAGCCCGAGGCCGCGCCGCAGCGGCTCGCGCCGGACGCGCGGCAAAACCGGCTGCTGGCGTCGCTGCCGGAAGCGGATTGGCAGCGCTGGCGGCCGCTGCTCGAACCGATCGCGATGCCGCTGGGGCACTCGCTGTATGAGCCCGGCGCCGTGCCGACGCATGCCTATTTCCCGACTTCGGCCATCGTCTCGCTGCTGTACGTGACCGAGAGCGGCGCCTCGGCCCAGATCGCCGTGGTCGGCAACGAGGGCATCGTCGGCGTCCCATTGTTCATGGGAGGCGGCTCGACCCCCAGCCGGGCGGTAGTGCACAGCGCGGGCGAAGGGTATCGCATGCCCGGGCCCGCGATCCGCGAGGAGTTCGAGCGCTGCCCTTCGGTGATGAAGGTGTTGTTGCGCTACACCCAGGCGATGATCGCGCAGACGGCACAAACTGCGGTGTGCAACCGGCACCATACGGTGGCCCAGCAACTGTGCCGCTGGCTGCTGCTCAGCCTGGACCGGCTGCCCGGCAACGAACTGGTCGTGACCCAGGAACTGATGGCCCAGTTGCTCGGCGTGCGCCGCGAAGGGGTGACCGAAGCCGCGCTCTCCTTGCAGCGGGCGGGACTGATCAGCTACCGGCGCGGCCACATCACGGTGCTGGACCGCCCAGGTTTGGAGAGCCGAAGCTGCGAGTGCTACGCGGTGGTCAAGGCGGAATACGACCGGCTGCTGACGCACAGCATGAATTAGGCGCGACCGGGCGGCGTCCGTTTGGGCATCGCTTTCCATGATCGAGTCGGGGCCAAGACATGTGTACTCTCAGGCGATCTGGTTCAATCTGCGAGCGGGGGGAGGGTCGGCAGTACCAAATCCACGTGGATGGAACCCGTCATTGGCGTACCGCATTGCACGGCGGTGCAGGGCATCATCCGTAGGTCCTAGTTCAACGGCTGGTTACGAACGTGCAGCTGCCATCATCCATTTTGGTCTCTCCTCGGCAAATCCCTATCCGCCGGTGCGGCAAGCGCATGGTTCCAAGAATGCCGTTACTATTCCGCGGTCACGAATAAGCTCATGAACCCTCACCAATTCCGTCTCGCAGCCGTCCTGTTTGGCGTCATGCTGTTCGCGTGTGCCATGCCGGCCGTCCATGGCCAACCCGCGCCGGTGGAACGGCACGTGCTCGCGAAACCGGAATCGGACCTCGTCGGCGAAATCCGTTCTGTGACGGTGCGCGACGAACAGACCCTGCTCGACATCGCCCGCGAACAAGGTATTGGACAGGAGGAGATCCTCAACGCTAATCCCGGCGTGGACCGCTGGCTGCCGACGGTTGGCGGCGACGTTATCATTCCGGGTCAAAGGCTACTGCCGGAGGCTACGCGCAGGGGGATCGTCATCAATCTGCCGGAATACAGACTCTACTACTTCCCGGAGCCGACAAGAAAGGGCGACCGGCGCGAAGTCATCACCTTTCCGATCTCCGTTGGCCGCATGGACTGGAAGACGCCGCTCGGCCTCACACGGATCAGCGCAAAGCAGAAGAATCCTTCCTGGACACCACCCTCCTCGATCCGCGCCGAGCACGCGTTCGACGGCGAGGAACTGCCGCGGGTGGTGCCAGCGGGACCCGACAATCCGCTCGGGGCCTACGCGCTTCGATTGGCCATCGCGGGATATCTGATCCACGGCACCGACAAGGAGTTCGGTGTGGGCATGCGCGTCACGCACGGCTGCATGCGGCTGCTGCCGGAGCACGTCGAGACGCTGTTTCGTCTTGTGCCGGTAGGCACGCCGGTGCGACTCATGAATCAGCCGATCAAGCTCGGGTGGGGACCGGACGGGCTCTATCTCGAGGCGCATCCTCCGCTTGAGGAGGATGACGCTGCAATCGAGATCCGGATCGCCGAGACGCTCAATGAAGCCCGGCGCGGAGTTGCCGCCCGGCCGGATCTCGCGCTGGACGAACTAATGATAAGGACGGCGGTCATCGAGAAATCCGGGCTGCCCGTCGCTATCACGCGTGCGAGGCGATCGAGCCCCCCATTCGATGATCGTTACTGAGCAGACTCTGATTTCTATGCCGGTTCGTCGCTGCGAGCGCACGCAAGTCTTCGGCCTCGACTCTGGTGGTCACGGCGAGGATATCAAACCGCTTCAATGAATTTGGCAAAACCATGCCGCATCGCGGCGCCCCGCCGCCTGTGATCGCAGCGCGGGGCGCCTGCGCGATGACGGATACATCCGGGATTTCCGAACGAGATTCGCAAACGGCCCTCTGTCCCTTGGGGAAAAGGGCCGCTCGCTTACTTGTACATCGACTTCTTGAACATGCGGTCGATCTTGGTCTGCGTATCCTGACAGCACGCATTGGCCGCCTCGGCTGAAGACTTGGCGGCGTCGGACGAAGACTTGGCGGCATCGGCCGTGGACTTGGCGGCATCGGCCGTGGACTGCGCCTTCGCCGCCGCGGCAGCCGCGTTGTCGGCGGCGGTCTTGGCGGCGGCAGCATCGGCGACCGCTTTGCTCGCGGTCGCACGCACAGCATCCAACTCTTCCTTGGAGACCGAGGCGCAGCCGCCTAGGACACCAAGGCAAATCGCGAGTACTAACGGAGCAACGATCTTCTTCATGACTCTTGTCTCCAACGATGATAAAGCAATACCCTTTCTTCGCCGACGAGCGGAAAATATTCAGGCGCACTAGTGTATTCTAACTTGCGCGCCCTTTCCCACCAAACGCATGAACTGGCTCATCTGTGCGTTGGTCAGGGCGATGCAGCCCTTGGTCCAGTTGAGCTCGCGGTGGATCCGGGGGTCGGCGCGGCCGAGGCCATGAATGCCGATCTGTCCTCCAAGTCTGGTGTTCTGCGGCGGGACGCGCCCTGCGGCGTGCGCCTCTTGAATGGCATCGTACTCGGCTTGGCTGATTTCACCTGCGGCGAGGCCCTTCTCCGCACGTGCGAGCGAGGGATAGTCGAAACCCAGGAAGGGACCGAACTGGCCCGTGGACTTCAGCCACGCAATGCGATACTGACCGAGCGGGGTCTTGCCGTCACCGCGTCGCTTCTCCTCGCTTACCCCCCAACGACCGACCGAAACGTGGTCGAACACTGCGAGAACCTTGTCGTCTCGCAACACTCGCATTTCGCGTCTCGCCGAATCCACGTCCACCACGACCTCCGCCCCCGGGTCCGCCCAGCCGCTGCTGGCGGCAAACAACGAGGCCGCCAGGCAGAGGGGCACAAGACGGCGCACGGCGCGCATCACTTGCCACCCTGTGCTTGGTGCGTAGAGCCGCAACGCGCTGCGTTCTCGACAAATATCACATCGCCGCAACTGTAGAACCGATATTTTTCCGTCACAGCATGACGACAGGCCGCCATTGCCGGCTCCGTGCCCTGGGCGACTTCCGCCCGCAGCGGGCTGGTCTGCCTGCTACTCCACCTCAAATCACGCCTCTCATCGACCTGAGCCGCTCGTCGATCGCTATGGTGACGGGCATGAAGCCGAACAAGGTGCGTTGCACGGATGCCCTCTCTTGGTTGATGAAGCCCAACGCCGTACTTAGCTGCGCCCCTGCCGTAGCAAAGTGTTGGCAGGGACTGATGGCTTGAAGGATATGTTGGTCGAAGCCGCAACCCGGAGAAGGACCAAGCGTCCGCCGTACGATCCATTGTGTGACGTCACGTGTTCCCTCGTCACGGGCGAGCTTACGCCTCTTTCGGCTTTCGAGCGGGTGACGACACGCTCCAGCCCGCTATCTGTACCCCAGGCCGGTTACACCATGCCAATGGCTGGCCGCGACCAGCCGCTTCGGCCGAACCCCTGGAGATCGGGAAGCCGCAGCGATGGTCGGCTATTGGCGATGCCGCTGACGATCAATTCCCAGCGTTCACCGGTCGCCGACCGGCGGCCATTGGCCGGGAGCCGCGGTTCCAAAATGCTTCCCGAGAGCCGCCGATGGAAAATTGGGGATCGGCGAAGGTCGGCCTTCCGGTACCACCCGGAAAGGCAGCCCCCGGCCATGAGCGGTCGTAGACGGAGCGGCGAAATCATCGCGCCGTCTGACCGGTCCCCCGCCAGAAGCCGTCCTTCGATCTGCGGTGACAACGCCCGATAGCGGACCCGACACGGTCGGAAAACATTGCGCTGTGGGACGGAGTGGCGGGTCAGCTCCTGGGATCGGGGCTGTCGAGGCCGGCAGGGAAGTTGTGCTCCTGTGCCGCGGCATGAACGAAAAGAGCCGCGGGTTCTCCGGCGGCTTTCTGCCGGCTGGGGCGATCAGTCGCGCAGGCGGCTGAACACGAAACGACGGGCGGCGGCCGAGCCGCGACCCACCACCCGCTTTGGTTGACGAATTCGAAGGGCCACGCCCGCGTCGCGCGATGTGCAGATGGAAAGTGGGATAATGAATCACGACTGCGGAGGGGGTAGCCCGAGAGCGCCGAACACAGGCTTGTTACGTTCTGCGGCAGCGCAGGCAGCCGCGGCGCAGTGGGCCACGTTCGGCATCACGCAGCGGTGCGCCATGATCCACCAGGAGGTTGGACAATGAAACTCGAATACGACCAGATCGAGGATGCATTTGACGACACCACCCATATCCGCACGATGACTGAGCAGGCTGTGGTGCCGGGAAGGGGTTGGCTCATCCGAACGACCATCTACACGCCGCATCATATCGCCGCGAACGTTGTGTTCATTGCCGACACGAGCGCGAGCGACCGATTGTTCGATCCGCTTGTGCCGTGACATCGCATCGGCTGGGTGGTCTGTCCGAAGCGGGGGTGCAGACGATCCGGCGGGCACACGCCGTGCAGCCGGTGGCCGCGGTGCAGAGCGAGTATTCCCTGTGGTAGCGCGAGCCCGAGCAGGAGGTGTTGCCCGCCTGCGAAGAACTCGGCATCGGCTTCGTTCCTTTCAGCCCGCTCGGCAAGGGTTTCCTGACGGGTGCGATCGACGAAACCACGACGTTCGACAGCACCGACTTTCGCAACGTCGTGCCGCGCTTCTCGCCGGAAGCGCGCAAGGCCAACCAGGCCCTGGTGGACCTGCTCGGGCAGATCGCCGCCAAGCGGGGTGCCACCCGGGCGCAGATCGCGCTCGCCTGGGTGCTGGCGCAAAAGCCCTGGATCGTCCCGATTCCAGGCACCACCAAGCTGCACCGCCTGGAGGAAAACCTCGGCGCGGCGGCGCTCGAACTGACGGCGGATGACCTCGCCGAGATCGAAGGGGCCTTGGCTAAGGTGACCGTGCAGGGCGAGCGCTATCCGGCACATCTGGCCGCCAGGGTGGGCCGCTGAGCCACCCCGCGCCGGCAACGGGAGCACGCATGGATGATTGCCGCTCACACCGTCTGGCCGGGTTCGCCGTCATCCCGATGGGCTCACGCTGATTCCTGTGCGGTCTCAAGTGGCCGGGGGGGTCGCGAAGCTGCCCGAACACATTCATAGGTCATCGGGTTGCTTAGCGTCGCGTGCCGCCTGGCGGCACGCGACGCCCCCGTCATGAGGCAGGCCCCGGCCATGAGCCGCCATGGGCAGGCCGCCGGAATCGGCGCAAGGAACGTCAGCGTTACCTCGGCAAGCTGACGCTTCAAAGCACCGGGACCCATGCCCCCAGTCGGTCATTCTCGACACCTTGTGGACCTGCCAAGCAGGCGATCAGAGCTTTGGCTGAGTGTCTGTTTGCCATGAACTGACGTGATGCGGCGGGGGGCGCGCCGCATCGCGGAGTCCATGTCGCCGACACATGCGCGCCCCGCGGGCGAAGCAACGTCGCGAAGGTGACGACGAGAGGGGCGGCGCGGTTGAGGGATTCGCATATGGGGCGCACGGCAGCATGGTCCCCGGTGCGTGCATGAGCGCACGCACCGGCCGACTCCGTCATACTATGCACTCGCCACCCGCGGGTAAGGCCCCTGAACATGCTGTCGGAGACCAAGGCGATGGATGGACGCGCAGCCGACTGTGGCGGTTGGGCACGCGATGGCCTGACCGCGTGGTTTCGTCGGCGTCTGCCGCCCGGCGCCTACGTGGGCATCGAGCTGGAGGTCAATCAGAAGCACGTTGGCAGGGCAGTTCGACATTGGCCTGCTCTGCGCGAGGTGATCGTCGAATCCCTGCGCAGTGCGCTCGCGAGCCGCTGTGCGGGGATTCTCGCGTAGCCGACCCTACGACACAGCAACCCAAGCCGCCGGAGTCTGCCCCGGGCAGCGCTGGCGGCCAGCAGGAGCCCCACCATGAAGATCCGCATAGGCTACGAACTGATCTACGAGTGCCCGCAGCCGACCCCGATGATCCTGACCTTGAGCGTGCACTACACGCGCGTCTCCGACATCATCGTTCCCGATCACCTGATCACCGACCCAGCCGTTCCGCTCACCGCCTATCGCGACAGTTTTGGCAACTGGTGCAGCCGTATCGTCGCCCCCAAGGGTCTGCTCAGGCTGTTCGCCGATGGGCTGGTGAGAGATTCGGGCCAGGCGGACGCTGTCGTCTGGAATGCGCGACAGACGCCGGTGGAGGAACTGCCCGACGAGACCCTGCTGTTTCTGCTAGGGAGCCGATACTGCGAGACCGATCGCCTGTCCGAGACAGCCTGGCAACTGTTCGGCACGTCACCGACCGGGTGGGGGCGCGTCCAGGCGATCTGCGACTACGTCCACCGCCATATCACATTTGGCTACGAGCACGCGCGCCGCACCAAGACGGCCTTCGAGGCGTTCCAGGAGCGGGCCGGCGTCTGCCGCGACTACGCGCACCTCGCCATTGCATTCTGTCGCTGCATGAACATTCCCGCGCGCTACTGCACCGGCTATCTGGGCGACATCGGGATGCCGCCGCCTTATGGCCCGATGGACTTCGCCGGCTGGTTCGAGGCCTACCTTGACGGCCATTGGTACACCTTCGATGCCCGCAACAACACCCCGCGCATCGGACGCGTGTTGATCGCGCGTGGCCGCGACGCCGCCGACGTCGCCATCAGCAGCACCTTCGGTCCCAATACCCTGAAGAGTTTCAAGGTTTGGACCGACGAGGTAAGCGAGGTGCAATCTGGCTGAAGGTCCGCGGGGCGCAAGCAGGTGCCAGTCGCGCGCCCCGTCGGCCACGGTCGAGCGTTTGACCCCCGGCCGAAATTCCATGTGGCAGCGCTGCGCCGCTTGCGGTGCGAGGCAAACCCCGATGTCAACGACTCCCTGCGCGTCCGCGGCGCGACAGGCGTGTCGACACTTGCAGACGTACGCGATGAGAATGTCGCGCCCGCACTTGGCGCGGCGGTCGTGGGCAATACCGTGGACGAGCGTGCCGTGTTCGACCTCGCAGTAGAATTCTCGGTACTCACGGACTGGTGCCGGTCCGCCTCGCCGGCACAGTTCAAGGATACCGTTGGCCGGCCGCTTTGGCCGCGCGTTGCGTACCACTGGCCGATGGTCGAATAGGGCCATAACCGCCCGCTGGCCATGCCGGAGAACTACAGTTCGGAGCGTCCGGTGCGCCACGCACACGAGTCCTTCGCTCGCGCGGGCTCGGTGACGCCGCCTCGGCCTGACCCGCCGTTAATCCTCGGCTTCCGTTTTCGTGCTATGGCCGCTTTGGAGTGAAACGCCGGGCCTTCGCATCCGGCCAGGACGAGACGGTCGCGGAGTGGCGAGGTGTTGACTTCGGATGTCCGGTCGAGGCCCCTGAGCCGAACTTGAATGGAGTTCGCGCAGCGCGCCGGCAAAGGCCTTAGCATCGGATTACTTTCCACGGTGACAGTCGACCGACACCGCGCGGAACAACGGCGCACCGACCATCCGGGACAGTCACGCCCGCATGCGGGCGTCCCGCCAATCGCCTTGCGGAATGTCATGGACCCGACGAGGCCAGGTCCGTTACGATTCCATTGGCTTAGTGGGGCCCTGACTCACCACCAGGCGACGCCTTGCGTCGATCTGTCCGATAGGGCAATGCGTTGGTCAATTCGGGCCGCTTCCCATACGTGGCATCGATTTCGTGGCCGGTCCGCGACAATCGCTGAAGTGCCAGCACGTCCCGCTTGACGGGCGGCAGAGGGATGAAATCAAGGCCGCAATTCGCTGGCAATCGGCATGAAAATCGCCTGCGGTGGTCGGTCAATCAATTCTACGGGGCATATCAGCAGCCAAAGTACTTGTTGGTGCCCGTAAGGGCGTAATCAAATATTTGCGGATCAAACGTGTCTGGCTTAAGGTAGTGCCATTGGTGTCAGTGAGCTACCGATAGGGGCGTCTTAGGACAACCTCACCACCAAGACAATGGAGAGCAACGTGGCTGAGGCTGAGAAGAAGGGATCGTGCTTTGTCATTATGCCGATCAGCACGCCTGATCACTGGGTGCCGAAGTACGGGGGCGATAAGGACCACTTCGACCACGTTCTCGCTGGCCTGTTTTCGCCAGCACTGGAGGCCGCTGGCTTTGAGGTGTCACCTCCAAAGGCGTCGGGCTCAGAGATCAATGGCACTACCTTAAGCGAGGCAGATGCGTGTTCGCACAATCTTTGCACGGGCGATATCGCGTGATTCGTTGAGCAGGCGATGTGGTTTTGGTCGTCGCTTGACGGCACGAGGCTCCACCCGATCCGGTCGCCACGGCAGGCGCAAAGATGCGACTGCCCCGCGCAGAGTGGCAAACATCCGGATGAAACTCTCTGTTGCGCTGCCTCTGATCAGATCCAGTAAGCTGTTGACGACGCGTTTGGCGCCGCTGAAGCTCAATTGTCGCGGCAGCACCTTGGCACAGGCTGCCGCCTGCGCCATCACGGCCCGGATTAACCCAGCTTTAACACCCCATCGTCATAATCGGCATTATTCGACGGCTTCGCCATTCGTAACGCCTTGATTTTCCATGAATCATGATTTTGGTTTCGTTTTGTTGTGCCATAATAGTTTAGGCATACCCGGTTTTTCCCTTGCTTTTTCGATAACATCGGGTGGATGTTTATCCGGCAAACCCGAACCAACAACAAAGCCACCGGCGAGGGCTACTTCACCTATCGACTGGTGCGCGGCGAGCGTATTGGCGGCAAGGTGCGCCAGATCACCGTCCTCAATCTTGGGCGCAACTTCGCCATCAAGCCCGAAGACTGGCCGGTGCTGTGCAGTCGGCTCGAACAACTCCTGCAACCGCAGGAAACGCTGCTCGCCATCGACTGCCCGGAACCGATCGAACGGGCCGCCCAGCGCTATTTCGGGCAACTGATCGCACGCGCGCCGTTGCCCGAGGAGACGACAGGTCTCGAAGGCAAGCAGGCCAAGTCCGCGGCCATCGAGCGTCCCGCCGCCGACTTCCATGAAGTGGATATCGACTCCCTGCAACAGAGCCAACCGCGCTCGGTCGGCGTCGAGCATGTCGCCCTGCATGTCCTGGCGCAATTCGGTTTCGTCAAGAAACTGGCCGAGTTGGGCATCAACGGCATCACGCGTGCGGCCATCCTTGGCAACCTGATCGGGCGCATGGCCCAGCCGGCCTCGGAACTTTCCACCTGGCGCTGGCTGCAAACCCACAGCGCCCTGGGCGAATTGATCGATGTCGATTTCGCCGGCATGTCGCACATGGGCTTGTACCGGGCCTCGGACATCTTGATGCGCCATCGGGCCGCGATTGAAGCGCACCTGTTCAGTTCCATTCGAACGCTGTTCACGCTGGAAGAGACGGTCACCCTGTATGACCTGACCAACACCTACTTTGAAGGCGAAGCCGCCGCCAACCCCAAGGCTCGGCGCGCACGCTCGAAGGAGAAGCGCAGCGATTGCCCTCTGCTCACCCTGGGTCTGGTCCTCGACGGCAGCGGCTTTGTGCGCCGCTCCCGGAGCTTCGCCGGCAATGTGTCCGAAGCCACGACACTGGCTGGCATGCTGACGGGTCTGGGCGCACCGCCCGGCGCGCTGGTCATCATGGATGCGGGCATCGCCACCGAAGCCAATTTGGCCTGGCTCATCGAGCACGGTTACCGCTATCTGGTGGTGCGCCGCGGTGGTGCACGGCAATTTGACGAAGCCCAAGCAGTGGCCATCGAGACCGCCGGCGGTGAGAGCCTGCGGCTGCAGAAGGTGCTCAGCGAAGACGGCAAGGAAGTTCAGTTGTATTGCCATTCGCTGGCGCGGGAGGCCAAAGAGACGGCGATGGTGGCCCGCTTTGCCCAGGGCTTCGAGGCGGGATTGCAGAAGATCGTCGATGGCCTGCAGAAACCTCGCGCCGAGAAGCGCCATGACAAACTTCTGGAGCGCATTGGCCGGCTCAAGCAGAAGAGCCACGGCGCCAGCCAACATTACACGGTGAATCTGGCCACCGACGCCTCGGGCAAGATCGTCACGGCACTGACCTGGGAGAAGTCGCTGGTGGCCGGAACCATGGCTACCCACCCGGGGGTGTATTGCCTGCGCAGCAGTGAGACGGCCTGGGACGAGGAGCGGCTGTGGCGCACCTACACGATGCTGACCGATCTCGAGAGCGTGTTCCGCAGTCTGAAGAGCGAGTTGGGCTTGCGTCCGGTGTACCACTCGAAGGAGGATCGTTCGGACGGGCATCTGTTCATCACGGTCCTGGCGTATCAGTGCGTGCAGGTCGTGCGGGTGCAATTGAAGGCGGCCGGGATCAACGACTCCTGGGTCAGCCTGAGACAGACGATGTCGGTTCAGCGTCGCGTGACCGCCAGCCTTCGCCGCAAGGACGGACGGACGATCCATGTGCGCAAGAGCACCCAGGCCGAACCGGCATTGATGGCGATCTATGAGGCTCTGGCAATCAATCCGGCACCGGGAGGAACCAAAAAACTGATCAGCTGACGACTCAACAACGAGCAAACGCGCGACTCAAAACACCAGTACGCGCCAACAAGCTGATTTGTATGAATGTTTTTTGCCCGTTGTTAAACCTGGGTTAAGCCCCCCCCCCCCCCCCCCCCCCCCCCCCCCCCCCCCCCCCCCCCCCCCTTTTTTTTTTTTTTTTTTTTTTTTTTTTTTTTTTTTTTTTTTTTTTTTTTTTTTTTTTTTTTTTTTTTTTTTTTTTTTTTTTTTTTTTTTTTTTTATAGGCGAGGAAAAATGCACTCACCTCCTTGTGTACCATGTCCGGACTCTTGCAGCGCAGAATATCCATACCCATCACGCTTTTGATCGACCGTAGGTCCAGCTCGACATGCCAGCGCTGGACATACAGGGCGTTGAGTTGGGCTTTGCTCACCTGGGCTGGATTCGTCAGCGTACTCACGAGCACCCATTTCCCCACCTTGGCCTCACGTACCGTCATCTCTTCGGGTATCAGCTCATAAGCATCCTGCTCCATCCAATCGGGGCGCTTCGGGCGTTTCCAGATCACGAGGTGGTCGTGCTTGCCCAGTGGCTGTCCGCGGCGGAAGTCCGTAGTGCGCCCGGCATGCTGGCGCGAGACCATATCGACCCCCTTTGCGCGCAGTTGGGCGATCGTGAAATAACTGCTGTGGTAGCGATCCACCAGCACAATGTCGCCGCGGTTCAGCGAGCCATATAACTGACGAAACAGCGTGTCCTCGCCCGTCTTCTTTCCCTTGCAGGCCGCCATTGCCCAATCCAGCACCACCCCGCTGGCCAGCGAAATCAATACCACCAGCCGCGCTATCGGGAAACCCACCCCGGCCTTCTGGCTGCGCGATTGCGGATACTGCGCTTGGTTCTCCACGGTATCGGGCATCGTTACCGTCGCCCCATCGACCAGGATGAGCGGCCTGCCTCGCCACCGCCATGCCTGCGGGGAGCTTTCCTCCAACCGTCTGCCAACCCCCTGCACAACCGTACCAGCAACTTCACCGGAAGTCTCTGCCGTGCCTTGCAGTAAGGCCCCGTGCTCAGCCCCACCAGCGCCTCGCCCTGTGCTACACGCTCACTGGCATAACGCACCACCACATCCTGGCAGGCAGGGTCTACGTGCAGCACTTGCTCTATAAACAAGCGCAAAGTGACCAGCGGTGAGTAAAGACGCTCACGCCAGCTACCCACCTCCTCAAGAACCGCACGTTCCAGTTCGGCCGCCGGTAGGGCATCAAAAAGCTTCTCACGAGATTCCTGTAAGAAGCCACATCGAAATCGACTAACCAATCTCTCGATACGCCCCTTACTGGTAGCATGTAGCATAGGCTGGCCCTCCATGGGTGATGATGTTGTCTCGCAACTCCATCGTAACCCATTCAGGCGTCAGCCTATTTCTGTTTCGATTTCCTTAAAGTAGTGCCATTGGGCTCAGAGATAATTCACGCCGGCATCATCAAGCAGCTGGCACAGGCCGAGCTGGTCCTGTGCGACCTGTCTACCTTTAAATCCCAACGTCTTCTTCGAGCTTGGCATCCGCACCGCGCTGAACAAGCCCGTCGTCCTCGTTGCTGATGACAAGACCCCCGAGTTGCCGTTCGATACGGGCATCCTCTACTGTCATCCGTACGACAGCGCCCTTGTCACTTGGAAGAACACAGGCGAAATCGAGAAGCTAACCCAGCACATTTTGAGCGCGCACAGTAAGGGCGACAATGAGAATGCTATGTGGAAGTACTTCGGAGCCCCACTGATGGGGAACTTCAGTTCCAAAAAGCTGACCACCGACGACAAAGTGGTGCTGTTGTTGCGCGAGATGATAGAACTCAGGCGGCAGTTGGGCCACGATATCAACCCCAAGTTGTTTGACATAGTAAGGTATGGGCCTCCTACCAATTTTCGCGCCGGCTGACTCTGCGCTGTTAGTCGCTTTCGGGGCCGAAAGGGCTGGGCTGGAATATTCCAGGCGACCGGACCCAGCGCACCCTCGGATCATTCAAGGGAAAAACAGGCCGTGGTCGAAGTGTTTCAGACGTCATCGCAGACCGAGTTCCCCCTGCCCAGGAGGCGGCTCGTCCAACAAACGGATCAGATCGTCGCTTCGCACGATCTATCCTTATTCGTTAGCCATGAGCCTTCGCAGCCTCCTGTAGCTTCTCCGTGACATCAACAACACCTGGAAATCCCCAAACAGAATCAGTAAGCATGAACTTCCAGCTGTTGGTGTGCCGAACGAAGGTTGAGTGCTCTACAACCTGCGACTGTGGAATGAGGCACGCACGCGACACTGAAAAATCTTCGGCGAACAGAACGCCCCCGAGAAAATCAAAATGCCTCTGATCCAACCCGCGGATGGAGCTTAACTGACGGGACACATTGTGAGCGGTGATCCTACGGCCCTTTATTTCATACTTGAGACCCTTACGATCCGTTGCGTCATAACCAGCTGTAGATCTCGGCGCACGCTCAAGCCGAAGAGCCTTTTCAAATAACAACTCGCATAGTCGGCGATCGGATTGTTGGTACTGCGCGTAACACCACGGGCTTTCAACTCGTTGAGTACTGCCCCGAATACCGTGAATAGCTCGCGGGTAGATGCCTGGGCTGGATTGAAGTTTTTGCTCATGGCTAACTTTGTTACTCAAGAGTCCCGAGTTTGTCCCCGGGACTGACCTCATGAGGCCAACCGGAACATCTCTACGTTACCGGGGTCTTGCCTTTCGACGATGAATTTCGCGAGGAAATTGCATTGGACGGCATTCAAGAGAAATTCGGGCAGGCTCTGGCGTAGCGCATTGGCGACAACGAACTCAGATGGAGGGATGCCGGGGCGAATAGTCCGGAGCCAAGAGCCGAAGGAGTTCCAGACGGGCTTGGGAAAGGCGACTGCCAGGTACTGAAGCAATCCCTGGCAGACGACGCCGGCCTGGATGAACACATGATAGGCGTGGATCTTGCGCTTGATGGCGTTGCGGTAATCGAGCGACTCGCGATGAAGATGTTGATTACCGTTGCGGCGGCGAAGCGGCTTCATGTCTTGCATCCAGAAATGGTAGGCGAACGCACCGATCAGACGTACAGCCTGTTTGAAGCTGTGTTCGATCTTGAAGCGCAGCCCGTAGAGGCGAATGATCTCGATGGCGCTCAAGGAGGTGTCCGTGCACATCAACAGGCAGGGGCCTCGGGAAGGATGAATGACCGCCACGAAGCGCACCAGCCGGCCGGCCGGACGCCACAGTAAATCGCTGACCCGATACTCGATCGTGACGTTGTGCTCGCCGTAGACGGGGCTCGCGGCCGATTGCATGGACTGCGGGTCGTTCAGCAGTGATTTGAGCTTGAGCTTCGTGCCGTAGAGCCGGGGCCGGCCTCTTTTGCGCGGGCCCGGCTGCAAGTACGGAGCATAGGCGACTGCATTGGATTTCACCCGGGTGACCAGGTGGTTGCTCTGATCGAGCAAACCGTTGACGATTTTGCGGGCCGCGTAGTACGCATCGGCCACGAAGTAGAATGGATCCTGGATCGCGATGATCCCGAGCAGCGCGAGCATTTTATCCAGCAGGGTACGCCGATCGCGATTGGACCACACCAGACCTTCGTGGATGCGCACGGCCAGCGGTAGTGCGAAGACACTCTGAGCGGCCGGTACCAGCACGCTGACCGCCTGCAACGAATGCCCCATGATGTATTCCGGTTTGGTGTTCGATTCTGACTGTTGATGCAGCAGCTTCACGCCGGGCATCTTCTTGCCGCACTTGGGAGCCTTGATGCCGTCGCCGACCAGGACCCACCGGCCGTTGATGCGCAGCGGCTCAGGCAACAGGTGCAGCACCGCCTGTGTCCACAGCGCCGAGAGCCGATCGAGCTGCACGGCGCTGCTATGAAAGCTATCGAGCAGCTTGTTGTAGAAGCGAGGCGTTAGCTTCAGCGCCCGCACGATGCTGGTCACCCCCAGCAGCTCGGTGCGCACCGTCAAGCCTGCCACGGCCGTGGCGAACCACATGAAGCTGCGCAGGCGCGAGAACGCCGGGCGCAGCAACCGAATTGCGTCCCACCAGGCAAGCCACAGCGACATCGCCCCTCCCAGGGTGAATTTGCCCTTGCAAGAAACCCAGGCAAAACCAAGAGGTTGATTTAGCGAGCTGGACAAAGCCCAGCGATCCCGGTATAAGCCACGGGATGGAAGCGGCGAAACTCACCAGCGAAGTGCTGGCGCAACTGCGGGTGCGCCCGGTCGAGCCAAGCGAACAGACGCGCTATCAGGAACACTTGGCACGACATCACTATCTTGGCGATCTTGCCAAGATAGGCGAGACGCTGTGGTACGTGGCAACGTGGCAGGATCAATGGGTCGCACAACTGAGCCTGTCAGCGGCGGCCCTGAAGTGTGGCGTACGTGATCGCTGGATCGGCTGGGATTTTCGCACCCAGTACGGTCGGCTCAAGCTGATCGCCAACAACAGTCGATTCTTGATCCTGCCCGAATGGCACCGCCCGAATATCGGCTCACGGGTACTGTCACTGCTGGAGCGGCGCATTGGTGGGGATTGGCAGGCCCGCTTTGGGCATCCGCTGCTGCTGCTCGAAACCTTCGTGGACCCGCGACGCTTCCATGGGGGCGTGTATCGCGCCGCCAACTGGACAGAACTGGGCTTGACCCAAGGCTATCGCCGTACCAAAGGCGGCTATAGCAATGAGGTGGATGCGCCCAAGCGGGTCTTTGTGCGTGCCTTGTGCCGCGATCCTCAGCGGCAATTAACGCATCCCGAGCGGCAACGCTTACAACTGACTGGAGCCCCCAAGATCATGCTCAACGCCGAACAAATGCGCTCGCTGCCCCAGTGCTTTGCCACCATCGCCGACCCACGCCGCGCCCAGGGACGACGCCATCGACTGCCGGTCGTGCTGGCGATCGCCGCCGGCGCGATTCTGTGCGGCATGCGCGGCTACAAGGCTATTTCCGGGTGGGCCGACGCCTTGGGGCAGAAGGCGCGCGAGCGCTTTGGTTGCCGACGCGAGAACGGACTGTATCTCGTGCCCAGCGAATTCGTCATTCGCGATTGTCTGGTGCGCATCGAATCGGGGGCGCTGGACCGGGCACTGGCCGCCTGGAACCAGGCGTGGGGCGCACGCGACACGGCGCTGGCCATGGACGGCAAGACGATGAAGAATGCCCTTGACGAGGCCGGCCAGCAAACCCACATCATGAGCCTCCTCGGCCACGACTCGGCAACCTGCTACGCTCAAAAAAAGTCGCCAGCTTGCCCCTAGCCGGCAGTGACGAAGCCAAGCGCACCAATGAGATCGGCATGGCGATCCCGCTGCTCGCCAATTGCGACATCAGCGGCAAGGACATCACGGCCGATGCCCTGCTGACCCAGCGCGCCTTGGCCTCGTATATCGTCGGGCAACAGGCCGCTTACCATTTCACGGTCAAAGGCAATCAACCCACGCTGCAACGCGATATCGCCTTGCTGTTCGAGAACCGTCAGACTGCGGACTTTGTCGAAGTCACGCCACCCGATCATGGCCGCATCGAGACGAGGCGCATCTGGTGCAGTTCAGCACTCAATGCCTATATCGACTTTCCCCACGTCGGCCAGGTATTTCTGATCGAACGCGAAACCCTCATCAAGAAGACGGGTGAGCTGCGATGCGAGACCGCTCTGGGGATAACGAGCCGTAGCACGCAGCAGGCTTCACCCCAACAGGTGCTGGCAATCAATCGCGGTCACTGGTCAATCGAGAGTGTTCATCACATCATCGACTGGAACTACGATGAAGATCGCTCGCGCATTCGTACCGGCTTTGGCCCCGAAAACATCACCCGACTGCGCCGCTTTGCCGTCGGTATCCTCAAGTCGTTCCAGAAACCCTCCCAATCCATCGCCGAACTCATGCGCAGGCTCTGTTTCCGTACCCGGCTCGTCTTCGACTACTTGCGCATGACGAAAAACTCCGCCCACTTACCCACCCCGGCGTGAGAACAAATTCACCGTGTCGCCTCCTCCCATCGGTAGTTGTCAATATGGTATAGCATGTGTATGCTATCCGTGTGACAACAAAACGACTCGCGCAGATCCAAAAGCGCATTGACAGGATCAAGGCGGAACTGGCGGCAATCGATGAGATGCGGCCGGGCTCGCTAACGCGCCAGTACAAAGATCCCGAGAGCCAAAGCGGGGCCTACTACCAGCTCAGCTATACACGGGAGATGAAGAGCCGCACCGAATACATTGCACGCGAGAGCCTGCGCGATGTGCGCCGCCAGATCGCCAACTACAAGCGCTTCAAGGCCCTGAGCGCAGAATGGATCGCCTTGGGCATTGAGCACAGTCGCCTGAAGATGAAACTGGCGCGCAGACCCTAACCCGGTAGTGCTATGCTTACTTGATGGGCAAGCAGCATGACAAACATCCCTTCGAGGACGATCCTTTCCTCGAAGGTTTTGCCGGCTGGATGGACTCTGCCGAAGGGGAGCTCTCCAGTGAAGTGTTGGATGCTGTGTGGATGTTGCTGGAGAAGGTCGATGTCAACGCCAAGAATCGCAAGATCATCTGGGAAGATGGGAAACGGCTTTCGATTACCGAGTCCGTGCAACGCATTCACGCGGGCTGCCCAGAGTTTCCGCTCGCTCTGATCGAAACGCATCTGATCGGATGGCTCGAAATGGAATTCGCCCCACCCACCTCTTCTCAGGAGCAATTGGACGAGCTAGATCGGCTCACCGAGAACTGGATCGAGGACCACGAGCGACGAGCCGAGGCCGCGCGAAAACGGGGGAGAACTCGGCACTCTTGAGGACAATTGATTTATCTATTTCGTCAGGCAACAAGTGACTAATGAATGCACGAATCAGATTCAAGACGGAAGTGGTAGCCGTGCGATCCGCTTTAGCTCAAGGGACGGTGTCCGACGAGATAAACAAGATTTATGCGGAAGTGATTGCCGTGCGAACTGCCTTGGCTCAGGCGTCAGTGGCTAATGAGGCCAAGATAATCGCGCTCGAACGTCATCGCGGTCTTGGTCCGATCAGAAGGATGCGCGGTTCGCCCTCCCACACGATCCGCTCACGCCAAAAACAAAGGCATTGATCGTAATCGAAGTGCGCGAACTTGCGCAAGTGCGGATCGCTGCGGGATTGCCTGTTTCCGATTTCAGTTATCGGTCTCCCGGCACTGCTGCGCCTTCAATCGTGGATTCATTGAACCCTGCCGAACTCGCGGAAATTTGGGACCGGCTTGCCGTTGCCGCCGATCCGGTTTCACTGCTACGGGAAATCAGGGCAGGGATTCGGAACCGTGAAAATGAATAATCGTGGGCTTGGCGTGGCGACTCATTGCGCCGCTGATTGTCGGTCGTGCGATCCTGCGGCAAGACCATTCGAGGAAACCGACTCGACGCTGATCGCCACGGACAAGAGAATTAGTGGAAAGTCGAATCACGCACGAATGGCATACACTCCAAATCAATTCGACCACGGACCCTTTGATCGCTCTGTTTCTTCAGCCTCGTTGCACGTCAATACTGTACGGAACGTACTATGGCTACGCGGGATCCGTTGACGTCGTGCGTGTAGACGTATCTGGCATTCGAGTAAACGTGCTGCTGGTGCCGGTAATTCCTGCCCTCAGTTACGGTGGTGTCCTTGGGGAGGCCCCATGATGCAAACATTCCACATATTGTCATCCCAACCGCAACGCGCTTCTTGGCAACATGGGAAGGATCGTCCTCATTGATCATCCTCTCTTGAATCAAGAACTCGGTCAGCACGTCCACTCGACGTGACTTGGGATTACGAATCTCCTTTCCCAATAGAACGCATAAGTTCCACCAGTCATTATTGACTTTGCCGTTTAGCATGAGAAAGTATTTGAAGTCTTCAGGCTTCTTTGACTGCGTAAGCTTCTGGAGGGGTGTTGCTTCAGGCGGTTTGGTTTCTTCCGGTGCGGACGCAGGCTCCACTGGTGTCGTGGGTTGCAGATGCGTCGTAGCCGCAACCTCACTTACGCTGTTCGAGGTGGTCTTGTGACTTGGCAGCAAGGTATTGACGAAGTAACTGACCCCGACAACCGCTACAATTACGGCCAGCAACTTCCTCTTGTCGGTAACACTGGCACCGCATTTCGGGCAGGTTTTGGCGTTGTCGCTTACTTCACCGCCACACTCGCGACACTTCACGATAGACATGCGCACACCCACCTACAGAGCTTAGCCGATAGGCATGATGCGGTAACCGTCACCAAGTTGCCCTGATGTACGTCTAAACGCGGGCATGGGGTAGTACTCATCTTCGCGAGCTAGTGGCATCGGCAATCGAAAGGCATCTTCCACGGTATCAATTGGACCTACTACGCGCCGTGGAAGCAGAGGAACGAGCCTACTTCAAGCGAAGGGCGGCAAGGTTTGCTGGTATGTGATTCGCCAGACACCACACGATGAGCGATACAACTAGGCCACGACATCGTTTCAGAGTGGCGGCTCATGTCAATTCTTATCATCCGGATAAGGTTCGCAGCGAAACGTCAAGGTTGCCGATGTGCAGCGAATTGCTGGAATACCCATCTCAGTGTTGGAGGTTATCTCGACTGGTACCTCTCTTCTTCCGGCACAGAATTTTTGTGCCTCCTGTCTTAGATAGTTCAACAGCGAGCTTGGACTCCCAATCGCGCACGCATCGCTCAACTTGGTAAGTCGATACTCATCTTTCCCAACAACTGAGAATTCTACGCTTGCGCATCCTGATATAACTGAAGTTTAGACATTGGTAGCCACAGCGCGATGCCGTAAGCATCGCCGTGGGGAGAAAAATATTTTCACAAGAATCCAGAAAGCACTTGACATGACGATCGATTTGCGAGGTCGCCGCGCTGCTCGCTCGGGGTTGATTTTAGAGCGAGCAGCGCGGCGACCAATGAGGGATCTTTTCGGATCCTGGTCGCTCCCTCATGTCGCTCACCGCTTCGGCATGCCTGCTCCTCTCGGAATGGATTTCCTTCCTTCTGGTGGCTGTGCCACCCCGTTCTCGTCGGACTTTTGTCGAACTTCTGATCGGTTGCATGCTCAATCCCGAGGGTTGGGTCACCCGAGCCATCGGCGCCATTCGCCGCGAGGCTCACTGGAGCACCTATTACAAGCTGATCGAGCGAGCATCGGTCTCGGTGGCGGAACTCTCTGTCCGTTTGTTGCAGTTGGTGCAGATAGCGTTCCCGACCGAGATCGCAAATCTGATCATCGACGATACGCTGGTGCCGCGTACGGCGAAATCCGGCCCGGGGATCAGCGTCAAGCACGATCATGCCCGCAAGGCCAATCGGCCGACCTTCCTGAACAGCCAATGCTGGGTGACGCTGGCTCTGGTGGTGCGCGTCCGGCTGGGTTCAGCCTTGACAGTACCGATTCGCTCCTGGCTGGTCGAGGAATCCGGGCAGCGCGGCAAGTTGTGGGTGGCCCGGCAGTTGATCGACTCGATCCGCGGGCACGTCAAGGACGCGCGTTTGCTGATCGATGCCTGGTTCATGCGCAAGAGCCTGATACTGCCCATGCTCGAACAGCGGGTGCGGATCATCGGACAGGTGCGACGCGATACGGTGTTGTGCCTTCCCCCGGAACGCGAGCCGAAACGGCGTGGCCCCAAACGCAAGTATGGGCGGCGGGTCGATGCGGCGATGCTCGACAGCCTTCCAGCCCAGGAGATGGAACTGACGCTGTATGGCAAGGGGCAATGCGTTCGGATTCGCTCGGTGATTGCCGTGGCGCGATTCCTGAAGGGGCTGCCAGTGCGGGCGGTGTGGTGCGAGATGTACCTGGACGACGGCACCTGGTCGCGCCCGCGCTTGATTCTGGCGACCGAAACGGATTTGTCGGCCCAGGCCGTGGTGCAAATCTATGCCCAGCGCTGGGGGATCGAGCCGTTGTTTCACAATCTGAAGCGCTGGTGGGGTGTGTCGAATCTGTGGCAGCAGTCGAAGGAGGCGCTGGAGTTGTGGATGCAGATCCGTTGCGCTGGGTATGCGTTGATGCAATTGCTCGCGTTAAAACTGTGGGCAGACTTTCCGCTGATGGAGATTGCCCCCTGGCGCAAGGGCGCCATGATCACGGCAGGACTTTTCGGGCAGTGGATGCGGATTCAATTTATCGGACTTCCCGTCAGAAGCGCGTTCGACCCGAAGTCGGGAAATTTCGTGATGCCTTTCCCCGGTCAGGATCAGCGTTTGCAGTGTTGAATCGGGTTGCATCGCGCCAGTCGGCCTCGCTTCAGCTACATCTTGTATTCGTCATGTCTCGTCTCCGGAACAATTCCGGACGTCGGGGGGCAGCGTGTGTCTAAACTTCAGCTGATATAAGTAATGCGGCGACTATCTCTAGCGAAAGTGTCTTGGACATTGTTTCTCACAATTTCTGTTTGGTATGGTCGCTACTCCATTCGATGGATTAGGGCTTGGTCCAAGTCCGGAGGATGTTTGGCGGCTGGTGGACGTACGTCGTTCGATCCTTCGGCAGCATGCCGTGAGCAAATCCCACCGCCGATAATCCGCGCGTCGCCCTTCGCTGCAAATCCTGTTTTCCTACCTGTTGAACAATCCAAAATTCATTATGCCGAAGGAATGGCACCTTCGGCGGTTTGGCGGTCCGTGTTGCTGATGGTGCCTACATAGTGCCTACACGGTAAATATTCAGAAGTACCCACTAACGCGGAAAACTAGGCTGGTATTGGTGGGCCGTGTTGGACTCGAACCAACGACCAAGGGATTATGAGTCCCCTGCTCTAACCGACTGAGCTAACGGCCCCGCCGAGAACGCGCGGTGGACTTCCGCGTGGGACTTGCGGAGGTTTGCGCGGGCGCAGTTTACCAGAGTCCGCATGGCGGCTGCCGCCCTGGCACGGCCGCGCTACAATCCATCGCATGGAACCATCGCGTCACCCGCTACCCGTACTTGAATCGACCCGCGACCGCATCCGCTGCTTTGTTCGGGACACGCTCGGCTGCGCTTGTCCGGATGCGGTGTTCGACCGCGCCGACATCGAATTCGCGCCCGCCGACGTCGCCGAGGCGCTGTTCGAGATCGTCGTCGGTGACCGACTGCTGCTTCGCGCCTACCGCGCGACGACGGGGGCGGGCATCACGGCGCTGCTGAAGAACTGGCTGGATGCGGGAAGGCGCGAGCGCGATGCCCGCGGACTGAACCGTTTCCGCCTCGTGCTCGCCAGCGAGTCGCCCGGGGCGGTCGAGCACAGCGTGGCGCCCGCCTTCGAGCAATGGCGCGGCGCCGACGACCGGGTGCACCTGCACGTGCTGGGACTGGCGCAGCTCGATGGGTTGTTTGCGTCGCCGTGCTGAGAACCGGCCAGACATGTCCCGGCAACGAACGAAGGCTATTGTCCGTCGATCCGGCGTGAGCGCGTTTGGGGGCGCCACCCGCGCGGCGGCGATGCTCTTGGCGGCAGTTCTGGCGACGGCTTCGGCCGCGTTGTTGACGGCGGCAGACAAGGAGGCGAAACTCATGATGACCATCACATCCACGGCGTTCGCTCGCGACGCTGCGATTCCCAGGTCCTACACCTGCGACGGGCAGGACATCTCGCCGCCGCTGGCCTGGAGCGGGGTGCCGGCCGGCGCCAGGAGTCTCGTGCTCATCGTCGATGATCCCGACGCGCCCGACCCGGCGGCGCCGAAGACGACCTGGGTGCACTGGGTGCTCTACAACATTCCGGTCAGCGCCGACGGCCTGCCCGAGGCGATCCCTGCATCGCGGCTGCCGGCGGGCACGCTGGAGGGCCGGAACGACTGGAAACGCACCGGCTACGGCGGCCCTTGTCCGCCTGTCGGACGGCATCGCTATTTTCACAAGCTTTTCGCGCTGGACACGGTGCTCGCCGACCTCGGCCGACCGACCAAGCAGCAGTTGGAAAAGGCGATGCAGGGCCACATCTTGGCGCAGGCCGAGCTGATCGGCACCTATCAGCGCTGACTATTCATGACGAACGGTCCGACCCTGCTGCCGGATTACGGCGGCGGCAGCATCCTCAACCTGATGCGTTCCGTCGCCGACGCCTGCGGCGTCGCCGGCCTGCCCTACGCCCCGGCCCGCGGCATCGATGCCGCCGATCTGGCGGCGGCGGAGACCATCGTCCTGCTGGTGGTCGATGGCCTCGGGCTGGATTACGTGCAGAATCATGGCGCGGACGGCGCGCTGCGAGGGCATCTGCGGGGCCAACTGACATCGGTCTTTCCCTCGACCACTGCCTCCGCCATCACGACCCTCCTCACCGGCGTGGCGCCCCAGCAGCACGGCCTGACCGGCTGGCACATGTACTTTGCGGAACTCGACCGTATCGCCGCGGTGCTGCCGCTCACGCCGCGGGGCGGGGAGCCCTTCGACTTCGCGCCGGGCGAGCTGCCGCGGCGCCTGTTCAGGCACAGCTCGCTCGCCTCGTCCATGCTGCGGCGTGCCTATGCCCTGAGCCCGATCGACATCGTCGGTTCCGAGTTCAACCGCTTCCACACCGAGGCGTCGATGCGCTGCGGCTATGCCACGCTCGGCGAAATGTTCGAACGCGTCGCGGAAATCGTCATGGGATCCCCCGGACGCAAGTATGTGTATGCCTATTATCCGGCGCTCGATGCCAACGCCCATGCCTTCGGCATTGCCAGCGCGCAGGTGGCGACGATTCACGGCGCGGTCGATCATGCTCTGGGCCGCCTGCTCGAACGCATCCGCGGCAGCGACACCGTCGTCATCGCCACGGCGGATCACGGTTTCATCGATTCCCCCGCCGACCGGCTGATCGAGATGGAGCGGCACGCGCCGCTGGCCGGGATGCTGGCGCGGCCGTTGTGCGGCGAGCGGCGCGTCGCCTACTGCTACGTCAAACCCGATCGGCGCGCCGACTTCGAGGACTACGTGCGCGACCATCTTGCGCAGCGGGCCGATCTGCATCCCAGCCGCGAACTGCTGGAGCGGGGTTGGTTCGGCCCCGGCGAGCCTCACCCCGGACTCGCCTCGCGCATCGGCGATTACACGCTCGTCATGAAAGAGAACTGGACCATCAAGGACTGGCTGCCGGGAGAGAAGCGCTATCGGCAGATCGGCGTGCACGGCGGCACCAGCGCGGCCGAAATGCTCGTGCCCCTGGTCGTGGCGCGGGCCTGAGAGGTTGTGAAGAAATCGTCGCGCAGCAGATCAATTCACAAGCTCTGAGCCGGCACGATCCCGCCTTCGGGGTGCGGGCATGAATCAACGCCGGGGCCGCCTGACCCATCTCGTCGGCTTCGACGACGCCCCCTTCGAGCGCAGCCACCGCGGCGACGTGCTGCTGGTGGGCGCGGTCTATGCCGGAGCGCGGCTGATCGGCGTGCTGTCCGGCAAGGTACGGCGCGACGGCGTCAATTCGACCGTCGCGATCGCCCGCGCCGTGCGCGATTCCCGCTTCTGGCCGCAGTTGCACGCCGTTCTGCTGCAGGGGATCAGCGTCGCCGGTTTCAATGTCGTCGACATTGATCTGCTGTCGCAGATGCTGCAGCGGCCGGTGCTGGTGGTGTCACGGCGGCGGCCGAACATGGCGGCGATCCGGCGCGCCCTGCTGGAGCACGTGCCGGGCGGAAGCCGCAAATGGGCGCTGATCGAAAAGGCAGGCCCGGTCGAGAGCATGACCGGACTGTGGGTGCAGCGCGCCGGCCTGTCGCTGGACCAGGTCGCGCAGGTGCTGCGGGATTCGTGCTGCAACGGCAACGTGCCGGAGCCGCTGCGCACCGCCCATCTTATCGCCGGTGGCATCGTCCGCGGGGAGAGCCGCGGCCGGGTGTAGGGGCGCCCGGGCAGCCCATGAGCAGGAACGCGCCGCCCCGAGAGGCGGCGTTCGTGGCCGGAAGGCTGCGCCTGGGCGCTCAGGTCTCGGTATCGAGGAAGCTGCGCAGCTTCTCCGAGCGCGAGGGATGGCGCAGCTTGCGCAGCGCCTTGGCTTCGATCTGGCGGATGCGCTCGCGCGTCACGTCGAACTGCTTGCCGACCTCCTCCAGGGTATGGTCGGTGTTCATCTCGATGCCGAAGCGCATGCGCAGCACCTTCGCTTCGCGCGGCGTGAGCGTGTCCAGCACCTCTTTGGTCACGTCGCGCAGCGAGGAGTAGACGGCGGCATCGTTGGGCGCCATGGTGGCGATGTCCTCGATGAAGTCGCCGAGGTGGGAGTCGTCGTCGTCGCCGATCGGCGTTTCCATCGAGATCGGCTCCTTGGAGATCTTGAGGATCTTGCGGATCTTCTCCTCGGGCATCTCCATCTTCGTCGCCAGGGTCTGGGGGTCGGGCTCCTGGCCCGTCTCCTGCAGGATCTGGCGCGAGATGCGGTTCATCTTGTTGATGGTCTCGATCATGTGCACCGGGATGCGGATGGTGCGCGCCTGGTCGGCGATCGAGCGCGTGATGGCCTGGCGGATCCACCACGTGGCGTAGGTCGAGAATTTGTAGCCGCGGCGGTATTCGAACTTGTCCACCGCCTTCATCAGGCCGATGTTGCCTTCCTGGATCAGGTCGAGGAACTGCAGGCCGCGATTGGTGTACTTCTTGGCGATGGAGATCACCAGGCGCAGGTTGGCCTCGGTCATTTCGCGCTTGGCGCGGCGGGCCTTGGCTTCGCCGGTGGACATCTGCTTGTTGATCTCCTTCAGATCCTTGAGCGGAATGCAGATGCGGCTTTGCAGGTCGATCAGCTTCTGCTGCTCCTCGATGATGGCCGGGGCGCTGCGCATGAGCTGGCTGCTGTAGGGCTTGTTCGCGGCGATCTCCTGCTTGAGCCAATCCATGTTGGTCTCGTTGCCGGGGAAGACCTTGATGAAGTGCGGGCGCATCATGTGCGCCTTGTTGACGCACAGGTCCTGGATCTTGCGCTCGTGATTGCGCACGTTCTCCACCATGTGGCGCACGGAGTCGCACAGGCGCTCGATGGTGCGTGCGGTGAAGCGGATGTTCATCAGCTCGTCGGAGATCTGCTTCTGCGAGCGCAGGTAGGTCTTGTCCTGGGAGCCTTTCTTCTGCAGGGCATTCTGCATCTTGACATAGAGCCCGCGGATGGTCTCGAAGCGCTCCAGGGCATCGGCCTTGAGCTGCAGCAGCGACGCCGACATGGCGCCGGCTTCGCCTTCCTCCGCTTCGTCCTCCTCGATCGCCTCCACTTCCTCGGCCTCGGGCAGGGCGCCGATCGTCTCGCGGGCGTTGGGATCGATGAGGCCGTCGATCAGTTCGTCGATGCGCATCTCGTCCTTCGTCACCCGGTCCACCGATTCGAGGATCTCGGCGATGGTGGTGGGGCAGGCGGAGATGGCCTGGATCATGTGCTTGAGGCCGTCCTCGATGCGCTTGGCGATCTCGATCTCGCCCTCGCGCGTGAGCAGTTCCACCGAACCCATTTCGCGCATGTACATGCGCACCGGATCGGTGGTGCGGCCGAACTCGGAATCGACGGAGGACAGCGCCTGCTCCGCCTCCTCCTCCACGTCCTCGTCGGCCACCACGGCGGGCACCGCCTCGGTCATGAGCAGGGCTTCGGTGTCCGGCGCCTCGTCGTAGACCTGGATCCCCATGTCGTTGAACGTGGAGATGATGGACTCGATCTGCTCCGCGTCCACCATGTCATCGGGCAGATGGTCGTTGACCTCGGCGTAGGTCAGGAAGCCGCGTTCCTTGCCCAGGGCGATCAGGTTCTTGAGGCGCGTGCGGCGCTGGTCCTGGTCGGCAGGCGAGAGCGCGATGGCGGCGGCGATGGCCTTGTCCTTGGCGCGCTTGCCGCGGCCTTCCACCTGATCGCGGGCGCGCTTGACCGGCACGGCCGCCGGCACCCCGCCCTTTGCCTCGTCCGCCTTGGTCTTGGCGCGGGGCTGGGGCGGTTCCGGCTTGTTCTTGGTCGGCGCTTCGGCCACGCGTGCCGTGTCCTTCGGCTTGACGGCAGCCGAAGTCGCGGCCTTGGCTTTGGCGTCGTTGCGCGGCTCTTTTGCTTTGTCCCTGCTGACCATTTCTATGCTTCCTCGCTGGCTGGATTGGCGGCGGAAAAACCGGCTATTTTACTATAATTCCGTGGCCGAAGCCGAACCTCTAAGACGTTGTTTCTGGGCCAGAAGTTGCATCAGCCGCTGACGCTCGTCAGGACTCAGGCCGCCGCTGCGCTCCTTGGCGTTGAGGGCGGCGATCTCGCGCGTCAGTCCGCCCCGGCGCAGCTGGTCGAGCGCATCGTTGAATACGGTCTCCATGGCTGCTTCGTCGAAGTTTTCGGCCGCGAGTTCCGTGACGATCTCGTCGAACAGCGGCTCATGGGGGCCGGCGCGGAAGTACTCGATCACCGTCCCGATGCCTCCGGCAGGCAGTTCGCCGTGGTCGACGGCGTCGCACAAGGCCTGCAGCGCCGCGCCTTCCGCATCGTCGGGTAGCTGTTCCAGCGGCAGGCTGGGCGCCCAGCCCGGCTTCTGCAGCACGATCTTGAGCAGCGTGCGCGAGATCGTCGGCGGGGCGCGCCGCGGTATTGCGCGAGCGGCGGGCGCGGCCCGCGACAGCGGCCGGAGTTCGCACAGCGACTCCACTTCCGCCGGCGTGACGCGGGTGGCATCGGCGAGGGCGCGCGTGAGCTGCAGGCGCAGCATCGGCGCGCCGATTCGTCCCAGCAGAGGTTTGGCTTCGTACAGCACGCGCGATCGCCCCTCGACGCTGCCCATGTCGCCGCGCGAGCGCAATTCCCGCAGCAGAAAATCGCTCAGGGGCACGGCCTGACTCGCCAGTCGCCGGAAGGCGTCGGCACCCTGCTCGCGCACGAAACTGTCGGGGTCGTGCTCCGGCGGCAGGAACAGGAAGGCGACGCTCTTGTTGTCGGCGATGTGTTCCAGGCTTGCCTCCAGGGCACGCCACGCCGCCTTGCGGCCTGCGGCATCGCCATCGAAGCAGAACACGACGCGATTGGCGTGGCGCAGCAGCTTGTGCACGTGGTTCCGGTGGTCGCCGTGCCGAGGGTGGCCACGGCACCGCCGACGCCGTGCTGGGCCAGGGCCACCACGTCCATGTAGCCTTCGACCACGATCACCGTGTCATGCGCCCGAATGCTGTCCCGCGCCTGGGGCAGGCCGTAGAGTTCGCGTCCTTTCTCGAACAGCGGCGTTTCGGGCGAGTTGAGGTATTTCGGACCGGCCGGCGTTCCGTCGGCAGCCTTCTCCGTGTCGATGACGCGGCCGCCGAAGCCGATCACGTTGCCGCGGCCATCGACGATGGGGAACACGATGCGGTCGCGGAAGCGGTCGTAGCGGCGTCCCTGCTCGTTTTCGACGACGAGGCCCGTCTCCAGCAGTTGCGGCGCCCGGTAATCGGGAAATGCCTGCTCCAGATTCTGCCAGCCGTCGGGGGCATAGCCGATACCGAAGCGCGCCGCGATTTCGCCCGTCAGGCCGCGTCCCTTGAGATAGGCGATGGCGCGCGGGCTGCGCTTCAACTGTTCGCGGTAGAAGCGGGCAGCGCGCGCCATGACGTCGGTGAGGGAGACGCCATCCTCGGCCTTGTGCGCCTTCTCCTCCCTGCGCTGGACCGGGACCGGCATCCCGGCCGCGGCGGCCAGCTCATGCACCGCGTCCACGAACCCGAGCCCGGCGTAGGCCATGACGAAGCCGATGGCGCTGCCGTGGGCGCCGCAGCCGAAGCAGTGGTAGAACTGCTTGGACGGGCTGACCGAGAAGGAAGGAGTCTTCTCCGTGTGGAAGGGGCAGCAGGCGACATAGTTGGCGCCCGCCTTCTTCAGCTTCACGTAGCGCTCGACGACGTCGACGATGTTGACCCGCGACAACAACTCCTGAATGAAGGACTGAGGAATCACAGCGTCGACATGAGGTTGCCCGGACTGCTTGCCAAGGGCTCTAAGCCATTATAGGCAAGTCGTTCCGGCTTGCCGGGAATCCGCCCGCGGCCGCGCTGTTGCCTGCGGCAGGGAGCACCGCTGTCAGCCCCGGCTCAGGGCCGCCTTGACCCGGGCGGACACCTGCCCCATGTCGGCACGCCCGGCGAGCTTCGCCTTGAGCAGGCCCATGACCTTGCCCATGTCCTGCGCGCCCTGGGCGCCGCTGGCGGCCACGGCTTCGGCCACGGCGGCGTCGATCTCGGCCGGGGAAAGCGCTGCCGGCATGTAGCCGGTGAGGACTTCGACTTCGAATTTCTCGACGTCCGCCAGGTCCTGGCGCTTCGCCGCCTCGTATTGCTGGATCGAGTCGCGCCGCTGCTTCAGCATCTTCTCGATCACGGCGATGATGCCGGCGTCGTCGAGTTCGATGCGTTCATCCACTTCGCGCTGCTTGATGGCGGCCATGAGCAGGCGGATGGCGGACAGCCGCCTGCTGTCCCGCGCGCGCAGGGCCGCCTTCATGTCTTCGTTGATGCGGATCTTGAGGCTCATCGATTGTGGCATCGGAAAAGAAAACAGCCGGCGCCGCCAAAGCGGGGCCGGCGCGTCCTGCCGGATTCGGGCTGCGGGCCTAGTAGAGCTTGGGCGGCAGGATCTGGCTGCGCAGGCGCTTGTGGTGGCGCTTGACGGCGGCGGCCAGCTTGCGCTTGCGCTCCGAGGTGGGTTTTTCGTAGAACTCGCGCGAGCGCAGTTCGGTCAGCACACCCGCCTTCTCGATTGTGCGTTTGAAGCGGCGGATCGCCACCTCGAATGGTTCGTTTTCCTTGACGCGAACACCCGGCATTGCTACGTTCCTTGGCGATTGCAGAAAGGGCGAGAGTGTAACCCTTTTCCCCCCGGAATCCAAGTGCCGGTTTGGACGCATCGCTGCCGGCTCGGGGGATGCGGCCGCACCGCGGCTACAATAGCGGCTTTTTCGTCAGACATGCTCGTCCTCGGCATCGAAACCTCCTGCGACGAGACCGGCGTCGCCGTGTACGACACGGATCGCGGCCTGCTCGCGCACACGGTGCATTCCCAGGTCGATCTGCACCAGGCCTACGGCGGCGTCGTGCCCGAGCTGGCCTCGCGCGACCACGTGCGGCGTCTGCTGCCCCTGGCGCGCAAGGTGCTGGCCGAGGCCGGCTGCGGTGTGGCAGAGCTCGGCGCCGTCGCCTACACCGCGGGGCCCGGACTGGCCGGCGCCCTGCTGGTGGGCGCCAGTGTGGCGGAGGCCCTGGCCTATGCCCTGGACCTGCCTGCCATCCCCATCCACCACCTGGAGGGTCATCTGCTCTCACCGCTGCTGTCGCAGGATCCGCCGCGGTTTCCCTTCGTCGCCCTGCTGGTTTCGGGCGGACACACGCAGCTCATGCGGGTGGCGGGGGTCGGCGAGTATGAGCTGCTTGGCGAGTCGCTCGATGACGCCGCCGGCGAAGCCTTCGACAAGACTGCCAAGCTGCTCGATCTCGGCTACCCCGGCGGGCCGGCGCTGGCGCAACTGGCCCGCGGCGGCAGGCCTGGGCGCTTCAAGCTGCCGCGGCCGATGATCGCCAGCGGCGACCTCGACTTCAGCTTCAGCGGCCTCAAGACGGCGGTGCTGACCGCGGTGCGCGGCCAGGGGTTGAGCGACGCGGAGCGAGCCGATCTCGCCGCCGAGTTCCAGGAGGCAGCGGTGGACGTGCTGGTGGCGAAAGCCGCCGGCGCACTGCAGCGCTGCGGCCTCGATCAGCTGGTGGTGGCGGGTGGCGTCGGCGCCAATCGGCGCCTGCGCGAACGCCTCGATGCGGAGGCCGGGCGCGCCGGCTTCCGCGTGTTCTATCCCGAGTTCGAGCTGTGCACCGATAACGGGGCGATGATCGCCTTCGCCGGCGCCCTGCGCGCCGCCGTCCAGGCCTCCGGCGCCGGTCCCGGCTCCTTCTCGGTGCGGCCGCGCTGGCCCTTGGCGAGCCTGGTTCAGCCGCCGGGCGGGCCTTCCTGAGCGCTCTTCTTCCGGCCGATGCGCGTTTCGCGGCCGGCCGTCAGGCGTTTGATGTTTTCCACGTGGCGCAGTACCAGCACGGTGGACATGACGGTCGCCGCGGCGAAGTAGTCGTCGGCGCCGAAGTACTTGAGGAAGATGAACGGTGCGCATACCGCCGCCGCCACCGCCGCCAGCGAAGAGTAGCGGAACAGCGCCGCCACCGCGATCCAGACTCCCAGCACCGCCAGCCCGATCCAGGCGTTGAAGCCGAGCAGTACGCCGGCTGCCGTGGCCACGCCCTTGCCGCCCCGGAAGCGCAGAAAGACCGGGAACACATGACCGAGGAATGCCGCCACCCCGGTGAAGGCGATGGCCAGAGTGCCGGCGCCCCACTGCGGTCCGTAGCGCTGCGCCAGCCACACCGCGAGCCAGCCCTTGAAGCCGTCGCCCAGCAGCGTCAGCAGCGCCGCCAGCTTGTTGCCGCTGCGCAGCACGTTGGTCGCGCCGGGGTTCTTCGAGCCGTAGCTGCGCGGGTCGGCGAGACCGAAGGCGCGGCTCACCAGCACGGCGAACGGCAGGGAGCCGAGGAGGTAGCCGAGGACGAGGAGAAGCGCGGAGTTCATGCAGTAATGCCCTAGAATTGGCAGGATTCTAATCGAGAACCCGAGGCATGGACTTCATCTTCATCGACGATCTGCGCGTAGAGGCCAAGGTCGGCATCTATCCGCGCGAGCAGGCGACTTCGCAGATGCTCGAGATCAATCTCACCTTCGGCGTGCCGGACGAGGCGGCCGCCCACGACAATATCCGCGACACCATCGACTATGCCGAAGTGATTGCCCGCATCCGGCATGAGCTGACGGAAAACCGCTTCAACCTGCTGGAGACGCTGGGCGAGCACATCGTCGCCGTGCTGTTCGACGAGTTCGGCGCGCCGTGGGTGAAGCTGTCCATAGCCAAGGTGGGAATCATGAAGGGCGTCAAGCGCGTCGGCGTCTTCATCGAACGCGGGCGGGCGTGATCCGCGGGGGCTGCGCGCCGACGGGGACGGCATGGAGTCCGCCGACTGTGGCGAACGCCCATGGAATGCCAGCCTCCCCCGCATGATGAAGGTCCTTGCCCTGACCGGTTCCCTCACCCCCAGCCCCTCTCCCGGCGGGAGAGGGGAGCTTCGAGCGTCGCTGGCGCGACTTTCACGCCTCAATGCGGCAAGCCGGCATCGACCAGCTTCGGCTGCAGGATGCGCAGGATATCGTGGGGATGGACGCCGACCAGAAAGCCGCGCCGCCCGCCATTGATGTAGATCAGCGCCAGATCGAGGATGGATTTCTCCATATAGACCGGCAGCGCCTTGCGCGTGCCGAACGGCGAGGTGCCGCCGACCAGATAGCCGGTGTGGCGCTGGGCGACCTCAGGCTTGCAGGCTTCCACCTTCTTCACCCCGATCTGCCGCGCCAGCTCCTTGGTGGATACCTTGCGGTCGCCGTGCATGAGGACTACGAGGGGCTTGCGGTTCTCGTCCTCCATGACCAGCGTCTTGACGACGGCATGCTCCGGGACGTTGAGTTCGCGCGCCGACACCTTCGTGCCGCCATGCTCCTCGTACGCATAGAAATGGTTCGAGTGCGCGATGTGGTGGCTGCGCAGGAACTTGGTGGCCGGCGTTTCCGGGCCCTGGTCGTTCTTGTACATGCTTCAAGTGTAGCGCACAGACGAACACGAGCTTTCGGCGCTGCCCCCTGAATCCCTACCCGCGCGGATGATGCCGGGCGTGAAGCTGCTTCAGGCGCTCGCGGGCGACATGCGTATAGACCTGGGTGGTGGAGATGTCGGCATGTCCGAGCAGCAGTTGCACCACGCGCAGGTCGGCGCCGTGGTTGATGAGGTGGGTGGCGAAGGCGTGGCGCAGGACATGGGGCGATATGCGCGCTGCCGCGATGCCCGCCGCCACGGCGTGGCGCTTGACCAGAGTCCAGAACATCTGCCGCGACATGCCGCTGGCGCGGGCCGTGACGAACACCTCGTTGCAGGTCCTGCCCTTCAGCAGCTCGGGACGGGCCTGCCGCAGGTAGCGCTCGACCCACTCCTGGGCCACCTGTCCCAGCGGCACCAGCCGCTCCTTCGAGCCCTTGCCGAAGACGCGCACCACGCCCATGTCCAGACTCAGCTCGAACAGCTTGAGTCCGACCAGCTCCGACACCCGCAGTCCGCAGGCATAGAGCACTTCGAGCATGGCGCGGTCGCGCAGGCCGAGCGCGGTGTCGGTGTCGGGCGCGTCCAGCAGGGCCTCCACCTGGGACTCCGACAGGGTCTTCGGGAAGCGCTCGGCGGGCGCAGGCGGCTCGAGGTTGAGGGTGGGGTCGGCTGCGATGCGGCCGTCGGCGAGAAGGTGGCGGTAGAAGCGGCGCAGCGCGGACAGCAGGCGGCGCTGGCTGGTGGCCTTGGCGCGGAGGCTGAAGTCCCGCAGGTAGGCGGCGAGCTCGACCGGTGTCACGGCCGCCAGCGAGACGCGCCGCGGCGCGAGCCAGAGGGCGAACTGCGCCAGATCGCTGCGATAGCCGGCGAGCGTGTTGCGCGAGAGCCCGTATTCCAGCCAGAGCGTGTCGCAGAATGCATCCAGCAGGACGCTCTCGGAGTCCGCCGCCGGCTGGGCGGCGGCGTTCATCGCGCCCGCTCGTGCGTCAGCAGCCAGCGCTTGACCTCGATCAGCAGGCCATCTCGCGCATGGGCGAAGCCACCCAGGCCCGCCGTTCCGACCACGCGATGGCAGGGCACCACCACCGGATACGGATTGGCGCCGCAGGCCTGTCCAACCGCGCGTGGGGCGCTGTTCAGTTGCTGGGCGAGCGCGCCGTAGGTGGCCGTCTCGCCGCGCGGAATGGCGCGGATCGCCTGCCACACCCGCCGCTGGAAGGGCGTGCCGCGGGGCTGGAGGGGAAGATCGAAGGGCGCGGCCGGATCGCCCAGATAGGCTTCCAGTTGGCGGCAGGCGCGCCGCGCCAGTTCGTCGACGGGTGCGCGCGCCGGCGTTGTCGGAGGCAGGAACTCGATCTCCGCGATGGCGTCGCCGTCGATGCGCACGCCCAGCGCGAAGCCGGGCGCGGTCACCACGGCATCGAAGCCGGCGTCGCTCACCGCGGCTTCAACCGGCCTTGCCGAGCAGCGCCTCTTTCAGGTCGCCCTGGGCCGGTTTTTCGCCGAGCCAGACTTTGAGCAGGGCGCGGTAGAAATCTTCGCCGGCGATCGCCTTGCCCTTGGCCTGGTCGTTCACCGTGAGACGGGTGCCGGCGTCGGGCGCGAAGTCGATCGCGATCACGGTGCCCGTGGGCGCCGCATTGAGCGCCAGCAGCGTGGCCCTGAATTCGTCCACCGCCGGCTTGAGGGCCGCCAGCTCGGCTTCGCTGTGGTTCTTGTCGATCTGCTCCACCAGCGCATCGGCGAACTGCTGGGCCGTGAGATCGCGCAGCGTCACGATGCGCACGCGCTTGGCGCCCTTCAGCGCCAGCACCGCATCGGCGCTGGCCTTCTTCTCCGGCAGATAGAGGCCGATCGAATACACCTTGAAGAAGGCGCGGGTGCGTATCCCCGTCCCGTTGAGGGTGAGCTCGCTGCTCCCGACCTTGGCCTTGTCCTCGAACTTGACGCCGCCGACTTCCACGGCGGCGGCCGGCAATGCAATCAGGGTGGCGGCGAGCGCCAGGGAGCGCAGGATTCTGATCACGGTCTTCTCCTTGGTTGGTGTTGCAGATGGCAAGTCAGGCGCGCACCTCGCCGTTGCCCAGCACGATCCACTTCTGGCTGGTGAGGCCCTCCAGTCCGACCGGGCCGCGGGCATGCAGCTTGTCGGTGGAGATGCCGATCTCGGCGCCGAGGCCGTATTCGAAGCCGTCGGCGAAGCGCGTCGAGGCGTTCACCATCACCGAGCTGGAATCCACCTCGCGCAGGAAGCGCATCGCCCGCGTGTAGTTCTCGGTGACGATGGCATCGGTGTGCTGGGAGCTGTAGGTGTTGATGTGCTCGATCGCGGCGTCGAGCCCCTCCACCACGCGCACCGACAGGATCGGCGCCAGATACTCGGTGCGCCAGTCTTCCTCGGTGGCGGGCGTCATCGCGGCGACCAGCGCGCGCGACGCTTCGCAGCCGCGCAGCTCCACGCCCTTGTCGAGATAGAGCTGCGCCAGTTGCGGCAGCACCTTCGCGGCGACGGCCTGCGCCACCAGCAGCGTCTCCATGGTGTTGCAGGTGCCGTAGCGGTGGGTCTTGGCGTTGTCGGCGATGCGCACCGCCTTGGCGATGTCGGCATCATCGTCGATATAGACGTGGCAGATGCCGTCCAGGTGCTTGATGACGGGGATGCGCGCCTCGTTCGAGATGCGCTCGATGAGCCCCTTGCCGCCGCGCGGAACGATGACGTCCACATGTTCCTTCATGGTGATCAGCGCACCCACCGCGGCGCGATCGGTGGTCTCCACCACCTGCACCGCCGCCTCCGGCAGTCCGGCGCCGCGCAGGCCTTCATGCACCAGCGCCGCCAGGGCGCGGTTGCAGCGGATCGCCTCCGAGCCGCCGCGCAGGATGGCGGCATTGCCCGCCTTCAGGCACAGGCCGGCGGCATCGACCGTCACGTTGGGACGCGCCTCGTAGATGATGCCGATGACTCCCAGCGGCACCCGCATGCGCCCGACCTGGATGCCGCTCGGGCGGTACTTCAGGTCGCTGATCTCGCCGATCGGATCGGCCAGGGCGGCGATCTGCTCCAGCCCTTCCGCCATCGTCGCCACCGCCTTGTCGGAGAGCGCGAGGCGATCGAGCATCGCCTCCTCCATGCCGGCGGCGCGCGCCGCCGCCACGTCCTCGCGGTTGGCGGCCTTGATCTTGTCCGCGTCGCGGCGCACGGCAGCGGCGATGGCGGCGAGCGCCCGGTTCTTGTCGTCGGTCGAAGCCTTCGCCATCTGGCGCGAAGCCGCTCGCGCCCGGCGGCCGAGGTTCTGTATGTAGTCCTGGATGTTCAGTGGTTCCGCTTTCATTTGCCTGCCTTCTTTCCTGTGACCCGCAGCGCGAGCTGGAGAAATTCGTCCCACACGTCTCCCGGCGTCAGCCCCTTGATCATGCGGTCGATGCGGGCGGCATGGAGCAGGGCGGAGCGCAGGCGCGTCGCCGACAAGCGCCCCAGGGCCTGCCGCAGCGCCTGGGCACGGCGCTCGTCGAACACCCGCTCGTCCTTGAGCGCCGCGGCCACGGGCCTGCCGCTGTCCACACTGCCCTTGACTGCCGCCAGGGTGCGCACCTCCGTGGCGAGCGACCACAGCACCAGCGGCGCCGCCACGCCTTCGGCCCGCAGGCCGTCGAGCAGCCGCGCGCAGCGCCCCGCGTCGCCGGCGAGCAGGGCCGATCGCAGCTGGTCCACATCATAGCGCGCGACATTCAGCACCGCATCTTCCACCTGCTCGAAGCTCAGGGCGCCGGCGGGGTGGAGCAGACCGAGTTTCTGGATCTCCTGGTGGGCGGCGAGCAGGTTGCCTTCGACATGGGCGGCGATGAACTCCAGCGCCTCGCGCGGCGCCGACTGCTGCTGCCGGGCCAGGCGCTGCGCGACCCATTCCGGCAGCCGCGGCAGTTCGGGCGCGTTCAGTTCGATCACCATCCCGGCCTGCTGCAGGGTGGCGAACCAGGAGGTCTTGCGTGCCTGCCAGTCGAGCTGGGGCAGGGTGACGAGGGACACGATGTCCGCGCCGAGCCGTCCGCAGTAGCGTGTCAGGGCGTCCGTGCCCTCGCGCCCGGGCTTGCCGTTGGGAATGCGCAGGTCGATGACCTTGCGCTCACCGAAGAGGGAAAGATTGCCGGCGGCCAGGTGCAGATCGCCCCAATCGAAGGTGGGACCGGCCACCAGCACCTCGCGCTCGGTGTAGCCCTGGGCACGGGCCGCGGCGCGCACCGCATCGCCCGCTTCCGCCACCAGCAGCGGCTCGTTGCCGTGCAGCACGTAGAGCGCCGCCAAGGGCTGGGCGAGGTGGGCGGGAAGCTGCTCGGGGCGCAGTTGCGGCATGGGGAAGGGGGCTGGCTATGCCGGTTTCGCGCTGACGGCGCGGGACGGCGCCTCGCGCTTGCGCACGGGAATCTATTCGGGTTTCTTCGCCGCGGCGAGCCGCAGCATGATCTGCTGCACCAGGTCGTTCTGCATGTCGCGATAGAGCAGCACTTCCTCCTGTTCCTTGGCGAGGAGGACCGAATCGCCGAAGGTGTAGTCGCGTTTCAGCACGATCTCGTTCTGGGGCAGGAAATCGCGGCCCTTGACGTCATGGACGCGGAAGACGAAGCGGTAGCGCAATTCGAACTCGCGCACCCTTCCCGACGAATCCAGGCTCAGGATAGATTTCTCCTTCGCTTCGGAGACGATGGTGAGCAGCGCCTCCGCGTCTTTGGGCGTGTCGGCGATGCGGGTGCCGCCGCTGGCGCGGATGCTGCGCCGCAGCGCCGCCCCCAGGTCCGAATACTCCGTGGCGCCGACGTACAGGCTCTCGAACGGCAGCGCCCGCGGGCCGCGCAGGTGGAAGCCGCAGGCGCTCAGCGCAGCGGCCACGAGGAGTACAAGGAATAGTCGAAGCACAGGTAGTCCCACCGCCGGAGGATCGGCTCGGAAGTATGAATCTGGGAGAAGCAGTTGACCGCCCGCAACGCAGAGATCGCGGAGGCGCAGAGAACGCGGAGCAGAAGATTCGACGCTCACCCGCTGGGTACGCGTGCGTTGATCTGGAGCTCTTTGCGTCCTCATGGTTTTCTCTGCGAACTCTGCGTCGAACGAGGTTTTCAGGATGACAGGATGAAGCGACACGCGATCAAACAACGATATTGACGAGCCGTCCCGGCACCACCACCACCTTCTTCGCCGGTTTGCCTTCCATGTACTTGGCGGCCGTCTCGCTCGCCAAGGCCAGTCGCTCGATCTCGGTCCGTTCGGCGCTCGCCGGGACGAGCAGCTTGCCGCGGGTCTTGCCGCCGATCTGCAGCACCAGTTCGATTTCGTCCTGCTGCAGGGCGGCTTCCAGCGGCTCGGGCCAGGGCGCCTGCAGGACGTCCTCGCCGTAGCCCAGTTCGTTCCACAGCACGTGGCACAGGTGGGGCGTGACGGGCGAGAGCAGCCGCAGCAGGATGGACAGTCCCTCCTCGACGACTTCGGCATGGGCCTGCGGATTGCCGCGCGGCGCCCGCTCCAGGGCGTTCAGCATCTTCATCGCCGCCGAAGCGACGGTGTTGAACTGGAAGCGCTGCATGTCGTAGTTGGCCTGCTTGAGGTTGGCGTGGATGTCGCGCCGAACCGCCGCCAGGTCGGCGTCCAGACCGCCGCCGGTGGCCAGGGCACGGCGCTGCGGCAGAAGCGGGCGGACTTCCTGCCGGAACTGCACGCCGAAGCTCCACAGCCGCTTGACGAAGCGGTAGCTGCCGTCGACGCCCGAATCGGACCATTCCAGCGTCTGTTCCGGCGGGCTGGCGAACATCATGAAGAAGCGCGCCGTGTCGGCGCCGTACTGCTCGATCAGTGCCTGGGGGTCCACGCCGTTGCGTTTCGACTTCGACATGGTGCCGACGCCGCCGTAGGTCACGGCCTGGCCGTCCGCCTTCGACGTCGCCCCGGCGATGCGCCCGCCGGCGTCGAATTCGAGGTTCACCTCGTCCGGCGAGAAGTAGGCGATGCCGCCCTTCTCGTTGCGCCGCGAAAAGATGTGATTGAGCACCATGCCCTGGGTCAGCAGGCGCGAGAACGGCTCGTCGTAGCTGACGAGGCCGATGTCGCGCATCGCCTTGCTCCAGAAGCGGGAATACAGCA
>CAVPDA010000005.1:0-137299 GCA_963702495.1 uncultured beta proteobacterium | reverse complement strand
GTACATCCACCGCTTCCGAGGCCGCGGCATACGCTCGCCCGACGGGCGGGGCGGGCGCACCGGGCAGGACTCACGAGCCTGCACCGCTGTCAGCCTGTTCGACGATGAATCCCTTGCGAATGCCGGCGGGGCATCGGCCCCGCCGGATTCAGTGCTTGAGCCGGCTGCCTGCCGGCACGCGAGCCAGGAGGTAGTCCATCTGATCCGCGAGGATGTCGCGGTTGGCCAGGACGAAGTCCTCCCAGTGCGAGGGCACGTAAGGCAGGTACAACAATGGCATTCCTACCTCCTCCGGCGTGCGGCAGCCCTTGCGCGTGTTGCAGGCGCGGCAGGCAGTCACGACATTCGTCCAGCAGTTGCCGCCACTGCGTGAGACCGGCAGGATATGCTCGCCGCGAGACAGAATTCGCCGCAAGAAGCGTCCGCCGCAGTAGGCGCAGAGGCGCCGGTCGCGGGCGAAGAGCTTCGCGTTGGTGAGCAGCGGTTCCTGCACGGATTCCGCGGACAGGAAGCTACCCCCGCGCACCGCAACGATGCTGCGCACGCGGATCAGCGAACGGGCACCGCTCCGGTTGGTTCCGCCGCGGGGAGAAATGGCTGGGGTGACCCGTCGGCCTCGAACCGACACCCTCCGGACTCACAATCCGGTGCTCCACCCCTTGAGCTACGGTCACCGTCGTTCCTGGTGGGCCCCGCAGGAGTTGGACCTGCCTGGTACGGATTAAGAGTCCGCTGCCTCGCCGCTCGGCCAGAGGCCCGTTGCTTCCCTCGACTCCTTCAAAGAAATCATCGCGGCCGCTGCCGTTGACGTGGCAGCCGCGCCTGCAGCAGTGTTTCAGCGCGGCGTCCCGACCCCCATGGGGGCGGATCGTTGCGACCCAGCCGTTCCAGCAGTGCCTTGCCGGCGACGACGCCACGCATGCCGCCCCCCTGATCGGCGTCACCGAGGGAGAGCCCAGACGAGCGTTGCCGGGCGTTTCAACCGGCGAAGGCCTCACGTTTCGACTCGTTCATTGCACACTCTCCTGATCCTGTTGCGGACCTTCACGGGGAACACGGCACTACCTCGGTGATGTGGTCTGGATGGCTGGATTCGAACCAGCGACCTCCTGCTTCCAAAGCAGGCGCTCTCGCGCGGGCTGAGCTACATCCAGGTCGGGTCGCGGTGCCGCCGGACGGATTCGAACCTTCCTCTCCTGCGCTTCGGACAGGCGCCAATCCTTCTCAGCTACGGCGGCTGGGTTGTTCTGGCGCGGCACGGCGGAGTTGAACCGCCGTCTTTCTGCTCGACAGGCAGACCCTCTCGCTCCGAGCCAGCGCCGCATGCGTTATACACGGGCGGCCTGGACCCGATCCGGCAACATCGATCCGGTATCGCCACGGAAATCCGGGCACGCCCGCGCTGTTCCAATAGTCTCGTTGTTCGCGCGCGCCCAACGACAGGCGCGATCCGGTGTTGTCGCCCCGGCCTGATCCGATCGCGACGGCGTCGCGCCCGGACGGGAGGCGGGTTCCGTGGTGTCGCGGAGCCTCCGCCCTCTTCGGCCGCAGCCGTCGCAATTCGCCACGTCGGGAAAGACCGCACCGCCCCTCCCTGCTGGCGCCGTACCACACGACACTGCGCGCAAATTCTCCTGGTGCGCCGGGCAGGGTTCGACCCTGCATGCCGCTTGGGCGGCGGCTGCTCGAGCCGCTGCGTCTGCCAGTTTCGCCACCGGCGCACATGCTCCCATCCCCGGTGGGGAAGGAAGCGGTTCCAGATTGTTAAAGACCGTGTTCGGCAGGCAGTGCCCGCCCGGTGCCGGCCGAAGCGGCCGGCACCGACAAACAAAAAGCCCGGGGCGTTCATCACGCAACCCGGGCTTCCTGGGGAAACCGTTTGTGGGATTCGCTTAGGTCATGAACCTCCGCGAACGCGCGGGTTGCGTGCTGCACCGATCAAAGCTGCGACCGTTCCAGCGCCTATGTCCAAGACACACGCCACCGCTGGCTCTTGCCTGCCCGGGTCGGCGTGGGGGCTGGGCGCAGCCAAGGCCCATGTGCGCCGCCGCAGGCACGAGCGAGCCCGCCGTCAGGCATCGGCCTGGCGCACGTGGCGACTCGATCGGTGATGTGAGCAACGACAGCATGTTCCTGGACCTTGTTGGTCAGTTGAAGGTGCGCAATGTAATCGCGCAAACGTGAAATGTCAAGCGGGAATTAGTCACAATGCACAAATGTGGTTACACTTCGCCCATGCACGTCCCAATACGCGAACTCAAAGCCAAGCTCTCGGAGTTCCTGCGCCTCGCGGCAGAGGGCGAGGAGGTGATCGTTACCCTGCACAAGCGACCGGTCGCGAAGATCGTGCCGATGGGCAAAACACCGGAGTCCGAGCGTGAGGCCGTCGATAGGCTCAACGCCATGGCCTGGGTGCGCTGCGGCGGGGGCGGAGTACCGCAGGGTTCTCGAACCCTGGCCCGGGTCGTTGCCGGGGGCACGCCGGTGAGCCGCCTTCTGATTGAACCCGACCGAACAAAGCGGTGATTCTCTTTCTCGACGCGTCGGCGTTCATCAAACTCTACGTGGCGGAGACCGGCTCGGGAGCCATGAGGCGGACCGTTCGCAACGCCACGACCGTGTACGCAGTGGATCTGTCCTACGTCGAGGTTTGCACTGCCCTTGCCCAAGCCGGGCAAGCGGGGTTGCTACGCCCCAAGCACGCCGAGGCCGCGAAGGCCGATTTCGAACGCGACTGGCAGTGCGTCAGTGTGGTGGCACCGGATGCGGCGATGCTTCGGCGGGCAGCGGAGCTGGCCGCTACCGACGGGGTCCGTGCGTCGGCGGGTCTTAACCTGGCGGCGGCCGAAGCAATCCACAGGCAACTGGGTGCCACCGTTCGTTACATGGTATGCACCGGAGATCCGCACTTGGCGCAGTGCCTCAAGCGGCTCGGGCTTCCGGTACCCGATCCAGGCACCCAGGAACGATCGGCGTCTGCCTGATTCGTTGTCTGTCGCCGTGACTTCTCGCGGGAAAGCGCCAAGTCGGCCAGCACCGTCCGAGTCGCAGTTCCGACCGTCGGGTTTTGGCAGATCAGGAACGAGACCTTCTATGACAATCATGGCGGGCTGGCGACGGAGTGCAAACCGCCGCGAATGTCGGCTATCGAGCTGGGAGCGGACGGTCAGCGAAGTGGTTTTCTTGCGCCTTCAGTGAGTGCTTATGGCCGGACTGCGACATCCGAGAGTACGCCGGTAAGCGGACGGTGGCAAAGTCGGCTCGAGGATTCAGCGGCTGCTTTACGGCAACGAGCCCCAAAGGCAGCCCCCGGCCAATTCCATCCGTTCATCCGTCCTGCAACTTGGCGACCGGAATGACAGCAACACTGCCGACAGCGGAAGTTCGCGATAGCTTGGTGATCGCCCGCGGCTGGGCGAATCCGGAGAGCTGTCGAGAACCCCTGGAAGTTGGCCGCCCCCAGCTTTGGAGCGGCGCGTTCGGCGCGCACAACCGGCCAATTGCGTCGTCTAAGCCAATTTGAGGATGTCGCCATCGAACGGGCATCGCGGAGGTCCAAGGGGGGCGGAGTTCTTGCGTCATTCTCGCCGGCCGCGACTGTCGTTGCTTGCGCGCCGCGGAATCAAGCAGTACATGGCCCCGTGCCACGGGATCTCTGAATTGGCCAGAGTGCTGAAAACGCGCGACAATGGCCGCCATGCCGAACACATCAATCGCCACTTTCCGGCCCCTGACGGGTGTTTACGAGCCCTCTGCCATCCAGCAGCTTCCCGACGGTCGCTTCCTCGTCGTCGAGGACGAGAAGGCGCATGCGTTGAGCCTGGTGACGCTTGGCGATGATGAAGTAAGCGCCGCGCCCCTGCGTCCCGGATTGTTCGAATTCGACGACGAATTCTGGAAGCTGGACGATCTGGAGGCGTTGGCCCTGCATTCATCAGGCCACCTCTACGCCATGACCTCGCATTCGCGCGACGGCGAAGGCCGCGAGAAGAAGTCGCGGGAGAAGCTGGTGCGCTTCCGGGTCGACGGCGACGATGTCGTTGACAAGCGGGTGGTGCGCGGATTGAAGGCGGCGCTGGTTGCGGCCCATCCTATCCTCGCCACGGCAGCGGCGGTGCTGGACGTGAAGAGCCAGGGCGGGCTGAACATCGAGGCCATGGAATTTGCTCCCGATGCCGGGCACCTCTGGCTGGGTTTCCGCAGCCCGGTGCCGAACGGTCAGGCGATCCTCGCCGCCGTGGAGAATCCGAGCGTCATGTTCGACGCCGGCGAGCCGCCGCGCATCGCGCCGACGTTGGTCACCCTGGACCTGGGTGGCCACGGTCTGCGCGGCATGGCCTGGGTGACCTCGCTGGCGGGCTATCTGCTGATCGCCGGTCCCATGGCGCGGGAGCAGGTGCCGTTCCGGCTCTGGTTCTGGAGCGGACAGGCAGGCACGCGCCCGCGCCGCGTCGAGGTGCCGGGCCTGCCGGGCTTCGCGCACGCAGAAGGCATCTGTCCCGCCACCATCGGGGGCCGCGAGGTGATCGTCATCGTCAGTGACGACGGCGACCGTGCGGCGGGCCGCTGCGCGCGCTACATGCTGCTGGAGCCGGAGCAACTTCGCATAGAACCATGATGGGCGTGTAACTTTGCCTTGTAGACCAGGCGCCGGGCGAACACCTCGGCTCCGCTCGATGGTGTCGAAACGGCTGCTCACATGACGCCTGACCCGCCGGAACGCGATGATCGAGGACTTTGGCGCCAACGCCAACACGAGGGGGCAATTCAAACGATGCGCACGGCAGCTGCCAAATTGGGGGCAGAGGCGACCGCGGCGAATGAAGGTCTGCCCGGAAGCCGATTACGGAACGTCAAAGCAAGCATGCTGAAATTCGCTCTTATCCCCAGCGCAGACCCCGAGCAGCGCGTGCGCTTTCGCCGCTACCTGATCGCTGCGACGACCTCGCTCGCGCTGATCCCGCTCCTTGCCGTCTGCGTACTGGACGGCATCCTGGCACTGGCTCCTTTTTCCGCCGCCACGAGCGGCATATTGGTGGGAGTTCTCATCTTTTATGCCTTGTTCCGCTCGGGCTTGAACCTGCGCGCCAAGGACCCCAGCCTGACGGTCCCGATGATGCTCAGTTCCGCCACGGTACTGACCTATTCCCTCTACCACGTAGGGCCGGCACGCCCGATCCTGATGATGATCTATCCCGTGGTGATGTTCTTCGGGGTGTTCCGGCTCAACACGCGTGCTCTGCTGATGGTCTGTGCGTTCATCCTCGGCAGCTATGCGCTCGTCGTTGGGTTGCTAATGCAGCAGGGGACCGGGCTGCTGCAACCGCGCCTTGAAATCCTCCAGGCTACGGTGCTGATGGGGGTGCTGGTGTGGTTTTCCTTCATGGGTGGTTACGTCAACGACCTGCGCGTTCGCCTCAAGCACAGCGAGTATGACGAGCTGACTCGCTGTTACACGCGCCGGCGGATCATGAAATTGCTGGCGCACGAGAAGACCCGTTGCGATCGAGGTGCCGGACCGATGTCGATCCTGCTGGTGGACATAGATCAGTTCAAGGAATTTAACGACCGTCTCGGTCATCACGCTGGTGATCTGGTGCTGCAAAGCTTTGTGAAGGTCGCAAGGGGAGAGCTGCGGGCGATCGACTTTCTGGGCCGATATGGTGGCGACGAGTTCCTGCTGGTGCTGGCTCAGACGCCGATCGAGGGCGCCCGAGAGTGCGCGGAGCGCGTTCGCCGACAGACCGCACGCGCGGAACCCGCCTGCCCCCAAGGCGGGTGCCACATCACGGTGTCCATCGGCCTCGCACAATACGTTATCGGAGAGACCCTGGAGGAAACGCTGAGGCGCGCGGACGCCGCGCTATATCGGGCCAAAGCCGCAGGGCGCAATCGTCTCGAGTGCGGTTGATCAGCACGCTCGGATCGATCGGGCTTTTCCCCAAGTACGAACGCTTCACGCGCCAGCTAGCCGCCGGCATCTGGCAACTCCACCCCCTTACCCTGGTCCGGCGGCTGCACCGGACGCCATTGCCGACACCCCTTGGCCGGCCGCAGTCAAGGACGGCACGCATTGGCCGGCCGGCCAATGGGCGTCCGACAGGACGATCGCTTCCGGCTGGGACCGTCGGCGACAACCCGCAATCGGGTACTCTTTGCCACCGGGGGGAACTGGCCAGCAAGTGCCTGATGAGGATAGGGTACCCGGAGAAGGCTGCGCCACAACCATCTGCCCGCTATCCGGTGGACCCTCTCCAATCAGGGACCGAGCGTCGGGCCGCAAACAAAAAAAATGGCCGGCGCACTGGTCGCCGGCCTTGAATCTTCCGTGGTTTTCATCAACCCGGAGGAGGTCAGGGTTCGTAGGCTACGCCCCGGGGCTTGAACGCGAAATCGGTGCCTTTCGATGCTTTGCGTAGCACTCCTTCCTACACCATGGCAAAGATTGACGCGAATGCAGACTGAGGGCGGGTCGCAACGTCATGGTCATGGACCGCACGCGTAATCCCGATCGCCGGGTTCCGCAGCGAATGAACCCGACCCAAGAGCGAGATCGTCGAGACACTTCGGCGGCTGCGCCGCAGCGGCCGCGTGCGGTGCAAGGTGTCGCGATTCAGGACGAACCAAGGGCGAACGTCGTCAACGTCGCCCAGTCATTCTTGCGTATTACGATAATGAAGGATCTTCAATCTCCCCGAAAGACTCGGATGGTTCGCAGGCCAGCGTGTGATCCGCGCGGCGAGTACGTGTGCGCATTGCTCCATTCTGGTGTCCTGCCGAGAGACTGATCCGTGACCGCCAAACCCCAGGATCTGATCGTCTTCGGCGCCACGAGTTTCGTGGGGCAGATCCTCACGCGCTACCTCGCCGAGCGAGTCGGCGGCGAACTCGACTGGGCGATCGCGGCCCGCTCGGCCGCGAAGCTTGCGTCGCTCAAGGACTCGCTCGGCCCGCGAGCGGCACAGTTGCCGACCGTGATCGCGGATTCGGCCGACGACGGGTCGCTGCGTGGGCTATGCTCGCAGACGCGCGTGGTGATCTCCACCGTGGGCCCCTACGCGCTGTACGGCGAGCCGCTGGTGCGTGCCTGTGTCGAGACCGGCACCGATTACTGCGACCTGGCGGGCGAGGTCCAGTGGATCCGCCGCATGATCGAGCGCTACGAGGGTCGGGCGCGCGAGTACGGCGCGCGGATCGTGCACTGCTGCGGCTTCGACTCCATCCCCTCGGACCTCGGTGTGTACTTCCTGCAACAGGAAGCGATGCGGCGCTTCGGCCAGCCCTGACAGCGTCAGGCTCGGATTGCTCGATAGCGATCGCTCGGCTCCTTCCTTCTAATCTTTTTGTCATTAAACCGAGAACGCCCCTTGCGGCCGAGGGATTCCGCCGTGCAGTCGCGAGCGTCGGCTGTCTAGGATACGGCTGCCGTTCGTTTCGGCAATGTCGGCGACAAGCGAACGTCGGGTTGTGGCCGGCAAGTGCCTGATGACGAAGGGGTGTCGAACCGCCAGGAAGGACCCGACCCGTTTGTGTCGTCGGCAACCGGTCATGTTGTGCGGAAGCCTTCTGGGCCGATCGGTCGTCTGCTTTTTCAGAAGGGGGCTGTCGCGACTTCGGCCACCTTTGGTGCCCTGGAATAGCTGTGGATGCAACGCGATCAAGCGTCAAAGCGGAAGACTTGCCTCGTCCCGAATCGCGTGGGTGGGGACAAAGGCAGGCAAGCCGCCTTCGCTGCTTCCCCGGGGCGACCCATGCACGCTGGGTCGATAGCGCACCTGACGATCTCCCATTCTTCCCCACGGACCATCGCCCGGGCGAGATTCGGGATTTCCAAACCAATCCCTCGCGATTGACCGCCGTTGGCAGACCCGGGGATACTCGCGCACGTGTCCTTGAATAGTCCCTTCGAAATGCGAATCGAGCTACCCAAACCCGCCTTGGCGATGACCCCGGGCTTCGCGCCCCCGGCATGCGCGATCTCCTCCGTAACGCCGGCGCCGCCCCGCCAGAGCCACCTGGAGGCCTTCGTCCGATGAGTGACTCCACCTGGGACGTACGCCTCATGCTGCTCGCCCATCACATCGCGCACTGGAGTACCGAACGGGGCCGCCGGGTCGGCGCGGTCATCGTAGGCCCCGATCACGAAGTGCGGTTGACCGGACACAATGGCTTTCCCCGTGGCGTGAATGATGAGATCGAGCACCGCCATCACCGCGAATCCGGGGAAAAATACTTCTGGAGTTCGCACGCGGAGCGAAACGCGATCTACAACGCCGCGCGGGTCGGCGTTCCCCTCAAGGGCTGCACCATGTACGTGCCCTGGTTTCCCTGTGGCGAGTGCGCCAAGGCCATCATTCAGAGCGGCATTGCCGAGTTGGTGGCCTACGAGCCGGATTTCACCGACGCAAAGTGGGGTCAAGACTTCATGCGCGTCGTCGAGATGCTGGGCGAGGCGGGAGTCAGAGTCCGTTATATGGAGAAGTTGGCGGAGATTCCCAATGGTGCCGGTTAATTGTCCGGAGCGGGATTGGACCTGACAAGTAACGTCAGAGTACGTTGAATTCCATTCCATTCGACGACCAACCAAGGTGGCGCTGTCGGTCGAAGCCCGAGGTGCTGCGAGTGGCGCTTCCCCTCCACTGAGCCGACTTCGGTCACGCGGCCGTGGATTCACCAAGTTCGGCCAAAGACGTTGCTCGAATCCATATCTGAATCAGTCTGCTACAGACAGCGAACCGGTTTCTTGGAAACACAAGATTTCGGACACGCTCGACATTCGCCTAGCGCGCATCGCGCACCCTTACCCGCCCGGCCAGCGCCATGCTGAGCAGACCCGCCGCTACGGCGATATAGCCGACCAGATGGTAGCCGGTGAAGCGCCCGTCGGCATCCTGCGCGATGACGAAGCCGGCGAGCGAGCTGGCGGCGCCCATGGCCAGCGATTGCACGGTCGAGTTGAGCGACATGGCCGCCCCGCGCCAGGCCGAGTTGACGGCCGACGAGATCAGCGCCATGGCCGGGATCATGCGCCCCGAAACCAGAACGAAGAACGCGATGCTGCCCGGCAGCCAGCCCGCCAGGCCGACATCCTGCACATGGGTCAGCGCCAGGATCGGCACCATGGCGGCGAGCGCCAGCCAGCGGAATGCCTTCAACTTGCCGACGCGGTCGGCCCAGCGCCCGATCAGGCGTGCCGTGAACAAGGTCGCGAGCCCGCCGGCCAGATAGATGACCGGTATCTGGCTGGCCAGCACCCCCGCGTTGCCGATCGAGTAGACCGTCAGGTAGGGAATGACCGTGAAGCCCGAGAAGATCACGCAAGCCGAGAACAGCATGGAGCGCCGCTGGTTGGCGTCGCCGAGCACCTGGCCGATGGCGGCCAGCGGGTGACGCGGGCCGTCGCCTTCGCGATGACCATCGAGAACCGGCAGCCAGAAGCAGCCGGCAATCCAGATGAACACGCCCGATGCGGCGATCATCAGGAAAGGTATGCGCCAACCCCACGCCTCGGCCAGCCACAGCGAAAGCGGCACGCCGGCAACGGTTGACACCGAAAAGGCCGTGGCGACCACGCCGCCGGCGCTCGCCCGGCGCTGGAAGGGGATGGCGTCGGCAAGCAGCGTTTGCACCATCGAGCCGAGGATGCCGCCGAACACCCCGGCCAGCCCGCGCGCGACGAGCAGCGTCGCGTAGTTGGGCGCCAGCCCGCAGGCCAGCGTCGCCAACGCAAACAGCGCGAACAGGACGAGCATCAGCCGCTTGCGTTCGAAGCGGTCGATGAAGCCGGCCGCCAGCAAGCCGGAGGCGGCGGCACAGAAGCTGTAGGAGGCGACCAGCAGGCCGAACTGCCGGGTGTCGATGCCCAGCCCCTGCATCAGGAAGGGGCCGAGGGGCATCATCACCATGAAATCGACGATGTGGCTGAACTGGACGGCCGCCAGCGTGAGCAGGAAAAGGCGCTCGCGCTCGGATGACAGGGTCGGGATCGTTGCCCCTTCAGTTGCGCTCAAGGAGCGGCTTGGGGTTCGGACTCGAAGCGGGCGAGCAGACCGTCGTAACGCGCCGAGCGCGCGGCGAGCAATCCGTTCGCGCCGCCCAGCACTTCCTCGAAGAAGGCCAGCGTCAGATCGACCGTGGCCGTGAGAATGGCCACGCTGAGGGCACCGCCATCCACGTCGCCGAAGCCAGCTGGCAGATCCGCGGCGAGATCAGACAGGGTATGTGTCTTCAGCACCTACCGTGAAGGTCGCCGTCGGACTCCCGCTGGGAGGGCCATTGGCCGCTTCGAAGCTGAAGTCTTGCATGGCGGCGGTGCTGTTCCTGCAATATCCGAGTTCGCAGGAAATCTTGCGACAGCCTCAGCCGCCCAGGTAATCCCGCTTGCCCAGAACGACGCCGTTGTGGCGCAGGATGTCATACGCGGTGGTGACGTGGAAATAGAAATTGGGCAGGGTGCGGGTCAGCAGCAATTCCTGGCCGCGGTAATCGACCAATTTGTCGCCGCGTTTGATCTGCACCTGCCGTTCCTCCGAGCCATCGATCTGTTCGGGCTTGAAGGATTGCAGGAAGGCGATCGTCTTGCGCACCCGCTCGATCAACTCCGGGAAGCTCTTTTCCGTGTCCTCGAATTTCGGCGCCTCCACGCCGGCCAGGTAGGCCGTGCCGTTCTTGGCCGCATCGGCAGCGATCTGCACCTGCTTGGCGAAGCTGAACATGTCCGGATAGAGGCGATAGTTGATGAGCACGGACGGATCGATCTTGCCGGCCTCACAGTGGCCGGCCGTCTTCTCCAGAATGGCAATCAAACCGGTCAGCATGCGGATGTAGACCGGCACCGAGGCCTGATACATTGACAGTGACATGGCAGTCTCCCAATTTGACGTGGTTTTCCCATCAATGCGAGATCATGGCTGGTCGCAACAAGCGGTGAGCAGTCGGGCTCTGGCGGCCATCGCTTCAATGCCCCGACACGCACCATGTCCGACACTGTCTCCACGATCCCCGTCTTCATAGACAACCAGATCATAGCCGAACGCTGCGGCAAGCTCACCGGAGGGCCTCGGTATGGCGGTTTTTCCCGACAAGCATCTACCGCGAACGGCGGCAGATTACCAGGCTATCGCGAACTTCTGCCATCGGGGGTATTGCTGTCATTCCGGTCGCCGTGTTGCAGGACGGACGAACGGCTGAAATTGGCCGGATGCGACCATCCGATATCACAGCCAATTTCCGCCCCGGGCCGCCTGTCTTGCTGGTGGAAACGCACTCACCGTGAAAGCTAGCGGGCACGGTGCCCTTTCTGCCGCGTCCGCTCTTGAGCGGCTTGCTGTTTTCATAAGAAGATTCGTCCTCGGCCGAGAAATCAATGGCCTATTGATTGACAAGCTCCACCCGACGGTTCTTCGCCTTGCCCCCATCCGTGTCATTTGAAGCTACCGGCGAGTAAGGACCTAGCCCGGCAGACTTCAAGCGTGGCGCTGCTACGCCTCGCGTTGCGAGCGCCTTGACCACAGAAGCGGCGCGGTCTGAAGAAAGTTTGAGGTTCGATTCGAGGCTGCCGACGCTGTCGGTATGGCCGACCACGTATACCTTGAGTGCGGGGGATCCGGTGAGCAACTTCACCATCTCGGCCAGAGCGCGCTCCGACTCAGGCTTGATCGTCGCCGAAGCGGTGTCGAAGTAAATGCCATGAACGATCGTCTTACCTGTGTCAGCGAGGTCATTGCGCATCACCGAGGCGTCTGCGACGACCTCCTGGCGCATCGGCTGCGACTCGACGATCGTCAGACTGTAGTCTCTGCCGGCGTTGAACACTTCCACGTAGACCCCGGCGAAGGCGCCTGCCTTTCTGATCTCGGTTGCCACCCGCCGTTCGTCGCCGCCAAGGATCCGTCCGCCGGCCTGCTTGATCGCCGTTTCGTAGTTTCGGACGATCTGCAGCTCACCGATGGGCCGGCCACCCTCCTTCCGCGAGTACCCGTAGGAGTACACTTTCCCCTCCCAGTGAACATCGGCGCCCCCAATGACTGTCGGATCGAATCCGCCGAACTCAGATACCTCATATTTGCTGATGTAGTAGCCCGGCATGCGAGTTATCAATGGATGATCCTTGCTTCCTTTGACATCTGTTTGAGCAAGAGCAACTCCAAGCGTCAGATAGAAGAGGGCAAGAAGGCCGGACAGGATGTACGTGATTCTGCTCATCATTGCGTTCCTCGCTGTGGTATTTCATGACTGCTTGCAGTCGCTTTACATAGCCAATGCCGTCAGGCTTCTGTCCGTACTTGGGATGGTAGTATGGACTGCGCGCGTCGGGTTGCGCTGGGGGCATTACTCGGCGGTCCGTCTTGGAGGAAGTGGGTGACCGTCAGCTATTGGCCGGGGGCGGCCCTAGCCCGGACGCGCGTCTCAGGGGCTCTCGGCCCAAAGTCCCCGATTTATTTCGTCTGCCAGGCCCAGCGATACTCGCGCAGGTGCAGTTGGATTTTCGATCTCTTGCGGCGACATTCCCACGAAGGAGGAGCTGGCGGCGGCCGTGCTGCTGCGCGAGAACTTTCCGCAGCTCAAGATCCGCTTCGTCAACGTGGTGGACCTGTACCGGCTCACCCTGGCAAGCGAGCATCCCCACGGACTCCCGGACCGGGACTTCGACAGCCTGTTCACCGTTGACAAGCCGGTCATCGTCAACTTCCACGGCCATCCCTGGCTCATCCACCGGCTGGCCTACCGCCGCACCAACCATCGCAACCTCCGCGTGCGCGGCTACAAGGAAAAGGGCAATATCAACACACCGCTGGAGCTGGCGATCCAGAACGAGATCGACCGCTTACAGCCTGGCGATCGACGTGATGGACCGGGTCCCGGGGCTGCGGGTCGCCGGCGCCCACGTCAAGGAAAAGCTCCAGGATATGCAGATCGAGTGCCACAACTACGCCTTCGAGCATGGTGTGGACGAGCCCGAGGCGAGCGACTGGCAGAGGCCCCGGTAGGAAGCGGCAGGAAAGGAGACGAGATGGACAGCGATCGAGGCACCAGCGGCGGCGCGCCGAAATGGGAGCCGACCCGAACGGGGCTCAGCGCCCACTCCATCCGGCAGGCGTTCCTCGACAACCTGTTCTTCGTGCTGGGCCGCTTCCGGGAGGTGGCGGGCCCCGTCGACAATTACATGGCGCTCGCCTACACCGTGCGCGACCGCATGCTGGAGCGCTGGGTGAGGACGGCCCAGGCCTACAAGCACCACCGCAGCCGCACGGTGTGCTACCTGTCGGCGGAGTACCTGCCCGGCCCCCACCTTGCCAACAACCTCGTCAGCCTGGGCATCCGGGACGAGACCCGGGAGGCGATGCGCGGACTAGGGCTGGACCTCGACGAGCTGATCGCCATCGAGGAGGAGCCGGGCCTGGGCAACGGCGGCCTGGGGCGGCTCGCCGCCTGCTTCATGGACTCGCTCGCCACCCTCCAGATCCCCGCCATCAGCTACGGTATCCGCTACGAGTTCGGCATATTCGACCAGGCGATCCGCGACGGCTGGCAGGTAGAGATGTCCGACACCTGGCTGCGCAACGGCAATCCCTGGGAGCTACGCCGCCCGCGGATCGCCATGGAGGTGAAGGTCGGAGGGCGCACCGAGCCCTGGACCGACGAGCAGGGGCGCTTCCGCGTGCGCTGGGTGCCCGCTGAGCTGCTCCGCGGCGTCGCCAACGACACACCCATCCCGGGCTACGGCGTGGACAACGCCAACCTGCTGCGCCTGTGGAGCGCCGAGGCGCCCGAGTCCTTCGATTTCCAGGCCTTCAACCTCGGGGACTACTTCGGCGCCGTGCACCGGCAGATTCGCTCGGAAACCGTCAGCAAGGTGCTGTACCCCAACGACGAGCCGGACACGGGCAAACGGCTGCGCCTCATCCAACAGCACTTCTTCGTCTCCTGCTCGCTGCAGGACATGATCCGCATCTACCAGCAGGCGGGCGACGGCCTCGAGCGCTTCCACGAGAAATACGCGGTGCAGCTGAACGACACGCATCCGGCGATCGCGGTGGCCGAGCTGATGCGCCTGCTGGTGGATGAGCATCTGCTCGACTGGGACGCCGCCTGGAGCGTCGTCACCCGGACCTTCGCCTACACCAACCACACCCTGCTGCCCGAGGCACTCGAGAAGTGGCCGGTGCCACTGTTCCATGAGGTGCTGCCGCGTCACCTGGAGATCGTCTACGAAATCAACCGGCGATTCCTCGACCAGGTCCGGCTGCGATATCCCCACGACCACCGGCCGCTGGCGCGCCTGTCCATCATCGACGAGACGGGACCACGCTACGTCCGCATGGCCCATCTCGCCTGCGTCGGCAGTTCGGCCGTCAACGGCGTGGCGGAACTGCATTCGCGGCTCCTCGCCGACACGGTGCTGCGCGACTTCCACGACCTCTGGCCGGAGCGCTTCGGCAACAAGACCAACGGGGTAACGCCCCGCCGCTTCGTCCTGCTCGCCAACCCGGGCCTTGCCGGGCTGCTCGACCGCACCGTGGGCGAGGGATGGGCTCGGGACCTCTCGCGCCTGCGGAAGCTGGAGGAGCGCGCCGGCGACCAGACGTTCCAGGAAGAGTGGCGGCGCGTGAAGGACGAACGCAAGCGGGCGCTGGCCGCCCACGCGCGGCTCCACTGCGGGGTGGAGCTGGACCCCGCCGCGCTCTTCGACATCCAGGCCAAGCGCATCCACGAGTACAAGCGCCAGCACCTGAACGTTCTGCACATCGTCACCCTCTACAACCGCATCAAGGCGAACCCGGCGGCCGACGTGGTGCCGCGTGCCTTCCTCTTCGCCGGCAAGTCGGCGCCGGGCTACTTCATGGCCAAGCTCATCATCAAGCTGATCAACTCGGTGGCCGACGTGGTGAACCGAGACCCCGACGTGGCCGGCCGGCTGCGGGTGGCCTTCGTCCCGAACTTCAACGTCCAGGTGGCGCAATGCATCTACCCGGCAGCGGACTTGTCCGAGCAGATCTCGACCGCCGGCAAGGAAGCCTCGGGCACTGGCAACATGAAGTTCTCCCTCAACGGGGCGCTCACCATCGGCACCCTCGACGGCGCGAACGTGGAGATCCGCGAGGAGGTCGGGTCGGACAACTTTTTCCTGTTCGGTCTCGACTCCGACGAGGTGGCGCGGGTCAGGCGCGAGGGATACCGCCCGCGCGCCCACTACGAGGCGGACCCGGATCTGCGCGAAGCCATCGACCTCATCGCCGACGGCCACTTTTCCCACGGGGACACGGGCCTGTTCCGACCCCTCGTGGATCAACTGCTGGAGCGCGACGACTACCTGCTGCTCGCCGACTACCGTGCCTATGTGGACTGCCAGGCCCAGGCGAGCCGCGCTTGGCGCGACCCCGCCCGCTGGACCCGCATGTCCATCCTCAACGTGGCACGCATGGCCAAGTTCTCCTCGGACCGCACCATCGCCGAGTACTGCCGCGACATCTGGCACGTGGAGCCGACGCCCATCGAGCGCCTCTGAGCGCGGCCCTTCGGGTCGCTGCACGCCGGCACGCCCGACACCATCTGTGGGAGCGGGCATCGTCGCGATCGTCGCGGCCGAGGCCGCTCCCACCGGCGGCCCTGCGGCCCTACCCGGTGCCCCACAGACCACTGCAATGAGCAGCAGGAGTGCGAGGACCCGCAAACCGGGACGCAGGCCGGGCGTTGCCGAAGGAAAGTGCGTTTTCGCGCAGCCCGCGGTGTCGGTCCCGAAATCATCGCCGACATTCAGGCCACGGTTCGCGCCCGTTTCCTGCGGGCGCTCGCCCGGCGCGGGCTGCCGATGGGCCGCTTCCGGGATGCGCAGGATGTCGCCAGCGGCCGAGCCAGCGCTACCGAATCTGCCCTGGCGAAGGTCTCGTGCCCGGCCGACACCACCTGCTCGGTAGCCGGCTTTTTCGGCGTGGCCAGTGCCTGCTATATATGGCCGGGGGCTGCCTTTGGGGATCGTTGCCGTAGAGCAGCCGCTGAACCGTCGAGCCGATTTTGCCACCGTCGGCTTACCGGCGTAATGTCGGATGTCGCAGTCCGGCCAACTGTGGCCGTTCAGAAGCCAGAGAGTCGCTCTGCTCAAGAGTCCGGAGTTACTCGCGTTGCTGCCACTTGGGAAGCGGTGCCCGGGGAAGTCCTTCGTCCGGGACTGCCTCAGCGCAGGCGGGAGTCGTAGGTGAAGCGGCGCTGTTTGGCTGCGCGAACCGAGGCGGCGTCAGGATGGGCTGGATTGATCAGGTAATCGCGCTCCTCCGGGATCACCACGGAAGGAATATCGAGGATGGCGAAAGCATCACTCAGAATCCAGTTCGAGCCGAAATCGATGCTGACCATGCCGGCCGGCAGCGCATCCCATCCGACGCGCGCGGCATCAGGTGCGAGATCCTCGAACTTCATGCGTTTGGCGAAAAGATTGTCGGGGATCTCGATGCGCACCAGGTAGCGATTGAACGGCAGCGCTTGGGCGCCAAGATGGACGAGCGTCTCCAGGCAAGCCAGCGCAATCGAGTCGGACGCATACGTGACGGCAATGCCCGCCCGGTTCCATCGCCCGCCGGTGATCTTGGCGCCAGCCCCGGTGAGATCGTCCGCGCTATAGTCGGGCGTGTCCGTACCGATGCGCCAGATGACCACGCTCATGCGTACGCGCTGCTTTCCATCTGCCCGAGCAGCCGACGAACGACCTGAACGCCTTCATGCGTATCCAAGTAGTCTGACGGTGGCAGGCCTCCCAGTGCCGGGTTGGGCGTATCGATCCATGTGGCAAGCCACTTGCTCGCATCGAAACCGGTCGGATCTCCAGACCGCTCGACCATCTGGCGTACCTGCTCGATCATGTCCATCACGGCAAGTAGGCGTTCGGAATCAGAGGTGTCAAGTGGACGCCCTGCCCGGATCTTGCTGTTGAGCGTCGACCGCCTGATCTTCAGCGTCGCGATCGCATGTTCCTTGGTCCAGCCCATCTCGTCGGCAAGCGCAGCGACGGATTCGGCGGGCAGCCCTTCGCGCAGCCGCAGGATCCTCTCCCTCGGCGCGAGACCGGTGATGGCCGCGAGATGAGCTCTCGCCTTTGCTCGACTACTCGCCCGTGTCGGCGTGTCAGTCGTGGCAGACGTAATGACGTTGGATGTTTGGCTCATCGCTCTTTCCTCCTGATGGCTTATTCTAGCCTTTTATTCGGCTATTTTGGGCCTTCCGAAGTTCCTTGGCGAAGGGAAAATCGGGGGTAGGGCTGCGCGGGTGGCAGCAAGGGGTCGGGAAGGCGAACGATCGAAGCCGCACCGTCTCGTAAGGTGACCCCAGCAACGCTCCTCTTTCCTGCCGCGAAGCGCTCGTAATGAGCCGATTCGGCTCGTGAGCGGAGGCAGGCTGGTTGCCGCCGCCATTGAACAGATTACTTCCAGGCAACCCGCAGGTCAGGACCGCTGCCAGGCCTTCAGGACCGAGCGGACCCGATCCTCGACCTGGCGGCGGGCCTCGCGCCGGTCCCAACCTGCGGCGAGAAGTTCATCGTAGGGGGTGTTGACGTGGCGGATATGCGCGACGACGGCCAGACGCACCGCCTCTTCGTCGAATGCCTTGGCCGCCGCCGAGCGGCCTACGCGACCGCTGTACTTGAGGCACGCGTGCTCGGCGATCGTGTGCTCCGCATCGCCGGGACAACGCGGATACAGTTCGCGCACGCGCTGGGCGAAACGCTCGACATACTCCCGGTCAATCTCCCCGCGCCGCGCCTCCTCGCGGCTGCGCCGGCGGGCGCGGGCCTCGCCGTCTGCGAGACACTGTGCCTCGGCGCTCGCCAGCCCCGCCTCCTCGACAAGAACGCCCTGTCGTTCGTAGCGATTTCGCGCACGACTCCACTTGAGCACGACCGCCGACAGCTTGGAGTGTTTGCGAGCACGCCGCGTCAGCGCCGGATCTCCCGATGGCAGGAACACGAGGTGATCGAGATCGCCGCAGGCGAGGCACAGCGCACCGCGCTCTCCGGCGAGCATGATCCACGCGGCACTTCCCAGCTTCTCCCCACACTCATCGCATGTGGATTCGCGCGTCGCGATGAAGACCTTCAGTTCTTGCTTCTCGCTCATCGGTCGCGCAGAGTGGGTTGCTGTGATCGAGGGTACCCCTGGACTATCGGCAGCAATGCTTCCGGTCGCCCGAGGCGGGCCGTCCCCTTGACGTTTCCAAATCGGTGCCGCAAGTGCATACCTCCGCTCAGACGAGGGCGCGTCTCAACCCCGCACGCATTTACCGGCGGGCCGCCGACAGGGCACGAAGGGCCGCCCGCTGTGCGGCACTCGCCAACTTGCGCGCCGCCGCCAGGTGGCGTGGACGCTCATGGTCGGCGAAGTCCGCGATGGCCGGGTCGACGGTCCTGGCGAACTCGTCGGCGGTAGCGGTCCCGGCAGAACGTTCCATGAAGTTGCGCGAATTGACGGAGAAGTCCGGGTAGTACTTCCCACCGAGCACTGCCGTGTGGAACTTCTGCGCTTCCTTCAACAACGGCGCCTGTGCCTCGCTCGCCTGTGTTAGCGCATCGATCTGCACCAAATCGCCCAGGAGGGCGCCCAGTCTCGCCCGCGGAACGAGTTCCGCGGCGCGCTCGGCGATGATGAGCAGATCGCCGCGTCGCAGTGCACGCAGCGCCCGCCGCAGCCGCTCCAGGTCGGGAGGCGCACCGCTCATTCGGGGACCTCCGCGGGACCCGGTGCTGGGAAAGGCTCCTTGCCCGGCCAGACGAAATGCCGGGCATAGGCCTCCTCGATCGCTGCCTGGCCGCTCTTGGTGAAGCGCAGCCGCTGCCGGCGGCACGTGCCCTGAGACACGTAGATGGTCACCGACGGGACGAGATTCAATTCGTGGGCATGAAAGCGCAGGATGCGTAGCAGCCGCGACAGGCGCGTGAGGTTGCCGTCGATCACCTGCTCCAGGTAAGCAATGCGGCCCCGGCGCCACTGCTCGATCCTATCCGGCGCCAGCAGACCCATGCGCACCAGGACGTCCACCGGCGTGACGACCTTGCCGGTGGCAAGGATGGCGGCCACTGCACGCTCGATCCGAGGATAAAGCGGGTCGTCACGGTAGGTGGCCACACTGATGGTGGTTGCTCGGGCGGCCGCAGCAGCCATCAGGCGGCCCCATGCCGAGGGCGCGCCGGCGCTGGTGGCGAACAGCGCGCCAGGATGCGCTTCCAGCCGTTGCGGGCGGCGACGGCCTCCCGCAGGATGTCGAAGTACTCGTCAGCATCCACCCGCTCATCCGGCGGCCGCCGCCCCTGTTCGTGTTCCGCAAGCAGCAAACCTCGGGCCCGCGGGCTGTCGCCGAGTTCCTGGATCCGGCTGTAGGCCTCACAGGCGTAGGCAAAGGTCTCGCGTTTGGCGAAGGCGATCTCCAGCAGCCACTCGCGCCGACGGGTTCCTCGCAGACCGATCGTGGTCCGCTTGTAGTTGTGAAAGATATGGGCGGCTTCGTGGACCACGAAATCGTCGAAGCGGCCCGGCGTGGCGAAGTACTCGGCCGAGACGTAGCAACTCGTCCCCTCGCTCAGGCCTAGCAGGCAGGGCGCGTCCTGCGCGAGCAGTGGCGCATCGCAGCCCGCGAGGTACAGGTTGGCCAAGTCCCAGGCCGTACCGAGCCACGGCATCTGGTCGAGCACCGTATCGACCGTGGCGGGCGTAAGAAAGATGACCGAGGCTCCCAGCACGTCGAGCACGGCTTCCTGCTCGACGCGCGCAAAGAGCCCCCGAACCATCGGTGCGACCTTCGCGCGGGTGAACGCTGCGACGTCCATGTCGGCCAGCTGCTCGGGCAGCGTGGCGTGCGGGGCGCGGCGGCGTACTTCCTCGATCAGCGCCTTGCGCAGGGCGGCATCCGCGTTGCGGCTCCGTTCGAGGAAGTCCGGCCCCGGCCAGGCTCGGGACTCCGCATCGTATTCGCCGGTGCGCAGGTAGCGTTCGATCTCTTCTTCGCGGGATTGCCGCATGCGTTTCGCCCTGTTGAAGGCGGATGGCCGTGGGACAATCGCTATTTCAGCACACGTTTCGGCGCAACGGCGCTCACCGGCGGCGGCGATTGGTAGGGTCGCCAGCCGGCAATCGATCTTTTCGAAGCTGCCGCTCGATACGAGAATGCTGATTTTCGGCACGGAAGATATTGAGTGACCGCAATATCAACAACTCCGGCCAGTGGCGCCGACATTCCTGTGTTCAGTATGAAAGCAGATAGCGGACGCTCGAATGAGCTGCGTTTTTGAGGCTTGACCGCTCATGGCGTGCGCCGTGAAAGGGCGGCGCTTTCCAGTGGGTGAAAGCCCGCGTTCTTCCGGTGAGTGTGCGTGACTTGATCTGAGCACGGCTGGTAGCGTCTGGTTGTCGCCCGAGTTGGGCGAGACCAGGGAGGACGCACCGATGCCAGCACTGCACAGCGCAGCCGTACCCGTCGAAGTCGAACGCATTCGCCAGCGCATCGAGCGCTGGCGCCAGGCGCGCGTGCCCGGTGCGCCGATACCGCCGGCGCTGTGGGCGGCTGCGGCCAAGGCCGCGCAACGCCACGGCGTGGCGCGCACCACGCGCGCCCTGGGCTTGGACTACAACAAGCTCAAGTCGCGGGTGCAGGAGGGCGCGGCGGTGGCGCCGGCGCAGTTCGTGGAGTTGGCGCCGCCGGCACCGCCCGCCCAGTGCCGTATCGAGATCGAAGGGCCCGCCGGAGGGCGGATCAAGATCGAGCTGCCGGCGGCGGACGGTGTGTAATTGGCGATGGCCCTGTGCCAAAGCGTGGGGGGCATCGCGCGATGATCCAGATCACCGCGCAGATGCGCATCCTGGTGGCGGTCGAGCCGGTGGACTTCCGTTGCGGCATCGACGCTCTGGCGGCCTTATGCCGCCAGCGGCTCCAGGCCGATCCGTTCTGCGGCACGCTGTTCGTGTTCCGCAACCGCAAGGGCAGTGCGATGCGCGTGCTGGCTTACGGCTCCCAAGGCTTCTGGTTGAGTTACAAGCGGCTTTCGAGCGGGCGCTTTCGCTTCTGGCCCACCGATGCGAGGCAGGCTGGCCGTGCCTTGGAGGCCACCGAACTGCAGGTGCTGCTCATGGGCGGGGATCCGGCCGCCACCCGGGTGGCGCCGGCCTGGCGCCGCCTGGCGGCCTGAGCCGCTATGAAGTGTCGCGGGCGGGTCGGTTGTCGCGCCAGTTCCAGGGCATCCACTGTGCGGGTTTCGCGCACACGGGCGCAGCGTTCTCCAGCAGCCCCTTCAGGTAGTCGAAGGCGTTGAGCGCGCCCAGGGCGCAGGTGTGGATGAGGCTCATGAATGTGTCACCGACCTGCGCGCCTCGATCGGTGCGATAGAAGCAGGCGTTCTTGCGGTGCAGGATCGCGCGCTTCAATGCCTGTTCGACGTTGTTGTTGTCGAGCGGGGCGCCGGCTTCGACCCCTACTTCACCACCCGCGACCGCGGGACCGGCATCGGCCTTTACACGTCGAAGACGATCATCGAGACCAGCGTGAGGGGCAGGATCGAAGCGCGCAATAGCGGCGAAGGGGCCGAGTTCCGTGTCGTCCCGCCCATCGCGCAGCCGGTGATGACGGACCCGACCCGGTCCGGTAGCAGGCGGCAGGACTGGCCCGTCTGGCGCGTCGGCGTGCTCAAGGAGATGTTCGCGCGCGGCTGCGCCACCGATACCGCCGCACGCGTAATTCCACCTTGTGTGCGCCGTGACAAGGCACTGTTTCTCCGCCGGCGCGAATCCCGCCCGGCAACTTCCGCTTCCGCCGGCAGCAAGCAGCCGGAACATCGGCTCAACCGCAGGCGCCGCTCCTGCCTGATCGGTTGGTCTTGTCTTTGATCTCCGGGGCCGCCGCAATGAGCCGACGGGTGGCTGCACGGCTCGCGCTTTTCAGGACAGAGGGCGCCGCGGCAGGCTCATGACGTAGAGGACGCCGCCACAGCAGCCGAGGAACACCGTGGTGGCGATCAGGCTTGCGGTTGCGACATGGCCGCCGCCCAGGTTCACCAGCGCCCACAGGGAGGTCCCCAGCACGACCATGGCGCCGACGAAGCAGGCGATCGCCAGGCCCAGAACAAGCCGGCGCACGCCGTTGCGCGTCATCGGTGGCCGGTCGCCGCCAGGGCCGCGATGCGCTCCTCGATCGGCGGATGGCTGGAGAACAGCGCCATCCAGCCGGGCCGGCCGTTGATGCCGGCGGTGGCGACGTTCTGCGGCAGTTCGCCGGCTTCCATGCCGCCCAGTCTGCGCAGTGCCGCCATCATCGGCTGCGGCGTGCCAAGCAGTCGGGCGGCGCCGGCATCGGCACGGAATTCGCGCTGGCGCGAGAAGTACATGACGATGATGCTGGCCAGGATGCCGAACACGATGTCGGCCACCACGACCGTAACCATGTAGGCGATGCCCGGCCCCTCGTGCTCCGCGTCGCCGCGGCGCAGCGCCGAATCCACCAGCCAGCCGACGACGCGGGCGAGGAAGATGACGAAGGTATTGACCACGCCCTGGATCAGCGTCAGCGTCACCATGTCGCCATTGGCGATGTGCGCCACCTCGTGCGCGATCACCGCCTCGGCTTCCTCGCGGCTCATGCTCTGCAGCAGGCCGGTGGACACCGCCACCAGCGAGCTGTTGCGGCTGGCGCCGGTGGCGAAGGCATTGGGCTCGCCTTGATAGACCGCCACTTCCGGCATCGCCAGCCCCGCCTTCTGCGACAGCCGGCGCACCGTGTCCACCAGCCAGAACTCGGTGGAGTTCTGCGGCGTTTCGATCACCTGGGCGCCGGTGGACCATTTGGCTATCGTCTTCGACATCCACAGCGAGATGAAGGCGCCGCCGAAACCCATCAGGCCGGCGAAGAACAACAGCTTGGTGAGATCCAGGCCGCTCCCGGTGAAGAAGCGGTGGGCTCCGGTCAGGGTGCTGACGATGCCCAGCACCAGCATGATCGCCAGGTTGGTACCGATCAGAAGCATGATCCGTTTCACAGCATTCTCTCCTTCGCTGGGGCCCCGGCTCAGTCGCTGCTGTTCATGAATCCGAGCAGCTGCAGCAGGCTGGTGAAGAGGTTGAAGATGGCGACGAACAGTGTCACCGTGGCCATCACGTAGTTGGTCTCGCCGCCGTGGATGATGTTCGAGGTCTCGTACAGGATGAGGCCCGACATCAGCAGCACGAAGGCGGCCGAAACGGTGAGCGACAGTGCCGGCAGCGAAAAGAAGATCGCCCCGAGGCCGGCGAGGAAGGCCACCAAGATGCCCACCGCGAGAAAGCCGCCCATGAAGCTGAAGTCCTTGCGCGTGCTCACGGCGTAGGCGGACAGGCCGAGGAAGATCGCCGCCGTGCCGCCCATCGCCGTCATCACCGTCTGGCCGCCGTTGGGCAGGCCCAGATAATGGCCGATGATCGGGCCGAGGGTGTAGCCCATGAAGCCGGTGAGCGCGAACACCGATACCAGGCCCCAGCCGCTGTCCCTGAGCTTCGTGGTCAGGAACAGCAGGCCGAAATAGCCGATCAGGGTCAGGACCAGACCCGGATGGGGCAATTTGAGCGCGACCGAAGCGCCGGCGGTGAGCGCCGAAAACAACAAAGTCATCGACAGCAGCAGATAGGTGTTGCGGATCACCTTGTTGGTGGCAAGGACCGAGTCGCCCCTTGCCGGACGGGCAATGACGACGGGAGCGGCGTTGTGCGGAGACATGTGTTCCTCCTTGTCTAAACTGAAGACTGGTCAAGTTCAGGGGCATGGCTGCGCAACCCGTCCTTGAGATCGAAGGCGCGAGCCTGGATCTCGATCTGCATGAAAACCACCTCGGACGGGTTGAACATGGCGGATAGTGTAGGGCCAGGATAAACATCCAACAAGGCGAATATTATTAGATTATTATTCGAATAAATCGATCTGTTGGCGATCCATGGCCAATCTCAACTTCAAGCACCTGCGCTATTTCTGGATGGTTGCCAAGTCCGGCAGCATCGCCGCGGCCAGCAAGCGTCTGCACCTGACCCCGCAGTCCATCAGCGGCCAGCTGCGCGAGCTGGAGGAAGATCTCGGTGTCGAGCTGTTCCGAAAAGCGGGGCGCGGTCTGGAGGTGACCGAGACGGGGCGGCGCATCTTCAGCTATGCCGACGAAATCTTCGCGCTCGGTAATGAGCTGCTCGACGTCGCCCTCGACAAGACCGCGGCCAAGAGCCGGCCGTTTCGTATCGGCATCGCCGATTCGGTGCCGAAGTCCGTGGCCTATCGTGTGGTCGAGCCTGCGCTGCGCATGGGGGAGTCGATCCGGCTCATCTGCCGGGAGGGGCAGCTGGCGGCGCTGCTGGCGGATATGGCGGTGCATCGGCTGGACATGGTGATCGCGGACCGGCCCATGCCCATCAACCTGAACGTGCGCGGCTACAACCACCTTCTCGGCGAAAGCGACCTGACCGTATTCGGCACCGCGCGCCTGGCGGGATCGCTGCCGGGGGCGTTTCCTGCGATGCTGGACAAGGCGCCGTTCCTTCTGCCGGGAGAAGACGTCGCCGTGCGCCCCCGGCTGGTCCAATGGCTCGAAGCACAGAATCTGTATCCGCGAACGGTGGGCGAGTTCGACGACAGCGCCTTGCTCATGTCCTTCGGCCAGGCCGGTGCCGGCCTGTTCGCGGCGCCCACGGCGATCGCCGATTACGTGTGCCAGCAGTACGCCGTGCAGGCACTCGGGCGCATCGACTCGGTGGCCGAGCAGATATTCGCCATTACCACCGAACGCCGGCTGACGAATCCAGCGATCGTCGCGGTGGTCAAGGCTACGCGGCGGGAAGTGTTCGGGAGGCCGGGGGCGTGAGCCCGATTGTCGCGGTCGCTAAGTGATTTTCGTATAGTGGAATTCCCAATCCAGATGCACAGGAGGGCACAATGCTGAAGCTCACCGTGAACGACCGTGTCCATGACGTCGACGTCGAGCCCGAGATGCCGCTGCTATGGGTCTTGCGCGACCATCTGAACCTCCCCGGAACCAAGTACGGCTGCGGGATTTCCATCTGCGGTGCATGCACCGTGCATGTCGATGGCGTGGCGGTGCGCTCCTGCATGCTGGCGGCGTCGGATGCGGTCGGCAAGAAGATCGTCACCATCGAGGGGCTGTTGAAGGACGGCCTCCATCGCATCCAGAAGGCGTGGATCGAGCACCAGGTGCCCCAGTGCGGCTACTGCCAGACGGGCATGATCATGTCCGCCGCCGCCTTGCTGGCGCAGCATCTGAATCCCACGGACGCGGACATCGACGCGACGATGACCAACCTGTGCCGTTGCGGCACCTATGCGCGGGTGCGGGAGGCCATCCACGCGTTGGCCGCAACTCCCGCCAAGCCTGCCGCCGCGAACAAGGGTTAGGAGAACCGCCATGACGATCGCCGTTTCGCGCCGTGACTTCCTCAAGGTTTCCGCTGCGCTGGGCGGAGGGTTCGCTCTCGAGTTCAGCTTCCCGGTTGCGTCTGCGGCGGCCAACGCAGCGTCCGCCACCGAAGTGAATGCCTGGATCGTGATCCACCCCGATGATCGGGTCGTCGTGCGCATCGCCCGCTCCGAGATGGGACAGGGCACCTATACCGCGCTTGCGCAACTCGTCGCCGAAGAACTCGACTGCGACTGGGCGAAGGTGAGCGCCGAGTTCGCCTCGCCCAACGAACATATCCGGAGAAACCGCATCTGGGGTTCGATGTCCACCGGCGGCAGCATGGGTGTGCGCTCCTCGCAGGACTATGTGCGCAAGGCCGGCGCCAGCGCGCGCACGATGCTGGTGCAGGCGGCAGCGGCGCGATGGCAGGTGCCTGCGGCCGAGTGTTCGGCCGCGAACGGCGCGATAACCCATGATCCGACGGGCCGGACGCTTCGCTACGGCCAGGTGGCGGGCGAAGCGGCCCGGCTTGCGCCGCCGCGGGAAGTGAAGCTGCGGGAGCCGAGGGACTGGAAGATTGCCGGCAAGTCCATGCAGCGCCTCGACATCCCGGACAAGGTGCTGGGCAGGCCTGTCTTCGGCGTCGATGTCTCTCTGCCGGGAATGCTGCATGCCTCCATTGCCCAGTGTCCGGTATTCGGCGGCAAGGTGAAGAGCCTCGATGCCAGCGCTGCGGAGAAGATGCGCGGAGTGAAGAAGGTGGTGCGCGCGGAGAATTTCGTCGCCGTCGTCGCCGACAGTTGGTGGCGGGCGAACGAAGCCTTGGGCAAGCTGAGAATCGAATGGGACGAGGGCGCCAACGGCAATGCCGGCAACGAGACCATCGCGGCGATGCTGCGCGCAGGCCTCGCCGACCCGAAATTGCCCCAGGCGCGCAGGCTGGGGGACACGAGGGCGGCTTTCGCGGCCGCGACGAAAGTGATCGAGGCCGAGTACCGGACGCCCTACCTCAACCACGCGACGATGGAACCGCAGACGTGTACGGCGTGGCTCAAGCCCGAGGGGTTCCTGGAGGTGTGGACGTCCACGCAGAACGCAGAGGCGTCCATGGCTGCCGCGGCGGAGGAGGCGGGATTGCCGCTGGAGAAGGTCGAGGTGCACAAGATGATGCTGGGCGGCGGTTTCGGCCGCCGCGGCGGTCCCCAGGATTTCGTGCGGCAGGGGGTTGCCATCGCCAAGGCCATGCCCGGCGTTCCGGTGAAGTTGATGTGGTCGCGCGAGGAGGACATGCGGCACGGTTTCTACCGCCCCGCGAGCATGGTGCAGATGAAGGCCGGTCTCGACGCCAAGGGCAATGTCGCGGCCCTGCACACGCGGGTGGCCTGCCCGTCGATCCTCAAGGTCTTGATGCCGGATGCGCTGAACAAGGACGGCATCGATTTCACCGCGGTGCGATCGTTCAGCGACATGCCCTATGCGGTGCCGAACCAGCAGGTCGATTATGCCATGCGCAACGGTCATGTCCCGGTCGGCTTCTGGCGCGCGCCGGGCCAGCAGAATTTCTTTTACCGCGAGTGCTTCATCGACGAGTTGGCAGTAGCTGCGGGCAAGGATCCGGTCGCGTACCGGCTGGCGATGCTGAAGGAGGGCGACAAGAACCGACTCGTGCTCGAAGCGGCGGCCAAGGCCGCGGGGTGGGGAGGACCGCTGCCCCGGGGCATGCACCGCGGTGTCGCGCTCGCCGACGGCTTCGGCAGTTACACGGCCATGGTGGCGGAAGTTTCGGTGAGCGCGAAGGACGAGATCAAGGTGCACCGCATCGTCGTCGCCATCGACTCGGGCCATGTCGTGAACCCGGACAACTGCCGCGCACAGGCCGAGAGCAACGTGGTCTTCGGCCTCGGCAGCATTCTTTATCAGGAGAACAACGTGGAGAACGGGCGCATCGTGGAATCGAACTTCCACGATTTCCGGCTGCCCAAGATCGACGAGATGCCGAAGGTCGAGACTGTGCTGGTTCCCACGGGCGGGTTCTGGGGAGGGCACGGCGAACCGGCGATCCTGCCGTTGGCCCCCGCCGTGTGCAACGCGATCTTTGCTGCCACCGGCAGGCGCGTCCGCTCGCTGCCGCTCAAACATCACGATCTGCGCAAGGCGTAGGTCGGGTTCGTGGCATGCCATGTCGCGCGTCCGGTTTTGGCCGACGCCATTCCGGGCGACCACTGGCCGCGTTCAACCGAACAGTGGAGGGGAAGTTCGATGCACGACGACCGAAATTTCGATAGCGGCCGCCGCGCCGTGCTCCTCGCCGGTACCTGCGCTGCGATTCTGGGCGGTCTGCCGCGCTCCGTCCGCGCCCAGTCCCGCAAGCTGAAGATCGGCATCATCGGCACCGGCAAGATCGGCGGCGGGCTGGCCGAACTGTGGGCCAGAGCCGGCCACGAGCTGCTGATCTCCTCGCGCCACCCGGATCAGTTGCGTCCGTTGGCCGAACGTCTCGGGTCGAAGGTGCGGGCGGGCACACCGCAGGAGGCGGCCGCCTTCGGCGAAGTCATCCTCGTCTCCGTGCCCTACGGCGCGCTGCCCCAGGTGGGCCGCGACTATGCCGCACAGATGAAAGGCAAGGTGGTGCTGGAAACGGGCAATCCGTTTCCCCATCGCGACGGCGAAATGGCGGAACCGGCGCGCGCCAAGGGCACCGGGACCGCCTCCGCGGAGTACCTGCCCGGCGTGCGCCTGGTGCGGGCCTTCAACTGCATCCCCCATACCAACCTGCGCAGCGACGCGCATCGCACCGGTGAGCGGATCGCCATTCCACTGGCGGCGGACGATCAGGAGGCGCTGCAGGTAGCGGTACGGCTGGTTCAGGATGCCGGTTTCGAGCCGGTGGTGGTCGGGCCGCTGGCCCGCGCCAAGGACTTCGACGTCGGCTCGCCGGTGTTCGGCCGGGCGCTCACCGCGCGGGAACTGCGCCAGGCGCTGGGACTCGGGGGTTGATGCAGCGTCAGGTCGTACGTGCAAGCAGCGCACCGATTCCCGGGTAGGAGCCGCGGTCCAGCGCGAACTTCCTTGCGCACCGACCCCACGGCTCGCCCCCCGCCAGGGCCCGCTTGAACCCCTCGGCGTCCTCGATCCAGGCTCCGCCCATCAGCGTGACGCCACGCTCGAACAAGGGGTCGGGCAGGCAGCCGGCGCCGGGGCCGATCATGGCGAAGGTGCGGGCGCGGGCGCAGTGCGCGAGCACGTCGTCCAGCGTGTCGTTGAGCAGCACCGTGCTGGTCGAGAGCACCTTGTCGCAGGTGCCGAGCTCGCGCGGATCGAGGGTGACACGAAAGCCGGGGTGTTCGCCGGCCAGCTCTGGCTTGAGCTCGAGTATGGTCAGGCGTGCGCCGCATGCCGTCACCTGCTTCACCAGCGGCGGAAAGAAACCGACCATGCCGATGTGCTCGCCGGCGCGGGGCGCCAGTCCGCCGATCGAGTCCCCGGCGTGCGGCGGAGCGAAGCCCAGCCGGTCGAACAGATGTCGCGTGAGGGCGTTGACCGCCGCGAAGCCGATCGTGCGCCGTGCCCTCTGAGCTTGCGCCCACCAGCGCGCGACGTCCAGGGGATCGGCACCGATCAGCTCCGTGCCATGGTCGCCGGAGGCGAGCCTCGACAGTACACCGTCGAGCAATACATAGCTCAGCCCCAGCGATCCGTCTTCGAGTTCGAGCGCCCCGAATTCCCCACTCTTGCTGCCGTTCCACGGGGCCGGCGGCAGATGCAGCGCGCGTACGCGCGGCAGCACGCGGCCGGCCAGCGCGCGACCGAGCGTATCCAGCATTTCCGTGGCCAGGTTCATGGGCGGCATCCGGTCCGACTCATGGGCGCGATAGGCTCGATCGAAGAATTCCTCTGGGTCGGCGCACCGCGCCAAAACCCATGGTGGTGAGAGGACGACTCGTCAACCGCGGCGCCTTTCGGCGCAGCGGCGGCGGAATAAGCGTCGGGCGCATTCTGTTTACTGTTCATGCCTGCTTCCAGCGAAGGAGCGGCTATGCCGTAAGCGCCATCGGCGCTTCCCGTCCCAACAGAGGCAAGGAGTCCAAATCATGAATCATACGGGCAAGATCGGAGAAGCCGGGCGTGCGGTGCTCGGCATCGCGGTGCTGCTGTCGAGCGGGGCCGCGCTGGCGGACGATAGTCTGGTGCGCTTCGAAGGCGGCATCGGCGTGAGTCCCGTGTCCAGCGTGGTCGGCGCCGCGGCCACCGGCGACGCCACTCGCAACGTGGTGCGCGGTGTTTCGCCCGGCGGTCAGCCCTGGGTAATCTCGCGTCTGAGGGTCGACGTGAAGGAGAACGGAAGGATACGGGCCAAGGGAGAAGGGCTGCTGCTCGGCGGCGGCAACAACATCGGGCGCAACGGTGGTGCCAGCGTGTTCGCGACGCTGTTTTGCGGCAACCTGCCCGACGTCGAACACAGCTCCAATCTGGCTGGTGTTCCGCTCGAACCGAACGGTGACTTCCGCATCGACGACGTTCTGAGTCCCCTCCCGCCCGGCGTTTGCACCAATGCCGTGCTGCTGATCCGTACCATCGCCCCCCCTGACAGGCGCTGGTTCGCTGCGGGCATTCCCAAGGATTGATGCGGGCGTTTGCGGCGGGCGGCGGGAGGTTTGGCCGACCGCATGACCGGGGTGATGGCGGCTGCGCCGAGGGCGCGGAATCACGCCGGTCGAGCAGGCGCCGCAATTTTTCCTGGCGCTGCACCCCCAGGCGTTCGATCTCCTGCAGCACGCCGCAGGATTCAATCGCGCGCTGATCACCGCGGCCGCGGGCATGGTCAGCGCAGCGCCGACACTCGCCGGCGCGATGTTGCGCCGGGCGTCCTAAGGGTCTCCCTGCGTGCCGAGGTAGGCGGCTCCCCGTTCCCCGGCGAAGACCTGCGCTCCTGTCAGGGGCCTCCCTGTACCGCCGGTTCCGGGGCAGGCGAGGCATCCGGCTGCGGCTTCGCCCGGAAGATGCGCTTGATCACCACGTAGAACAGGGGAATGAAGAAGAGGCCGAGCACGGTGCCGGCTATGGTGCCGCCGAGCACGCCGCTGCCGATGGCATTCTGGCTGCCCGAGCCGGCGCCGGTGGCGATAGCCAGCGGCAGCACGCCGAGTCCGAAGGCGAGCGGGGCCATCAGGATAGGCCGCAGCCGCATGCGCACCGCCTCCAGCGTCGCCGCGATCAGTTCCTTTCCCTCCTGTTCCATCTGCGCCATGGCGAACTCGACGATCAGGATCGCGTTCTTCGCCGACAGGCCGATCGTCGCCAGCAGGCCGACCTGGAGATACACATCGTTCGACAGGCCGCGTCCGCTGGCGTCGAGCAGTGCGCCGAGCACGCCGAGCGGCAGCACCAGCATGACCGCGAACGGCAGCGACCGGCTCTCGTGCAGCCTCCCGCCGACCTGGACATCGACGCGGCCATGACGCTGCTGCATGGCAGCCTCGTCGGCGCGCTCGGTGAATGGCTGTTCCGGGGCCTTCGACCTTGCCGCCGCGGCGGAGCGGCCTGCTCAGGATGCTGCAGACGGCGCCGATGCTGCGCCGGACGGCCGGCGGCAATTGGTTGTCCTGACGGTCGCGGATTTCAGGTCGGCTTTCAGAGGTTTTTCGAGCCCTCCGGTTTGCCGATCCGATCGATCGGTGCCGCCCGCTCCCCCTCGTGCAGCGGTGAATGCGCGCGGCGGTTGTCCGGCTTGCGCGTCACCCCTGACGTCGTCCGTTCTCGGTTGTCTGAGACGGCAGGCCACTCCTCGCCTACATCTTAGGACTTTTGTCCGATTGAAGAACAAGGTCATCCTGCGTAAGGTGGACCTGCCACCATGCGATTCCGGCGCACGCAAGCAATCGAGCACGCCGGACCGGCTCGGATGTCGGGTGGCACCGAGTCGCATCAGTTGCTCGTTACGCCGACCAGAAAGGTAGTTGCACCGATGCCCAGCGCCTGCGCAATGCAAGTATTCCGACCGGAGCCGATCGGCCTTCCTCCGACCTTCAGGGTTCGGCCGGTCGCGACACACGAGATCAGCGTCGCCACCTTGCGCGGCTTTGCCATGTTCGCTGACACGCCGGAGGAATCGCTGAAGGTCGTGGCGCGGGCGTGCATGCTGCGTCGCGTGGCGCGCAACGCCAACGTCGTGCGTGCCGGCGAGCGCACCGATTTCGTGTACCTGATCCTTGCGGGCAGCCTCGATGTGCTCGTCAGCGATGAGGAAGGACGAGAGGCGATCCTCTCTGTACTGGGCCCGGGCGAGTTGTTCGGCGAGATGGGAGTGCTGGACGACGAGGCCCGCTCCGCCACCGTCATGGCTACGACGCCCAGTGTTCTGGTCGTCATCGCCAAAGCCGATTTCAATCGCTGTCTGCGGGAGAACTTCGACGTGGCGCGCTACGTCATGCGCACGCTGGTTCAGCGTTTGCGCATGGCCGACCGCAGGATCGAAAGCCTCGCCCTGCTGGACGTGGCCGGGCGCGTGGTGCGACTGCTGCGGGACATGGCCGAGACGCTGGGCGGTGAGCGGGTGGTCATGCGCAAGCTCTGCAGGCATGACATTGCCAAGATGGTCGGCGCCTCACGGGAGATGGTGAGCCGGGTCCTGAAGGACCTGGAGTCGCGCGGGTTCATCGAAGAGAGCGACGGGCGCATCGTCGTACACGAACTCGGCCGTCCCTAGCGCGTGCTGGACCGCGCGATCGGGGCGATCCGGCGTAGCGCTTCGTCGGGTCGCCCCTGCGATCGCCGCTTCCCTGCGCAACCCTCCTGAAATCCTTTCGTTCCGGCACGGAACGGTCCGTCCGTGCGCGGGCGGTCCCACTCTTCAGCCATGAGCGCATCCCCGGGCGAATGGCACTCGCGCCGCCCGCAGTAGGTCGTGCGCACCGTCGGCGGCAGGTAGAATGCACGGTCGTAAGCCTGTCTGGGAGTAGTCTTGTCGATCGGCCGGCAGTTGAGGCAGCGGATCGTGGACTGGGAGAAGTGAGCTGCGATCGGCGGGAGAGAAGAAGCGAAGAAGCTGATCCGAAAGCTCCGGAACCAGTTTGCCGAGTTCGGCGTGGCCGCCACCTGGTCTGCGCCTTGACGTTTCCAGGCAGGCAAAGGCCCGGCCGGCCGCGTTCATTCGAACGATGATCCCTGGCGCCGAGTATGTCCTGGGCGGTGCAATCAACGCATAGGGAAGTGACGAGTCTTGAAGCAAACTGACAGCGGTCCATCACCGGTCGCCCGGCGGGGCGACGCTGACGTTCCTCGCACGGTAGCGACAGAGCACATGAACGGTTCCACGACCATATGCGTTGCTCGGCATGGCGAAACCGACTGGAACACGGCTGGGATTCTTCAAGGCTGGCTCGACGTTCCGATCAACGAGCAGGGCAGGACACAGGCTCACGAGCTTGCCGCGGCATTTGCCGATTCGGGCTTCTCCTGCGTCTATTCGAGCCCCTTGAGCCGATCGCTGGAGACCGCGGAAATCATCGCCGACAGGCTCCGCCTCGCATCTCCGCTGCGACACGACGGCTTGAAGGAGAGGAATTTCGGCGCGGTCCAGGGTATTCCGAAGGCTGAACTCGCGGAGACAAATCCGGTTCTCCTGCAGCAGATTCTCAGAAGAAACCCTGCCTGTTCCTTCGAGCAGGGGGAGTCGATGGACGACTTCGCGGACCGGGTTCTGGACGCGCTCCTGCACATCGCCGAACACCACGCCGGCAAGCGTGTGCTGGCCATCACCCATGGCTGGGTCATGGATGTCATCACCCGGCACATCAATGAGCTTCCGCGAAACGCGATCCTCAACATGAAACGAAAGAACGGTGAATGCTTGTGGCTGGAGGCAAACCCGCAGTCCATTCGCGCGTTGCGGATTTTGCCAACGGATCGGCAGGGCGGGGAACTGTCTGGGGCGGGCAGAGACGGTCGATGACGAAAATGAACCGTCGTCAGGCGCTGGTCCCGGCTTCGACGGACACGCCCGACGACGGCCGTTCATGAAGACCCATCGAGCACGGATCCTTTCGTTTTCGCCGCGAACAGGCTGTCGGCGCTGTCGCGCGCATGGCCGTTTGTTGCGCTTCCGATCTGCCTGCAATTCTCCCCCAGCCACTTGGCGAACGTCGCTGCCATGAATAGGGTCATTGCATCGGAATTCGATGGCTGTCTCGGTCTGTCAATGTCAACGCCCTTCCTCTTGTGTGAAATTCATCGACTTCAGAAAAAAAGCGTCCGCAGTCATCGGCGGTCGCGGCATGAGGGCACCGGCCTGACCGCCTGCGCCATGTGTGCGCCGGGCGCGGCGCGGACCATTCTGTGGTGCCCACGCGTCGATGGTGAGGTGGCCGCGGTGGGTCATTCCTGCGGCGCAAGGACGATGGCGGCAAGCGGCGGCACCGTGATGCTCAGCGACCACGGGCGGCCCATCCAGGGGGTATCCGCCGCGACGAGGCTGCCATTGCCGTTGCCTGCATTGCTTCCGCCGTAGAACTGGGAGTCGGAATTGAGGATTTCCCGGTAGTTGCCCGATCGCGGTACGCCGATGCGGTAGTTGTCGCGGGTGACCGGGGTGAAATTGACCACCACCACCAGGAAAGCTTCTCCTGCCTTGCGCACGAAGCTCAATATCGATTGTTGCGAATCGTGGCAGTCGATCCACTCGAACCCCTGCCATTCGAACTCGCTGTGGTGCAGGGCGGGCGAATTCCGGTAGAGCTGGTTCAGATCGATCACCAGACGCTGCATGCCCTGGTGGAAGGGGAACTGCAGGACGTACCAGTCCAGCACCCCGGCGCTGTTCCACTCCAGTCCCTGCCCGAATTCCGTCCCCATGAACAGCAGCTTTTTGCCCGGGTGGGTGAACATGTAGGTGTACAGGGTGCGCAGATTGGCGAAGCGCTGCCACTCGTCGCCCGGCATCTTGTTCAGCATCGAGCCCTTGCCATGCACCACTTCGTCATGGGAGAACGGCAGCATGAAATTCTCCGTGAATGCATAGAGCATGCTGAAGGTGAGCAGGTCGTGGTGGTATTGGCGGTGGACCGGCTCATGCGAGACGTAGCGCAGGGTGTCGTTCATCCAGCCCATGTTCCACTTGATGTCGAAGCCCAGGCCGCCGAGGTAGGTCGGGCGCGTCACCTGCGGCCACGACGTGGATTCCTCGGCGATGATGAGGGCCCCTGGGCACTCGCCGTGGGTGACGGCGTTGAACTCCCGCAGGAACTCGATCGCTTCCAGGTTTTCCCGGCCGCCGTACTGGTTCGGAACCCAATCGGTGCGCGAATAGTCAAGGTAGAGCATGGAGGCGACCGCATCGACCCGCAGCCCGTCGATGTGAAACTCCTTCATCCAGTACAGGGCGCTGGACAGCAGAAAGTTCTTCACTTCGTTGCGGCCGAAATTGAAGATCAGCGTGGACCAGTCGAGGTGTTCCCCCTTGCGCGGGTCTTCGTGCTCGTAGAGCGCCGTACCGTCGAAGCGGGCCAGCGCGTGGGCGTCTTTCGGGAAATGGGCGGGAACCCAGTCGAGGATGACGCCGATGCCGTGCTGGTGGCAGTGATCCACGAAGTAGCGGAAGTCGTCCGGCGTGCCGAAGCGGCTGGTGGGCGCGAAATAGCCGGTCGCCTGATAGCCCCACGATAAATCGAAGGGATGCTCGGTGACGGGCAGGAGCTCGATGTGGCTGAACCCCATCTTCGTCACGTATTCAACCAGCATGCGCGCCAGGCCGCGGTAGTTGAGAAACTCGCCCTCGACCCCGCGCTGCCAGGAGCCGAGATGGACCTCGTACACCGACATCGGGGAGTGCTGCCAGTCGGCGCCGGCGCGCCGTTCCATCCACGCCGCGTCCTGCCACTGGTAGCCGGATTGCGCGGTGACGATGGAGGAGGTGTTCGGCCGCAGCTCGAATTGTTGGCCGTAGGGGTCGGACTTGAGCAGCACCTCGCCGGAGTGGCGGTTGCGGATCTCGAATTTGTAGAAGCTGCCAGCGCCGATGTCCGGAATGAACAGCTCCCAGATGCCGGTGCCGGGGCGGACCCGCATCGGATGGCGGCGGCCGTCCCAGCGATTGAAGTCGCCGACCACGCTGACCCGCTCCGCGTTGGGCGCCCACACCGCGAACAGCACGCCGGCCACGCCCGTTACCTCGTGCTCGTGGGCGCCCAGGCACAGGTAGGCCTGGCGATGCTTGCCCTCTCCGAACAGGTGCAGATCGAACTCCGGAATCTGGGGCAGATACGTGTAGGGGTCGTGGGCGATGTGCTCGTGGTGTACGCCGTCGCGCCAGATCAGACGATAATGGTCCGGGATCGCGGTCCCGTCTCCGCTCCACTCGAACAGGTCGGTGCCGGGAACGCGGATCATGGGAAGGTTGCCCTCGGCAATCGAAACCTCCGACGCGTGGGGGATGAACGCCCGGACCACGATGCCGCCGTTAACGGCATGTTTGCCCAGCACCGCGAACGGATCGTGGTGGCGGGCCTCGATTATCCGGATCAGATCGTCGTTGAGTTCAGCCTGTTGCATGGTGTCGTCCTTTTCTTGGCTGTTGGCATCGATACGCATTGTGCGTCGATATGGAAAGGATGTGGGTTGCGCGCTCGGGTCGTGGCCGAGCGATGAACCGGCGGACCGTCCGTGCCCTCTACAGCGCGAGATGTCGCGGAGCGGCGAGTCGTGTATGTTGACACACAATCAGCCTTAAGGCCGAAAACCCGAACCGATGAGTCCTTTCGCCCTATGACAAGAACGATTTCAGCCGTATGGCCCGGCAGGCCCTTCCCCCTCGGTGCAACCTGGGATGGAGAGGGTGTCAATTTTGCCCTTTTTTCCGAACATGCGGACAAGGTCGAACTGTGCCTGTTCGACGCGCGAGGCCGGCGCGAGGTCGAGCGCATCAGTCTGCCCGAACGAACCGATATGGTGTGGCACTGCTACCTGCCCGGCGCCAAGCCGGGGCTGTTCTACGGTTACCGGGTTTACGGGCGCTACCACCCGGAGACCGGACACCGCTTCAACCCCAACAAGCTGCTGCTGGATCCGTACGCCAAGGCGGCAAGCGGCAAACTGCGCTGGAGCGACGCTCATTTTGCCTACAAGGTCGGGGCGAAGCGCGAGGATCTTTCGTTCGACTGGCGCGACAATGCCCCTGCCATGCCGAAATGCCGGGTCATCGATCCGCGCTTCGACTGGGAGGATGAACGCAGTCCCGGCACGCCTTGGAACGACACCATAATCTACGAGCTGCACGTCAAGGGATTCACTGCGCTCAACTCCAGTATACCGGAGCCGCTGCGGGGAACCTACGCCGGTCTGGCCAGCCCGCCGGCGATCGCGCATCTGCAGCGGCTGGGGGTGACCGCAGTGGAACTCCTGCCGGTGCACTGCGCTGTAAGCGAGCGTCATCTGGTCCAGCGCGGACAGCGCAACTACTGGGGCTACAACTCGATCGGCTTTTTCGTGCCGGATCGACGTTTTTCCGCCACGGGCGATGCGCCGACCGAATTCAAGGAGATGGTCAAGAGCCTTCACCGGGCCGGCATCGAGGTCATCCTGGACGTGGTCTATAACCACACCGCGGAAGGCAATCATCTGGGGCCGACGCTGTGCTTCCGCGGCATCGACAATGCCGCCTACTACCGACTGAGCCAGGGCAGACCCCGCTATTACATGGACTACACGGGCTGCGGCAACACGCTGAACATGATGCACCCGCGGGTGCTGCAACTCATCATGGACTCGCTGCGCTACTGGGTGCAGGAGATGCACGTGGACGGCTTCCGCTTCGATCTGGCCGCGGCGCTGGCCCGCGAGCTGCACGAAGTGGATCGGCTGGGCGCCTTCCTCGACATCATTCACCAGGATCCGGTGCTGTCCCAGGTAAAACTCATCGCGGAACCTTGGGATCTGGGGGAGGGCGGCTACCAGGTGGGCAATTTCCCGGTCGGCTGGACGGAGTGGAATGCCAAGTACCGCGACGCGGTGCGCGCCTACTGGAAGGGGGAGGGCGGACTCATCGGCGACCTCGCCTATCGTCTCACGGGCTCCAGCGATCTGTACGCGCACAACGGCCGGCGCCCCTACGCCAGCATCAACTTCATCACCGCCCACGACGGCTTCACCCTGCGCGATCTGGTGAGCTACGAACGCAAGCACAACGAAGCCAACGGCGAGCACAATCGCGACGGTGCGGACAACAACCAGAGCTGGAACTGCGGCGCGGAAGGCCCCACCGAAAACGCCGCCATCCTGACGCTGCGAGCGCGCCAGAAGCGCAACCTGCTGGCCACGCTCCTGCTGTCCCAGGGAGTGCCCATGCTGGTGGCGGGGGACGAGATGGACCGCACCCAGCACGGCAACAACAATGCCTACTGCCAGGACAACGAGATCAGCTGGATGAACTGGGACCTGACCTCGGAGGGGCAGGAACTGCTGGATTTCGTCCAGCACGTGATCAAGTTGCGGCGCGAGCACCCGATCTTCCGGCGCCGTTCCTTTTTCCAGGCGCATCTGCTGCGCGACGGAACCAAGAATATCCTGTGGTTCGACCCGGACGGCCTGGAGATGAGTGACGCGGAGTGGAATCAGGGTTTCGCGCGCTGCCTCGGCATGTATCTGGCGGGAGACGTCATCGGCGAGGTGGACAAACGCGGAACTGTGGTCGTGGACGACGATTTCATCCTGTTGATCAACGCCCATCACGAGGAGATCCCGTTCGTGCTGCCCGGATTCCACGCCCATGTGCGGTGGCAGGTGGCTCTGGACACCAGCCGACCGGTGGCGGGGAAGGATGCGAGGCGTTTCGCCTGCGGCGACGTGTTCCCCTTGCAGGGGCGTTCCCTTGCCCTCCTGCAGCAGCCGAGGAAAGCGAGGGGGTAGGCCGAGGTACCGGCTGTGGGCAATCGACCGCCCGCAAGCTCGCCCAAAAGCCATCCGGACCGATGGGTCAGCCCGGCCATCGCTTTCGCCTCGGCCGTTGAGTTAAATCAAGGAAATCCGGCTCCCCGAAGACTAGCGTGAGCGCTTCGGTTCGGGGGGAAGGGCATGTTCGCCACATCCATATCGCGCGGACGGTTTCTGCGCGGTGACTTCGGCGGTCGGCGCCAGCCGATACGCCCTCCTTGGGCGCTGGCGGAAGACGAGTTCATCGAGCGTTGCACGCGTTGCGGCGACTGTATCGGCACCTGCCCCACCCATATCGTCGCCAAGGGCTCCGGCGGCTTCCCGTACATCGATTTCTCCCGCGGCGAATGCACCTTCTGCGGCCGCTGCGCTTCGGCGTGCCATGCCGGCGCGTTGCGCTTCGAGGCGCAGGGCAAGCCGTGGCAGCTCGTGGCGACGATCGCCGACCGGTGTCTGGCGCTGAACCGCGTCGTCTGTCGCTCCTGCGGCGACGCCTGCGACGCGCACGCCGTCCGCTTCGGCGCGCGAGCCGGCGGCGTCGCCGTCCCCGAACTGGCGCCGGAGCGGTGCAGCGGCTGCGGCGCATGCTTCGGCATCTGCCCGGTCAATGCGATCGAAATCAGCGAGCCGACACAAGCAATGCCGGCATGACGGAGGAGAGGGAATGGAGATTTCCAGCATGATCCTGCGCACCCGACCTGAACGACTTGAGGGCGTGCGCCGCCAGGTTGACCGGATTCCGGGTGTGGAGATCCACGGCGATAGCGGCGACGGACGCCTGGTGGTGACGGTGGAGGATGGGGAGGGTTACCGGGTGGAGGATTCGATCACGAAACTCCACGAAGTGGACGGGGTCCTGGCGATCTCGCTGGTCTATGAGTATTGCGATGACGGTCTTGAAACTGCGGAGGCGAAACAATGACACTGAATCGGCGTGATTTCATCAAGGCGAATGCCGCTGCGGCGGCTGCGACCGCGGCCGGCATGACCCTGCCCGGCGGCAACCAGGCGCTGGCCCAGGCCGGCGGCGAAGGCATTCGCTGGGACAAGGGAGTATGTCGCTACTGCGGCACCGGCTGCGGCGTGCTGGTGGGCGTCAAGGACGGCCGCGTGGTCGCCACCCAGGGTGATCCGGACGCGCCGGTGAACAAGGGCCTGAACTGCATCAAGGGCTACTTCCTGTCCAAGATCATGTATGGCAAGGACCGTCTGACCACGCCCCTGCTGCGCATGAAGGACGGCAAGTTCGACAAGAACGGCGAGTTCCAGCCGATCACCTGGAAGCAGGCCTTCGACATCATGGAGGAGAAGTGCAAGGCCGCGCTCAAGGCCGGGGGGCCGAAGACGGTGGGCATGTTCGGCTCCGGTCAATGGACCATCTGGGAAGGCTACGCCGCCGCCAAGTTGATGAAGGCGGGCTTCCGCTCCAACAACATCGATCCCAACGCGCGCCACTGCATGGCCTCCGCCGTGGCCGGCTTCATGCGGACCTTCGGCATCGACGAGCCGATGGGCTGCTATGACGATCTGGAGCATGCCGACGCGTTCGTGCTGTGGGGCTCGAACATGGCGGAAATGCACCCGATCCTGTGGTCGCGGCTGACCGACCGCCGTCTCACGGCGAAGCACGTGAAGGTGTATGTGCTTTCGACCTTCACCCATCGCAGTTGCGAACTGGCCGACAGCGAACTGCTGTTCAAGCCGCAGACGGACCTGGCGATCCTGAATTACATCTGCAACTACATCATCCAGAACAATGCGGTGAATCAGGACTTCGTCGCCAAGAACGTGAATTTCAAGAAGGGCGTGACGGACATCGGCTATGGTCTGCGGCCCGACCATCCGCTGGAGAAGGTGGCCAACAACAACGGCTATCCGGGGGCGGACGGCAAGCCGAAGGGCAATCCCAACAATTCCACGCCGATGACCTTCGACGAGTTCAAGCAATTCGTTTCGGAATACACGCTCGATTACACGTCGCAGCTCTCGGGCGTGCCCAAGGACAAGCTGGAAGCGCTGGCCAAGGCCTATGCCGATCCCAAGACCAAGGTCGTGTCCTACTGGACCATGGGCTTCAACCAGCATACGCGCGGCACCTGGGTCAACAACATGATCTACAACGTGCACCTGCTGGTGGGCAAGATCTCCGAGCCGGGCAACGGCCCGTTCTCGCTGACCGGCCAGCCCTCCGCCTGCGGCACGGCGCGCGAGGTGGGCACGTTCTCGCATCGTCTGCCGGCGGACATGGTGGTGACCAATCCCAAGCATCGTGAGGCGACGGAGAAGATCTGGAACCTGCCGGAGGGCACCATTCCCGACTGGATCGGCCTCCATGCCGTTGCGCAGAGCCGCGCCCTGAAGGACGGCAAGCTCAACTTCTACTGGACCACCACCACCAACAACATGCAGGCCGGGCCGAACATGAACGTGGAAACCTATCCCGGCTTCCGCAACCCGGCCAACTTCGTCGTCGTGTCCGACGTCTATCCGACGGTGACCGCGCTCGCCGCCGACCTGATCCTGCCGTGCGCCATGTGGATGGAAAAGGAGGGAGGCTTCGGCAACGCTGAACGCCGCACCCAGTTCTGGCGGCAGCAGGTGAAGGCATCGGGCGAAAGCAAGTCGGACCTGTGGCAGTACGTCGAGTTCTCCAAGCGCTTCAAGGTCGAGGACGTTTGGCCGGCGGAGCTGATCGCCAAGAAGCCCGAGTACAAGGGCAAAACGCTGTACGACGTGCTCTATGCCAATGGCCAGGTAAACAAGTTCCCGGCCAAGGAGATGTATGCGGGCTTCGAGAACGACGAGTCGAAGGAACTGGGCTATTACCTGCAGAAGGGCCTGTTCGAAGAGTATGCGTCCTTCGGCCGCGGCCACGCCCACGACTTGGCGCCGTTCGATCTCTACCACAAGGCGCGCGGCCTGCGCTGGCCGGTGGTGGACCAGAAGGAGACGTTGTGGCGCTTCCGCGAGGGCTACGATCCGTACGTCAAGAAAGGCGAGGGCATCAAGTTCTACGGCTATCCCGACGGCAAGGCGGTGATCTATGCGCTGCCCTACCAGAAGGCGGCCGAGGAGCCGGACAACGAGTTCGACCTGTGGCTGTGCACCGGCCGCGTGCTGGAGCACTGGCACACCGGCACCATGACGCGGCGCGTGCCCGAGCTCTATCGCGCCATGCCGGACGCTTGGATCTACATGCACCCCGACGATGCCAAGAAGCGCGGCCTGCAGCGTGGCGACACGGTGAAGGTTTCCTCGCGCCGCGGCGAGATCGTCACCCGCGTCGAGACCCGGGGGCGCAACAAGATGCCGGCCGGCCTGGTGTTCGTGCCGTTCTTCGATGAGCACCGCCTGGTGAACAAGCTGACCCTCGATGCCACCTGCCCGATCTCGAAAGAAACCGATTTCAAGAAGTGCGCATGCAAGGTGGTGAAGGTGTGATGGGGAAACATTGACGGTTCAGGAGCGAGGGGCTAAGGCCTCTCGCTGCGTCGCCGTCGCTCCGGGTTGTCTGATGGAAGGCGAACTCAAAGGCAGAGGCAGCGCGCGCCGGCAGTTTCTGGCGGATGCAGCACGCATGGCCTGCGGCGTCGGTCTGCTGGGCCTGGGCGTCGGGCTCTATGCGAAGCAGGCGAAGGCCTTGCCGCCGGCAGCGATCCGCCCGCCGGGCGCCGGCCCGGAGCAGGATTTCCTCGGTGCCTGCATCCGCTGCGGCATGTGCGTGCGAGATTGTCCCTACGACATTCTCCATCTCGCCACGCCGGAGCAGAGCGTGGCCACCGGAACGCCTTATTTCGTAGCCCGCAGCGGTCCGTGCGAGATGTGCGAGGACATTCCCTGCGTCAAGGCCTGCCCGACTGGAGCGCTGGATCACAAACTGACCGACATCGGCAAGTCAAGGATGGGACTGGCAGTGCTGGTGGACAAGGAGACCTGCCTCAACTTTCTCGGCCTGCGCTGCGACGTCTGCTATCGCGTCTGTCCGCTTATCGACAAGGCGATCACGCTGGATCTGCGGCACAACGAGCGCACCGGCAAGCACACCGTGTTCGAGCCTGTTGTGCATTCCGATCAATGTACCGGCTGCGGCAAGTGCGAAGCAGGCTGCGTGCTGGAGGTGGCCGCGATCAAGGTCTATCCGATCCACCTGGCGAAGGGCGAGTTGGGACATCACTACCGCATCGGCTGGGAAGAGAAGCGCAAGGCGGGCAAGTCGCTGGTCGAGGACAAGGGATTGATCGATCTGCCCGACCGTATGCCCGAGGGCGTGGATTTGCCTGGACACTCCGATCCGGCGACTCAGGGCGGGAACGCCATGCCGGGCGGCCGTGTGGTGGATCGTCTCTCGGACGAGGCGCCGCGATGAAGATCGGCGCCGAAGCGATCGTGCGGAAGGGATGGCTCGCCGCCCACCGATGGCTGATCCTGCGCCGGCTGTCGCAGTTGTGCGATACTTGCCCTGTTTCTCGCCGGCCCGTGGTTCGGGCTCTGGATCGTAAAGGGCAACCTGTCGTACAGCTACACCCTGGACCTGCTGCCGCTCACCGATCCCTACGTGCTGCTGCAATCCCTGCTGACGGGGCATGTCCCGGAGCGGCTGGCGACCGTCGGTGCGCTGATCGTCGCCATGTTCTACCTGCTGGTCGGCGGGCGGGCGTATTGCTCGTGGGTGTGTCCGGTCAATCTGGTGACGGACGCGGCGGCCTGGCTGCGCGGCCGACTCGGCATCAAGGGCGGCGCCCATCTGTCGCGTCAGGCGCGCTATTGGGTGTTGGGCATGAGCCTGGTGCTCGCGCTCGCCAGCGGCACCGTCGCCTGGGAACTGGTGAACCCGGTATCGATGCTGCATCGGGGACTGATTTTCGGTTTCGGCGCGGCATGGATGGTGATCCTGGGCGTGTTCCTGTTCGATATATTCGTCATGTACCGCGGCTGGTGCGGCCACCTGTGCCCGGTGGGTGCGTTCTACAGCATCCTCGGCCGGTGGAGCCCGATGCGCGTGACGGCGTTGCGCCGCGACAAGTGCAACGACTGCATGGATTGTTTTGCCGTATGTCCCGAGCATCATGTGATCAAGCCGGCGCTGAAGGGCGCGGCCCGGGGCTTCGGCCCGGTGATTCTGTCGCCCAATTGCACCAATTGCGGGCGCTGCATCGACGTGTGTTCGGAAGATGTTTTCGAGTTCGGTAGTCGCTTCAACAAGCCCAGGGGATTGATCGACAGTGGAACCGCGCAGCCGGTCAAACTGAATTGATCGAGCGGATTTTGAACTAGCATTTGGAGGGACCGATATGAAAAAGCCCAGTTCGCTGATGTTGGTGCTGCTGCTCACGGCAGCGCTTGGCTTTGGATGCGCGCACCAGGGATCCGGACCGGCGAGCTTGCGTGGGTCCGATGCCTTTGCGCCGGATCCGGCGTTCAAGGAGAAACAGTACGTGGGCGCGGAACCAGGCAAGCAGAAGAACCTGGCGCGTTCCTTCAAGGACGCGCCGCCGCTGATACCGCATGCGATGCCGACGTTCGACCAGATCTCGCTCGCGGAAAACAAGTGCCTCGACTGCCACAGCCCCGAGACCTACCGGCAGAAGGACTCGCCGCGGGTCGGCGACTCGCACATGCAGTTCCTCGACACCAAGGACGGCATGAAGCGGGTGGTGCAGATGAGCCGCTACCAGTGCACAAGCTGCCACGTGGCGCAGGTAGACGCCAAGCCGCTGGTGGACAACGCCTACATCAGCGACATCCCGCCGCGCTGAACGGCGGCCGTTCCGCAATTCGGCGACCGCCCCCCGACCGATTCGGGAGGCGGTTGCACGGAAGGCTGCCCCAGGTGTCCTCCGGCCTGGGAAGGAGTTCGATCCGCGCGGCGCGACGCTGTTACTCTCTGATCCGGCGCAGTGTGCCGCAGTTCCGCGCTGGCGCCCCCCGCTGGCGCACCATTTCAAACGATATTCGCGTGCCCCTCCGCGAACCTGCCGGTCGAGAACGCTGCGGCCCGGGCGTTGTGACTAGGCCATCGGTATTATTTCCATTTCGCTGCCATGGCGGGAGAATTGCCCCGAACGAATCGCCTCTGGCGTGCATCGGCCAAGATGTAACCGCCGGCGGACGATGCGAGGCCCGTTCAATCGGGCGTCTTGATGCGGGGTGTAAGAGAATGCGGATCTCACTGTCACAGGATTGGTGCGAGTACTCTCGGTTCGTTCCGGACGGCTGGCGTGCGGTAGGGGTGGTCGATGCGGGAAACGGTGACCTCGGCGCGCTCGTGCAGCGGCCCGACGACATCTACCTTCAGCTCAACGGAGCCCTGATCCGCACGCTCGATCAGCGGCAGGTGCGTTCGCTCGTGGCGGGCGCACTTCCGCAGGAAGCCTGCTGATTTCTGAGTCGCGCCGTGATGGCGCCGGTGCGCTGGCCGGGATGTTCCACCCTTCCGGACAGCCCATGGCGCATCGCGCGATTTCGCGATGTCGGAGCAGCGCTCGCGCGCGCCACGGCCCGCGGCGGCCATCTCCGGCGCTGCCGCCGCGGTAGATGTCCTTCCACGGCTGACACCGGTGTTGCAGCGTGCGGGCCACGCGCCTCGATTGGGTGCATTCCGAAACCGGAAAAGGAGGGCGGAGAAGATGAGCGACTACGCATTGGGGCATGGGGACAGCGAACTAGAACGACTGTTGCTGCAGGCCGAGGTTTGGGGCGCGTTTACCGACGCGTTGCTGCGCCGGGCCGGTCTGCGCGAGGGTATGAGGGTGCTCGATCTGGGCACCGGAACCGGCGATGTCGCATTGCTGGCGGCGCGAATCGTCGGTGCCGAGGGCGAGGTGATCGGCATCGACCGCTCGCCGGAACCGCTGCGGCTGGCCGCCCTGCGCGCCGGCAAGGCGGGGCTGACGAACGTCCGCTTCGAAGTCGCGGACATCCACACCTTCGAACCGGCGGGCAGATTCGATGCCATCGCCGGGCGATTCATACTGATCCACGCGCCCGACCCGGTAGCTGTGCTGCGGCGCCTGGGCGAGAGCCTCGTCCCGGACGGCGTCCTGATCCTGCAGGAACCGGACATTTCTGCGGCGCGCACGACACCGCCCGTCCCGCTGTTCGCGCAGTCGGTGCGCTGGGTCGTCGAAGGCCTCGAACGCGCGGGCGCCCGTGGCGATCTCGGCTCGCTGTTGTGGACGATTCTGCGGCGGGCAGGCGTGCGCGAACCGGCGCTGACGCACGATGCGCGCATCGAGCCGCCACCGGGCGAACTGGGTTGCCGCTATCTGGCACAGACCGTGACCAGTCTGCTGCCGGTGATACAGATGACCGGCCTGGCGACCGCCGACGAGATCGGTCCGGATACCCTCGAAGAGCGTCTGCTGCGCGATGTGACGGCAGCCCAGGCCGTCATGGTGTCGCCTGCCCTGATCGGGGCGTGGGGCAGGCTGGGCTGAGCGCCTGGCCCCATCTGCTCGCTGCGGGCTGCACCGCGCCGTAATCCTCCGGTAGCCGTCTCGTCGGATCCATCCGGTCAGGCGGCCACCCAGGACACCGCGCGCACGATCACCTCGGGCTCGGCCAGGGCCGGACATCCCCCCCACAGGCTCTTCGCTTCGTTGCCGTAGCGCACCACGCCGGTGTGATTGGACTTGTCGCGATCGACCTTCGGGTCCGGATCGGAGAAACCGAGCCTCCTGCGCAACCGTTCGACGTCGGCGGGTTTGCCGGTGAGGAACTGCCAGCCGGGGCCGATGCCGAACGCCTCGACATACTGCCGCAGCAGCGGCGGCCGGTCGATCTCGGGCTGCAGCGTGATCGAGTACATGAACACTTCGCGTCCGAGCCGGTCGCCGAGCAGCGTCTGGACCCGCTTCAGATTGGCGGTCTGCAGCGGGCACTGGCCGTCCAGGCAATGGATGTAGAAAAAGTTGAGGAGTACGGTCTTTCCCCTGAGCAGATCGTCGTAGAAGCGCACCGTCCTGCCCTGGTGGGTGGTGAGTGCGACGTTCGGAAAGTAGGCGGCATGCGGCCCGGCTGCCGCTTGGGCCGTGGGTGGGGCGCCGCCGGCCGCCAGCAGCGCGAGGGCGCTCTTGAATGCTGTCCGTCTGTCCATGATCGGTTCTCCTTGCAGGCAAACCTGCATTGACCCAGGTTCAAGTCACGATGTCGAAGCGCACCATCATCGAGTGGTCCTCGTGCACCACGTTGTGACAGTGCATCGGGTAGCGGCCCTCGAAATCGCGGAAGCGGATGGCGACCCGCACCTCGCCGTTCTCCTCGAGCCGGATGACGTCCTTGCGCCCGCTGTCGATGGCCGCCGGCGGCCTGCCGTTGAAGCTCAGGAAGCGGTGCTCCTCGAAGTGGATGTGAATCGGATGCGCCCAGCCGCCGCCGCCGTTGCGGATCACCCAGATTTCCGTGGAGTTCTTCCGCGGCGTGGCAACGGCCCGGTTCACATTGAAGAACTGGCCATTGACCTGCCACGCGCCCTTGCCGCGATCGAACACCCACAGCCGCTCGGTAGTGGCCTCGGCCAGCATTTCCGCCAGCGGCGGCAGCGGGCGCAATTGCGCCGGAACGCGGCTCTCGTCCGGATACGGCGGGTCGGACTCCACGCGGAACTCAAGTACGGGGATCCCCGGTTTGAGCAAGTCCTCTTCGGGCCACGGCCGCTCGTCTGCAAGGCCCGGTTGACCAGGCGGACCCGGTCGCCGATCTTGTATTTCGCGAAATCGATGACGATGTCGTGGCGCTCGGCCACCGACTGCCAGAAGTTCTTGACCACCACCGGCGCGGGCAGCAGATTGCCGTCGTTGGCGATCACGGTGAACGGGCTGCCGTCGCTCATGAACCAGCGGTAGAAGCGGGATGGACCGATGTTGAGCATGCGGAAGCGGTACTTGCGCCGCTGCACGCGAAAGAACGGCTGGATCACGCCATTGACGGTGAACTTGTCGCCGATGATGCCGTCGAGATTGAACAGGTCGAAGTAGCTGCGGCCCTGGCTGTCGAACACCCGGTCGTGGAAGATCAACGGCACGTCGTAGTCGCCGCTCGGCAGGCGCAGAGCCAGCGGATTCGAGTCGTGCTCGTCGCCGGAATCGAGGTTGTCGTAGATCGGGGCCATGCCTGCCATGCCGGCGTAGACGTTCTGGGCGGTGAAGTCCAGGCGGTGGTCGTGGTACCAGAGCGAGCCCAGCGCATCGCGGTAGTCGCCCATGGCGCCGTACTGGCTGTACCGGTCGCCGTAGGCGTCGATGCCCGCGCACTGGTTCGGGTAGTGGTGGTCGTACCACTGGCCCGAGGTGTGGTAGTCGCCGGGAAAGCCGTCGCTTTCCGAGGGCGTGTGGCCGTTGTGCAGGTGGGTGGTGATGGACGGGATGCCGAATCCCAGGTTCTGTGCCGGCAGATCGTTGTACATCCGCACCAGGACCGGCTCGCCGTAGCGCATGTAGAGCATCGGCCCGGGGAAGATGCCGTTGGGTGCCCATACCGGCCCCGCAGGCAGGTCCGGATGCCACGAGTGCATGCCCTGCTCGAAGCGCAACTCGTAGTACTTCTGCGGCGGGAAGCGCAGCAGTGCCTGGTGGTTGCGCGTGCGCCCCTCCGCCGGCGGCGAAGTTCGGTTCCACCGTCGGGTGAGGATTCGAGCGACTGTACCGATTGCAGTGTCGGCGGGATCGGCATTTCCGCGACGAAGCGACGCGTCGGCGGACTGGTCAGGTTCGTAACCGTGCCTTCCCCCGTGACCTGGCCCAGGGCAGAACGCGCCCATATTCCGCCCGGTCAGGGCAAGCAGGCCGCTGCCGCTTAACAGGCCCAGCTTCAAGAGTTCGCGCCGGGACAATCCCGCTGCGATCACCTGGCGCCGCAACTCCTGCGCCGCGCGGAGCGCTTTCTCTCTCTGTTGCATTTCGACCTCCGTATAGTTGTGTGTGCCAGATACGCAGGAGGCATGCTGTCGCCTCCTTCTTGCCTCGGCGCGGCGCACCACGGGGCTGGCGAACGAAGCGACACGCTGCCGCGGATCGTCCCGCTCGCGCCCCGGCTCCGACTGCGACGCTCCAATTCGGTTACATGCGACCGCTGCTCACATCTGCCGTGCCGCCTTGCGTGCCGTCGATGTGATCGGCTCCATCAGATACTGCAGTGCGGTCTGGCTCGTGCCCTCGATGTAGACCTCGGCCGGCATGCCCGCCTGCAGCTTCAGATCGCCGACGGCCTGGAGGGAATCGAGGTCGGCAACGATGGTCACGCCGTAGTACGGCAGGTTGGTGGCCGGTCGATCAGTCGGTCGGCGGAGACGTAGGTCACCTTGCCGGTGACCATCGCGCTATTGCGGTAGCGGAAAGAGGTGAACTTGATGCGCGCGTGCTGATCGAGGTACACGTGGTTGATCTCCTCCGGCCGGATCTGGGCCTCGATCATGAGCTTGGCGTCGCTCGGCACGATCTCCGCGATCGGCTCGCCGGGTCGCACCACGGCACCCGGGGAGGTGAATTTGAGATCGATGACTTCGCCGCTGGCGGGGGCCGCCACCATTGGCGCGCGGCGGCATCTTCCGATTTGCGCTGCTCCTGCTCGATCTCGGCGAGACGCGCAGCCGTCACCTTGAACTGATCGCTGGCCGCCTGCATGTATTGATTCTGCAGTGACTTCATCTTCAGGTCGCTGTCCACCAGGCGCTGCGCGGCGCGCGCGAGTTCCGAGCGCCGCTCCTCCAGTTTGGCGGCGTAATCCACGACGGTGGCCTCGATCTGCCCCAGCCTGTGGGCGAGATGAATCCGCTTGTCGAGCAAGCCCCGGTTGGCTTCGAGATCCTTCGTCTGCAGTGCGAGGGAGCTTTGCGCCTGAACGATCTGGGCGCGCAAGGCGGCCATTTCCTGCTCGACGCGATCGCGCAGTGTGCGCATCAGCGCTACTTCGCTGGCGAGCGCGTCGCGCCGGCCTCGAACAGCGCCGTCTCCTTCAGCATCGCATGCTTGACGCGCTCGTCCTGCTCTGCAGCGATTTGCAATTCCTCGGGGAACACGAGCGTCCGGGCGAGGGCCTGTTCCGCTTCGTGCCGGGCCAGTGCGGCGCGCTCGGTATTGTACGCGGTAGCTGAGGCGATTGCGGTCGGCATCCACACCGACGTCCCCCAGCATCAGGACCGGATCTCCGGCACTGACGTGCTGGCCGTCGCGCACCAGCACGGCGCGCACGATGCCGCCTTCAAGGTGTTGCACCGGCCGCCGGTTGAGATCGACCTTGACGAAGGCGGGAGCCACCACCGCCATCGAGAGCGGCGCGAAGGCCATCCAGGCGCCGATCGGAAAGATGGCGGCGAGGATGATCCACCAGCCCGCGCGCAACAGGCCTCGGGCGTGCTCCTGGCTGGTGAGCGTTGCGTGACCGGAATTCGGCGCAAGTGTTGCGATGTCCATGATCGGGTCCTCCCGTGTTGCGCCTTCTTCCCGCGGGCGGAAAGAAGCGCATTCATGCAAAGTCAGTCAGTCGTGCGGCCCGGCGTCCCACTCGTTCAAGCCGCCTTGCCGCCGACCATCACCTGCGCTTGGCGCTGCCTCGTCTTCATCACTTCGCTCGCCGGCCCGAATTGCTGCACGCGCCCGGCCTCCAGCACCAGAATCTTGTCCACGTGGGCGATGAGGGAGGGCCGATGGGTGACGACGACCGAGGTCACCCCTTCGCTGCGCAACCCGCTCAGTGCCTGGGCCAGCGCAATCTCACCCTCGGCGTCGAGGTTGGAGTTCGGCTCGTCCAGCACCACCAGGCGCGGATCGCCATACAGGGCGCGGGCCAGCGCGATGCGCTGGCGCTGGCCGGGAGACAGGCGCGCGCCTTGCTCCCCGACCTGCGTGTCGTAGCCCTGCGGCAGGCTCAGGATCATCTCGTGCGCGTTGGCGCGCTTCGCCGCCGCCACGACTGCCTCGGATTCCACCTTGCCGAGGCGCGCGATGTTGTCGGCCACGCTGCCGTCGAACAGCTCGACGTCCTGGGGAACGTAGCCGATCCAGGGACCGAGATCCTGGCGCGGCCAGTAGGCGACATCCGCCCCGTCCAGGCGCACGGTGCCGGTGTTGGGCGCCCACACGCCGGTCAGCAGGCGCGCCAGGGTAGACTTGCCGGCCGCGCTCGGTCCGATGACGGCGAGCGCCTCGCCCGGCGTGAGGCTGAAGGCGACATTGATCAGGATCGGCTTCTCCGTGCCCGGCGCCCGATACGATATGCCCTCTGCTACGAGGCGGCCCTCCGGGCGCGGAATGATGAGGCGCGCCACGAAGTTGTCGAAATCCTTCGACAGTTCCTGCAGGCGGCGGTAGGCGGCACGGGCATCGGTCAGCATGCGCCAGCTCCCCACCAACTGCTCTACCGGCTGCACCGCCCGGCCCAGCAGGATCGTCGTGGCGATCATGATGCCGGCGGAGGCCTGCTGGGTCAGCACCAGGTAGGCACCCAGCCCCAGCATCAGGATCTGTATGGCCTGGCGCACGAAGCGCGTCGCCGCACTGAAGGCAACGCCGCTGCGGCTGGCGCTGGTGTGCAGCGACGTCACCTGATCCTGCAGCGTACGCCAGCGTTCCAGCAGCCGCTCGGTCATCCCCAGGGCCTGCAGCACTTCCGCATTGCGCAGCGAGCTTTCGACATACTGGGTGGCGCGACGCCCCTCCTTCTGCAGGCCCTCCAGCGCGTTGCGGCTGATCCGGTCGTTGAGCCATGCCAGGGCCAGCATGAGCACGGCTGAGATCGCGGCGCCGATGCCGAGGGTGGGATGGAAGGTCCAGATCACCAGAACGTACACCACGACCCAGGGTGCATCGAACAGGGCGATCAGACCATTGGCGGAGAACACATTGCGCAGGGCGGCGACATCACGGATACCCTCGACGCCGGCGCTGTGGGGCAGGCGCGCTGCCTTCACCACGATGGCATTTACGACCGGCGGCGAAAGGCGTTCGTTGACGATGTTGCCGAGGACGTTCTGCAGGCGGTTGCGGACGTAGTCGAGCAACAGCAGGATGAAAAGCGCGACGGCTGTGCCGGCGAGCAGCACGACCAGCGTCTCCCGGCTGTTGCTGGATAGGACGCGATCGAATACCTGCAGGGTGAACATCGCAGGAACGAGAAACAGCAAGTTGATGAAGAATGAGAATGCCGCGATGTAGCGCAGCAGCGGGCGCAGTTCATCCCACAAGGTTTTCATGTCCGGTTCCTCCTCTGTTCTTGTCGTGGCTTCCCTCTGGTCTTGGCGCCGCTGCCCTGAGGCTTGCGCTGTCGGGCGATCCCTGCAGCGCAATCCTTCCGGTCAGTCAGGCGGCCGCATCCTCACGCCAGAAGAAAGTCGGCCTGGGTGATGCTGTTGGCCCCGACGCCGTTGACCCCGGTGAGGACGATGGACCCGTCCACCCCGAAATCCACCAGCGTGTTGGCTCCGAGGTCGGTGATGGTCACCGAGCCGGCGAACGTGGCAGCGGTGAGGCCGAACGCGGAGATGTCGAGGAGGTCCTGGCCGCCCCCGGCCGGGTTGGCGTCGAAGCCCGCGATCTGGTCGTTGCCGAAACCCGCAGCGAACACGAAGATGTCGTTCCCGGCCCCGCCATTCAGCAGATCGTTGCCGGCCCCGCCGCTGAGCGTGTCGTTCCCTGCGCCACCGTCGAGGTTGTCCGCGCCGGCCCCGCCGTTCAGCGTGTCGTTCCCGGCCGCACCGCTGAGGGTGTCGGCGCCGGCCCCGCCATTCAGCGTGTCGTCCCCATTGCCGCCGTTCAGCGTATCGGTGGCGGCCCCGCCATTCAGCGTGTCGTTGCCGTCTCCGCCGACCAGCGTGTCGTTGCCGGCCCCACCGTTCAGCGTGTCGTTGCCGGCCAGGCCGGACAGCGTATCGGCCAGATCGCCGCCCGTGATGGTGTTGTTCAATGCGTTGCCGGTGCCGACGAACGCGCCGGTGCCGGTGTAGGTGAGGATTTCGGTGTTGGCGCCGAGGGTGAAATTGGCGCTGCTCGCCAGGACCGTGTCGATGCCCGCGCCGCCGTTGACGCTGTCGGCCGCGCTGTCGACGATCAGCGTGTCGTCGCCGGCCCCGCCGTTCAGCGTGTCGTTGCCCGCGCCGCCGTCCAGGGTGTCGTCGCCGGCGCCGCCGGTGAGGTTGTCCACACCGGCGCCGCCGCTCAGGAGGTCATTGCCTGCGTCGCCGTTCAACACGTCGGCACCGATTCCGCCCTGCAGCGTATCCGTGCCGGCCCCGCCGGTGAGCGTGTCGGCGCCGGCCCCGCCATCCAGCGTGTCGTTGCCCAAGCCGCCGTCCAGCGTGTCGTTGCCGGCAAGGCCGACGAGCGTGTCGTTGCCGTCGCCGCCGGTGATGACGTTGGCGGCCGCGTCCCCCGTGCCGGTGAAGTCGCCGGCGCCGTTGAATTGGAGGTTTTCGATATTTGCCACGAAGCCGAGCGAGAACACGTTGAGCGACGTGCGGATGGTGTCGTTGCCACCGGCGACATTCTCTTGCACATCGTCGAGCAGGCTGTCGATCACGAAGGTGTCGTTGCCCAGCCCGCCGACCAGGATGTCGTTGCCCGTGCCGCCGTCCAGCGTGTCGTTGCCGGCGCCGCCGTCGAGGAGGTCGGCTCCCGTGCCGCCGGTCAGCGTGTCGTTCCCGGCTCCCCCGTTCAGCGTGTCGTTGCCCCCGCCTCCGTCCAGCGTGTCCGCGCCGGCGCCGCCGAGGAGCGTGTCGGCGCCGCCATTGCCGATGAGCGTGTCATTGCCGCCAAGGCCGCTGAGCGTGTCGTTTCCTTCGCCGCCGATGAGCGTGTTGGCTGCGGCATTGCCTGTCAGGATCAGATCCGGGACGTTTGCCGTAACCGGCGCGGTCGCAGCAGAGAACACGGTCTCGAGCACGCCGTTCTGGTCGCGGTAGACCGCCTTGACGCGGATCGCGAGACCGGCGAGGTCCGGGGTCACCGTGAAACTCGGGCCGCTCGCGGGCTCGCCGCCGAGGCCGGTCACGACAATGATGTCCTGGAAGACCCCCGTGTCCGGGCGCGGTTCGAATTGCCAGATGTAGCGGATCGGGCCCGTGATGGCGCCGCCGGTGGCGGTGTTGTCGGCATCGGTCACGCCTGCAGCCGACACCGTCAGCACCTGGCCGACACGGGGTGTGGTGTCGCTGATCGTCAGCAGCCCCGCCGGCTCGGCATTGAGTCCCGGCACGAGGACCACCGACTGATCGGCGAACTGCAGCCGCTCGATGTTGGTGAGACGGTCGATGCCGTCGACGCCGACGCCGTCGGGGACGTTGGCGTCGAGGTGGGTGACGACGGTCGTGCCGTTGACGTCGATGGTGACGGTGTAGTCGGCCCGATTGCCGGAGAACAGCGCGGTGTCGAAATTGAAGCCGCCGCTGCCCGGCAGGATCTCGCGGACGATCACGAGTTGGCCGGGGTTGTAGGTGCCGTTGAGCATCAGCGGAACCAGCGGCACCATGCTGTTGAAGCTGGCGATCTCAGGGCCCGTGCCGTCGGTGTTCGGCGCACGCTGATGCGTACGTTGAGCCACCTGTCGCCGTCGATCAGGTCGTTGCCGCCGCGCCCCTCGATGAGGTCGCTGCCGTCGCCGCCGAGGATGATGTTGCCCGAGCCGAACGAGGTGATCCCGGCGCCAAGGAATTCCTGCAGGCCGTTGATGAGTCCGATGTTCGTCAGCACGCTGCCCTGCGCGCCGGCCGTGGCGATGGTCGCCGCATTGGCGTTGTCGCCGGCAGGATGTCGCTGAAGGCCGAGCCCGACAGGCCTTCCACCGCCGAGAAGCGGGCCAGGATGCCGGCCGCGACGGGCCCGGGCGCGGCGTTCAGGGCGCGGATGTCCAGGTCGATGTCGACGCCGCTCGGGTCGTCCTTGAAGGTGGCCCAGTCGAAGCCCGATGCGCCGAGGTACTTGTCGCCCGGGCCGCCGCTGCCGACCATGATGTCGTCGCCGCCCTCGGCGTTCATGATGTCGGCCAGGCCGCTGCCGATGTAGACGTCGTTGCCGATGATCAGGTCGTGGCCCGAGCGGGTCGAAGTTGTCGCCGGGGCTGCCGTCCAGGTTGCCCTGTTCGAGCCAGTCGTCGCCCTCGTTGCCCATGTCCTGCTCGTTGTCGTCGCTGCCCAGGATGAAGTCGTTGCCCGGACCGCCGAAGGCCTCCGAGGCGTCCTCGCCGGTGACGATGAAGTCGTTGCCGAAGCCGCCGAGGATGAGGTTGATGCCGTTGCCGGCGTGGATCACGTCGTTGCCGTCGTCGCCCTGGATGTTGTCGTCGCCGCCGATGTCGGTGATGATGTCGTCGCCGACGCCGCCGCGGATCTGGTCGTTGCCGAAGCCGCCCTCGAGGCGGTCGTTGCCGGCGTCGCCCCAGAGCGTGTCGTCGCCGATGCTGGCGATGAGGATGTCGTTGCCCGCGCGTGCCGCCCAGCACCACGTGCTCATCGCCGGTGTACTGCAGGTAGTTCGTGTCGGGGCCCGCCGTGGCCGGGTTGTCCCGGATGACGCAGGGCGGGTGAGGGCGCTGCCGGCCGACGGGCGTCTGCGCCGGCTCGCTCGTTGAACTGCCGCGTCTGGTCCACCTCGAGGGTGAGGTCGGCGTCTGGAAGACGAGGCCGGCAGATGGGTCGCGTCGGTGTTGGTCATCATCATCTTGGCGAACGAGTTGTTCTCCAGCTCGGTGACGAAGTTCAGGCCGGCGGTCCGCTCCAGGTAGTAGAAGCGGTCGCCGTTCTGCAGGGCCTCGAGCTGCGTCTCGAACACGAAGTTGAAGGTGGAGCCGAGCATGCCGCCGAAGGGCATGATCTTCTCGGCCAGGCCGCCGATCCAGAAGTCGACGTCGTCGAGGCCGGTGGTCGTCACGCCGTCGGGGCCGCTCGCGTAGACGCCGGTGCTGTTGAGGAAGTCGAGCCGACGTCGTCGGCGCGAGGTCGGCGCCGCCGTGCCCGGCCCGAGCGACCAGCACCAGCGCCGTCGCCGCTGCGCGCTTGTCGGCCAGCGTGTCGACGTCGGTGGCGAGGGCTCGTCGTGCGTGCCGTAGGCGGCGATGAAATTGACGAGCGACTCGGGGTGCTTCAGGTGCTGCGCGAAGTCGGCCCAGCTCGTGTAGGGCGTGAGCTGGCTGTCGCCGGTCCGGCGAAGAACTCACGCCGCGCCGCGTTCAGGGACGGAATGCCGGCGTCGCGGCCGCGCGCCATGTTGATGGCCGGCAGGTCCAGCGGCAGGCCCACCAGGTTGTTGCGCAGGGCCTCGGTCACGAACTCGTCGATGGCGTTGCCCACCTGGCGGGTCAGGCCGCGGACGATGGCGCCGGCCGCCTCTTCCGGGGTGGGGCCGCTGGCCGCGAACGCCAGCGGGTTGAGGAAGGCCTGGATCAGGCCGATCTCGCTGGACTGCGAAGTTCGGGTCCAGCCGGTCGATGGTCTCGGTCAGCATCGAGTGGCCGAAGCGATAGACCGTGTGGGCGAACTCGGCGACGATGGCGGGGTTGATCTCCGTCTGGTAGTTCTGGACACCCGGGATGAACATGTCGATCTGCGGCTGGATGGTCCGCGCGAACTCCTCGAACACCAGGTGCTGGTACTGCATCTCGGTGCCGAACTTCGCCGCCTGGAACAGCCGCTCGCCGTTCCAATCCAGGCGGCGAAGGCGGCCGGAGTGGCGGGAACCGCCGTGACCGGCGTCAGCAGCCACTGGTTCAGGAAATCCAGGTCGTTCGTCGCGAGGACCACGTCCTTGGTGTGGTCGACCAGCCGGTTGTGCTCGGCGTGGAAGATGTGGTGGACGGTGGTCAGGCCGATGTTCTCGTTCACGCGGCCGTCGCCGGCGATGTAGTGGGCGTCGAGCAGTTCGTTGTCGTACTCGCCGGCGGCGACGGGGCCGCCGACGACGTCGTCGGCGTCGGCCGTCAAGAGCGCGCCGGTCGGGCATTGCGCGGCGCTGCGGTGTGGGCGATGTCGTCCAGGAAGGCGTGGCCGGTGCGCACGGCGTTGGCGAGGCCGATGGGCGCGGCCGGGTTGCCCTCGACCAGCACATCGTCGGCGGTTCCGGGCAGGCCGTCGGGCCCCACCATCACCACCTGCACAAAGCCGCCGGGGCCGGGCAGGAACTTGCCGTAGGGGTCGGTGGCCAGCAGCGGCACGTTATTGACGTCGGCATCGGTCAGGTTGATGCCGAGGAGGTCGCGCGCCTGGGCCTTGACCACTGTCCAGGTGGCCATGCCGCCGATCACCACATCGTCGGCGGTGCCGTAGATGCCGTCGGCACCCAGGTCGCGATTGACGATCAGCTCGCCGGTGGCCACCGGCTCGCCGGCGGCGTTCAACTCGTAGGCGCGCAGGAAGACCTGGTGCGAGGGGTGCGAGGAGTAGGTCTGGTTCTGATCGACGAAGGGCGAGTGGTGTTGGTGTGCTCGTGGATGTCGTCGGCGGTGCCCAGCACGCCGTCGGGACCGGGCAGCTTGGTGGCCCGGGTCAGGACCATGAAGCGCTGCGCGGCCGGCAGATCATCGGCAGTCCCGGCCAGCCCGTCGGCGCCGAGCACCAGCGGATCGTCCGCCTGCAGCGGGATGAAGACGGTGCCGCTGCCGCCCTTGTTCACCAGATCGAGGCCGTGGTCGAAGAACTGGCCGAAGAAGGTCATCCAGGCGTTGAAGGGTGCCGACAGGCCCTCGTCGGGCGCCGTGTTCGGGATGAAGAACGTCTGGAAGGGCGTGCCGTCGGCGCGGGTGCCGGTGACAATCTCCACGCCCTCCTTCAGGACATCGTCGGCGGTGTGCAGGATGCCGTCGGCGCCGGGGTCAAACGCGGCGGCATGGGCCGCCGGGTTGTTGGCGGTCTGGTCGACGATCAGGTTGCTGATCGTGCGCGGCTGGGAGTCGATCACGGTGCCGCTGGTTTGCGTGTAGGACGTGCCCGCCTCCGCGGTGCGGAACACCGGGTCCGTCATCCGCGGGAAGACGTTGTCCGCCGCACCGAATTCTGTCTGGCCCGCTACCAGGTTGTTGAACGAGCCGTCCACCGTGCGCAGACCCAGCGCCATGCGGACATTCGGCAGCAAAGAGGTCAGATCCTCGCCCGCAGCATGCCGCTCCGCGATGACGATCTGGTCCAGGATGAACTGGAGGTCGGAGCCGAGGAAGTGGACGCCGGGGCTGACGACGCCGGGCTGTTCCTCCGTGAGCAGGGGCGGCGGGGGCGGCGGAGGGGTGCCGGCGGCCACGACTGCGGTGGGCGCGGAGAACACGGTCTCGAGGACGCCGTTGGCATCCTGGTAATGGGCCTTGACGCGCACGGCGAGCCCTTCCAGATCGGCGGTGACCGTGAAGGTCGGTCCGATGGCGCTGGGCGCACCTCGCGGTGCAAGGTTGGTGCTGATGTCCTCGAACACGCCCGAGCCGGGGACTCGCTCGAACTGCCAGATGTAGGTCACGGGCCCGGTGATCGACCCGGCGGGGTTGTCGCCGTCCGTCACGCCGGCGATGGACGCGCGCAGGACCTGGCCGACCGCCGGGAGTCGTCCGGCGTGTTCGTGGCGTCCAGGATGGTCACCTGGCCCACCGGCTCGGCGTTCAGGCCGGGAACGAGGACCTGGGACTGATCGGCGAACTGCAACCGCTCGATGTTGGTGAGGCGGTCGATGCCGTCGATGCCGATGCCGTCGGGCGCGGTGGCGTCGACATGCGTGACGGTCGTGACGCCTGCTACCGTGGTGACCGTGTAGTTGGCGCGGTCGCCGGAGAACACGGCCGTGTCGAAATCGGGGCCGGGCGCGGTGAGGATCTCGCGCACGATCTGGAGCTGGCCCGGATTGTTGGCGCCGTAGAGCATCAGTGGAACCAGGTCGGCCATGCTGTCGAAGCTGGCGATCTCGGCGCCGGTGCCGTCCGGATTGGCGCGCACGCTGATGCGCACGTTCAGCCATCGGTCGCCGTCGATGACATCGTTGCCGCCGCGGCCTTCGAGGATGTCGCTGCCGTCGCCGCCGAGGATGATGTTGCCTGCGCCGAACTGATCGTCGGCCGTGCCCGTGACGCCGTCCGGGCCCGCCGCGGCGGTGCCGAGGAAGGCCCGCAGGCCGGTGACGAGGTCGAGATTGGTCAGCACGCTGCCCGTGGCGCCGGCAACGGCGATCTGGAGCGCGTCAGCATCGTCGCCCCGCAGGATATCGGCATGCTGGGACCCGGAAAGCCCCTCCACCTGGGCAAAGCGGGAGCCGACGGACGCGCTTGAGGCCGGTAGCGGCACGTCATTGAAGGCGTTCTTGAACATGTCCGCGTTGACGCCGAACTGGTCATTCTTGAAGGTGACCCAGTCGAAGCCGGACGCGAGCTTGTGCTTGTCCGGGCCCTCGCTGCCGACCACGATGTCGTCGCCGCCTTCGCCGAGGCTCTCGTCGAATCCGCCGTCGCCCAGGAAGACGTCGTGGCCGACGACCCGATCGAGGCCGAGGCGATCGAAGTTGTCCCCGGCGGCGCCGTCCTGCAGTCCCCTCTCGATCCAGTCGTTGCCTTCGTTGCCGTTGGGGAACGCGTCCAGCCTGCTGCCCAGGATGAAGTCGTTGCCCGGTCCGGCGAAGATTTCCGATGCGTCCTCGCCGGTGACGATGAAGTCCTTGCCCGGACCGGCGATGATCAGGTTCAGGCCGTTGCCGCCATGGATGACGTCGTTGCCCTCGCCGCCCTTGAATGACGTCGTCGCCGCCGAGTCGGTGAGGATGTCGTCGCCGGCGCCGCCCTGGATGTCGTCGTTGCCGACGCCGCCCTCGAGCCGGTCGTTGCCGTCGTCGCCATACAGCGTGTCGTCGCCGATGCTGGAAATCAGGATGTCGTTGCCGGCGGTGCCGCCCAGCACGACGTGCTCGTCGCCGGTGTACTGGAGGTAGTTCGTGTCGGGACCGGCCGTGGCAGGGTTGTCCCGGATGACCACGCCGGCGGGGTCAGCGTTGCCGGGGACGTCGTCGGCGGTGCCGACGACGCCGTCGGTTCCGGCAATCACGCTCTCGTTGAACTGCCTCGTCTGGTCGACCTCCAGCGTCAAGCCCGGGGTCAGGAAGATCAGCGCCGGCAGGTGCGTTGCGTCGGTGTTGGCCATCACCAGCTTGGCGAACGAGTTGTTCTCCAGCTCTGCAAGAAAGTTCAGGCCCAGCGAAGCGGTGCAGGTAATAGAGGCGGTCGCCGTTCTGCAGGGCTTCGAGCTGGGTTTCGAAGACGAAGTTGAAGGTCGAGCCGAGCATGCCGCCGAAGGGCATGTTCTGCTCGGCGAGACCGCCGACCCAGAAGTCGACGTCGTCCAGACCGGTGGTGGTCACGCCGTTGGCGAGGCTGGCCCAGGCTCCGGTGCTGTTGAGGAAGTCGAGCCGGTCGGCCGGTGCGCCGTCGCCGCCGAGGACGAGCAGGGTCGCGGCGGCGCGCTTGTCGGCCAGCGTGGTGGCCGCGGTGACGGTCTCGTGCGTGCCGTAGGCGGCGATGAAGTTGATGAGCGACTCGGGGTGCTTGAGGTGCTGCACGAAGTCGGACCAGCTCGTGTAGGGCTTGAGTTGGGTGTCGCCGGTGCCGGCGTAGAACTCGCGGCGCGCCGCGTTCAGGGACGGGATGCCGGCGTCTCGGCCGCGCGCCATGTTGATGGCGGGCAGGTCCAGCGGCAGGCCGAGCAGGTTGTTGCGCAGGGCCTCGGTGACGAATTCGTCGATGTCGTTGCCCACCTGGCGGGTGACGCCGCGCACGATGGCGCCGGCAGCCTCGTCCGGGGTGGGGCCGCTGGCCGCGAACGCCAGCGGGTTGAGGAAGGCCTGGATCAGGCCGATCTCGCTGGACTGCGAAGTTCGGGTCGAGCCGGTCGATGGTCTCGGTCAGCATGGAGTGGCCGAAGCGATAGACCGTGTGGGCGAACTCGGCGACGATCGCCGGGTTGATCGTGGCATCGAAGTCGAGGAAGACAGGTCGACCTGCGGCTGGATGGTCCGGGCGAACTCCTCGAACACCAGGTGCTGGTACTGCATCTCGGTGGCGAACTTTCGCCGCCTGGAACAGCCGCTCGCCGTTCCACCGGGTCGACGGTCGGGATCGGCACCAGCATCAGCCACTCGGTCGATGAAGGCGACGTCGCCGCTGGCGAGAATCGTCGCCTTGATCTGGTCCACCTGGCGGTTGTGCTCGGCGTGGAAGACGTGGTGGACGGTGGTCAGGCCGATGTTCTCGTTGACGCGGCCGTCGCCGGCGATGTAGTGGGCGTCGAGCAGTTCGTTGTCGTACTCGCCGGCGGCGACGGGGCCGCCGACGACGTCGTCGGCGTCGGCCGTCAAGAGCGCGCCGGTCTGGGCATTGCGCGGCGCTGCGGTGTGGGCGATGTCGTCGAGGAAGGCGTGGCCGGTGCGCACGGCATTGGCGAGGTCGATGGGCGCCGTCCGGGTTGCCCTCGACCAGCCCATCGTCGGCGGTTCCGGGCAGGCCGTCGGACCCCACCATCACCACCTGCACCCGGCCGCCGGGGCCGGGCAGGAAGTTGCCGTAGGGGTCGGTGGCGAGCAGCGGCACGTTGATTGACGTCGGCATCGGTCAGGTTGATGCCGAGCATGTCGCGCGCCTGCGCCTTGACCACTTTCCAGGTGGCCATGCCGCCGATCAGGACATCGTCGGTGGTGCCATAGATGCCGTCGGCACCCAGGTCGCGATTGACGATGAGCTTGCCGGTGGCCACCGGCGCGCCGGCGGCGTTCAGCTCGTAGGCGCGCAGGAACACCTGGTGCGAGGGATGGGAGGAGTAGGTCTGGTTCTGGTCGACGAAGGGCGTAGTGGTGTTGGTGTGCTCGTGGATGTCGTCGGCGGTGCCCAGCACGCCGTCCGGACCGGGCTGATTGGTGGCCCGGGTGAGGACCATGAAGCGCTGCGCGGCCGGCAGATCATCGGCAGTCCCGGCCAGCCCGTCGGCGCCGAGCACCAGCGGATCGTCCGGCCTTCAGCGGGATGAAGACCGTGCCGCTGCCGCCCTTGGTCACCAGATCGAGGCCGTGGTCGAAGAACTGGCCGAAGAAGGTCATCCAGGAGTTGAAGGGCGCCGACAGGCCCTCGTCGGGCGCCGTGTTCGGGATGAAGAACGTCTGGAAGGGCGTGCCGTCGGCGCGGGTGCCGGTGACAATCTCCACGCCCTCCTTCAGGACTCGTCGGCGTGTCCAGGATGCCGTCGGCGCCGGGATCAAACGCGGCGGCATGGGCCGCCGGGTTGTTGGCGGTCTGGTCGACGATCAGGTTGCTGATCGTGCGCGGCTGGGAGTCGATCACGGTGCCGCTGGTTTGCGTATAGGAGGTGCCCGCCTCCGCGGTGCGGAACACCGGGTCCGTCATCCGCGGGAAGACATTGTCCGCCGCACCGAATTCCGTCTCGCCCGCGACCAGGTGGTTGAACGAACCGTCCACCGTCCGCAGGCCGAACGGCAGTTCCGTGTTCGGGATCAGGTCGAGCAGATTCTGGCCGGCCGCATGCGCCTCGGCGATCCGGATCTGGTCAAGAATGAAAAACAAGTCAGACTTGCTGAATGCGGCCATGATTCGTTCCTCCATGCACTGCTGATTATTGATTTGAGATTTGAGGCTGCACGCTCAATGACCGTCACGTTTTGCCAGACGAGCGCGACCATGCGGCCGGACCGGACGTCGTTCGGGTCACCGAGGGTGAAGCGATTGTTTTTCGCCGCCGAGCGGCGCGATCGTTGCCGCCTAGTCAGGTGGCGATCGGGTGAGAGGGGGTGGGGGAAGCGCGCGTGCGGTGAGGAGGCCGCGGGCGCAATGCCGCGCAGCCGTGCTGTTGAGGCGGGACATGTTTATGTCTCCTATTATGGGTATCAACCGAGTCGCGACCGTTTGTGTCAAACCGGACGAGCCGGATCGAGTTGGGGAGCGGTCGCGGACCGAGGCGGGGATGAATTCGTCGTGGCACAGACGGACGCGAAACTGAATGCGTCCTGCATGCACAACCCCGAAGATGCTGCCTTGGGCGAATCGTGGATCCATGCGGAATGGGTCCCGCTCGCCGCTTTCTTGAGTAATGCTTGACTCTTGTGCTGGGGTAATGCATCGATCGTGCCAAAAGGGGCATACCTGACAGTTTACTTACTCTTACGAGCGGCAAGACAATCAACCCGGGCAGGAATGGGAATTGGGTCGCGGGGAACCAAGAGTGGGGAATTTTCCCCAAAGATGGGTGATAGGCGTTCTCAATCGTCTTGGGCTATCCCCTTTTTGGGAACCGGGCCACGGCCAGGGAACATACCCGAAGCTGTGCCCGTGTTGCCGCTGCGGAACGGGGCGCGGATGGCGCGGCGCATCACGAAAGTTTGGGGGTGTGCAAGACCTCGATCGCTTCGCACTGTCGTGCTGTAGCTCCGCTTTTCCGCCACGGCACAGGAGGCGCCGTCTCCGTGATACGCTGCCGGACTTCGGCAACACGGCAGGGGAAAACTCGCCCGGCTGCGCCTCGGCATTCGCGGGTGACGCGCCGGCAATGGGCGAATGGGTCGAGTTCGTCCTGCCCAGGACGTCGGCCGTCGATGTCGAGGGGATGGGTTAGCGCCGTTCCATGCGCAAGGGCGCCGGCTCGAGTGCCTGTCGTCGTTTCGCGCAAACTTCAATCGCCGCTTGGCGAATCAACCTTAAGGAGATGTTTCGGATGAGAAAGCTCATGGTCCTAGGCGCGGCTGCCTTGCTGGCCGCATCGTTCAACGCCGCTGCGGCAGACAAGCCGGCGCCGCCCAAAGTAGCAGCGGCGAGCGTGGTCACGATGACCGCGACGGTGCAGGACATCGATGTCGCGAGCCGCTTCGTCACGCTCAAGGACGAGGATGGGAAACTGCGCACGGTTCAGGTAGGCGAGCAGGTCAAGAATCTGGCCCAGGTGAAGGTGGGGGACGTCGTCGTCGCGCGCTATGTCCGCGCGGTTGCGCTCGAACTCAAGAAGGGCGGCAGCGGCGTGCGCAGCGCCAGCGAGAAAGAGGGCCTGGCGACGGCGAAACCGGGCGAGAAGCCCGCCGGCGTGGCGGCCGAGCAGACTACGGTGGTCGCCACCGTGGAGAAGGTCGAACACCAAGAAGCGCCTGGTGACCGTCAAGGGACCGCGCGGCAACACGGTGGACGTCGAGGTCAAGGACCCGAAGAAACTGAAACAGGTCAAGGTCGGCGACGAGGTCGAGATTACCTACACCGAAGCTCTCGCCATCTCCGTGGAATCACCGAAGAAATGAGCCCTGGCCGGGCAGGCGGTGGGCAGATCGGGCCGCCGCCCGCCCGGGTAGTCGTCGCACCCCGCCTTTCCCGCCGACGCCCGGCGAGCGCGGCGGCGGCGATCTGACGCGGGCCGCCCGGGCGATCCGTGGCGGCACGACTGCGTCAGAAGTCGAGCAACTGCACGTGAGTGCGCGGCGTCACGGGCGTCCGCGCCATGAGGCGAATCTCTACGCCGCCGCCAACCTGGCCGAAGCACGACAACACGGCCCCGACCTGAACGCGCGTACCGGCGGGCAATTCATACTCGAAGACATGGGATGCCGCGACCGGCACCGGAAGGGCGTATCGCCCGACGGCCGCGAAGCCGGTGTGGACGTCGTTCAGGTCTAGCCTCGTGGTCAGGTACGTTCCTTCCGGCAGCGTCGAATCGGCGAGGCGTGGATCCGACGTCGATCCCAAGTAACGGCAGACCACCGCCGGTTCGGCCAAGGCCGTGGTCCTGACCAGGGGTACGCAACCGGTGGCGGACTTGTAGCCCGTGGGCAGGGACGCGGCATTACGGGCTGGGGCGGAACTGGAAACCGTGAAGCCGTCGATCTTCTCCGATTCCTCGGGTAGCGGCACGCCGGCAAGCAGATCGGCAACGCAGAAGAAGTCCGGATGTTTCATCGGCAGCAGATAGTGGTCGCCGGCGATGACGAAGACGCTGTTGACGTAGGCCCGTGGAAAGTGCCCCTTGACGACGTAGAAGCCCATCCCTGTTTCGGGGTGCTGGCGAAGGATGTCGATTGTTTCATCGGCGAGTTGCAGCAGGCGTTTTGCCATTCCGATCCCCTTGTTGGTTGTGGCCGAACCCCGTTCCGGCGCAAGCGACTTTCTCGGTCGCTCAAGTCTAGGGGCTTTGACGCCGGCGTCAAGATCATGGGAGGCGGCGGCTCTGCGGATAGTCTTCGGCGCCAGCCCGCAGCATGCCGGAGATCATGCCAAAGACATGACAGGCGGCGGCGCCGGGGTTTCGCAGCGAAGATTGGCGGGTGGGCTTCGCCCCCCGTGGAAAGGGCTGGCCCGGCCGGAGCAAGGCGCAAACTGTGTCACGTTCCGCTTCATCCAGTCTGCGCTCGAGCGGAATGCGTCACGGCGACGGCGCTGCCGGCCAAATAGACTGAATGCACCTGAGCAACAATCATCTTTGTGGAGGGTGCCATGCTTACGCGTCCCAAGGAATCATCCGCACTCGGCTTTCGACACCTCTCCCGCCGCCTCGAAAAAGGCGAGAGCTTGCCGCGCCTGCCCTCGCTGATCGAGCAGGTGATGGCGTGTCGATTCGAACCCAGTCAGATCGAAGCAGAGGAAGCGGCCGAGCCTGACGAGTGGGACGATGAAGCGGATGAACCGGATAACCGGAGTCCCTCGCCGGAAGCCGCGCGCAATAGCGGCCCGCCTGCCCGCGGCGCAAGGCGCCGCGGGAGCGTCGCTCACGGGTGTTGCCGCCGTTCCAGCCAGGCTGCGAAATAGTCCAGTGCGGCAGTGAGGTTGGATCGGGCCGCAGCGCTCAATGGCTGTCCAAGTTCGAATTCGAAACCGCGAATGCCGAGGACATGGCTCTCGGGAGGGGACGAGCCCATCACATCCACGTAGGCCTGCAGCAGGGCAGACGGGGGAGAGCATGTGACTGGAGAAGCTGGCATCGCGCGCGGCCACGACCGTAGCGAACTCGAAGGGGGAGCGGCAATTGATGCTGGCATCGACGAAAACCACGGCCTCGCGCCCGGCCAAATCCAGCGCATGCTCGACCTGCAACTGGAAATCGGTGAGAAATTCGACCCGATGCGGGCCTGCCGTCACGAACGGCAGGGCGGACGCGCGCTCGACGAAGAGCGGCCCCAAGGCATCATCGCCGCGGCTCGGGTTGCCGCAGGAAAACACCAGCAGCGGCGCAGGCGACGCAACGGCACCCGCGCCGCGGGAGGCGGTCGCCTCAGCAGCCGCCAAGGCGCGACAGGCGGTCGACGACACCGCCGTCGGCGTCCACCAGTTCCAGTTCCAGCGGCATCTGACCGAGCGCATGGGTGGCGCACGACAGACAGGGGTCGAAACAGCGGATCGCCACCTCGATGTGGTTGAGCAGTCCCTCGGTCAGGGTGCGGCCGTCGAGGTAGCGCTTGGCTACCTGGCGGATGGCCTCGTTCATCGCCTGATTGTTGTGCGTGGTGGAAACGATGAGGTTGGCGCGCACGACCTGGTCGTGCTCGTCCACCCGGTAGTGATGAATCAGGGTGCCGCGTGGCGCTTCGATCATGCCGACGCCGCGTTCCTCCCGATCACCCCGGGTGAACAGCTCGTCGCCGACGATGTCGTCGTCGTGGAGCAGATCCTTGATGCCTTCCGCCGCGTGCAGCATCTCGATCATGCGCGCCCAGTGATAGCCCAGGGTGGCCCCGGCCGCGCTGCCGTTGTCATAGGCCTTGAAGTCCTGTCGTTCCTTGTCGGCCAGGGGCGAAGGAATGAAGTCGCAGTTGTTGACGCGCGCCAGCGGACCGACCCGGTACCAGCCGTCATCCGGCCCGAGGGTGCGGAGGAAGGGGAACTTCATGTACGACCAGGGTTTCACCTCCTCGAGCAGGTAGTCCCAGTAGCGGCTGTAGTCAACCTGGTCGAAGATGGTGTTGCCGTCGGCATCGCGCGCGCGCAGGCCGCCGTGGTACAGATCCATGGCGCCGTCGCCGCCGATCAGGCTCAGGCTGTTGGCGCGGAAGCGGCCGAACTCGTTGTAGAACTGCAGGTTCTGCTCAAAAAGGTCCTTCACCAGATGCACTGCGTCGCGGCTCCAGGCGATCATCTGGTAGATCTCCTTGAGCAGCGCGGCGCGTTCTTCCGGCGTCAGCGACTTGTTGACGCCGCCCGGGATCGAGCCGGTGCCGTGCACCCGCTTGCCGGCCGTCATGCGGATCACTTCCTGGCCGAACTTGCGCAGGAGCACGCCGCGCCGGGCGATGTCGGGATTGGCCTGGGCCACGCCGACGATGTTGCGCTTCGCTACCTCGCTGTCGAAGCCGAACAGCAGGTCCGGCGAGCACAGGTGGAAGAAGTGCAGGGCGTGGGACTGCAGGATCTGGCCGAAATGCATGAGGCGGCGATTCTTCTCCGCCGTCGGCGGCAGCCTTGTCGCGCCGACGATCATGTCGAGGGCCTTGGATGCGGCGAGATGGTGGCTTACCGGGCAGATGCCGCATAGCCGCTGCACCATCACCGGCACCTCCCAATACGGGCGGCCCTGGATGAATTTCTCGAAGCCGCGGAATTCGACGATGTGCAGCCGCACCTGGTGAATCTTGTTGTTGTCGTCCAGCAGCAGCGTGACCTTGCCGTGGCCCTCGACGCGCGACACGGGGTCGATGGCGACGCGGCGCAGGCCTTGCGGATTGGCGGCGGTTTCCAGTTCAAAGCTCATCGCGGTACTCCCGGCAATAGTCAGTCGTAATGCATGAGGCCGTGGCCGAGCCGCGGCGTGCGTCCGGCCAGCAGGTCGGTCAGGAACTTCCAGATGGCATCGCCGGAGGGGGGGCATCCCGGAATGACGTAGTCCACCTTCACCACCTCGTGCAGCGGATGCACCTGGTCCAGCGGCAGCGGCAGTTCCGGATCGTTGGGGATGCTGCCATTCACCAGGCCCGGCTCCGTCACGTATACCTCCTGCAGGCAGTCGCGCAGATCCAGATGGTTGCGCTGGGCCGGCAGTCCGCCGGTGACGGCGCAGGCGCCGATGGCCACCAGAATCTTGCAGTTCTTGCGGAACTCGCGCAGCACGTGCACGTTTTCCGCGTTGCAGATGCCGCCCTCGACGATGCCGATGTCACAGGGGCCGCAATGCTTGATGTCGGTCAGCGGCGAGCGGTCGAACTCGATCAGCTGCAGCAGATCGAACAGGCGCTCGTCGATGTCGAGAAACGACATGTGGCAACCGAAGCAGCCGGCCAGGGAAGTCGTGGCGACGCGCAGCTTGCGGGGGGGCGAATCAGCCATGGCGGCTCCCCGGCATGCGCGGCGCATCCTCCAGGGCGTGGGCGCTGATGGGCCGCTCGTCATACTTGCGCTTGCCGATGGGCACGGCGAAGCCGTGGCGCTTCGGCAGGATCACGCCGACCGGACACACCTGCGTCGCCTTGTCGCCGAGGGCGATGTCCGTGTCCGCCAGGCGCCCGGATTCGGCGTTGACGATGAGGTGCTTCTTGATGCCGCGGCCCGACAGCGCAAACACGTTCTTGCGGTCCACATCGGCGCTGGCGCGGATGCACAGTTCGCACAGGATGCAGCGGTTGAAGTCGAGCAGGATGTCGGGGTGCGAGGCATCCACCGGCCGGCTCGGGAACAGGTGGGCGAAGTGCGGGCCCATGACGCCCAGGTCGTAAGCCACCGCCTGCAGCATGCAGTTGCCGCTCATCTCGCAGGAGGGGCAGAAGTGATTGCCTTCCACGAACAGCATCTGCACCAGGGTGCGGCGCCGCTCGTTGAGTTCCGGCGTATCGCTTTCCACCTCCAGGTCCGGTGTCGCCGGCGCGGTGCACGCGGCAGCGGAGCGCCCGTTGATCTTGACGGTGCACAGCTTGCAACTGCCGTGGGGTTTGAACTCCGGGTGGTAGCACAGGTGGGGAATGTAGCGGCCCGCCGTGAGGGCGGCCTGGATCACCGTCTGCCCGGGCTTGAACGGCACTTCCTCGCCGTCCAGGGAGAAGGTCTGCTGCGGGTTCATCGTCTGCATGGCGGTCATGCCTCCGTTTTCAGGTGGGCGCCGGCGTCGTCGCGGCCGGTCATCTGGCGCGCTGCCGCCAGGGCGCCGTCCAGGTCGAAGGCCGGCTCGAACTCCAGGGACTTGAGGCGCCGTTCGTAGGTCGGGCGAAACTTTCTCAGGGTGTCGAACATCGGATTGCAGGCCGTGTGGCCCAGTCCGCAGTGGCTGCTGGCCTGCAGTACGCGGGCCAACTGGAAGATCTCGTTGATGTCGTACTGCGTGCCGTGGCCGGCGTGGAGCTTGTCCATCACGTTCTTGAGCACCGTGGTGCCGACGCGGCAGGGGGTGCAGAAGCCGCAGCTCTCGTGGGCGAAGAAGTGGCTGAAGTTGCGCGCGACGTCGAACATGTCGCGGCCGCGGTTGAACACCATGAAGGAACCCGCCGTCGGCACATCCTCGAAGGCGATGCGGCGGCCGAACTCGGTGTCGTCGAGGCAGAAGCCTGACGGGCCGCTCACCTGTACCGCCTGGGTGTCCACGGCGCCGCAGTCCTCGATCACCTCCTGCACCGTGACGCCGAAGGGATACTCGTAGATGCCGGGACGGGCCACGTCGCCCGAAACCGACAGGATCTTGGTGCCGGCCGACTTGGGCGTGCCGAAGCCGCGATACCAGTCGCCGCCGTGGATCGCGATCAGCGCCGCGGCGCAGAAGGTCTCGACGTTGTTCACCGTGGTCGGCTGCTGCAGGTAGCCGTGGGTGACCGGGTAGGGCGGGCGGTTGCGTGGAACGCCGCGCTTGCCTTCGAGCGATTCGATCAGCGCCGACTCCTCGCCACAGATATAGGCACCGGCGCCGACGTGGATCTCGATGTCGAAATCGAAGCCGGGCTGGCCGAAGATGCCCTTGCCCAGCAGGTAGGCGGTGCGCCGCCGCTCCAGCGCCTCGTTGAGCGGTTGCAGCAGGTATCGATACTCGCCGCGCAGGTAGAGAAAGCCCTTGGCGGCGCCGATCACGTAGGCGCAGATGGTCATTCCCTCGAACACCAGATCGGCGTAGCGCGTGAGCAGCACCCGGTCCTTGAAGGTGCCCGGCTCGCCCTCGTCCGCATTGCATACCACGTAGCGCATCTGGCCGAGGGCGCTGCGGCAGGCCTCCCACTTGAGGCCGGTGGTGAAGCCGGCACCGCCGCGGCCGCGCAGGTTGGAGCGTTTGATCTCGTCCAGCGTGGCGAGCGGTCCCTGGGGCGCGGCAACGACCGCTTCGCGCCAGGAGCGCTCGTTGGAGGCCATTTCCACCGCCGCCCGCGGACCCCGCGCCATCGCCGCGCGGATCGCGTCGCCGGGCTGGATGGCGCTGTCGAGCAGCACGTCCTTGCGCCGGATGTTGTCGCTGATGCGGAACATGTCCGCCGGCCACTCGGTCACCGGTTTCTCGACATGGATCAGATCGATGATCTGGTCGATGCGCTCCTCGGTGATGCGCGGGATCGCCCACCCGTTTACCAGCAGGCCGGGACCCTGGTCGCACAGGCCGGTGCAGGAGGTCGTGTCGATGCTGACCAGGCCGTCCTCCGATACCTTGCCGCGCTCCAACCACAGCTTCTGGCACATGTGGTCGAGCAGCTTCATGTTGCCCTGCATGCGATCGGTGATGTTGTCCGAGAACAGCACCCGGTAGCGCCCCCTGGGCTCGCTGCACAAGAAGCTGTAGAACCCTGCCACGCCCTCCACCCGCCCCCTTGGCAAGCCGAGGTGGGCAGCGAGATGGGTGATGGCGGGCGGACTGATCCAGCCGTGGATCTCCTGGGTCTCGCGCAGTATCTGCACCAGGCGCGTCGGATCGCCTCGATAGCGGTCGAGAATCGGGTCGAGATAGGCACCCGGGTTGGCTTCGGTTTGCATGCGGGCCCGCTCCGTGGTTGGTTACTTTCAGGATAAGGGATCAGCCGCGGCTGGTCACGTCAATCTTCACGGCGGCCATTGTATTCCTTGGCGTGTCAGGGCTTGTCCGCGATGATCCGCCGAGCCGCGGGTTGCGATCGGTGAATAAGCGGGACTGTTGCACCCCATTTGTTTTCTTATCGACGAAGCCGGTTTCGGCTATCATGCTGCATCACAGCATTCCACCGAAGCGGGAGGCTATCGTGCCCCAGTTCCCTCATCGTCCGCGCCTCGCGGTCCACAAGTTCAGCTCCTGCGACGGTTGCCAATTGGCGTTGCTCAACCTCGGCGAGGGCCTGCTGGAGTTGGCGGAGCAGGTGGATATCCCGCACTTCGTCGAGATGGGGCCGGTGGATGAGGATGCCGAGGTGGACATCGCCCTGGTGGAAGGCAGCATTTCGACGCCCGAAGAGGCGCAGCGCATCCGCGCAGTGCGCGCGCGCAGCAAGTACTTGATCGCAATCGGCGCCTGCGCCACCTCCGGCGGCGTCCAGGCGCTGCGCAACCTGCACCGGGCCGACGAATGGACGCGCGCGGTATATGCCAGCCCCGAACACATCAGCATCCTGGACAAGGTGACGCCGCTGTCGGCCCAGGTGCGGGTGGATCTCGAATTGTGGGGCTGTCCGGTTAACGGGCATCAAGTGTTGGCTGCGATTCGTGCGCTGCTGTTTGGCGTCACGCCGCCGGTAAATCGCGACAAGCTGTGCGGCGAATGCAAGCGCCTCGGCGTGGTTTGCGTGATGGTGGCCAAGGGCGTGCCCTGCATGGGGCCGGTGACCCAGACCGGCTGCGGCGTGCTCTGTCCGGCCCATGGCCGCGACTGTTATGCCTGCTACGGTCCGGCGGAGAACGCCAATGCCGCGTCACTGGCGCAGCGCCTGCGCGCCAACGGGCTCGGCGCGACGGACGTCAGGCGCCGCTTCCTGTCGATCAACAACGCCGCGCCGGCCTTCGCCGAGGCCGGCGCGAGCGCAGCCCAGGGGAGTTGAGCCATGGATGAGGAGCGCCATATTCCGATCCATGTTCCGGTGCTCGCCCGGGTCGAGGGCGAGGGCGCGCTGGACCTCTCGGTGCGGGATGGACGCCTGGAACACGTGCGGCTCAGGATCTTCGAGCCGCCGCGCTTTTTCGAGAAGCTGCTGGAAGGGCGTCATTACAGCGAGGTGCCGGACATCGTCGCGCGCATCTGCGGTATCTGTCCGGTGGCCTACCAGATGAGCGCCGTGCATGCTCTGGAAGCCATCTTCGGCGCCGAGCCCGGCCCCTGGGTACGGGAGATGCGGCGCCTGCTGTATTGCGGCGAGTGGCTGGAGAGCCACGGCCTGCACATTCATCTGCTGGCGGCGCCGGACTTCCTCGGTTATCCGAACGCCTTGGCGATGGCGCGGGAGTATCGCGACGAACTGCGCCGCGGGCTGCAGCTCCAGGCCCTGGGCAACGACATCATCCGCCTCTTGGGCGGCCGCTCGGTGCATCCCGTGGGCACCTGCGTCGGGGGCTTCTACCGCGCGCCGGCCGCGGCCGAGGTATCGAAGCTGCGCAGCCGTCTGCACGACGCGCTGCCCCTGGCGGAGGAACTGGTGCAATGGGCGGCGTCCCTGGCCCTGCCGCACTCGTCCCAGGACTTCACCTGCGTGGCGGTGCGCCATGCGGACGAATATCCCCTCAATGAGGGCAGCATTTCCGGCAGCGACGGCCTCAGCCTTCCCATCGCCGCCTACGAGGACCTGTTCCAGGAATCCCATGCCGCCCATTCCACCGCGCTCTACTCCCGCTATCGCAACCGGCCCTATCTGGTCGGGCCGCTCGCCCGCCTCAATCTGAACCTGGACCGCCTGCCGCCGCCGGTGCGGCGCAATCTCGAGCGCAGCGGCGTGCCCTTTCCCAGCCGCAACATGTTTCACAGCATCGTGGCGCGGGCGGTGGAGATGCACTTCGCGCTGCTGGAGGCGCTGCGCGTCATGGACGACTACCGGCTGCCGGACGCTCCCCGCGTCGAGGTCGCGCCGCGGGCCGGCGTCGGCTACGGCTGCACCGAGGCGCCCCGCGGCATGCTGTGGCAGCGCTGGGAGACCAACGACCAGGGCGAAATCCTGAGCTGCCGCATCGTTCCGCCCACCAGCCAGAATCAGGCGCGAATGGAGGACGACCTGCGCCACTGGGTCGAGGCTCTGGGGGTGGATACCCCTGAGGACACGCTGCGCCAGCGCTGCGAGACGGTGCTGCGCAACTACGACCCGTGCATCTCCTGCGCCACCCACTTCCTGCGCCTCAAGGTGCATCGTGGCTGAGCCCGATGCGGGCTGCCGGCTGCGCATCGTCGGCATCGGCTCGCCCTTCGGCGCCGATCGCCTCGGCTGGGATGTCATCGACATGGCGAGCGCCGGGCCTCTGCCCGACGGGGTCGAGGCCGTGCGCTGCGGCAACCCTTTGAGCGAACTGCCCGCGCTGATGCGTGGCGTAGAGTCGGTGTTCCTGGTGGATGCGCTGGCCGGTGTGCCGCCCGGTACGGTCGTGCGCTGCACCCGCGCCGAACTGCGGGATCGGGATGCGGCGGTGTCCAGCCACGGGCTTTCGGTGGACCTGGCGCTGGATCTGGCCGAGGCCCTGGGCGAGTTGCCGCGCTCGCTGCGGATATTCGGGCTCGGCATCGGCGTCGCGCCTGCGCCCGATGCCGACCTGGCTCTCGCGGCGGTGCTGCCGCACTACGCCGCCGCGCTGCACGCGGCGATCCGGAGCGAACTCCATGATGCGGCGCAGCGACCGCGGCCGCGTGGGGCCGAGGGAAACGGGGAGGTGAGGGCGTGAGCGAACAGTTCTTGCGGCGCGAGGATCTGCAGCGGCTGATCGACGTGCTGCGGCGGGAGTTCCACCAGGTGATCGGTCCCCGCGTGCGCGACGGTGCGGTGGTGTTCGAGGAACTGGAGAAGGCGTCCCAGTTGCCCACGGGCTATCGCGACGAGCAGGCGCCGGGCCGCTACCGGCTGCGCCAGGACGACAGTCCGCGTTGCTTCGCCTGGGCCAACGGTCCCCAGGCGCTCAAACCCCTTACCTTCGCGCCGCGCGACACGGTATGGCGTGCTCAGCGCAGCGAGAAAGGCGAGATGCGTTTCACCGAGACCCTGCCCCAGGTCCAGCCGACGGCGGTGATCGGCGTGCGCGCCTGCGATCTGGCGGCGCTCACCCTGCAGGACCAGCACTTCTGCTATCGCGAGTATCCGGATCACTACTACAACGCGCGCCGCCGCGCGCTGTTCATCGTCGCCGTCGATTGCGCCCATCCCGCCGCCACCTGCTTCTGCCACTCCACCGGCGACGGGCCTTCGGTCACGGCCGGCTTCGACATCGCGCTGACGGAACTGGACGAGGGTTTCCTGGTGCGGTCCAAGAGCGAGCGTGGCCGCTCCATCGTCGAAGCCCTGCCTTTGCAGCCCGCAAGCGCGGCGCAGACGCAGTGCGCCGCGGCGCAGGCGCAGTCCGCGGTGGCGGTCCAGACGCGCCGGCTGCCCTCGCGCGAACTGAAGGACGCGCTCATGGCGCGCCTCGACCATCCGCGCTGGAAGGACGTGGCGCAGCGCTGCCTGTCCTGCGCCAACTGCACCTCGGTGTGCCCGACCTGCTTCTGCCACAGCGAGGGCGATGCCCCCGACATGAGCGGCCAGCAGGTGGAGCATTACCGGCAATGGGATTCCTGTTTCACCGAGGGACACAGCTACATCCACGGCTGGGTGGTGCGGGACAAGACGCGGCTGCGCTACCGCCAGTGGCTCACCCACAAGCTCGGCACCTGGCACGAGCAGTACGGGCGCAGCGGCTGCGTCGGCTGCGGGCGCTGCATCGCCTGGTGCCCCGCCGCCATCGACATCACCGAGGAAGTCCACGCCCTGCTCGCGGAGAGCCAAGATGCGCAGCCATAGCCTGACCCAGGCCCAAGCCAACGCCTATCTGCCCCACGAGGCGGAGATCGTGCGCCGGGTGCAGGAATCGAAGACCATCTTCACCCTGTACCTGCGCTTCACCGACCCGCTGGTGCATGCCAACTACACCTACGATCCGGGCCAGTTCAACATGCTGTACCTGTACGGCGTGGGCGAGGTGGCCATCTCCATCGTCTCCGACCCGGAGCACGAGGATCTGCTGGTGCACACCATCAATCGCGTCGGGCGCGTCACCCGCGGCCTGTTCGAACTCAAGGAAGGCCAGCGCCTGGGCATCCGCGGCCCCTTCGGCCGTGGCTGGCCGCTGCGGGAGGCCGAAGGCCAGGACGTCGTCATCGTCTCCGGCGGGCTCGGCTGCGCTCCGGTGGTGTCGGTGATCAACCACATGATCCGGCGGCGCGAGCGCTTCGGGCATTTCACCATCGTACAGAAGGTGAAGCGCGTGGATGAGTTCATCTGGCCGGAACGCTACGAGCGCTGGAAGGCGCTGCCGGATACGACCGTGCTGGTCGCCTCCACCGAGGGCTCGGCCAATTGGCGCTGGCAGGTGAGCGGGAAGATCAAGGTGCTGGAAGAGGTGGTGGTGCGCTCGGAGCGCACTGTCGCCATGCTGTGCGGACCCGGCGGTTTCATGGGCTCCGCCGCCCAGCATCTGGCGCGCAAGGGGGTGCAGGAATCCTCCATCTACCTCAGCACCGAGCGCAACATGCAATGCGCCGTCGGCCACTGCGGCCACTGCCAGTTCGGCGCCACCTTCATCTGCAAGGAAGGGCCGATCTACCCCTATCCCGCCATCAAGCATCTGCTGGATGTGGAGGGATTCTGAGCCGGGTAGAACGGGCACGTCGTCGGGGGTGCCGCGGGCGCCGAATTCCCGCGAGTCAATCCTGCAGCAAGGTACGCGCCGAATCGAAGCGCTGGTCGAAATAGCGATCCGACAGATTGGCGAGCTCGATCTTGCCGTTGCGGCTGGGGGCGTGTACGAAGCGGTTGTCGCCGACATAGATGCCGACGTGAGAGTAGGGCTTGTTGCGGGTGTTGAAGAACACCAGATCTCCGGCCTGCAGGGATTTGCGCTCGATCGGCCGGGCCAGCCGGGCGATGGCGGCGGCGTTGTGGGGCAGACGCGCGCCGGTCACCTGCTGATAGAGATAGGCCACCATGCCGCTGCAATCCAGGCCCGAGTCCGGATTCCTGCCGCCGAAGCGGTAGCCGATGTCGATCAGGCTGAAAGCGTACATTACCACCTCGCGCCCGTTCTCCCGATCCCCAACCACCAGTGGAGCCTTGGGCGGCGCGATGATCTCAGGTTTGGTGGCACAGCCAGCCAGGGCCACCAGCAGGCAGGCCAGGGCAAGCAGCCCCAGGTCGCGCGCCGCAAGCTCCGCGAGGCGATGTTCATGCCTCGATCCAGAATGTCGCCGGGCCGTGATTTACCGAGGCGACGAACATCTCGGCGCCGAAGCGGCCAGTGGCGACCTGATCATGGCGGGCACGCACGCGGTCCACGAGATCGTCGAACAAGGCCGCGGCGCGCTCGGGCGAGGCGGCAGAGGAGAAGCTGGGCCGCGCACCTTTCTTCGTGTCTGCCGCCAGTGTGAATTGCGGCACCAGCAGCACGCCGCCCGCGACTTGCGCCACCGAGCGATTCATCCTGCCCTCGTCATCGGCGAAGACGCGGTAGCCGGTAATGCGCTGCGCGAGCCGCTCGGCGTTCTTCGCCGTATCGTCGCGCTCGATGCCGATCAGGGCCAGGATGCCGCCCTCGATGGCGCCGACCGGACTGCCGTCGACCGTGACGCTGGCGCGGGTGACGCGTTGTATCAGAGCGATCATGGGTTTTCAGCAGGTTGGGGCTGCGCCAAGTCTAGCGGCGCCGCGGCGAATATCAAGGGGGCGTGCCGCCGCGATCGTGGCGGAACATGCCGTTGGCCGGCGTTGCGGCGGGGAATTTCACATCGTCGATCGGCGCTGATACAGTGCGCACGCTAGCGCATGATCCCAAATCGATCTCGGGAAAACCCATGGATGTGAATGCATACGCCAGGAAGCCCGTCGTCCGCAAAGTCCTGCTCTGGTCGGTCGCCCTCTTCGCCGCGATCGGCGTGCTCGGCTTTCTCGCCGCGCCGCCGCTCGTCAAGTATTTCGCCCAGCAGAAACTGAGCGAGGTGCTGCACCGGCCCGTGACCATCGAGGATATCGGCATCAATCCCTACACGCTGTCGGCCTCGGTCAAGGGCTTCGAGATGAAGGAGCGCGACAGCGTCGGCACTGCCGTCCGGTTCGACGAACTCGCCGTCAACCTGCAGGCGGAATCCCTGGTTCGCGGCGGCTTCGTGCTGCAGGAGATCCGTCTCGCCAATCCCTATGTGCATGTCGTGCGCAACGAGGATGGCACCTACAACTTCACCGATCTGGTGGAGGAGATCCTCAAGCAGCCGCCGTCCGAGGAACCGAGCCGGTTCTCTCTCAACAATATCCAGGTAAGCGGGGGCCGCATCGATTTCGAAGATCGGCCGCTGAAGGCCCGCCACACGGTCGCGGACTTGAACATCGGCCTGCCGTTCGTCTCGAATCTGCCGTCTCACGTGGACATCGAGGTCCAGCCCGCGTTCAGCGCCATGATTAATGACAGCCGGTTCGCAGTGACCGGTCAGGCGAAGCCGTTCAAGGATACGCGCGAGGCCTCGATCGATGTCCAGTTCGCGAACTTCGATCTGACCCGCTATGTCGATTATTCGCCGCTGCCGCTGCCGTTCAAACTGCCCAGCGGGAAGGTCGATTCCAAGCTGGCCGTACACTTCCTGCAGCCTCAGCAGGGGACTCCGAGTCTGACGGTGCGCGGTGACCTGGCGCTCAAGCAGATTGCCATCACGGAAAAGAACGGCGCGCCGGTGCTGAATCTGCCGCTGCTCGCGGTCAGCCTGAAATCCCTCGACGTGTTCGGCCGGATGGCTGCCGTCAACAGCGTTGCCGTGCAGGGTCCGGACCTGCGGCTGAAGCGGGGCAAGGACGGGAAACTGACGCTGCTGTCGCTGCTGCCACAAGCGCCCGTTGCCACCCAGAAAGACGAGGCGGCGCAGCCGGCCGCAGCGAAGCCGCCCGCGGCGCCGTTTCGCTTCGCCGTCGCGGAGGTGAAGCTCACGGATGGCAGGATCGGCTTCGCCGACGAAGCCGTCGCGCCCGCCTTCCAGACCAACGTCGAGGCGCTGACTGTGACGGTGAAGAATCTCGGCAACGCCGCCGATCAGGCGGCGAATGTCGAGGCCAGCCTCAGGACCGGCGCCGGCGAGGCGATCAGTCACAGCGGAACTCTGGTCATCGCGCCGCTCGCGGCGAAAGGCAAGGTCGAAGTGACCGGCGTGAAACTGCCGAACTACGCCTCCTATTATGCGAATGCGGTGCTGGCCAAACTGGTGTCCGGGACCCTCGGCGTCGCCACGGACTACGATGTCGCCTTCGATGACAAGGGGCCGAGGATCCTGCTCGACGCCCTGGCGGTGAAGCTCCAGGATGTTGCCCTGCGCCATGCCAACGAAAAGGACGATTTCTACCGCCTGGCCGAAGCGAGCGTGACCGGCGGCAAGGTCGATCTCGCTGCCCGCAGCGTCACCATCGACGAGGTCGTGACGCGCGACGCGAGACTGCGCATCACCCGCGACAAGGATGGCACCCTGAGTGCGACGCGGATCTTCCCGGTGGCGGCCGCGGCTGCCGGCGCCGCGAAGGCGGAAGAACCCTGGGCGGTGATGATCCGCAAGGTCGCCACCCAGGGCTACGACATCCTGTTCGAAGACCTCATGCTGCCCGAACCGACGCGCCTGTCGCTCACGGGAATCCATACCATGGTGGAGAATCTGAGCAACCAGAAAGGCGCGCAATCGAAACTGACGTTCGATGCCAAGGTCAATAAGCGCGGCAGTATGAAGCTTTCCGGTGTGGCCGGCCTCGACCCGCGCAAGGCCCAGTTGGCGGTCGATCTCAAGGGCATCGAGATCCTGCCCTTCCAGCCCTATTTCGCGAACAAGGTGAACATCACCCTGACCGGCGGTGCGGTGGCGGCGCGCGGCAACCTCGCGGTCGAGGTGCCGGCGGAGGGCGCCATCAGGGCGTCCTACCGCGGCAACGCCGGCATCGCCAACCTGCACACGATCGACAAGGCGAATGCGGCCGACTTCCTGGTCTGGAAGTCGCTCTTCTTCGACGGCATCAATCTGTCGAGCCTGCAACCGCTCAAGCTCGACATCAAGGAAGTGGCCTTGTCGGATTTCTATTCGCGGCTGATCCTGAGTGCCGAGGGCAGGCTGAACGTGCAGCAGATCGTGAGCAAGCCGGAGGCGGAAGCGGCGGCTGGCGAAGCGCAGCGCGGCGCGGCGGAACCGGCGCCGCCGGCCGCCGCGGAGCCATCGCCGCCGGCGGCGAGCGCGGGCGCGGCGGAGTCGAAGCCGGCGGCTGCGCCAAGCGTGACTCCGCCGCCGCTACCCCCGGACTACAAGATCACGGTGCAGAAGCTCACTCTGCAGGGCGGCAACGTGAACTTCAGCGATTTCTTCATCAAACCGAACTACACGGCCGACATGAAGGAACTGGGCGGCCGCGTCACGGGGCTGTCGTCGGATCTGGGCACCACCGCGGATGTGGAATTGCGCGGTCAGGTGAGCGATGCACCGCTGGAAATCCTGGGCAAGGTCAATCCGCTGTCGGGCAATCTCTTTCTCGACCTCCAGGCCAGCGTCAAGGGCATGGAGCTGCCGCAATTCACTCCCTATTCGGGCAAGTATGCCGGCTATGCCATCGAGAAGGGCAAGCTCACCGTCAAACTCGGCTACAAGATCGAGAACCGCAAGCTCGAGGCGCAGAACAACGTCTATCTCGACCAGCTCACTTTCGGCGAGAAGACCGACAGCCCAGACGCCACCAAGCTGCCGGTGCTGCTGGCGGTGTCGCTGCTCAAGGACCGCAACGGCGTGATCGACATCAACCTGCCGATCGGCGGCTCGCTCGACGATCCCAAGTTCAGCGTCGGCGGCATCATCATCCAGGTGATCGTGAACCTCATCGTGAAGGCGGTGACCGCTCCGTTCGCGCTGCTCGGTTCGCTCTTCGGCGGCGGCGAGGAACTCGCCTACGCCGAGTTCGACTACGGACGCACCGCCATCACGCAGCCGGCCGAGAAGAAGCTGGAGACGCTGACCAAGGCGCTCACCGAACGGCCCGGCCTCAAGCTGGAGATCGCCGGCCGCGTCGATCCGGCGAACGACGCGGAAGGCCTGAAGAAGGCCGGTGTGGAACGTAAGGTCAAGGCGCAGAAGCTGGCCGACCAGGTGAAGAAGGGCGAGGCGGCGGAGTCCGTCAACTCGGTCACGGTGGACAAGGAGGAGTATGCCAAGTATCTGGAGCGCGCCTACAAGCAGGAGAAATTCCCGAAACCGCGCAACGCGATCGGCCTGGCCAAGGACCTGCCGCCGGAAGAGATGGAGAAACTGATGTTAACCCATGCCCAGGCCGGCGACGAGGATCTGCGAACGCTGGCCCTGCAGCGGGCCCAGACGGTGAAGGACTACCTGGTCAGCAAAGGCAAAGTGCCCGAGGAACGGGTATTCACCGTGGCGCCGAAGCTCACCGCCGACGACGCGAAAGACAAGGACAAGGCGAAGCTGAGCCGGGTGGATTTCTCGCTGAAATGAACATCCCTGATGGTGCGAAGGACCTGCAGGTTGTGCTGGCGGGTGCCGCGGCACTCATTGAGTGTAGTACCGAGCCCCGTCTGTCACGACTTGGATGTCGGTCATCGGCGACCGTGGAAGCGTCGCCGTGACGCGCCGTCAAATCGGCGTCTGGGCTTCGATCGCGAACGGTTCGGGGTGACCGGCGAACAGCCGTTCCATGATCGCCGTTTCCCGGCTGCGGATCAGTTCCAGGAATTCGCTCGGGTCGCCCATGTGCTTGAAGGCGCTGAAGCCGTGATCGAGGAATTCGTGCAGCTCGCCCAGGCCGGCCAGGTGCGCCGGCGTGCGCATCAAGGTGAGCGCCAGGGATACGAAAGGCATGTGGGTGAGCCGTGCCAGCGTGCGGCCGGTCTCGCCGATCAGGGCGATCTGCCGTTCGCGCGCGGATCGCCTGGTGCAGGCGCGATAGGCGTCGCCGTAGGCCGTGTCGTCGATGCAGTCCATGGTACCGGCGCGGCGTAGCTCGCCGACCATCGCTGCATCCAGTTCCTCGGACAGGGCGTCGACTTCCACGGCCAGGCCGACGGTGTGAACGCCGGCCGCGGGCAGCACCGATACGATCATCGGCAGAATACGTTCCAGTTCCTCGTCCCGGGAACTGAAATCCTTGGGGCCGTACAGGTCGGTGAGAAAGAAGGCAGCCGGTGTGCCGTAGCGCTGACTGTCCAGCAGGTCGCGGTGGGTGCGGGCGAGCCGTTGCGACTGCCATTCCCGCAGGCGCATGCGGTCCTGCGCCGAGGCAGGGTCCTGCTTGGCAAGTTCCCGCAGCGACTTGGCACGGGCGAGGTGCGCCCGCAGCAGTGCCGCCTCGGTGTTCTTGTCGGAATGCTCCGGATTCGGTTCGGGTGATTCGCTCATGGCAGAAGACGGATGCCGAACGCCTCGAATTATCGCCCGGCCGCTACGGGTCGTTTAGAGGGATTACCCTAATAGATCCCGGAGCCTTCCGCTAGACTTCGGTGACCCGTAAGCGGGTGATGATTTCCTTTCTTTGCGACTGAGAGCCCCGTGGGTTCGATCGAGAATGCCGCCGTGGCGGCTGCTACCCTGACCCTGAACGACAGCCTGGCACGACAACGTGAGGCGTTCGCGCGCGACCCGCAGCCGTCGCGGCAGGAGCGCCAGCGCCGCCTGCTGCTGCTGGAAAGGCTGCTGCGCGACAACATCGACGCCCTCGCCGCGGCCATCGACCAGGACTTCGGCCACCGTTCGCGCGATGAAACGCGCCTGCTGGAGATCTTCCCCAGCCTCGAAAGCATCAAGCATGCGCGGCGTCACCTGGGACGGTGGATGCGCGACGAGCAGCGTCCGGTTTCATTGTGGTTCCAGCCGGGGCGCGCCAAGGTGGTGTTGCAGCCGTTGGGCGTGGTCGGGATCATCGCCCCGTGGAACTACCCGATCCTGCTGGCCGCGGCGCCGCTGGCCGCCGCCCTGGCGGCGGGCAATCGGGCGATGGTGAAGATGTCGGAATACACGCCGCGCACGGCGCGACTCTTCGCCGATCTCATCGCGCGCCACTTCACGGCTGAAGAGCTTACCGTGGTGGAAGGGGATGCGAAGGTGGCACAAGCCTTCGCCCTGCTTCCTTTCAACCATCTGCTCTTCACCGGTTCAACCAAGGTGGGGCACAGCGTGATGCGTGCCGCAGCGGAGAATCTGACGCCGGTGACGCTCGAACTGGGCGGCAAGTCGCCTGCCATCGTCGGTCCCGACTACCCCATCGACCATGCGGCGGAACGTATCCTCGTAGGCAAGACGATGAACGCCGGCCAGACCTGCATCGCGCCGGATCACGTCCTGCTGCCCGCCGGCAAGACCGCGGCATTCCTCGATGCAGCGCGCGCCGTGGTGAATCGCTGCTATCCGGACATGGCGCGGACGCCGGACTATACGGCGATCATCGACCAGCGGCATTTCGCACGCTTGTCCGGTTATCTGGACGATGCCGTCGACAAGGGCGCCGGGGTGGTGCCGCTGTCGAACTCGCTCGCCGCGCCGGACGGCGTTTCGCGCCGCATCCCCCCGCTCGCCCTGACCGGCGTGCGCGAAGACATGCAGGTGATGCAGGACGAGATCTTCGGCCCGCTGCTGCCCATCATCGAATATGCCACGCTCGACGACGCGATCGCGCACGTCAATGCACGCCCGCGGCCCCTGGCGCTGTACTACTTCGAGCGCGATGGCGACCGCGTCAATCGCGTGCTGCGCGAAACCATCGCCGGAGGCGTGACCATCAACGACACCATTCTCCACATCGCCCAGGATCACCTGCCGTTCGGCGGCGTCGGTCACAGCGGCATGGGGCATTACCACGGACGCGAAGGGTTCGAGACCTTCTCCAAGAAGAAAGCCGTGTTCGTTCAATCGCGCGTCAACGCCATCAGCCTGTTCAATCCGCCCTACGGCAGGCTGTTCGACGCGCTGGTTCGTTTTCTGATCCGCTAGAGACGTCTTTCCCAATGGTGACCCGGCGCCAATTCCTGAAGGCGGGTGTGGTCGGCGGCGTCACCCTGGCAGCCGTCGGATCCTGGTATTGGCATCGCCACCACGGTGCGGGGCGAAGCGGTGACGGCTACGGACTCGACGCCGAAGGCCACACCGTCGTCGCCGCGCTGGCCCCGGTGCTGCTGCGCGGCGCCTTGCCCGAGCCGCCCCGGCAGGACGCTGCGGTAGAGGCGGTGGTAGCCGGCGTCGATCAGGCGATCATGGGATTGAGTGCCGCCGCCCGCAAAGAGGTGATGCAGTTGTTCGCGCTGCTGGCCTTCGCCCCGACGCGCATGCTGGTGGCGGGTGTGAGCGAACCCTGGTCGTCCGCAACGCGCGGCGAGATCGAGGCGTTTCTCGAACACTGGCGTTTTTCCCGCTTCCAACTGCTGCAGACCGGATACGCGGCGTTGCACGATCTGGTTCTCGGCGCCTGGTATGGCAGTCCCCCCGCATGGGCGGCGATTGACTATCCCGGTCCGCCCGAGATTTTCTGAGGGCATCGGCATGCGCGATCCGATCGCCGAAGGACTCGCAGCGGGCTGGAACGTCATCGACGCTTCACGCCTGGCGAGCGATCTGACGCTCGAAGCGGACGTCGCCATCGTCGGCACCGGCGCCGGCGGCGGCGTGACGGCGGAAATTCTGGCCAAGTCCGGCTTGCGGGTGGTGATGATCGAGGAAGGACCGCTCAAGGGCACGCACGATTTCAGGATGCGCGAGTCCGACGCCTACCCCCAGCTCTACCAGGAGTCGGCGGCCCGCAAGACGCGGGACAAGGCGGTCAATATTCTGCAGGGACGTTGCGTCGGCGGATCGACCACGGTGAACTGGACCAGCAGCTTCCGTACGCCCGAGGCGACCCTCCAGTTCTGGCGGGAACGCTACGGACTGGCGGAATTCACCACGGCGGACCTCGATCCCTGGTTCGAGACCATGGAACGGCGGCTCGGCATCCGTCCGTGGACGGTGGCGCCGAACGAAAACAACGACATCCTGCGCCGAGGCGCCGAGAAGCTCGGCATACCGGTCGCCGGCATCCGCCGCAATGTGAATGGCTGCTGGAACCTGGGCTATTGCGGCACCGGCTGCCCGACCAACGCCAAGCAGTCGATGCTGGTGAGCACCATTCCGGCGGCGTTGAAGCTGGGTGCGGTTCTGCTCACCCGCGCCCGCGTGCAGACGCTGCTGATCGAAGCGGACCGCGTGCGCGGCGTCGAGTGCGTCGCCATGGAGGCCGACGGCATCGTGCCGGGCACGCACCGCGTCACGCTGCGCACGCGGCACGTGGTGCTGGCGGCGGGCGCCATCGGCAGTCCCGCCGTGCTGCTGCGCTCGGGCGCGCCGAACCCCTACGGCCGCACCGGCGCGCGAACGTGTCTCCACCCGACCGTGGTCTGTGCCGCCATCATGCCGGAGCGCGTCGCCGGGTTCTCCGGCGCGCCGCAGACCATATATTCGGATCACTTCCTGGGACTCGGTCCGATCGACGGCCCCCTCGGCTTCAAGCTCGAGGCGCCGCCGCTCCATCCCGTGCTGTTCTCGACCACCCTGCACGGCTACGGCCAAGCCCACGCCCGGCTCATGGCGCAGTTTTCCCACACCCATGCCCTGATCGCTCTGCTGCGCGACGGCTTCCATCCCGACAGCCAGGGCGGGCGCGTCGAATTGCGCGGCGACGGCACACCGGTGGTGGACTATCCCCTCGTCGAGCCCTTCTGGGACGGGGCGCGGCGCGCCCTGCTGGCGATGGCGGAAATCCAGTTCGCCGCCGGCGCCAAGAGCGTGTTCGTGGTGGACGAGCGCTGCGGCGGCTATTCCAGTTGGCCCGAGGCGCGTTCCGCCATCGCCGGGCTGGACCTGAAGCCGCTTCTGACCCGCGTCGTGAGCGCCCATGTCATGGGCGGCTGCGGCATGAGCGCGGACCCGCGTGCCGGCGTGGTGGACGGCCGCGGCCGGCACCATCAGCTGGCGCAGCTCTCGATATTCGACGGTTCGGTGTTTCCGACCAGCGTCGGCGCCAATCCCCAGCTTTCCATCTATGGCATGGTGGCGCGCAACGCCAGCCTGCTGGCGCGGGAGCTGACGGGAAAACCGGCGCCGCAGATCGCGTGAGCCGCGTCCGCCCATGACCGCGCGCATCCTCCGCCTGGCGCTGGCCGTAGAACTGCTGTTCTATGCCTTCGTCACCGCCTACGCCGGGCGCGAGCTGGGTTGGAGCGAGGCACAGTCGGCGGGCGCGATGCTGCTGCTGATGCTCGGCACGCGCGCCGGCATCGTCGCCGTCACCTACGCCTATGGCTGGACTTACCGTTCGCCGCGCCCGGCAGGGCTGCAGATCGGCGTCTTCGCGGCCTTGCGCATGATGCTCGCGGAATACGCCGCATTTGTCGTGCTGTTCGTCGCGATACAGCCGTTCGAACGCTGGTTCATGGGCGCCGAGCGGGTGCGCCCCCTGGCCAAGGGAGAGTTCCCGATCCTGCTGGTGCATGGGTATTGCTGCAATCGCGGCCTCTGGTGGCGGCTGCGGCGCCGGCTCGAACAGGCCGGGTTCTGCGTTGCCACGGTGAATCTGGAACCGATGTACGGCAGCATCGACGACCACGTCGAACCGCTGCGCCGGCGCATCGAAGCGCTGTGCGCAGAAACAAGTGCCCAGCGCGTCGTACTGGTCGCCCACAGCATGGGCGGGATAGCCTGCCGCGCCTATCTGTCCCGCTACGGCGCGGCGCGGGTGGCGAAGCTGGTGACCTTGGCCTCGCCCCATCACGGCAGCGAGATCGCGCGCATCGGCCTCGGCCGCAATGCCCGCCAGGTGGAGCCGGGCAGCGCCTGGCTCAGGGCACTGGAGCAGAAGGGCCTGCCAGCAGGACTGCCGGTGGCGTGCATCTACAGCGCGCACGACAATTTCGTCATGCCCCAGGATTCGAACCGGCTGGATGCGGCAGAAAACCGGCCGTTCGCCGGTGTCGGGCATCTGGCGATGATGTTCTCGCGTCCGATCGGGGCGGCCCTGGTCGCCGCCCTGAAGGACTAGCCCTCAGCTCGAAGGTGCGCGATCGAGGCGGAACAGGGCGCCGATGAGGCCGATGGTTCCGACCACCATCATGTGGGGCCCGAAGAACCAGAACACCAGCGGCAGGCAGAAGTAGAAGGTGCGCATTCCCAGCGAATAGTAGTGGCCGGCGCGGTTGAGGTAGGCCGCGACTTTGTCGGGCGCGAAGGCGGCGCCGAGTTGCGCCGAAGGAAGATTGATCAGGTAGCCGACATGGTTGTAAAAGCGGATCGCCATCGAGAAAAAGAAGAAGGCGACGAAAAAATCGACGAGCAGGAACATGACGTTGATCATGTGTATGGCGTTGCGTGCCTGCCCGCTCAGATTGAGCGCATGCCAGGCCTTGGTGATCTTGTCCACATCCGAGCCCACCGTGAGCGTTCCCATGATGAGCAGGACGGCGGTGGAAGCCATGAAGCTGGCGGCCATCACCGAGTTGCGCAGCGTCTGGACTGCCAGGATGTCCTTCGAGCCGCTGCTCATGATGGTCTCCACCCATTTGGCGCGGGCCATGGCGTTGATGGCATGCACCGCGAATCCGGGATCGCGGCGGACCTTCCATCCCAGGAAGGCGTGGTAGAGCAGGATCAGTACCCAGCTGCCGGCGAGGGCGGCCCAATCGGCCCAGGTCGTGTCGGTCATCGTGGCGCTCGTCATTGTCGGAGAAACAGTCAGGATATCTGAAACGACAGGACCACCGCGGCGATGCCGGCGATACCCAGCGCGACGACGAACAGGATCTCGGCGAAACTCTCCAGCCGCGATCCGACTCGCTGGATACGCATCGAAACGAAGGACAGCAGGGCGCTCGCCAAAAACAGCACGGTACCCAGGGCGAGCAGCTTGTCGATGACGACGCCCACGCTGCCCGGTTGCATCAGCTTGACGACGCTGATGACGGTCATGCAGGCACCCACCAGGGTCGACGAGGTGGGAAGGATGTGCGCCGAGAGTCCATCTCTTTCTTTGGCCAAGGGTTTATCTCTGTGGGATGGATCGAGGCCGCACGAGCGAGGCGACTCACCGCCTGCACCATGCGCCATTGCAGCACTGACTGCACGCCTTCGCTCCCGCGCTGGAAGGCAAAACGCCGGCGCGGGAATTCTGATGGGGTAGGTCGCGCCTATCCGAGATTGATCGGCACGAAGATCTTGGCGTTGTCGCGCTGGATCAGGAGCGCCACATGCTTCGACGCCTTGCCTGCGAGGGCTCGCAGCTGCTCGACGCCGGTGAGCGGCTCGCCGTTGAGCGAGAGCACCACGTCGCCCGGCTGGATGCCGGCGCGGGCGGCCGGACCGCTCGCATCCTCGACCAGCAGTCCGCCGTCGAGCTTTGCCTCCTTGCGCTCCTGCGGTGTCAGCGGCCGCACGGCGAGTCCGAGCCGGCCCTGGTCGGCGCTGCCGTGGCCGTCGGCTGCGACTTTTTCGCCCGGCAGCTCGCCGATGGTGACGCTGATTTGCTTGCGCTGACCCTTGCGCCAGATCTCCAGCCTCGCTTCCGAGCCCGGTCGCAGATCGGCGACCTGGGGCGGCAGATCGGCCGAGCGGCCGATGTCCTTGCCGTTGAGCTTGAGGATCACATCGCCCGGTTGCAGTCCGGCCTTCGCTGCCGGCGTGTCGTTTTCGACCGCACTCACCAGGGCGCCGCCCGGCTGCTTCAGACCGAAGGATTCGGCCAGGGACTGGTTCACGTCCTGAATGGTCACCCCGAGGCGGCCGCGGCTCACCTTGCCGTGCTGTACCAGTTGCTGCTCCACATTCATGGCGATGTCGATCGGGATGGCGAAGGACAGTCCCTGGTAGCCGCCGCTGCGGCTGTAGATCTGGGAGTTGATGCCGATCACCTCGCCGTTCAGGTTGAACAGGGGCCCGCCGGAGTTGCCGGGATTGACCGCGACATCGGTCTGGATGAACGGCGTGTAGGTGCCGTCCGGCAGCGAGCGCGACTTGGCCGAGACGATGCCGGCGGTGACGCTGTTCTCGAAGCCGAAGGGTGAGCCGATGGCGAGGACCCATTCGCCGACGAGGGTGCGCGCCGGGTCACCGAGCTTGACCGTGGGCAGGTTGTCGGCCTGGATGCGCAGCACGGCGACGTCGCTGGGCTTGTCCATGCCGATCACCTTGGCCTGAAATTCCCGCCCGTCGTTCAGCTTCACCGTCACCTCGGCGGCGTCGGCCACGACGTGGGCATTGGTGAGAATCGTGCCGTCGGAGCGCACGATGAAGCCGGAGCCCATGCCGCGGGTCGGCGTCTCGCCGCGCGGGGCCGGCATCTGGAAACGGCGAAAGAATTCGTAGAACGGATCGTCCGGATCCATCTGCGGGAACGGCGACGAGCGGGCCGCCGTGCGGGTGGGTCCGGTGACGCTGATGTTGACCACCGCCGGTCCGTTCTGCGCCACGATCGAACTGAACTCCGGCATCGCCAGGGCCGGACTGGCCGCCGCCGTCGCCGCCGCGGCGGTGCCGGCATGAGCCGGCGCGATGGGCTGGCCGACGAATCGGGCGTAGCCGCCGGCCATCACGGCGAGAACGGCCGCCGCGATCAGGGTGCGTTTGAAAGTCTTGCGCTGCATCGTTGTCTCCTTGTGCGCAGGTGAAGCGGAGCGCTTCACGATGCCGCGCAGGATACGTGCGTGGAACTTAAGACGGACTTAAGGGCGCGCATGGATCGATTGGGAGACTCGCGGCTGGGTGCGTCATCGCCGCCGGCTGCAATGCAGCGGATTCGCCCGCGGCGCGGCTGACCGGGCATACCGGGGGCGGCAAGGCCGGATCCGTCCGCGAAAACGGATACGGGCGAAGAGGCCGGCTAGGGCCCAGGCCGGGCCGCGCGCAACGGTGGTCGAGCCAGCGGCCGGGGGGCAGCGTTTCCGGTTCAACCCCGCCTGCCGCGGGGCTCGTGGAATCTGCGTGTCCGAGTCGTCCTGCGCTGCGCTCAAGATCGCCATCCTCACCCTATCCGTGTTCCTCTGGGGCGTGGCGGACTTCAAGCAATGGCTCGACACCCTGTCGGTGTTCAAGACCCCTTCACCGGCCCGCACAACCTGACCGAGAAGGTGCCGCCGGTCGGCGCAGGCTCGAAGGTGAAACGCAATGGCCAGGCAACGAGACAGGCGATCGCGATCGCCCGCGCCGGTCCTCCCATCCGCAGCGGCTCGCTCGGGTTATTGACAACGTCGCAGGCCGTTATCGGCCGATTTCCCTGAGGCCGCCGCGGATGCGATTTGCGATGGTCAGCGCGGTCAGCGCTGCGACCGCTGCCCACACCCAGTTCAGCCATGCCGTCAGCGGAACGCCAAGCGCGATGAGCAGACCGAGCAGGCCGAAAACGAACGCCCGATCGCTCTTGCCCATGGGCCCGTCATAACGGCGGCTCGCCCCCGTCATGACCGCCACGGTGCCGGCGAGTTCCGAGGTCGCTGCGAGCACGATGACGACGGCGACCGCGGTCATGCTTGAGCCAACGATCAATCCGAAGGGCAGATAGAGGGCTGCATCGGAGAGGACGTCGGAGATCTCGTTGAGATACGCACCCAGCGGCGTCTTCTGGGCGAACTCGCGCGCCAGCATGCCGTCGATTGCGTTCATCGCCATGCGCAGCAACATCCAGATGGGCACCAACACGAACAGCGCGGCTTGCCCGGAATTGAGGACAAGCAGTGCGCCGACGCCGATCGATATGAGGCATGCGGCGAAGGTAACCTGATTCGCGCGAACCCCGGCGCGCGCCAGGGCGCCAACCAACGGGCGCAACAAGGACTGGAACGCAGGCTTAAGCTGGTAGATGCTCATTGGAGGGGCCCTCCATTCGAGTTGGCGGCAGTCAATCGGAAGACCTGGTACGGGTCTGAAAGGAACTAAACTAGAGCAGAGGCTTGATCGGCGCCAGTTGCCATAACCGCACGCGGCCGCGCTTGGCGAGGGAGGCGTACCGATCGGGATCGTCGCGGGCGGCGTTCCAGCTATTTCCCGGCCGCATGTCGGTTTCGATCGATTGTTCGAGCGCCTGCGCCAGTCGTTCGTCGTGAATGATGACGCCCACTTCGGTGTTGAGGTTCTCGGAGCGGGGATCGAGGTTGTAGGTGCCGATGAAGGCCGTCTTCGAATCGACGACCATCGACTTGGCATGGATGGCGAAGGTCGGCCGCTTGGCAGCGTCGGCGCGGGGCATCAGCTGAAGCTGGATGCCGGGGGCCGGCATGTACTCATGGATCTCCAACCCCAGCGCCAGCAGATTCTTGCGCTGGTTGCGATAGCCGCTGTAGGCCTGGATGTTGTCGGTGGAGGCCAGCGAGTTGGTGCTGATCCGAATGCGCACGCCGCGGGCGATGGCTTTCTGGAACAGTTCGATTGCCCGGTCCGACAGCACCAGATAAGGCGACTGGATCACGACTGAACTGCGCGCGCCGTCGACCAGGCCGGCCAGGGCCTCGGCAGTCGTGCCGCCCGCATCCCGCCGCACGCGTTCCCCGTTCTTTCCCGGCAGGTCATGGATGAAGTCGACCCTGCCCCAGCGCACCTCTCTCGCCAGCGCCGGAAACGCCTGCGGCATCGCGGCGATGGCGGCGCGCACTTCCGGCGCGAAGTTCTGCGGCGATGCTGCGTACTCGTGCAACTCCTCGTACAGCCGCCCGACTTCGGCCTCGTCCACCCGCACGCGCTTCTGCATCAGGCCCATGCCGTCGTAGAGGGACTCCACCGGAGCAGTCAATGGACTGTCCCAGAAGTTCGCGAAGCTCGCCTCCATGCGCTTCACGGCCTCACCCAAGAGGAGGGCGTCGCGGTCGCGGAAGTTGTACTCTTGGTCATAGTCGAAGTACTCATCAGCCATATTGCGCCCGCCGGTGATGGCGAGCTTGCCGTTGAACGATGAATGTCTTGTCGTGCATGCGCTGATTGACGCCACGGAAGTCGGTCACCACGTTCAGCGCGCGCTTATGCAGCGGCGTGCCCACTTTGTGCTTCGGGTTGTAGATCCGGATGTCGATGTTGGGGTGCCAGTCGAGCGCCAGCAGCAGCTTGTCGGGGGCATCGATGAGCAGATCATCGACGATCACCCGCACCTTGACGCCGCGCTCCGCGGCCCGCAGCAAGGCTTCGGCGGCCAGGGTGCCGATGTTGTCGGAACTCCAGATGAAGTACTGGACCTCGATCGAGCGTTGCGCGTGGTCGGCCAGCCAGGCCCGCGCCTGCAGGGCTTGCTCGCCATGCTCCAGGACGTAGGCCCCGGTTCGCCCCGCGTGGGCCGCGATCTGGCCGTCGATGAAGGCCAAGGGGGGTTCCTGAACAGCCTCTGCCGGCAGCAGAGAAAACCGCCACATCACCGCCAGCAGAACTGCAAAGCCCGGCTTCATGATCCTGGATTCCTCGATTGAACGCGTCCGGCCATACGGTCGGGCATCCCAGGCAAGGGGACGCCCCCGCTCTTAACGGCGCAAATTGCGAAAAGCGCTGGGTTCCCATTCGCGCATTGCCATCAGCAGTCCAACGCCGCGCTTCTGCTCGAAGGGCAGCGCCAGGCAGGCCTCGTGCAGTTCGGCAAATCTCCTCCGCAGCAAGCGAAGCTCGGCCCGGACCAGTGCCAGGCTCGATTCGTCCAGCATGGCACTGACGAACGCCATCGCCTCGTCCGCTGCCGCGAAGTCGCTGCCCTTCAGAAAATCGTCCTCTCCCTGGTCGCGAAAGAAGCGTTGGATCGGTCCGTTCGGCAGCCAGTCGAAGTCGCGGGTCACCGTCGCGCGAATGCGATTGCCCGGGAGCAGGGCGATCAGTCCCAGGCGATCCAGGTGCAGCAGGCGCTTCAGACATTGCGCTTGGCTGAGGCGGTAGGTCGCTACGATCTGCGGCAGCGTCCAATGATTCAGGGCGCATACCGCGACCAGCAGCAGCGAACTGTCGGCAATCAGCGCCCGTTCCTGTTCCTCTGTCAGTTGACTCAGCCGGGGGACGTCGGCGGAGGCCATGTGGGCCAGCTCGGCCAGGGTAAGACCGAGCAGGCCCCCCAGCTCTATCAGGCGGTCGACGGCAAAGCGGCCGGAAGCAAACATGCGCTTGACGCTGGCTTCGGACAGCCGCAGGGCGCGGGCCACGTCGCGGTAGGTCAGCCCTTGGCTCTTGAGTTCCTTCTTGATCGTCGCGATCAGGCGCGCGGCTTCGGCCATTCGGAGCGTCGTATCGAAATTCGATACCTGCAAGCCTATTCACCGCGACTTCGCAGGTCAAGGCTTCACAAACCGCTGCACTGTGGCAATGTAGCGGCAGACGTGACCCGCAAGCCATGCCATGAACCGCCTCCTGTTTCGGCTTCCCACCCTGATTACCCTCGGCGCAGGTTTGCTCCTGCTCCTGCACGGGCCGATCCCGCAGTTTGCGGACTACCACGCCTTCGCCGATCATTCGGTGCTTTTCGGGCTGCCCCACGGCGCGGACGTGCTGTCCAACATCGGCTTTGCCCTCGTCGGGCTATGGGGCTTCGCCCGCCTGCGGCCGATGCGCCACCAGCAGTGCCTGCGGGCAGGCTGGCACGGCTACCGGCTGTTCCTGCTGGGCCTGGTTCTGACCGCCATCGGCTCCGCCTTCTACCATCTCGCCCCCGATAATGCGCGGCTGGTATGGGATCGCCTGCCGATCGCCCTGGCCTGCGCCGGCCTGCTGGCCGCAGTCAGGGCGGAAGTGCGCCCCGGCAGCGATGCGTCCCGCGACGCCGCCGTGCTGGCACTGCTGGCGGTGCTCAGCGTTGCCTGGTGGTACTTGACGGAACTGCGCGGACAGGGCGATCTGCGGCCCTACCTGCTGCTGCAGGCTCTGCCCCTGGTCCTGATTCCGCTGTGGCAGGCGATTCACGCAACCCCCCGGCGCGACCGTCTCTGGTTCGGCATCGCCCTGCTGCTCTACGTCGTGGCGAAAGCGGCCGAGTTGCTCGATCACCAGATCGCCGCGCATGTGGGCTGGATCAGCGGACATACGGTGAAGCACCTGCTGGCGATGGCTGCGGCGGCGGTAGTGGTGGGGCGTCTGTCGCAGCGATTGGGCGAGACTGACGATGCTGCCACGCGCGTTGCAAGTGCCGCGCAGACTCAAGCTTGACTCACGATTCAATACGCATCGTGGCGATCCGTACCGGATACTTGCACGATTGGACGCTACTCAACTGGAGGGACACATGAAACCGTCGTTGCAGAGACCAACCGCCGCCTTCGTAGGTGCCTCCTGGACCGCGCTCTTGGTCGGCGTCGTTGCGTTTATCGCGGGCCTGTGGAGCGCGGAGATGCGACTCCACGACAAGGGATACTACTTCACCGTACTCATGTACGGCCTGTTTTCGTCCGTGTCATTGCAGAAGTCGGTGCGCGACAGGCTGGAGGGCATACCCGTCACCGGGATCTATTACGGCCTGTGCTGGATCTCCCTGGGCCTGTCGATCCTGCTCCTGGCGGTCGGGTTGTGGAACGCGGATCTTACTCCCAGCGAGAAGGGCTTCTACGCCATGTCCTACCTGCTGAGCCTGTTCGCGGCGGTCGCGGTGCAGAAGAACGTCCGGGACATGGCGCTGTTCGAGCCTGAGGCCCCCGCATCCGACACGGAACATCCCGAAAGCTGAACCACGCAACTCATTCAACGCGAGGCAGTCGCAATGCGCACACCACAGGAAAGCCAGTTCACGACCCACGACGGGACGTCGCTGTTCTATCGCTTCTGGCCCGCCCAGAGCGGGTTGACCGACAAGGCGGTGGTGCTGTTCCATCGCGGCCACGAGCACTCGGGGCGCGTCGCGCACCTGGCCGACGAGTTGGGGCTGCCGGACTTCGCGATATTCGCCTGGGATGCCCGCGGCAACGGCCGGTCGCCCGGCGTCAGAGGCTACAGCCCATCGCTGACGGCATCGGTCAAGGATGTGGACGCTTTCGTGAAGCACGTTTCGGCGGCTCATGGCATTCCGATCGAGAACATCGCCGTCGTGGCGCAGAGCGTGGGGGCCGTGCTGGTCGCTGCATGGGCCCACGATTACGCGCCACGCGTGCGCTGCCTCGTGCTTGCCTCGCCGGCGTTCAAGGTGAAGCTCTATGTTCCCCTCGCCCGGCCGGGACTGCGGCTGATGCACGCGCTGGTCGGGAATTTCTTCGTGAACTCTTATGTCAAGGCGAAGTTCCTTACCCACGACCCGCAACGCGTCGCCTCCTACAATTCCGACCCGCTGATCGCGCGCCCGATCTCGGTCAACATCCTGCTCGCGCTGTACGACACGGCAGAGCGGATCGTCGCCGACGCCCAGGCGATCGGGCTGCCGACCCAGCTTCTCATCTCCGGAAACGATTGGGTCGTACATCGCAAGCCGCAGGACGAGTTCTTCGAACGGCTGGGTTCGCCGATCAAGGAGCGGCACGTCCTCCCGGGCTTCTTCCACGACACGCTGGGGGAGTTGAACCGCAAGCTCGCGGTCGACAAGGTTCGCGACTTCATCACGCGGATGTTCGCTCAGGCGCCGCAGCAGGTTTCCCTGCTCGATGCGCATCGTTCGGGGTACACGCGCGACGAGCAGCATGCCCTGGAACGACCGCTGCCGGTGCTGTCTGCAAAGGCCATCGGGTTCGCGATCATGCGTGCCAGCATGAGCACGCTCGGTCGGCTCTCGGAGGGCGTTCGGCTGGGCTTCGAAACGGGCTTCGACTCGGGCAGCACCCTGGATTACGTCTATCGAAATCGCGCCCAGGGTCGCCTCGGCATCGGGCGCTTGCTCGACCGCAACTACCTCGAATCGATCGGCTGGCGCGGGATCCGCATCCGCAAGGTCCACGCCGAGAAGATGATCGGTGCCGCGATGGATGCGCTGCGCGCCGCCGGTAGGCCGATCCACCTGGTCGATGTCGCCGCCGGCCACGGCCGCTATGTGCTCGAAGCGATCGAGCGTTCGCGCGTGCGGCCGGACTCGATCCTGCTGCGCGATTACGGCGACATCAATGTGCGCGAGGGATCGGCGTTGATCCGGGAGAAACACCTGCAGGAAATCGCGCGCTTCGAGCAGGGTGATGCCTTCGACACGGCCAGCCTCGCCGCCATCACGCCGCGGCCCACGCTCGCGATCGTGTCCGGACTCTACGAGTTGTTTCCCGACAACGAGCCGATCCGACGTTCGCTGGCAGGCCTCGCCCAGTGCGTGGAAAGCGGCGGATACCTGGTCTATACGGGGCAACCCTGGCACCCGCAGATCGAACTCATCGCGCGCACCCTCACCAGTCACCGCGGCAAGGCACCCTGGGTGATGCGCCGGCGCACGCAAGCAGAAATGGACCAACTGGTCGCGGCAGCCGGATTCCGCAAGCTCGACCAACTGATCGACGAATGGGGCATATTCACCGTTTCCCTTGCCGTTCGCACCTGAAACCACGGGCCCTGCGCGAATGTCTTTCGACGCCCCGCCCAGCGCAACCCAGCAGCGGCCATGGAAGGCCGCCTTCGTCTGGCTCGTGGTGCTCGGCACGCTGTTCTTCTCGACCTATGGCGGAGCCAACTGGCTGGCCAGTCAGCGCGCAGGCGTCGGCGCGATCGTCTTCGACTGGGAGAGGCATATCCCGTTCTGGGCGTGGACGATCATTCCGTACTGGTCGATCGACGCCTTCTACGGACTGTCGCTGTTCGTCTGCGCCACGCACGCGGAACTCAGGACGCACGTGAAGCGGCTGCTCGCCGCGCAGGCATTCGCGATATCCTGCTTCGTCGCCTTCCCGTTGCGCTTCAGCTTCGATCGTCCGTCCACGGCGGGACTTCCCGGCTGGATGTTCGACGTGCTGCTGGGCTTCGACAAGCCGTTCAACCAGGTACCGTCGCTGCACATCGTGCTGCTCGTGATCCTCTGGGTGCTCTATGCGAAGCATGTGCCGTCCCGGCTGCGGTGGCTGGTCCACGCCTGGTCCTTCGTGATCGGCGCCTCGGTGCTGACCACCTACCAGCATCACTTCATCGACGTCCCGACCGGCATCTGGGTGGGCTGGCTATGCCTGTGGCTGTTCCCCGAGAACGGGCCTGCGGTCTTGTCGCGGTTTTCCCTCACCCGTGATGCGGGCCGACGGCGGATCGCGCTCTGGTATGCACTGGGTGGTCTGGGGATCGCTGCCCTGGCCCTTGCGGCTGGCGGGGCAGTCCTGTCCCTGCTCTGGGCAGCCGGCTCGCTGCTGCTGGTGGCCCTGATCTATCTCGCGCTGGACGAAACCGCCTTCCAGAAAGGCGCGAATGGCATGATGAGCGCTGCCGCATGGTGGCTGTTCGCACCGTATTTCGCCGGGGCCTGGATCAACTCGCGCCTGTGGACGCGCCGCGACATGCCCTTCAATACGGCGTATCCCGGCGTGCTGTTGGGACGGATACCCACCGACCATGATCTGACCAGGGAGGGCATCCGGGCGGTGGTTGATCTGATGGCCGAATTGCCGCTGCGCGGGCGCGACCGCGTGTATCACAATGTTCCGGTCCTCGACCTGACCTTGCCCAGCGAAGCGCAGCTCACCGCCGCGGTGAGGGCGATCGAGTCGGCGTGCCGCGCCGGGCCGACACTGGTCTGCTGTGCCCTCGGCTACTCGCGCAGCGCGCTCGCCTGCGGTGCATGGCTATTGCTCACGGGCCGCGCGCCCTCGGTCGAGGATGCACTCGGCAAGCTGCGGCGCGCACGCCCCTCCGTCGTGCTCGACGAACGCCATGCCGGCCTGCTGCGGCGCCTTGCCGACTCCCGAGATGAATAGCGAATCGACCCCCGTCTCCGATGCGAACCGCTGGCTGGTCGAGGGCGCCGTCGCGCTGCTCGCGGGGAGCCGCTGGCTGGCCGGGCTGTCCCTGGTGCTGGCAGGAGCGGCGGCGTTCGCGCTGGCGACCGGCGCGCTGCCGGGGACGGTACGCGCAGACGGCCGCGTCCGCGGCTCTGCTGCTGGGCGTGGCGGCGGCTTACCTTGCCCTGCGCGCGGCGATGGATCTGGAATTCTTCCGCCGCTTTCGCCGTGAGGTGCCGGCGATCGGCGCGACGCTGGCGTCCTTCGACGAGGCGCTGCGGTCCCTGGGCTGGCTAACCGAGGCGAGAGCGGGCCGCGCCCTCGCCGAGCGGGTGGCCGGAGTGCAGCGGCTGGTGCGAGTGCAGGGAATCCTCGCGCTGCTCCAGGCGATACTCGTCGCCAGCATTCCCTGGTTGCGGTGAGGAGTTCGATGATGTCAGCGGCGACGCATTTTCGTAGCGCTCTGGCAAAGGCCGCCGGAATCGGCATCACGACTTTCGCCCGCCTGCTCACCGGTGCCCATCCCCGCTGGATCGGCTGCCAGCCGGGCAGCGCGCAGCGCATCTATTTCGCGAACCACGCCAGCCATGGCGACTTCGTGCTCATCTGGACGTGTTTGCCAGCGCGCCTGCGGGAACACACGCGCCCCGTCGCCGGCAGCGACTACTGGAACAAGAGCGCGCTGCGCCGCTTCATCAGCGCCGACGTGTTCAACGCCGTGCTGATCGATCGCGAGGCCGGCGCGCGCGAAGCCGACCCCGTCGCAGCCATGCACGGCGCACTCGCCGCGGGCTACTCGCTCATCCTCTTCCCGGAAGGCACGCGCAACACCACCGACGAACGCCTGCTGCCGTTCAAGAGCGGGATCTTCCACCTCGCCAGCCGCCAGCCGGAAGTGGAACTGGTTCCGGTGTGGATCGACAACCTCAACCGGGTCTTGCCCAAGGGCGAGGTGGTGCCGCTGCCGCTGCTGTGCACGGTGAATTTCGGCACGCCGCTGCGCCTCGCGGCCGACGAGGCCAAGGCGGACTTCGTCGCTCGGGCGCGAGCTGCATTGCTGGAACTGGCGGAGCGCTGTTCGCCGCACCACGACTGAGCGCAATCGGAGGATCTCGTGACGCCCCCCACTACCATGCACGACCAGACCGTACTGCTGTTCGCCGGTGCGGGCGGAGTCCTCGTCTTCGCCTCGCTGGTGGGCTTTCTGCTCAAGTGGCGCGCCGGCTTCGACAAGCCGAACGCGACCATCGACAACCTGAATGCCCGCGTCAAGTCGTGGTGGCTGATGATCGCCGTGATCGGGGCCGCAGTCTGGAGCGGCAGGGCAGGCGTGATCGCCCTGTTCGCCTTTGCCTCCTTCCTGGCGCTGCGCGAGTTCATCACGATTGCCCCCACGCGCCGCGGCGACCACAAGGCGCTGCTGCTGTCGTTCGCGGTGGTGCTGCCGCTGCAATACTTCTTCGTCTGGATCGAGTGGTACGGGATGTACGCGATATTCATCCCCGTCTACGCCTTCCTGTTCCTGCCGATCGTCGCAGCGCTTTCCTCGGACACCAGCAATTTCCTCGAGCGCGCCGCGGTGACGCAGTGGGGATTGATGATCTCCGTATATTGCATCTCGCTGGTGCCGGCGCTGCTCACGCTGCGGATACCAGGCTATGAGGACCGCAATCTGCTGCTGGTGATCTTCCTGATTCTCGTGGTCCAGTCCAGCGATGTCCTGCAGTACGTCTGGGGCAAGCTGCTCGGGCGGCGCAAGATCGCACCCGAGCTCTCGCCATCCAAGACACTCGAGGGTTTTGTCGGCGGCACGCTGTCGGCATCGGCCCTGGGTGCCGCCCTGTGGTGGATAACCCCGTTCGCGCCCGGGCAAGCCTTTCTGGTGGCGCTCGCCATCACGATGATGGGCTTTCTGGGCGGGCTGGTGATGTCGGCAATCAAGCGCGATCGCGGCATAAAGGATTGGGGCTCGCTGATAGAGGGCCACGGTGGCATGCTGGACCGTCTCGATTCAGTGTGTTTCTCGGCGCCGGTGTTCTTTCACATCGCCCGCTACTGGTGGACCCCGTAGGCCGTTGCCTGCGAAACGCAGGCGAAAGTCACCGCGACGTTCCGGTTCCTCTTGCTTGATATGCATCGGGCGAAGGTGGCGCCATCGCAGGTCGCTGCGTGAGGGGCGCTGTCGGCCAGAACGAGACGGTCGAGAAACTCCTCGATAGCAGACATTCGCGACTGGCCAGCGTTGCGTCACAGGTAGATGCGAGGGTCAAACAAACTATTGTCGGTTGAATTCCAGCCTGATCGATCTGGATTGGCGCAGTCCACTGACCCGCGCTGCCAACTCCTCGTTGCCGAGGGGCGCGACCAAAACCGCATGTCCGATCCGTCGGAAATATCCGTTTCAATCCTCGCCCCTCGTTGCCGAGGGGCGCGACCTGCGGTGGCAGCGACCGAGGGACCATTGCGGCAAGCGGTTTCAATCCTCGCCCCTCGTTGCCGAGGGGCGCGACGGCTCGCCAAGAGCCAACCTTCGTCGCACCAGACGTACGTTTCAATCCTCGCCCCTCGTTGCCGAGGGGCGCGACCGGCTTGGCATCGCCATAGCGAGATTCGGCAGGTTTCAATCCTCGCCCCTCGTTGCCGAGGGGCGCGACGATCACCCTGCAGACGATCGTTTCAATCCTCGCCCCTCGTTGCCGAGGGGCGCGACCGTCGAGAAAACTCCTCGTTGCCGACGTTCGCGACTGGCCAGCGTTGCATCGCCGGTCGCTGCGAGGGTCATACAAACTCTCGTCGGTCGGTTCCAACCTCGCCCTCGTTGCCGAAGGGCGCGAGTCCGACTGACCCGCGATGTTTCAATCCTCGCCCCTCGTTGCCGAGGGGCGCGACCAACACCGCATGTCCGATCCATCGGATGTCGCGTTTCAATCCTCGCCCCTCGTTGCCGAGGGGCGCGACTCAGCAGCGCACAAGCGTACAGCGGCAGACCCCGGCAGGTTTCAATCCTCGCCCCTCGTTGCCGAGGGGCGCGACCGAGTATGCGTGGATGAGTTGATCGCACATGGTGACGTTTCAATCCTCGCCCCTCGTTGCCGAGGGGCGCGACTGCCGCGACTGGTTGCTGCCGCGCGTCGAAATACAGTTTCAATCCTCGCCCCTCGTTGCCGAGGGGCGCGACCTTCTGGGCGTCGCATCCGGAGTATGCACCAACGTTTCAATCCTCGCCCCTCGTTGCCGAGGGGCGCGACCGGGTACCGCAAATGCACCACGGGACGAGTATGTCCACGTTTCAATCCTCGCCCCTCGTTGCCGAGGGGCGCGACGGTTCGCGCGCAACAGGTGGAAATCACGGAACTTTCGGCACGCTTTGCGCGAACCGGCGCTCGAACCTGCTTCCGTGCATCCATTGGTGACCCAATCGGCTTGCGCCGTCCTGACAATTCATTGACTTACCGACTGCGCGAACCTCTCGGGGAATTCGCCGTCGCTCGGGGTTCGCGCAACAACAGCCTTCGACCTATAACACGAGCGGCCCGTCGAAGTCCGTCGCTCGAAATGTTCCGTGCTCCCGTACCTCGCAGCCGCGCGTGTCAGCCATGCGGTAGAGACGCAGATTGTCCTCCTCGGGCTTGATCTCCGCCAGCAACCGGCGCTCGATCTCTTCCATTTTCGCCAAATCAATCTGACATTCGAAAACGGACTTCTGCACACGCTGACCGACGCCCTCGCAAACCCGCGCCACGCGGCGCAAGCGGCGACGTCCCTCGCGGGTTTCAGTATTCACGTCGTAGCAAACGATAACCAACATGGCGCTAACGCCATAGGAAGGGGAGATAAGTTTCCATGTCGCCGCGCAGTGTTCGGGCCAGGAAGCGGGCTTGCAACTGGGGCAACAGCCCCACGGCGACCGGCTGTTCGAGCAGCGGATGGGAGATTTCTTCCTGCTTGCGTTCCTGCCAAGCCACCACTACGGTCTTGCGTCCGGGTTCGGCCAGCGTGACGCCACCGCCCTCGTGGAGCATGAAGTCGGGGGCGCGCACCTGGCCGCGATTGATCAGGGTCAGTGCGACGCGATCCGCCATATGGCGGAACTCCTCCATCAAGTCCAGGGCCAACGCGGCCCGCCCTGGCCGCAGGGCATGCAGAAAGCCCATTTGCGGATCGAGTCCCACCGATTCGAGCGCCGATCGGCAGTCGTTCATCAACATGGCGTAGAGGAAGGACAGCAGCGCGTTCATTCGATCCCGCGGCGGACGGCGCGTTCGGCCGTCAAGTGCGAAATCGTTCCGCGCATCGGCGCGCACAACACTATTGAGGGAACCGAAATACTGTCGTGCCGCCTCGCCTTCGACGCCGCGCAGCGTGTCCAGATCCGCCGCGCCGGGGATCGCCCGCAACGAGGCGGCCAGATCGTCGGCACTGCGTGAGAGCACCACCTGATCGGCCTCCGCCTTGGCCTCGCGAGCGCCCCGCAACAGGACCTGACGGCAGTTGCGAATTTTGCCGCCAACGCAAGCCCGAGCCACGGCGAGAGCAAACTCAGCGTCATTTACCTTCTCATGCTGGGCGCGGCGCAGCAGAACGTTGCCCGACACTGGCCCCTCCAGCCGCGCCTTGAAACGGCCATTGGCGTCGAGCAACACGAGGCTCTGGCCGCTATCGGCGAGCCGGTGCATCAACGCCGGCGATACCATTACATTACCGAAGACGACAATGCCGCCCAGATGATGCAGCGGCACTCGGAGCTTCGTCTCGCGCTCGACTTCGATGCGCACCGTATCGTTGTCCAGATGCAGATAAGACAAGGGCGTAGTGACGTAGAGGGTATTGAGCAGCGTCTGCATCTCAGGCATCCGGATCGAACAATCGCGCCGCCAGGGCATGCAGCTTTTGCCGTTCGGCCAGTGGGGCGGGCTGGCAGAGATCGATCAGCGAACACTCGCGGCAACGCTTGTCGTTGACGGGTGCCGGCAAGGTTGGCGCGGCCATGGCGGTACGCACTTCTGCAATACAGGTCTCAACTGCCTGCCGCAACGCCGGCGTGATCGCCACCTCGCGTTGACGGTTGGAGGTAGCGTGGTAGATGGCGCCGAGCGGCACCGGCTTGCCGGTCATTTCCTCCAGACATAGCGCCTGGGCCGCAAGCTGAATGTCGTCGTGCAGCTTTTCGCGCTTCTTGCCGTGCTTGTATTCCACCGGATAGGGCGTACCGTCGGGCAGGAACTCGACCACGTCCGACTTGCCGACGAGGCCCAGCCGGTCGCACCACAACGGCACGGCCCGGGCGATGCGCCGCCCCTCATAGCCAGCCTCGACACCGGGCTCATCGGTGCGGGCATGTACGGCTTGGCCGCGCAGCGTGTGGACGTTCTCCTCGAAGGCCTGCTCGGCATGGATCAGGCAGCACTGGCGGGGGCAGTAGCTCCAGTGTTCGAGAGCGGAGAGCGCCAGCGGCTCCAGTTCTTCCAGCATCAGCCGAACAGACGCGCTACCAAGTCCTCCCGACTCATGGCCTGGCGCGTTGCCACGGCCTGAAGAATCGCTGCCAGTGTGCCTACCCGAAGAGAACTATGATTGGGAACGGTGATGTGATGCTCCGGCGCTTCGGCAAGGGTCAGCCGCATGTGACTGCCGGTCTGGCGCGTCACCGCGTAGCCCAATCGCTCCAGGCGTGTCGTCAGTTCCGCGCCGGACACATCGCGCGGTAACCTCATACGGCGATAACCTCTTCCCGCGTGAAGTGAAGCCGGATCACCCCAGGGGCGGTTCCCTCGTCGAAATGGCAGCGCACCGCATCGCGGACATTGGCATAGAGACCGGGAATATCGTCCCCTTCTGTGAAAATGTCCGCGTTGATCGCCTTGGCGATATAGCCGCCTTCCGGCGCATCTTCGACTACGAAGTGAATTTCCGACATAAAACCTCCTTGTGTCCCATCAACCGACGATACGTTCCAGCGCTACCCGAGGATAGCCTTCCAGTGGCCCGGCCGGAGGAGCGGTGACGGTGAAGTCGGCGAAGGAGCGAGCAGGGACGCCAGCATCATTTTGCGCCACTTGGACCAGATCGAAAAGGGTGTGCGCGGGCGCATCGCCAAGTTCGCCCTCGTGCTTGAAGACATAGAAGCCGCGCGTGGACATCTCCCCGCGAGCGGCCGAGCGGTCGTGGTCGAACATATTGACCAGGGATTCCCAAAGCAGTTTCAGATCATCCTCGCCAAAGCCGGTTTGCTTCGCCAGATGGGCAGAGACGAAGCCATGGACACGATAAAGGCCGTAGGGAACGGTGAACTTGCGGCCCATGGTGCGGTTGTCGCCTTGCTGCTTCTCGGCCTCCGCTTCGGTAGCCACGGCCATCCTGGTAATCGAATGCTCCAACGCCACCACTGGCGATACTGACCGGGCGAACGTCAGTTGCACCGGACCGCGCACCTGACCACAGTTCACGCCGGTGCTCATGACCGCACCGAAGGTACGCACGTCAAAGAAATTCTTGCACATCCATTGGCGGGCCTCATCAACCGCATCGCCACCCTTTCGCTTCTTGTCGTCACCCTTGAGTAGGTCGGCTTTGCCAATTCCCGCGTAGGCTCGCTCATGCTGCTTATTCAGCACAGCTTTTTCCTTGACGTAGATCTCGTAGGGAGGCTGCTCACCACGGGACATACCCACATAGTTGCGCACCTTCCGCTTGAGGCAAACATCCGTCACCAGCCCATGCCCGGTTTCGGCGTCGAGGCGCGGCAGGTTGCCGGCGTCCGGGTCGCCGTTGGGATTGCCATCCTTCACGTCGAACAGCAGAACGAAGTCGTAGCGATGATTGAGGCTCATGGTCATTCCTTTTCCGTGACGGGTTGTTCAGCGGTTTCAGCTTCGGACTTGGTGAAGAACGCCTGACGCTGGTGGTAGTAGCCGACTGCGAACTGCGCTTGTTCGGCCAGGCTGAGGCGGGCGGGCACAGTAACAATGCCGTCGATGATGGCGGAGAACAGCTTTTCGAGATTCACCGCTTCGCCACGGTTGGTCAAACTTGGCGAGATGGTGATTCTTGAGCTTCATCAGCAAGGGCAGCACCGTCACGGGCGTCGCGGAAAACGCGCCGTAGTAGCGTTCGCGGATGCTGGCGTTGAGGTTTCCCTGGGCGCGCTCCTGCGCCCGCTCCAGGGCGGCGAACAGGCGCCCGAGGCGGTAGCCGGCATCGAAGTTTTCTTCGTTGAGCGACACTGTGATCTCCTTATCGTTGACATTGCGGATGAGGTAGGCCTTGAGCAGAGCAGCGCGGGGAAAGGTCACCTCCCAGGGCGATCGCACTCGATTGTCATAGTGGCGTGAGTCCGAGCAGCGCCATGCGGGCATCGTCATCCCAACCGATGGCCTTGCGCCGCAGGCGCAGGCTCTTCTTGGGAGCAGAGGGAGCGGAGGAATCCTGACGCAACAGATTCAAAGCCATCTTGGTCAGCAGCGAGAAGTTCTGCGCAGCGTGATCCTTCACGAGGCGCCGATCGTCTTCGCCGAAGATCACATCCAGGCTCCAATGAAGGCGATTCTCGATCGCCCAGTGATCGCGAACGGCAGCGGCGAACGCCGCGGTGCTCATTTGCCTCGAAGCAATGTAGTAACGCGTCTCCACCGGCGAGGCTTTGCCCCGGACCACTCGCACCGAATCGACCCGTCCGAGCAGCGCACAATCGATCCAGGTCCCCGTATTTACCTCCCCGGTATTGGGCAAGGTGCGGTAGATCTGAAACACATGGCGCCCATGGCCGGTCTGCACGGCGTTGTGGACCTCGTCCCAGTGCCCGACGAAAGCGCCCTCCAGTGCTTCATGCAGCGTGGGCTGATTGGCCTTGACCGCCAACAGGTAGTCCGCGCCCAGGGCGCGGATTGCACGGGCGATCTCGCGCTGGGTGCCCATGGCATCGATGCTGACCAGACAGCCCCGGATCGCCAGGGCCTCCAGCAGTGCCGGGATGGCCGTGATCTCGTTGCTCTTGTCGGCGACCTTCTCCTGGCCCAGGGCAATCCCCATGCGGGTGGCAAACGCGCTGACCATGTGCACCGGACTGTCCCCAGCCGTGGCCGATCCTCTCAGGGCCTTGCCATCGATGGCCACGTTCTCGCGCAAGGCACCGACCACGCCCGAGACCCAGCGCCGGAACACCTGCTCGAACTGCTTGGGGTCGAGGATGCGGAAGATCCGATTGAACGTGTCGTGGGAGGGGATGCCGTTCTGAAGGCGCAGGAAGCCTCTGAGCCACGGCTCCTTCTTGCGCGCCCATTCGGCCATGTCCTCAAAACCTTCCACGTTCGCAAAGATGGCGCAGATGGCAATCACCAGCACCTCCACCAGTTCATGGCGCTTGCCGTTGCCCCTTCTTTGGTCCTCGATCTCGGTAAGGTATTCCACCAGGCTTGTCGTCTTTCTCGTGGCCATTTTCGCTCGCGCAAAAGACGAGAGTAGACCCGATTTGAGGCGAATTCACAAGACACATGCATAACCATCGGATTGTTAACGACTTTTCCAGAGAGTCCACGACATTAGCATTTCCGGGTACTTTATGATGTCCGAGTGCGATCGCCCTGGGTCACCTCCCGCTCCGCACGGATGCGCCGCAAGGCGCCCTGCATCAAGGTTTCCGGGAAACGGCGCCCTTCGAGAATGGACCGCATGACATCCCCGCCCAGATTCGGCGGAATGTTCTCCGCCTTGCCAAGGAGGGCCGTGGCGGTCAGCAGGCGATAGAGGGATAGGGGCGCCGCCACTTCATAGGCAGGCCGCGCGATCTCCACTTCGTCGAAGTAACGCTGGAATACAGAACCCAACTCGGCAATGGTCGCCACATGCCAGAAACGCACGGCAATGCGGGCCGCGTTCGGGGCCAACCCCAGCACATGAAAGCGCTGGCTGTCCTCGGCAGTAAAGGGCTTACCATCCCTGACGCTACGATAAAGGCTCGCCACCGCCTGCGCTCCACGGTCGGGATCGTCCCTCGGTGGATCGAGGAAATCGAGGAAAGCGGCCTCGAACGGCTCGCCACTGGCTTTCTCGGCCCAGAACACCGTCGAAGCATCGCCGACTTGCACGCGCTGGCGCGATCCTTTCGCCAGTAAGTGGTTCAGCGCCGTGGTGTAAGCGAAGGCTGCCCGCTTGCCGACCGGTGCGTTGAAGCTCTGGCTCTTGCCATAGGAATTGAAGGCGCCGAGATTGAAAGAGACGATATTGGCGCCCGCGGTCTGAGCACCCCACACGCCTTTGATGGCGGGATGCAGGCGCTCGATCGCGTCGGGCTCGCCGGAAACAAGACAGCAACCGTCCGGAACATCATCGCCCTTCGCCCGCAAAGCGACGATCACCGCGGGCCGCTGGCAGACCAGTTCGGTATCCGCATTCAACTGAAAGGTGATCAGCGGATTTACGTCCAGGATTTCCGGCTCTTCGCCGCTTCTCTACGGTAGAAAGGGATGGCTGACATCCCGGAAATCCTGTATCGACCTGGGTTCTCTAAGGACACAGGCGGGTACACGATATGGGAGCAGCCATCCCGGCAGGGATTATGGGGTATCAGGGGCAGGTTATTGAGCGGGTTGAGCACGACGCAGCGTGTGGAACCGTGCGCATTTCTTGCCGACGTGATCAGCGTGTCAAGGCGATTGCTGCCGGGATCGGACGCTGTGGGAGCGTTCATCGGCTCAAGCGGCGCTGGGTGAGCGACCTGCCGCTCTTCGGTCAGGCGTGCCAGGTCGAGATTGAATATGCCGAGGTGTTCATCAGTCCGTCTGTGGTGCGGGTCGAGCAGCTGCCCTTTGTCGAGCCCACCACGCGTGTCACGCGACGCTACGCGCTGCTGATTTCGGGTCTTTGCCGCCACATGCCGATCTCGGCGGTGGCGCGGCACACGGGGTTGCGCTGGGGCACGATCAGGTCGATCGACAAGGCGTATCTGGCGCACACGATCAAGCCGGTGTCGCCGCAGACGCTGGAAGGCATTCGCTATCTCGGTGTTGACGAGGTGGCACGCGCCAAAGGGCAGGACTACCTGACGCTGGTCTATGACCTGTCGCCCGGCGCCAACTGCGGGCGGATTCTGTGGATCAAGGAGGGGCGCGATAGCGCGGTGCTGTGTGAGTTTCTCGATGCCCTGAGCGAGCAATGCGCCGCTGGCATCGAGGCTGTGGCGATGGACATGGGGGCCGCCTACATCGCCGCCACAAAGGCGAGCTTGCCCAGCGCCGTCATCGTCTTCGACCGCTTTCACATCATGCAGCTGTTCTCGACGGTGATCCGCGATTGTCGCCGTGCCGAGTTCAAGGCCGCCAAGACCTTGGGCGACCTGAGCGGACAGGAGGCCATCAAGGGCAGCCTCTACCTGCTGCTGTCCAATCGCGACAAGCTCAAGGAGAGCGATCAGGGCCGGCTCGACAAGTTGCTGGCGCAAAACGAGCCCCTCAACAAGCTCTATACGCTGAAGGAGCAGTTGCAGCGCCTGTGGCATCAGCCAGGCTCGACGGCCCAGATGGCCGCACGCCTCGATGACTGGTGCGGCATGGCGCAGGCCGCAAAGATCACGGGCCTGTCGAAGTTCGTCAAAACCCTGCAGTCCCACCGCAGCGGCATCTGCAACTGGGCCGATCACCCCATCAGCACTGCCCGTCTGGAGGCCGGCAACGTCAGCATCGCTCTGCTGCGCCGACGCGCCCGCGGCTTCCGCGACACCGAGTACTTGAAGCTCAAAATCTATCAAACCAACACTCCGGACGCCCCTTCCATGCTCTTCTCGCACTTATCCAAGAAGATCACCGTATGAAAGCGGCGAAGAACCGGATTTCCGGCCACGCGGGATTCACGGCCAAGACTTCCAACGCGGCGCTACGATGTATGTCCAGAAACGCCAATACCGCTCGCAGCCCCTCGTCCATCGGTGTATCGCCGAAGGCTTCACTCAGGCGAGCACGGAATGCCGCCCGCTGCTCGGCGACCCGCTTCGGCTTGCCGCGAAGATCTACGCCCAGAACATACTCAGCCGTATCCCAAAGCAGGTTTGCCGAGACGCCGGAGGTCTTCTTGGCTCCCTGAGGTACCAGCACCGACTTCGCCACCTTCTTCTTTCCCTCCCCCTCCCGTCGGTCGGCCAACTGCACGAGTCGCCCCGCCTCATCCAGGACCAATACGAAGGGGATCGCCTTGGGCTCGAAACCTTCCGGCGCAAGACTACTCTGCGGTTCGGATGACTTGCGGTTGTAATAGTCGTTGAGGGCTTGGAGAATCATCCTCGTACCTCCGGGCTTTGCGCATCCGGCACCATCAGGACTCCCTCCTTGAGTACGGCGCGGAAGAAGCGTGGTTTCGGATCGGAGAGATCTGCGAAGTCCAAGTCGTGCAACATCCAGCCGAGGTCGCGCGTCTCGGGGATAGGCGACGCCTCTTGAGAGGGATCGGCGATCAACCGAAAGCCACAGGCGAACTCTCGACAGCCAAGGTAAGGCTGGTTGATGCACTGTCCCTTGGCGACACGGCGCTCGAACATTTCCCAAAATTTCGGTGGCGGATTGTTTGCGCCGGCATCGGGCAGCACATCCAGATCGGCGTGGAGGCGGTAGGCCACATCGCGCAGGAAGAGGCCGGCCCGCTGCTGCCGCTCGTCCTCGACATACAGCGCCAGATTGCCCGTACCCTTGTTCATGGCGCCCTTTACGCTTCCCACGGGTATCACCGCACTGACTTCATTGCGGCGCAAAGAAATCCAGCGGATGGGATTGAGCACTTCGATCTTGCGTACCCGCCAGCGAAGCGCCGGTTTCCACAGAATGGCTTCAAATACGGCGCGGACGGCGGACGGTGTCATCACGTCGTAACTGACCCGTTCCACTTTCATTTCCGGCCGGGTGAAGCAGGCAAAGTCGCCGGTCACTTCAAGGCAATAGCTTTTCAAGCGTTCTCCTTTCAGGCCATGAGGCTTACGGGATCGTAATCCGGCACTTCAGGCAGCAAGCCCAGTTCCGGGTGATAGAGGGCCTCACTCTTCTGGATCATGAAGTCCTCGCGCATTTCCAGGTCGCCGCTTGCCAGCAACTTCCTCCATTGAAATTCGTAAAGCGTGACGGTGTGCCGCTGAAGCTTGCGCATCAATTCCCGATTCGGGCCGATCCGCTTCAGCAGTTCGATCAGTTTGGCACCCTCACCCCATTGCACGAACACCGGCCTCTGGCCCTGATCCGGTATCAAGCGGAATTTTTCGGCCGCGGTCCGAAACTGAAACTGGGCATTCGCGGCGTTCTGGTTGAGCAATTGCAGGACTCCCTCCTTGTCGTACAGACGCTGCGGATCGGTACCAACCACCGCATAGAACTGGTCGAAGTAGCGCACATAGTTTGCCGGGGTCAGTGGCTCACCAGATGCGCCTGCCAGAACTCTTTGTGCAGCCTGCTCTGCCTTGAGCAATAGCCCGCGCGGAGAAGGTTTCGGCGGGTTGAACACCACGACGCGCCCTTTTTCCGCAAGCCGCCCCTCCCGATTGCAGCGGCCTGCCGCCTGGGCAATGGAATCGAGCCCGGCCATGGCGCGATAGACGACGGGAAAATCGAGATCGACGCCGGCCTCCACCAATTGCGTACTGACCACGCGCAGCGGCTCTCCAGCCGCCAGTCGGCGGCGGATGTCGGCGATTACCAGGGAGCGATGGGCGCCGCACATCCGCGCCGAAAGATGAATGGTTCCTGTAGGCAGTTTCCGCCACAGTTCGTCGGCATCGTCGCGGCGATTGACGATGCACAGCACCTGCTCATGCTGCGCCGACTCGCCGGCCACTTCGTCCCAAGTGCGGCGTTGCTCGGGCGACGCAGGCAGGTTGACCGTCACCCGTTCCAGCTCGCGATAAAGCCTTGCCGGATCCGGCGCCAGTTCCCGCGCGTCCCCCAATCCCTTGAGCAGTTCTCGACCGAATGGATCGAACCGGCTCTTGCCAAGTTCCGGCTGCGTGGCCGTTGAGAGCACCACGGTGACGCGGTAGCGCTCGATCAACTGGCGCAGGACATCGAGGATCGGCGCCAGATGCTCCGGCGGCAGCAGTTGTGCTTCATCCAGAATCACGACCGAATCGACGATGTTATGCAGCTTGCGGCAGCGGGACGATTTGGCGGCGTAAAGGGATTCGAAGAACTGAACGTTGGTGGTGACTACCATGGGCGCATCCCAGTTCTCCGTAGCCAGACGGCTCTTCGCCGTTTCGTGCTCCGCTTCGAGGTTGCTGTGATGTTCGATGACCGGCGTTGGCTCGATGCCGGCGAAGACGCCGCGAAAAACGTCCGCCGTCTGCTCGATGATGCTGGTGTAGGGAATGACATAGATGATACGTTTCAGGTCGTGCCGCTCAGCATGTCTGAGAGCGAAACCGAGCGAAGCGAGTGTCTTGCCTCCGCCGGTCGGAACGGTAAGACTGAAGAGCCCTGGCGCTTCACCAGCGTGGGCAAGACATGCGGCGCGAATCTCGTTCCTCAGCGTCTTGACCGGCGTGTCTGCAATTGAAAAGCGGGCCGCCATGAACTGCTCGTAGATCGTCCTCAAAAGAGCGATAGCGCAATAGCCGCCCCGGTGCCCCGCGCGGTTCGCGTCCAACGCGGCTTCGGTATCCAGGAAGTCGGCATCCACCAGACATGAGAAGAGCATCCGCAGCCACAGGTGCAATTCGTCCGGTTTCCGAATCGGCGGTCGGGACAGGCCCGCCTTCGCGGCGGAAAGGATTTCGTTTGGAATGCCTCCGGACAGGGCGTCGGCCAGGGCTGCCACCTCGTTCGCAAGTTCCTGCGACAGGGCCGCGCCAGCACCATCCGGGTACCAGTCCGGCAGCCCTGCATGATGGCCGGCAATTGGGTAAGCCAGGAGCTGGCCATACGCACCGAGTGATGCCGCGTGAATCGCGCCGACAATGGCATGTTTGATCTTGCCGGGAAGCGTTTCCAGATGAGCGTCGCCGCCGCCGACAGCGCGGATGTATCGCTGGAAGCCCGGCCGATACTTGCCCATGTCGTGCCAGAGGCCAGCAAGTCTGGCCCAATCGGAAGCGTCTAACGAGGTAGCAAAGGCGCTGGCCCGCTCGGCGACCGACCGAAGGTGGTCTTCAAGAACATGTCCCGGATGCGCAAGCTTTTCCATGCCGCCACCATGACAAACAGTAGCGGCAGATTGTAGCGCTCTGCACTACGCAGCGCTCGCCAGAACAATGCGGCTTCTGCGCGACTGCCCTTCCATCTTCTCGCCCCTGTGCATTCGGCAGATTGACGTTCTCAAGGAACATACCATCCCAATTCGCCCGATCTGCGGAAGCATCCGCGCGGTCCGCTGAACTTCGATGCTGAATGTCCGCTGTCCGTAAGCCCGACCGTCCGGTGGGTTGGTTGTGTTCGGTCGAGAATGGCCGTCATAGGACTGCCGCCGCTGCGAGTCTAGACGTGCGCGCGATTACGTCGCCCGAGCGCGTATCCAGGATGGAGATTGCACCTTCACGGAGCATCCTCCGAGTCTGGAATTGCCCCAGCTTGCGCGGGCACCATGGCAGTTCGTGGCCGCCTTGACGATCGCCAGGGTCAAGCCGGTACCCCATTCCGCGGTTCACTCGCGCCGGCAGAGCATTGAGCGCCGGCAAGTCGCGGACCGGCAGGCCGCCGTCGAACACGGCCTCTTCGCGATGCCCGCGGCGAGTGCGACAATCCTGGACGACGGCGCGGCGGCGCTGCCGGAGCGTGTCGTAGGCCATGGTTGCGCGGCGGCGACCTTCCGCGAGGGCGGGCGTATCGGCCCACCCTCGGCTGCCGCGAGCGCTTCGGCCCGGACTTCCGGACCCCTGCGCCGCTGCTGGAGAATATGGCGCGTGCAGGAAGGAGCTCTTGCTCCCCGTGGCAGCGGCACCCAGGCGATGGCGTGCTGAGCATGGCGGGCATGGCCCGCCCTACTGGAGAAGGAAATGAAGGATGCCTATGTCTGCGACGCGATCCGCACCCCCTTCGGCCGGTATGGCGGCGCCTTGTCCGCCATCCGCGCCGACGATCTCGCGGCGCTGCCGATCGTGGCGCTGATGGAGCGCAATCCGAAGGTCGATTGGTCCGCGGCGGAGGACGTGATTTACGGTTGCGCCAACCAGGCCGGCGAGGACAGCCGCAATGTGGCGCGCATGGCGGGGCTGCTGGCGGGTTTGCCCGATGTCGTGCCGGGCAGCACCGTCAATCGGCTGTGCGGTTCCAGCCTCGATGCGGTGGGCAGCGCGGCCCGCGCCATCAAGTGCGGCGAAGCCGATCTGCTGATTGCCGGCGGCGTGGAGAGCATGACCCGCGCACCCTTCGTCCTGGGCAAGTCCGACAGCGCCTTCTCGCGCGCGGCGAGGGTCGAGGACACCACCATCGGCTGGCGCTTCGTCAATCCGCTGATGAAGGCGACGTACGGCATCGATTCCATGCCCGAGACGGCGGAAAACGTCGCGGCGGAATTCGGGATTGCTCGCGCCGACCAGGATGCCTTCGCGCTGCGCAGTCAGCAGCGCTGGGCCGCGGCCGAAGCCGCCGGCTTCTTCACGGGGGAAATCGTGCCGGTCCCGACCCCGCAGAGGAAGGACGCACCCACGGTGTTCGAGCGCGACGAGCAGCCGCGCCCCGAGACCACGCTGGAGGCGCTGGCGAAACTCAAGGGCGTGGTCAGACCGGAGGGCACGGTCACGGCAGGAAATGCCTCCGGCGTCAATGACGGCGCCTGCGCACTGCTGCTGGCCTCGGCCGCCGCTGCCGGCCGCCACGGCCTGACGCCGCGGGCGCGCATCGTCGCCATGGCCGCGGCCGGGGTCGCGCCGCGCATCATGGGCTTCGGCCCGGCGCCGGCCATTCGCAAGGTGCTGGCCAGGGCCGGGCTGCGGCTCGACCGGATGGACGTGATCGAGTTGAACGAGGCCTTCGCCGCGCAGGTGCTGGCCGTGACCCGTGACCTCGGCCTGCCGGACGATGCGGGACACGTGAATCCCAACGGCGGCGCGATCGCCATCGGCCATCCGCTGGGCGCCTCGGGCGCGCGGCTGGTGACCACTGCGCTCGGCCAACTCGAACGCAGCGGCGGGCGTTACGGTTTGTGCGCCATGTGCATCGGCGTCGGGCAGGGCATCGCCCTCATTATCGAACGCGCCTGACGCGCGGCCGGCTACAGGGTCGCCCAGCGCGCGAACTGGGCCCCGCAGAACGCGGTCAGCACCAGCGCGGCCGGCGCGAAGGCGATGAATGCCCGCAGCACCCAGGCAATGAAGGGATGCGCCAGGTGCGACTCGATGAAATGGCGCGCCACCAGGCTCGCCTTGATCCAGACGATGGCGGCGACCAGCAGCGGCAGCCAGGTTGCCCCGTGGAACCACCGACCGAGCTCGATGCTGAGCACCGTCAGGACGGACAAGCCGAGCCAGCACAGCGTCAGCCGGGTGAGCGAAGCGGTCGCAATCTTGGGTGCGGTCGCCATGGATCAGGCCAAGACGTAGAACAGCGGGAAAAGGATCAGCCAGATGATGTCCGTGGCATGCCAGTAGCTGGCCAGCGCTTCGAGTCCGCTGTGATCCGCGGCCGTGTAGCCGCCGGTTGCATGGCGCGCCAGCACCCATAGCATGCCGAGTATGCCCCACGCGGCATGCACCAGATGGTTGAAGGTGAGGTAGTAATAGACGGTGAAGAAGATTCCCGATTCACCGTTGATGCCGTGCGCCAGATTCCAGCGCACTTCGAGGTATTTGGCGACCGGGTAGCCCAGCGCCACGACCAGGCCGGCGATCAGCCAGCAGAGCGAGCGGCGGCGCTGGCCGGCGCGCATCGTCACCACCGAACAGGCGATGAAGAAACTGCTGGTGATCATGAGCAGGGTGATGGCCGTCCCGGCGAGCCGGGACAGGCGTTCGGCGCCTCCCTGGAAGGCTTCCGGAAAATGCGCCCGGGCCACGAAATAGACGGTGAACAGGACGAGGAACTCGACGAATTCGCAGGTGATGCCGACCCAGATGCCCTTGTTGCCCGGAATGCGCCGACCGGCCTGCGGATCGTCGCCGGGGTGGAATGGGTCGAGCGCAAGGGTCTCGGCAGTCATGTTCGCCTGTTCGCAGCATTCCTCGGCTCAAAGGCGAATGTTCGCAATTGCGGCGCGAACGGAACTTGACAGCGGTCAAGCGTCGGGATGGGTTCGCATCGCCGGCGGTCGTCCGTCGCCGGTCTCCCGCAGCATGCCGAGCGGATGAATGGACGGCCTGCGCGCCCCACTGTCACCGTCTCCCCGGCGGCACCGACCGGATTTTCGAGACGATGGGAAGTTCAGGCCGCGCGAGCGTTTGCCGCGGCCGGAAACTCGACCCGCACGGACAGTCCTCCGAGCCTGGAATCACCCAGGCTTACGCGGGCACGATGGCGCTGCGCCACGGCCTTGACGATGGCCAGACCCAGCCCGGTGCCCGATTCCGCCGTTTCCTCGCGCCGGTAGAAACGATCGAAGACGCGTTCGCGCTCCCGTTCCGGGATGCCCGGACCGGAGTCGGCGACTTCGACGAACGGCAGGCCCGCCGCGGCGCCGATCGCGACGTCGATGGTTCCGCCCCGCGGCGTATAGCGGATGGCATTCTCGATAAGGTTGGACAGCAGGCTGCGCAGCGCTTCGGCATCGCCGTCCACGACGACGTCGTCATCTATCGCGGAAGCGCCCAGGTCCAGCTCCTTCTTCTGTGCGAGATAGGTCAGTTCGGCAATGATGCGGCGCGCGAGTTCGCCCAGACGCACCGGCGCCAGCGGTCGCTCGACGCCACCGGGCTCCTGGCGCGCCAGCGTCAGGAGTTGCTGCACCACGTGCGCGGTGCGCTGCAGGCCCAGCTTCAACTCGGCGAGTGCCGCGGTGCGGGCATTGCTGTCCTGGGCGCGCTCGGTCAACTGGGCCTGCAACTGCAATGCGGCCAGCGGCGTGCGCAATTCATGGGCGGCGTCGGCGATGAAGCCGCGCTGCGCCTCCAGCGCTCCTTTGAGGCGTTGCAGCAAGTCGTTCAGGGCATGCACCAGCGGCTGCACCTCGGCCGGCAAGCCTCGTTCCGGCAAAGGGTCGAGGGCGCTGGGGGAGCGCGAGGTCACGGCGCGGGCGACCTGGCCCAGCGGCCTCAGGCCGCGGCCGACGATCACCCAGATCAGCGCCGCGAGCACCGGCAGCAGTGCAAGAAAGGGGAGCAGCGTGCGCAGGGTGGCGGAGAACGCCAGCCGGTCGCGCACGCTCATCGGCTGCGCCACCTGGACCGTCTTGCTGCCGCGCTGGGTGGAAAAGACCCGCCACGCCCCTTCGCGGGTGCGTACCGTGGCGAAGCCCAACCGCGCCTGATCGGGGATGGAGCTGTGGGGATGGGAAAAATAGATGCGGATGCCGTCCTTGCTCCAGACCTGGATGACGAAGTCGAAATCCTCGTCGTTGCGCGGCAGGGCGGCGCCGGCGAAGCTCTGGTCGCTCAGCGACAGGGCCAGTTGGCGCAGATGGTAGTCGAACAGTTCGTTCGCTTCCTCGCGCGCGATGCGATAGGTGGCCAGAGCGGTCAACGCCACCAGCGTGACGACGGCGGCGAGCAGCGAAACCAGCAGATCGCGACGGATCGATCTCATGGCAGCCTGGGCACCATGTAGCCGACGCCGCGCACGTTGCGGATCCAGTCGGCACCGAGCTTGCGGCGCAGGGCGTGGATATGGACCTCCACCGCGTTGCTGTCGACTTCCTCGCCCCAGCCATAGATCCGCTCTTCGAGTTGGGCGCGGGACAACGGTGCGCCGGGCTGGGTCAGCAGCGCCCGGAGCAGGGCGAATTCCCGCGCCGTCAGGCTGACCGGCGAACCGTCGAGAAAGACCTCGTGGCTGGCAGGGTCGAGGCTGAGCGGACCATGCTCGACGACCGGCTCGGCGCGGCCCGCCTGGCGGCGCAGCAGGGCGCGGATGCGGGCGCCGAGTTCGTCCAGGTCGAAGGGCTTGACGAGGTAGTCGTCGGCTCCCGTGTCGAGGCCCTTGACGCGGTCGGCCACCGCGTCGCGGGCCGTCAGCACCAGCACCGGAACCGGATTCCGGCGCCGGCGCAGGCCAGCCAGGACTTCCATCCCGCCCTTGCGCGGCAGCCCCAGATCGAGCAGCACGAGTTCGTAGGGCGCCTGTCCGAGGGCGGCCTCGGCGGACTGGCCGTCCCGCACCCAGTCGACGGTGTAGCCGTCCTGCCGCAGCGCCTGATGGATGCTCTTGCCGATCATCGGGTCGTCTTCCACCAGCAGCAGGCGCATTGGGATTCCTAGGCCGGCAGTGCCGGACGCGGGGAGGTCACCGGTTCGGGACGTAAGGAAGGAAACGGCAGCGTAGGCGATGGGTGCATGAGGCGCCGATTATGTATCAGCCGGCGCAATCCGGGAACGCAGCCCCGGCCCCGGGGGGTGGGCGAACGGTCGGCTGCGGTGCGGGGAAGCCGGATGAGTTTGTCGTAATATGCGGGCAGCCATTCGAAGGGAAAAGGCATGACAGCGCTGCGGGTGCTGGTGATCGAGGACAACCGCGACCTGGCCGCCAATCTGGTGGACTTCCTGGCAGCCAAGGGACATGCGGTGGATGCGGCGGGGGACGGCATTACGGGGATGCATCTGGCGGTCGCCAACGACTATGACGCCATCGTTCTCGACCTGGTTCTGCCCGGCATGAACGGCATCACCCTGTGCCGCAAGCTGCGGGAGGAGGCGGGCAGGCAGACGCCGGTGCTGATGCTCACGGCGCGCGATTCGCTGGACGACAAGATCGTGGGCCTGGAAGCGGGCGCCGACGACTACGTGGTCAAGCCCTTCGCCCTGCGCGAAGTGGAGGCGCGGCTCAAGGCGCTGGTGCGCCGCGCCCAGGGCGGCAGCCGCCAGCAGCAGTTGCAGGTGGGCGATCTCGGCTTCGACACCGGTACCTACCGCGTCGTCCGCGGCAGCCGCAGCATCGATCTGCCGCCGATCCCGCTGCGCATCCTCGAACTGCTGATGCGCGCCGCGCCGCGCGTGCTCTCGCGCCAGGAGATCGAGCGCGCCCTGTGGGGCGACACGCCGCCGGACAGCGACGCCCTGCGCGCCCACATGCATGTGCTGCGCAGCGCCATCGACAAGCCCTTCGAGAAGCCGCTGCTGCGCACGCTGCGCGGCGTGGGCTGGCAGCTCGCGGATGACGATGCGCCGGCGCGCTAGTCTGCGTCGGCGCGTCGCCTTCGCCTTCGCCGGCTTCGGCGCCACCGTCAGTCTGCTCTTGGCCATCGCGCTCTACGTTTCGGCCCACGACGTCGGCCAGCGGCTGATCGACGAGAGCCTGCGCGCCGAGCTGGACGACTACATGGCGCGGCGCTCGCGCAACCCGCATTCGCTGCCGCCGGCGACCCTGAGTCTGCGCGGCTACGTCTCCGCGCCGGGCGAGAGCGGCTACGAGCCGCCCGCGCCCGTGCGTGATCTTCCCGCCGGCAGGCACGAGATCCGGCTCGACGATTCGCCCTACCGGGTGGCAGTGGCGGAAGGGGACGGAGCGCGCTACTTCATGCTGTTCAACGAGACGCGGCAGCAGGTCCGCGAGCGGCGTTTCCTGGTTTATCTCGCCGCCAGCGTCCTGTTCATGACCCTGCTCGCGGCCGCCGGCGGCCTGTGGCTTGCGCGCCGGGTCATCGCCCCGGTCACCGAGCTGGCGCGGCAGGTCGCCGGGGCCGAGCCGGACGCGCCGCCCCAGCTCGTCGCCGAGGATGCGCCCGACGACGAGGTGGGGGAACTGGCGCGGGTGTTCGATCGCTATCTGCAACGGCTGCGCGCCTTCGTCGAGCGCGAGCGTGCCTTCACGGCGGATGTCAGCCACGAGCTGCGCACGCCCCTGGCGGTGATCCAGGGGGCGGTGGAAGTGCTGCACGAGGATCCGGCCCTGTCGGCGGGGCAGAGCGTCCGGCTCGATCGCATCGAGCGCGCCGCCGACGACATGGCGGAACTGATCCGCGCCCTGCTGCTCCTGGCGCGGGAGAAGAACGCCGAAACCCAGGCGCAGGAACGCTGCAATGCCGCCGAGGTGCTGCGCGAGTGCATCGACAAGCACCGCCACCTGGTGGAGAGCGGGCGCACGCAGATCGCGCTGGATCTTGCTGCGGAGCCGGAATTGCCGGCGGAGCGCACGCTGCTGGCGGTGGTGGTGGGGAATCTCGTCCGCAACGCCTTCGCCTACACCGAATCGGGCCAGGTATCGATCCGGCTCGACGCGGACCGGCTGACGGTGGCGGACACCGGCGTCGGCATCCGCGCCGCGGATCTGGGCCGGGTGTTCCAGCGCTATTACAAGGGTTCGGCGAGCCAGGGCAGCGGCATCGGGCTGTCGCTGGTGAAGCGCATCTGCGATCGTTACGGCTGGGAGATCGCCATCGAAAGCCGCGAGGGCGAGGGAACCTCGGCGCGCCTCGTGTTCGCCCCGGGTCCGTCTTGACGTATTCTTGACGCTGGCTTGACGCGGCCTTCACCGGGCGGCCGCTAGCATGGGCGCAACTTTCGATTCGGACCGAAGCGCGCCCATGCCAGCCCATACGCAAGTCGTACCCGCCGCAGTCAGGCGCTTTCTTCCGTTTCTGCTGTGGTGGCCGCTGGTCGGCCGCGGCACCCTCAAGTACGACTTCGTCGCCGGACTCACCGGCGCCATCGTCGTGCTGCCCCAGGGCGTGGCCTTCGCCACCATCGCCGGCATGCCGCCCGAATACGGCCTGTACGCCGGCATGGTCCCGGCCGTGATCGCCGCGCTGTTCGGCTCGTCCTGGCATCTGGTATCGGGGCCCACCACGGCGGCGTCGATCGTCCTGTTCTCGGTGCTCTCGGCCCATGCCGAGCCGGGTTCCGCGCAGTACGTGCAGGACGCCCTGACCCTGACCTTCATGGTGGGGCTGATCCAGCTCGCCCTGGGCGCGGCGCGGCTGGGCGCCCTGATCAACTTCATTTCCCATTCCGTGGTCATCGGCTTCACCGCCGGCGCCGCCATCCTCATCGCCACCAGCCAAGCCAAGCACTTCTTCGGTCTCGACATTGCGCGCGGCAGCTCGTTCCTGACCACCTGGGGCACCCTGATTTCCCATCCCGCCGACATCAATCCCAATGTGCTGGCGGTGGCTGCGACAACCCTGGCGATCGGCATCGCGGTGCGGCTGTGGCTGCCGCGCGCGCCCTACATGATCTTCGCCATGCTCGGCGGCGGCGTCGCTGCAGCGCTGCTCCAGCATTACGCCGGCGGGGCGACCGGCATCACTACGGTGGGCGCGCTGCCCGGCTCGCTGCCACCCTTGTCGGCGCCCAGCTTCTCGCTCGCCGCCTTCCGCGAACTGGCCACGGCGGCGCTGGCGGTATCTCTGCTGGCGCTGACCGAAGCGGTGTCCATCGCGCGGGCGCTGGCGGTGCGAAGCGGCCAGCAGATCGACGGCAACCAGGAGTTCATCGGCCAGGGGCTGTCCAACCTGCTGGGCAGCTTCTTTTCCTCCTACGTCGCCACCGGCTCGTTCAACCGCAGCGGCCTCAACCATGCCGCCGGTGCCAGAACGCCGATGGCCTCGATCCTCGCCAGCGTCTTCCTGGTGGCCATCGTGCTGCTGGTGGCCCCGCTGGCGGCGTGGCTGCCCAACGCCGCCATGGCCGGAGTGCTGTTTCTCGTCGCCTGGGGCCTGATCGACTTCCACCACATCCGCCTCATCCTGCGCTCCGGCCGCAGCGAAACCATCATCTTCGCCTCGACCTTCTCGGCGACCCTGTTCCTCGACCTGGAAATGGCGATCCTCCTCGGCGTCATCCTTTCGCTTGCCTTCTATCTCAGCCGCACGGCGCGGCCGCGGGTGGTCACCCGGGTGCCGGATCCGCGCGACGGGAAGCGCAAGTTTTCCGCGGACCACACGTTGCCGGAGTGCCCGCAACTGAAGATCGTGCGCATCGACGGCTCCCTGTTCTTCGGCTCGGTGAACCACGTCCAGGAGACGCTGAACGAGATGGCGGAGAAGAGTCCCGGCCAGAAACACCTGGCGATCGTCGCCTCGGGCATCAACTTCGTGGACATCTCCGGCGCCGAGTTCCTCGCCGCCGAGGCGCACAAGCGCCGCCGCCAGGGCGGCGACCTGTGGCTGATCCGCACCAAGGCACCGGTGCGGGGCAGCCTGGAGGACGGCAGTCACCTGGAACAGATCGGCGCCGATCACCTGTTCCACTCAAAGGGCGAGGCCATCGCCCGCATCCACAGCCGCCTCGACCGCGAGGTGTGCAGCCAGTGCCGCCATCGCATATTCCGCGAATGCGCAGGCGACGCGGCACCGATGGTGCTTGCCGCGCCCGGCCGGATCCCGTCCGAATCGGTCCTCAGTCATTGACAGAACAGGAGAATCTCCATGCGATCCTACCGCCGCATCCTCAGCCTCATCGACCTGACCGAGAATGGTGAATCCGTCGCCCGCCGCGGGCTGCAACTGGCGCGCATGTACAACGCCGCGCTGGCCTTGTCGGTGATCGTCGATTACGCCCCCGGCTTCGAATGCGACCACGTGCCGTTCCGCACGCCGCAGCAGATGCGCGATGCCATCGTCCGCGACGTCAAGAGCAAGCTCGACAGCATCATCGCGACGATCGGCGCCGGCGGGGCCGAAGCGGTGGTCGTTGCCGCGTTCGACGGAGCGGGCGATGGTGGAAATCGCCAAGGTCTGGCAGCCGGACCTGGTGCTGGTGGGTTCCCACGCACCCCGGATCCTGCAGCAGCCCGGCGCATCCGCCTTCGGCGGCAGCGCCAAGCTGCCCTTCGATGTGCTCACGGTGCAGGTGGGGCGGCCGAGCCTGGCCGGACGGCTGGTCAACGCGTTGTCCGCATCGTTCTGACGCGCATGTCCGTCCGGCGGCTGATTCTGATGCTCGTGCTCGGCGTCGCGGCCGCTCTTGCCGGCGCCTTCCCTGCCGGCGCCACCACACCCCAGGAGGCGGTCGAAATCGCCAGCCTGGCGCAGTCGGGCAACGAAGGAGCCCAACTCCTTCTGGGCCTCATCTATCTGCATGGCGACGCCGGCTATCCGCGGGACGAGCAGCAGGCGGCGCACTGGCTGTCCCGGGCAGCGGAGGCGGGCAATGCCTACGCCCAGATGACGGTGGGGGATCTGTACGCGGCAGGTACGGGCGTGCCGCGGGACCTGCGTCAGGCCGCGCTCTGGCGCAACCGGGCGGCGGAGCAGGGCAACGCCGCGGCGCAGGCAAAGCTGGGCGAGATGTTCCTGAAAGGCGAAGGCGTATCGCGGGACGACCGCCAAGCCGAGCGCTGGCTTGCCCATGCCGCCGACCAGGGCGACGCCCACGCCCAATATCTCCTCGGCCGCATGTATCGCAATGGCTGCGCCGAGACCCAGGATCTGGACCGTGGCCGGGACTGGCTGGAGCGCGCCGCTGCCCAGGGCCACTCGGCCGCTCTGGAAGCCTTGGAGTTGGCGCGCGAACTGGGCGAGGGCGCACTCGAAGTCTACCGCGAGCAGGGCGACGTGCTGATGAGGCGCGCCGAGGACGGGGACATCGAAGCCCAGTACGAACTGGGGCTGCGCTACGAGAAGGGCGCCGGCGGCTTTCGGCGCGATGCCGGCAAGGCCGTGCGCTGGCTCACCGCGGCGGCCGACCGCGGCCATCGCGGCGCCATGCGTTCCCTGGCTCAGATCTTCGAAAACGGAGCCGACGGCATCCCCGCCGACGCGGCGCGTGCGGCTGCGCTGCGGAAGAGGGCAAGCGAGACGCCCTGCATCGGCGGCGACGGCGCTTGACGCGCCGCCGGGCGGGCCGGGATCGCGTGCGCTTCAGCCGTCGCGATCGGCACTGACGCCGGGGACCGGGACTGACTCCGCTAGCCCTGCCGGCGGGACGGAGATCGCGCCGGCGCCCTGGATCGTTTCGTTGCCGTAGCTGCGGTTTCCGCCGTCCTTCTTCGCGCGATACATGAGGGTGTCCGCCAGCCGCAGCAGGTCCTGTGGTTCTTGGGCTTCGCCCGGCCAGAGAGCGAGGCCGATGCTGCAGGTGACCGCGAGCGCGCGAGCCTCGATGTCGAACGGCGCTTCGATCGAGGCGCGCACGCGTTCCGCAATCGCCCATGCTTCGCGACGGCCGTGCAGTTGCCGCAGCAGGACGACGAACTCGTCGCCGCTGCAGCGCGACACCAGGTCGTGTTCGCGCACGGCGCCGCGCAGCCGCCGTGCGACCTCGCGCAGCAGCAGGTCGCCGATGGCGTGACCGTGAGTGTCGTTGACGGCTTTGAACTGATCCAGGTCGAGGAAGAGAACACCGATCTCCTCGGACGTGGCCTTCGCCGCGGTCAATGCCTTGCGCAACTGTTCGTCGAAGAGGCGGCGGTTCGGCAATCCCGTCAATGTGTCATAGTGGGCAAGGTAGTGAATTTCGTCGCGCGCCCGCTTTGCCTCGGTGACATCGAAGAACATGAGCACGCGGTAATCGATCGCTCCGGCAGGTCCGACCACCGCATCGACGGAACCCATGGCGTAGAACATCGCGCCGTCGGCGCGGCGCATGCGAATCTCTCCACGCCACATCGTGGCGGCTGTCGCGCTCAGACGTTCGAACAGCACATTCTCTTCGGGATCGAGGAGTAGCGACACGTGCTCACCCAGAACGGCCGTGCGCTCGAAGCCGGTGACGGCGCAGAATGCCGGATTGAGCGACGCGATCCTGCCTTGCGGGTCGAGGATCACGACGCCTTCGGATGCCGAATCGATGACGGCCTGGGACAGCCGAAACCCGCGCTCGGCGTGTACCATCCTGGCGCAATACTCCAGCGCGTCGAGAAGGACGTCGGTATCGATCGGCTTCAGAACGTAGCGCGCGATTCCGAGATCGATCGCCTGCAGCAGTTCCGAGACGTCGCTGTACGCGGTCGTCACGACGACCGGAACGGCCTCGCTCAATGCTCTGATTTCGCGTGTCATCTTCAGGCCGTCCAAAGCGGGCATGCGGATGTCCGTCACCACCAGGTCCGGTCGGTTGCGCCTGAACGATTCGAGCCCCGCCACGCCGTCGTCCGCCACGTGCAGTTCCCTGACCCGGCGCCGCAGGAACTGCGCGAGCTGATCGCGCACCGCCGCGTCATCGTCAACGTAGAGCACCCGGGCGTCGGCGAGCGCCCGCGTGCCGTCGCTGCGCCGTCGCTGCGCCGTCGCTGCGCCGCGCGCAATCTGTTGCCGCCGGGGTCGGATGGCGGTTCGCAATCGATCATTTCGCTTGCCTCGCCCTGTTCAGTCCTGTGCGCTCGGGGTAGCGCTGCGGCTCCCGTCGGCGTTCCGCGTCATGCCGTCACGCCGGCCTGCGCCCGGCTCAGAGCGGCTCGGCGTGTGCGCCGAGCGTGAAATAGAACGTGGCACCCTGTTCCACCACGCCCTCGGCCCAGACCGATCCGCCGTGTCGCGCGATGATCCGCTCCACGATGGCGAGGCCGATGCCGCTCCCCTCGAAGTCGGCAACCCGATGCAGGCGCTGGAAGGGCGAGAACAGCTTGGCGGCATAGGTCGCGTCGAAGCCGGCGCCGTCGTCGCGTACAAAGTAGATGGCACGTCCGCCGCTCTCCTGCACCCCGACTTCGATGCGCGCCGTCTCGTGCTTGGAGGTGAATTTCCAGGCGTTGCGCAGGAGATTGTCGAGCACGATGTGCATGAGATTGGGGTCGGCGCTGACCGTAAGACCCGGCGCGACGGCAATCTGCACGAGCCGTTCCGGCTGGTGCTGCTGGAGTTCGTCGAGGATCCCGTTCGCCAGATCCGACAGCGAGCACTGCCGACGGGCCATCTCGACACGGGAGACGCGTGCCAAGGAGAGCAGATCGTCGATCAACTGCTGCATGCGACGCGTACCGGCTCGGATCCGCTGAAGATAGTCGAGACCACGTTCGTCGAGACTGTCTGCACAATCCTCTTCGAGCATGCGGGACAGGCCGTCGATGCCGCGCAGCGGCGCCGCAAGGTCGTGCGACACCGAGTAACTGAACGACTCCAGTTCACGGTTGGCCAGTTCGAGACTGGCCGTGCGTTCCCTCACCCGCGCCTCGAGCAGCTCGTTCATGCGCCTGAGCGCCTCTTCCGCAGCCTTGCGCTCGCTGATGTCGGTCAGCACGAATACGACATAGGCGACGGTTCCATCCTGGCGGCGAACGGTATCGACCGTGACCCAGCCTGTGAATGTTCGACCGTCGCGGCGGCGCACCAGGACCTCGCTCCTGCCGGCACCGATGTCCGCCAGCCTGCGCCAGGACGGGGGGGCTTCATCCTCCTCGGAATCCAGGAAGGCCACCTCGCGGCCCAATGCTTCGCCGCGACCGAATCCGGTCATGTGTTCGAATGCCGGGTTCACCGCGATCAGGCGCCGCTTGGCGTCGGCCACCAGGATTGCCTCCGATACCGTCTGGAATACGCTCGCCGCCAGCTGCAGTTCGCTCTGCACCTGCAAGGCGTCGGCGACGCGATTCAAGGCGGCCTCCAACGCATCGACCCTGATCGGTTTCAGCACGTACTTGTCGATGCCGATGTCGATCGCCTTGAGGAAGTAATCGGTGTCGCTGAACGCCGAGGTGAGGATTACCGGAGCCGGGGCCGACGTGCGCTTGATGCGCTCGGCCATTTCGAGACCGTCCATCTCCGGCATGCGGATGTCGCTGACGACGACGTCCGGTCGATAGCGATGGTAGGCTTCGAGGCCGGAGCGGCCATTGTCGGCGGTATAGAGCTTGCCGACGCGGCGGCGCAGAAACTGTGCGAGCTGCTCGCGGATCTCCTCGTCATCTTCGACGTAGAGAACTGCCAGGTTGTTGAGTCCGCCGCCCGCGCGGAGCGATCCAGGCGCTTGCATTTCTTGTCCTCGTCTTTGTGTTATGCGTCCGCCAAACCGGTGTCCATTGCAGCCGCTGCGCCGCGCATGACCGGCGTCAGCACCGAGAACTCGGCACCGTCCGTGGTGTTGCGCGCCTCGATGCCGCCCTTCATGCTGCTCTCGATGATCATCTTCGACATGTACAGCCCGATCCCCGTACCGCCGTCGCGGGTCGTGAAGTAGGGATCGAAGATCTTCGGCAGGACATCGGGCGGTATGCCGCCGCCGTTGTCACGCACGGTGAGGCGCGCCTCGCGGCCGTCGCAGTCGATGACGATCTGCACGCGGCCACGGGCCACCTTGCGGGCTTCGATCGCCTCCTTCGCATTCGACAGGAGGTTGAGCAGCACCTGAGTGTACTCGTTCGGAAACCCCAGCACCGCGGCATCTTTTCGGATGCTCACAGCGATCTCGATACGATGCTGCTCGTAGGCCGATTCGATGATCGACAGGGCATCATGCACCGCCGCGCTGAGCAGGAAAGCCTGCTTGTCGCGGTGGGGCCGGAAGAAGTTTCGGAAATCGTCGATCGTGGTTGACATCTTGCGGATCAACTGGTCGCCGCGCTCGATCTGCGAGGCCAGATACTGGTCGGTCATCTCTCCGAACTGCTGGGCGTCCTTCAGGTTCATGAGCAGAAGGGCGAGCGCGTTGATCGGCTGGCGCCACTGGTGGGCGATATTTCCGATCATCTCGCCCATCGCGGCCAGGCGCGACTGCTGAATCAGCAAATGGTCCTTCTCGCGCGTCTTTGCCACCAGTTCCGCGACCCGCAGTTCGAGCGTTGCATTGAGTTCCTTCAGAGCCTCGTCGGCGCGCCTGCGATCCGTGATGTCCACGGCGACACCGATCACGCCGTTGATTCTCCCGTCGGCGTCGTAGTAGGGGGAGTAGACGGTATCGAAGACGACCTCGCCGATCACTTCTTCGCCCCGCGACAGCTCGCCGGCGAGTGCCTTGCCGATGCTGTTGACGACCGACGGGTAGTCGCGGTACATGTCGATGGCCAGACGTCCGACGACCTCGCCTGGTGCCAGACCCAGCTTGGCGAGCGCAAGACCTTCGGACAGCATGAAGCGGCCGTCGCGATCGAGAATGAAGATGATGGATTGGGCATTCTGAACCACGGCGCGAAAGCGGTGTTCGCTGGCCTTGAGCGCGCGCTCGGCGCGCAGCCGCTCGGTGACGTCGAGCGCCAGGACAAGCTCGGCCCGACGGCCGAGGAACTCCAGGGTGTGGGACGTGACCTCGACGTCGATTATGCGGCCGTCCTTGAGTCGGTGTTGCCAGACGCCCGCGTGGTCGATCCCGGCGCTGACCTGTGCCACGTTGGAGAGGAGCTTCGACACGTCTTCCGGCGGCCGGATGTCCTTGATCGTCATGGCGAGGAATTGGTCGCGGCTGTAGCCGTAATGTGCGACGGCCGCATCGTTGACGGCGAGGAACGCGAGCGAGGCCAGATCGTAGACCCACATCGCATGCGGATTCGCTTCGAACAGCAGGCGATAGCGCGCCTCGCTCCGGCGCGACGCTTCCTCGGCCAGCTTGCGCGCGGTCAGGTCGAGGAGGGCACCGACCGTGCGCACCGGGCGGTGCCTGCTGCGATCGCTTTCGAACAACGTCTGCGCCTTCGCGGCCAACCACCGCAGCTCGCCGTCGGCGCGCACGATTCGGTACTCCGCGTCATATAGACCGTCGTCTGCCGGGTCTTGGGCGCGCCGGATGGCGGCACCGACGGCCTCGCGATCTTCGGGGTGCACCAGACCGAGGAATGCCGCAACGCCTCGCGCTTCATCCGGTCCCCAGCCGAGGATCTTTCGCACTTCCGGCGACCAGTAGATGGTGTCGGCGCGGTGATCGTGATCGAAAATGCCGATCCCCGAAACCGAAATCGCCTGGCGCAGGCGCTCTTCGCTGCGGCGCAGCGCGGCCTCGCTGCGCTTGCGCCCGGAGATGTCGCGCGCGAAGGCGAATTCGTAGGTCCGCCCGGCGTAGGTGATGAACTTCGCCGAAACCTCGACCGGAAACACGCTCCCGTCCTTGCGCCGATGCCGCGTCTCGGCATGGAACGATCCGGTTTCGGCCAGCCTGGGCCAGGCTTCGTGCCACCTGGCCTCGGGAGTGTCGGGATCGATCTGCCACAGATGCAGCCGCAGCAGTTCTTCGCGTTCATAGCCGAGCGACCGGCATGCCTGCTCGTTCACGTAGGCGACGCTCCCGTCCCGGTTCATCCAGAAGATGGCATCGGAGGCGTATTCCATCGACAGCCGCATCAGTTCCAGGCTCTCTTCGGAGTGCTTGCGGGCGGTGATGTCGGCATGCGTGCCCAGCATGCGTGCAGGTTGACCGTGTTCGTCCCGCGCCACGACCTTGCCAACCGAGAGTATCCATGTCCAGGAACCGGCCTTTGTCTGCAGCCGGTACTCCATACGGTAGTCGGAACGAATGCCCTCGACACACTCCCGCAGCATACCCTCGGCCAGCGCTCGATCTTCCGGGTGAAGGCGCGCGATCCATCCCGCGGCGTCCGGGTTCAGTTCGTCGGGTTCGAAACCCAACATGTGGGCATACTCGGCGCTGACCTCCGCCTTTCCGGTCCGAAGATCGAGGTCGTAGAAACCCAGATTGCCTGCGACCAGGGCCAGGCGGAGCCGTTCCTCGTTGTGGCGCAGGGCTTCCTCGGCGCGGGAGCGCCGCCGGCTCTCCTGCACGGCATGGGTGAGGCTGGCGCAATTGTTGAGAAGCGGCTCCAGGAGCGCCACCGTATCGTCACGGTAACCGTCCTTGCGGTTGGCTACACCCACCATGCCGACGAGTTCGTCGCCGCGAAAAAAGGGCAGGCCCATGAAGGAACGCAGCGGGGGATGGCCGGGCGGTGTGCCGTGGCGCCGCGGGTCGCTCGCCGGGTCGTTGGAGATCACGGCCTGTGCCGAGGTGACTACGGCGCCGAAGAGGGTCGTGAGGTTGCGGAATTCCAGTCCCTGCGGCGCATGCTGCGCATAGAACGCCCGCGTTTCCTCGTTCCAGGCGATGTTCGTAATGGCATGGGTGCGCAGGTAGGGGGTCGCGTCGGCGTCGTGGAGAACTTCGCCGATGAAGCCGTACTCGCTCTCGGTGATGTCGAGCAGCGCGCCGAGCATGCTCTCGAACACGACCTGCGTGGCCGCACCGGAGATATAGAGGGACTGGGTACGGCTGATGGCGTCGAGAAGGGTGTTGGAAGCCCGCAACGACGCTTGCGCGCGTCTACGCTTCCGCATGGCGGTGGATAGCAGAACGATCGCCAGCCCCATGCTCAGCATCGCTGCCACCGTCCCCCACACGGCTGCGCGATATTGCTCGTACAGCGAGGGTGGTCTGCCGACGACGATGCTGCCCTCGGGAAGCTGGGATTCCGCAATCCCATGGCGCTGCAATTGGGTGTGGTTGAAGAGGTACGCGAGCGGCCCTTGCGCCACCGGAATAGCCCTTGCGTTCTCGCCGTGGAGGACGCGCAGCGCCATCCGTGCGGCCATGCGGCCCGCTTCCGCGCCGTCTTCGACCCTGCCGCCGAGGGTCAGGCCGCTGTGCACGCGGTGGCTGGTGATGTCGAACATCGATGCCGGCGATGCTGCACCGATGCTGGCGATGACTTCGGAGTGGCTGCGCCAAACGCCGCGCCGGTCACGGGCGAAGGCCAGCGGGAAGTCGATGTCCCGCGGCGACAGAGCGGCGGCGGTGGCGACGATCTCCTCCAGCGTGAGGTCCTCATGGATCCGGACCGGGATGTCCAATTTCAAGCTGCTCAGGACGTCGCTCGCGTGCCGTGTCCCGGAGCTCGTCTCGTCGCGATTGGCGAAAACCACGATCTGCGCGGCATGCGGGCGCAGTCGCCGCGCCAGTTCCAGCGTGGCGCGGGCGTCCAGCCGTTCCTTCACGCCGGTGAGGGCAATCTCCGGTGCAACCTTGTCGACATCGACCTCCGCCGCGTCGCTGAAGACGACGGGCGTTCCCGGAAACAGCTCCCCGTGATGCCGGACGGCGAAAGCAAGGGCCGCGTCGTCCGTGGTCATCACCAAATCGACGCGCTGCGAGCGGAAGCGCCGCTGCAGATATTCGAGCTGGACGTGGTCGGCGTAAGGAACCGGCTGCCTCAGTACGTCCATGTTCTCGATGAATACTTCGGGCTGCAAGTCGCTGCCCCGAAGCTCCGCCGTGATCCCTTCGACCTGGACATCGGTCCAGGCGAATCCCCAGTGGTAGGAGTTGAGGATCAGGACGGACGGGCGTCCCGGCAGGTCGGCAGCGCAAGCGGGCACAATCGGCCCGCCGACCAACGCCAGCGCCGCCAGACCGATGCTCGATGCCCGCCGCAGCGCTCGCACGGCGGCCAGTCCGAGCCGGACCCGGCCAACACGATCGGGCTGGTCAGTATGGCGCGCGCGCACGGCCGCCGGGCGACGCATCGCCGGTTTCCTTTCTACATTCTGCGACATCGGGGACCGGGCGGCGTCGCCACCGCTTCTGCCCTGGCGAAAGAATAATGCGAGTTTCGTCAATGCCTTGATCGGCCTTGTTGACCTGGATCAGGTCGCCTCGCGGCGAAACGGCTGTCCGCGCGGTGGCGGATGCCCGAGGAATTCGGCGACGGCGTGTCGAGCGCCTCAGGGGAGAGGACGCCGGCAGTGGGGTGCATGCGCCTGCGAGCACCCGCGGATGACTACAGAACCTTCAGCACCTGCTCGCCGTGCTGCGCCGTATCCGGATCGTCGATGACGTGGGCGATGCGGCCCTGTTCGTCGATGATGTAGGTGATGCGCTCATTGGCGCCGAGCATGCCGCGGGCGATGCCGAACAGGCCCGCGCCGGCTGCCTGGTAGGCCTTGGCGATCTTCTGGTCCGTGTCCACCAGCAGCGGGAAGTTGAGCTTGTACTTCTGCGTGAAGCGCTGATGGGACTCCTGGCTCTGGGCCGACACACCGAGGATGGCCGCGCCCCTGGCGGCGATCTCGGCATTGTGGTCGCGCAGCGAGCAGGCCTGCTTGGTGCAACCCGGCGTGTCGTCCATCGGATAGAAGTAGAGCACCAGCCTGCGGCCGCGAAAGTCGGCGAGCGCGACGGGGTTCCCGTCGGTATCCACCGTGGCGAAATCGGGGGCGGTGTCGCCCGCCTTGAGGGTCATGGATGGCTCCGGACTAGAAGTGGATGCCGCGCAGCATCTGCTGGAACGCGACCTGGTCGGCCGTCGGCTGCGGCGGTGCGGCGACTTCCTTGCCCTTGGCGGCACCGGACTCGGGGAACATGCGGAAGGTCGTGTTCATGATGATCTGCGCCATCTTCGGCGCCACGGCGTGGATCACCTGGCCGAAGATGCCGAGCTTGGTGGCGATGCGCATGGGCTTGTGCACGATGGCGTCCACCACCAGGTCGGCGGCTTCCTCCGGCGTCAGGGTCGGCACCGAGTCATAGAGCTTGGTGGGCGCGATCATCGGCGTCTTCACCAGCGGCATGTTGATGGTGGTGAATTCGACGCCACGGTCGGCGAACTCGCTGGCGGCGCAGCGCGAGAAGGCATCCATCGCCGCCTTCGAGGCGACATAGGCCGAGAAGCGCGGCGCGTTGGTGAGCACGCCGATCGAAGAGATGTTGATGACATGGCCTTTGCGCTTCTCGGTCATCTTCGGCAGCAGGCCCATGGTCAGGCGCAGCGCGCCGAAATAGTTGACCTGCATGGTGCGCTCGAAGTCGTGGAAGCGGTCGTAGGAGTGCTCGATGGCGCGGCGGATGGAGCGTCCGGCGTTGTTCACCAGGATGTCCACGCCGCCGTGCTGCGCCAGCAGCTTGCCCACGAGTTCGTCGCACTGCGCGTAGTCGGCGATGTCCACGGCATAGGTGATCAGCTTCAGTCCGGCCGCCTCGAACTCGCGCCGCGTCTCCTCCAGCTTTTCCGCATCGCGGGCGCAGGTGATGGTGATCGCCCCGGCCTCGGCCAGCTTGTGGGCGGCGGCCTTGCCGATGCCGCTCGATCCGCCGGTGACCAGCGCCACCTTGCCCTGCACCTGGCCGCGCAGCGTGCGGTCGATGAACAGGTCCGGGTCGAGATGGCGTTCCCAGTAGTCCCACAGGCGCCAGGCATAGTCGCGCAGCGGCGGCACGGCGATGCCGGTGCCCTTGAGCAGCTTCTGCGTCTCGCGGCAGTCGAAGCGGGTCGGGTAGTTGATGAACTCCATGATGTGGTCGGGCAGGCCGTACTCGAGCATGACCGCCTTCTGGATGCGCCGCACCGGCGTCAGGGCCATCAGGCTCTTGCGCACACTCTTGGGAATGAAGCCGAACAGGGCGGCGTTGACGCGCATCGCCATCTCCGGCGCGTGGGCGGCCTTGCCGAAAACCGCCAGCACATCGCCGACCCGCATCGGCGTCGGGTCCACCAGGTGAAAGCATTCGCCGTCATGGCCGTCGAGGTGGGCGAGGTGATCCGTCGCGGCGACCACGAAATCCACCGGCACGATGTTGATGCGGCCGCCTTCGATGCCGATGGTCGGCATCCAGGGCGGCAGCAGCTTGCGGATCTTCTGGATCGGCTTGAAGAAGTAGTAGGGACCGTCGACCTTGTCCATCTCCCCGGTGCGCGAGTCGCCCACCACCAGGCCGGGGCGATAGATGCGCCAGGGCACTTTGCACTCCCTGCGCACGATGCCCTCGGAATCGTGCTTGGTGCGGAAGTAGGGGTGGTCGAGGTTCTCCGCCTCTTCGAACATGTCCTCGCGGAACACGCCCTCGTACAGGCCGGCGGAGGCGATCGAGCTGAACAGGTGGAGGCGCTTCGCTCCCATCGCTTCGGCGCAGCGGATGGTGTTGCGCGTGCCCTCGACGTTGACCGCCTGCTGCACCTCGGCCGTGGCTTTGAGGTCGTAGATTGCCGCGAGGTGGAAGAAGTGGTTGACCTTGCCCTTGAGCTTGCGCAGGTCCGACTTGGAGATGCCGAGTTCCGGCTGCGTGAGGTCGCCGACGACGGGAATCACCCGCTTCTCGTCCACGCCCCAATATTCGTGCAGCACCGTCAGCCTTTCCAGTTCCCTTTGCAGCGTGAGGAAGTAGATGACGCTCCCCGGACGGCCCAGGATCTTCCTGACGAGCCGCTTGCCGATGAAGCCCGTGGCCCCGGTGATGAAGTAGTTCATGCTCGTTTCCTCCTCGCTTTCCGCCGTGTACAGGACCGCCTGAATTGTTGGACGGGGACGGTCGCAAATGGTCGAAATCATACACTTGAAACCGCGGCGTTCCGTCCCGGAACGCCTGGGATTGGAGCGCGGTCGCTTACGGGTGCAATCGCGGCAACTCTGGCGAAGAATTCCCCGGACGGCGGGGCTGGCGGATTTACAAGGGGGCCTGCCCCCTTGTTCCTTGCTGGGGGATATACAAGGGGAATCTCCCCTTGTTCCAACATGGCAGGTTTTCCGGCCGGAGCTCGCGGGCGAACCTGTTTGGTTCCGGCGCGGCCGGCTTTGGTTATTAGTGTGCGGCCTCTAGAGGTTTTGCCTAGACTTTGCATCGAAGCACGCACCTGCAGCACATCGGCCCATCCCCGTGGTGGCCTGCTGCAACCGGATCAGTCGGTCGTTGCAGGCCGGCAAGTCGATTAGTCAAGGAGAAACAGTATGGTCAAGAAGCTCAAGGAACTGGCGGGCGACGTTACCGAAAATCAACTCGCCACCACGATCAAGGATTCCGCACAGCAGATCTGGCTGGCCGGGCTCGGGGCGTTCGTCAAGGCGCAGGAGGAAGGCAGCAAGGTCTTCGAGGCTCTGGTGAAGGAAGGCGAGAAGGTCCAGGCCAAGACCCGCAAGGTGGCCGAGGAAAAGGTGGTCGAATTCACCAAACAGGCGACCGGCACCTGGGACAAGCTGGAGAAGGTGTTCGAGGATCGCGTGGCGCGCGCCCTGCACAGCCTCGGTGTGCCGACGCGGCAGGATGTGCAGACCCTGTCGAAGCGCGTCGCCGAACTGACGGATGTGGTGCAGAAGCTGACGGAAGCCGAGGAAGCCAGCGCCCCCCGTCGCCGCACCGCCGCGGTTGCCAAGTAAGCGCCCGCGATTCCGCCTCTCTTGCCGAGAGCGCGTGTCGCGCTCACCGGCCGCCGCACCCGATGTATCCTCCTCCTACACCGGTTTGGCGGCCGGCGGCATTTCTGGAAGTACGGAGCATGGATTCGACCGGATAACGGATTCACCGCGGGAGGGAAGGTGAAGAACCAGGATAAACCCACCGGAGCCGGCGCCGCAGCCCGACGCGGCGTTGTCAAAGCTCTCTCCGCCCCTGCGGCGTCGTCGCGCAAGGGTAGTGCCAATTCCAGCGCGGAACCCCGTCCGAGCAGTCGGCCTGGACCCGTCCCGGGGCGAATGGTGGAAGGCCCGACCCGCAAGGCGCAGGACGCAGCGCGCGAATCCCGTCCGAGAGGAAGATCGCGATGCCGCGGCGGCGGCCGGCCCTCGGCGAGCGCCGGTCCCGGCCGGGAGCGAGTGCTGGAACGGGCCGCGCGCCCGCCCGCAAGGGCGCAGGACGCAGCGCGCGAATCCCGTCCGAGAGGAAGATCGCGATCGCCCTGGCGGGCGGCGGACCGATTGGAGCGATGTACGAAATCGGCGCCGTGACGGCGCTGGCCGAGGCGCTCGACGGCGTGGACTTCAACGACCTCTACGCCTATGTCGGCGTCAGTTCGGGCGGGTTCCTCGCCGCCGGTCTGGCCAACGGCCTGACACCGGGGCGCATGGCGCGGCTGTTCGTCGAAAGCGAAGGATCGGATGACGAACCGTTCCATCCCGAGATACTGCTCAGACCGGCGTTCAGGGAGTATCTCCAGCGCGCCGCATCCATCCCGCCGCTGCTGCTGGCATCGATCTGGCATTATGTGAGCCACCCGCTGGACCAGCATTTCGTCGAATCCTTCCAGCGCCTTTCCCGGGCCGTTCCCACCGGCATGTTCAACAACGAGGGGATCAACGATTTCCTCACCCGGCTTTTCAGCGTCGCGGGGCGCACCAACGACTTCCGCGAGCTGAAGCGCAAGCTTTTCCTGGTGGCGACGGATCTGGATTCGGGCAAGTCGGTGGCTTTCGGCGGACCGGGCTTCGACCAGGTGCCGATCTCCACCGCGGTGCAGGCAAGCGCCGCCTTGCCGGGCTTGTTCCCGCCGGTGCTGATCGACGGCCGCTACTATGTGGACGGAGCGCTCAAGAAGACGCTGCATGCCTCGGTGGCACTGCGGTACGGCGCGAAACTGGTGCTCTGCATCAATCCGCTGGTGCCGTTCGATTCCCAGTTGGCCGCCGATCATGGCCACCCGGCGCGGCATCGTCTGGTGGAAGGCGGGTTGCCGCTGGTGCTGTCGCAGACTTTCCGCGCCATCATCCATTCGCGCATGCAGGTCGGGATGGGCAAGTACGCCACGGAGTTCAAGGATGCCGACGTCGTCCTGTTCGAGCCGAACCGGGACGATGCCGACATGTTCTTCACCAACGTGTTCAGCTATGCCAGCCGGCGGCGGCTGTCGGAGCACGCCTATCACAAGACGCGCGCCGAGCTGCTGCGCCGCAGCGACGAGTTGGCGCCGCTGCTGGCGCGCCACGGCATCCGCATCCGGTTCGATGTCCTGAGGGATGAGGGACGACGCCTGATCGGGGCGCGCGCCAAAGGGCGGCGCAAATCCACAGCCATCGATGCCGTGGCGCAGCTTGGGCGGTGTCTGGAAACGCTTCAGGGCTGGGTGTCCGGTCGCACTGCGCCTGCCCGCCGGGTCGCCTGACCCCGCCTCCGGGTCGCGTACTTCGCGGCTGCTTTCGATGCTATGCTCGTGCCGAGGTCTGACCGATCGGCACGAGAAGCATGGAGCGTAAACCGAAGCGCCGTACCCGCGAACGCATCCTCGAAACGAGCCTTCGCCTGTTCAACGAATTCGGCGAACCGAACGTCACCACCACGGTCGTCGCCGACGAACTGAACATCAGTCCCGGCAATCTCTACTATCACTTCCGCAACAAGGATGAGATCGTCAACTCGCTGTTCGCGGATTTCGAGCGCGAGATCGAGCACACGCTGGCGGCGCCGGCCCGCCGCCCGCCCAACGTCGAGGACATCTGGTTCTTCCTGCATCTGGTGTTCGAGCTGATCTGGAAGTACCGCTTCCTGTACCGCGACCTCAACGACCTTCTGTCCCGCAACCGCACGCTGGAGATCCATTTCAAGCAGATTCTCGGCCACAAGGCGAAGACCGCCCATGCCATCTGCGAGGGGTTGGTGGCGCAGGGCGCGATGCAGGCCACCCGCGGCGAACTGCAAGCGCTGGCGGTGAACATGGTGGTGGTGGCGACCTACTGGCTGTCCTTCGAATACGTGCGCAACCCGCGCAATCTCAACGAATCCGAGGCGCTGGCCAACGGCGTGTTTCACGTCATGGCATTGGCGGCGCCGTTTCTTTCCGGGCGGGCGCGGCAGTTGTTCGACGATCTGGCCAAGCGATACGTCACGGCCTGAATTCCGCCACGACAAGATGAGGAGGGTGAGAACATGAGCAAAGGAGCCTGGGCCAAGTTTCCTTATGCCGAGAAGGCCTATACCTACGCCGGCGCAGCGCTGAAGAAGAACTGGGAGCGTCTGCATCGGGGCGACGCGGAAGCGTGGCCCGAGGACGAGTCGGTGCAGGAGGCCTGGCGGCTCTACCACCAGGGCGAGTTCCAGAAGGCGGCGGAGGCCGGCTTGAAGGCCGGCGTCGCCGGCTACGCCGCAGCCAACAAGGCAGCTGCCATCTATGCCAACTATCTGGAGAAGGATGCGGCGAAGAAACTGGCGCTGTTCGAGGAGGTGGCGCGGCGCGCCGAGGAACAGCAGAAGGCGGAGCCGAAGAATCCGAACGCCTACTACCTCCATGCCTACGCGCTCGGCCGCTACAGCCAGGGCATCTCGGTGGTGAAGGCGCTGGCGCAGGGCCTCGGCGGCAAGATCAAGGACAGCCTGACCAAGGCCATCAAGATCGAGCCCCGGCATGCCGATGCCCACATCGCGCTTGGCGCCTATCATGCCGAAGTCATCGACAAGGTCGGCGCCATGGTGGGGGGGCTGACCTACGGCGCGAAGAAGGACGAAGGCGTGAAGCACTTCATCGCCGCCATCAAGCTCAACCCCGATTCCGCCATCGCCCGCATCGAATATGCGAATGCGCTGGTGATGATGTTCGGCAAGAGCAAGCTCGACGAGGCGTCGAAACTCTACGAAGATGCCGCCGCCAGCAAGCCGCTGGATGCCATGGAGCGGCTGGACGTGGAACTGGCGAAAGCCGAACTGGAGGAGTGACGGGGGCGGGCCTGCCCGCTCCGCACGTCAGCGGAAGCGTTTCGGCACGCGGGGCTTGTCGGTCGGCGGTTTTGCAGTCCGTCGTGCGGCGCCGGCCGATTTCGTCGGGGCGGCGGCCTTGCCCTTCGTTCCGGCCGCCCTCGCCGTGCCCGCCGTCCGCTTCCTGGAACGAGGGGCGGCGGCGCGGGCTGGGCCGCTGTCCTTCCCCAGCCGGGCGGCGAGGTGGGCTTCGATCTCCTCGGGCGGACGTTTGCGGTCCCAGGGCTCCATCAGCACGGTATAGAGCACCTTTTCGAACTCGGGGCGGAAGCGGCTTACGACCTGTTCCGGGTTGTCCACGAACCTGCGGTCGGCCACCAGACCGAACTGCACGTGGTTGTCGTAGGAGAGGATCGACACGCCCATGCCGATGTCGCCGGACTGGGGCACCCAGAACATCATCTGCCGGAGCCGGGCGCCGGCCAGGTGAAGCTGCTTTTGCGGCCCCGGCACGTTGGTCATCACCGCCGTCGCCTTGGCCGACAGCAGATCGAGAATCTGCTGCTGCACCGGCTTCGGACACATGCCGACCAGTCCCAGGATGCCCAGCGTGACCGCCGCCTGGTAAGAGTCCTTCAGCTCTTCCATGCGCCGCTTCACTTCATACAATCGCGCCATCGGATTCTCGATACCCACCGGCAGCACCAGCGCCACGAGGCCGAAGCGATTGCCCAGCCGCTTGTTCGGATTCGGGTCGCGCTCCGGTCCCCGCAGATTGACGGGAACCAGGGCGCGGATCTCGACGCCATCCACCGCATCGCCCTGCTCCATGAGATAGCCGCGCAGCGCGCCGGCCACCGAGGACAGCAGCAGGTCGTTCACCGAGCAGCCCAGCAGCTTCCCTACGGCCTTGATCTCTCCGAGCGGCAGCGGCTCGCTCCAGGCAACGCGCTTGGCGACGCCGGGCTTGCCCTTGAAGCGGGTCGGGGAGTCGTCGGGCATGGTCGCCAACTGGGCGATCTCGGCCGCGACCGTCCCGCCGATGCGGGCGTAATCCACGAGTTGGGACGGATTGCCGAGGATCTCCCGATATTTCGACCAGACCGTGCCGGAAACCTTGGCCGCGGAAGCCAGGGCGTCGGTCACCGGCTGCAGGATCTGGTGCAGGAACTCTTCTTCGGCCTCCTCTTCAGCCTCGCCCTCGACCTCGCCCGCGTCGCGGGGCGCGCGATCGTCCGCATCGGGCGACTCGTCGGTCAGGTCCAGCATCACGCCCATGAGAGCGATGCCGTCGCCGATGCTGTGGTGGATGCGCAGCACCATCGCCGAGCCGCCGCTGTAGTTCTCCACCAACTGGAAATGCCACAGCGGCTTCGCCGGGTCCAGCGGCGTGCTGATCAGTTCGGCGACGTAGCGCTGCAATTCGGCCCGCCCGCCGGGGGAGGGCAGGGCGGTGTGCTGCAGATGGAATTCGAGGTCGAAAAGTTCGTCGTCCTCCCAGTAGCTTCCGGTGGCGTCGTTCACCGCCTTCTGGCGGAAGCGGCGATAGGGCAGCAGCCGGGATTCGATGATGCGCTGCAGGCGGTCGAAGGCGATGGGACGGTCGAACATCATGACGCCGACGATCATCATCAGGTTGGTCGGCCGGTCCATGCGCAGCCAGGCGGTGTCTACGCTGGAGATGCGTTCGCGATTTGACATGATGGTAGTGGCGAGGGCGGAGCCGTCGGGAAATCGCCTGCAATAATACGCCGTTGGGACGGCATAGTGATGCGGTCGGGCGGATGCCTGCGACTGACGTGGCGGTGGTTATCGTCGCCCGGCCAGATCCAGCGATTCAACGGTTGCTAAACAGGGCGGCCTGAATGGCGGCAACACCTCCGGCAGCCGAAACCCTCCATCCCCTGGGGATCGCC